>JAYZTT010000001.1:0-286896 GCA_036125855.1 Planctomycetota bacterium
CGAGGGTACCCTCGAGCAGTTCGCCATCGACACGCAGAACTCCTTGATAAAAGAAGCTATCGCTATCGACCGGGCTTTGTGCCACGGCACTGATAGAAACGACACTGAACAGGGCGATCAAACACCCGACGATGAGGGAAAGAGACTTCAACGGCGCCACGGGTACACCTCCTAGAGAATGAAATAACGATAAAAATAACGAAATAGTCAGCACGGCAGGAAAGTCCTGCTCGCCATCGACAGATCAGACCAAGAAATCGGCTGGAATCACAGATGCTAGGAAGCGCCGTGCTACAAGAGCTTGGAATAGTACAATTTAAAGACATGGCAGATCAGACAGGTTAGTCATTACTGCTGCCATCTTGATCGCAACAAAACCACAGCAAGATCCAGCAAAGGATTAACTACGAGAAAGAAAAACGCGTGACGATGCTTTCGCATCGTTCACGCGCCTGTCAAAGAGGTGCCCGGGGCAGCAAATCGAGCGATTCGCGGACCCCGAGCTTGGGCCTACATTGTTGTTCTAGCAGCTGTTGTAGCTGTCGCATTCAAGAGTGTCGTCTGTCGGATCGGGTCCGCAACTGTCGGGGCCCGGTGCCGGTGGCGGATCGGCTCCGCTGAACAGCGCGGCAAGCGCTGAAACCGCATCGGCGATATTGACGGTGCCATCGTCGTTGCAATCTGCGGCATCGTCACAGCTGATCGACCCCCCGGTGAAGAGGAAAGCCAGCGCCGAGACTGGATCGGCGATGTTGAACAGGGCGTCGCCATTGACATCGCCACGACGGAACGGGGTAGCCTCACAACTGTCGGGCACACCGTTGCCGTCACTGTCGGTCGCGGTGCCATCGGCAATTTCACAGGAATCGATCACACCGTTGCTGTTGCAATCGGATCCCGTATTGCTGTCGATGTCACAGTCATCCAGCACTCCATCGCCATCATCGTCAGGATCTCCCAGGTCACACAGACCATCAGAATCGGTATCGGTACCGTCGTTGGCGGGGTCGTCGATTCCGCTACTACAATCATCACAACCATCGGCGTCGACATCTCTGCAGATGGAACTATCAAGTGGCGCCGCATCGTCGCCGTCTACCACCCCATCGTTGTCGTCATCGGGATCACCGAGATCACAGAGACCGTCGGAATCGGTATCGGTGCCGTCGTTGTCGGGCGCATCGACGCCACTGCTGCAGTCGTCGCAGCCATCACTATCAGCATCCCGGCAGAAGTTCGGATTGAGCGGCGCACTGTCCTGACCATCGACCACCCCGTCGTTGTCATCATCGGGGTCGCCGAGATCACAGAGGCCATCGGAGTCGGTATCGGTACCGTCGTTGTCGGGCGCATCGACACCGCTGCTGCAATCGTCACAACCGTCATTATCCACGTCACGGCAGAAATTCGGGTTGAGTGGCGCGCTGTCCTGGCCATCGACTACCCCGTCGTTGTCATCATCGGGATCGCCGATGTCGCAAAGACCGTCGCCATCGGTATCGGTACCGTCATCGGCCGGCGCATCGACACCACTGCTACAGTCGTCACAGCCATCATTGTCGGTATCACGGCACAGATTCGGATCGAGTGGCGCACTGTCCTGGCCATCCTCTACCCCATCGTTGTCGTCATCCGGATCGCCGAGATCACAGAGGCCATCGCCATCGGTGTCGGTTCCATCGGATGCCGGGTTATCGCTGCCACTGGAGCAATCGTCACAACCGTCGCCATCGACGTCACGGCAGATGGTGTTGTCGAGCGGTGCGCTGTCCTGGCTGTCGACCACCCCGTCATTGTCATCATCGGGATCGCCGAGATCACAGAGACCATCGCCATCGGTGTCGGTTCCATCCGATGCCGGGTTATCGCTACCACTGGAGCAATCGTCACAACCATCGGCATCGAGGTCACGGCAGAAGTTCGGATTGAGCGGCGCACTGTCCTGAGAGTCGACCACCCCGTCGTTGTCATCATCGGGGTCGCCGAGATCACAGAGACCATCGCCATCGGTGTCGGTGCCGTCGTTACCGGGGCTATCGACGCCGCTGCTGCAGTCGTCACAACCATCGGCATCGAGATCACGGCAGAAATTCGGATTGAGCGGCGCACTGTCCTGAGGGTCGACCACCCCGTCGTTGTCATCATCGGGGTCGCCGAGATCACAGAGGCCATCGCCATCGGTGTCGGTGCCATCTGCGGCGGGGTTGTCGGTGCCGCTGGCGCAATCGTCACAACCATCGCCATCGATATCACGACAGAGATTGGGATCGAATGGCGAACTATCTTCGGCATCCGGAACCCCATCCCCATCCGCATCACCACCAGGGACATCGCAGATGCCGTCGCCGTTTCCGTCGGGGCCATCATTGGCCGGATCGTCGGTACCGCTGCTGCAATCGTCGCAACCATCGTTATCGACATCGCGACAAACGGTGTTATCGAACGGCGCACTGTCCTGGCCGTCCACTACGCCGTCATTGTCATCGTCTGGATCACCCAGATCACAGAGGCCGTCCCCATCGTGATCAGCGCCGTCGGTTGCTGGGTTATCGACGCCACTGGAACAATCGTCACAGCCATCGACATCGGCATCGCGACAAGCAGTCGGATCGAGTGGCGCATTGTCATCGCCATCGAGGACACCATCGTTGTCGTCATCCGGATCGCCGAGATTACAGAGGCCATCGCTGTCGGTATCGACACCATCCGCTGCCGGATTATCGAATCCACCGGAGCAGTCGTCACAGCCATCGAGATCGACATCACGACAGGCATTTGGATTCAACGGCGCTCCGTCTTCCGCGTCGACCACACCGTCGTTGTCATCATCCGGATCACAGGGATCGATGAGGCCGTCGCTATCGGTGTCGAGATCATTCTGACAGGAGTCAGGGATCGAGTTGCCATCGCAATCTGCAGCGGTCCCGTCGGCGATATCTTGATCGTCGGGAATACCGTTGTTGTTGCAGTCCGGTGCTTCACATTCATCAGGAATCCCGTTGCCGTTGGCATCGGTACTGAGCGGTTGTGCATCGCTGGAGAGCCAGGTCATCGTCATGACGCCTGTCCCCCGATCGGCGGGGCTGAATCCACCGACACGAACCGTGTAAAGCTGGTTGGCGGTCGCCTGGAAGCTCACCAGCGAACTGAAGATTGTACAGTTGAGACCATCGTCATTGCAGGCGACGGCATTGACCGGAGCACCACTGGCACCCAGGTAGATGGCGATTCGTGAATCGTAATCGACCAGATTACAGGTCGAGAACTCGACCTCGCCGTTGCCGGGGGCGGTGAAACGATACCAGACGTCATTGTAGAGCTGGTCATCGCCGAAGGTGCCCGGATCGCAGACCAGTGGATCGAGCGGTAGCCCATCGGTGGTGGCACCGAGGGTATTCACACCATGGGTTCCCGCGCCGATGGTCACCGCACCGGCCAGCGTTTCGGAACCGTTGGCCCAGATGGGACCACCGGGAATCGCCAGCAGGTCGCAAGAATCGGGAATACCATTGCCGTTGCAATCGGCGCTTCCCGCCGCCAGGTCACAGACGTCAAGGATGTTATTGGCATCGCAGTCGATGCCACCGGTCACCAGATCACATTCATCGAGAACTCCGTTGAGATCACAATCGGTCGAAAGACCCAGATCCAGATCGCAACTGTCGAGTTGACCGTTGCCGTTGCAATCGGTGGCGCCAGCGAGCAGTTGACACTCATCGGGAACGCCATTGCCATCACAGTCAGCGCTGGTTCCGGCGATGATGTCACAGCTATCGGGAGTTCCATTGACGTTGCAATCGAGGCTGGTGCCGGCAGCTAGATCGCACCCATCGGCGATGTTGTTGCCATTGCAATCGGGTTCACAAACATCGGGAACGCCATTGCCGTTGCAATCGGTCGCTCCGGAAGCGATGTCGGTCTCGTCGGGAATGCCATTGCCATCGCAATCGGGCGCATCCACGGTGATGGCACCGGATACGACCAGCGCATAGCCCTGGTTGACGGAAAAGTTCCCCTCGAAGGGATCGACATTGATCTGCCACGCGCCTACTTCAGGATTGATGCGGATCACGCTCTCGGTGGTATTGAGAGTGTCGGCAAGGCCGCCGCTCTGACTCTCACCCGCGACTCCGTTGATTACGTTGCCGAGGAACACGACGCCGGTCGGCGAGGTCACTCTCAGATGCAGATCGTTGATCAACTTCTTGCCGGTACCCACGGTGCCTGGCTCGTCGGTCCAGGAGAGAGTGATCTTGAGGGCTTCGGCAGCCGAGGTCACATTGACGGTGTAGTTGTGTGCCGGACTTGCGGCATTGACAAATCCACCGGCGGCAGCGATATCCTCGACGTAGAGCCCACGAGGACCGGATCCAAAATCGAGCACGTTACTGAGGTTCGGCTCTCCCCAGCCCTGGTGGTTATTGGGGTAGGTGTTGTCTCCGAGATTTGCTCCGGTCAAACGATGTCCGCCGTTGATCAACATCCCGCGCATCATTGCCGCCGAAGGATCGGTGACGGGATTTGGCCCGGCGTAACGCCCCTCTTCAAAGTACTGGTGTATCAGAGCACCCGCACCGGCGATGACCGGCGATGAAAAACTGGTGCCCTGGATGAAGGTGTAAGCACAGGAACCAGCTCCGGCACCATTACTGTTGGGTAAAATCAAAGCGGAAGCGACCCCCCCATCCCGCGGGAAGGTATCGCTACCGGGGGCCATCACTTCTGGCTTGAGTGCACCGTCGAAACGAGGACCGGTACTGGAAAATGCGAGGCGATCCTCCGGCAGGAGCACGTCGTCACTGCCGCCAACGGTGAGACCATTTTTCATCACCGATTGAGAGGTCATGGCATTGGCCACCGCACCGGCGTTTCCGCCGGGGAAACACTGCAACATGCCAGGATGATCAAAACCCCGGGTGTCATGGACGACGGTGGTCTGGGAGTAACTGTTGGCCGGTTCTGCCAGCCCGACCGAATGGTTGGTGGTGCAAACTCCGGCGTTGGCCATGTTGGTCAACGTCTCCGCCATGTTGGCGGGAAACTCGCCCGGCAGCTCCCACTGGAACACATCGGCATCATTCATCAGAGGAGTGAAGTAGAGCTGCGCCTCATGAGCGATACCGGGTCCCAGCAATCCGGAGAAATTCTGCGGAGCCCAGGGCTCCCAGAAATCAACATCGTGCTCCCAGAACTTGGTCGCATCGTTGCCGTAGAAATCGGCAACGGCGGCTCCGGCAACAGCAGTTCCATGTTCTGTCACTGCGGTTCCCAGGAGTGTCGCGCCACCGAGTTCATCGGAGCGAGGCACCTTCAAACTGACTCCACCCGCACCGATGGCTGGCAGCAAGAGAGTTGCATTGACCGGATCGGCGTACCCGAAATTGTCGATCAACAGATCGGGGACACCAAAGGCACAGCCAACGGTCCCGGTATTGTTCCAGTCGAGACCGGTATCGACGATTCCGACCATCTGTCCCTGGCCTTGCAGGTTGTGGGTCAGCCATAGCGGAAAGGTCGTCGCGTTCACGATCGGTGAGTTCGCTGCATCATCGGCAGCGAGTGTACGAGCCTGGATCTTTCCACCGGCAGAGATGTCGAACTTGCGTAATCCATCTCCGGTCTCCTGGATCATCCGTACACCTTCGACCAGAACCACATCGAGAAGTTGCTGCCGACTCACCTGAACGATCAGGTAATGCACGTCATAGGTTTTCAATCCGGGCAGATAAATCTCATCGATGACCTCGATGCCCTGGGCCGCCAGGGTTTTCTTGACCTCTGCTGCCGGATGACCTGGAATCAGGTCGACATTCAGCAGGTAGCGTTCTCTTCCAACGCGTTCGGGAGTGGTCAGCTCGAAACTTCCAATCCATTGCGAAATCTTGTATGCCGGATGATAGGGCAACACCGCAGCCACTTCTGGCCACCCCTGCAAGGCTGCAAGAGTCTTCGCATCTTGAACCCAGGCAATATGTGTACGGTTGGGGATGTACCAGCGAGCCAGCCTGCGTCCATCCGGCCCTCGCACTTCCCCCGTCAGCTCATCGAGTCGCTGCTGCAGTTGAGGAGTCACTCCCTGATCGAAGTGGACCATCCAGTAACCCGCGACAAATTCTCCACCGATCAGAAAAGGACGGCGCAGCGGTTCCGGTATCCGCGGCTCGGCATCGATCTGAAAGCGAGCGTTTCCAGGATAGATCACATCGCTGGCATCCTGATGGCGATAGGTCGGCCCGTAGAACGGTGGCAAGATCGCATGGGGATACCACCCATGAAAATTTGCAGCGCCGTCAAATTTGACCTTCTCACCCTCGAAGTCGATATCACCTTCTGCATTGGCACCGGCAAAGGAGGGACCTGATCGCCTCGATTCAGTCTCCTGAGAAACATCGATTTCCACCTGGGCGATCGATGTCAGTGGTAAACAGAGCACGGTAGCGAGGACCGTTGCCAGAGACACTAGAGATAAACAATTAAACCGATGGCGTGTCACGAAGACACCTCCTTGAATAGATTCGAAATTCCGCTGAATAAGAAACTCACACCCGAAACAATAAGTTTTGCTCGTAACCGATAATCCTCAGCAGGTTATGGTACCGCATCGGGGCCGCCGGAGTAGTACGCAGGTACATTTCAAAGTCGGAGTAATTGATTAACAAACAGATCGATGCCACCCTCCTGAACCTTTGACGAGGTGATCGGAGGCGCTCCGATCTCCATCCTCATCGAGTTCATCGATCCGGGAGATCACCGCAGGTGCCAACGGATGCACTCCCCCAGCGACGATGCGGTAGCAGCTACCAGAGAAAATCATAACTCCCTGGAAACTTTGCCAGAAAGTTTCTAAAGTTTCGGCAGGAATTCCCCCGAAACACGGCTTTCACGAAGGCGAAATCGAGACACAGGATGTTAACTACCGAGCTGGCCCGCAACGAAAACGATGAGCAGAAACTATCGGATCGCCGAAGTCATCTGTTTCTGGTCCTGTTGATGAGCTGTATCTGCTCACTCTTTCTGGTGCGGAACTACCAGGTGGGGCTTCCGGAAGCGGTGAGCTTCGATGGTCGCCTGTTCTTCTGGTGGGCAGCTGCCAGCAGTGTCGCTTTCTGGCATCTGTTACTGCTCCTGGTTCATGCAGCCACTCGTTTTCTCCCTGCGCGCTGGCGACTGGTCACCTTCATGAGCCTCTGTAGCATCTTCAATGTCATCTTGATGATCGATGCAACCATCTACGGGCTGTACCGGTTCCACATCAACGGCATGGTCTGGAACCTGATCACCACCCCCGGTGGTGGCGAAACCTTTACCATCGGCACTTCGGCCTATGCCACTGCCGCTCTGTACATCAGTAGTATCGTCGGCTGGATCGTTGGCCTCTCCCTGCTGCTGCGAAATGTTCCGCTGGTGGCAAATCGCCAGCTGCAACGAAAGCACACCGTCATCATCGTGCTGGGGCTTCTGGCCTTTGTTTTTGCGGAGAAGACGATGCAGGTGGTTGGCGATGTCAAAGGGACCCGCAACATCTCCCGGACTCGTGCGACCACCCCATTTTATCTGCACGTCTCGATGAAACGGTTTCTGGCCAAGAACTTCGGCATCTTTCCGGCGCACCCGGAAGTTTCCATCTCGGAATCGGCGCTCAATTATCCGCGTGAGCCGCTGGTCTTTGCCGAGGACCATGAAACGCCCAACGTGCTGTTGATGGTGATCGAGGGCGGTCGCTTCGATTGTCTCGATGAGAAGTGCATGCCGAACCTCACCGCCTGGGGAAACCGCAACATCGTCGCCGAACAACATCGAAGTGGCGGCAATGCATCCCGCTTCGGTGTCTTCTCTGCTCTTTACGGAATCAATGCCACCTACTGGCACACGGTACTGGCGGATCGACGTGGCTCGGTGCTGATCAACCAGCTGAAAGAGTTTGGTTACCATTTCGGCATTTACAGCTCCGCCAATCTCAACTTTCCCGAGTTCCGTCAGACCGCCTTCGCTTCCGTAGCCGATTCACAGATCCATGATGATTACGGTGCCAACAAGCAGTTGGCTGACAAGATAACCTCGAAGGGGATCGTCTCGCTGATCGAGGGTGAAGGGCCCTGGTTTGGCTTCGCTTATTTCCAGGCATCGCATCAACCCTACCGATACCCGGAAGAAGATGCGGTGTACGAGGTCAACGAGCATGACATCAATTACGCGACCCTGGGCCAGCAAACCACCGTCAATCATGACATGCTCGGTCAGTTCAAGAATAGCCTCCACTATGTCGACCGGCAGCTGGCACCGATCTTCGAGGCGTTGCAATCAACTGGAGCGGACAAGAACACCATCGTGATCATCGTAGGTGATCATGGCGAGGAGTTTGGTGAGCTCGGCTACTTCGGCCACAACGCCACCTTTTCGCGCTACCAGACTCAAACCTTCTGCGTGATGGCGATCCCTGGCATCCAGGGCAAGCGGATTACCCGCACCACCTGTCACTACGACATCGTTCCGACGATTTTCAATTACATCGGCTGTCAGAATGACACCGAGATGTACAGTCATGGCCTGTCGATGATCGGCGATGAGGCTCACTCGTATCTGGTTCTGGCGACATGGGCGCGAGCGGCGGTCTATAGCGACCAGCGCTACCTGCAGACCGGATACCGCGGCGGCAACCTCGGCTTTGCCTTGTATGACGAATCCTGGAACGAGCTCTCGGAGTCGGACCCATTCAGTCAACGACAACCGCAACTGCTCCAGTACCTGCTCGAAGACTCGCGCCTGTTCCGCCGCTAGCCCGACCAGAACCGACCACCATCGATTCAGGCACCGTACTTGTCGAGGCGATCTGCGTGAGCCAGCAGTAGCGGCATCAGTTCCGGGCCGCGGATGGTTCCGATGTCACCGTAAACGCAACCGCGGTCGTGGAAGGGCACGCCGCCAACCGGCAAGGCTCGTTGCGAGTGCACCAGCAGCGGCACCGGATGCCACGAGTGCTCCTTCATGGTGGTCGGAGTGGCGTGATCGCCGGTGATGGCGATGACATCGAGACCGGCGGCCATGAAGGATGGCAACGCCGCATCGAAGGCCTCGATGGCCGCCACCTTGGCGGCGAAATCGCCGGAATGTCCGGCGGTGTCAGTGTCCTTGTGATGGACGAAGACAAAGTCGAAGCCACTTTCCAGCGCTCGGGTCAAGGCAGCCGCCTGATCGGCGAGATTCTCCCCGGCATCGAGTGGTTCCATGCCGACCAGCTGCGCAACGCCGCGATACATCGGATAGATGGCCAGTGCGCCACTCTTCAAGTGGTACAGCTGTTCAAAGGTCGGCACCGCGGGACGGGTCGAAAAGCCACGCAACAGCGCACTGTTGGCGACGGTTTCATCTTTGAGTGCAGCGGTCGCCTGTTGCAACCACTGGCTCGCCAGGGTTGCGGTTCTCCCGGAAGCGTCATCACGACCGGCAAACGGTAGCGGCGCACGACCTGTCAGCTGCGGATCGTTGTCGTTGACACCGGCCCCGAGACCATCCCCGGTGAGCACCCAGGTGAAGCGATGCTCCTTGCCCGGCAGTAGCTGCACCTTTGCGCCATCAACGGAGACCTGCTCCGACAACAGCTGACAGAGGCGCACGCATTCGGCATCGGCAGGACGGCCAGCGCGACGATCGGTTACCAGACCGGCATCATCGATGGTGCAGAAGTTACCGCGCGCAGCGATCTCCCCCGGTGCCAGTGGATAACCACTACCGAGCGCCTCGAGCAGGCCGCGACCAAACTCCAGTTGCATCGGATCGTGGCCAAAGAGCGACAGATGGCCGGGGCCCGAACCGGGGGTGATGCCCGGTGGCAACAACTGAATCCGCCCGAGCGATGACCTGGTCGCCAGCTCATCGAGATGGGGAGTGGCTGCCGCTTCCAGTTCGGTAGCACCGTGGTCGGGGTGTGGCAAGCCGCCGAGACCATCGAGCACGAACAGACCGATGCGTCCGCCTTCACTGCGAACCAGGTGTTCCGGACAGCCCATCTCCTCCCCCTTCCGGCAGCATTGTCAGAGCCCGGAGGCGATCCGGCAAGGGATCCACCGACAAAGCCCCTCCACTTCCTCGCGTGTGTCGAGTCGGTTACCATCTGGCGTCGAAAAGGGGTTCCCACCGCGATGACACCGATCTCATCACTCCATCTCAATACCGCCCGCAACTGGCGCGGAGGCGAACGGCAAACGCTGTTATTGCTCGAAGGCCTGCAACAGAGCGGCCATCGACCGACCCTGGTGTGCCCACCCGATTCGCCACTGGAAAATCGTGCTCAGACAGCGGGGATTGCCACCGAACCACTCTCGCTGCGGGGGATCGGCGATCTGCTGCGATTTCGAAGCCTGATCGGTTCGCTGCAACCGCACGTCATCCATTATCACACCGCCCACGCCCACTCGAGTGGGCTGCTGGCGCGTCTCGGTCTGTTCAGCAGCGCCAAGACCATCGTCCATCGGCGCGTCGGTTTCTCGATCCATCGCAGCGGATTCCCAGGTCTGACTCATTTCAAGTACGGTCGATCGGTCGATCGATTTGTCGTCAGCTCCCAGGAAATCCGCCAGGTTCTGATCAAAGATGGAATCTCCGCCGAGCGGATCGAGGTGGTCTACGACGGGGTGCCACCGATGCCGGCTGCCAGCAGTTCCTCGACCGAGATTCGAAATCGAATCGGTGTGCCAGCCGATGCGATGCTGCTGGGCTGTATCGGTTCTCTGTCGCCGGAAAAGGGGCAATACCATCTGCTCGAGGCGCTCCAGCTGCTGAAAGAACGAAAGCAGCCGATCCATCTGGTGCTGGTCGGTTGCGGCAAGGAAACCGATTCACTGCAACAGCGCGCACAACAGCTCGGCATCCGCGACCGGGTCCACCTGACCGGTTTCCAGCCACCGGAACAGATCAGCTCCTGGCTGGCTGCTTTCGATCTGTACATTCAACCGAGTCTCGCCGAAGGATTGTGTACCAGCATCCTCGATGCGCTGCAAAGTCAGCTACCGGTGGTCGCCAGTGCGGTCGGTGGCATCCCCGAGGTGATCGAGGATCGAATCACCGGGCGATTGGTCCCCCCTGCCGATGCAACGGCTCTCGCCACGACCATCGATGAATTACTCGATGATGGATCGATGGCAGCGGAACTGGCCCAGGCGGGAGCAGCGAGAGCCCAGCAGCGGTTCAGCGCCAGTGCGATGATCGAAGGAATCCTGACGGTACAAAACTCCTTGCTTCAAATCGACTCCCCGAACCTCGGTAGCGACCCGACATCCGAACAGAACAGCGCTCTCTGGAGCGAGGAGGTGATCGGTTGATTCCGATTCGTGACAGTGAGCCCAGTGGCATCACTCCCTATGTCACCATCGCCCTCGTCGTGATCAATGTTCTGGTGATGCTGATTCAGCTTGGCAGCGGACTCGAACAGAGCTTCGACTACGGTCTCAGGCCCGCTTACCTGGTCGGTTATCTCGAGGGAGAACCACGCATCTCGACAAACAATCCTCGCTGGGAGGATCTAAATGATTTTTCGATCAATAATGTTATGGATATCAAACCCGATCGAACGATAGAAGTCGATCTGACCTTCGACAACTCGGTGTTGCCGCTGCTGCTATCGATGTTTCTTCATGGTGGCATCTTACACTTGCTCGGCAACATGTGGTTCCTGTGGATCTTCGGCGACAACATCGAGGGCCGATTGGGTCATGTTCGTTATCTGCTCTTCTATCTGCTGTGCGGTGTGGCTGCAGGGCTTGCCCACACCATCCTGACACCGGACTCAACGACTCCCACCGTCGGAGCATCGGGAGCAGTGGCCGGCGCACTCGGTGCCTACTGGCTCTGCTTCCCTCACTCCAGGGTCACACTCTTCTACTGGTTCTATCTCTTGTTCGGTACCTTCGAACTGCGAGCCAGCTGGTTCCTCGGTCTGTGGGTTGGTCTCGATCTGGTGCGTGGATTAACCGCCAGCGGCGGCATGGTGGCAGTGTGGGCACATGTCGGAGGATTTGTCGCCGGTCTCGGATTGGTAATTCTTCTGACCCCACCAGGCAGGGAAACACGCCCCACTCGCTTCCGCATCATTCGCTGAGAAGGTCGACCTGCTAGCGCTGAAGTTTCCGATCAATCCGGTCGAGAAGAGTGGTCCGTTCCTGGTATTCCATCTCCTGCTCAAAGGAATGAGCGACCACTTCCTCCATCAAGCGGGAAGCTCGTTCCACTTTCCCTTCTTGATCAAGCAACATGGCGAGATAGAAACTGGCTCTCTTTTTATCGGGATGAGAAAAGGGAAGATCTGAGAAACCTTCCACAGCACGCTCTAGATATTCCAATCCCAGATCCAATTTGTCATTCAGTGTATACCAGAGACCCAATCGAGATCTTCCGACATGGGATTGATGATGATCATCACCATAGTTCTCCACGATCACGGGAAGAACACTGTGCAAGATTTCCCCTGACTTTTGCATCTCCCCACGCTTTATCTGTAGCGCTGCGATGTGACTCTTGGAAGACAGAGAATGCAGAGCATTTTCCCCGTAGAGATTTACCTGGCGCATATTCGCTTCATTGATGGCAAGTTCTGATTCGAGATAGTTTCCTTTTTCAAACAAAATCTCGCCATGGAAGTAACAGAAGTGGATCGTTTGTGGGTGATTTGGTCCAAAGACTCTTTCACAAGTCTGCAATGCTTCTCGTGCCAACTCCTCTGACTCCGCATATCTTCCGGTGATTCCATACAGGGTGATCAACTCGACGAATACCAACTGGGTTATTCTGTGCTCATCTCCCAATACTTCGCGTGCATCCCGCAATGCCTGGAGTAACAGTTCTTCGCCCTTGACGATGCGGTTCTCGCTATCCGTCATGTGCACCAAGGCTCCGCCATAGTTCGATAGCGCCTTGATCGTTAATCGATTCTTGTCTCCGAAGGAATCGCGACGTACCTGATACACAAAGGAATACAGATCCGTAGCTTCCTGTAACTCATACAGTCTTGTTTTAATCACGGCCAAATCGCTCATCGCTTCCACGCGATCAAGATGGTCCTCTCCGGATACTGTTTTCATTTTTGAAATAGCAGTTTCCAGATATTCCATTGCCAATGGGAAGTCCCCCTGGCGACCTTTCAAATCTCCAAGATTGGCAAGAGCCCTCAATGTCTCGGGGTGATCTTCCCCGAACAGGTTACTTCTCTGCTGATATATTTCGTGATGAATGGGTTCAGACTCATCCAATTTCCCACGTTCTTTGATCAAATTGGCAAACTCTTCCAGAGATTGGAGGGTGTCACGGTCCTCCTTCCCCAACTCCTGCTGGCGAATCTCAAGTGCCGTTTGTTGGGGATCAACAGCACGCTCCAGCAGCCCCGTCTCCTTCATCAAGGTTGCCACGGTCTGGAGTAAACGAGCCTTGAGCTGTGGCTGGGTCGCGAATTGCTTTTCGATCGCATCGAGGGAACGCTGGAATAGATGCTCGTCGACCGTCTCCAGAGCCAAACCAGTAAAATCCACACCCAGCATCATGTCCTGGTAAGACTCGATCATTCCGCTGGTCTCTTCTTGCCCTATGCCTCGCCTTTCCGCCGAACTGCTGATCTTCTTTTCCAGTCCTTCCCTCAGGGATTTCCCCATCTTGAAAGGGTTGATCGAGGCGAGTTGTTCCGACTGGAAATCTGTCACTTGCTGCAATTGTTCAGAACGTTGTTGTGCGATTTTTGCGCTGGTATCAGCCTTTTGCTTCTGTTCGACAGCTATCGAGCGGGCCTCTTCAGCCTTGGATCGTTCCACCAGCGCCCAGCTGATCCCTGCCGTCAAGGCGATAAATACCAGCGCGGTAGCGGTCAGGGCCGCTCGATATCTCCGTTGAAACTTCCTGAAACGGTAACCGAGACTGGGCGGACGCGCCTGAACCGGCTCATGTCCGACCAGGTGACGCTCCAGATCTGCCGCCAGATCAAGAGGCGTTTCGTAGCGGCGATCCCGTTTCTTTTCCAGCGCTTTCAGCACGATCCAATCGAGCTCGCTGCTCAGGAGCTGTGACATCCGTTTTGAATTGAGGCCCCTCGATTCCGCGACCGTTTCACTCGATCGCATCTCCATCGAGCTGAATCGCAAACTGGGTCGCAGTGGATCTTCCTGTTCGATCACGCGCAGTATTTCAAGATCTCCGATCTTCCTCAGATCGAATGGCCTGGTATCGACCAGCAACTCGTAAAGAATCACGCCGAGGGCATAGACATCGGTTTTGGTATCGATATCCGATCCACCACTGCGGGCTTGCTCGGGGCTCATGTACTCGAGGGTGCCCAGGATCTGTCGTTGCTGAGTCACCACCGTCATCTCGGTCAGCGCACCACCGAGCGCCTTGGCAAGACCAAAATCGATGATCTTCGGTACTGCTTTTCCATCTTGCCGGGTGACGATGATGTTGGCGGGCTTGAGATCGCGATGGACCACCGACTTCGAGTGAGCATGCTGGATCCCTCGACATACCTGCTGAAATAACTGGAGACGCTCCTCCAGGGACAAGCGCTCTTTCTGGCAATATGTGGTGATCGGCGTGCCATCGACATACTCCATGACGAAGTAGGGCTGTCCGTCTTCGGTCTGCCCGGAATCGATGACTCCCGCGATGTTGGGATGGTTCATCAGTGAAAGGGCGTTTTTCTCCGCGTCAAATCGAGCCAGAACCTGTTGCGTATCCATCCCCTTCTTGATGACCTTGAGAGCCACTTGTCGACGAACGTCACCGCGCTGCTCCGCTCGGTAGACAACGCCAAAGCCGCCCTCCCCTAACGATTCGAGGATGCGGTAAGGGCCAATCTGCTGGGCAAGATCGGAACCGGGCACCGTTGCGGTCGGGGGAGGTGGAGGATGGGATGCAACCGTCTCTGCACCGTTCGGATCGGGGGTGAACTCTATCGTCTCGATGTCTTGGGCAGTCGTTGACTCCGACTCATCGAGCAGCTTCTTGAGAACATCTCGCAGGCTCTGATGTTGAGGGTCATCGAGAAAGGCGCCGTCATCTTCCCAGCGACCTGGCTGATCTCTATGGGCCTGGAGTAACTCCTTCGCACGTTCCAGAGGTGCAGTGGCATCAGGATCAGACATCTAGTGTTCCTCTATCAATACAGGTCAAGTTGCAGAACTGCAGCCCCACGATCATCATTCAGAGCCTACTGACTGACAGATCATTTCAATAAACGGCGGCAGGAGAAATTGAATCTCCTACCGCCTGCTCTTCCAGCTATCCTACAAATTTTACTAACAGCCCGGCTCGTATTCACAAACAGTCAGACCGTCGTCGCTCGGATCTTCGCCACAACTCGTCGGTCCCGGAGTCTCCGGGCTTGGCCCACCGGAAAATAGCGCGGCAAGACCGTAGATCGGATCGGCGATATTGAGGGATCCATCGTCGTTTTGATCGCAGGAGTCAGGGCAATCGCACGGTGCACCGCCAGAAAATAGTGCAGCCAACTGGAACACCTGATCCGCGATGTTGAAGGAACCATCTTGGTTGGTATCTCCACGTCGGAACTGGGGCTGTAAGGGGCCACCACCGAGAGCGGTAACATATCGACCAGCAAGATCGTTCAGGTCACCATTGAAGCCGCCGAATTCCCAGGTCTGACAGAGCACCTTGCCACCACTATTGGTGTTGTAATAAATACCGGTGTTGTAAGTGTTGCCAGCATCACTCCAGATCACTGCCGTTTCACTACCGAGTGCATCAGTAGCACTGGGGTCAATCCGATCGGTAGAATCAGCTCCCCCTTGATCTTGAGTATAAGCAACTCCGACAAAATCACTTGTATCCAACCCATAGCCACTATCAGCACCGTTCATCGAAACGAACGATCCGTCGCCATCAAGAGCTCCATCGGCGACTCCGTCGATGGCAGCAAAACTGGGATCAATCCCGGCAATCCACTGGTCACTAGATTCGAAGTACAGGTGAATTCCAGCGGACTGTGCAGCCACTAAAATTTGCTGCTCTTCCGGTGACAGAATCGTGCCCTCGGGGAAGGTTCCTCCGATGTACCAGACTCTTTGCACTGAAGAAACTGACGTATCGAGAACACAAGGTGGCGCAAACGAAGGCAGTCCATCAATCAGCAAGGTATCGAGGCCCAGCGATTGCAATGCGGTCTGCAATGCACCGCCACTATCGACGAGTCCTGAAGGGCCTTCTGCTCGGATGATCAAGTCGGTAACAAGAAGACTACTTGCTATCGGCACCGAGGTAGCAGCGGAAGCGATGTTGGATGTCAATCCGCAACCGCCGGATGAACCGATCACCTCATATAGATTGTTACCCGGAGAAGGATTCAAAACCGTATAGTTGGTCCCGGCGACGCCACTGGCGATGGAAACGCCATTTTCACGGACTTCATAACTATCGTAAACGGGGCCCGCGGCATTCCATGTCAATTCCACTTGCTCCAGAGCACAATCATAGGCGGCGGAAAGGTCAGCCACCGGAGCCAAATTCAAATTCAGGCTCCCCGGTCCTGCGTCGTATGCGAACCCACTCACTCGAACGAGATAATTATTTCCGGCAAACCCCTGAAATGTCAGGCTGTCGGCATGACCACATACATTGTTATCTGAACAGGAAGGACTGGCGGTTCCATTGACCGGAACCAGAGCGGAACAATCGCCCGTGATTCCCCCATCCAGGACCTCGATCTGAGTATCGTGAAGAGTTCCACAAGTATCCACTTCGAAGGTGCCGTCACAGCCCGGTGTGAAGATGTACCAGGCATCCGGGGCAGGGTTGAAGGGCCCATTGCCACAGGTTGTCGGGGCACTGCTGTCGTAGACAGCATGGGTGGTGTCGAAATCGGTGGAAGTTCCGAGATCAATCGCAATCGCACCGGTACAGAAATCGTTGTCGATGTTGTCACAATGCATCACTCCCCGATTGATACTCCAGGTTGATGTCGCAGCGAGACAATTTCCGACCAACTGATATTCATGGATTCCAGGATCCACAGCGAGATCGATGTATTCAGTAGCATCACCTGCCAGGTCTGCAATGGCCACTCCATCGCGAAGAACGGTGATTCCATTGACATATCCACCAGATTGAAAAGTAGTCCAGCTCAAAGTCACCGAGTTGGTACTGCAATCAGAAACGGTAGTCAGAACATCAAAGGGGCAACAATCACCACAGCCACCGGGAATCTCCACAGCAACATCATCCCAGTAGTATTCACCGGCGATCGGCTGGAAACCGTTGTTCCACAAATCGAGCGCAGCAACCTGTAACTCTCCCCCTGGGCCCGCCCAGATATTGTCATCCATGATCAGTTGGTTGTCGTAATACGCATCGTAGGTATTGTTCGCCAGATCTACCTCAACACGAACCTCTACCCACTGATCAAACACTGGTTGGACAAATACTCTGGAACCAGTGATTCCTGCGGTTCCTCCGATATCAACCACAACACCAGTACCAAAGGCCGTATCGTCCATCAAAATCTGCGCCGACCAGTTTTTTGGACCTTCGTGACTGTATTTGTTGAGCAGAATCAAATTGACTTGGCCATCGCTGACGCCGGGGACAGGAGTGGGCTGATAGACAGAAGCACGCAACGTCACCTGACCCTGATTCAGGCCATTGAACATACGAACCATGTCATGGCCAATGCCACTACTGCTATCGACTCCGAGCTGGAGCGAATTGGTTCCGCCAGGTGTGGCATTATTGGTATCGACAACGGTACCGCTCCAGGAAGGAATTTGATCCCAGGAGGCCCAGGGTCCCTGACCGTTGAGCAAGGATCCTGCGTTGTAGCCTTCAAAATCATCGAAATAGATATCCTGAGAATATGAAACCCCCGCCGGACAGAGGATCAACAGGACCACCGATGTCATCATCAATGAGAAACACTTCGAACGACACGACGCTGGCTGGAAACGACCGACACACGGCTCGAACATAAACATACACACTCTCCCTCAATATACTGGTCTCGAACTGAATATCCGCTGCAGAAGGTTCAAGCAGCAGCAATCAGGCAATAAAGCACCCGAAACAGAACGATAAATAAACCTGCCATTTGTGTATAAACACACAGAGACGGCTTAAATTAAACCCATTGCATTCATGCATAGCAAGAAAATTAGAGTTTGTCAGACATTCCTGAGTGTACAGATCTTGAGATTCTGTAACTCACCTTCATCATGGGAGTTACTGATTCGACTATCGTTGGTGTTGCAGTTCCAGCTCGAGGATCAGTACTCTCCGCACGCGGGAACCATGCAATTTGCTCAACCCGGAGATATCGAGGATTCAAAATGTCTTTGGCTCTGGTGAACACCTCTGATCCCGCAACGTGGTTGCCGTGGATCGTTTTCCCACTGGTCGGGGCGTTGATCGGTTGGACCACCAACTGGTTGGCGGTCAAGATGTTGTTTCGGCCTCGAAAGCCTCGTGGTATCGGGCCACTGCGTTTCCAGGGTGTGGTGCCTCGTCGTCACAAGGACCTGGCCGACAACATCGCCGAAACGGTACAGGAAGAGCTGATCTCTGCCGAGGACATCGCGCAGCTGGTTCAAAAACTGGCCACCAGCGATGCCATCCGTTCCAGGCTCAAGAGTCGCATCGACCAGTTGATCGAGGAGCAATTGCAGAGCTTCGGTCCGATGGTCGCCGCATTTCTACCCGCCGACCTGGTCGATAAGATCCGTACCCGCATCGAGAAGGAAGTGTTCTCGTTTGTCGAGGAACTGGGCGACGACCTGCAGGACACCCTCGGCCAGCAGCTCGATCTGAAACAGAAGGTGCGCGACCGCATCCTCGCCTTTGAACTCGATCAGATGGAGCGCCTGGTCCTACGAGTGGCTAAAAAAGAACTACGCCATATCGAACTTCTCGGTGGAGTACTCGGATTCATCGTTGGACTGGTCGAGGCGGGATTGTTGCAACTCTGGAACTAGTGACTTCCTCATTATGGACAGCACCGGGTCGCCACGACCAACTCCCGCCAGTCTTCGTTTTCGGATACAATTTGGATGCCCCGCAGCAGACTCGCCTGTGCACGCAAGAAGGAGCACCGATGTCCGGTTTCTACTCCCATGACAAGTGGACCAGGATCCGTGAACGGGGCTATCTTCGATTTCTCATCTTCCGTTCCATTCCAATTTATGGTCTCCCCATCATTTTCGGAAGCCGACTGGTCAGAGATTTCTACAACGCAACCTTCAACGATATCCCACTGGATTGGGGAAAATTCTTTTCCATGCTGCCGGAACTGCTCGTCCTGGGAATCCTGCTAGGAATATTATTTGGTACCTTCGATTACAGTCGAATGGAACGGCTCTACTACAAAGAAGAACGAGAGAGCGAGAAGGCCAACTCGTCAGGAGAGATTCAAGACCTCATCTAGCTTCGCAAATCGTTCTTCAGAAACTCTTGAACACCTTGGCAATGCCGGGGCCTTCGACATGCATCTGGAACTCATTGAAGTAGCCCCACGGGGTGTGATGGATCTGGTAACCGACTGACTCGAGGCGCTCGCCGACCTCGGTGATGATCTCCCTGGAGATTTCGGCATCGGCGCGTTGCTCGGCCAGGTGCGCAAAGGAGTGCAGCACCACCTGTTCGACCTCGACCTTTCGGGCATGCCACTTGAGATTCTTGATGGTCTTGCGCACGACGGTGGCACGGTCTTCGACGTCATGAGGTTCGACATGGAGCCAGGCGAGCACCGCCCCACCGGAGACGGTCTCCTCATCTTCTCGTTCCTGTTCCGTCTCCAGATTGCGCGTATGGGTCCGAAACCAGAATTCCCGGACATGCAGCATCAGCATCTTCATGGCGAAATCTTGCCTCCAGAGCCCTCTCACGTCCAGATCCGGCCATCAGAATACTGGTTAGAGTTTAGCCATATCTGGTAAATCACTCCCGGAACCGATACCATGTGGATAGAACCTAGCCACTTTTCGTCCCAGAAAGAGGTTTCGTGCCGAGTCCGACCCCCGATGCGCTGCTCAATCACCGCTACCGTCTCGATGTACAGATCGGGCGCGGAGGGATGGGTGATGTGTGGCGGGCCCGCGATGAGGCCAGAGATGGTTCTCCGGTGGCGGTCAAGATGATGCCGGAGGGTCTCGATGAGACCGATCGTCGGCGCTTCGAACGAGAAGTCCGGGTCCTCCAGGAAATCTCCCACGCCCATGTCGTTCCCCTGCTCGATGTCGGCTGGAGCGGCGATGCACTGTTCTATGTGATGGAGTATGTCAGTCCACTTTCTCTGGAAGATGTCCTGCAGGCTCATCCAGGCGGCCTGCCGGCAAAACACTGGAAGTGGTTGATCGAAAGAGCCGCAGAAATTCTGGATGCCCTGTCCCATCTCCATCACAAGCGCCTGGTGCACCGCGATGTAAAACCGAGCAACATCTTGCTGCGGTTTGCCGATCAGACCGCCACCGATGGCGGTGACTGGCCCCATCTGGATGAGAGCAGTGCACTTCTGGCCGACCTCGGATTGGTGGCTCGGGCCGATGCACAGAGTGCCCTGACCCAGAGTGCGCTGGGTACCCCCCAGTACATGGCACCAGAACAAATTGAAAGCCCGACCGCTGTCGATGAACGAAGCGACCTGTGGTCGGTGGGTGTGCTGCTGTACCGAGGTCTTGCCGGCCGACTGCCCTACACACGCCTCAGTGATGCGCTGTCCAGGAAAGATCCTGAACCCCTGAAAAACGTGCCAGATGTGATCCGGGATGCGATCGCATCGCTGATGCAATTCGAACCCCATCGACGGCCCCCGGATGCCAACCATGCCGCTTCCCTGTTACGGGGAGCCATCGAAACCGGACCGGGAACGATTCCCGCCATCCGTACCTCGCGCCGTGCCATGCCCGCCTTCACCGGTAGAGACTCAGCACGGCATACGATGCTGGAAGCGGCGCGACAGGCCGCTCGGGGTGAAGGTTGCTGGGTCCATCTCGAAGGAGAACGAGGCCACGGCAAGACCTGGTTGGTGAGTCGCTCTGATTTCCGCTCCCGGGCCCTGGTCGAGGAACAACTGCAACACTACAGCGCTCCCTTCGACGGAAGAGAACCCCACTCTGGATTCCGATTGCTGCTACATCAGGTGTTGAGTCACATCGAAAGAAACAGCGGTCCACAGCATGCCGTCGAAGCCCTCGGTCGCTGGGGTGCCCACCTGGCCACCGCATTTCCAAGGCTTTGTGGTCAGGGCTGGATCGAAGGTTGTCCGGCCATCGAGGATTCACCACCTCCCGAGATCATCCAGGAACGGGTTTTCGAATCGGTGGTTCAGGCTCTATGCGCCGATGCAGAAGTGGAGCCGCGTACCCTGGTACTGGAAGATCTTCATTACTGCGACGAGTTTGACATCGAACTTCTTCGTCGATTGATCCTCTCTTCGATGGAACTTCCGGTGCTGGTCCTCACGACCGGTCGCCCCATCGCCTCGGTACGCCTCCAGAACCTGGCAAGACTACGCAATGAAATTGAAGTGGAAGATCGCTTCCGACTGGTTCCGGTCGAACCGTTCGAAATTTCTGAGAGCGTAGATTTACTTCGGTCGATGTTGATTCCGGATGTACCCCTGACCGAAGAACTGTCGCAAGCTCTGCACCAGAGAAGTAATGGTGTCCCGCTGATTCTGGTGCAACTTCTCGGTTCCCTGTGGAGTCGCGATGCGATCCAGTTTAAATCGGGAAAATGGACCACCGAAGATGAAGGACTCGCCGATTTACCGGTACCAGAAGCAGCCAGGAGCCACTTCCTTCAACTGCTGGAGGAACTGACAGCACCCCAGCGAAGAGTTCTCGACGTCGCTTCCGTGATGACCGGCCTGGTTGATTTTGATGTCTTGCTGGAAGCCAGTGGAATCGACGAATTTGAACTCGATGGACACGCTCGGATCCTGGTTCGCAATGGCATCCTCCAGGAGGAACAGGGCGGATACCGCTGGGGGCACAGCTGGGAACAGGAAACGGTAAGAGCGGAACTGACTCAACCGATGCTGCGCCGGCTCAATCTGCGGCTCGGAAAAATCCTGGAGCAACGATATTCCGCGGAAGAAGCACCGGTTCAGGCGATCGCCGAACACTTCTCCCTCGGCGGCGACCAGGAAAAGGGACTGCAGTGGTTGCTCAAGGCTGCTGATCGGGCGGAAGCGGCCTGGGCTCATGATCGTGCACTTGAGCTGTGCGAACGGGCACTGACCAGCGCGCCCGATGACGATGCCCGGCGTGAACTACTGGGCCGCATCGGTGATCTCCGCCTGCGCACCGGTGATCCGGCGGGCGGCAGGCAGGCCTTCACCCAGGCGATGGGATTATGGACCGCCATCGAAGGACGACTCCTTGCCGACTCGGAAAAGACCTCCGATGAGGAACTGGGACGATACACCTCTCTCGTACAGCGTATCGGAGAGGCACAGATGCACGCCGGCGAGTACCAGGATGCGCTGGCGAACTTCCACAAAGCGCACAATCTTGCCGAGGCCGCACAGATGCCTCATCTGATGGCTCTTTCCCTGTGTCGACAGGGCGCTGTCCACGCCTTCGCCGATGATCTGACCGCCGCAAAAGCAGCCTACGAGGGAGCGGTCGATCTCTGTCAGAAAAATACCGATCTCGATCATCCGCATGTGGTGGCGCTCATCGGTCTTGCTTCCATCGATCGGCGAATGGGAATGCTAGAAAGTGCTCTCTCTCGCTGCGATAAAGCACTCCCGCGCGCAGAGAAGATCGACAATCCGATGCAACTGGCGGGACTGTGGGGACAGCGGGGAACTCTGTTTCAAAACCTGGGGCGCACCGAGGAGGCGATCAATGCCTACGATAAATCTCGTTCCCTGCGCCAGGAATCTGGAGATCGGCGGGGGCTCGCCATCACCATGATGAATCTGGGACGAATTCTGGTCAACATCGGTGACGTCCAGCGCGGCCAGGAGGAACTGGAGCGGTCACTGGAACTGTTCCGCGAAACAGGAGATTTGCAGGGACGGGTCCTGACACTCGGTAATCTCGGTAGTCTGCGCTTCCATCGAGGGGACCATAAATCAGCGCGTGAGATCCTGCTTGAATACCTGGAAATCTCGCGCGGTCATTCTCTCAAACGACCGGAAGCCGATGCCCTGATCAGCCTCGGCATGCTCGAACTGGAACGACATCAGATCGATGACGCCAGTACTTACCTGCAACAAGGGCTCGAGGCGTTTCAGGCGGCGGGCGATTTACAGGGAACCCTCCACGCACAGGTCCAGGAGTCGCGTGCCGCCGGTCGACGAGGCGATCCAGAAATCGCCCTGAAGGTGGCACAGGAAGTGGCCAAGGAAGCTCGAGCAGCAAAGGGTATTCCGATCCTGGTCGAGGCTTTACGGATCCAATCAGAAGCTCTCCGGGACCTCAATCAACTCGAAGAAGCCCTCTCGAAAATCGAAGAGGCTCTGGAGTTGTGTCGAGATCAACGGCTCCCCTATGCAGAGGGTTGCTGCTGGCGAACTCTTGGAAAAGTTCAGAGAGACCGAGGATTCGAATGGGCCGACCGCGCAGGGGTCGCCTTCGAGAAGGCAGAAAAGGTATTTGAAGCCAACGGTGCTCGACACGCCCTGGCGGTCACCCGAAGAGAGTTCGCCTCGTTCCTGCTGCTGGTCGAGGAGCCTCAACTGGCGTTGGAGCAGCTTCAGAGTGCCCTCACCATCTTTGATGAGCTGGATTGTTCTGAAGAGAAGAAACTGACGGAAAACATCCGAGAGAGCATTGAACAGTAGGAGATCACGATGGAGAAACTAGACTACAGGGTACGAGCGGTACTGGCTCGCATTCGAAGTACTCTGGATCGTTTCAGCCTCAGGCTGGAGGTCGACTGGAACTACGATGTTCAACAAGTGCTCGAAGAAATTCTGGCTCTTGCCGTCGGCGAACTGGAGTTTGGTGACGGTAGTCCGGTCGACCGAGCGCTACTGATCACACAGGACTTGCAGGGAGGAAGACTGGAAACAGGTGCCGGCTGGAGCTCGCAGGATGATGATCGCACCTTCAGTCGCACCATCGTCGAGGAAACGATCCGGGGCGGGGTTCCGGTTCTGTGTGGAGATGCACTGGATGATGATCGCTTCCGATCTTCCGAGAGTCTCAGTGGGTTCGATGTGCTGACGCTGCTTTCTGTCCCGCTGAAGGCCGGAGACGAAGTGATCGGTGCTCTCTACATTGAACGGCGCGATGCTCGCCATCTGTTTGGTGAACGTGATCAACTCTTCGCTGAAGCCCTCGCTGAAACGATCTCACCGCTGATTCGTACCGCAGTGATCCATCAGAATCACGTCAGGGAACTTCGCGATCTGCGATCCCGTAACGAAACCTCTTCGCGAATGGGACGGATCATCGGACAATCCAGTTCACTGATTCGTACCCTCGATCTGGCGAAAACCGCAGCAGGTCTTGATCGAACCGTTTTGATCACCGGAGAATCTGGGGTCGGCAAGGAACTGCTGGCCAGAGCGATTCATGATCAATCGCACCGGGCACAGAAACCATTCGTCGTGGTCGATTGCTCGGGGCTCTCGGAAACACTGCTGGAAAGTGAGCTGTTTGGTCACGTCAAGGGAGCGTTCACCGGAGCCAGTTCCGACAAGATCGGCGCTTTCGAGGCTGCTGATGGTGGCACAGTATTCCTCGACGAAATCAGCGATGCCACTTCCCCGATGCAGCAACTCCTGAGGAGAGTTCTGCAGGAGGGAGAGGTCCGCAAAGTTGGTGATCGTCAGTGGCACAAGGTCGATGTCCGGGTCCTCTGCGCCACAAACCGTGACCTGACCATCGAGGTGGAAGAAGGGCGTTTCCTCCACGACCTCTATCACAGGATGCACGAGTTTCCGCTGCGACTTCCACCATTGAGGGAACGGCGCGAGGACATTCCGCTCCTGGCCGAGAACTTTGTGGCGCAGTTTGGTGAAACAAAAAATCCACCGATCCTTTCCATCTCCCCCGATGCCCTGGCCATACTGGCTGCTCGAGAGTGGCGCGCGAATAATGTCAGAGAACTGAGAAATGTGATCCGTCTCTGCGTCGATCTCGCACCGGGCCCGGTGGTCGATACCGAGGTGCTCTCCCGTGTCTTTGATGTACGTGGAGAATCCCAGGGTGAAACGCAGTCGATTCCAGAAGTGACCTTCGCCAGCGGTTCCCTGGTCAAGCTCGATCGAGCGGGATTCGCCGACCTGATCCGATCAACCCCGGAGCAAGCGAAGAAGGACGAACGTCCCTGGGCGATGCTCCAGAAGGAGTTTGGTGGCACCCTGATCACCGAGACGTTGCGACAGACCCGCTGGAAACTACGACCTGCAGCAAGGATTCTCGGCATTTCGCCGGTCAAGCTGCGGCAAGATTTCCGCTCATGGATCGAATACTTGCTCTATGAGAATCAAGGCGATCAGGCGCAGGTGGCCTCCCGACTCGACATGCCAGAGGCTATCCTGGTCAAGAAGCTCGATGATCTGGGATTTGATGACCAGGACCCTGTGTAGAGGAGACTGAATTGAAAGTCGGAATCATCCGAGCCGAGTTACAGGTACCCGGTTCTCGTTCGCTCAAGGAAAAAAGGCATGCCATCCGAAGCCTCAAGGATCGCCTGCACTCCACCTTCCGGGTGTCAGTGGCGGAAGTCGATCACCAGGACATGCTCCAGAGTGCAGCCCTGGGTGTCGCCTTCGTCGCTTCCGATGGCAAGAACGCAGAATCCAGGATGACCAAGCTGGTCGATTTTATCGAAAACTTCACCGGCGCCGTCGTGCTGTCCATCGATAAGGAAATCCTGCACGAACAGTGATACAACTGGGTAGCAGTTCCCGAGCAGCAGACCCGGAGGAGGCAAATGTTGAAGATCGAAGCGATGGGTCACTCCACGTTCCTGGCCACTCTCACGAGGGAAGATGGAAGCGACTTTCGTCTGCTGGCGGATCCGTGGCTCGATGATCATGTGATCGGAGATGTCGGAGGCCGCTTCCCGCGGGTTCGTGCCGACTGGTCACAGATCGGCTCCATCGATGCCATCTGGATCTCCCACTCTCACACCGATCACCTGTGCCCCTATTCTCTGCTGGATCTCCACCGGCAGCTCGAGAATTCCCCCGCGCTGCTGATCCCCTCGAGCCTCGCCTACCTGGAACAGATCTTCACCGAGTTTCTACCGGGCTGGCCCGTCACCGTCATCGAACAGGATACTGCTGTCGATCTTGGCGGAATCCGTGCTCGTGCCTTCTTCAATCTCCGGCAACAGGCCACCAACGAAGATGATTGCATGATCTTGCTGCTCGATAATGGCCGCGAGGCAATCCTCTCCGAAGCAGATGCCGTGTTGCCGCTGGAAGAACCTGAAATACGAGAGCTGATTGGCGGAATGCTACTCGATGCCGGTCCCGACCAGCGGGTGTTCCTGACCACCCGTAACGAACTGGAAGCCACGATGGCCAGTGTCGATGCACCCGATCGAGAATCACGTCTGCAAGTGGTTTCCGAGCAGCGAAATGAGACGACGCAACTGGCAGAGGCTGAAATCATTCCCAATGGTGCCGAATCATGCCCGTGGCAAGCTGAAGGCACCGTGCGCATCGTCATCGGTCAGGGCATCACGCTACCCCATACCCTTCCAGCAGAGACTTTTAGCGCCTGGAATCGCGTGATGTTTCCGATCCGCCTGGAGGATCGAGTTCGTATCGAACAGCAAGCGGCACTGCGCGAAGGCCTACCGTTGCAAATTCTGGCATTACACGGCGGAGAGTGTGTCGTCGTTGAGCAGGGAACCGCTCAACTAGCGGGGCAAATTGCCGGATTGGAGATTCTCGATCAGGAACCGCAACGCTTCTTCGATGGCGATACCGAGATCTACGCCGATTTCCCGGTGGCACCGTTGCGAAATGAATCCCGAGAACCGGAAGCTCAACACCAGCAAGTACTCCATTATCTACAACAGCGCTATCTGCCCTACCTGATCGGACAGAGGCAACCCGCCATCGAGCACCGAATCTCTCACTACGGCGGAAGCTATCGAGTGAGAGTCCGCTACGGCACTGTCGATTCGTGGACTCCCAGAGATTACGTCATCGGATTTGAAAATCTCCGATTTGTCGAAGGAGTAGTTGAGGGTGACGCCCAGGAAGAGTACTGGGCCAATGACCTCGACGATTATTTCCAGGGAGTTGCCGACGACTTCACGACTTTTTGTCGTACCTTCCCCGGCGGCGACAATCATGAGTTCTGGGATTGTTTAGGGATGCCATTTTTGAATGACGATCTGGTCGCAAAGAAAATCCGGTATCACTTCCAACGAGCTCGAGCTGGTGAAAGTGCAGAGTCGTTCATCGCTCCACTCTGGGATTTCACTCACTAGAGTAACCTCAGGCCTCCAGCAAGTGTCTGGCGATGATCAGGCGCTGGATCTGATTGGTTCCCTCGTAGATCTGCATCACCTTGGCATCGCGCATCAATTTTTCTACCGGATACTCTTTTGAATATCCGTAGCCGCCGAACACCTGCACCGCATCGGTGGCCGCTTTCATCGCAATGTCACCGGCAAAACATTTGGCCATCGAGCACTGCTTGGTGTTTCGTTGCCCCTGATCGATCATCCACGCTGATTGCCAGGTCAACAGTCGAGCCGCTTCCACATCCTTGGCGATGTCCGCCAGGATGAACTGGATCGCCTGCTGTCGGGCGATCGGCTTGCCAAAGGCTCTACGCTCCAGCGAATAACGAGTCGCCTCCTCCAGCGCTCTGCGGCCCACCCCCACCGCCGAGGCCGCCACTCCCGGGCGGGTCCGGTCAAAGGTACGCATGGCGATCCGAAATCCTTGACCTTCTGTGCCGATCCGATTGGCGGCCGGGATCTCCACGTCCTGAAAACTGATGAAGACGGTATTGGATGCCCGTTGCCCCATCATGTCTTCTTTCTTACCCATCTCGATTCCTGGTGCATCGGCTGGCACCACGAAACAGGTAATCCCTTCGTAACCACTACCGGGATCGGTGGTGGCAAAAAGGGTGAAGTATCGCGCCTGAGAGCCCCCCGACACCCATGCCTTGTTGCCGTTGAGAATGTATGAATCACCCTTGCGTACGGCGGAAGTGCTCAGTGAAGCGGCATCACTGCCCGCGTCCGGTTCCGACAAGCAGTAGGAAGCGGTGCAATGCTCAGAAGTTAACATTCCAAGCCACTTCTTCTTCTGGTCCTCATCGCCACCGATCTGGATCGGTACCGAAGAGAGATTGTTGACGGTCATGCTGATCGCCATTCCCGAACAACCGAAGGCCAGCTCCTCGGTGATGAGAGCCTCCTCCATGTGGCCCAGAGATCCTCCGCCATACTGGTCATCGATGGTGACATTCAGTAAACCGAGCTCAAAGGCCTGGGCAGCGATGGCTGTGGGATACTCACCGGTACGGTCGTGGTGCTCTGCCACCGGAATGATCTCGTTTGCGACAAATTCTCGGGTCATGTCGACCAGCATCCGCTGTTCGTCAGAGAGCTCAAAGGATACCATCGGGTGCCTTTCCAGCAGCAGGCCCATATCCGGCAAAAAGTCGAGCAAGAGCAGACTGATACCGCTCTCTGCGGTACTTTGTCTGCTGGGAGCGCAAGGCGCAAGAGCCAGTGGCCTGGTCACTGAGGGAAGTACATTTCGAGAGGAAAAACGGTTGGCGAAGGTACTGGTGGCGATGAGCGGTGGGGTTGACTCCAGCGTTGCTGCCCAATTACTGAAGGAGGAAGGGCACGAAGTGATCGGTGCCTTCCTGCGTCTCGGCGATGGAGGCCAGGCGGCCGAAAAGAGCCGCGCTTGCTGCACCGTTGAAGATGCGATCGATGCTCGACGTGTTGCCGATCGCCTCGAAATCCCCTTCTACTCTTTCAACTACGCCGAGCAGTTTCGAAAGATCATCGATTATTTTGTCGATGAGTACCGGGATGGGCGAACACCCAACCCGTGCGCCCGCTGCAACCAGTGGATCAAGTTTGACGTTTTTCATGATCTGGCTCGTGATCTCGGAGCGGAATTCGTGGCCACCGGTCATTACGCAAGAGTATTACAAGCCGATGACGGGCCACGATTGGCGCGAGGACTCGACCTCGATAAGGACCAGTCCTATTTTCTCGCCACGGTTCCCTACTCGGTATTGAGAGAATGTCTGTTCCCGGTTGGAGATCTTCGCAAGCCAGAAGTACGCGATATCGCGGGCTCTGCTGAACTCCCCGTCGTTCATAAAGCTGAGAGCCAAGAAATTTGCTTTGTCCCGGCAAACGATTACCGCCGTGTGATTCGCAAGGAAGCTCCCGAAAGTTTGCTGGAGGGAGACATCGTCGATGAATCCGGGGACAAGCTTGGTACTCATGAAGGCTATGCGGCCTATACCGTCGGCCAGCGACGTGGCCTGGGTATCGCCGCCACGGAACCTCGATACGTCGTTCGCACCGAACGCGAGACCAATCAAGTGGTGCTCGGCCCCCGTGACTCCTTGCTGGAAACGAAATTCTGCATATCGGAAATGAACTGGCTACAACCGGAAGTACCGCAGCTACCGTTGCGTTGCACGGTTCAAATCCGCCATGGAGGTACACCTCAAGCTTGTACGGCCCAGAGCTGCACCATCGATGATCAAGAGTTGATCGAGGTCATTCTGGATGAGCCGATCTTTGCCATTGCTGCAGGACAAGTGGCGGCTCTTTATGATGGAGATGTTGTTCTCGGGGGCGGTTGGATCGAGAAGATCTGATCGGGAGTAGCTTTTTCCCTGCTGAAGAAAAAGAGTGTCGGGACCCTACCGGGTCCCGACCCTCTTTTAATTTCGCTAGTCAGATTCCAGGACCTCTACGGTTCCAGATGATTGCTCCGGCACCATCGATTCGGCATCGACAACAACGACTGTTCCGATAGCCGGCGTCCCCAGCGTGTCACAGAAATCTACCGTGGTGGTGCCCACGGCCAGTCCCTCGTAGGTCGCCAGATTGAGCTCGTATCCGAACCCAGGCGACAGCGAGAAGGAAGATGTGAAACTGATCACCACTCCGACGGTAAATCCATCCGGATGTACCTGAATGATGTTGAAGTCGGGCGACGAACCATTATTCATCAAGGCAATATCAGCGCCGTCATTGACCTCGAAGATGTTCAACCTAGCAGAGTCATGACAAACTCCAAAACTCCATGCCTGGACATCAGCACCATTATTATCAAAGGTGATCGAGACCGTACCCGTGCCAGCCTCCTGCAAGGAAACATCCGATGCTCGTATGAGATAGTCGGGAGGCACTGTCACGTGAATACAACTGGCACAACTCATCGAGCCAGTTCCACCTGGTCCTGTCACGACCAACGTCACCGTGTAATCACCCTCCTGGGTGTAGGTGTGCGTCGGACTCTGAATCGCTGACACGGCACCATCTCCAAAGTCCCACAGCCAGTTATCAATCGGCCCGATCGATGTATCTATGAAATTGACTGCCAGGTTGTAGTTACCACTCATCGGAGTCGCAATGAAACTGGCCACTGGAGCCGGATCGTTCACCGTGATGCTGAAGGAGCCAGCACCGATATTCCCTGAGTTGTCAACAGCGGTGTAGGTCACCTCGGTGACACCTACCGGGAACAGATCTCCGGGGAGATGAGTGCTGGTGAATGAAAGCACAGCACAGTTGTCACTGGCGAGTGGCTCATCCCAGATCACGATTGCATCGCTCTGGCCAGTGTCTGCCGTCACGGTGATCTCTGTTGGCATTCCGGTGATGGCAGGTGCGACGGTATCCTCGACCGTCACCAGGAAGGAACTCATCGAAGTGTTTCCGTTACCATCCGTGGCGGTATAGGTCACAAGGGTCGCTCCGACTGCGAAGCTATCACCCGGTGAATGATCCCCTGTTAACATCACAGTACCGCAGTTATCGGTCGCCATCGGATCTGGCCAGCTTGCTACTGCACTACAACTATCGGTGGTGTCCTCCAGCAAGATATCGGCGGGCATGCCCAGTATGCTGGGATCTTCCTCATCGGAAACGGTAACAACAAACGAAATCGAGGAGCTGTTACTACTGGCGTCTGTCGCGGTGTAAGTCACCGTGGTCGACCCGATTGGGAAACTGTCTCCTGAATCGAAGTTGCTGGAAAGAGACACTGATCCACAGTTATCGGCTGGGATCGGATCACTCCACATCGCTGTCGCGGTGCACAGGCCTTGATCCGTGGTCAAATCCAGTGCAGCAGGAATTCCCGAGATGCCTGGAGCCTCGTCATCATGGATCGTAACGGTGAATGATCCGGTTGTAGAATTCCCCGAGGTATCACTCGCGGTATAGGTCACAACCGTATCGCCAAGTGGGAAAACAGTTCCGCTTGGTAAGTTGCTCGACAGGGTCAAAACTCCGCAGTTATCACTGGCGGTCGGTTCCTGCCAGAACACCGAAGCACTACAAAGACCCGGCTCGGTATCCATCGTGACCTGGTCGGGCAATCCTGAAAGTGTCGGTTCTTCCGCATCAATCACCGTAACGGAGAAGGTATCCATCATCATGTTGCCGGTGTCATCGACAGCCATGTAGATCACCGTGGTAGTTCCCTGCTGGAAGGTAGCACCGGAGGCATAATCACCACTGATGAGCGCTCCAGGACAGTTATCGGTCACGGACGGCTCAGCCCACGTTGCAACTGCACTGCACTTTCCCGGATCCGTTTCCAGGATCAGGTCAGTGGACAATCCGACAATGGCGGGATCCTCGTTATCCTCGACCGTGATGGTGAAGGAACGAATCGAGCTGTTGCCGCTACCATCGAGTGCCGTGTAGGTCACCGTAGTAACACCAAGTGGGAAACTATCGCCGCTGCTGTGATCACTGCTCAGATCGGCCACAGCACAGTTATCAAGTCCAACAGGCTCGGACCAGGTCGCAGTAGCCCCGCACAACCCGGGATCTGTACTCAGGAGCATATCATTCGGTACTGCGGAGATCGTTGGAGCCTCTGTATCGGTGACGCTAATCGAGAAGGACATCGAGCTCGTATTGCCGCTATTGTCGGTAGCGGTAAAGCTCACAAGCGTCGTTCCCACTTCAAACCTGTCTCCCGGGGAGTAGTCACTCGTCAGGGTACTACCCCCGCAATTATCCGTCGCGATCGGATCAAGCCAGAAGTGCATCGCATCACAAGATCCATTGTCATTTTCCAGTACTACGTCCATCGGCATCTGAGAGATCTGGGGATCTTCGATGTCACTGACCGTCACGGTGAACATATCCATCAGCATGTTTCCGCTCGAGTCGATGGCCATGTAGATCACCGTAGTGGTACCCAGTGAATAGAAATCGCCTGAACTGTGATCGCCATTGAGAGTCACCCCAGCGCAGTTATCTGTCGCGAGCGGTTCATCCCAGTTCACCACGGCACCGCAGGAACCTGGATCATTCTCCAGGAACAGATCAGCGGGCATTCCGGAAAGTGCTGGATCCTCGGTATCGGCCACGGTGATCAGGAAAGAAGCCGTGGCACTATTACCACTGTCATCCATCACCGTGTAGGTAACCTGAGTCGTGCCCTGAGGAAAGCTATCGCCACTGCTGTAATCACTCGTCAGATCCAGGGCAGCGCAATTGTCTGTCGCCAGTGGAAGTGACCAGGTTGCCATTGCACTGCAACTACCCGGATCGTTCTCCAGCACCTGGTCCGATGGCATCAACAAGATGAGGGGAGATTCAGTATCATTCACCGTCACCGTGAAGCTCAGCGAACTACTGTTTCCACTGGAATCGGTTGCAGTGTAGGTCACCGTCGTTGTACCCACGTCAAAAATCTCGCCAGGAGTATGGTCACTGCTCAGTGTTACTCCAGAACAGTTATCCGTCACCATGGGATCTGCCCACATATGCTGAGCACCGCACATTCCGGCGTCATTACCAATTACTACGCCCATCGGCATCTGGGAAATCACCGGCTCTTCGGTATCGATAACGGTCACGCTAAACGAATCGGTACTGGTGTTGCCACTCGCATCGGTAGCCGTAAAGGTAACGGTTGTCGTTCCGAAGGAAAAACTCGCTCCCGAAGCATGGTCAGCGGAAAGGGTAACTCCTGGACAGTTGTCAGCGGCCGCTGGAAGGTCCCAGAGATGGATCGTATCGCACGATCCTTCAGCAGCGGAGAGAGTCGCGTCTGCAGGGATGTCGGCCAGAACAGGAGCTTCCAGGTCCTCTACCGTGATGGTGAAAGAACTGGAAGTACTATTACCAGCGGCATCCGTTGCCGTGTAGGTCACAACGGTAGAACCGAGAGGGAATGTATCTCCCGAGCTGAAGTCACCCGTTAAATCAGCCAGGCGAGCGTTGTCGGTTGCGCTCGGTTCATCCCAGGTGGCTACTGCCTGACAGGTCGCCGGATCGGTAGCGAGTGTCATATCAGCCGGCATATCAAAAATCACCGGCGCTTCGACATCGATCACGGTGATGCAAGATTGACAAATTGCTGTATCGGTTCCACCAGGACCCGTGACCAGCAAGGACACGGTGTAGATACCGGGCTGCTGATAAAGGTGAACCGGATTCAATTCAGTTGATTGATTATCAGCGCCACTGCCTGGATCCCCGAAATCCCATAGTCTGGAGTCGATGGCACCAGTTGAAAGATCAGACAATTGAACCGTCAACGGACCATCGCCCGAGGTGGGATTTGCACTGAACTCTGCTACCGGCGGAGCATCGATGACCGTGATGCACGCATCACATACCATCGTGTCGCTTCCACCGGGACCGGTCACCAGCAATGAGACTGTATAGACCCCTGCCTCGGTGTAAAGATGACCTGGATTCAGCTCATCTGAAGTAGCACCATCGCCGAAGTCCCACAAACGGGAAGTGATGACACCGGTAGAGGCATCGGTAAAGGTGACCAGTAAATCTTCAACTCCACTGGTCGGATCCATATCGAACCCAGCCGTTGGTGGCGGATCCAGCACCTCGATGCAGGAATCACATGTCGAGGTATCGGTTCCTCCCGGACCGGTGACCGTCAAGCTCACCGTGTAAATTCCAGCCAACGTGTAAAGGTGGGAAGGATTCAATTCGGTTGAAGTGGCTCCATCCCCAAAATCCCACAACCGGCCATCGATGGGACCTGTTGAATCGTCGGTGAATTGAACAAGGAGATCGTAAGTACCACTTGTAGGATCCATCTGGAAGTTGGCAGCAGGAGGGGGTGCCGTTACGACAATGCAAGAGTCGCAGACGAAAGTATCTTTTCCCACTGGCCCGGTCACGGTCAAGGAAACGGCGTACTCACCACTTTCAGTGTAGGTATGAGAGGGATCTTGCTCTGTCGAAGTGGTCCCATCACCGAAATCCCACAGATAGGAATCGATGTCACCCGTCGAGGTGTCGGTAAAAACCACCTCGAGATCGTAGGTTCCACTGGTTGGCGTAGCGTCAAAGCTCGCAACCGGGGCCACCTGAACGTCTGCGCTACCTCCACCACCACCACAACCAGCGGTGAACAGGGTGAGTAACACAGCTAAAGACAAGAATAGAGAGCCGCGACCCACACCCGTCACAGAGAATGAAAGATTAGTGTTCATTCCGTACCTCATAGACTTTCCCACCACTCCGATTTTTGGAAAAATCGGAATGCACTCATCAAGGTCAATGTGGAACGAGAGAAGTTCCCCCTTGAAAACCAGACCCCTTTACCGCTTTCCCCGAAACTGTGAGGGAGGTCCTGCACTCACAACTCGCTATCTATCGATATGTGGTCTCAGGCCCTCATCCGTCTATAATTTTCTGGAGGCATGCGTAGGAACGGCGCAGATGATAATTATTCAGGTCTAGTCAGAAGAGTTCGGTGTGCCTTGATAATCGATCAGAATGGATCAACAGGAATTGATGATCAGAGGATCGGTTCTTGAGAGGGATGGACAGTCTGATGGAACGAAAGATCGCCGAAATGTAGCCCAGATCGGCTCAATCAGCGTCTTCGCTTGGCCATGATCTGATCGGCGAACTGCTGTAATTGTTCCGTGATGGTCTTTACCCCGTTTGCGGTGATCTTGTCACGTGTACTTTCGACCATTTGAACGAAATGAGCACGCTCTTCCGGTTGAACCGGGCATCCGATGTTGCCTTCGGGGCCATCACCAGTGACCAAAGCCTTGCCAGTAGAATCCAGAATCACCATCCAGGGGATTCCACCGCGATCCGTTCCACGCAAACGCCTGGCCACTTCCTTGCCATTGCTCATCCGATCAACATCAATTTTGAGATCGATATAATCACGAGCCATTACTTCCGCAACTTTTTGGGTCCCGAGGAACTCCTCGAGTCTGCCGCACCATCCTCACCACGGCGCTCCCAGGTGAACCAGCACCTTACGACCGTCCTTTTTTGCCTGTTCCAGGGCAGCTGCAAGTTCCTTTTCGGCATCCTGAGGAGGAGCCTTCTTTGATTGCAGAAAGGCCTCGACCTTGGCACTGTCGTGATGATCGTCTTTCTCAAGATCTCCGGTGTTCTGGTTCGCCACGACGGCTCCATTGCCATCGAGAATCGTCAGATAAGGAACACCTTTCTTCTTCAAAGAAGCTCCATACTTGTTGACGATGTCGATGTTCTTATCGAAGCGCCCGATATCGACCTTGACCAGCTCGTATTCGTATCGAACCGTGCGAGCTACAGTTCGGTCTTTCTTGAAGAACTCATCGAGCTTGACACACCAACCACACCAGTTGCCACCGTACACGACCAACACACGCGTGTTGTTTTTCCTGGCTCGAGCCACTGCTTTCTCGATATCGGCCGATGCGTTCGCCTCGACATCATAGACGGCAATCACTTGTTTTTTGGGTTTGCTGGGTTCCGTTTCCTGACCCATCACGGGTACCTCGAATACCAGCAGGGTCAAAATCACCACCAGTGACAATGCATGGATGTGGTTTTTCATCGATGAGTTCCCCGATCAATCTCTCATGAGTCCCTGAAGGTCCAGGCAAACGAAGGTACGGTCAATGTACTCTCCGGACCTCGATCAGGATAGAATTATTAAAGTGCGCCGGAAATCTGTCAGAGGATCCTATGCGCTGGCATGAACAGGCTTCTTCGAGGATGCTACCCCAGACCAGAGAGGACTGAGGACCGATGGATGATCGCTGGATCCGTGAACAAATTGACAACTGGGTCTCCGATTTTCTCATCGACGATGCCGGTGACCGTGTCGATTCAACTCTTGCGCCTCACGCTCAGGCGGTCCTGGTCACCTTCCTCCGTCATGCCTGCTCGGTTCGACAGATCAAACCGGAAGCCATCGAGGAACAAGACGTCCGCGCAGGACTTCTCGATGGTCTTCGTTCCCTGGCGATCCCCGAACCGGTGCAAGGTCAGGTCGCACAACTGGTCGGTGATTTTCTGGCTGACCTTCAACGAAGGGGACGACTTGCCGATGGAGAATCGCATCAGCGTCTGGTGCAGGCGCTAAATGATGGCTTCATGCGGGGTCAGCGAGGTGAAGTGGAATCGATCGACCGGGTTGCATCCAAGATTGGTCGCAATGATCCTTGTCCCTGTGGAAGCGGGCGTAAATACAAGCAGTGCTGTCTCAATCTCCTGGGAGACGGCTCAAAATAGCGGAGGTTTCATTGGAAAAGGTAATCGGTATCGGAGGAGTGTTTATTCGTGCACGCGATCCGGTTCTGCTGGCGAGCTGGTACAAAGAACACCTGGGTCTTGCCATCGAGGAGGAGTGGAACGGTGCCATCTTGCCGGGCCTTGATCGAGTCGAAAAAGGTACCGGAGGCATCTGGAGCGCTTTCCCGCAGGATACAAATTACTTCGGCTCCGATCAGAACCAGTTCATGATCAATTTCCGGGTCGCTGATCGCGATGCGATGCTGGCACAGCTGAGGGCCGCTGACTGCAACGTCGATGAAAAAACCGAGGATAGCGAATATGGCCATTTCGGCTGGGTCACCGATCCGGAAGGAAACCGAGTAGAACTGTGGCAAGCGCCGACCACCTCATGACCTCAGGAGACATCTGAATGAGAATCAACGTCGTAAGACTCATCGTCCTCGTCCTGGCAACAATTTCTGGACCGAGCCAGCAGCTAGTCGGACAGGAAACCGCTGGTGACAGACGGCCGAATATTCTCATCGCCATCGCTGACGATTGGGGCTGGCCTCATGCCGGCGCATATCAGGATCCAGTGGTAAAAACTCCCACCTTTGACCGACTCGCTGCAGAAGGAGCTGTATTTCACCACGCCTATGTCTCCTCACCCTCCTGCACACCGTCTCGCGGAGCCATCCTGACCGGACAGTGGCACTGGAGACTGGAGGGAGCAGGGAATCTATGGAGCGTTTTCCCCGACAAGTTCGAAACCTATCCGGAACTCCTCGCCCGTGCTGGTTACGTGATTGGTTCGAAGAGTAAGGCCTGGGGTCCTGGGCGAACCGAAACAGCTTCTCGTCAACCGGCAGGCCCGTCGAGCAAATCTCCCGATCCTCAGGCATTACGTGACTTCATAGAAACCGTTCCCGACGGACAACCCTGGTGTTTCTGGCTTGGAAGTCATGATCCCCATCGAGGCTTTATCAAGGACTCGGGCGCAAAGAGCGGCATCGATCTGTCGAAGATCAAATTGTTTGGACACTTTCCAGATTGTGCCGAGATTCGTGGTGATGTCGCTGACTATTACCTGGAAGTGCAACGCTTTGATCGTGTCGTCGGGCAAGCCATCGCCGACCTCGAAGCCATCGGCCAGCTCGACAACACACTCATCGTCATGACGGGTGATCACGGCATGCCGTTTCCGCGCTGTAAAAGCAATAACTACGACAGTGGTGCTCGTGTTCCTCTGGCGATTCGTTGGCCTGGAGGAGTGAAGGCTGGAACCGTGGTGAACGATTTCGTCAGCCTCGTCGACCTGGCCCCTACCTTCTGCCAGGCAGGTGACGTGGCTCTGCTGGAAGATTTCTCCGGAACCAGTCTGCTGCCACTGCTTGGTGACAAAAATACCACCGACCGAAGTTACGTCATTCATGGGAAGGAACGTCACGTTCCGGCGCAGGAAACTCCGAATATGGGTGGCTACCCGACTCGCGCGATACGCACCCACGACTTTCTGTACCTTCATAATTTCTACCCTGATCGCTGGCCTGCGGGAACTCCCGACCATGAGAAGGCTGCCTTACGCAACGCCTGGCTGGCAGACTGTGATAATGGCCCCACCAAGAGTTACATCGTTCAGAACCGGGACAAGGATGCGGCTCATCGTCTCTTCTACCAGCTGTCCTTTGGCAAGCGTCCCGCCGATGAACTTTACGACCTGAAAAAGGATCCGGATCAACTGGTCAATGTCGCCGAGGATTCGCAATACCAGGAAACTCTCGAACGGTTAAAGAATCGCCTGTTTGCCGAGTTGAAAAAAACTGGCGATCCACGAGTTACCGGAGAGGGGCCTGACTTTGACCAGTTCCCCTACCTCGGCGGCGCACCTCGATTCCCGGGATCAAATCGATAGAGGTCAGGACCTCAACTGATAAACCAGCGGCAGATCCAGAGTCGATGGAATCGCCTGGCCATTCCTAGTGGCGGGAATGAAGAGAAGAGATTCAGCGCTTCGGAGAGCCGCCCGATCGAGCAGTCGGTAACCGCTACTACGGATCACCTGCACCGATTCCACCTGTCCAGTGCTGGAGATCTGTAGCCGTAACAGCACCTCTCCCTCCTGACCCCGCCGACGACTTTCACGAGGGTAAATCGGCTTCCACTCGACGGCCAGTTTCGCCACCTGGGATGTCTCGACGATCACCTCCGGCTGCGGTTCTGGTTCTGGCTGCGGTTCTGGTTCTGGCTGTGGTTCTGGTTCTGGCTGTGGCTCTGGTTCTGGCTGCGGTTCTGGTTCTGGCTGCGGTTCTGGCTGCGGCTCTGGTTCTGGCTGCGGCTGCGGTGTCGCCTCTGGAGGCGGTACTGGTTTCGGGGTCGGCTTCTCGGCGACGGCAGGAATGCGCGGTTCCCAGCGGATCTCGAAAGAGGGGACCACCGCCACCGGATCAGGAGAGTCCTGCCGTGGAGAGTCGAGTAGAATCACGGACAACCCCATCGCCACCATCGCGTGAAGAAGGACGGAACAGAACAGGGGTAAGACTCGTGTTGCCGGTCCTTTTAGAATCGGGCCTCCACTCCGGTCACGATACTAGCGCCTGGCTCGTTACTGCCGGAACCATGCAGACGATAATCGACATCTCCAATATTGGTCGCTCCAGCATACCAGTGCCATCGTTCACTTGCCTGCCAGCGACCGTGTAAATCGATCACAGCATAGCCGGGAGTCCCTCCTGGTGGGATTCGCTGGATATCGGCCAGATCCCTGGAAGAGAGTTTGTCCTGGTTTCCCGCCACGGTAAGCGATGCCTCCAGCGAGAAATTCTGCACCGGCTGGTAACGGAGAGTCCCCCTTGCCATCGCCGGAGCCAGACGCGACAGCGGCTGTTCCTCCACGACCCCGGGGGCGACCGGCGCTTCCACCTCTCCCGTGATCCACGACAGAGAGAAACTGCTGCTCCAGCGCTCATCCCACTGGCGTACCATCCGCAAATCAAAGCCACTGGCCTGACCGGCTCCAGAGTTTTCCTTGGTGACAATCGGATCCCCATCGGCGTTGACCTCTCCGGTGGGAAAACGGGTCACCAGATCATCCAGCAACGAATGCCAGAGAACCGCCTCACCTCTCCATTGATCGAAAATGAAATCGACTCCCACCTCGGCGGTCAAAAAGTGCTCTGGATCGAGGCCGGGAGCAGGAATCTCTGCCTCACCACTGAGGCCCACATCGAAGCGAGTCAGATCCGACAGATTCGGAGCACGAAATGCCTGTGACAATCCACCAAAGAAGCGCAGATCCTCCTCCTTGTGATAGATGCCGCGGACACTGCCGATGAAATCAGACCACTGGTCCTCGATGGGACCGATCACGTCGGCATCGGATGGATCGGGATCGACCTGACGGGCATCCACCCTGGCTCGAGTCCAGCGACCGCCCAGCACCACTGATGTTCGGTCATCGATGGAGATGGTGTCCTGTAGATAGGCACCAAATAGCTGGTAGGTCGAATCATCAGCGACGGGCCCTCGTGGTCGTACCTCCAGCACCGTCCCGTCCTGATCAAATTCAGTGTAGTGCGAATCGACCGATTCGTGGGTGAAGTCGAATCCCGTCGAAATCTCGCCCCAGCGGGTGATCCCATCCCAGGTGTAGGACAGACCCAGCGCCTCGTCTTCAAATCCCTGAACTCGTTGACGACCATTACTGCGAATGCGGTCCTCTTCGTCGGTAATCTGTTGCCGGGAGATGGTCCATTCGGATTGAGAATCTCCATCATGGTACTGACGTAGTCGGAAGTAGATCAGATCCCGTCCCCCATCGATATCACGCTGCAGATCGGTACCGGACTGGAGGCCATGCCAATTGCTACCGAAGATGGTCGAGTGAGTACGCGGAACATCCTCTTGACGATGGTGCTGGATGCCTACCATCAGATCGAGCTCAGGACCCAGATGGGAAACCAGCGACAAATCGCCACTCCACTCCCGGTATCCGCTATTCTCCTGCAGACCTTCACTTCTCCCCGCCACGAAATCATCATAGTCGCGATAACTTGCGCCAAAACGAATCGCGTAATCTTCTCGAATCTGAATCTGCTCGATGCGACTGACCGAGGACCTTTCTGCCGATGCATAACGTTGCATGAAACGCGTCTCATCCATCGGTACAGGACCTGGCTCAACGCTGCGGCTCGTCAGTGCTATCGTACCCCCCGCCGCATCGCTGCCGTGAAGCACGGAACCTGGACCGAAGATCACCTCGGCAGCGCCAAGCGAAAGAGGATCAATCAGGGAAAGGTACTGGTTCGGCCCTGATCGGAAGGTTGAATTGTTGAGTCGTATCCCGTCGATCAGGATCAGGGTCCGGAATCCTGTTTGGCCGCGTAGATACGGTGACATCTGTCCATAGGAGGTTCGCTGGAGATGGATCGCCGGTTCGTGGTCCATATGATCACCGATGGTACGAGCCTCCAGTGGCGATCGTTTATCGCTATCGATCAAACCGATCCGGAACCGGGACGACTCCTCCACATCGAGACGGCTGGCGGTGATGATCACCTCCTCCAGCACATCGGATGGCGCGGGATCCTGATCCTGGAGTGAGGAGCCCGACAGAGGAATCAGAATCAATAGATGCAGAAACAAAGCTCTGAACCTTTCAAACAAACCTGACGAGAGCCAGGCCAGGTCTTCAAGAAACGCCACTCTCCTGTTCGAGGATTCGTTCCGCGATATTCCGATGATGCTGGGTATGAATCCGCGCAAACCGTAGCCATTGCCAGGCACCCAGTTCCCCTACCGCATGATGGGTGAGAACCAGTCCTCTCGAATCAATCTCGTCGAGGCGAGGGGCAACCTCCTGCCACCCGCCAAGTACATCTTGTCGTAGCTGTTCAAGTGCATCTGCGCCGGGATCCTCTCGGGGGATCACGAAATCAGGTGCGGTCGCCTTCCCCAGTGGGATTTTTCCGCTCGATAACACCATCAAACCCGCATCATTGAGCCCATCGGTGCTTTCCTGGCCACGTCCAATTCCCAGCATCCGGACCGCCTTCAGATTCAGCTGATCGGCCAGCAATAGATGGTCCAGTTGCTGTCCCACTGACCAGGCAGAAATCTTCTCCTGTCGCTGATTCAGACATTCCTGGCTGCAGGTCCACCGTTCCAGTGATTCGATGAGGGACAGGAACTTCTCAAGATCATCGGGCTCGATTCCAACGGCACGAGGATTCAACAAACCTCCTGAAAAAAACGGGAGCGGCCGGATCTGCTGCGATCCGACCGCTCCCGCGAAAAACCTCACGACGAACTAGAATCCAGGCAAGAGCAGATCGTCATCGGTGGCGCCGGGCGATCCTGGCATTTCGGCAGTACCAGTGGTCCGAGTACTGGTCGCTCCAGTTCCCGTCACCTGCTGGCCGTAGGTGAAGCCGTTCAGCAGGCGCACCGCATCGCCATTTTCGTCGACACAGACCAACCAGACACGAACCTGGAAACGCTCACCGTCTCCATTGAGTCCATCGTCTGCCAGCCCTTGCATCCAGGGACCCACTTCGTAGCGCAGGTGCGTTTGAGCCGAAGGATCGCCGACACAGGGGTCGATCCCCTCCGGAGATGGTGACCCGGAATTGTTGGTGTACTCGCGAACACAGTGGAACACTCCGGTCGTGGTCTGGTCGGCAGCAAACTCCGAGGGAGGTGCCTGGATCTCATTCCACAACCACGGCTTGGCGTCGGCATAGATTCCATCCAGAGCACTGTTGGCGGTCTGCCCGGTGCCGCCGGACGGAGGATCGATGCGAGGAGCCGCCAGCGGATCGCCCGGCAAACTGGCGTCATTGCTGGGACTCAATGCAGGCTGATCATCAACGGTCACCACCTGATACCAGTTGAAGTGATGTCCTCCGAAGGCTGCCGCGGCAGCACCCAGGTCTCCACCCATTCCAAAGGTCTCGAACACCGCTTCCACCGGCGAGTTCGCATCGCCGGTTTCTGAGATCGTGATGGTGCCCATCAGTGTTTCGCCCGATGAGATGGAGATCTGTTTTTCGGCAAGATCGAGAATCGGGGGATCGAGCCCGCCAGCGACCGTTCCTCCATTGAGAATCAAGATCGATTTGCCAGCATTCTGCACCCAGAACCGCTCGCCAAACTGCATGCTGGCTCCGACGTCGCCGAGAGGATCGGCAAAGGCGCCGTGATCACCCGCGATGTAGTGCGTGGCCCCTCCGGCATGCAGACCGAGTGGATACACCTTCTGGATACCGCCGCCGAGAGGATTCCCCGACAACTCCGGTCGACCCAGCGATCCGATCCGTTCCATCGGTATGGTACCGCCCAGATAGGACGGTTCCACGATGCCAACATAGGTCCCTGGATCCCCGGCGCCGTTGGGTAGATCGGTAACAGGCGTACCGACCATGGTGGCGTAAAGTCCTGTTCCGAGGCTATCGATGGGTACCACGGTGTCAGGGAGCCAGACACCAAAGCTGTTGTCAGCGGTCGGCTTCCCGCCCACCACCACTCCCATGTGAATCGGTACCCGTTCTGCGGCACGACGGATGTGATTGATCGGATCGATGGCATCTGCCACCGAGGAGATGACATTCAGAGCCTGTTCAGCTCTGGTACTGCCCTGCACCAGGCCCTCTCCGGCAAAGAAGTTGAGCAATCTCGGGTTATAGATCGGCGAGTTCTCTAGCATCTTTGGCAGACCACCGCCGGTAACATTCAACTCAGCACTGGAGATGTAGCCCTCCGGCATCGCGCTGAGGAAGGTGGTCCCGATCAAACCGCCCAGAGACTGTCCGACATAGTGGATTTCATCGGTGAAATCGTTGGCAAGCCCATCTCCGTCGAGATCCCAGTCGGGAATCGTTGCTGTCAGCAACGCAAGATCACAAACCGCCTGCATCCAGACCGATCTGGAACTGATGAGACTCGGGAAATTGAGGAAGTATTCACCGCTGGGCTCGGGGATTCCGTCGCCGATGGCATATCCATCTTCATCAATACCTGTCGGTTCACCGGTATCGTTATCGAGCAGATCGATGCCGAAAGTTCTTTCTTCACCGGCTAAAGCAAAAATGCCTTCCGGCCCTGCAAAAAGCGGATTCGCGGTGACCGTGCCATGCAACGGTGCGTCCATCGACACAACCGCATAACCGAGTCCACATAACAGAGAGGTAAAGGCTGCTGCATCGAAACGACTACGCGTAATTCCGTGCTGGAAAATGACTACCGGCCAGGGTGGCGGAGGAGATGCCAGCACCGAAGGGTCAGGAGTTGATATCAATACCGGGACCTCATGCTCTCCCTGGGCCAGAGGTACCGGATTGTATCGGGTGGTATGAGCTGCATTGGCCGCTGGCGGACTGGAGCTCTGGTAGACCACGCCACCGTTTTTCCAGTAGCCGGTCACCGCATCGGTCCACCCCTCGGGCCCTGAACCATCTCCCGGAAAGTAAGTCGGCAAGGTGATGGTCGCCTGGGTCATCAGGGCATTGTAGGGAAGGGAGTCGACACTGGAGATGACACCGACCGCCACCAGGTAATCTCCCACCGTACCGAGACCCGGAACCGAAACGCCCGGGGTCGTGGTAGCAGGCGCTTGCGCCAGGGTAGCAGCCACTGCTCCATCCAGGACGTCGGTGACGCTCTGACAGGTGAAGGAATTGACCACAACCACCGAATCGGGATCGATCCCGGCCCCTGCTAGCAGCGACAGGCTCTGTCCGACAACGGCTCCCATGGCGTTGGCAAATCCATCGGTAGAGGCGTTTCCGGTATTCTCCGGAATGCCACTGGCCATCCGTTCAAATTGATCGGAACGGATCACCGCATTACCGCGGAAATCCTCGACTCCGTTGGTCACGGCGACCATCACACCTCGTGACAGGCCTCCGAGCGAGACATTGTCGGAAGCAGGCCAAGGTCTCTTTGGTTTGACCATGATCTGAAATCCAACGCTTTTGGTCAGACTGACCGCATAATCAGAATCTGCCTGGAACTCTCGAATGATGCTGACCGGTAGAGCGACCGGGGCACCAACCGAATTGAATGAATCAGAGGGTGGACTGATCGCCACTTCAAACACCCGTACCGTTCGCCCCCCGAGAACACTGGCGGCATTGAGATTATGGGTGAAGTCGACCTGCATCGGCATCGTGGTCGAGAAACCATCGAGGAATCCCTGAGCGACCAGCACGTCACCGGTATCGGTAACATCGGGAGCCGAAGGAATGATCGGAGTATTGGTGACTGTGGCTCCAGGAGCACCGGCCACCTCAAGTGCCATCTCATTGAGAGCTGCGTAGGTGATGAATAGATCCGAAGGATAGGGAACCGAGAAGGCTCCGGTCGAGAACTCCGCCTCTGTCGGCGGAGGAGTTAGTGTGAACTTTTTGTTGTTGCAACCCGAGATCCCGATGGTGATCGAGACGCAGATCATGAGCAAAATTCGACTCATGTATATCCTCCCGTGGATGTTTACTTACACGCTAATTTTCTGAACTGGACCCCTGTGGAACCACCCCCGGTAAGACCGATCAAAAACACCCCAAATCAGTCACCCTCAAGGAGTTGCTCCAGCGGTGCAGCCTACCACAGGGACGCCCCAGATGGTCTACGAGACCCCCGTACAAATGTCAATCATCGGTCACCCCCCGAAACCGGTTCCAGGAGCCCAGATGGGCTTCCTGAAGGCGGCGCATCTGCTCCGCCTCCTGCGGATCCAGATCGTCATGGCCCAGCAGATGCAGGAGACCATGCACCACGTACAGGTGAACTTCCCGTAAGGGGCCGAAATTGTGTTCAGAGGCCTGCTTCAGGGCGGTATCGGTCGAGATCACAATTTCGCCGTCGACCAGTTCAGCGATCGTTTCCTCCAGTGGAAATGTGATCACATCGGTTGCCGTTGGATCGTCCATGAACTCACCATGGAGTTGAGCGATGCGTTCGTCATCGACGAAGCAGATTCCGACACGGCCACCATGGTTCTCGCGCCTCAGCACGAAGCGGACCAGGTCTTCGACCTGCTGATGATCGATGGAGATCGCCTCCTGGAGATCCTGAATCTCAACCTCCACCGAGAAACCAGGATCGTCGGTCATGAGCGACGAGTCGTCACGGTAGAATCGGGCGCCGAATCGGACGGAGATTCGCTCGATGAGGATTTCGTACCGTCAGAATCGACAGCCTCGTTGTTCGAGTTATTCCCCACTTCCGTGGGGTACTTGACTCGTCCATGATGAATCGCAGTGAGAACACGAACAAATGCATCTTCAATTCGGTGCAGATCACTCATCGTCAGTTCACACTCGTCTAGCTGCCCCTCCTGAGAGCGGGCTTGAACGATGTTTCGGACATGCTGGCGCACTCGCGCTGGAGTCGGATCAGAAAGGGTTCGGGAAGAAGCCTCCACGCCATCAGCGAGCATCAATATGCCTGCCTCACTGAATGTCGGGCGTGGTCCAGGATAACGAAATGCTTCTCGAGTACGATCCGCTTCCTCTTCATCGACTTGCTGCGCCTTCTTGTTGAAGAAGAACTCAACCACGGAGGTTCCATGGTGCATCGGAATCATGTCGACGATCGGGGTCGGAAGGTGCTCTTCCTCAGCGATCCTCATCCCGTCCTTCACGTGGGCGATGACAACCAGTCGTGACATCTCCGGAGAGAGACGATCATGAACATTTTCGCCGCCCTGCATGTTCTCGACAAAGTAACCAGGCTTCATCATCTTGCCGATATCGTGGTAGAGAGCACCTACGCGACACAGTAACCCGTTAGCACCGATGCTGTCGGCGGCTTCCTCTGCCAGTTGCCCGACCATCAGTGAATGCTGGAAAGATCCCGGTGCCAGCAATGAAAACTCATTGAGAAGTGGCCGATGAGTGTCCGCCAGTTCCATCAATCTGATTTCAGTGAGTACGTCAAACCACTTCTCGAGGAATGGCAGCGCGCTGGTGATCAACACTCCTGCAGCAACGCCTCCCACCAGACTCCACAACGCATCTTGTAATGGAGCTGAAGTCAGCAAGCTATTCAGGGTGAGACCTCTGAAAGCGATGGGGTTCAGAAGCAGAGTCGAAACTGCCTGGGTAAGACCAGCAAGAAAACCGACGGTCAAGATTCGAGTACGAGACCGAACTCGCTGAACTCCCTGGATCGCCACAAGGATTCCAAGAAATTGCGCCACGGCCATCGCTACCTGATTGATCTCAGGAAGTCGGATTTGAACCATCAGCGCAGTGATGGCGATCGCTACCAGTGACACCAGCACGGCTCGGTTGATCCTCAACAAGAACCCGAGAACCATCCCCAGTAACGGAACCGGCAGCAACATCACGGAAACATCGGGCCGCTGAAGGATTACCCAGTTAGCCACCAGGAAACCGTTGAGGAGCAAGAAGGTGCGACCTATCTGAAGATCTCGCCGTTCCCGATCATGCCGCTGAGCTCGAGCCAGCAGCAGCGCTCCGGCAAAAATCAGGACCACGTAGGCCAGAAGTTCGCCCCACTCCCAGAGCGAAATGCCCGTCAGCAGGGAAGTCTCGTAACTCTTCCAGCCAACCAGGAAGGTGGCGGCCAGTACCTGGATCAACAGAATCAGATAATGGCCAAGTCGCCGCGACGATGCCTCGTCACTGGCGATCTGGCTCGACCGAGTCTGTCGTCTGCCGAAAGAGAGCCGCTGCCAGGTCTTGCCACCTGAGCGCGCTCGCGCCTTCGCCATGGTACCCCTTTCACCCGGATCACTCCGGGCACTCTGCGATCGAATCGGATCGCAGCAAGGAGCCATTTTCGGAGGAAACCATCGATCTGTCCAAGGGAAGACGGATCATCTGGCCAAAGAGTTTCGAGAAATATCGGGGAATTAGTCCGTAACTCCATACACAGAAGACCGTTATAGAATTTAACTAGAACTTCCTTCATGACGTTCATAAGCATTCACAATACCGGTCACCAGGCGGTTTCTGACAATATCGGAAGTTCCGAGCTCGACCCAGGCCAGCCCCTCCACCGAACCGAGCACCCGGCGGGCGTGAAGCAAACCAGACGGCTGCCCCTTGGGAAGGTCGAGCTGGGTCGGATCGCCGGTCACCACAATCTTCGATCGAGCGCCCATCCGCGTCAGAAACATCTTCATCTGCGCTGGCGTGGTGTTCTGGGCTTCATCGAGGATGATGAATGCCTGATTGAGAGTTCGGCCCCTCATGTAGGCCAGCGGCACAATCTCGATGATCTCTCGATCGCTGTATCGACGAACCTGATCGTAATCCAGCATCTCATGAAGAGCGTCATACAGCGGTCGCAGATAGGGATTCACCTTCTGCTGAAAATCTCCCGGTAGAAATCCCAGTTTCTCACCCGCCTCGACTGCCGGTCGGCTCAGGATGAGCTTACGGACGAGGCCCGCCTTGAGAGCTTGCACCGCGGTCCTCACCGCCAGGTAAGTCTTACCCGTACCTGCCGGTCCCAGTGCCATCACGATGTCATTTTCCGCCATCGCCTTGAGGTATTGTGCTTGCCCCTCCGATTTGGCGATTTTTCTGAGATCGACGGGATCACTCCCCTGATCGCTCGTCGAGGAATCGCGTCTCGATCCCTTTTCGGAAACCACCGTTGCGCTCTCCGCAACGTCCTGGTAATGGACCAGAGCATCATCGAGTTCTTCCTCAGGTGATGAGGAACCGTTCATTCGATGAGCCGTCAGCATCCGCTCTACTGCTTTCTGGGCGGCACTTACTCCTTGTTCAGAACCATTCAGATGGAGGATTCGACCCCTCGCCGAAGCATCGATGGTAAATCCATCTCGGATCTTCCGTAGATGAATGTCACGAACTCCGAGAATCTCCTGAGCTTCTTCGTCGTCATGAAATTGAATCGAAATTTGCAACTATTTTGCTCCGCTCATCCGTTCAAGACGGTTCGAACCAGTAACAAGGTAGGCACTGCCAGTAGCATGCTATCGACCATGTCCAGCGCACCTCCAAGACCAGGGATGAGATTCCCCGAATCCTTGCGACCGGCAGCTCGTTTCATCGCCGATTCCTGAAGATCAGCAAACTGACCGACCAGCGCCATCAGGACGCCCAGGAAAATCCCCTGGCCACCTGACAGTGTCTCACTACCCAGCCAAAGCGCATAAACGAATCCAATCGCTGCAGCAGACAGGGCTCCACCGATCAGACCCTCCCAGGTTTTCTTGGGGCTCACTGGATGCAGCGGTGTTCGCCCCAGCGCCCTCCCCGTGAAATAGGCTCCCGTATCGGAACCCTTGACCATCAGAAGCCCAAGGAGGACCGCATGGATCCCCAGAGGATCGGTCTCGGCCAGAATCAATACCGTCATGGTGGGGATCGCCAACCAGATCGCCGTCAGGATGGCGGTGATCGATCCCAGCCAGGGAGATCGATGCTCCACTTTCATGCCGGTGATCAGCATCGATCCGAGAAACAGCGGGATTCCCAGCAAGATCACAGCCCGTAGAAGCGGATCATCGCATTTCGACAGGTACGACCAGCCCCCCAGGTAAACTAGCAGATAGACACTGACACCGACCCACTTGCGCCAGGCCCCACCCTCACGAAACGAAAGCGCCTCGATGCATGCCGCCAGACCAAACAGTAAAGAAAGTGCCACGAGACCGTAGCCACCGGTCCAGTTCTGCTGGTCAGACACCAGTAACGCGATGGAAACCAGGAAGATCGGTCCACCCCACCGGATTCGATCTCCAAGACCCTTCATGCATCACCTTTCGGAGAACCAGATGGTATCGAACCGAAGCGGCGAATCCGGCGAGCATACTCGGCAAGAGCAGAATCCAGTTGTTCCTCTGAAAAGTCTGGCCAGAGCACCGGTGTGAAATAGAGCTCAGCGTATGAACTTTGCCACAGCAGGAAGTTAGAAATTCGAATCTCCCCACCAGTCCGGATGAGCAAATCCAGATCAGACATCTCGGACTCGTAAAGATGCTGGCTCACCAAACTCTCTCGATCTGTTCCGGTTTGCTCGCGCACATCTACTTCTGCATGACAAATCGAATCAAGTGCATCGGCGATCTCTGCTCGTCCACCATAATTGATGGCCAAACGTAACACCATTCCCCGATTGCCAGCGGTCTCTGTGACCACCTGAGATATCGTGTCCTGTGTCTCTTGAGGTAAAGAGTGGAGCCTGCCAATCGCCCTGAACTGCACTTGCATCCGTTGCAGTTCTTCGCGCTCTTGACGTAGATGCTGGACCAGAAGTTCCATCAAGAAGGCGATTTCTTCGCTCGAACGGTGAATATAATTCTCTGTCGAAAGTGCGTAACAGGTTAACTCCGAAATCCCTCGTTCATCGGCAGTACGGATGATCTGACGGAGGGCATTGGCTCCCTGGGAGTGACCTTCGGTTCGAGGTAGATTGCGGTCCTCGGCCCACCGCCCATTGCCGTCCATGATGAATCCGACGTGATGCGGGACGAGATCGCGGTGTTGAGCCGACCGAACTTCCGATTCATCGCCCACCGAGGAATTCCTGGAGCGGGAATCCTCGATCGAACTCACGCGAGCTCCCCCTCCATCTGGAAAGGCGAAAAGAGGCAGACCTCGTCGCGGCGCTTGCCGGTCGACAGGATCGATACGGGAATTCCAGTCGCCGACTCCAGACGCTCCATGAAGGGACGCATCGACTGTTCATCGCAGACCTGCCAGCCAGGCCACTGCTCGATCACTGGCTCGAGAGCCTCCAGCTCGGCGATGCTGAAGGGAAGCGACTCCAGCAACTCGCCGTTCAGACGGTAGCCGGTAACCACTGGAATCGTATCCCTGCCACTGAGGACATCGGCTTTGGTCAGGGCATAGGAATCGAGATCGTTCACATCGACTGCAAAACGCAACGCCGGAATGTCGAGCCAGCCCACTCGACGGGGACGACCTGTTGTGGTTCCAAACTCACCGCCGGCCTCCCGTAGCCAATCGGCATCCTCTCCCTCGATTTCGGAAGGGAATGGTCCTTCACCGACCCGTGTGCAATACGCCTTGGTCACTCCGATCACATGATCGATCTTGCGCGGTGAGAAACCACTGCCAGGACCAACGCCAAGGAAGGAAGGACTGGAGGATGTGACGAATGGGTAGGTACCAAAATCGATATCGAGCAGACACCCCTGGGCACCTTCAAAAAGCAACTTTTGACCAGCGGCATGCATCTCGAGCAACAATCGTCCAGTATCGGTAACCTGACTGCCGAGGCGGTCGCGCAAGACACGGCAGATTTCCACACCCTCGGCAGCTACCTGCTCGGGTACCCCCAGTGCAACGGCGCGTTCGGTGAGACGCTCTACCAGTTCACCCTCGACAAAACCGGGTTGAACGATATCGCCCATCCGAATCCCGTGACGACCGAACTTGTCCTGGTAGGTAGGACCGATGCCACGCAGGGTCGTCCCAATCGGGTTGCTCGCCTGCTGCTCGTTGATCCGCTCCACCGCACCATGGTGAGGCAAGACGATGTGTGCGCGATCAGAGATCCAGATGCGTGAAATCGCGTCTGCTGGCAGTTCTTCCACTTCATCGAGCAGCTTGATCGGCTCGATCACCATGCCATTTCCGAGTATCGCCTGGATACCACCATGCAAGATGCCGGTAGGGATGTGGTGCAGCACGTGACGAACATCTTCGATATAGACCGTGTGTCCCGCGTTGGCGCCGCCCTGGTAACGGACCACGGCATCGGCATCCCGCGCCAGTACGTCAACGATCTTGCCTTTGCCTTCATCGCCCCAGTTCAGGCCGACAACACAGAGGTGCTGCATCCAGACTCTCCCGTCTTAACGAGCACCAGCCACATCGGCCGGTGTGATTTCAGTTAATCCACCCATGTACGGCACTAACACCTCGGGAATTCGAATCGTACCATCCGCTCTCTGGTTATTCTCAAGTATCGCAATCAGCACCCTGGGAGTCGCAATCGCCGTATTGTTGAGCGTATGACAGAAATACACCTTACCATCGTTTCCGCGATATCTCAGGTCCATCCGACGAGACTGGTAATCATAAAATCTCGAAGCGCTGTGGGTCTCTCCCCAGCCTCGCGAAGGCATCCACGCTTCAATATCGAACTTACGGACCTGCCCCATTCCCAGGTCGCCGGTACAGACGTCAACCACCCGGTACGGGATCTCCATCGCCTGCAAGATCTCCTCGGCATTATCCCGAATGAACTCGTGATGCTGGATCGATTCTTCCTCGTCAGATTTGCCGATGATGACCTGCTCTACCTTGTTGAACTGATGGATTCTGTAGAGCCCACGGGTATCTCTACCGGCAGCACCTGCTTCTCGTCTGTAACATGTGGACCAGCCACAGTAGCGTAACGGCAACTGATCTTCCTCGAGGATCTCTCCCGAGTGAAAGGCTGTAACCGGCACCTCGCTGGTTCCTGTCAGGTACAGATCATCGCGCGGAATTTCATAGGTTTGCTCTTCACCGCCAGGGAAGTATGCCGTTCCGAACAGAGGTTCGTACTTCACCATCGTCGGGACGATCATCGGGGTGAACCCGCGCTGGATGACATGATCCAGTGCGAATCGTAACACCGCCAGCTCAAGTACCGCTCCAGCGCCCTTCAAGATGTAGGTCTGGGAGCCGGCAAGTTTTGAAGCGCGCGGGAAATCAACGATGTCGAGATCTTGTCCCAGCTCGACATGGTCCTTCGGCTCAAAATCAAACTCGGGGATCGTTCCCACCACTCTCAACTCGACATTGTCACTGTCATCGGTTCCGACCGGGACATCGGCTGCCGCCGGCATCGGAACGCAGGCGTGGATGGCATCCAGCTCTTTCACGACAGTCTTCAACTCGTCTCCGAGTGATTTGATTCGTTCTGCTACCTCTCCCATCCGGGCGATCGCCTGTTGCTTGGCATCCCCTTCGAGAGTTGCGATCTCTTTTCCGGCATTCTTCTGTTCATGCCTCAGTTGTTCCTGCTCGGTCAGCAGACCCTTGCGTTGGTCATCGAGCTCGATCAAGCGATCAAGATCTACCTCCACTCTCTTGTCGGAGGCACCTTGGCGAACTCGATCCAGTTCAGCCCGGATAAACTTGAAGTCGAGCATTGGAACTCCTAGGGGAAGCATCCTTGCACCCTGACCTCTGGAGCAAGGTTCCCGCCGAGCGAGGATAGACCCCCGACCGCATCTCTTCAATCGAGCCAGCTCAGGGAGATCGAGAAGTTCCGATGGCGACCTTGACCGCCTCGACTCCCAGTTGACTCCATCGAGCCAGTTCAACGGTAGCCTGCCGCTGAAGATCCTGGTCGTGCTCCAGGGATCCGAGCAGGGCCGGCACCAGCACTTCCTGGGCTGCGATCAGATCGCCGCTGTGGGCCAGCTCACGGGCTTCCTGCAGGGTGGCATCGAATCTTGCGCGGGCGATGTGGCTCGCCAGTTGTTCCAGTTCACGGTCGAAGGAACCGAGAATTCGATGCCGGGCCTGGTCGATCTCGGCCTGGGTGATGGGGAGACCACCGCGTCCAGGATCGGACGGGCTGAGCTCGAGGGAGAGCTCGATCGACTGGCCGATCTCACGGCCTCTGTCGTCGATCAGCCATACCGGAAGGGTGCCACTGACGCGACAGCGCTCACCGGAATAGCCCGGTACCCACTCTTGCCAGACTCCCCGTGAGCGTTGGCCGGCACTCTCGGAGAGACGTCGAGAGATCCGCCACGCTTCCGAGCCGTGGAACGAAAGTCGCGCAGATATCAATATCGCTTTCTGAGGCGGTGCTTGAAGCCACAGGGCAGCCAGTCGCTGGATGTCATCGATCAGCAACTCCCAGCGCTTCACATCCGCGATATGCGCGGGTGATCGGGTCCAGCGTCTCCCGACCTCACCGAAGTGGACGGAAGGAAACCGGAACTCCTCTTCCCTCGAGATCGACAGGGTCGGATTCCCTGCGATCAACAGGGTGACATCGTTGCCTGGAGATGGAATCGGTAGATTCCCTCGAATGATCAGCGGGCGAAGGGGTCGAGTGATTTGTTCGCGCAGTTTCCCCAGCTTCTCTGCCACCGGCTCCCCTTCCTCGAGGAGTCGAGCCAGCTGTAACAAGGCGGTACTGGATTGCCGTGCATCGAGTAACTCGGCAGCGTTGTGCGCGAGACAATCTCGAGCCCACTGGCCCATTTCCATCGCCAGCAAATCATCGGGACAGATCTCTCTCAGCTGTTGCAACAGTTGCAGGACTGACGAGGGCTCGTCGCGATCTCGGGCTCCTCTCAGTTCAGAACGGATCCTCGCAACAATTCGTTTCTTGAGGGAAGACACGTCCTGAGCCAGGACACGATCACCAGGGTATCGCCTAGTCAATGGCTCCAGCATGCTCAGGGCGGCCACTTCATCGCCAGCCATCAACAGCTGTTCTGCTTCCTGAAAAACCGCGTCGCAATCGGTCCGGCGATCGATCTTTCGGCGCCAGCGATCAAGAACCTGCCTGACCTTTCCAGGAGGCTCGATTCCTGCAGCGATACATACGACCGGAATCCGCTGCAAACGAGAATAGATTACTTCCATCGCAACGGAGCCGCCGTAACGGTCAAGGACTGCCAATCGATCTCGTAAATGGCGCCAGCATCGATCACGAAGATGGTGACTGAATGACTGGGAAGAATCGAGCAGTTGCTCGGGCCTGGCAAGCTCACGTTGTGGACCGGTCAACAGCAGTAGTTCAAGAAACGCATCTTCCCAGCGAGACTGGAGGTAGGCACGATGAATAATCGAGATCCGCTGGCGATCATCCTGGTCGACGATGGGGAGGTCGCTGGCGGCTAGCTGCTGGGCATACACCGGTGTCATCCGGGACGGAGAGATTCCGCTTCCCAGAAGTAAGACGAAAATGAAGAATACACACATCCAGTTGCGCACTGATTGACCCCATCGGCAGACTCCCCGGATCGCGCGAGGAGCAAGGACTGGCAAACTGGAATCCGGACGAACCGGACCCCAGAAGCCTATCATCCCGCCCCAGATGGTGTCCTACGCAGGAGCCTCGTCACCGACCCCTGCTGCCGAGATGGCCCCCTCCAGAACCGTGTCAGGGCCCATTTCTCGCCGATGGAAGCAGCGGATCTCCTGTGCCAGTTCCATCCGAGAAATCCCTTCTCCGCCGACCGGGCCCGGGGCTGACCGGCCTCCCACCAGCTTCGGTGCAATCAGGATCTGAACCCGATCCACCAGAGCCGCATCGAGGAACCGCCCATGAGTCTCTGATCCGCCCTCAACCAGCAAATTCTGAATCCCTCTGCGACCCAGATCCTGCAGGATCTCGGTGATCCACATCACACCTTCCGATGCGGCAACAGACACCACTTCCGCACCGCACCGCCGCAACTCCTGAGCCGGGTCGGTGTCCGCCGATTCGCTGGCGCAATAGATCAATACGGTTCCCTGCTCACTGAATAGCCGGGACTCCACGGGAGTCCTGCAACGAGGATCGATGACGACACGTACCGGTTCCGGTTCTTGTTCGGTACCGGTCGTCAGGCGCGGATCGTCTGCCAGAACCGTTCCGATTCCAACCAGGATCGCATCCACTTCACTTCGCGCGGCCCGGGTGGCTACTCGCGTCGATTCTGAAGTGATCCATTTCGAATCGCCACCGGCGCAGGCGATCCTGCCATCCGCAGTCATCGCCCACTTTGCCGTTACCAGGGGACGACCGTGCCGGAGGTGACAGAGATACGGGGCAATCAACCACTTGCCCTGTTGTGCAAGAACACCTCTCACCACCTCGATCCCGGCGCTCTCCAGTCGCTGGTAACCCTGTCCCGATGTCACCGGATTGGGATCGTCAGCAGAAACGATGACGCGGGCGATTTCAGCCTCGATGATCGAATCAGCACAGGGAGGAGTTTTGCCATGATGGCCACACGGTTCGAGGGTGACGTATAGATCAGCACCCTTGCACTCGACTCCTGCTTCCTCGGCAGCAGCAAGGCAGTTCACCTCGGCATGTGGTCCGCCATGTTTCTGATGCCATCCTTCGATCCAGTGCTGATCTCCTTGCTTTGGCACCAGCACCGCGCCGACCGGTGGATTCGGAGCTACCATCCCCAGACCCTTGCGAGCGATCTCGAGAGCCCGAGCCATTGCCAGGGGATCAGGGAAGCTGGAATTCATCAGGGACTGCAAGGCAGGATCGGACTGGATTGTGGTCCTGCGACCCTGGCTCCATAGAGTGTTGCCGAAGAAGCTCGATCCACTTCCACCACCACAAAAGAGCCGGCGGATTCATCACTCTGGGCATCCCAGATGACGGTTCGATGATCGCGAGCTCGTCCCGCCCAGCGCGTGGAATCAGACTTCGAGGGTCCCTCCGCCAGCACTTCCACCTGCCGACCCACGAATCGCAGATTGCGAGCTTCGCCCTGCTTAGACAACGCCTCGAGCAACTGATGATTGCGCTCCTTCTTCACCTCGAGAGGGATGTCATCGATCATCTGGCCGGCACTGGCAGTCCCCGGACGAGGCGAATACTGGAAAACATATCCATGATCGAAGCCAACCTCATCGACCAGAGACAGACTCTCCTCGAACTGAGCATCGGTTTCCCCTGGAAACCCGACGATGAAATCTGTCGCCAGGGTGATATCGGGGATTTGCTGCCGCAGTCTATCGATGACCTGCAGGTAAAATGAACGGTCATAGGTCCGTTTCATCCGAGCGAGAACTTCATCGCAGCCGGACTGAACAGGAAGATGCAGGTAGTCCATGACCTTTGAACACTCTGCCATCGCCTGGATCAACTTGGGTCGAAGGAATCTCGGGTGAGAAGTGATGAAGTGGCAGCGTTCGATTCCATCGATCTCCTCGACACCGCGTAGAAGTGTGTCGAGACCGACTCCTGCTCCAAGCCGTTTGCCGTACGAGTTGACCGTCTGCCCCAGAAACGTGATCTCGCGAACCCCGGTATCTGCGAGACGACGAACTTCATCGAGGATCTCTTCTGGAGCTCTCGAAACTTCTTTTCCCCGAGTGGTAGGAACGATGCAGTAGGTACAAACCATGTCACACCCACGCATGACTGACACATAAGCATGCCACGGATTGGGTCCGAGATTACGTTGACGAACAAACTCAAGGGGCGAGTCCATCTCGGTTGCCAGCAAGACTTCTTTCGACCCCCTGGCCTCATCGATCAGCTCAGGTAACCGATCAAAATCTCGAGTTCCGATGATGAGATCGATCCATGGCGCACGCTCGGTCAGCGCGTCTTGCTTGTGCTGAGCAACACAGCCGGTCAAACCGAGAATCAGATCCGGCTCCTCTTTTTTCCTTCTCTTGAAACCTGTCATCCTCATGACAGCACGCTCTTCTGCTCGCTCACGAACGGAGCAAGTGTTGTAGAGAATCACTCCCGCCTCGTCAGGGTCGTGGACCAGGTGGTAACCCTTATGCAACAAGCCTTCGAGCATCAGCTCGGCATCTAACTTGTTCATCTGGCAACCAAACACCTCGAAGTAAACCTTTCGATCCTTGGGAACCCCGGGAGCGATCGGTTCTATCTTCATCGGATATGTCGGTTTCAAGGTTTCCTCCTGACCGGATCGCTCCGGAGATGTCCGATCTGGATGGTAGGAACCGCTGACTTGCGGGTCAACACGACCCGTGAGGATCTATCGAGACTGCCAGGGGGAGAAATAGCCAAGTAGCAGCCTTGCCAGCAGAAACAGGGCCATCGCGGCGCACAGGAATGCCCACCAGGGCATGCTGGAAACGAATAAAATCACCGAGCAGATCAGCAATGCTGAGGTGAGAATCCCCTCCACCAGGCGCCGACTGGAGAGATCGATTCTCTTCGAGAGGCGGTCCAGGCCGACAATCTCCGATTCGACTCGCAGTCTTCCACGAGTCGCCTTGCGCAGAGCATCAGAGACCAGGTCGGGCAATTCACCCAGGGTCTCGATTCCATCTATTGTCTGGTCAGCAGCTCGGCGGATGACGCTCTCGGCGCTGACCTGCTCTCGCATCAACTCAATCAGTAGCGGTTCCAGTTCACTGGCCGTATCAAACCCTGGATCCAATTTTTCGGTCAACCCCTCGAGAAGAACCAGGGAACGAGTCATCCGGACAAACCCCGGAGCAATCTCTATTCTGTGCTCCGTCGCAATATCGATGATGCTCTTGAGAAGTGCGGGCAGATCTACATCGGAAATTTTCAAACCCACATAGGGATCCAACCGATTGGCAATCGACTGTGTCAGTGCAAAAGAATCCGCATCGCCGTGACAGTACCCGACGTGAAGAACCTGCTGTGAAAGTTCTTCGTAATCCCTTTCCACCAGAGCTTTCAGCATCTTCGACAAACGCCAGCGAAGCTCCTTGGTCAGCAATCCGGTGAGACCGAAATCGATCCAGCATAAACGACCGTCTGGTTGCAAAATGATGTTGGAAGGATGCGGATCACCGTGAAACTGGCCGTGCCTGAAAATCATGGTGAACAGAGACCGAGCACAAGATCGCACCACTTCTCTTCTTTGATCCTCCTTCAGTTCTGCACGCCCGAGAGGGACCCCATCGATCCAGTCCATGACCAGAACCTCACGACTGGAAACGGATCCATAAGTATTCGGGATCAGCATTTCCTCATCGCCGGAGAAGGCCAGACGGATCCTGTCGATGGAATTACGCTCGAAATTGAAATTGATCTCGTTGTCGAGGGCATGGCGCAACTCCCGTACTACACCGTGTGGATCAAAACCGCCCGATTCGGGCTGCCTCGCCAGAGCCTCGGCAAACTGATCGAGCAGACCCAGATCGCGGCTGATCAATTTTTCAATACCCGGCTTCCGGATCTTGATCGCCACTCGATGACCATCCAGGGTCATTCCACGATACACCTGGGCGATGGAAGCACTGGCGACCGGTTGCTCATCGATCTGACGGAAGCACTCGGAAATTTTCCTTCCCAGTGACTCCTCCAGCACCACCTTGATCTGGTCAAATGGAATCGGATCGACGTCATCACGCAAGCGTTCCATCTCTCTCACCAGATGGTGAGGAAAGATGTCTGGACGACTTGCAATCAACTGTCCCAGTTTGATGTAGAGCGGACCGAGGTCTTGCAGGGCCAGTCGAAGACTCCTGGGAAATGAACTTTCAGGCCGAGCTCTACCTCCAAATAAACGAACTCGCACACCGGAACCGAGTCGAGAAGCGAGATCACCAAGACCGTGACGTGCCAGGATCAGGGAGATGTCCTTGAGGCGAGGTAGATTCCTCAGGGTGCGCAGAGGTTTCACCACCGGGATCTCCTATCCGGAACCACAGCGCTTCTCCAGCTCCTCGACGCGGGCAACAAGCTGGTCATAATCTTCACGACTGACCGGTGTCACCTTTTGCAGACGGTACAGGATTTCATCGGAGAGGCTTCTGTCAGCGCTCGTCTGGTCAGACTCCGATCCCGCTTCTACAGCCGTGGAACGTTTCCACGCCTTCAAGACCGCTTGCGCCTGATCCCGGGTAATCGTGCCGTCTTCTACCAGATCATCGACAGCAGAATGCAGGCCCGATCGGGCTCGTTCGATGGCATCCAGGCCGGCATGGATCCATTGTCGTACCGCATCCATGATCGATACCTCTCATTCACTGACGGTTCCGCATCGTAGCGGATTGGTCGGCAGTGATCGAGCGGGGGGGACAATTGCTGAGTGGATAAAAAATAGGGAGTCCGTTGAGAATCAACGGACTCCGCGGGAAAGGGGGGGGAGTGCAAATTGTTGTGAGGTCTGCTCTGAAGGAGAACCTCGAGAGAACTCTAGCAATCGCTGGGCCAACTAAATGAAGAAAGACATAAATGCCACAATGCATTTATTTGTATAGGGTTACAAGATTACAGCGAGCTGCCACAACTGCCTCAAGAGGCCGCAACAGTTACCGACCCGGCACAATTACCGGGTCTCAATTCCCGCCCCCCCGATTTGACTCAGGCGGTCAGAACCCTGCCGAGAGCCTCCAGGGCCGGTTCAAGCTGATCGACCGGCAGTCCAAAACCGATCCGAACATGGTCCGGTGCACCAAAGAAATGCCCCGGCGTGAGATTCACATCGTGCTCCAGACACCTGCGTCGGAACTCCACAGCGTCCGATCCGTAACCGGAGGGAACCCTGGGGAAGCACACCAGGCCGCCAGCGGGGGCAACCAACGACAGCGGGTGCTTCTCGAGCCAGTCAGAAAACAGGTCCCAGCCGTCACTGGCAAACTTGCAGCCCCTTTGTCGTAACGGCTCCCATCGGCCCATTGCAGCCCGAGCCACCTGATCGGTCAGACAGGAGTTATGAAGAGTCGTGGAGTCGAAAACGCAACGAGCACGATCCACCAGATCGGGACCACCGAAGCCCCAACCAAATCGCACCTGAGAAATCCCGTGTACCTTGTTGAGTCCTCCGATGCTCACAATCGATGGATGAAGGCGAGAAAGTGGACCCGGATCGGGATCGAGGAACGGACGATACATCTCGTCGACAAGCACATGGCAATCAAGCCGATCGCAGATGGAGACGATCCCCTGTTCTTCCTCTCTGGATAACTGTACTCCACTTGGATTGTGTAGATTGGTAATCAGAAGCAAGTTCGCACCGTGTTGCTCGATGATCTGAGCCAGACGATCCACATCGATGCGATATTGATCCTCGAAACGACGCTCAAAGGGAACTGTCCGGGCTCCCACCACCGACAGGGCATCGACAACGGGAAGGTAACCTGGCACCTCATGAACCACCGTGCCACCAGGCCCTGCCAGTGCCGCAGCAAAGCAAAAGTGTGCATGGGAAGCACTGGAAGCGAGCAGGATTCCCTCGGGATCGAGGCCCCACATAGCGGCCAGTGAATCCATCACCTCGCTCGGACCATAGGGTGTGAATTCGAACAGCTCGAGTGTCGCAGGATCGAGACCGATCTGTTCCCAGCTAACGGGAGGAACGGCACTCATCGTCAGTCTGTGCTTTCCGATCCGCCCCTCTGATTTGGCCCATCGGATGTAGGGGACCCGGGAGAGTTCCATCTCTGTTCCTCTTCTTCTTGTTTCATCTGGCGTAACCGAGCTCTGCGACGAAATCTCTGTACTACCGCGGCGATCACCACCAACAGCGCAAGTCCTCGCCACGACAGCAGGAGATCGAGCAGCAATCCAAAAACCACGTCAGACTCGGCCAGTTCCTGTTGCCATTGTTCCGTCGCCTCGTCAATGGTAAAGCCTGAAACTCGCTCAAACGCCTCTGCCCAGGGAACTCCTTTTTGACAATGATCCAGGATCCTGGCGTGCAAATCCTCTCCCCAGCGACGTCTGGTCCAGTCTATGAACAACAGTGCCTCGGCATAGAGTAACGAGGCACTGTAGTGATCGGCTGGCAGGTGCTTCTCCAGATCGGTGATGGAAAGTAACGAGCGATTTCGAGCCAGCAAGATCAACGCGTGGCGTGTCGAGGGATCGGGATACTGTCTGGCCACCGACTGGGCGATCCCCTCGTGAACCCATCTCGGTAGCACTCCCCCGGCCTCCGACAGAACCAGATGTGCCAGTTCATGAACGACCGTGGCACTACCCTTGCCTGGCTGGCGGATCAGATACTGCAGGTCGATGATGGCGATCCCCTTCTGCGACAGCGCCACCGCCGGGACCCAGGCAGGAACCGCCTCGGCACCGAGCTCAGCGAGTGCAGCATTGAGACCGGTTTGTCCGGCAACCAGCACCAGCAAGGGTCGTCTGCCGGAGTCAGAACCGAGCCAGGTCCGCAGTTCCAGCAGGGCACTCGAGACTCTCTCCTGTAACGGTTCGGAGGGATCTGCCAGGCCAGGGGCAACGGCCCAGATATGGGTCGGAGTCTCGAGCCTGCGGTACTTGGTGAAGATGTCCTGCTGGCCAGGTAACGAGCTGGCCAGGCTCGTCAGAGCAGCCACCAGCAACACCGAGGCGAACGGAGTCAAAACACGTCTGGCTGTCGGCAGATCTGGTATCACGTGTCTCCTCGATGAAGAAGGGGCGTGGAACTGTAAGTTCCACGCCCCTGCATGATCCATTCTGTGGAAGCGAAACGCTAGACACTCTCCGAGAGTGCGGCGACCAGGCAACCCTTGGAAACGCTGTACAGCGGATCCTCGGCAAGACGGATCTCTTTGATATCGAGAGGGAACTGGATCTTCTCGAATTCCTGCTGGAAGACCTCGGTGAAGCCTCCGATCATGCTGGTTCCACCAGCACAGACGATGCTCACTGGCTCGGGGAAGCTAGGCATCGAGGAGGAGGATTCGAAGCGCTCTTTGATGTTCTTCAGGGTGTAGGAGATCAGGTTGCGGTAGTAGATCTCAACCGCTTCTTCTTCGCGTCCCTGAGGATTGGCGAGATCGATACCCTTCTCCTTGAGGCCACATGCGCGGGAAGAACTGATTCCCAGCACGTGAGCCACGTTGCGGTCGATCCAGTCTCCGCCACGGGTGGTGGAGAAGGAAAGAGCCGGAATCGACTTGTAGGAAACACAGACATTGAACATTCCGCCACCACAGGAGATTCCGATACCGGTGAAATCATCCTCGGCGAGTTCGGAGAAGACCACAGCGTGTCCCTCGACCAGCGGCTTCGGATCGTATCCAAGACCCTTCAGCAATCCGCCGAAGACTCCCTGGTGGTAAACAACATTCATCTCGGCATCAATCGGCTCTGCTGGAACCGAGAAGTAACAGTTTTCACCCTGCTGCTTCGGCTGGCCGAGCAGAGTTTCGAGCAGCATTCTCTCGATGGGCAGCGCATCGGTCTCATCCGGGCTGATCATGCCGTCCTTCATCGGACGACGGGTGTTGCGATTGAAGATGTTGGCGAGTTCAAACGCCGGATCACCAACAACCACCATGCGATTGTTGACCACGACATACTGAACACCGAGGCGAGTCAGCATGTTGCGTGTGTAGTCGTCACAATCGATGTCGATGAAGGCATTACGCTGAATCTTGAGATTCACGTTGCCGGTGCTGTCCTGGAAAGAAGAGACGAGATTCGCGGTACCCACGTCCAATCCACGTCCCTGCGCCACTGCTGCGTTTGAAGAATCTGAAGCAGTGTTTACTGGTGTGGTGGCAGGAACATCTGTGGAATCCTTCACCGGATAGTTAACTGCATTCAAAGCGTTGGCTTCTTCAACACCAAATACAACTTCTTTCTTCTGGTCCTTATCGACATTCGCGGCAGGACCATTGCTATCGAAGTTGTCACGGGCGTAGTCTGCGTAATCTCCCATGCCCCGTTACTCCGTTTCCTTCTGAAGGCCTCGCAATTTTGCCAGATTGGCAGCGATTCCTCCCGCTTTCGCGTTTTTGACCTCGATCTGCTCGAGGTTATTTTCTAATTCTTCTTCCGCCGGTTTTGAAAAGATCGCAACGAGCGCCTCTTCCGACGGAACTTCTTGTACTTGTGATGAGGATCCACCGGATCCTTTCGCAACCTTGCTAGCGAGGGCATCGATGCTCTTCTGGATTCCCTCGATCTGATCTCCCGTTGCACTGGTGGGCTCGGTTCGAGCGTCTTCGAGGGCTTCCTTGACAACGGAACGAAGCTGGTCGGAGTCCAGATTGCTCGACGGCTCGCTACTATGATGTTGCGCTTCCTGGAGCTTTTCCTGCAGATCAACAGCCTGCTCACGAAGCGTGTGAATACGCTTCTCGTACTTCTCCTGCTGCTTTTCTTGCTCGGATTTACGCGCTTTCACCAGGCGAGTGAATTCACTTCTGGCTTCATCGCGAATCCTGTCACGATCTTCTTCATTGATCTCGCTGAGACGTTCCTCGACCACATTCTGGACCGCCTCGTCAATGAGATTGAGCACAGCGGCTTTATCGAGGACGTTGACGGTCCTGTGCCCTCTGCGAGCAAGTTCATCGATGGCCACGGTACTGGTTCGCTTTTTTAGTGCGTCCGGCACATCAAATGTATGACTCATCCGGCCATCCGTCCTTGAGGCACTCCATCGCGAAATCCGCTCAGGATCTTGCAACTCGATGCCAGACGATCCATGTCACGGATCGATCCGATTACGAAGGCCCCCAATGGAGGCCAAGAAGAGTAGCATCGGGTGTGAAAAGGCGGCAAACCGGCAAATGGGGCGAGAGAAGGGGAAAGGTCCTCAGAGGCTGCTCGTGCTCAGCAATCGGTGATTCTCTAGCCCTCGGCGTCGATCATCTTCTGGGCATAGAGACGGATTCGGGACTCGGCGGCCTTTCGATCCCTGCTCGACAGCTTGGTGCCGTATTGCTCCATCATCTGGAGCAGTGTGGTTCGAGCACTGCCATAATCTCCCAGCGCCACATAGATCTGCTGAAGGTCCCAGTACTGCTTGGGATGCTGATAAGCAACGGCGGTGTTCCGGAGGTGAACCTCCATATCTCGCTGCGCCAGTCGTAGCCACCGGTTGGCCAGCGATTTGGCCTCGATTCGCCGACGTAGCAGCCCCTCCTCCGGCTTCAAACCCTCGTCCTCGAGCGGAGTGCACTCCTGATCCAGAATCGCATAAATATACTGGTACCCATCGGCAACTCGCTTGCGAATTTCAAATCTCTCGAGACGAGGCTGGAGTGAATCGGTGCTCAGCTTCACCGCTTCATCGAGCAAATCGGCTGCTTCTTCGTATTTCTTGATACTGGCCTGGATACTATCGAAATCCTCGGTATCGACCGAATCCATCACTTCTCGAACGATGCGAGCTGCCTGTTCCCGATTCTTGGTAATTGTCTGGGCGGCCTCGATGGCGTCGAAATCACCGGAGTCATTGCCACCTGGTGAAGTGGCGCAACTGACGAGGCTCCCCAGCAGACCCACCATCAATATCGTTTGAATCCCATAACGCAGCGGACTCTTCTGCACTCGCATCAAATCTCCCATCGACGGATCCAGTCAAAAAGCTCGACTGGATAGTCTAATAGCATTACTCGAGAAAGGAAGGCTCATCGGGCTCGCACTCGATCAGATTGGTTCATCACGGTCAGCTCAATCGATCTCCTCCGTCGGTATCAGGGCACTAATCCCATCTTCACGAGTTTTCACAAGATGCTCTCGATGACGATCGATCAGTACCTTGCCCGGCGGAAATCCTTTCGGTTTTCTGACATTTTTTGCCTCGGTCCAGTGAACCACCTGGGTTCCTGGTCCCCTCCAGCCTGACAGACGAGCAGCGATGAACGCTGCATCATCGATACTTTCGGGAGAGGCAACCTTGCCCGGCTGCAGACGCAGGATCACGTGTGCGCCAGGCCTTCCGGCTACATGGAAAAACAAATCGTTACCACGAGCTGTTCGAATGCTCAATTCATCGTTTTCGCGAGCACTTCTCCCGGCAAGAATCGTCAATCCTTCGCGACTCCTGAAGGTCTTGAACCGCACCTTGACTTCTTGCTTGCTGGTACGGGCACCGGTTTTCTTGAGCCCTGCACCTGGCCTGACCTTGCCGTGTTTTCGAACCAGTTCCTGCGCAAGCTGGCACCACTGCAGTACTGGCTCATCCGAGCTCGAGTGATCATCATTCAGTTCGGACCCTGCTGTAATCGCTTGCTCGACCGCATCGAGAGTGGCAATGGTATCCATCTTCCTATCAGTGAGAATCGTAATCGACCGCTTCCCCTTACGCGCACGACGAAAATAACGCTCTACATTTTCCTGCGGAGATCGGTCTGCCTCCAGATCGATCTCCACCAGGGGAGCTCCCTCCTGGTACCAATCCTGCACCTCTACCTTTTCCATTCCACGACGTAGTGACGGCAGATTGCCTTTCAGCAACTCTCCTTTTTTTTGCCATTGCTCCCAGTTGAGAGACTTCTCCAGATCAGACTCCAGTTTCTGGAGTCGGCGTGTCATCGTCTTGCGAATGCGCCTCAATCTCTGCTCATGACCACGGATCAAGGCAGCGAATAATCGTGATTGCTCCTGTTGTTCCAGCCGCGGAGCCAACCATCGATGAAGCGGAGCTTCGCCCTCCCTCTCTTCGACTGGAATCAGTTGAATCGGATCGAAGGGTATCGTGGCGGAGGTCTCCCCCGGGCGATTCGATGATGCAAAATCGGGAGACTTACCGGGGAGGTAACGATCTCCCCTGGAGACTCCTCCCCTACCGGTCACCAGCAGGATGCGACGATTACTTCCCTCGGTGATCAACAGCCGTCCCTGGCGACCAAATAGCTCTGCGATCAGCTCTCGATAATTTTTTGAACCCCTGGGAGCAGACAGAACCAATCGCATCACACGGTCCTGACCGGGCTGATCGACCTTTTCGATACGAGCTCCAGAGATCAACTCGCGCAACGATTCGGCCAGCTCGCTGGGACGGGGAGGTGCCTCAGGCGGATTTTCCCAGAGAACCATCCTCGAGGTGCCCGGATGGAGAGAGATGAGAAGATGACGACGACGCGCCCCGGACCCGATGACGATACGGAGATTACCGTTGGGACCATCGAAGATTTTTCCGATACGCTCGCCGTTGATCAGCTCTTCGAGCTCAGCGACAAGTCGCGCGATTTCCTCTACTCGAAGGCCTTGGGGAGCGGAGAGATTCACGTTTTCATTTCATCCCACCGCAACGAAAAGTTCCACTGATCGTCAGGGAACTTCTTCACTCCGCTGCGTTCCAGCGATCGTCTATCAAATCATATTGATGGAGATCTGTAGAATCGAAGAACAGCTCGAGCTCACGTTGAGCTGCTTCAGGACTATCGGAGCCATGAACCAGATTGAAGCCATTCGAAATGCCGAAATCACCGCGAATGGTCCCCGCATCGGCATCACAGCCGAAGGTAGCTCCCATCAGCTTACGACAGACACTGATCGCCTTGTTGCCCTCCAGTGCCAGCGCAACAACCGGTCCCGATGTCATGAATCCAACCAGACCTTCATAGAAAGGCTTGCCCTGATGGGCCTCGTAATGGGTGGCGGCCAGTTCGTCACTGATCTGCATCAATCTCATGCCGATCACCTTGAGGCCCTTCCGTTCGAATCTCTCGATGATGGGCCCTACCAGGCGTCTCTGAACGGCATCTGGCTTGAGGAGGATGAGCGTGCGCTCCATCGTTCCATTCCTTCCCTCAGGGGTTAATTACCCCCGGATGGTATGCTTCTTCGCGGCAGGATCTATTTCCAATCAGATCCTGGGGGGATTTTCCGGAATCGAAAAAGATCCCGGAAACCTGGCCCGACGTGGGAACGGTCCCGACGTCCCGTAGCAGTAGATTCTCGCGTCTGGATTGCCGATTTCCAGTAGATCGGGCCAGGCGAAACGGAGGTCGTGCGATGGAGTCCGCCCGGGAAGCCCAGCATCCTGCCGCATTACGCGAAATTCTGGCGCTGAAGGATGCACCTTCTCTCGACCACATTCCGCTCATCCTGGCTGAAATCGACTCGTTGGAGGCATTTCAGCCGTTCATGGACCTGCTGGTGGAAACCTCTGGGTCGGAGCGAGCCTTCCTGCTGCACAAGCAATCCGACGACAGCTGGAACTGTCTGCTGGCTCGAAATCTGGATGGCGAAACGATTCGCCAGCCACTCGACAAGATCCTGTGGCCCTTGCTCGATAGAGCTCGCCAGCAGAAGGAACCATGGAATTGCTCCGATGTGGCCAGTCTTCCTGACCGAGAACGGTGGGATCGTGAACACCTCCCCCGCATACAATCGGTCCATATCGTCCCGCTCGGAGCCGAACACTATCTCTACATCGACCATCGCTTTCAGGCACTCAACGCCAATGCTGTAGAAGATCCCCTGATGGCAATTGCAACGATGGCGATGCAGTACGCCATCGCTCAGTCAGGTCACAAAGATGCGCAAGAAAAATCTCGAGCGCACACCAGATCCTCTGCTGATGGTCCTGCGACCGATTCAAACCCTAGCGCCAGGGAATCAAGCAAGGGTGAGATCATCGGAAAACATCCTGATCTGATCGCGATGAAAAAACTCATCGATCGAGTGGCTGATAGTAACGCCCCGATTCTGATCACCGGTGAAAGTGGAACCGGAAAAGAACTCGCTGCACGATTGATTCACGACAAGAGCAGCCGGTCTTCGCGCCGATTCGTCAGTGAAAATTGTGGCGCCATCGCTGAAAGCCTGCTGGAGACCGAGCTGTTTGGCTGCGTCGAGGGAGCTTACACCGGAGCTACAAAAGACCGACTCGGAATATTTGAACAGGCTAACGGCGGCACGATTTTCCTGGATGAGATTGGTGATACCTCCCCCGGTCTACAGAAGAAACTGCTCAGGGTCATCCAGGAAAAGGTACTGAGACGCGTTGGTGGCCAGGAACTGATCGAGGTCGATGTGAGAATCGTATCCGCCACCAATCGAGATCTTGCAAGGGAAGTGAAGGATCGAAATTTCCGTGAAGATCTCTATTACCGCCTGAATGTGATCAATGTTCACCTGCCACCGCTACGAGATCGGGGGCAAGACATCGAATTGCTGGCACAACACTTCCTCGATCAGATCAACCGCCAACAGGGCACGAGCCAGCAGCTCAACGATGATCTGATCTCGGCTCTGAACCGTCACCGCTGGCCCGGCAACATCCGCGAACTCCAGAATGAGATCCGGCGTGTACATGCCTTATCCGATGAGGTGCTCGATGCGGCCCAGCTGGCCCTCAACGGGCCCCAGCAGCAGTCCAAAAGCAGCGCGATGATCGATCTGGATCGGGTCAGAGAAGCCGGCTCTCTGAAGAAAGCCATCGAGAAGCTGGAGGCGGAGTGGATCGAACAGGCGCTGAAACGCTTCCAGGGCAACAAGGGCCAGGTATGCCAGTGGCTTGGAATTCCAAAAACTACACTCTATGCCAAGATGCGTAGATACGGCCTCGCCAGCGACTGATCGACGCTTCGATTTTTCTGTTCCATTCCTGGACAGCTGATCCCAGATTCGAACTTGCACCGGCGCGCAGCCCCCCCCGATCTGCACTCCTGCTCCCAACCGTGAGCTTTCCCTGCGGGCCCGATTATTGCCACTGTCTTGCCGAATCAGGATCAGAACCAACCCACCTGGGTGACGGATCAGGAGGCGCATCGTGAAGCCGTTCCAGGATCGATTAGAAAAACTATTGAAGACGATCTCGGGCCAGAATTCGGTCCAGTTCACAGAGATTGTCAAAATCCTTCCCGAGTTAGCCAGCCATGAAAAGAAACTGGAAAAGGTACGTGCTCTGGTCACCGAACTGGGCTGCGAAATTACCGGAACCCCGGGACAAGAGGACATTCCTGCAGATCTCGACAGTGCTGAGTTCAACGAAGAGGAAGCCAAGGAAGCGGAGAAGGAGATCGAAGCCGATCTGAAAACAGCTGCCGAGGCGGAAGATATGGCCGTCAAGGCGCTCGATGACCCGATCCGCATGTACTTCTCCCAGATGGCTGCGATTCCCCTTCTGACCCGCGACGAAGAGATCCTCTACGCCAAGGAGATTGAACAGAGCCAGAAGGAACTGGTGCGTCATCTCTACCAGACTTCCCTCGGTCAATCAGAAGCACTTCTGTTGCTGGAGCAAATCTCGAACCAAACTCGTCTCGTCGAGAAGAGTCTCGATCTCACCCTGTCACGAAAAGGAGATCGCCACGCATTCTTCGATCGTTTGCATAAAGAACTTCCGAAGATGCACTCTCTTTTCGAGGCCAACACACATGAATCTCTCGCCCTGGAAGATCTTTCTCTGTCCGATGTAACAGAGCGGCCAAAGATGGAGAAGCGACTTCACAACCGGATTCTACGGCTGGCAAGAATGCTCGAGTCGTACCAGGTAAAGATGAAGTACGTCAGCCGGTGGCAGGAAAAGATCGCCAATCTTGGATTGAAACTGGAGGAGGTGATCGTCGGTCTGAGAATCCGGAACAAGAGAACCATCGCCACCGAATTCGATGAGATCAATGAAGCAATCCTCGAACCATACCCGGCCTTCATCGAGCGTGGACGAGAGATCACTGTTCAGTTCAAGCGTTATGCCAGTGCCAAGGGCAGCCTTTCATCCGGAAACCTGCGCCTGGTCGTCAGTGTTGCGAAGAAATACAGAGGTAGAGGACTCACCTTTCTCGATCTGATCCAGGAGGGAAACACCGGCTTGATGCGTGCTTGTGAAAAGTACGAGTACCGTAAGGGCTACAAGTTCTCGACCTACGCAACCTGGTGGATCCGCCAGGCGATCAGTCGAGCCATCGCCGAAAAATCCCGCATGGTCCGCCTGCCCGTCTACATGTCAGAAACGATGAGCAAGCTCGGCGGAATCAGTCGCGAGTACCTGCAGAAAACAGGAAAAAGGCCGGATCTTCACGAAATTGCCAAGGAACTGGAAGTCCCGGAAGAAGAACTGCAAGCGATGATCCGATTGAGCAGATCTCCCGTTTCACTCTCGACTCCGGTAGGACCCGAGGAAGATTCAACATTCGGTGACTTCATAGAAGATCACCGTTTCACTTCTCCTTCCGAAACGATCTCAGCTGAGGCATTAAAAGGTCGGATGGGACATGTCCTGGAAACCCTGAGCCTCCGCGAGCGAGAGGTCATCAAGATGCGATTTGGGATCGGTAGAGATGACACTTACACCCTGGAAGAGCTGGGCAAGAAGTTCAAGGTTACGCGTGAACGCATCCGGCAGATCGAGATCCGTGCACTGAAGAAACTTCGCCATCCAGTTCGGTCCAGAAATCTGGAAGGTTTCCTGGACGAGTAACCACGGCCGATTCAACACAAGAAATCACAAGAGAGCCGGAGTCTGACTCGCGCCCCCCCGTCGCTCCGACGGGAGTCAGGATCCGTCTCTTTTCATTTATCTATACCTTACCCATCACCCAGCGCGCTCGGATGAAATCGACTCCACCGATACTCACTCCCCCCTCAAACAGCCCTTTTCCATCAGCTAGCTTTTGCACCTGTTGAGCTCTCAGATGCAGAGTCCCCGGAACAATCATCTCTGATTCCACTTCCAGGGTCTCGATCTCCAGGACTTGAGGAATTTGCTGCCCTTCACTGGTCTGCCAGACCCTCGGAATCACCGAGGCTGGAGCGGACTCCGATAAGATTACCACCAGAGCTAACTGCTCCAGAGCAGACATGGCGGTGGTAGAAGGAAAGACAAAAGTGTTTTTTTCTCCAACCCGATGCACATCTCCATTGGAAACAGCCTTCTGGGCTATCGCCATCTCTCCGGGCTGCAGAGAATGAATCCGATCCAGCAGTATACGATCCTTGTCGATCGGCAAGAGTTGACGCAGATCCTCCGCATCCAGGGATAACACCCCGTCCGCAATCGATCGATGCTGGTCCCAGCGCAACCCATCCCCGTTCATCGCCAAAATTACCTCGTACACTTTCCTTAGGTCGTTCAATATCGAAATCAAAAGAGATGGAGCCGATGGATGGTCAGGCCCCTCTCAGGTAGTCTGACCTAACCTGGGAGGATAGCATCCCCTTTCCAGCGACTGAATAGGAGCTCAACAGCGTGAACTTGCCTTTCCCCGAAAAAAACCTCTCTGCCAATAGCCTCAAGTGTTCCTTCGGTGAGCTGGATCTCGATCTCGACGTGCCGACCGGAGTCTGGAATCCGACCCCCAATGGAGTCCTCCTGGGCCAGCAGCTGGAATCGATGGATTTCACTGGCGAGAGTATCCTCGAACTGGGGACCGGCTGCGGTGTGCATGCCATCGTGCTTGGCCTGAGGGGCGCGCGGGAGATGCTGCTGACCGACATCGACGATGAAATCCTGTCACACGCCAAGCACAATCTCGACAAGCACGGAGTCGATACCAAGACTCGATTTCTGGTAGCCGATTGGATCCAGGTGGAAGCATCTGGCTACGATACCCTCGTTGCCAATCCTCCCTACTGTGTCGCGGGAACAACATATCGTCGCTATTTCATCGACACTTTGATTCTGGAAGCCCACAAATTGCTACGTCCGGGTGGTCGAATACTATTCATTCACTCGACGATGGCGGACTCTCCACGGACCATTCGCCTGATGGAAGATTGCGGAATGTCGGTTCGAATTCTTGCTGAGAAGGACTTTCCCTTCCGCAATTATTATTTTGACGATCCGTCATTTTTGCTCGAGATGGCAAAGATTCCAGGCTCCTACACCATCAGAGATGGCGTCCACCATGAGAGATTGATGGTCTTCGAAGGTACCCTTCCCGAAGCCTAGGGCATCACCGTATTGCCATCGCAGATCACCGTTGCAGCTTGCTCCAGTTCGGGCGACAGGAACCGGTCTCCCTTTTTCCGCGGGATCAATTTCCGAATCGCTTGAATCCTCTTCTCGAGACGACGACCACTTCGCAGAGGTCTACGCAATTCGATGGCGTCCAATCCAACCAGCATCTCGATGGCGATTACCTGGGCTGCCAGATTTGCACAGTCGTCAGCCTTCTCCGCAGCATGAGTGGACATGCTGACATGATCTTCAGATCCGGCGGAGGTGACGATGGAGTCGACGGAAGCAGGATGGGAGAGCACTTTCATTCTCGAAACGATCGCTGCCGCGGTCACCTGAGCCATCATCCAACCGGACTCCAGCCCCTCACGAACGGCGAGAAAGGCTGGCAATCCTTGATTGGTATCGGGGTTCACCATCTTTTCCAGACGTCGTTCAGAAATCGATGCCAGATCCGTCATCACGATGCATAAAAGGTCCGAAGCGTGGGCTACCGGTGCTCCATGGAAATTACCGCCTGACAGCAATTCTCCCTGTTGGGAGAAGACCAGAGGATTATCGGTGGAGGAATTGGCCTCCTTCTCCACCACTTCACCGATCCACTCAATGGCATCCCTGACGGCACCATGGACCTGGGGAACGCAACGTAGCGAATAAGGATCTTGAACCCGGTCGCAGTCGACATGAGAAGCAACGATCTTGCTCCCGGCCAGCAGAGCTCTCAGGTTCCCTGCGACCAGCGCCTGTCCCGGATGAGGACGGACCGCTTGAATCCGAGGATCAAAAGGTTGCAACGATCCAAGCAATCCTTCAACGCTCAGTGCGGCGGTGACATCCGCCGCATCGACAACGGATCTGGAAACCAGGAGTGCTCTGGCGAGCATCGAAAGAGAGATCTGTACGCCGTTGATGAGGGACAGTCCCTCCTTCGCTTGAAGTTGAATCGGCTTGAGACCTTTTTTCTTCAAGGCGCTCTTGCCGGACACCCACTTGCCATCAACGAGCGCCTTGCCCTCTCCTATCAGTACCTGAGCCAGGTGGGCAAGTGGTGCGAGATCACCACTGGCTCCTACCGAACCGAGGCGAGGGATTCGGGGCAATACATCGTTTTCGAGCATCGCAAGAAGTAGCTCGATCACCTCTGGTCGAACTCCACCATGACCACCGGCCAGAGCATTTGCTCTCAGAGCGATGGCGAGACGAACTTCTTCAGGTTCCAGGGGTTCGCCAACTCCTGCGGCATGACTTCGGATCAAGTTCAGTTGCAATCGACGGACATCAGGAGCAGGGATCCGTACATTACAGAAGCGGCCAAAGCCCGTATTGATGCCGTAACAAGGTTCTTCTCCCTCGGCCACAGCAGCGACGAGCCGGGCCGCAGAGGCAACTTTCGCCCTAGCTTGCCGGGTAAATCGTAAGGTCGCGCAGCCGTGGCTGATGGATTCCAGATCCTCGATGGTGAGAGAACAGCCATCGATTTTCACCAGCCGTTTTCGTCCGGTCTTTGCCTTCTGGCCGCCACTCCGATGCTTCTTTTTGCTCAATCCAGACACCTCTGACCACCTCTCAGTCGACCGCAGGAAACTACGACGGAGAATCCTCCACCGCAAGGTAGACCCGGCTCCGGTGGAATCTTGCCGGAAGGGGTATAGTATGCCGAAGAACCCCGTTGGAACGGAACCACCATGTCAGTTGAGCGTGAAGAGCTCCCTGTAGACATCCTCTTCGTTGGGGCTGGGCCTGCCTGTCTGACCGCAGCATTGCATCTCAAACGCCAATTGGCTGCCATGGGCAATGAAGATGTCGAAGTCGCTGTGATCGAGAAGGGGCAGTCGGTCGGGGCTCACATTCTCTCCGGGGCTGTTGTCGATCCACGTCCTCTGGCAGAACTTCTTGGCGAAGATTGGCGTGATAAGGGTGTCCCTGTTGAGGCCTGGGTCGAAACGGAGCAGGTGAGGCATCTTTCCGAGAAAAAAGCCACCCGGATTCCGATTCCCCCGATGCTCAAAAATCATGGTTTTCCGGTCATCAGTTTGTCCGAGATGGTTTCCTGGTTGAAAGATCAATGCGAACAAGCGGAAGTGATGGTGTTTGAGGGGTTTCCTGGCAGTGAGTTCTTGCGAAACGAAGAGGGTCATGTCGCCGGCGTGCGAACCATGGACAAGGGACTCGATTCGAGCGGAGAACCCGGTCCAAACTTTGAACCAGGTGCCGACATCCATGCGCGCTGCACCGTCCTCGGTGAAGGAGTCCGCGGTTCCCTGACCAAGCAATTGATTCAGGAACAACAACTCGAAGGTCGGAATCCGCAAATATATGGCACCGGATGCAAGGAGCTCTGGCAATTGCCCGCAGGACAGTTCCCCGCAGGAAAGGTACTCCACACCTCTGGATGGCCCCTCTCATCGACCCAGTACGGTGGATCATGGATATACGGCCTATCGGGGAACCGTGCCTCGGTCGGGTTTGTCACCGCACTCGATGCAAAGCAGCCATGGACCGATCCCTGGGAAAACTTCCAGCGCTGGAAAGAACATCCCTTCATCGCGGAGATTCTCGAAGGTGGGGAGATCCTCAAGGCAGGAGCCAAGTGTCTACCAGAAGGTGGGTACTGGTCGCGTCCGCGCCCATGGGGGGATGGCTTCCTGATCATCGGAGATTCCGGTTCGAACCTGAATGTGAGTCGCCTGAAGGGTGTTCATACCGCGATGAAAACTGGACTCATCGCGGCGGAAACGCTTCTGGAGGCTCTTCGCAAGGACGACTTCAGCGCGGATACCCTGAGTATTTACGATCAACGATTCGAAAAATCCTGGCTTCGCGATGAACTCTACCGAGTGCGAAACTACAGGGCTGAATTTCAGGGGCGTGGTTTCTGGAGTGGCGCCATCCGTGCGGGACTGAAATACGTACTGGGTGGGATTGGAAAAGATTTCGCTCCGATAGAAGCTGATCATGAAGAGATGCTTCCACTGAGTGCGGCTCAGCAGGAGCCCCCCACTCCGCCGTACGATGGTAAGGTCCTGATCGATAAAGTCACCCAGGTTTACCACTCAGGCTCCGTGCACTCTGAACATCAGCCCAGTCATTTGAAGGTGGCAGACACAGATTTGTGCATCAGCAGTTGCAAGGAAGAGTACGGTAACCCCTGTCAGCACTTCTGCCCTGCCAATGTCTACGAAATCGTCGAAGATGGACCCGGGATCGAACGATTACAGATCAATCATTCCAACTGCGTCCACTGCAAAACCTGTGACATCCTGGATCCTTACCAGATCATCAACTGGACCGTCCCATCGGATGCTGGAGGTCCCAAGTACCAGGGCCTCTAGCAACTGTGAAAGAAAAACCGACTTGCTCATAGCTATCGGGAACTTGACCAGGTACAGCCTAATCCTATGATCTGGAGGAGTGTCCATTCACCTTTCGAGGAGAATGGATGAAACAAGGAGGAACAGATGGCGGAATTCGATGACGGCATCTCTGAAGTTGGAGACGATAGAGCGAGGGATCTGATCCACGACTGGAATGTGGCCAGCAGTGCTAACTCGCGCAGTAAACCGATCGAATTTGATGACGAAACTCTGCGCGATGGGCTCCAGTCTCCCTCGGTTGTAGATCCTCCGATTGAGGAGAAGATGGAAATCTTGCGCCTGATGAATCGTCTCGGGATTCATACTGCCAACGTAGGACTTCCTGGAGCTGGCCCCCGGGCAGTTGAAGATGTCACGAGGCTTTGCCAGTTGATCGTCGATGAGGAACTCTCCATCACCCCGAACTGTGCAGCCAGAACCCATGAAAATGACATCCGTGCTGTCGCTGAAATCAGCCAGAAGGTCGGCATCCCCATCGAATGCTGCACGTTTATTGGATCCAGCCCCATCCGTCAGTACACCGAGGACTGGACCCTGGATCGAATGCTTGAACACACACGCTTTGCATCTGATTTCTGCAGCAAAGAGGGTCTTCCCCAGATGTACGTCACCGAGGACACCACAAGAGCGGCTCCCGAGACCCTGAAAGCTCTCTACTCCACCGCCATCGAGCACGGTGCCCGTCGAGCTTGCGTCTGTGATACCGTCGGTCATGCCACCCCCAGTGGGGTCAAATCACTCATCGAGTTCATCCAGCAGGTGGTCGAAGGCACTGGTGTCGACGATGTGAAGATCGACTGGCACGGACATCGAGATCGAGATCTGGACATCGCCAACTCCATCGCGGCTGTTGAAGCCGGAGCGGACAGAATCCACGGAGCCGCTATCGGTCTCGGTGAGAGATGCGGCAATACGTCGATGGACCTGTTACTGGTCAATCTCAAGTTGATGGGATATATCGATAACGACCTGACGCTACTTCCTGAATACGTCAAAACGGTCAGTGAAAGTTGTAACGTACCCTTACCGAAAAACTATCCAGTATTCGGAACCGACGCTTTTGAAACAGCTACCGGGGTTCATGCCGCAGCAGTGATAAAGGCCTTCAGAAAGAAGGACACCTGGCTGGCCAACCGGGTTTACTCAGGAGTCCCCGCTGACGAATTCGGACTTTCGCAAAAAATAAGTATCGGCCCGATGAGCGGACGATCCAATGTCGTCTTCTGGCTCGAACAGCACTCCATCGAGCCAACGGAAGAAATCGTTACAAAGATTTTTGATCGAGCCAAACAAGCGGATCGATTACTTTCCGATGCCGAGATCATGGAGTTGGTTCGCTGAGTTGACTCAAGGCCGAAATGGCAGTTTCACCTCGCTGCTGTAGTGGTGCTGACCGTCCTCGTCACGCCACTGTAGCTGTGTTCCTTCGTCCGCGTGAGACCTGCGCACCGAAGCAAGTAAATGAACGACTCCCTGTCCCTGAGCAACAGAGGTAACCCGGGCAACCGCCTTTTCACCACTGTCATCGGCAAACAGATCATCACCCAACTCGATGGCAGGTAAATCAGATCGCGCTGCATCACTGAACGACAAGCGCCTCAACTGCCGATTGACATGTCCATAGGTACGAATTCTGGCCAGCACTTCCTGGCCAGCATAACAACCCTTGTCGTAAGAAATGGCATCCTCGAGCCCGACCTCAGGTGGCAAGGTCCGGGCTGTAACCTCATAACCGATGCGGGGAAAACCAGCCTCTATGCGGGCACGCTCACTGCTCTCCGCGGTCGCCAGAGCGACTCCCCGATCTTCCAGATCCTGTTCCAGTTGAGCTAGTTGGGAAACCGGCACGATGAAATCGAATCCATGAGTTGAACAACGAGGGCGATTCACCACCAGGCCATCACGCCAGGATGCCGATGCGAGAAATTGATCAGGAGATAAAGCAGTGATCTCTTGTGATGTGGTGACCGAACCCCGCCCCTGGATGGAAATCACCGCATGGTCTCTGCGGCAAAGTTCCACATCTTCAAGGATGATGATCCGTTCCAGTTGCTGGCCAAGGATTTCAACCTGTTCCCGGTCAGTGACGAGCAGCAGCCCGTCAGCCAGCCGATGGATGTCAAAGAATGCCAGCAGTCGACCCTTGGCCCCCAGAAGAGTTCCCCGACTACCGCTTCCTGAGATCACCTTCTTGAGGTCACAGGAGATCAGTCGCTGGAGAAAATCATCGGCATCGGGACCTCGAACCACGAGTGTTTCGAGGTCACCGGCAGGACAGAACCGAGCGCAACCGTCAAAAATGTCGGACTCGCTCAACTTCTTCTCCGATCAAAGGAGGCGCATCTGTTCGATTACCCGATCACCCCATTCGTCGGTCGGAATGCCACTGGAAGCACTGACCGAGGTTACATCGTCGTCGCAGAGAACCTTCTCGATGGCGCTCTCGACGTTGGAAGCGGAGGAAACCTCTCCGAGTTCATCGAGCATCATCTGGATCGCGGCAATCGCCGCCACGGGGCAAGCAACGTTTTGCCCCTTGTACTTCGGGGCCGACCCGTGAATCGGCTCGAACATCGAAACCTTTCCCGGATGAATGTTGCCGCTTGCAGCAACCCCCATCCCCCCCTGCAGAACTGCGCCGAGATCGGTGATGATGTCGCCGAACAGATTGGTCGTGACGACCGTATCAAAGGCTTCCGGATTCTTCACCATCCACATGCATGCAGCATCTACGTAGGCATGGTCCTGTTCGATATCAGGGAACTCCTCGCCGACCTCGGCAAATGTTCGAGTCCAGATGTCCTGGGCACGAATCGCATTCGCCTTGTCAACCAGCAGCAATTTCTTCTGGCGATCCCTCTTGCGCGCCAGCTCAAACGCATAGCGGATGACCCGCTCCACTCCTTTGCGGGTGTAAACCATCTGCTGCATCGCCACTTCGTCAGCAGTCCCCTTCTTGAGGATTCCACCGATTCCCGCATAGGCATCTTCAGTATTTTCCCGAACCACCACAAAATCGATGTCCTTGGTGGTTTTGTCCTTCAGGGGACAGAACTTCTCGGCGAACAAACGGATCGGGCGAAGATTCACGAACAGATCGAGATGGAAACGCAGACCTGCAATGACGGCTCTTTCCACCAATCCAACCTCGACTCTGGGATCTCCGATCGCACCGAGAAATATCGAATCCATCGCCTGGGCTTCCTCGAGCACCGACTGTGGAAGCAACTCTCCGGTGTCCAGGTAATGTTCGCTGCCGTGAGGGAACTCCTTGCATTGCACCGCGAAGCCACCCAGCTGCGCGGCCTCTTCCATCACCTTGAAGGCTTCGCGTGTGACCTCGGGACCGATCCCGTCTCCTGCAAATACTGCGATCTTGTAATTGTTGGGCACGATTTCCACTCCCTCAATAATGAACTGCCGGTTAGTTCTATGCCGCCTCGACCAGTATGGCGATCCCCTGACCTCCGCCGATGCAAGCACTGGCGACACCGAGTCCACCTCCGCGCCGACGTAGTTCGTGCAATACAGTGAGTACGAGCCTGGTTCCGGTCATGCCGAGGGGATGCCCCAGCGCGATGGCGCCGCCATTGACATTGACCTTTTCGCGATCAAGTCCCAGCTCTTTCTCGACCGCCAGGTACTGGGCAGAGAAGGCCTCATTGATCTCGAACAGGTGAATATCAGCAACAGTCAGGCCCTGCCTGGCGAGCAATCCGCTGATGGCAGGAGCTGGTCCGATCCCCATCACCGATGGGTCCACCCCGACCACATTCCAGTCCCTCACCGTACCGAGCACCTCTCTGTTCTGCGCAACAGCACAGTCATCGGCGGCGAGAACCACCGCTGCGGCTCCATCGACGATGCCGCTGGCGTTGCCAGCAGTAACCGTCCCTTCTTTACCGAATGCGGGGCGCAGCCTGGACAGCTTTTCCTGGGTAGTTCCTGGTTTGATGTGATCATCTCGATCAACCTGGATCATCTCTTTCCTGCGCTTCACCTCGACGGCAAGAATTTCTGAATCGAACAGGCCTTTTTCCTGAGCGGCCTCAGCTCTGGAGATGGATGTAACCGCGAACTCATCCTGTTCCTCTCGTGAGATCTCGTACTGTGCAGCCAATTTTTCTGCGGTCTGAGCCATGAAGAGTCCGCAGTAAGGATCCATCAGGGAAGCCATCAACAGATCTTCCAGTTTTCCTTGTCCCAGGTGAAAACCCTCGCGAGCTCCACGGATGACGTGAGGACACTGTGACATGTTCTCCATACCACCAGAGACCACCACCTGCGCCTCATCGAGTTGAATATGCTGTGCTCCGGTGATGATCGCTTGAAGTCCGGAACCACACAGACGATTGACTGTCAGGGCCGGAGTTTCGATGGGGAGATCCGCTTTCAATGCAACATGTCGCGCTCCATACAGAGCATCTGCACTGGTTTGCATCACATTGCCCATGACCACATGATTCACCTCGGCAGCATCCACCTCAGTACGACGCAGAGCTTCCCGGGTAACCATGGCTCCGAGCTCGATGGCACTCAGATCTTTAAACAGTCCGAAACCTGGGGTTCCGACATATTCGCACATCGCAGTCCGGACTCCTCCGAGGACCTGGATTTTCTTCATGATATCTGTCCTTCTTATCCAAGAGTGTGCTCGGAATCATTGGAATCCCGAGTCTTACAACACTTGTGTTTTCATCCTGTTTGATGGCTCAACGCCCGCGAAATTCTGGAGGGCGTTTGCCGAGAAACGCCTGCATCCCCTCACGCATATCTTCGGTTGCGCTGGTGGCACCGAATAGCTCTGCTTCGATCGAGAGCCCTTCAGCGAGACTACAGTCGCCTCCTTGAATCACTGCTTCGATGGCATTTGCCAGCGCAAGTGGCCCTCTCTTCAAGATGACTTCTGCCACCTTCAAGACACTCGCTTCCAGCTCCTCTGGTTCGCAAACGTCATTCACCAGACCCATCTCCATCGCTTGCTGCGCACTGACGTGATTGCCAGTCAAGATCATCTCGAAGGCTCTTCCCCGACCGACGATTCGCTGAAGACGTTGAGTACCGCCATAGCCGGGGATGATGCCGAGAGAAACTTCTGGAAGGCCGATCTTCGCCCGGCTCGAGGCATAACGAAGATGGCATGCAAGTGCCAGCTCGCAGCCACCACCCAGGGCAAAACCATTTATCTGAGCGATCACCGGTTTCCCGCAGCGCTCGATGGCATCGAAAGCCCTCTGGCCCGTCGTCGCACGCTGCCTCGCTTCTTCTCCGGTCTGCTCCGCCAGTTGCTGGATATCTGCACCAGCAACAAAGGCCTTTTGACCCGCACCGGTCACGATCAAAACACGGGCCGATTCATCCCCGGCCAGCATGTTGAATACCTGTTCGATCTCGGCCACGGTGGCATCATCCAGAGCATTGAGTTGCTCCTGACGATCAATCACCACCCGCACCACACCTTCGGTGGGCCGTTCAATCAGCAGATTCTCCAGAGCAAGTTCTTCCATGCAAACTCTCCGTTAATTCTCGACGATCTTGACAGGCACGTAGTCGTGATCGCGTTTTTTCTCGACCTGGGCCTCCTTGATGACACTGCCTTCGGCGAGCTGGTCCACTGCTTGCTGCCCTGCGACTACCTGACCAAACACCGTGTAGATGTTGTCGAGATAGGCCAGGCGATCGAGCGCGATCAAGAACTGCGATCCCGCAGTATCGGCAACGGTATGATTCCTGGCCATGATCAGCGAGCCTCTGACCGCCGTCCTGTTCTTGCTCGGTTCGTCAGAAATCTTGTATCCCGGACCTCCTGCTCCGGTCCCGTCCGGGCTTCCACCCTGGATAAATCCACGATTCTCCTCCGTGGCCACTTTCCGGTGAAAAGTAAGCCCGTCGTAGAAGTCGCTCTCTACCAGGGAGATGAAGTTCGCTACCGTATTGGGGCAGTCGTCCTCGAACAGTTCAACCGTGATCAGACCGTTACTGGTGTTGAGGACGACTCGGGGAAGATTGGAAACAAACGGGCGAGGAGGGACCGCTCCGCCCTGATCGGAGAACTGGACTCCCTGTGCTGCCGAAGATGGCTTCACCTGCGAGGTGTCCGGTTTCTCTGGAGATATATTCTCACTGGATGCAGCCTGTTTCACCTTTTCTGGCAACAGTTCGTAGGGGTACGCCAGAACCAACGTCATCTCTGCCGCGAGACCCTTGCCGATCCGTTCTTCAATTCTCGCAATCGGTCCCCCCTCTTCCAGCACCACCGATCCACTGGCGACCATCTTCGCCCCGGCACCAGGGGATTCATCAGAGAGACCGATTCCAAATTGCATTCCCAGCCTGGGTCCACCGGCACTACCGGAGCGAGCGACCCCGAAGGAACCCCTGCGCCACGGCAACTGCTTGACTGATTTGGCGATTTCAACGCCACCGATTGATCGATCGAGCACTCCGAAGTTCAACAGCTCGCTCTGGGTCATGGTGACGGGAACTTTATCCAGATTGCCACTTCTCACCTGAGAAATGATTTCTTCCCGTAATCCGGGAATCCCGACGTCCTCGACCTCGATCCAGAGACGACCGTTTGTGAAACAGCACAGGAACCAGCGGTCATCCCTTTCCACTGCCGGCAACACGTTGAACTGCGATTCCTGGGAACGATAAAAACGCCAGCGAGATTTCCAGGTGGCGTATTCGGGGTGATCGATCAGTCCGGCAACGTTTTTCTCGATTCGACCGAACAGGCTATCGCCTCGCCAGATCACTCGAACGATGGGCCATGGCTCGGAAACCGGAGCGTAGTCAGAGAGAACGAATGACCGTTCCAGGTACTCCTGGGAGGCGAGCTTTTTCAACTCCATCTTTGCTGGATCGAACCCAGCCGGTAACGACATCGGGATGTTCAACTTGCCAAATTGATAGCGAATGATCAGCCCAAGAGGCCAGAGAATCGGATCGAGAACATCGAGTTCATCCTCGCTCATGTTACGAACGCCGATGGTCACCTTGATCGGATCGCCAGGGGCGAAGACTCGCCCCGAGAACTGGACCTTCCATTCGAGATCGGAATTGCGATCTCCAACCACTGGTACAGGCGTCGCAACAGGTTTGTCATCGGAATTGCCTGCAACGGGCTTGTCATCGGGACCTGGCTTGACCGGGGATCCCTGAGATGCCAGGTACTGGATCACATGCCAACCGTAACGAGTCTTGCACACGGCAATCCCGTTTGGCTCCTCGATCTTGAAGGCTGCCGCAGAAAACTCCGGCTCCATTGCACCGTATACCACCCAGTCCAGATCTCCCCCGAGCAGCTTGGTTCCCACATCGAGGGAATACCGTCGAGCCAGAGCCCTGAAATCGGTGCCCCTCTCAATCGCCTCGACCAGTCGATTGGCGACCTGCTCGTTGGCGACCAGGATGTGGCGCAGATGCCGCTTCTCCTGACCCTCGACCAGAGGAGAGATCCCCAGACCGAGCAACAGCAGCACCGAAAGGCGCAGGACCGGCAATAAACGAGCCGTCGGAACACGTCTCGACAAAATCAGATTCAACATCGTTTCCTCCACTCTCGGTTGCTCATCCCATCGCTCCAAATGGCCATTTCTGGGGAAATCCGGGAGGCAAGATGCAGACCTCACCGCTGCAGTCGACGTAACGATCCGCCAACATTCCCTTTAGCAACTCTAGATTGGGTGCAAGATAGCACGGAGCAGCGATCCATTGAAGCGGATCCACAGCCTGGGAGAGGAGTTCTGATTGCTTTCATCGCCACAGAAAGCAGACCTGGCGCTGATTCTGGTGGTCGTCGTCTGGGGAACCACCTTCGTCGCGGTCCAGACGGCACTGGCAGAGATCCCGGTGCACAGCTTTCACGTGCTCCGCTTCGGGGTCGCCACGGCTGCACTCCTGCCTCTCCTGCTGATGCGGAAATCTGGCTCCGCCGACCGCCAGCCAGCGACCAGCGGCTTGTTATTCAAAGCCGGTTTCCTGGCCGGTTTTTCGCTGTGGCTCAGTTATTGCTTTCAGAGCTTCGGATTGCTCTATACCACTCCATCTCATTCGGGCTTCCTGACCGGCATGGCGGTGGTGATCGTTCCGGTGCTGGCGTTCTTGATCCTCAAAGACAAGCTCGAAAAGCGCGCGCTGATCGGCGTTTCGATGGCTGCTGTGGGGCTGGCTTTTCTGACCTTTGGAGGAGAAGTGATCGTCGAAAAGCCACCTCCCCAGCCCGATATCCTGAAGGGTGATCTGCTCACCCTCGGCTGTGCGATCGCGTTCGCCTTCCAGATCATCATCAAGGCACGTTGGGCGTCACAACTGTCGCCGTTGAAATTGACCATCGTCGAACTGACCACGGTATTCGTGCTCTCTCTGACAGCAGCACTGCTACTGGAGGAGATCCCCGATCCTCGAAGCCTGAGTTTCACCGTCTGGGGTGCAGTGTTGTTGACGGGATTGCTGGCGACCGCCTTCGCCTTTCTGGTGCAAACCTGGGCGCAGCGGACCACCTCCGCAGTCCGCACCGCTGTGATCTTCGCCTTCGAACCGGTCACCGCAGCGATCTTCTCCTGGTGGCTGATCGGCGAGGTATTGCCACCGTGGGCGGTTTTTGGCGGCGTCCTCATCATCGGAGGCATGCTACGTACCGAACTGGGCGGTAAAAAGAAGACCGACGACTAGGCAGAAGTTCTCTCGGGCACTCGAATTTCTTCGACCATCTGCATCACCTCAGCAGGTGGATCGGCGGTAAAGGACCGAACGATAGCCGCCACCGTGAAGTTGAAGAGCATGCCAACGGTGCCGATCCCCTTCGGCGAAATCCCCCACCACCAGTTCTCCTCTGTAGACAGTTCCGGATGAAGAAAACGGAAGTAGATGATGTAGCTGGCGGTAAAAATGAGACCGACTACCATCCCGGCGACCGCCCCCTCGCGGTTCATCCTCTTCGTGAAGATGCCCATCAGGATCGCCGGGAAGAAACTGGCCGCAGCGAGCCCGAAAGCAAACGCCACCACTTCCGCAACATATCCAGGCGGGTTGATACCGAGATAACCGGCAACACAGACCGCTGCTCCGGCAGCGATGCGTGCCGCCAGCAATTCATGCTTCTCCGAGAGATCCGGCTTTAACCACTTGCGTAGCAGATCATGCGAAACCGAGGTGGAAACTACCAGCAACAGGCCCGCTGCAGTCGAGAGCGCTGCCGCCAGTCCTCCGGCCGCAACCAGGGCGATGACCCAGTTGGGCAAATCGGCAATCTCCGGATTGGCAAGCACCATGATGTCACGATCGATCGTCAATTCGTTAATGATCGGCTGCCCCTCAGAATCAACGGCGGACGCTCCGACATACTGGATCAAGCCATCACCATTCTTGTCATCGAATTCGATCAGGTCGGTCCCCTCCCAGGTCTGAAACCAGGCGGGCATCTGATCGTGCGGCTGGAAGGAGCCATCCTTGTAGACGGTATCGATCAGGTTTGTGCGAGCGAAGACCGCCACTGCCGGTGCCGTCGTGTACAGGATGGCGATGAACAGCAGTGCCCAGCCCGCCGATTTCCGTGCATCCCGTACCCGGGGGACGGTGTAAAACCGAATGATCACATGGGGAAGACCAGCAGTTCCTGCCATCAGGGCAAAAGTGATGGCGAGCAGGTTGATGGTGTTACCGGAACCCAGAGTGTAGGTCGAAAAACCCAGTTCCTCATGCAACCCATCGAGACGCGCCAGCAAGCTCACTTCGGAACCAGCAGGGATCGAGCCAAAACCGATGTGAGGAATCACCGAATCAGCCACCACCAGCGAGATGAAGACCGCTGGCACCATGAACGCAAAGATCAACACGCAGTACTGAGCGACCTGGGTATAGGTGATGCCCTTCATGCCACCGAGCACCGCATAGATGAAGACGATCCCCATACCGATGACGACGCCCCATGTCACATCGACCTCGAGGAAGCGGCTGAAGACGACCCCCACTCCCCTCATCTGGCCTGCAACATAGGTGAAGGATACGAAGATGGCACAGATCACTGCCACCAGTCGTGCGGTCTGGGAGTAATAGCGCTCCCCGATGAAATCCGGCACCGTGAACTTACCGAACTTACGCAGGTACGGTGCCAGCAACAGGGCGAGCAGCACATATCCGCCCGTCCAGCCCATCAGGTAAACGGATCCGTCGAAACCACTGAACGAAATGATGCCGGCCACCCCCATGAAAGAAGCGGCGCTCATCCAGTCAGCAGCGGTCGCCATTCCATTGGCCAGCGGTGGCACATGTTGACCGGCGATGTAGAACTCGCCAGTGCTGCTGGCTTTGGATCGGATGGCAATGACGATGTAGAGCAGAAAGGAAGCACCGATGAGCAGGGTTGTCCAGGCTGTAACCCCCATCACTGGTCTCCATCGTCTGAAAAGTACTCATCGTCGAGTCGATTCATGCGCCAGGAATAAACCCAGATCAGGATGACGAAGGTGAAGATGGAGCCCTGCTGGGCAAACCAGAATCCGAGGGGAGTTCCCGGCAAGGGTGCGTGAATATCGTGGAGATCCTCCGCCCAGTAGATGCCGAGGCCAAAGGAGACAAAGGCCCAGATCGCAAGCAAGATCGCGATGAGCTTCAGATTGGCTCGCCAGTAATTCCCGGCTGGTGGTCGCTCCGGTGAGGTCACGGTTGCCCCCGATTCTCTGCGAGGAGTCTGAAAGACTCCACAACAGAGTCAAGAGGCCGCGAATCAAGAGGGCAGGAATCGCCAAGCTGGTCCTTGGGTCCGGGTGAAGTCGACCCTACCCTGCTGCCAGTAGATCATCCTGAGGAGAACCGATGACGGTCACCACCCTAGCCATCGCCAGCGCTGTAACCTTGTGGCTTGGATACCGATTTTATGGCCAGTGGATCGCCAACCGGGTCTTCGGCGTCGGGGAGATCGCGGATGATCAGATGCCCAGTCACAAGATGGCCAATGGTGTCGACTACGTGCCGACCAAGAGATCCATCCTGTTTGGCCACCATTATGTAACCATCGCCGGAGCAGGCCCCATCGTCGGACCGGCAGTGGCGGTCACCTGGGGCTGGCTTCCAGCCTTGTTGTGGGTGGTGTTCGGCGCGATTCTGATCGGCGCGGTTCACGATCTCGGTGCCCTGGTACTGTCAGCCAGAAATCAGGGACGTAGTATCGGCGATCTGTGTGCGGAGATTCTGTCGCCACGAGTTCGGTTGCTGTTTTTGATCTTCATCGCACTGGCGTTGTGGGTGGTTCTGGCAGTGTTCGCCTTCGTCATCGCCAGTTTGTTCGTGGCTCGCCCTGAGAGCATCCTGGCGGTGTGGATCGAAATCCCGCTGGCGATCTTCGTCGGCTGGCAACTGCTGCGCGGTCAATCGTTAGCGCTGTGGGGTGGGTTGGCGCTACTGGTGATGTACAGCTGCATCGGCATCGGCTCGACCGACAGCGTGCGCTCCTTCTTTGCCTTCGACTGGGGTGGAGAAGGGAACTGGCTCGCCCAGAACGCCAGCCTGTTCTGGTTGTTGATGTTGTTTGCCTACTCGTGGATCGCCAGCGTCTTGCCGGTACAGAAACTGCTGCAACCACGAGATGCCATCAACTCTCACCAGTTGTTTCTGGCACTCGGTGCGCTGCTGGTGGGGATGGCGGTCCTATCAGTTAGCGGTGGTCCGCAGCTGGAAATTGTCGCTCCCGCCATCAACCCCTCTCCCCCTGCCGATGCACCACTGCTGTTTCCTTTTCTGTTCATCACCATCGCTTGCGGCGCGGTCAGCGGCTTCCACTGCATGGTCGCCAGCGGCACCACCTCGAAGCAACTGGCTAGCGAGCGCGATGCTCGCAATGTCGGCTTCGGGGCCATGATACTGGAGGGTGGACTGGCAGTGGTGGTGATCCTGTGCTGCGTGTCTGCAGCAGGATTCGCCAGCGGCGGGGAATGGGCAACACAGTATTCGTCCGACTGGGTCGGCAAGGGGTCACTGCTGGCGCGGCTTTCTGGCTTCATCCACGGTGGCGCCGCTTTCATCCATGTCGCGCTGCCATTTTTCTCTCTCGAGTTTCTCGCCACCGTCATCACCGTCGTCATCATCTCCTTTGCCGCCACCACCATGGACAGTGCGACACGGATCCAGCGTTACGTCATCGAAGAACTGGCACGGGCCACGGGACTGAAAGCTCTGGAGCACCGCCAGGTGGCAACTGCCATCGCGGTGATCTCGGCTGCGGCACTGGCGCTACTGGCGGGCCAGGGCGGCACCGGTGGTATGGTGCTTTGGCCCATCTTCGGAGTCACCAATCAACTGCTGGCCAGTCTCACCCTGGTGGTGCTAACCACCTGGCAGGCGCGCAGAGGTCGTCCCATCTTGCCAACGCTGCTGCCACTCATCTTCCTCACCGTCACCGTTGGCTGGGCTGCCATCTCCCAGATGCGTGGACTACTCGGAGCAGAGACCATCGCCTGGCCCCAGGTGATCGTGCTCGGCTTCGGCATGCTGCTACAACTGTGGATGTTGACTGAAGGTGTGCTCTGTCTCCGGGGATCTGACAAGAATCAACCAGATGATCGCATCGATGCCCTGGGAGTGGTCCGTCAAGGTTGACGTTGTAACCCATTTCCGCAGCTCACGGACAATTGGGAGTATCGCAGCCGAGATCGTCGTCAGTTGGATCGATGCCACACTGGAACCCCGGGTCGGGTGGCAACGTCCCTTCCTGAAACATCGTTGCGAGCAGGTATCCCACATCCGCGATATCAACCACGCCATCGTCATTTGCATCGCTCGCGTCGGCACACAAATTCGACGCGGCTGAAAGGATGATGTTCAGCACCTGGATCGGATCGGCAAGATTGATGACCCCGTCGCCAGTGACATCTCCACGTTTGAATTCGAGCGGAGTGAGACTGAAAATCCTGACCGTGTCTGTTCCCAAACCACCAACGATGAGGTCGGTGGCGCCGTCGCCATCGATGTCACCGGCATCGCTGACCGATTTACCAAAGAAGTCTATCGGAGAATCTCCCTCAACTTCGAAAAGGATCGATCCATCGGCTCCGGAATATACTCTGGCGGTTCCTGCTTCGGGGGCGTTGGTGTCATTGGCAGATATACCGACGATAAAATCATCGAAGCCATCCTGATTGATATCCCCTGCTCGGCTCACCGAGTTCCCCAGACGATCAAAAGCATCCTCTCCCAGCAGGGTGAACAGCGCTGAGCCATCGGCACCGGAGTAAACGATGACCTTGCCTCGATCTACCCGTTCGTCATCAGTAAATCGATGCGCACCGACAAGAATGTCAGCGAAACCATCTCCGTTAACATCTCCTGCTCCGCCAACAGCCGCGCCAAATAAATGGGGACTGGAAACAGACCCGAAGAACTCGTAAAGAAGCGAACCATCCGCTCCGGAAAATACACGTGCCTTGTTATTGCCGGGAGCACCGATGACCAGATCTGGAATTTCATCTGCATTCACGTCGCCAGCGGTATTTACCGCCTGGCCGAAGTGATCGAATTCCTCGTCTCCATCAAAGCTGTAAATGACAGTGCCATCGAAACCAGAGAAGACCCGGGCGCAACCGGCATTGGTACCGTTATTGTTATCAAAATCCGCCCCGACGATGACATCTGAATAGCCATCCCCATCGAGATCTCCAACGTCACTGACTGCAACACCAAATCGATCGTATTCTGAATCCCCGGTGAAGGTATGGAGCACTGCTCCATCGAGACCAGAATAAACCCTGGCGGAACCAGAATAGGTACCGTTATCGTCGTTGAGATAGGCGCCAACGATCAGATCGTCGAAACCGTCACCATTGACATCCCCGGCTCCACTGACGGAAAAACCAAAATAGTTATAAGTCGTGTCGCCAGAAAACGTGTGAAGAATTGTGCCATCAACTCCAGAGTATACGTAGGCACTACCAGAACCGGGACCGTTGGTATCGTCTGTATGCGCCCCCACGATCACATCAGAAATTCCGTCACCGTTTACATCTCCGGCACCACTCACACAACGACCAAAACTATCGGAAGGAGAGCTACTGTTGAAAGTATGAAAGTCAGTGATCTTGACCGACTGCGCTTCGATGGTCTGAGTGGAAATCGTGATGAAGTTAAGTATGAAAAAACACCAACAAATCACCGACAGGGGTAGGTGCATCATCAGAACCATTTTCTAACGCTCTATCAAAAATCTAGATGCGACACTATCTCGCGAGCGTAGTACCGCACTGTAAATCCAGAGCTATAGACCTGCAAGACATCACGATGCTGGACGGCGATCGAAGCAAAGAACACGGTACATGAACAAATGTTGATTTGATCTCGATTACAATAGCCCCAGGACTATATGACTACAGGACTTCGAGAACACTGTTAACTTCACGGAAGCCATCGAACTCAGCGGGAACAGTAACCGCGATGTTTCTGGTAGTAATCCTGGTGATAATCCTCAGCTCGCCAGAAAGTTGGAATCGAAGTGATGATCTGGGTGCAAAACCCATTTCCGCCAAAGGCCTTCTCCTCCTTCAGTCGCTGCATCTCCTGCTCCAATTGTTGCACCTCTTCACCACTGCTACAGAAGGCGACCGATCGATACTGACTACCCACGTTTGGTCCCTGGCGATCGGGAGTGGTTGGATCGTGCAGCGCAAAGAAGAGCCGGACCAGCTCTCGATAGGATATCTTTTGACGGTCGTAATGAATCTCGACCACTTCAGCATGACCTGTTTGCCCGGAACAGACCTGTTCATAGGTGGGATTCTCCTGGTGCCCTCCCATGTATCCTGAGATGACGTCAACGACGCCATCGAGGCTCGCAAAGCGATCCTCCACTCCCCAGAATCAGCCGCCGCCAAACCAGGCACGAGCCAGTTCCGGCTGGGAGTACATACTACCGGCCTCGGGAATCTCGCGAGGAATTTCCTGCCCCTCCTGCGGATAGAATTGCAACGACGCTGAGTTGAGACAGTGGCGAGTCCCGGTCGGTGGAGGCCCGTCGGGAAAGGCGTGGCCCAGATGAGCGTCACAGCGGCCACACGTGATCTCGACACGAACCATACCATGACTTTCATCGTGTTTTTGACAGACGTGCTGCGGGTCAAAGGTATCGAAGAAGGAAGGCCAACCAGTTCCCGACTCAAACTTGTGCTCGGAATAAAACAATGGCAAATGGCAGACGACACAGGCGTATACTCCGTCAGATTTCTCGCTCAGGAATCCACCACAGAACGGCGCTTCGGTGCCAGATTTCTGGGTAACATGATGTTGCTCAGGAGTCAGCGCCCGGACCAGTCGCTGGTGATGTTCAGACTCTGGTGGAGTCAATGGAAAGCCACTGGCCGAGATGTCTGGTCCAGGTACCATCGGCGGTCTCTTTCTATCTGCTACAACAGATCACCATCGTGTCGGCATCGATGGTACCCTCCGATGGTGCAAGTCCCAACCAAGGATATCGTCGATGTTGGAGGATCGCTTGGCCGCAACGGAACGCCCGGAAACACCCACACACGAGTTGATCACCTGGGAGCTGTTTCGCGATCGTTTCATCTCTGCGCTGGGACCATTCGCCCCAGGATTCTCCAGAGAAACGCTGGCGCGACATGCCTGGTTAGTTCGTGAAAAAAACCAGGTGATGAATCTGACCCGGATCGTCACTCCGGAGGAGATGGCGATTCGCCATACCGCCGACTCCCTGGCTGCCCTGCCGCTGCTGGCAGAAGGTGGAGAGCAAATTTTTCAGCATCTTCTCGATCTGGGCACCGGGGCCGGTTGGCCCGGTCTCTCCATCGCCATCGCATGTCCGCATCTTCGAGTAACCTTGATCGACTCGACCAGAAAGAAGATCGATTTTCTGCAATCTGTCGTCGATGAACTGGGACTGCAGGATCGGGTGACCTGTGTCTGGGCACGATTCGAAGATTGGAGCAGAGAACATCGCAAGGAGATCGACCTGGTCACGGCTCGCGCAGTCGGACCGATCGATCGGATTCTCGGCTGGTGCACCAACAACTATTTTGGACCGATATTGCTGTGGAAGGGCCCGGCGGCCGATCAGGAACTCAAGGATGTCGAGGGGCTGATGTGGAAACGACGCCTGTTCGTCGCTCTCGATGAGCCTTATCAGATTCCCGGGGATGAAGCGGTGCGGCGACTGATTCTCATCGATCATCAACGTAGCTAGCTGTCGTCTTCATCTTTCCTGGTAAAACGTGCGCCTCGCAGAGCAGCTCGATCGCGAAAATATCCGATGACTGAAAAGATTCCGGAAACAACCAGGATGGAAGCCAGTGTGTATTCCAGCAGGTTGGGAAAGTTGAAGATCACCAACCCTGAACAGATCAGAAGGATACCCACAAGCAGCTTGGCGTTGACTACCACGTTGATGTTCATTTCACCTCATCTTCCATCAAGAATTCTTCACGTCAATTTCCAGGGCGAGGCCCATCCCACCACTGATGCAGAGGGTCGCAAGCCCTTTACCACCACCTCGTCGTTTCAGTTCATGCAAGAGAGTGGTGGTGATGCGCGCACCGGTTGCTCCGATTGGATGGCCGAGCGCTATCGCCCCTCCATTGACATTGAGGCGATCACGATCGATCTCGACTTCTCGTAAACAGGCCAGTACCTGGGCTGCAAAAGCTTCGTTCAATTCAACCAATGCATAGTCATCGATGCTGCTGCCAGTCTTTTCCAGCAGCTTTCCGATGGCAGGAACGGGGCCCATGCCCATCCGTTGTGGCTCAACTCCGGCACGAGTGGAGGCTCCCAGGATCGCCAGGATCGGCCATCCCTCGGCGCGAGCCAGTTCCTCCTCGGCAACGACCAGGGCACAGGCCCCATCGGTGATCCCCGATGAGTTCCCGGCATGAATCGATCCGTCCTTTTTGAACACCGGTTTTAATCGTGCCAATCCCTCGATGGTGGCGTCGGCTCTCGGATGCTCATCGGAATCGACGACAGTCACACCTTTACGACCGGGAATTTCCACAGCAGCGATTTCCTCGGTGAACAGTCCCGCTTCCTGCGCTCGCTGGCATCGTTGCTGGCTCTCCACCGCATAGGAATCTTGCTCTTCACGACCGATGGAAAATTCCTCTGCTAAATTTTCTGCCGTGGCCCCCATCAATTGATCCGCCATCGGACAGTGAAATCCGTCACGATACATACCGTCGACCAGCTCTCCTTGACCGAGACGGTAGCCCTTCCGGGCTCCGAGCAGGTAGAAGGGGAGCTGGGACATACTCTCGGTACCGCCAGCCACCATCACCTGCGCATCTCCTCGTTCGATGGCATCGCGAGCCTCGATGATGGAAAGGAGTCCAGAACCACAAGCCATGTTCAATGTGATGGCGGTCGATTGAATCGACATCCCGGAACGAATCGAAATCTGGCGCGCCACGTTGGGTCCCCCACCAGCCTGCCTTCCGCAACCAAAGCGCAATTCATCGACCCTGTTGGCAGGAACTCCTGCAGCTTCCAGCGCCGGCACCACTGCAGCCACGCCCAGATCAGCAGGTGATAGGGAAGATAGGCCACCCAGAAATTTTCCTATCGGAGTCCGCTTGGCGGAGCAGATGACAGCACGACTCATGACTGGGCTCCCGTCAAAGATCGAGAAACGAGAATCTTCTGAAGATCCTCCCCGCCACCAAAAGGAGCGGCGGCCTGAACATCCCGGTAGGCACGTTCCACCGGATATTCTCGGCTGTATCCATTGCCACCAAGAATCTGAACCGCGTCCCTTGTTGCCTGGTAAGCAGCCTGCTTCGCAGCAAGATTCGCCATCGCAGCTTCCCGGCTCGCAGACTTGCCACGATCGAACAGTCCAGCCGCACGCCAAAGCATCAAACGAGCACCCTCGATGGCGGTCGCGGCCTCTGCCAACATCGCTCGGATCGATCCAAAGCGATCAATCGAACGACGAAACGCAATTCTTTGTGACGAGTATTCCAGAGCCTGATTGATCGCTCCGCGAGCCACCCCGACGGAAACCGCTGCACTGCCGAGTCGAGATTTGTCAACTACACCAGAGATGGCAGACCAACCTGCACTGGCTTTTCCCAGGCGCGAACCAGCGTCGAGATGAACTCCGTCCAGGGACAGATCACACAGGCCAGCTCCCCTCAGGCCGAGCAGATCGTTCAGCGGTTCCCTGGAACAACCCGGCGCTGTGGGATCCACCACATAGGCACCGAGATCCTGGAGATGTTCGTCACCACTTCTGGCGATCACCGTCACCAATCCCGCTAATGATCCCCCGATCAACCAGGTCTTTCTGCCATGCATCGAGAACCCATCCGATTCTTCACCCACTGCACAGGTAACACCGGATGCATCTGACTCTGACTCAACTTCTGCCATGGCGAAGGCGGCCAGCGTTTCTCCGCTGGCCATCTGGGGCAGCCAGCGAGATTGCCCTTCTTCATCGGCAAGATCGAGGATGGCTGCCGAACCTTCGAACAGGTGAGTGGACAGCACCGCGCCGGTAGAACCGCAACAACGGGCAATTTCCTCAACCACCAGACATGCCGTGAGCAGATCGAGACCGGCACCACCATGCTGCTCGGGAATCGTCAGGCCCATCATTCCGAGCTCTGCCAGTTCCGCGATGGAATCGGTGGGTAATCCCTGGGACTCGTCGAGTTGCTCTGCCCTCGGCAAGATCTCGTTGTCGGAAAAATCCGCGATCATTTCGCGGACTTCCTGATGATGTTCGTCAAAACGGATCACGATCAGCACCTTTCCTTCATACGATCTCTCGACGTGGTCCCACCGTCACGGCAACCTCTATGGCGTTGAGCCCTGATCCCGGGAACGACAAAGCAATGAATCGAGGGCGTCTCGAACCGTCATCTCGCCCCTTGAGACTGCCGTCGCTAACTGCTCCAGCCGATCATCACCCCCGGCAGCATCCAGACCCATCTTCAACCACTCCTGTTCCGCCCTGCGACGAATGCGACGGAGGATTCTGGCCTCCATCCTGTCCGAGTCAGGAGATTGACGATGACCAGCAGCCATCTCCAAGATTGCCTCTGCCACCGCCTCGATTCCGGTCCCATCTTGACTGCTGACAGCGATGGGATCGACGGATCCCTGGTCACGGGCAGCTTCCTCTGACAACCGCATCAGTTCATCGGCTCCTGGACGATCGCTCTTGTGAACGATGATGCGATCGACAATTTCCAGAACCCCCGCCTTGAGCAATTGAATCGCATCTCCCGATTCAGGGCTGAGAAGCAACCACGCCTGATCTGTCTCCTGGCCAATTTCGACCTCCAGTTGACCCACTCCAACGGTCTCGATGATGATGATTCCAAAACCAGCACGGGACAGAACCTCAGCCGCAAGGTCAGTACACCCGGCAACCCCGCAGGTTGCACCCCGGCTCGCAACACTGCGGAACCAGGCATCATCGCCCAGATCACCAGTAAGGCGCGCCCGATCTCCCAGCAACGCTCCCCCCGACAGTGGACTGGTCGGATCGATGGCCAGCACGGCAACTCGCTCGCCTCTCTCCAGCAGCATGGGAACCAGCTTCGAAATCAAGGACGACTTGCCAACCCCGGGAGCTCCGGTCAAACCGATGCGAAAACTGGCGGAATTTGGCGGTAGACCCGCCAGCAAATCATCCGCTGCTGACTCGTTCTCCTCCAGAGCAGTGATGGCGCGAGCCAGATGGCGTCTCGATCCCTGACGGACTCCAGCAATCAGATCTTCGAGGTCAAAAGCTGACAAGCTTACCCCCGTACCGGTCGAACATGACGCGAGATGACAAGCCTCTGAATCTGACTGGTTCCTTCGTAGATCTCGGTAATCTTCGCATCACGAAAGAGCCTCTCGACCGAACTCTTGCGACCGATGCCCGCCCCACCATGCACCTCCAGTGCCATTCTTGCCGCGTCATTTGCAATTTCAGATGCGCTGAGCTTCGCCATCGAAGCTTCTCGCGAATGTGGCTTACCGAGGTCTTTCAGAATCGCAGCTCTTCGCGTCAACAGGCGTGCTCCCTCGAGTCGAGTCGCAATCTCTGCAATCTTGTGAGAAATCAGCTGGTTGTCAGCAAGCTTGCGTCCGAACATCTGATGATTTTCTGAAAAGTGAATCGTTTCATCGAGACAGGCCTGGGCGATGCCATTGGCCTGGGTCGCGATTCCGATTCTGCCTCCATCGAGAGTATGCATCGCAATCTTGAAGCCGGCCCCCTCGTCGCCGAGCAAGTTCTGGGCAGGAACCCTCATTTCATCAAAAACCAGCTGAACCGTATCGGATCCACGAATCCCGAGTTTCTTCTCCTTCTTTCCTACCGAAAATCCTGGCATCGTCTTCTCGACCACAAACGCGTTGATACCCCGGGCCCGCAGAGAAGGATCCATCGTCGCAAAGGTCACGATGATGTCGGCGTGAGAGCCATTTGTGATCCATGCCTTGGTTCCATTGAGGACCCACTCGTCCCCCTCTCGACGACAGGTGGTCTCGATCGCTGCAGCATCAGAACCATGATCCGGTTCCGTGATGGCGTAGGCGCCCAGGTGTTCACCGGAAGCGAGCTGAGGGAAGAACCGAGCTTGCTGTTCTTCGGTTCCAAAATGAAGAAGTGGACTCGACAGCAGAGAATTGTGAACAGAAACCGTGACACCGGTCGAAGCGCACCCTCGATTGATCTCTTCGAGGGCCAGAGAAAGGGCCAGGTTTCCCATTTCCTTGCCACCGAAACGCGCTGGCGTGAGAATCCCCATGAACCCGAGCTTGGCGAGTCGGTCGACGCTATTTGCAGGGTAGGTTTCTGTACGATCATGCTCATCGGCAGCAGGGATGAGAACTTCATCGGCAAATTCTCGAGCAATTTGCTGCATCTCCAAATGCTTCGACGGTAACGAGGTTCCGAGCATCGCCCCCAGCAAACCTTCGAGATCCTCGCCTATGCCCTCTTCGAGCATCATTTTCCCCTTCTCTTCATGAATATTCGTAGAAGCCGCGACCCGTCTTTCTGCCCAGGTCACCGGCGGCCACCATCTTTCGCAACAACGGGCAAGGTCGGTACTTTGGATCGCCCAGTTCGTCCTGCAATACTTCCAGGATGGTCAGACACACATCGAGGCCGATGAAATCTGCCAGGGCCAGCGGCCCCATCGGATGCCCCATTCCCAGTTTCATCACCTCGTCGATCGACTCTCGAGACGCAACACCCTCCATCAGCGCGTAAAAAGCCTCGTTGAGCATCGGAGCGAGAATTCGATTGGCGACAAAACCGGGATAATCTGCTGCCTCCCACGGCTCCTTGCCCAGTCGACGAGAGAGATCGACGGTCGCCGCGACAACCTGATCAGAAGTTCGATGACCACGGATCACCTCGACCAGCTTCATCATGGGAACCGGATTCATGAAATGCATGCCGACAAAGGATTCCGGTCGGGAAGTAAAATTGGCGAGTCTCGTGATGGAGATGGAAGAGGTGTTGCTGGCGATCACTCCATTCTTGTCAACCTGCTGATCCAGACCACTCAGTACCTTTTCCTTCAAGGTTTCATCCTCTGGAACAGCTTCGACCGCCCACTGCACCGCCGCAGCAGCCTCGATGCCAGTCTCGAAAGAAATCCTGGCAAGTGCTGATTCTGCATCCTCGGAACTGATCTTCTCCTTCTTGACCATCCGGCCAAGACTGTTTTCGATGAAGCCTCGTGCACGCTCCAGGGCTTGTTCGACCGGATCGATGACAACCACCTCGTAGCTTGACTGGGCAAAGACCTGGGCAATTCCGTTGCCCATCGTTCCGGCACCCACCACGGCGACCCGTTGAATCGAATCAACCAGCGCTTTCGAATCTTCTGAAGCCTGTTCTGACATGACGCTTCTTCCACCTTCCGGATCGAGGGTATTGCCAGGATCCCGGTCATTTCCCGACCAGGAAAAGGCAGCCTTGAGATCGTAGGAGCCAACCATGCGGTGGGCAAGCGTACCGCTACCGCTGCAACGCCCTGAATCGTCGATACCGGCAGAAATTCGCTGTCAGAAGTGGCTCATCGGAGCCGATGAAAAAAGACCCCGGAGCGCTTGCCGCTCCGGGGCCCGCAGTACTCAACCTCGCCCAGATCAGGTACAGGCGTCGAAGGCAGCACAATCGAGAGCATCATCCGTGGGATCTGCTCCACAACTACCGTGGGGCGCAGGAGGTGCGTCGCCACCGCTGAACTGACTACCCAGACCATAAACTGCATCGGCGATGTTCATCAGACCGTCATCGTTCATGTCGCATGCATCCACACAGGCGTAGCTACCACCGAGGAACAGTACATCGAGTGAATGTACGATATCAGCGATATTGAAAGCCCCGTCGACGTTGCAATCGCCACGATCGAACCCACCAGAAGATACCGGAGTGAGGACCACGCTTCCGTCAGTGGTTTCTGGCGCATATGCAGCACTGTTCACCACAACCAGATTTTGTACGACTGTCGTTCCGATGGTCGCAGACCACTGGAGGGTTGTCGCCACCGGTGTCGATGTCCCTGCAAGATTCCCTGCGTTGGTCTCGTAACCTATGGTCAAGACCTCGGTATCGACCGGGAAGGCGAGAACCTCAGTACCGGGGAAGCTGTAGACAACTCCAGCAGTCAGACCGTCAGGCAGAATCGTTTCGGTCATGAAATCGGGACCACTGGACCCGTTCATCACTGCTAACGCCGCAGCAGGAATCACCGAGACAACCGACAGGGTCGCCGGATCGCTGACCAGGGACATCGAGAACCCCTGGGTCGAGTTCGGGAATCCAATATTGTCATCGGCCTCACCGATGGAAACGCTCGCCACCAACGATCCGATGCCCGTTGATTCATCAAAATCAGCGACAACCTGTGGCGCGACAAATCGGAATCCACCAGGCTGCTGCACCTGAACCTGACAGACCATCGAGGACTGATTCTGCGTACAGACACCCGTCACCACGTAAGAACGACTACCGATGAGCGAGGTGGGGTCGGTGTAGCTGCTGGCAGTGCCTGCCAGGGTTGCTATCAGGAGACCGTCACGCGTCACTTCGATTTGCTCGTACAGCTCACCGTTGAGCCAGGAGAGTTCCACCTCGAGACCAATTACCTGATTGCAGACCAGAGCCTGAATCGGATCGCAGGTGCAACTTGGATCAGCAGCACAATCAGCATCGAGACAATCGACCAGACCATCAAGATCGTCATCAACGCCATTGGTGCAGTCTTCTGGCTGCGCAACGTTGATATCGATTTGCATCAATCCACTACCGCTCTGGCCAGCACTCGCAGAACCCAAACGGATCGTCAACTGTTCACCAGCGGTTACGGCCAGTTGAATCTCGGATGCAAGCCCACAGAAGTCGCCATCGCAGGCAAGCTGTACCAGCGAGCCGCATTCACCCTGATAAACGATGATGCTGGTGTCGAAGTTAACGAGGGCACAAGTACTGATGGTCATCACTCCCGTTGATGGGGATACGATGGTGTACCAGACATCGTTACTCATCGACCCGACAAACGAGCCGGTGCACGGTCCGACTGTATCGGCGCTATCGCTGGCGCCTGTGGTGTCAACAGCATTGCCACCAAGAGAGGCTGCCAGAGAGGTGGCACACTCATCACCCGGGAATGGCAGACAGGCTGGATCACCAGAACAATCTGGATCTTCACAGTCCGTCAATCCATCGAGATCATCATCGACACCGTTGGTACAGTTCTCGACACTTGAAGTTGTCAAACTCAGCTCCATGGCACCGGTACCGGCACTTCCTGGATTCCAGCCACCGACACGAATCTTGTATTCGGTACCGGCGAAGACCGGAACATCGCTGAGACGAGAACTGAAGTTGGCACAACCAGGACCGTCACCGTTACACGCGACCTGGGTCAAGGCACCACAGGAACCGGAGTAGATGGCAACATCGGAGTCAAAATTGACCAGGTTGCAAAGATCTGCCGTCAACAGACCATCACTTGCCGGGGTGAAGCTGTACCAGACGTCCTGCACAAACTCCCCGAGGAAGGTGCCGGTACACTGGGAGCCATCCGACAGATCGGCGGAATCTGTTGCGCCAGTGGTGTCGATGGCGTTGGAACCCAGCGAAGCGGCAATCGGATCGTTGCACTCATCGCCTGGACCAGCAGGAACGCACGCTGGATCAGCAGCACAATCGGTATCGGCGCAGTCAATCGCGCCGTCACCGTCGTCATCCACGCCATTACTACAATTCTCAACCGGCGTACCTGTACACGCTGGATCTGCAGCGCAATCAGGATCGGCACAATCGGTGGAACCGTCTCCGTCATCGTCGACACCGTTATTACAGACTTCGACCGGAGTACCTCCACCAGGAGTGAACACGATTTCGATTTCACCGGTTCCGCCAGTGGTTCCGAAACTACCGATACGAATCATGTAGTTGGTGCCTCCGGTAACCGTGAAGTTGGAGATGGTTGAGGTGAAATTACTGCACCCAGAAGCATCTCCATTACAGGCGACCTGATTCAATGCTCCACAGCCACCGGTGTAGACCACCAGATCCGTATCGTAACTTGCAGTATTACAGGTAGAGAGAGTCACCGTTCCATCTTGAGCCGGTGTGTAGCTGAGCCAGATGTCCTTGGAAACCTGCCCCAGGAAAGTACCGGTGCACTGGGCATCATTGGCGACCACTCCACTGTTGGTTGCACCACCGTTGTCGATGGGGTGAATCCCGGCCGAAACCACGGTGGCTGTATCACAATCATCATTGTCGGGTGGAGGTGGTGGATTGCAGATCCCTGCACCATTCATCTCGACAGCAGTAAGAGCGTTGTTGATTTGATCCGCATCTGCCTGGGTGAACTGATTTCCTGAAGACCCGCCTGTACGAGGATCGTTAGGAGTTGATCCCACGAGATCACCGGCAGCTTGATTGAAGAGTGTATACGCCTCATTGAAATCTGAAGCAGGAGTGAGATACACGGTCAATGTGCGGAACCAGACTGCACCTGCCTTGATCGCGCCAATTCCTGAAACCGTGACGCCATTGAAAGTTTTACCATCGGTAACCATCGCGAAGGCATGATTCGGAACTCCAGAGCCGATGTGCACGCCACCATTATCAAAACCTGGATCACAACTGGTCGACTCGTAAAGGGCGCTGAGAGCCCGATCCGGGTCGCCCTTGCACGTCGGAGACCACATGTCGCGGATGGCTCCCAGTGAGCTATCCTCTCCCATCATCCAGCGTACGGAAGAGTCGCCACAACCTGTACGGCCAGTATTGGGTGTGTCGCCACCACTTCCGGTCGGAGTGGGTGGCCACGGTGTACCACCAGGAGATCCGGCATCGGAAGCATTGCCATTCCAGAGATCTACAAGTTCTCCGAACACATCGGAGAAGGATTCGTTGAGCTGACCTGACTGATTCTGATAGATCAGATCCGCAGTGTTATCAGTGAGTCCATGACCGAACTCATGTCCGACGATGTCATCGGTTGCCAGTCCGTTACAGAATGCAGTTCCACTACCATTCCAGATCGCATTGGGGCAAATGCCATCACTCCAGTTGGCGGTGGCAACGAGGACCCCTCCGGCACCATCGATGCCGTCACGATTCAAACCGCTATTGAGCAAGCGATAGAAGTCTCCAGTGAAATCGTAGACCCCATCGATATCCGCATCGCCAGTCGGAGCAGCACCTTCTGTACGAGCAACTGTTCCAGGTAATCCGCCGCCACTTCCGTCATGAATGCGACGGTTGATGGCGGAGTGAAGAGCCGGCCAGTGATCGATCATGGTGCCATCGATGGCATCGATCAGGACGTGTTCCGGAAGCACCGTCTCCGACCCGACAACCATGTGCCAGGCCAACTCGATGGTTCCATCGGAAGGATCGCCGTACCAACCGGGATCGACGATGGTCAGCTTCTGCTCGGAAGCCTGAGGACTCTCCATCCGAAGTTCACCAGCTGCCAGGAAGACAGCTTCCTCGAAGGTGAGGACCGGGTTCGTTGGGATGGTTCCACGCAACGGATAATAATCGCCGTTAACCGCAAGAAATTGTCCCTGTGCGTCCTGGTGAATGATCAACTGACCGGTAAATACCTCGATCCCGCGGTAAATCTGCTGATAGCGGTGGTGAAAGTAACCCTGATCACAGGTATCGGTTCGAAGTCGACGAAGTTGGTTCCGAGGATCGGAAACACCAAACAGGCGACCATGAAGGTCGAGAATCGCCAGCGGATCCTCCAGATTCTCAATGCCAGGAATCGGAAGACCCTCGGGGCCAGTAATCAAACTGGCAAGACCCGTCACCGAAGAGCTGTGAATTTTCAGCTCAGTGGGCTCCGGTTGGCGATCCTCAAGAACCTGTGCACCCACTGGTGCTGCCAGGAAAAGACAAGCGGTCAATACCGCTACAAACCTGGAGAAGGACATGGTGTCCCTCCTTTCGTGATTTCCCGTACGGATCGCCTGTTTATGCGAATCGCCGGGAATGACTGAGCTGCCCGAAGATCGGGCAATGTCATGGCGTGGCCTGATGAAGGGGCCGTACTGCGGTTTGACCGCCAGTAATTGGAGAGGGAATGAAGAGAGGAAACGAAGATCCGGATACGGGATAGACCCCGACAACAGCCTGGACCTTCTTCCTGGTGATTCTGCATAATTGAACCCAGAGCCTGGATTTCTCCATCGACTCTGACCTGTCCCAATCCCTCAAGAGCCCGGGGCGCTCGATGGCAAAGAGAATCTCTCAATGCGAAAGGAGCGCAGTCCCAATCCAACGATCCGGTTTCCTGCGATGATCGGACCACCAGTTTCAAAAAAAGGTTCTGTTTACCGCCTATCCATGCCCCGATAGGCTCTAAGTCAGGAAAGGGAAGTCCGATGATCAAGGTGAGAGACCTGAGAAAAGTATTTCGTGTACACCAGAAGGAACCAGGTCTGGCGGCATCGATTCGATCTCTCTTTCACCGAAAATGGGTCGAAAAAGCCGCGGTCACCGGGTCCTCCTTCGATGTCAGTGAAGGGGAAATCGTCGGCCTCATCGGTGCCAACGGAGCGGGAAAAACAACTCTGGTGAAGATGCTCTCGGGAATCATCCACCCCACCTCCGGAGAGGCTGAAGTTCTCGGTCACGTACCGTGGAAACGGGAAAATGAATTTCGAAGACAGATCGCCCTCGTCATGGGGCAGAAGGCCCAGATGTGGTGGGATCTTCCCGGCGGCGATTGCTTTGAATTGTTGAGAGAGATCTACCAGATACCTCGAGATCAGTACCAGCAATCCTTGAATAAGCTCACCGACATGCTCGGGATCGGTGACGAGCTCAAGGTCCAGATCCGACGCCTATCTCTCGGCGAACGGATGAAGATGGAGCTGATTGCTGCGCTGCTCCACTCACCTCGAGTCGTATATCTCGACGAACCGACCATCGGCCTGGACATCACAACCCAGAGAGCGGTGAGAGATTTCCTGCTTGAGTACCGCCGTGAAAATGCTCCGGCAATGATTCTGACCAGTCACTACATGGAAGATATCGAGAGGCTCTGTGAACGGATCATCATCATCCGTGAAGGAGACATCGTTTACGACGGCAGCCTCGAGCGAGTAATTCGCGAATATGCCCCCTACAAGCAGCTCAGACTCCATGTGCATCGCGCTGATCAACCAGGAGTTGACCTGCTGGAGAAGATGGGACAGGTCATCGATTGTGAACCCGGCTCGATATGTCTCCGTGTAGACAGGGAAAAGATTCCAGAAGTGGCAGCTGAATTACTGAGGAAATTTTCAGTGATCGACCTGTCCATCGAGGATCCCGAGATAGGGGATACCATCGAGAGAATCATGGCGGGAAGCACGGCAGATTCAGAATGAGTCTTTCCCTCTTCCTTCACATCGTGAATCTCGAAACCAAGAAACTGATGAGCTATCGGGTCGATTTCTGGATCACGATGGCGGTCAATCTGGTAGTGAATCTGGTGATCCTGTGGGCGCTCTGGACCGCAATCTTCTCCGAGTCCGGATCGGAGATCATCGGTGGCTGGGATCTTCCGGGAATCCTCTCCTATGGAGTGATGGTATTCCTGACCGGACGCATCGTCCGGGGAGGCGATCTTCAGATGACCGTGGCCACCGACATCTACGAAGGAGCACTCAGCCGCTTCCTTCTCTACCCCCGGCACTATGCCTTCACCAAGTATGCCCAGCAGGTCGGGAACATCGTACCCGATCTGTTCCAGTCGGTTCTGATGGGACTGGTGGCACTGCCGGTACTGGGGATTTCGAGTACAACCGCCATCACTCCACTGACCGTCGCGATGTCAATCCCGACGATCCTCGTGGCACATCTGCTGTTTTTCATGATGGGTCTGATCCCGCAGTATATCGCCTTCTGGGCTGACAATGTCTGGAGCCTGTCGGTGATGCTCCGCTTTGTTACGATGCTCCTGGGGGGAGCCATGCTTCCCCTTTCGCTATTTCCGGAACCGGTGCAGCAAGTTCTCCACTGGCTTCCCTTTGCTTACCTGTTCGAATTTCCGACCCTGGTCATCCTCGGAAAAGTAGATTTCTCGCAGTGGCTCATCGGCATCGGCACCTGCCTGCTGTGGTGCCTGGCCATCGGTTCGTTATCGATTCCAGTGTGGCGAAGAGGTGATCTGCGCTACACGGGAGTAGGCATCTGATGACGAGATACCTACGACTCTATATCCAGTTTCTCAAGTTCTCCTTCAGCCGTGCGATGGAATACAGGATGGATTTCTGGTTCCGCATCGTGATGGATTGCATGTTTTATGTCGTGGAACTGATCTTCTTCACGATTCTGTATCAGCACACGGATATGCTTGGCGGCTGGAACTATGACCAGGTGCTGATCTTTGTCTCGGGATACCTGGTCATCGACGCCATCCACATGACCGTCTTCAGTAACAACATGTGGTGGCTACCGATCTACGTGAACAAGGGCGATCTCGACTACTACCTCGTAAGGCCGGTTTCATCGCTGTTTTTCCTGAGCCTGCGAGACTTCGCGGCGAACTCGTTTTTGAATCTACTGATCGCGGGAGGAATCCTGACCTGGTCAATCTTGCGCTACCCAGGCGAACTGGGTGCAGCGAATCTACTGTGGTTCCTGTTTCTGGTGCTCAATGGCAGTTTTCTTTTTTATATCCTGCAGATGCTCTTTCAGATTCCAGTCTTCTGGACCCACACCAACCGAGGTCTGCTGACCGCCTTCTTCTCGGCCAACAAATTGATGGAGCGTCCCGACAAGATCTACTCCAAGTGGACACGAAGAATCCTGATGACGATCTTCCCGGCATTACTGGTCATTGCCCTGCCCGCCAGGGTTCTCTTCGATGGCCCTGACCCGCAGATGATCGGCCACATTTTCGGGGTCACCGCGATACTCTTCCTCGTGATGAGCGCATTCTGGAACCTGGCACTGCGCAGTTACTCGAGTGCCTCTTCCTGAGAAGCGCAGGTTTCTTACTTCTCCAGCGCCTCTTCAACCTTTTTGGCAACAAGCCTGGCCAGTTTCCTGCGGCCTTCCGGTTTGAAGTGGACGTCCCCGGGTGCACGAAATAACTCGGCAGGAAACTGGCTGCTGGCAGCATGAAGATCGGTGACGGGAATGCGGTACTTTTTCATCAATTTCCTGGCGACCGCATTGTATCGGATGTCATCTCCCACTTTTCGGCCCGGTTCACCTTCGGGAACCTTTGTGGTACTGGCCCATATCAATTTTGCACCGGTCTTCTTGAGACGCACGATCAACTTCTCAAGATTCTTTCCGTACTGTTGTGGAGTGAAAGTTACTTTACCGTTCTTCTTGCCTCTCTTGAGGGAACCGGGGGGGTCGCGGTAACACAAGTCCCAGAGTCCCCAGTTGAAGTGAATCACATCCCACTTCTTTTCTCCCAGCCATGCATCGATCTTCTTCAACCCGGTACCGGTGTGCTGGGCGTTGCCGGGATTATGAATCACCATCGCCTTCTCTCGCAGCTGTTCCTCTACAAATGGGGTGTAGCCGATCGAGATGGAGTCACCGATGATGAGAACCTTTGGCAGCTCTTTCACCGGGTCATCTGCTGGCTCTGGCTGGTCCCCGGAAAGTAGTGGCGAGCAGGCGATCCAGCTCAAGAGCAAGACGAGAAAACATCTGATGTTCACTACTCCTCCTTGGAGTTCATTTCGGGGCTTTTTCTGGCACCATGTGCGCCTAGAATAACCGCTGCAGAGGAGGTCACACGCCCCTGCTGGAAAAGGAACTCGATGTCCGAGGAAATGCCCGGGATGCTCGACCTGAAGCAGCTATCCCACCTGGTGACAAACGACGAGATCGAGACCGTCATCGTCGTGTTCCCCGATCTCTACGGTCGGTTCATGGGAAAACGATTCGATGCGAAATTCTTCCTCGACAGCGTCGCCTCCGATGGGACCCACTGCTGCAACTATCTGCTGACCGTCGACATGGAGATGGAGCCGATCAGCGGCTACTCCCTGGCAAACTGGGAGAAGGGTTATGGAGACTTCCACATGGTTTGCGACATCTCGACCTTGCGTCGAGCCAGTTGGCTGGAGAAGTCTGCACTGGTGATCTGCGATCTCATCGATGACAACACCCATCAGCCGGTTCATGCTGCGCCTCGTACAATCCTGAAGTCACAGGTCGAGCGCGCAGCCAGTGCGGGTTTCCAGGTGATGGCCGCCAGCGAACTGGAATATTACTTACTGGAAGATTCCTACCGGGAAGCACACGAGAAGAACTACCAGAACCTGACGGCAGCCGGCTGGTACATCGAAGACTATCACATCCTTCAGGGCTCTCGCCTTGAAAGCTTCAACGCACCGGCTCGTCGCCATCTGCGGCAGTCGGGGGTGCCGGTGGAGAACAGCAAAGGAGAATGGGGACTGGGTCAGCACGAGCTGAATGTGCAATACACTGACATTCTTCAGATGGCAGACCGCCACTGTGTCTACAAGCAATGCCTCAAGGAGATCGCCGACCAGCAGGAGAAGAGCGTCACCTTCATGGCGAAATACGCTCCCGACGGTGCAGGATCCAGCTCTCACATGCATCTGAGTCTGTGGCACGATTCCGTCAACGCTTTTGCTGGCGACCAGCAACTGGGGCCGGTTCGCTGTAGCGATAACTTCCGCTGGTTCCTCGGCGGCTGGATCGCCCACGCTCATGAAATGATGGTCTGCTACGCACCAACCGTGAACTCGTACCGACGTTTCCAGAAAGGCTCCTGGGCACCGACCAGTCTCGCCTGGAGCCACGACAATCGAACCGCTGGATTTCGAGTGGTTGGCAGCGGATCGAGCCTGAGGATTGAATGTCGGATACCCGGTGCCGACTGCAATCCGTACCTCGCTTTTGCCGCGGCACTCGCTTCCGGTCTCGACGGCATCGAGAATCGGATCGAGCCGCCCGCCGCTTTTGAGGGAGATGTCTATTCCGCCGATGGCCTGCCCCAGGTTCCAGGTTCCCTGAAGGAAGCCACCGAAGCCTTCGCCGACAGTCATTTCGCCAGAGAAGCGTTTGGCGAGGCGACCGTCGACCACTATCGACACTTCTTCACCACCGAATACCAGGCGGAAAATTCCGGTGACCCGCACTGGGATCACAAACGCTACTTCGAACGGATTTGATGACCACCATGAAAAGACCCTTCATCGGAATCCCGATGTATCCACCAGTCCTCGATGAAAACTACACGATACCGAGGGGCTATATCGGAGCCGTGAGGCGTGCCGGTGGAACACCGTTACCGCTCCCCCCCGGCGAGCAGAATCCTGAGCCATGGGTAGACACCCTGGATGGTCTGATTCTGGCCGGTGGCGGCGATGTCGATCCCAGCAACTATCTCGATGAATTCGATCCCTCGATGGCTTCCTCTCCACCCGAGCGGGTCGACCCGGATCGAGACGGGACCGAATTGAAGGTTCTTCAACGAGCGATGGAGAGGAAAATTCCAATTCTCGCCATCTGCCGCGGTTGCCAGCTGTTGAACGTACACCTGGGAGGATCCCTTCATCTTCATGTGCCCGATCAGTTCGGCGATCAGATCACCCATGGGGTACCAGCTCATTCTTTTTCGAAGCATCCAGTCGAACTGGAGAAAGGCTCCGCACTCGAATCCAAGTTACAGGCTTCCTCATTCGAGATCTTTTCTTCCCATCACCAGGCGGTGGACCGCGTCGCAGATGGTCTATCGGTGGTCGGGCATGCTCCCGACGGATGTATCGAGGCCGTCGATATGGATGAATATCCGTGGCTGGTCGCGGTTCAATGGCACCCTGAAGAAGCCGCACAATCAGATCCGTTGCAGCAACGCCTGTTCGACCAGTTGGTCGAGGCAGCCGGAAAAACTGGAGATAGAACATGAGATTGCAAGATCGCGTCGCTCTCATCACGGGCGCAGCCAATGGAATCGGCAAGGAAACTTCCCTGTTGTTCGCATCCGAGGGAGCTCGCGTTGTACTGATCGATGTTGACGAATCTGCAGCGGTCAAAGTGGTCGAGGAGATCGACCAATCCGGCGGCGAAGCGATCTTCTGTCACGGCGATGTCTCCAGCGCTGAGGACTGTCAAAAGATGGTCAAGACCTGTGAAGATCATTTCGGTCGCCTTGATGTTCTTTTCAACAACGCGGGCATCATGCATGGCGATGATGGAGATGCCGAAAGCACTGACGAAGAGATCTGGGATCGCACCATGAACATCAACCTGAAAGGTGTCTTCTTCGGCTGCAAGTATGGAATCCCGGCGATGCGTCGCTCTGGTGGCGGTTCCATCATCAACACCGCCAGTTTCGTCGCGGTACTGGGAGCCGCAACACCGCAGCTGGCATATACCGCCAGCAAGGGGGGAGTACTTGCGCTCACTCGCGAGCTATCGGTAATCCACGCCAGAGAAGATATTCGAGTCAATGCATTGTGTCCTGGCCCACTGAAAACAGAATTGTTGATGAACTTTCTCGATACCGAGGAGAAGAAGCAACGTCGCCTCGTCCATATTCCGATGGGGCGATTCGGGGAAGCGAAAGAAATGGCACAAGCCGCACTCTATCTGGCATCTGATGAATCATCCTACATGACCGGATCCACTTTCCTGGTCGATGGTGGCATCACCAGCGCATATGTAACCCCTGAATAGGAAAGCCATGAGTCTCAATGTCATCAACCCGTTTGATGGATCCCTGGTCTGTTCTCTGGACTATGACTCAGATTCTGACGTTCAGTCCAAAGTAGATGCAGCGCACCAGGCGCAAATCAGCTGGCGACAGATCCCGATCGATCAAAGAATCTCCATCGTCGAGGAAGGACTGAGTCAATTTCGAAGCCTCGCCCGGGAAACCATCTCCGAGGTTTCGTTACAGATGGGCAAACCGATCAGCGAGGCTCGCAATGAGCTGGAGACTGTCTTCGATCGGGCCAACTACATGATTTCCATCGCCAGAGAATCGCTGGCGGCCGAGATCCTGCCAGACAAGGAAGGGTTCCATCGGAGAATCGAGCACGAACCACTGGGAGTCGTGCTCAATCTGGCCGCCTGGAACTACCCCCTCATCATTCCCGTCAACGTGGTTGTTCCCGCTCTCATCGCTGGAAACACCGTGCTGCTGAAACACAGTGCCCGAACACCATTGTCGGGAGTTGCCTATCAACAGGCTTTCGGAAAGCTGCAAGTCCCCGATCTGGTTACGAACCTGGTGCTGGGACATGAGCAAACCGCCAGACTCATCAGCGACAACCGGATTGCGCATGTGGCCTTCACCGGATCGGTAGCCGGTGGAGCCGCTGTTCATCGCGAAGTCTCGAAACGCTTCATCGATTGTGGATTGGAACTTGGCGGAAACGACCCCGCTTACATTGCTGAGGATGCCGACCTCTCCACGACCAGCGCCAACGTGGTGGAGGGAGCATGTTACAACGCAGGGCAATCGTGTTGCGCTGTCGAAAGAGCTTATGTACACAGCTCTCAGCTCGACGAATTCGTCACCGGAGCACTTGAGGCGATGTCCTCACTGCAGATGGGCAACCCACTCGATGAATCGACAACACTCGGTCCACTGGTCGGAAGCGAGGTTCTCGATCAACTGGAGGAACAGGTCGAAGATGCCGTAGAGCGTGGTGCCTCTCTCTTGTGCGGTGGTAAAAGAGTCCCGAACGAGAAAGGTAACTTCTTCCCGCCGACATTACTGGTCGGGGCGACAAACGACTCCCTCGTGATGCAGGAAGAAAGCTTTGGACCGATCCTCCCGATATTATCTGTTGAAGACGATGACGAAGCACTACAACAGATGAACGACAACCGATTCGGACTGACCGCATCGGTCTGGACCCGCGACAGGGAAAGGGCAGAACACTTCGCAAAGAATCTGAACACCGGAACCGTATTCCAGAACCGCTGCGATTATCTCGACCCAGCACTACCATGGACCGGTGTCGGCGATAGTGGAAAAGGGTCTACCCTGTCGAAACACGGCTTCTTTCACCTTACACGTCGTAAAGCAATCCACTTCCGTCTTTGATTCGCAGAATAAAAAAAGGCCCTCGCAACATTCGTCACGAGGACCTCGCGGGTCACCGCTGCCCGTACGGACAGCGGCCATCTCTCTCTGATTTCAGTTAAAGAAACTTTGTAGTTCCCGGTCTAGGAATCTCCACCACCGGAGCGGGTCCGAACTCGTACTGGGATGGTGTCAGATCCTGTTCACTCTTGAGCATATCATCCCAGGTGATGGTCTTGCCGGTGTAGGCGCAGGTCCGACCCAGTATGGAAGCCAGAGTACTGTCACACATGTACTCGCCGTTATTGATTCGCTGCCGCTCTCCCTTGATGGAACGGAACAACTCGACCCATTCGGCATCGTACATATCATTGGGAGATCCGTCAAAACGCCACGAGACTTCGCCATCGATCCGATGCTTCTGGATCGCTGCTGTGCCACGTGTTCCATACACGTAATCGCTGACATCGCCATCGGCACCTGGCCACTGCCTGCAGGAGTGGAACAACTTGGTCCCATCTTCCCATTCAAATACCGTATTGAAGTGATCGTAGATGTCACCCCACTTCTCATCGGTACGGACGGTTCGACCTCCACTTGCGGTACACTTCATCGGAGGAACATCTTTCATCGTCCACATGATCTTATCGATACTGTGGATGCTCTGCTCTGTGATGTGGTCACCACTGAGCCAGGTGAAGTAATACCAGTTACGGATCTGGTACTCCATCTCGGTCCAATCGTCCTTACGTCCACGATGCCATAACCCACCCGTGTTGTAGGTGCATTGAAGTGAAACGATGTCGCCGATGGAACCGTCATGAATCCGGGCAATTGTTTCTTGCTTGGCATCCTGGTAGCGGTAACAGAGCCCACTCACAACGGTCAGGCCCTTCTCGTCTGCTACTCTGCAAGCCTTGCGCACACGTGCGACACCCGGTGCATCGGTAGCGATCGGCTTTTCGGCAAAGATATGCTTGCCAGCGGCCACTGCCTTTTCAATCTGCTGCGGACGGAAGTGTGGTGTCGAGGCGAGAATCACAACGTCGCAGCACTCGGTGACTTTTTCAAAAGCATCCCAGCCGGCAAATCGTCTTTCTTCTGGCACATCGATGCGATCAGCATTTTCTTCATCCAGGAGGTTTTTGTGAGAGCTGTCGACCCGGTCTCCAAAAATATCTCCCATGGCAACCAGCTTTGCTCGCGGCTCCACATTCAGAGCGTTGGTCACCGCACCAGTACCTCTCCCTCCACAGCCAACGAGACCGATCCGGATGGTGTCATCTACGTTGTTGTGGAAACTGGAGGGAAGTGCCTGCAGGGAACCGGAGCTGAACGCCGCAGCAGCCAACGCCCCTCCCGATGCACTGAGAAACACACGCCTATCGATATCAGATCGTTGATCTGAAGAATTGCCCTGATTATTGTCGCTCATCGAGCCCCTCTCGTTCGCTGGAGGTCACCCCGAAAGCCCTGTGGGGCGCTCTCTTATGGTACTGACCGATGTGACTCTCCTCCAGCACCAGAACGGTCATCGATTCCGGTACCCGGGAAAGGACCCGAGGATCCGGGGTTTTGCTCCTGCACCATCAAACAGCAGTGCAGAGGCCCCAGGGAACTGATTTAGCAGTTTTCCGGCCTGCTGCGGATTCAATACCGAAATCGCGGTAGCCAGAGCATCTGCGGTGGTGGCATCGTGGGCATGAACCGTCACCGCATGAGGTCCTGGAACTCCCATCCCGGTGGCAGGATCGAGGATGTGACTGTATCGGCGGCCCTCGATCTCGACGTAACGAGAGGCATCCCCACTGGTCGCAACAGCTCCGCTTCCGCGGAGAATCACCTGAATTCCTGGTTGGCCAGCAACGCGGGCAGTGAGACCGGCTGGTTGGATTTCCAGTTTCCAGCCTGGTTGCCCAGGAGGCGGCAAGCTGAAACAGATGTCGCCCCCCCCATCGACCAGGAGATACTCGATCCCCTCCGCGTTCATCACCTTCAAGGCGGCATCGACGGCATAGCCTTTGGCAATCCCACCCAGATCAATCATGATTCCTTCGCGTAGCAACTGAAGGGTTCCTGCAGCCGGGTCGATGGCAATTCCATCGATCCCCACCGACTGGCGAGCTTGTTGTAATTCATCGGGGCGAGGTAACCTCCCCGCGAGGCGACATCGTCTCCACAGCCTGACCAGCGGACCGAGGGTCGGATCAAAAGCACCATCGCTGAGTCGTGAAATCTCCACCCCACGGGAAAGAACATCGATCAGTTCCCGGCTGGCCGCGACGGGCTGGTCATTGGGGGCGCTAGCACACAGTTGCTGGATCTCACTATCAGATTTCCAATCGGAACAGATATTCTCGATGCGATCGATGGTCCTGGTCGCGCGGTTGGCGGCTCGATGCAATTGCTCCATATCTCGATGATAGGCAACGATCCGAAAACGGGTTCCCATCGCGGGATGTTCAAACTGCACCTTTTGAAGAGGGGTTTGACAGCCACAGATCGCCAGGAACAGGAAAAGTGCTCCGGTCCACTTCGTCGGAGTGGGTCGACATGACCTAGAGATCTGGACGGGGGCGGCGAAGTGGGACATCATGTCCCCCTTGTACCCTTTGGGGGGGCACCAGACACCCATGCTGTGTGGGTTAGTTTCCAGATCCCGGGAAGGATGACGTTGAATTTCCTGATCCTCATCCTCAGCCTCCTCGATGGCCCGCTCCCCACTGCGATTCAAGATCCTCCTGCTCCGGTGATGGAAAGTTACACGGAGAAAATTCCAGGATCAGAAATTGAAATCACATGGATCGCCGTCCCGGTGGGCCAGGAGGGGTATCCAGACTCGATCCGCATCGGATCACCCGATCAGGAAGCGGGACGTAACGAAAACGAAGGGCCAACCTGGACTGTCAAACCAGCACCGTTCTGGATCATGAAGTGCGAAGTCACCTGGGAGGCATTCGATCTATTTCGTGAGGAGTACGGGATTCTGCAACAAGATCGCATCTCCTCGGATAAATCAAACGACCAGGTCTGGGCGGACGCTGTCAGTATCCCCACTCCTCTGTGGGAACAGGATTCACGCCCGATACTCGAGGGGCTCGGAACAAAAGACGGTTACCCGGTCGCAGATATCACCCAGTTTGCAGCGATGCAATTTTCAAACTGGTTATCCAAAAAAATGGGCCACCCCCTTCGATTACCAACGGAGGCGGAATGGGAATACGCGGCGCGTTGTGGTCAGCAAACTGCATTTTCTTTCGGAGATGATCCGGCTCGACTCTCCGAGTTCGCATGGTATTTCGACAACAGTGAGTATGATGATCCAGATCTTGGCTATCCCGGATTGGGAGCTGGATACCGCAAGGTGGGAACTCTGCTGCCGAACCGCTGGGGAATCCATGATCTCTACGGCAATGTCGCAGAATGGACCCTCGATGCTTACCAGGAACAGGCCTATGCCGACAGATCGGGAAAGGTCCTTACCGCCCAGGACGCTGTGATCTGGCCCGAAAAAATCTGGCCTGCAGTGGTAAGAGGAGGATCCTGGCAAGACGATCCGGAGCAATGCCGCTCCGCGGCGCGAGTTGCTTCGACCCGAAAATGGCAAAAGAGAGATCCACAGATCCCCAAGAGCCTGTGGTGGTGTACCGATGCCTTCCATGTTGGCTTTCGATTGATTCGGCCCGTGACGAACCTTGAAGCGCCAGATCGATGGTGGAATCCACAGATCGAGTCGATCCAGCGTCAACTCAAAGAGGGCTACAAGGAACTGAGGGTTACGATAGGAAAGGCAGATGCGAAAAAGGATGAGTAGGCCGCTTTTTGCTGTGCTTCTGACCTTGTGTCTGCAATCGGGCTGGTCCCTGCTCGGCCAGGATTCTAACTGGAAACGAACCGATTCTGACTCGCCCTATTTCCACCAGATAGAACTTCGGGATGCCCTGGGCCGTGTGATCGATCCGAACGGAAGTGACCCTTCACACCCCGATCTGTCAAAAACCTGCGCTCCCTGTCATGATGTGGAATCGGCAGCTGGTGGTTTGCATGGTGGTGCTGGTCTCGATGGAAGAGCAGGAGAGCCGTGGTTCCTCGTCGATTCTCGCAGCGCCAGTGCCATCCCGTTTCACAGCAGATCGTGGCCTGGATTGTTTGATCCCGATGATCTTGGTCTCGATGGCAGCCGCTGGGCCAGAACTTTCGGCAGACATGATACCGGTGGAAGCGGTGGCATCTCACCAGCAGGATCAGACTGCCTGGTGTGCCATCTCACCGGTGGATATGACTTCGCAAGGAGAATCGAACGCGTCGATGCAGGAGATCCTGCCATCGCTACCTTCATCGCCGCTGGCCTGCTCGATAACTCCGGAAACTATCATCTCTCCCGGTTCGACAGAGATAACAAGGTCTCTCTCGAACTGCTCTCCGATGCAGGTTCCGGTGCGTGTCTGCACTGCCACAGCGTCAAGGACCTCGATTCCGCTGAAAACAGTCGCTGGCTTCACGATGAAGACATTCACCTGGCTGCGGGTATGAGCTGCGTCGATTGCCACAGATCAGGGATCGATCATCACATGGTTCGCGGATTTGAGGGGGAAGAACACCCAGCTGGGATCGAGGTCTCCTCACTGAGCTGTCGCGGCTGTCACATGGCAGCTGAAGGAGGACATTCTGCAGCTCCCAAACCGCTTCATGCAGGTCTTCCACCCTTTCATCTCGACGAGATTCACTGCACCGGCTGTCATTCGGGACCAGTTCCTGATCTGACCGGAATACGGCAGTGGACCTCGCGTGCCCATCGTCTCGGCGAGCCGAGCCAGAGTCGTTCTCCCGCTGATCCTCCCCGTATCATCTTCGCTGGTATCGACCAGGACGAGTCCGGAAAACTCGGTCCGGTGCGTCGTGCATGGCCGGAAGGTTGGGGAATTCTCGACGGCGATGGCAATCTGAACCCGATTCCCCCCGATACACTGCGACGACCACTACGAAAAGCTCTCCGTGTCAGGAGCAATCTGATCAAGGAAATGACGGAAAAACTGTCCGATTCGGATGCCGACAACCTCATCGCAGATGCACTGCTTCAGATCGAGGAAACGATCGAGGGGCAAGGTACTCCGGTGTTGATCATGGGAAGTCGAGTACTGGCCCGCGACTCCGATGGAGGGTTGACCGAGATGGACTCCGATCTGGCCAGCGCCATCAGCTGGCCCCTCGGACATCCAGTTCGTTCAGCAAGAACAGCAGTAGGTGCTGGAGGCTGCACCGATTGCCATTCGGCCACCAGTTCGTGGCTAACGATGCCGGTTGGACCGGAGTCTCCCCTTCCAGTTGCCGGGACTCCTGCTCCAAGGAGTGCTCTCGATGACGATGTCGTCGACAGCAAACGCTGGAACTCCTGGTCACAACTGTTTCAGGGTAGAGAACTGGGCAAGGTCTATTATTCGATCTGCTTCCTGCTGGCCATCAGCGGCAGCCTGCTGGCGCTATGGCGATCGCTGGCACAGGAGGCACGATGAAAAGCTGGATTCCGAGACTCACCATACTGCTGCTATTGCTGGCAGTTCTCAGCTCGATACCAGCACTACCTCTGGGAGTCGATCTTCGAGGACGATGGCTACAAGTTCATCTGATCGTGGCGGCACCTCTGGCCATCCTCATCGTCAGCCAGATCTGGTGGGTACGGACCACCCCAAATTTTCTGCAGGCTCTGGCATGGTTGAGTATCAGCGCGGGACTCGGATCAATTGTGGTTCCACTGCTGGCTCTTGTCGGTACCGATTCAATTCACCTGTGGGTGGAAAACCACGGCTGGTTGTCGATTCTTGGTGTCGGGTTACTGGGCATTGCAGCGGCACGCAAGCAGCGAAACAAATGATGGAACCATCCATCACATGTTGCGGCGATATCGCCCTCCAACTTCGTAGAGCGAATTAGTGATCTGACCCAGAGTCGCGACCCGTACAGTCTCGATCAACTCCCTGAAGATGTTTCCACCAGAGAGCGCTACCTTCTGCAGTTTGATGAGAGCTGCTGCCGAATCATCCTGGTGAGCTTCCTGGAATTTTTTCAAATCAACAAGTCGTTGATTCTTCTCTTCTGTAGTTGAGCGACGCAGTTCAATCTCTTGAGGCTCTGTCGATTCTCCATCGGGTCGAAGGAAGGTATTGATCCCGATAATCGGGATCTCTCCGGTGTGCTTGCGATGTTCGTACAGAAGAGACTCTTCCTGAATCTTTGAACGCTGATACTGTCGTTCCATCGCACCCAGGACTCCGCCCCGATCATGAAGTCTACGAAACTCCTCAAGAACAGCTTCCTCGACAAGATCGGTCAACTCGTCGATGACAAAGGAACCCTGGATCGGATTGTCATTGCGGGCGAGGCCTAGCTCTTCGGCAACGATGAGCTGGATCGCCATGGCGCGTCGGACCGAATCCTGGGTCGGAGTGGTAATTGCTTCATCGTAGGAGTTCGTATGTAGAGAATTACATTGATCGTAATAGGCCATCAGAGCTTGCAGGGTGGTTCGGATATCATTGAAGTCAATCTCCATCGAATGCAGTGACCGACCCGATGTCTGAATGTGATACTTCAGCTTCTGACTGCGATCATTGGCCTCGTATACATCCCGCATCGCAATCGCCCAGATCCGGCGGGCGACTCTTCCCAGAACGGCATACTCTGCATCCAGTCCATTGGAGAAGAAGAAGGAGAGGTTCCTGGCAAACCCATCGATCGACATGCCGCGGGATAAATAGTATTCAACGTATGTGAACCCGTTGGAGAGAGTAAATGCCAGCTGGGTGATGGGGTTCGCCCCGGCTTCAGCGATGTGGTAACCACTGATGGATACCGAGTAGTAGTTTCTCACCTGCTCTTCGATGAAGAACTGCTGGATATCTCCCATCATTCTGAGAGCGAAGTCGATTCCAAAAATACAGGTATTTTGAGCCTGGTCTTCTTTGAGGATATCAGCCTGAACCGTCCCCCGGACGTTCTGTAACACGTGGCTGTAAATTTCAGCCTGATCTTCCGGCCCCGGCTCGGTCCCGTTTTCAGATCGGTATCTGTCAATTTGTTGATCGAAAGCGGTATTGAAGTACATCGCGAGAATGATGGGCGCTGGTCCATTGATGGTCATCGAAACGGAGGTACTCGGTGAACAGAGATCGAAACCGTCATACAGCTTCTTCATGTCATCCAGGCAACAAATACTGACACCGCTCTCCCCGACCTTTCCATAGATGTCCGGACGTAGATCTGGATCATCCCCATAGAGGGTCACGGAATCGAATGCCGTGGAAAGTCGATGACTGTTTTCATTTTCACAGAGGAAGTGGAACCTGGCGTTGGTCTTTTCGGGAGGCCCCTCACCTGCGAACATCCGCTTGGGGCGTTCATCTTGACGTCTGAATGGAAATACGCCCGCAGTGAACGGAAACTTGCCAGGTAGGTTTTCCAGCATCAACCAGCGAGCCAGATCTCCTCGACCTTTGAACTGAGGCAGAGCCACCCTGGGCAGCATGGTTCCTGACAGGGTCTCGATATATAAGGGTTCTCGCATCTCACGACCACGAACCTCGTAAGCCAGCTCCTGCTGGCGATAATCTCTCTCAATCTGTGGCCAATCCGCGAGCAGTTTCTTGATGAACGGATCGAGAGACCCTTCGATGGTCTGAGCCATTTCATTCATTCGATCTGCGGCGTCAGGATTCTCTGGCCTCAGTAGCTCGGCACTTCGCTGCAGAGCTTCGACATCATGAGCAGCACGGCCTGTTTCCTCGACCGAGTCATGATAATCATGAACCGCCTTGATGATCTGTAGCAGGTAACCAACCCGGTCAGGTGGAATGATGGAATGTGAGACTCCTTCAATGGCCGCACGATTCTCATCGAAACTCCAGAGCTTTCCGTCAGGCCCTGATAGCTGACCTAGCAGGTATCGGTAGAACTGCTCAACGCCCGAGTCATTGAAATGACTGGCAACTGTCCCGAAAACCGGAAGATCCTCATCAGGAATATCAGGATCAAAGACTTTTCGACTACGCCGATACTGCTTTCGAACATCACGAATCGCATCCTGTGCCCCTACGCGGTCAAATTTATTGAGAACCACGATGTCAGCAAAGTCGATCATGTCGATCTTCTCGAGCTGTGTTGCCGCACCATATTCAGGAGTCATGACGTAGATGGAGAGATCGGCAAGATCAGTGATCTTGCTATCTCCCTGACCAATCCCGGAGGTTTCAAGAATGATCAGGTCGAACTCTTCCTCGACCACCTGCTGAATTGCTCCACGAATCGCCGAGGGAACTTCGACACCACTCGACCGTGTCGCGAGGGATCGGACGTACGCCCGGGGATTGTCCGCACTGTTGATCCGGATCCGGTCACCCAGGAGCGCTCCCCCGGTACGGCGTTTTGTCGGATCCACACTGACGACTGCAAATCTCCGATCAGGGAAATCCTGGAGCAATCGACGAAGAACTTCATCGGTCAGTGAGGATTTTCCGGCACCACCGGTACCGGTAAATCCGATCACCGGAACCTTGATCTCGGAGTCAGGAAGCTCATCACCAAGTTCCACCTGCGTGATGCGTTGCGGTAAGCCATCGCCACGGTCAACCGTACCATTGATGGGCCCGACGCGATCCAGCATGTCACGTATCATTCCCTCGAGTCCAAGCTCTCGCCCATCCTCAGGAGAATATATCCGGTCGATACCGTATTCGTGAAGTTCCGAAATCTCTTCCGGAACAATTACTCCTCCACCACCGCCGAATATTTTTATCCACTCGGCCCCCTTCTCGACGAGAAGGTCTCGCATGAATCTGAAGAATTCGTTGTGTCCACCCTGGTATGAGGAAATCGCTATCGCATCAGCATCTTCTTGAATTGCTGTATCGACGATCTCTTCGGCACTTCGGTTGTGTCCCAGGTGTATTACCTCAGCACCTTGATCTTGAAGTACACGTCGGATGATGTTTATGGATGCGTCGTGGCCATCGAAAAGGCTCGCTGCTGTGACGAACCGTGCCGGTCGCATCGTTGCTCCTGGTGAGGGGATGAGGACAAACAATTGGAGGCGACCCCTGAATACATCCTCCGACAGGCTGCATCATCAAAGAGAAGCCCAACGGTTTCAAGTCGAGCCGAGGGGGAAGTTGGGAGTTCCTGGGCAAGAACATCGAAGGAATCGCCCAGATGGCTATTACTGGCCGTATCAGCTACCAGCACGCTCGTCGTGTCTTGAACCGTTATAGCCGAATGTTTTGGTTTTTCCGTCAATAATGGTCTCCAGATGAACTGGCCGACCCCACATCTTTTCCAGGTTTTCAAGAACCCTACGGGCATAATCGATTCGTAATGGAATACCGGACCAATCGTGTTTCAGGAGCAACTCTCCTCGATTGCCATAGTTGCCACTCTCAACAAATATTCGTGGCCGACCACAATTTGACAGTTGATCCAGCAATTGGCTCTTTATCTCGGAAAAACTACGGCTATCCAGGACATACTGGCCCTGCTGTTTGTCAAATTTGTAAGTGAACATCTTGTGCTGCTCACAGAAATCCTCGGTCAGGAACTCATCGATAAAAGTGATGTCATTATGAGTTCTTCGAACCTCGAAGATTTTTTCGAGTCCCTTTTCTTCACCAAGGTCCCAATCAGTCTTGCCATGAGAATCCTCGCAAGAATCCCAATCGGAACCATGCCGACCTGAATTCCAGCGCTCGAGAATATCCCGGAACAGTTCGATACCTAACTTGTACGGATTCAGCATTCCTGGATTGGTTCCCAGGGTTCCGGAATGGTGATCGGCGTAATCGATCAGCTCGGAAGCATCCAGGATTTTTCTGGTCATCATTCTTGAGTGCCAGAAGGACGCCCAGCCTTCATTCATGATCTTGGTCATGCCTTGGGGAGCGAAGTAGTATGCCTCTTCTCTGATGATGGAGAGCACGTCTCTTTGCCATCCTCGTAGCTGCCCATGATGAAGCAGAAACTGCAAAACATCTCGCTGTGGTTTATCGGGGAACTGCACGTCATCTTCGATTCGATTCAGGATGTCTTCCTTCTCCTGAGCCAGTACCTCTGGCGGATTCACAAACTCATCCATGTATGGTTTGACCGCAAATCGAGTCCCCTGGGCATTGGCCCGTTCATCTTCCAGATCTTCTTCACTCTTCGTTTCATCGTCAGAGAAATAGGGAGAGTAGGAATCTATGAGGTTCTCGACAGATAGACATACGTCGATAAACTCCTCGACAACTTCCAGACCTTGCTCATCTATGTGACGGCGAATCCGGACAGCGTGGTTGGAGATCGTATCCACCATCTTTCGATTGGTATGGGAAAACCAGCAGTTGTTCTTGAAGAAATCGCTATGACCGTAGACATGAGCCATGACGAGTTTCTGATCGACCAGAGGATTGCAGCGCATCAGATATGCGTAGCAAGGATCGTTATTGATCACCAGCTCGTAGATTTTTGCCAACCCATAGGAGTATTGCTTCTGAAGATTTTCAAACTGCATACCCCAGCGCCAATGGGGATATCGATTTGGAAATCCTCCATAGGCGGCGATCATGTTCATCTCGTCGTAATCTACCAGTTCGTAGACCACCTCGAAAAAATCGAGAGAAGCATCCACGGCATGCTGTCGGATGATACCTCGCCACTCTTCAATTTCGGGAGTGAGTACTCGGTTCTGTAACATCTTACCGACCTTTGCCCAGGAATGTCTTTATCGAAGGTAGAATTTCATCTCGTGAGTTGATTTCAGAAAGGATTGCCTTCTCCTCCATACCAAACGCCTCACGAAGGTCTTTGATGAACTGACCACTCCCGTATGCACTCTTCACCTGGCCGTAACAGAAAACATTACTGCAAGGAATCAGCGTCTCTTTCAAGATGCTCAGGCATTGAGCGGTATCATCCCCACCCCAGTTATCACCATCGGAAAAGTGGAACGGATAGATATTCCATTCAGTTGGCGAAAACTCCTTCATGATCAGGTCCTTTGCCATGCTGTAGGCACTCGAAATCTTGGTGCCACCTGATTCGCGGACATGAAAGAAGGTATGCGAGTCGACCAGTTTCGCCTGAGCGTCATGAATGATGTATCGGGTTTCAAGATTGTGGTACTGGCTCTTTAGCCAGGCGTCGATCCAGAAGGACTCTATCCGGACGATGTCCTTCTGTTCATTTCCCATCGATCCGGAAACGTCCATCATGTAAATGATTACCGCATTGGACTGTGGTAGAGACTTCGTTTTCCATGAGCGATATCTTCGATCTTCTCGAACCGGTATCACTCTTGGATCGTCAGCATCATATGTCCCCGATGAGATCTGCCTGCGGAGAGCGTTCTTGAAGGTCCGCCTGAAGTGGCGTAGCGATTCTGGCCCGGTACGGTTGATTCCGGTATACCGCTGCTTCTCGACGTGAATCGACTCATTTCCACGAGGTTCGATCCGGGGCAGTTCCAGCTCTTCACCAAGGATGTCTGCCAGTTCATCGATACTGACATCAACCTCGAGCACGTGCTCACCGGGTTGATCGCCTGCTTCCGGTCCGGGAGGGGCCTGCTCGCCACCGAGTGGCTTGCCATCTTCACCCTCACCCTGGCCGACACCGCCCTGATCAGTCTGTCCAAATCTGAAGTCGGGGATGTCGATCTGCGGCAGCGGAACGCTGACGAGATTCTTTCCCTGACGAGCCAGAATCTCACCCTGAGAAACGTACTGCTTCAAATTCTCGCGGATTTTACCGCGAACGATCTTTCGGAACCGATTGGCATCAGGGTCGATTTTTCGCACAACATGGACCTCTCGATGCTTATTCCGCGCCCTTTGAATCACCACGTGCAAAGATGCTTGCAACGTAGTTCAGTACGTCAGTGGCACTGTCCTCGTTGTAACCGTACTGCTCGATGAGACGTGTCTTCACCACATCGATCTTGGCTTGAGAATCTCTGTCCACGACGTCGGAGACAAGCGATGTCAACTTGATCGTGTCCTTCTTGTCTTCAAACAGTTTCATTTCAAGCGCCTTCTGCAGGCGGGCATTCGTCGTGTAATCGAATTGCTTGTTGTCGACAGCCAGGGCACCGATGTAGTTCATGATCTCCCTGCGGAAGTCATCCTTGCGACTCTCCGGAATATCAATCTTCTCCTCGATGGCGCGAAGTAATCGTTCATCGGGATCCTCGAACTGCCCCGTGTAGACATTTCGTACCTTTTCGCGCTGCGTGTATGCCTTGACGTTATCGATGTAGTTGGAACACAACTTCTGAATGGCTTCCTCGTCAGCACTGATGGCTCTCTGGACTTCGTTCTTGACGATGTCTTCATACTCAGCCTTGACCACAGACAGCAACTCGCGGTATCGGGTCTTGACCTCTTCGCTTGAGATCAGGCTATGGTTTTTGAGTCCTTCATCGATTTCGTTGAGAACCATGAATGGATTCACGTAGTTGTAATCGGAGACCAACGCGTTGGAGACCTTGTCCTGGATGTATCGTGGAGAAATACCTTCCAGACCTTCTCGCAGCGACTCGTCCCTGAGTTCCTTGACATTCTCTTCGGTGAACCCAGAAATATTTTTCCCATCGTAGAGTCTCAACTTCTGCGCGATGGAAATCTGGGCATTCTTGGGTTCTTCGAGACGAGTCAACACGGCCCACATCGCACACACTTCAAGGGTATGTGGCGCAACATGTTTGGTCATCGAATCTCTACAGTAATCTTTCCGGTAAATCCTTACCTCGTCCTGCAGAGTCGTGTTGTACGGGATATCGATTTTCACGGTCCGGTCGCGGAATGCTTCCATCAACTCATTGTTCTGGAGCTTTCTGTATTCCGGTTCGTTGGTGTGACCGATGATCACCTCGTCGATGGAAGTTTGCGCAAACCGCTTCGGCTTGATGCACTGTTCCTGGCTCGCGCCGAGTAGATCGTACAAAAATGCCACATCCAGCTTGAGAACCTCGATAAACTCGATGATTCCACGGTTGGCAACATTGAACTCACCATCAAAGTTGAAAGCTCGAGGATCGGATTCGGACCCGTACTCGGCAATCTTACGATAATTGATATCACCAGTGAGTTCTGTTGAATCCTGGTTCTTCTCATCTTTCGGCTGGAAGGTACCGATACCGACGCGGTCTTCTTCATTCATTATGAGACGACGGACTCGCACGTGATTCATCACTTTGTGCCAATCCCCATCATATTTCTGCATGTAATGGGTGTAGTACCAGCGACTGAATGGGCACAGGCTCCCCCGGAAACTGAGAGGATACTTCGCTTTTCCGGTCGCCTGGATGTTGGCCAGCAATTCCGGACGTGATTCATCGGGAACCAGGTACAGCGGATCTTCATTCATCGGAGAATCGACCCATTCGCCATTCTCATCTTCCCACTGGAAGGTATAGAGAGCGCCTTCGGCTGTCTTGGAATATCTCTCCAGACCCTTTTTCAGGAGGTACACGATGGTGCTCTTGGCAGATCCAACAGGTCCATGAAGCAGAAGAACCCTGCGCTCGGTTCCGAGGCCATGAGCTGCTGATTTGAAGAAACTCACCAGCTGCTGCAATGGCTGATCGAGACCAAAGACGGCGTTCTTTCCGCCCTCATCAGGATCGTCGAAGAAATTCCAGTGGACACAATCGTGGGAATTCAACTGATTGGATGTTTCGCTACCTTGCGAAACGATCATGTCATGCACTCGCTGGAAAGAAGTCCGCAGTACTTCGGGATTCTCGTAGGCGATTTGCAGGTAATCGTTAAAACTACCGGTCCAGTTCAGTTCCCGGTAACGGTCAGTTTCCAGATTCTTCGAAATCAGTTCGAAGAGATTAATGTGCTCATTCATTCGGTCCTCCACCCAGATCTACTCTTCGGCTGTTCCTGGACGGGTCTTTAGAATTGAAATCCCGACCAGAAAGTGCATGTCGAGTGGACAGCGGGACCAGATCGGGCTGACACCCTGCAGAGTCCCACCATTCCCCGTCTACCTGCAAATGTCGGAAGGATGGTGCCAGAGAAAAATCACTATACCAGTGACGAATCTGAGCTTCTTGAGGTTCCCGTTTGCATCAAAAGCGGCGCAGACACCGGAATGCCTGCGCCGCAGCTCAATTCATGTTCCGAAAATGTTATCCGGGTCAGTCCTTCACCTTGAAATCGGCATCGACCACCGGATCCTCACCGGAAGGCTCTGCCGATCCCTGAGGATCCGCACCCGCCGCACCGGGTTCAGTGGCAGGGCCAGGCTCTCCTGGTGACTCCTGCTGCTGCGAGGCCTGTTCGTAAATCCTGCGTGCCAGGTCATGGGAAGCCTCATTGAGAGCATCCAGAGCAGCACGGATCGAATCGACGGTCGATTCGGAAGCGTCCTTGATCTCCTTCAGACTGGCGAGAGCGTTGTTGATCTTTTCAACTTCACCATCTTCCATCTTCTCGGAGTGATCCTTGAGGCTCGACTCGGTGGCATAACAGGCCTGATCCGCTTCATTACGAATCTCGACCAGATCCCTGGCCACTTTATCTTCCTCAGCAAACCGCTCTGCTTCCTGACGCATCGTCTCAACCTCTTCTTCGCTGAGACCAGAAGATGACTGGATCTTGATGCTCTGCTCTTTCCCTGTACCCAGGTCCTTGGCAGATACTTCGAGGATTCCGTTGGCATCGATATCAAAAGCGACCTCGATTTGAGGAACTCCTCGAGGTGCCGCAGGAATTCCATCGAGCTGAAACTTCCCGAGGGTGCGATTGTCTTGTGCCATCTCTCTCTCACCCTGAAGAACATGGATGTCCACTGCCGGTTGATTGTCAGCGGCGGTCGAGAAGACCTGCTTCTTCTGGTGAGGAATTGTCGTATTTCTCTCGATGAGCTTGGTTGTCACTCCACCCAGAGTCTCGATCCCGAGGGAGAGGGGTGTGACATCGAGTAGCAATACGTCATTGAGCTTTTCATCGCCAGCCAGGATACCGCCCTGAATCGCGGCGCCGATCGCCACCACCTCATCGGGATTGACCGATCGATTGGGTTCCTTGCCGAAGATCTTGGTGACCATATCCTGGATCGCTGGCATCCGGGTCGAACCACCGACCAGAATCACCGTATCGACCTGATTCGGGGTCAAACCCGCATCCGAGAGCGCCAGCTCACAGGGGCGACGGGTACTTTCCACCAGAGCTCTGGCCTTTTCCTCGAAAGTCGCTCGAGTAATCGACATCAGCAGGTGTTTTGGCCCGCTGGCATCGGCAGTGATGAATGGCAGATTCACCTCGGTTTCGGAACGACTGGAGAGCTCGCACTTCGCCTTCTCTCCGGCCTCCTTCAGACGCTGAAGGGCCATCAGATCCTTGCGTAGATCCACTCCCTGATCCTTCTGGAATTCGTCAGCGATGTAACTGATGAGAATATTATCGAAATCATCGCCACCGAGCTGGGTATCGCCATTGGTGGAGAGAACCTTGAAGATTCCTTCATCGACTTCGAGAATCGAGACGTCAAAGGTTCCACCGCCGAGATCGTAAATCACGATCTTCTCGCTGCCTTTTTTGTCGAGACCGTATCCCAGAGATGCGGCGGTAGGCTCGTTGATGATACGTTTGACATCCAAGCCTGCGATTCGACCGGCATCCTTGGTCGCCTGCCGCTGACTATCATTGAAATAGGCAGGAACGGTAATCACTGCCTCGGTAACACTCTCACCGAGATAATCTTCCGCAGTGCTTTTTAACTCCTGTAGAATCAGTGCAGAAATCTCTGGTGGAGTGTATTCCTTGTTCTGCAACTTCACTTTCACCAGATCCTCTGCCCCTCCGATGATCTCGTAGGGAATCAGATTCTCTTCATTATCAAGTTCTTCGTGACGTCTCCCCATGAATCTCTTGATGGAGAAGACGGTGTGTTCCGGATTGGTCACGGCCTGACGTTTGGCGGTCTGGCCGACCAGACGATCCCCTGAATCGGTAAATGCCACGACAGACGGAGTGACCCGATTCCCATCACGATTGGGAATGACGGTCGGCTCTCCACCTTCCATCACGGCCACCACCGAGTTGGTCGTCCCCAGGTCGATTCCTATGATTTTGCTCATACTTAGTGCTCCCTTCGCAAAGCTCTCCAGAGACCCTGTCCGGGCCCCAGGCTTTCACCCTGGAAATCGCAAACCCCGTTCCAATCGAGGGAAAGAGGGCGTCAGATGTCGCAATTATGGCAGGAATAGCAAGAATTCGCCTGTTTTCTTCCCGAGGGTCGAGAGACCAGACTGTCAGGATGGCACCAGATGGACCAGAAAAATGGGCAAGCTGCCTATTTGGCAGTATTCTCTTCCTCTTCCGGCCGGAGGTCATATTCATCGATCTTGCGATAGAGAGTACGTTCGCCGATCCCGAGCGAGGCGGCGGCCTTTCGCCGGTTGCCCTGCACCTGTTCGAGGGTGGCTCGAATCAGCTCACGCTCCATCTCCTGGATGGTCGTCCCCATCGCCAAACCGCGGCCGGGATCGAGCGGTTGCTGTGGGCGGATATGGCCCGGTAGATCCTCCACATCGAGCACCTTCTCCTGGGAAGTAACCACCATGTTCTCGATGGCGTTCTTCAACTCCCGGACGTTTCCCGGCCAGGAATAAGTCGTCAGCACTCGAAGCGCTTCCCGAGAAATACCCTCGACCGGCTTGTCGTGAACCCGAGAGTATTCCTCCAGGAAGTGATTCACCAGCAACGGTATATCGACGGTCCTCTCCCTCAACGGAGGGATCTCGATCGTGACCACATTGATTCTGTAGAACAGATCTTCTCTGAACTTCTCTTCCTCAATCCTCTGGCGGAGATCTCTATGAGTCGCACAGATCAGGCGGACATCGGTCGGAACAGGATCATTGGAACCCATCCTGACCACTTCTCCTTCTTCCAGAACTCGCAGCAACTTGACCTGAACCGAAGCAGGAATGTCCCCGACCTCGTCGAGAAACAGGGTTCCCTCATCGGCATGCTCGAAGCGTCCTTTTCGCAGGGAAGAGGCGCCGGTAAAGGCACCACGCTCGTGGCCAAATAGCTCACTCTCCAGCACCCCTTCGCCCAGAGCTGCACAGTTGAGAGGCACAAATACATTGCCCTTCCTCCTGCTGTTGGCGTGTATCGCCTTTGCGATCAGTTCTTTTCCCGTACCGCTTTCGCCGAGGATCAGGATGGAAGCGTCAGTGGGTGCTACCTGTTTCAACTTCTGAACAATTGCATGCATCGCATGGCTCGATCCGATGATTCCCTCGAAGCCAAAACGGTCATCGATGGTTCTTTCGAGCTCATCGGCTCGCCTTCGCAGTGCGGCTCCCTCAAGTGCCCGCTCGACACGGATTCGCAAACCGGTCAGATCGACAGGCTTTCTCAGGTAATCCACTGCTCCCAGTTGCATCGCTTCGACGGCGGTTTCCACGGTTCCATACCCGGTCACAACAACCACCGCGATGAAAGGATCGATCGATTGAGCTTCCCTGATCAGATCGAGACCGTCTCGATCACCGAGCACCAGATCGGTGATGACGATGTCGACTCCCTCCTGACGCAGACGTTCTTTCGCCTCATCGGCAGAAGTTGCGACGATGCAGTCCTGCCCGACGGAAACGAGAGCCTCCGCCAGCAGCTCCGCATGGGCCGCCTGGTCATCGACGACCAGAATCCTTGCCCGACGACCTTCCCGATCGGAAGAATCAGATGTTCTTGCCTGATCGGTCATCGTGTCGATCCTCCCGCTGGCAAAACGATGGAGAACCGGCTTCCTTGCCCCGGTTCACTCTCGACCAAGATCGTACCCCCATGAAGGCGAATGATCCGCAAAGTCGTGGGAAGCCCAAGCCCTGTTCCACCCTCAGTGGTCGAAACATAAGGCCGGAATATCCTCGGGATCGCTTCTTCCGAGATTCCCACGCCAGTATCGGTCACCTCAATCACCACCGCACTCGAACCCCGGTAAGTGGATTCGAGTACTCTGACGAAGATTTCACCCCCTTCGCTCATGGCAGAGCAACCATTGAGGATCAAATTCAGAACCGCCTGATGGAGAAGGGACTCATCGCCAGCCACTCTGGGTACTTCCAGGGGCTGGAAGAAGACGTTCACCCCATCCAGTTCAATTGCCTCACGATTCCGGGAAATGACATCTTCGACGAGCCTGGAGACATCGACCGAGTCTCTCTGCATCTGCTGCGGTCGAGTCAACTGCAGAAACGAAGACACGATCTTCTCGACACGCTGGATTTCGGATCTCATCGTTTCAAGACGACGCTGGGTTCGGCGGTCGCGGGGACTCTCCGGATCGCCCAGTTCCTCGAGGAGCAACTGGGACGAAATGTTCAGTGTCGAGAGGGGATTTTTCACCTCATGGACAAGCATGCCCGCAAGGCTTGCAACATCCTGCTCCCAGTTCCCTAGTTGGCTGGCATCGAAAGCGCTCACCGCGTTGCGGCTACCCTTCCGCTTCGTCTTCTTCAGTACCGTCTTCATCTGGCTCTTCACCGACGACGGGTCGGAAGACCTTGTAACGGACATTTCTGAGACGTACCGATTCGTCCGGTCTGAGGAGAATCGCAAGTCCCCCCACCGGAAAATACGGTCGAGTATTGTCATCGAGAGGCTCCAGAGTATCGAGATCAGTGACGCTAACGAGTCCCTCCTTCAGCTCGATCCGCATCCGGACCCACTCTTCTTCCTCGGTTTCAAAACTGTGGACATCGTATTTCTTCATCGCTGAACCTGGCCGCATTCCCGCGGTGATCCCGAGATTCACCGAATCACCCGAGACCAGCTGAATCTCGAGCTCGACGACATATTCTTCCCAGGTGTCCTCCCCGATCTCGAGTTGCGCGGGACCGGAGCTGGTGTTGTTACCAACGACTTCTCCCCCGTCCTCGGTCCAGACCTCGGCATCGGGATCGGACGCAGAAGCGCGGAAGGATGAAAGGTAGGCATCGATGGGCAGGTCCGTCCATTCGATGGCCAGTTCGACGGCCTTGGCTTCTCGTGCCGCTTTGTACTCAGCCAGGTATTCCCCGATGGTGGTACGAACCTCATTGTACTGCTCGGTGTTCTCGTATTCGCTGGAAAATGATTCGAGCAGTCCGATGGCTGCAGCCAGTTCTTCCTGGCGCCTGTAGGCGCGAGCTCGCGTGGTGATGCGATCGAATTCAACTTCTGCTTGCAATCGCATCGCCACTTGCTGACGCAGATTCAACCAATCCTGATGAGCCCCGGTCTTTCCGAAAGTCTCTGAATCGAAACCTTCGAGCAGGCGTTCTGCAGCCAGGGGATCCCCATCCGATAGCAAGCTCTCGACACCAGAAGCGAGTTCCTCGTAGTGTTTCTTACCGGCGGCTTCACGAACGGCGATCTGGTCATCGAGGAGTTTCTTGGCCTTCACTGCATATGCGGTTCCCTCTGCGGCGTAGATCATATCTTCCAGGTGTACGATCCACTCGTCGTATCGTTCCGGGTAACTTCTTATCGCCTGCTGGAGACTCTCGAATTTCTGTTTGTACTGCTTGAGTCGCATCTCTTCCATCTGGCGCGCGATCTCTTGCTCTGTCAGCCGTGGTTTCGTCTCAACTGGAGGGGGAGCCTGTTCCTTGGTGCAACCCGAGGCGATCACGAGAAGAAGAAGTAGCGGCAAAACTACAGCAGAATTCCAACGGTGAAGAATCATGTGCTGGAACCTACCTTTCTATCTGGTGCACATCTTTGGATCTCCACGAGCCCATCTCTGGCCTCCAGGATCCCAACCCAGAATCTCTAGGAGCCACTATCGTGCGCAGCCAGTATCTCCTCACAAACCTCGAGGAGCTTCGCGATCACTACTTCTTCGGGTCCTTCAATCCGACAGCCAGAGGCCTTGGCGTGGCCACCGCCCCCGAATCGAGACGCGATGGCGTGAACGGACAGATCACCACGAGACCGAAGAGATACCTTATAACGCTCAGCACCGACTTCAACGATGAGGAATACGATCTCGGTCCCTGCGACCTGGCCCAGGGTGTCCACAAACCCGTCCAGATCCTCCATTTTCACTCCTCGGAGGGTCCGCATCTTCTCGGAGAGCAGCGAAAATAAGATCTTGCCATCATGGTGACAGCGGACTCCTGCCAGCAAATCGCCCAGCGCCAGCGTTCGCTCCAGCGAGAAGGACTGGAAAATCTTCTGGAATATCGGCTCCGGATCGACCCCCGATTCGACCAGTTCGGCAGCAATTCTGTAGGCGATGGAGCCCGAATTCGAGTACCGAAACCAGCCGGTGTCGGTGGCGATGGCCACGAACAGAGATTCCGCTGACTTCAAGGGCAAAGGCTCACCCAGAGCACGGATCAATTCGAGAACCAGATTGCCCGTGGCGGGAGACCCGGGTTCACACCAGATCTCCTGAAAACAATCGAAATCACCTTCGAGGTGATGATCGATACAGACCAGGGGAGTCCCGGTAGATTCCACGGGCTCTCGCATGTGACCGAGGCGGTCGAGGGCGGACGTGTCGAGCACGATAATCAAATCGGCAGCCTCGATGACAGCCAGCTGAGCAGCATCCGGTTTCCCGTCGAGAACCTCTGCCACCCCATCATGATCGATAAATCGTAATTTGTCAGGAACTGCGTGGGTCAGAATCGTCCGGGGACGTGCGCCCATTTGAGAGAGACAGCGATGCATCGCCACGCTCGACCCGAGAGCATCTCCATCGGGGTAGATGTGTGTCAGAATTAGTGGCTGACGAGTCGCTCGAAGTGCCTCGAGTAATCCAGCGGGAATCTCTCCTGGCTGCCAGAGCATCGATTCTTCGGTCATCCAGTCCCTTCTTGAGGTAATTGCGTTTTCGCAATATCATGGTGGAAGTCTCATTTTTCCTGATCGCCGAGACTTCAGGTCGGGAGTTTACCATCGACTGACCTGCAGGAACCAGTGATACCGGCGATGGAACATGCAAGGAGTCCCGTGGAGACCGGCCGAAAAATAATGAATCTACGCAAAGACCGTGGTGTCGCGCAGAGTTCGCTGGCAGAGATGACCTCCGTCACTCCCAGCGCGCTGTCTCGAATCGAAGCAGGAATACACCAGCCACGTGGATTGGTCGCTTTGCGCATCGCCAGAGAACTGGGGGTCACCGTCGACTACATCCTTGACGGAGATGCACCCTACCCACCACCACCGATGGCTCTGTTGAAAAATCTCGTCGAAGACCGACCGGCGGAACCCAGGGACCAGAAGATCAAGGTGACCAGCTCAGAGAAAAGGCTGCTCAAGGCTCTCAGAGATCTGACTCCAGATGAACGAGACTGGCTGGATTCCATCCTGACAACCAGCAACAAGGAGGTGAAACTGGCGCTGTTTGCCATGGGACGCCAGGATCTCCTGAACCAGCTGGATGATGAGGAGATCAGCAAACTCCAAGAAACTCTCTCACCAGGCTCAAAGTAGTGACACGCCTCAGGTGATATTGATCATCTGCGCCACTTCTGTCTGCCCATCATGAACAGACGATGCAGATGCTTTCAATGCATCACTTTCCTCGGCACTCAGTTCCACCTCGATGATCTTTTCAACGCCGTTTGAACCGAGAATGACAGGAACTCCCACCCACGTATCTTCAATCCCGTACTGTCCCTCCAGGAAGGAACAACACGGCATTACCCGTTTTTGATCGAGCAAGATGGATTCCGCCATCGCCACTGCTGCAGCGCTGGGTGCGTAATAGGCACTCCCGGTCTTGAGTAGATTGACGATCTCAGCTCCGCCGTGTCGCGTTCGATCAACCAGTGCATCCAGGCGTTCAGCGGAGATCAATTGCTGAACCGGTATTCCGCTCACCGAGGCGGTTGAGGTGAGAGGGATCATGCTATCGCCGTGACCACCCAGCACCATCGCCTGAATATCCCTGACGGAACAACCGATCTCCATGGCGAGGAATGCCCGATAGCGCGCGGTATCCAGTACGCCCGCCATTCCGACTACCTTGTTCTTTGGCAAACCCGATACCTGATGGGCAACGTAGCACATCACATCGAGCGGATTCGAAACGATGACCAGCGTCGCCGAGGGGGCGACCTCCATGATGCTAGAAACAACCTTTTGCTGAATTTCACCGTTCACTCGTAATAGATCGGAGCGATCCATCCCCGGTTTTCTGGGCATACCAGCGGTGATGATCACCAGGTCAGCCCCCTCGAGAATCGAATAGTCGCTGGAACCCGTCACTGCGGAGTCATATCCACACACCGGCCCCGCCTGAACAAGGTCAAGTGCTTTTCCCTGCGGCATGCCATCGACGATATCGACAAGGGCGACATCTCCGAGTTCTTTCTCCGCCAGTCTCTGGGCGGTGGTCGAACCAACATATCCGCCTCCGATGACTCCAATCTTGCGACGCGACATCCTGAATCCTCTCCCTGGCTCTCGAGAGCCAATTTTGACTGACGATTATTTCTGGCCGGCGAGCAACTCTACCAGAGTGCTGCCGATGGCTGCTGGGGAATCGGAGACCATCACATTCGCTCTTTCCAGAGCAGCGATTTTATCCTCGGCTGTTCCCTTACCCCCACTGACGATGGCACCGGCATGGCCCATCCGTCGACCCGGCGGAGCAGTTCTTCCCGCGATGAAACCCACCACCGGCTTTCTGACTTCTGAAGAAATGAACTCTGCAGCTTCTTCTTCAGCCGTTCCACCAATCTCTCCAACCAGCACGATGGATTCTGTCACCGGATCTTCGTTGAACAGCTTCAATACATCGATGAAATTGGTTCCGATGATCGGATCTCCACCGATTCCGATGCAAGTAGTCTGTCCCAATCCTGCCTGGGTAGTTTGATGAACCGCCTCGTAGGTGAGTGTTCCACTCTTGCTGACGATCCCCACCGATCCAGGCTTGTGGATGAAGCCTGGCATGATTCCCATCTTGCACTCCCCTGCGGTGATGATCCCGGGGCAGTTCGGGCCCAGCAAACGGACACCATTGGCAGTTACAGCTTCTTTGGCACGAACCATATCGAGCGTCGGAATTCCCTCAGTAATGCAAACGATGAACGGCACACCAGCTTCCGCCGCCTCGATGATTGCTGAGGCGGAGAAGCGAGCCGGCACGTAGATGATGCTCGCGGTCGCATCGGTTGCTTCCTTAGCCGTGGCCACGTCGTCAAAAACGGGGCGATCCAGATGAGTGGAGCCCCCCTTGCCTGGTGTCACCCCAGCCACAATGTTGGTGCCATAGGACATCATCTGCTCACTATGAAGACTGGCGGTCCGGCCGGTGAAGCCCTGGACGATGACCCTGGTATCGGAATTGATCAGGACACTCAAACCCTGCTCCCATCCACCGCCGAAACCGCTTTAGCCGCGGCGTCTTCCAGATCGTCTGCGGTAATTACATCGATCTCGGATTGAGAAAGGATCGCCTGCGCCTCGGCAACCGAGTTTCCTTCAAGCCGGACGATCAGAGGAACTTTCAACTGGGTCACACGAGCAGCGTCTATGATCCCCTCGGCGATCAGATCGCAGCGAATGATCCCTCCGAAGATATTGACCAGAATCGCAGCAACGCTGGAATCCTGAAGGATGATCTTGAAAGCTTCGGTGACCCTCTCGGCATCTGCTGTACCGCCCACGTCCAGAAAGTTCGCAGGCTCACCACCATGCAGCTTGATGATATCCATCGTGGCCATGGCGAGCCCTGCGCCATTGACGAGGCAACCGATATTGCCATCCATCCCGACGTAGGAGAGTTGCCACTCGGAGGCACTGATCTCACGCGGATCTTCCTCATGAAAATCGCGCAGTTCGGCATGTTCAGGATGGCGGAATGAGGCGTTCTCATCGAAGTTGATTTTCGCATCCAGGGCGATTACGTCACCGTCCCCTGTCACCACCAGAGGGTTGATCTCCGCCAGGGAACAATCCTCCTGAACAAATGTCATCGCGAGCTTCTGGACCAGTTCCACGAACTGGTCAGCGGTCTTGCCCGAGAACTCTAACTTATCAGCAAGGGATCGAGCAGCAGACTCCGATATTCCGGAGTCGACTCCAATTTCTTCAAAATGAATCGCCTCCGGTCGCGTCGCTGCAACCTCCTCGATGTCCATCCCTCCCTCAGAGCTGACCATCAGGACCGGTTTTTCACGCGCACGATCGATCACCATTCCGCAATAAATCTCTCGGGCAATATCGCACCCCTCCTCGATGAGGATCGTACGAACCTTGCGCCCTTGGGCACCTGTCTGAGGGGTCACCAGCTGCATTCCGAGGATCGAACGGATCGCCTCCTCGCAATCGGCCCAGCTGGTCGTCACGCGAACCCCACCACCCTTGCCACGACCGCCGGCGTGAATCTGAGCTTTCACCACCCAGGGACCGTCGCCTAGCTTTCTGGCACCAGCCAGCGCCTGCTCGACGGTCGAAGCCACCTCGCTGCGGGGAATCGGAATTCCATGGCGGGCCAGCAGTTGCTTCGCCTGGTACTCGTGGATCTTCAAGCGAAAGTCCTTTCCTGCTGCCGCATTCTTTGCGCAAGAATCACGTGATCGGCAACAACTCGACAAGCAAAATCATGTAACTCACTCAGCGATTCTCAAGAACAAGTCCTGAGCATCTCGATAGCAATGGAAAAGGTAGCCCGACCCGGTAAGGCATGCAACGAAACCCGACAGGGAACTCCCGGTCAGTTTTCGATCTCTGAAAGCACATCACCGAGTACTCATCCTGAGGAGTTGTTCTCCCCCTCCTTCGACTCAGCCTCCTGTGACATCCTGCGCGCCTGAATCGCCAATTGATCCAGCTCGTCATTGAGGGATCCCTCGTTACGCGCAGCCTTGTGCTCAAAGATCACCCGATCTGTATCCCCGAGAACCAGGGAAATCGCAGCGATACGACCACGGAAACGACCCAGTTCCTCAAGGATTCTGGCACGCAGTTCTCGCAGCGATCTGTTGTGATCACGAGTCGAAAAGGGTAGGGCACTGTCGAACGGTAGATTGGTTCTATCGACCACTACCAGACCTTCGCGATATCGACCAAGTGCTTCGATGCCGCTGGAAAAAGTTTCACGAGCTTCCAGTAGCTGCCCCCTACGCGTCTCCACATCTCCGGAATTCAGTAACGCTTCCTCCGATTGGATCCGCCCCAGTTCGTACCAGGCATCCGAATAATTTGGATCGAGCTGGATTGCTTTCAGCAGTGCTCCCCTGGCTCGATCAAAATCGAGACCGAGCTGATAAATTTTTCCTATATGATAGTAGCAAACTCTTTCATTGATCTCGTCGCCAGGACCCGCTTCACGACCCAGTGCCTTACGAAACGCTACCAGCGCACCTTCGAAATCACTACGGTGCTGATAGAGCAATATCCCGAGACTGACAAAGGGGCCGATCGCTGTCGGGTCTATCTCTATCGCCTTGTGGAAAAATCGTTCAGCACCATCGATGAAACCTCCGGCTTCTGCTTCGATGCCTTGCCGCCAGAGATCAGAAGCTCTCCTGCGCTCAGAACTCAATTCATTGTGATCGAGTGCAGCTAGGGCAATTTTTTCGATTCGAACCTTGTTCTCCTGCCACCATTCTCGCCACTTCTTGACAGCTTCTGCCCGACTCGGTGCAGCACCGCTGGCATCGAAATCGAAACTTTCACCGGTATATTCCAGCAGTTTCGCTGCTGCGATAGCCCGAGCTCCCACCTCTTCCAGCTCCAGGGCGTCAATCAATGTCGAGATTCCGATGTAAATCCCGTTTTCTCCGAGTGCGATCGCCAGAGCTAGCTGGGCATTGGCCTGAGAACTCCGCCATGCCGAAAGGAGCTCTCTGATGCTGTGAGTTCTCTGCAGAACATCCACTGCAAAGGAACGCACCGGAGGACTCTGATCGTCATCGAGTAACAGCAACCCCAGCAATGGATACAGATCAGATCCATTTTCCAGTAACACTTCACGCAACAGTTCTACTCGCTGTGTAGGATTGCCACTTGAAATCTGGTCGAGAAAATTGGGCCGCGATTCAGTGATCCCCGCTGGCAGAGCCATCCGAAGCCGTTCCTCAAGGAGAATCTGTCTGAAGACCTCGCCATTTTCAATCGCCTGCGCCTCTTCGATGAACCGTCTGGCAAAAAAACCAGCCGCTCTGAGAAACTCTCTGCCCTCTTTGTCGGCCATCTTGTCCCCGGAACGCACGCCGTCGATGGATCGCTGAATACGATCCGAAAAATCAGTTCGGATTGTGAAGCGATCATCGCTACAGACTCCGTTGGGTTGGATCGTCCTCTTCACCTCCGAGTCTGGATACCTGGCACTACCCAGTTCCAGATCTACCACCCACTCACGGGTTCCCGAATCGAACCGCACATTCCCGGCAACCTCATGGCCCCCCTGGATGACCAGAATGATCCCGCTGGGCTCTGGCTCATCCGATTCGACCTGACTCCAGCCCTTGACCTCTCGCTTGAGCAGAAGGGATGAACCGAGACGGCTTTCCATCTCCAGGTACTCGTTGCCGAGGTCATAGAATCTTCCCTCGAGTACGGAGCCATCTAGCTTCACGATCCGGATATCGGCCTGGACCACCGTCACAGACAGGACCAGCAGTACTAAATTTATGACGCAGCCGATCACAAACGGCCTCATCCAACGACAGCTAGAATTCAAGCAACCCTCCCGTCGAGGTGTTCTGGTAGCTAACCTGACCCCTGATTCTGCCCCATCCAATCGACCCTGCAAGGCCCGTCAGGGGTTGCAGGAACATTCGGATCAGGTAAGACTCCACTTCACAGTGAAATTCGACCTGGAAATTACGTTTTTTTGGTGCTGAGTGGCCATTGGATAGCGATAGGGGGCAGCCCTTGAACCAGCAAACGCTGGACTCCAGAAGCAGTGGTGATCGGATCGAGGGTGTCTTCCTGGTTGAAAACGCCAGTTTGAAAACCGCCCGGAACGGGAAACTATTCATCACGATGACTCTCCGTGACCACACTCTCGGTCTGAAAGCCGTCCGCTGGGAAAGCTCCCAGGAAGAATTCAGAGAGCTCAATAATAATCCGTTCCTGAGGGTCCAGGCTCGTGTCGAAGAATATCAGGGAAATCTCCAGTTAATTCTCGACCAGCTCGATTCTCTTTCTGCTGGTGAAGTGGGGCTACAAGCAGCTGAGTTCCTTCCTCGAACCACTTGCGACATCGAGGAACTGGAGCGATCGCTGGAAGAGCGCGTCGTTGCCATCAGGAACTCGACGGCTCGGGAACTCGTGGTGAAAATTCTTGAACGTCCAGGTCTCCGCGAGCAGCTACGAATCTCTCCTGCCGGAAAATCGATGCACCATGCTTACATCGGTGGGCTGCTGGAACACGTCATATCACTCGTCAACCTGGCTGATCGCATCTGTGATCATTACACATGGCTTGATCGCGATGTTCTGATCGCTGGAGTCATCTTGCACGACATCGCCAAAACCTCGGAGCTCGGCATCGAAAATGGCATCAGCTATACCGACGAAGGACAGTTGCTGGGACACATCGTTCTGTGCTGCAACTGGATTCACGAATCCTCGTCTGAACTGCAGGATGCCGACCAGGAAACTGTCTTGCAGATCCAGCATATCGTCGCCAGCCACCATGGCTTCCTGGAATTCGGATCACCCAAAAAACCGATGACGGCTGAGGCACTCGCCATGCACTACATCGACAATCTAGATGCGAAATTGATGGCGTTTCTCGGGCTATTTGAAAAAGCGAACCCAGGGCCTCAGGACAACCGCTTCGGGGATCACTCCTACATACTCGACGTGCGTCCCTACTTCCCCCAGCATCTCGACTTTCATGGCTCCAAGGCCCTCGATAGACCGGATTCTGACCAGAACAAACCTCGGCCGACGAAAGATGCGGATAAAGGAACGGGAGATCTCCCGTTTTGATTCAACGATGAAGTAGCAGATCGCCTCGATCAGGAAACGCGTGGATCAACCGCCAGCGCAACTTCCATCTTTGCCGAATCCTCTATATGGTCCGCCCACCGTCGCACGTCTTCAGCGCTTCTCGCCTCGACGAGAATCCTGAGAATCGGCTCGGTTCCCGAATATCGAACGAGAATTCTCCCATTGGTACCCAGGGCCAGGCGGGCTTCATCCATCGCTGAAGACAGGTACTCCAGCTCCTCCATGTCAGGGCGATCACCGATCTTCAAAGTACGTTGCTCCTGGGGGAACCGGACGATTCCTGACCGCAAATCGGAGAGGGTCCGGCCTGATTCTTTGATGCGGTGAGCGATACTGAGTCCGGTTCGGATGCCATCACCGGTTGCCGCCTCACTACGGTGAATGATGTGGCCGGAAGGTTCTCCTCCGAGCAATCCACCACTTTCACGCAATGCTGCCGCTACTGCTCGATCTCCGACGGGAGTCCGGATCACCTCGATACCGTGCTGACCGAGATGCTCTTCAATTCCAACATTGGATAGCATCGTCAGGGCAACTACCGGCGGCTCCAGCTTGCCACTCTCCAGTAACGCACGGGACCAGATGACCATCATGTCATCCCCATCCACGAGTTCGCCGACCTCGTCGACCAGCAGTGCTCGATCCGCGTCACCATCGAGAGCAACTCCCAGATCTGCACCTGTTCGGCTCACTTCTGCACCAAGAATCTCAGGGTGTAATGATCCACAGCCAACATTGATCCGAGCTCCATCTGGTTGGCCATGCAATACCGACACCTCGGCTCCTGCGCGACGAAACGCTTCCGGAGCCAAACCGCAACCGGCACCGCAGGCACAGTCAAGAACCAGCGAAATCCCTTCGAGAAACTGTCCGGGTGGAAAGGATTGAAGCAGCCTATCCAGATATTGCGCAGCAAGATCCTGATCGAAATCAATCTCCTTCACCGGGGTCGGGTTGGCGATCAGTGTCGAGTGATCTGCAGAAATGGCCCTCTCCTGGTTCTCGTCAAGCTTCGATCCATCCGATGAGATCAACTTGATGCCATTGAACTCGGGAGGATTGTGGGATGCAGAGATCACGATACCAAAATCGGCCAAACCCTGTTCCAGCAGCACTGAAATCGCCGGTGTCGGAAGCACTCCGGCATCGACCGTGGAACAACCGGCACGGATCAACGCTCCGCAAATCACCTTCTCGATTTCTGGGCCGGTGAGCCGTGTGTCCCTTCCCAGCATCACCCGACCGGAAGCACACCCTTCCCGGGCCATGTGAGCAGCGATAGCAGAACCGAGCCTATCGATGGATTCATCGCCGAGAAGACCTTCTCCCGGAATGCCCCTCACTCCATCCGTTCCGAATATCACGGTTGCTCATCCTCTCCGGGAGCTTCCAGGGATTTTGCACTGTAGAGAATAATCCTCTCCAGCTTCACCTGATCGCGGGAGATCTCCGATGGAAGACTACCCTCAAGCCAGCTCACCTCTTCGGCGGGAACATTAACGTTTTCCCCGTCGGTGTCTGTCACCTTGACGAGTAAATAAAACGTGCCCTGCTCCACTCTTGATTGCCACTCCCGAACTGCCTTTTCAACCCCCGAAACCGTAACCTTGATGCTGCGGTCACCTCGAATATCAAGATCGACTACTTCATCCACGATGTACCGGACCGATACTTCCGCCTGGGCCTGGGTCAGGTTGGGCTGAAATTCAAGCCGAACTTGAACATCTGCTGGTGAGCCGCTAGCAATACTCACCAGACCCGAATCGTCACCGACGATTACCAGCGGCACTGTTTGCTCCTTGAGCAAGGATGAGACGCCATCGATGTCTATTTCCTGGGTCAAGACGGCGACGTTGTCACCTTCGACCAGCGATTTCGGCCCCTTGAGAAACACACTGCGCGGCTCCGTCTTGATCCCATCTGGATACAGCACAAATCCGGGCCCCGGAGTCCCTGAGATGCTCGGCTTGACATCTCTTTCCACCTTCACCACGGAATCGACGACCACATTCAGAGATTCTGGATCTATCGACTGGATCGAAACCCCCGATGGCAGATCAAATGGATCGGCAGTACTGAGATACACTCGCCCACTACTCTCAACTTCCACCGTTCCCGACAGAAGAGGCGTCGCTTCCTGATATCGCGTTAACAAATTTCTCGTTCCGGAGATCGAGATCCGCACCGGCCCGCTGAAGGAATCTCCAACTTCGCCGGCAAACTCCGCCTCAGCGATCTCCTGTTTCACCACAATCAGATCGTCTCTGGTCGGCACCACCCTGATCACTCCTTCAATGACCGTTTCATGCCCGGTATTGCCAAAGGCAAAAGCCCAGACCACCACAGCAAGAATCAAGCTGGTGAATTTATTACGAGCATTTCCGATGAAGAATTCGATGGTACGAACCTTGAGAGGGACCTTCATGATACCTCCCCGCCACTGGGCGCCTTGTCCTGCTTGGATTCGGACTTCTCTTCAACCGCTTCATCGGTCTTGGTGTAATAGCTTCTCAACTTGTGGCCCAGCTGCTCGCGGTCCAGATCTCTGTGCACCTCTCCACGCACGCACAGAGAGATCATTCCACTTTCTTCACTGACCACCACGGTCACAGCATCTGACTCCTCGGTCAGTCCCACCGCAGCACGGTGTCGAGTACCTGCCCAGGAACCTAGCTGCTCGTTTTCTGATAGAGGAAGCAAACACCCCGCTGCAGCGATCCTACCCTTCTGGATGACAACAGCCCCATCATGCAGAGCGGTTCCAGGATAGAAGATGGTCGCCAGGATCTCCGATGATACTTCCGCATCCAGGATGGTGCCTCGATCAACCCAGGGATTCAGTGATTGGTCTCGCTCGATGGCAAATAGCGCTCCGACCCGGCTCTTCGATAGTGAAAAACAAGCTCGAACCAGAACTACTACCAGCTCCTGCTCATCACGAACCAGCTCCCCGAAGATGGGAGCCTGGCTGAGGCGCACCAGACCTCTTCTTAACTCTGGATGGAGGATGACGATGATCGCCGTGAACGCTGCCGGGGTCACCAGATCAACCAGATACCCGATGCGATCCAGAGCGAGATAAGTGACGACCAGGCGCGTCACCACCACGGTGAGGATCACGGTCAATGCCAGTCCCTTGAGAACTCCAGCCCCGCGGGTCCCCTCGCAGAATACGATGAACCAGTAGATCAACAGGTAGATGACGGCAACCTCGAAGAATACCCGCCAGGGGTCGATTGCCTCTACAGCGGTCCAGATTGCCTCAAACTCGTTCAACTCAATCCCCCCTCGATGAGGACCGGATCCTCGATCGCCGCCATTGCCGACAGAAATGCGAAAGTTTCAGCAACATCATGTACACGGACCCAATCGACAGCTGCAGCACGCGCTTGTCCGACAAAAGCCAGTGAGGCAGGCAGTCTACTGTCAGGCGAAGATTCGTCGAATACACCCGTAAAGGACTTCCGAGAAGCACCGATCAGCAACGGAACGTCGAGAGAATGAAACTCTTCAAGCTTGCTACCTATCTCGTAGTTATCCACCAGGCGCTTACCAAAGCCAAGCCCCGGGTCGGCGATGATATTGCCCCTGGGAATCCCTACCGATATCGAGTACTCGATTCGCTCGGCAAGGAAATCTCGTATCTCGGTAACAACCTGTTGATAGTTCGGATTCTCCTGCATCGTCTGGGGAACTCCCTGGCGATGCATCAGAACCACTTTTAGCTGTTCAGAAGCGATCACATCGGCAAGCTCTGGATCATCGTTCAGGGCGGAGGTGTCATTGACGATAGTGGCCCCCAGGTCAGCGGCGGCTTTCGCGACGTCAGCTCTCCGGGTGTCGATGCTGATGGGGACACTGATCTTCCCACGTATCGCTTCCAGTACGGGAACGACGCGGGAAAGTTCTTCCTCCACGGATACTTCCACGGACCCAGGTCTTGTCGACTCGCCGCCGATATCGATGGCATCCGCACCCTGTTGAACCATCTCCAGAACTCGCTCCAGTGCTCGATCCACGCTGACCCAGCGTCCCCCATCACTGAAGGAATCTGGTGTTACGTTCAGAACTCCGAGTATCTTTGGAATCACGACGTTCTTCCTATCAGCAGACACAGAGCGATTCTCTATCACTGCCTCTCGTCGTACCAGGGCTCCAGCTCTGATACCAGGCGACGGGCAATTTCCCCCACCGCATCGGCTCGCGCATCTTCGATGCTCTCTCCAGCCGATCCAGAAAAAGAAGCCATATCCTCAACCACCCGCTCAAGTAGAAGTCGCTGGTCTCTGGTTCTGACCAGTCTGAGCCCTACACGAACGACAATCCCAACTTCCTGTACCGTCCCCTCGGAACCTTCTACAAGTACACCTTGCCGGAAATCCAGTACTGCCCCTCGCAGCACCGCATCAGCAGATTCCTCGGAAACCAGTCGAGCGTTGCTACGAAGTTGCAGCTCACGCTTCACGGCGCGACTCAATTCGAATTCGATATCCTTCCGAAATGGAATCGTCTCATTTCGAAACACCGGTACCGAAATTTTCTGTACCCCTCGTGGCAATCGGAATCCTGGAGAGTAGCCGCAACCCGCCAGTAACGAGCCGAGAAGTAATAGAGTCAGAAAACGCTTCATCAGCTGTCCTCATTCCTGGCAGAGATCTCGATGAGGATTCTCTCCGCCTCGAGTGCCTCATCACTCGTCGGGACTTCCAGGAGGATCTTTTCGAGATAGATCCGAGCGGACTTGATCTTATCGATGCGAATATAGAAGTCTGCCACCAGCAGTCTTCGACGAGCTTTCAAGATCTGGATTTCATCCAGTGCTTTGCGCGCCCGAACCGCGTCTTGCTGGTTGGGATGCAGACGCAGGTATCGCCGATAGTGCCTTTCGGCTTCGGCGAGAGGCCCCAGGTCGTACTCCACTCCCTTGATTTGCGCCAGAAGAGCATCTCCGATGAGAATCTTGGCCGGAGTGGCCCAGCTACTATCGGGGTACTCGCGAAGCAATCGCCCGAAGAGACGTTCAGAGTCTTTTGGTAATTCATTTTTCAAATACCAGTTGGCGCAGTAAAAAATCGCATCGTCACTGAATGGCTGGAACGGATACTGCTCGACCAGATCACTGAGTACTTCGAGGCCTTTTCTCTCGGCATTCACTTCCAGACCCAGCAACGGACGAGTAGCCCCGTTGAGGTACGCGATCCCAATCTCGTAGCGAATCTCCAGAGTACGTTCGAGGGTCGCGGAACCTGGATCCGAATCAAAGATCTCTTCCGTTACTCTCAATGCTTCATCATTATTTCGTGCCGCTCTCAGAGACTCAGCAAATCCAAGACGGATCCTCGCCAGAAGAGGTCCTGGGGTTGGATCCCCCTCGTCATCGTAGAGAGCCAACTCGAGGGATTCTTCGTAGAGATCCGCCGCTTCCTCATAGCGTCCCTGCTCCAGAGCATCTCGCGCCTGGATCAACAAATCGGCGAGCGGGTCAGCACCCGGCAAGGCAGTCATCAACAAGATCAAAGTGAGACAACTATACAACTCGGGGTTCCCCTTCCCGCTACGAAACTACCCCTGGGGTAGACTTCACATGCGCAAGTATCTTAGCGACCTGGGCGGACGCTCCAAGTGATGCAACAAAAGGGACCTCAGAAGGTTCCAGGCGATTTCTACTTCCCGCGGCGGAACCTCCCACGAGGGCACCAGACCCCATTCTCGGCCCGAATCGGCGGCGAGATAGGCCCTGGTGCGGGAATCGAGTGAGGATCCGGCAGCCAGATCGGCGCAGAGCCCACAGATCAGGCCAGATGGGATCCTCAGGCCTGCTTCACCCCTGATCTGCTGCTCACACTCAGTGCAGCGATCCCAGCTCGGAAGCAGGCCAGCCGCCAGGAGTACCGATTGCAGGAACCGATTCCTCAGCCTGCGACGTCCCTGGCCATGCCCCAGCAACTTCAGATACTGCAATACCTCACGGAGCAGCTCGGGCTGAGGCTCTCCGGGAGAAAAGAAATCTCGAAGAACGTCAACGGCAAATGTCGCATCAAGCCAGGTCGGGAGATCTCGTCTCAGATGGTCAAACCCCTCGACCAGCCGCGCCTCCGTCGCCAGATGAAGATCGGAAGCTCGCGATCGATAATTGAGGTCGTACCAGCCAACAAGATCAAAAGGCGATGGAAAGGAAGAAGATGCGCGTGCCGGTCGGCGGGACCCCTTCGCCAGCAAGTCGAGAATTCCCTGGTCACGAGTAAAAACCCGGATGATCTGGGAGGTTTCGGAGAAGTCGGTACAGCGAAGAACGAGGGCTCTGGTCCGAAAGACCCCTTTCATCTACGGATCATTCCTGGGAGAGCCCTGCACCTTGGCACGAACACGTTTGATCTTTCTATCATCTGCTCTGGTAACACGAAAAATAATGCGTTCGGTTCCCAGCTCTTCTCCCTCACGAGGAACATGACCCAGTGCTGAAAAGAGATAACCTGCCACCGTTTCGTAGTCGTCACTCTCCGGGATGTGTGCTCCGAGGGATCTATTCACGGCCATGATGCTGGTCCTACCATCCAGATCCCAGGTCCTCTCATCAATCTTGCGGATCTGATCTCTACCAGCCGTATCATACTCATCCTCGATCTCCCCGACGATCTCCTCCAGAATATCCTCGATGGTAACGAGGCCAGAGGTTCCACCGTACTCATCCAGGACCACCGCGATATGAAACCTCTCGGCCCTGAACTCTCCCAGCAGCTCCTTCAACTCCTTGGTCTCGGGAACGAAGTGAATCTTTCGCACCACTTTCTCGAGTCTCAGGTTTCGGAGGCCCTCTTCGGCAGCATGGCGAAGTAGATCCTTGACGTAGAGAACGCCAATGATCTCGTCCACCTCTTTGCGATAAATCGGAATCCGGGAGTGACCACAGGCAATCGCCTTGGGAATCGCCTCTTCAACGGTTTCGGAAGCTTCGAAGCAAACCATGTCAGTCCTGGGAGTCATCACCTCAACCACTTCAGCATCGCGAAACTGAAGTACCGATTCGATCATCGACTTTTCACCCTGCTCCAGCAGACCTTCTCTCTCACCTCGTTCCACCGCTGCACGGATGCCGGCTTCGGCCAGATCCTGATCACTACGATCCGCACGGCCTCCGATCAATCGCAGAAGAGCGCGCCGAACGCCACGAAACGAAGCGGTCAATGGTGTCAGTAGCTTTTCCAGGGCATCGAGAGCCGGGAGCACACGTACGACGATCCGGTCACCGATCCACATCGAAATCGCTTCAGGAATCAACTCGAGAACAATCACACCGATGAAAACCAACTCGAGAGCCAGCCATAGCGGCCACCACTGGCCAAACCAGGCTCCCAGTTCCAGATTCAGATACCAACCTGCTCCCTGTACACGCATCAGCGCCAGCGAAGAAACCCACGATCCTCGCAGCAGGTACTGGAGCATCAACAGCATCACATCGATTCGATGGATGCGCTCTGGCTCATCCGATTCCCCATTGCCCTGGAAAAATTCGTGGTAATGGCCAGAAGATGTTGTTCGACAACATCTTCGCACCAGTGAAGCAAAAAATGCTAACAGTAGTGAGATCCAGGCAACCGAACTCAGAATATCTATTGCAGGCAGACTCAAAGGACCAATCCTTCCCTCGACAGGGAAGGTGAAGGTTCGGGAACCTCGTCACCGCCTAGAGCGTGCTCTTCTTTATCGTTGGGCAAACTTGTACCTCCATGGAGTTCATCTGTCATAAAGTGGTAAATACCCCAGTGGCAATTCCAGTATCAGAAGAGCCATCGCTGTTCCGTATTCATCTCCAAAACGACTTTCCCAGGAACCCTCATCTTTCTGAAGTTCAAGAACCCTGGGCCAGACCGATTCGCTCCACTTTTTCCAGGCCGGCCCCCTCGTTTGCTGCAAAACCTGACCGGCGTAAAAATTGCCGTAATAAGGGAAGTTCATTGCGGCCCTGAAAGCTCCCTTGCGGCTCCGCTCGGCTCTATCAATCGAACGTTTCAGGTACTCCATCCCCTTCTTTCGCTCCTCCATCGTAAATTCTCCGGCGGCATCCATCGTCGAAAGAGAGGCCGCAGTGATTTCGAAAGAAGTTCGGCTCGTGGATCGGGTCAGGGAATACCGGAAGGAGCCATCCTCGGTAATACAGTTCTTCAGATACTCCAGCGCTCGCTGGATGGGTTCCGCGGGAACGGCAAACCCTGAATCCTTGGCAGCTCTCAGCGACTGCAAACAACACACCGTAAGAGATGCTTCATCGAGGGGATCAGTGGGCTCATACCCCCAGCCCCCTTTTACCGTCTGGCAGGAAAGGATGAGGTCAACTCCGGAACGGATCACTTTCCTCAATTGATCTTCACGTTGAGGAGTCGGTAACTGTCCGACCACCTGGCACAGGAATAAAATCGCATAGGTATGGCCATGCATCCGGGAACGAGTCTCTCCACGATCCTTGAGATACCCGTTCTCATCGGCCCTGATCGGTGAAATCAAGTAATCGACAGCTCGCTCCAGGGCGGCACCTTCTCTACCGACTCCGTACTCGACACCCCCACCCAACAGCGCCATCCCGGCAAGAGAAGTCACCGCGACCGGGAATGAACTCGAGAACGCACCGACACCATTTTGCTGCTCGACCAGAAAATTGATGCCGCGACGGATGGCGAGTTCACTCTGTGAATCGTGAGGAGCCCCAACCGAAACCGTCTGGCCACTCTTTCCAGATCGTTGTTCATCATCCAGGAAAGATGTGGAGTGGGCATAGAGAAAGGCGAAGCAGGAGGCTGGAAACAGCGAAAAGAGGACCCAGGAAACCAAGGTCATCGATAGAAGAGCGCGGTGCGATGAAAGCATCGGTCGACTCGGAGGTTCCTCCGGTACCGCTTCTACAGTTTCAGGGTCAGGAACAGCAGATTCGTTCAACGTGGAGAATGCTCCGGAAGTTTTCGGAAATAGTCCTCCAGCAAAATGCGGTACTTTTCCGGTAATTTGCGACGCCCATTGTCATACATGCGCTGGATCACTGTTTTTGGCAAACGACCCCAACGCCCTCTCCCCTGCTGATCACGTAAATCAGCATCGCTCAGATCAGGCGGAAGCTCTCCTTCTGTGGTGCGATCATTTCGGACCTGCTCGGCACCCTCAGGCTCCTGGTCCGATTCCGCTAGCTGATCCTTGGGATTCGATCCCTTGGTATCACCACCGTCCTCCTGAGAGCTACTCTGACGCTGGCGTTTTGCCTGTTGTTGATCTTTGCTTGAATCACCCTGCTGACGCACTTGCTGAGGGCTCCCCGACGGGGAACCTCCACCATTGGGTCACGTCCCGGTTAATTTTTGTACCTCAGTGATGAGCTCATCGATTCGACTGAGAGTTTGCTGCTGAACCGCCTGGTTCTGCTGCCCCGTATCGTCGTCATCGAGCAATTCTTCGATCTTCTTCATGTTTCGAGAGATCTCATCGACCAGGCCCTCGACCTTGCCGAGCGGATTGACACTATCGAGTGCATCCAGCGGATCGAAATCGACAGGATTATCATCGATCAGTTTCTTGAGCGGATCCAGTTCCTCCGTCTCGTCAGAATCGACCTCTGGACTGTCGACAGACTCAGCCTCAGGGGATCCAGGTCTTGAACCCTCAAGATCGGCTTCCTGGGCCTGAGCCGGTACGCAAAACATCCACAGCACGAGCAAAGAAATGTTCACGATAACCAATCTCATGACAACTCTCTTTCCTTCCCACTGACTGCTCGGGGAAAGATTTCTAAGGAACGAGCACTCTCGCACCGACTCTCAGGCAAATCGAATGCCTGTCGCGGCCGGTGGTCACCCATCCAGTATACCCTGAATCGACTGCAGATGTATCGGCCATCACCCGGGACCGTCCTTCTCACCCTCTGGGGCCGCATCTCCGCCATCTGACCCATCCTGCACATCGTTGACGGACGGGGGCTGCATCTGCCGCTGCAAATCGGTAGCGATCTGCTCGGTCAATTCGATGATGCTGCCCTGACGTTGAACGAGACGTTCCAGCAGCCTCTCTTCCAGAGGGTTGAGCTCCCCACCCTCCTCACGACGATCATCGAGACGACGGGTCCGACGCAGAACTTCTTCCTGCATCCGTTTCAGAGCCAACAATTCCGCAGCAGGTGGGACCAACAAGGTCTGAGTTGCTTGCTGCTGCTGTTGCTGTTGCTGCTGTTGCTGCTGTTGTTGCTGTTGTTGCTGATTTCTGCGGCGGAGTTCCTCTTCGAGGGAATCTCGCAATCTCCGCAATGCATCGAGGGCCTCGGCAAGTAGTAGCTGGGTATCGATGCCAGGATCATGGCGAGGGCTCAAGCCCTCTCGAGCCTCGGCAAGATCGGATAGAAGATCCCGAACGATGTAGGAAAAGACTCTGACCTGCTGTGCGTCGAGAGCCTCCAGTACTTCATTCCCCGACTCTTCCACCTCAACAAGCTGTCCAGATAAGCGCCTCATGCGAGTACGTTGTGCCCTACCCGGACGACCATCTCCCACTGCCTCATCGATGGTGCGCGTCTCTGACAGAATCGCATCGACCTGATCAGCCATATCGGTAATCGTCCCGATGAGATCGATGAGCTGCTGCTCAACCTTGAGATCGACCAGTTCCCGTTCCTCTTCTCGCAGACGTTGCTGTTCCTGCTCAAGTTGCTCCAGCGCTTCATCCTGTTGCTGCCGTGCCGTCGATGCATCGGAACGCTCCAGGCTATCGGAGGCCTGATCCATACTCTCGGAAGCGCCTTGAAGTCCCTCCGCCGCAGCAGGATCTTCCTCGGCCATCTCCTCGGCTCTCCTGCGAGTCAATCTTTCCAGTTCATCCTGTTCCTTGGCCAGATCAGGTGTGGCTTCTTGCTGACGTTTCAATCGTTCCAGGGCATCTGCATCGGAACCCTGGAGAGCATCCTGGGCCCTTTCGAGAGCCGCTTCTGCAGCATCCTGGGCAGACTCTGCCGATTGCCCTCCACTCATCTGCTGAGAGGCACTGTCCATCGCAGCTCGGGCACTTCGTAAGGCTCGGCGTGCATCTCCTACTTTTTTGCGCAGTTTCTCGTCTTCTTCAGGAGACAGGCTTTGCTCACCCCGTGACAGTTTCTTCTCGAGTCGATCCAGCTCTTCTTCCAGTTGCTGGGTCAAGTCGGACAGATTTTGCTGCTGTTGAGAGGGACGATTCAGATCCGATTGCTCCGCGAGAGAAGAAAGGCTCTCGGCCGCTTCCTGCGCCCGTTGCGCCGCCTCCTGCACCTGCTCGATTCGTTCTCGGTCCGATGACTGAGCCGCTGGTTGCTGCTGCTGCGAGTCACTGGACTGTTGGTCTGACTGTTGGTCTGACTGTTGGCCCGACTGCTGGTCGGACTGCTGACCCGACTGTTGGTCGGACTGCTGACCCGACTGTTGGTCTGACTGCTGTCCCGACTGCTGGCCCGACTGCTGTCCCGACTGCTGGCCGGACTGTTGTCCCGACTGCTGGCCGGACTGTTGTCCCGACTGCTGGCCCGACTGCTGACCGGACTGTTGGCCCGACTGCTGTCCCGACTGTTGTCCCGACTGCTGTCCCGACTGCTGTCCCGACTGCTGGCCCGACTGTTGGCCCGACTGTTGATCGGACTGCTGGCCCGACTGTTGACCGGACTGCTGACCGGCACCAGCTACCTGGTTTTCACCCATCTCCCGGGCACGATCGAGCGCCTGAGATGCGGCTTCGAGATCATCCGCCGCCTCGGTAGTCGCTCTCTCCGTCGACTGCGATGGGGAACGCTGATTTCGCATCCAGTCTGCCAGTTGCGCTCCGATCTCACTCAGTCTTCTCTGAAACTGCCCGGCTCGATTCCCGTCTGAATCGGACGCACGAGCGAGCGCCTCAAGAGCCGAATCGAGAGCCGATTGCTGTTGTGACCTCTGGCTCGACGCTGACCCGGACTCTGACAACGCCTCGGGGATCGCTTCGGCAGCACTGGCAGAATCCCGCATCTCCTCCAGGGCTTCTGTCAGCTGCTGGGCAACCTGAGAAGCACTTTCATCTCCCATATCTGCGTCGGCGGCCGATTCTCGACGGAGAGCTTCGATACTCTGTGCGGCCTGGCGGGCTGCGGCGGCTTGCTGCCGAGCACGCTGGGAGAGACGCTCACGGGAAGCGGTCGCCTCCGAACCGGCCTGGGAGTCCAGGGATGCCGAGGTCTCCGCATCCTGCCGGACTTCCTGTCGTATCCGCTCAACTCTCCGGGCGACTGCGGCGATTCCCTGCTGGCGGCGAGCTTCCCGGGTCAAGTCATCGGCGACTTGCTTCGCGTCTCTGGAGATTTGCTGTGCCTGTTCAGTCGATTGATTGTCTGCATTCGAATCCTCTGCCCCGGACAACTGCTGTTGCGCGGTGGCGATCTCTCCGATTTCAGATCGGATGTTTTCAAGATCCTGAGCATCCTGACGAGATTGCTCCGCTCCGGCAGTCTGATCTCTCAAGGATCGTTGTTGATCAGAGAGTTCACCGATGGACTGCAGTCTTCTGGCGACTTCCTCCAGACGATTGGAGAGCTGTTCGGGATCGATGTCTCGGGCCTCCAGGATCGCCAGCACCACCTGAAGGTTGGATCGCACCTTACGTACCGTCTCCAGGGCAACGACATAGTCGTCCTGCTCGAGCGCATCTGCGATGGTACCCATATCGTCTTCAATCAGATCTTTCACGATCCGCTGTCGCGCACTCCGCAGCCGTGTGGAATCATCCGGCTGTTCCATATCCAGGCGCTTGGCGAGACTCTCCATCTGACTTTGCAAAGATCGCAGATACTCCTTGGCCTCCTCTTGCAATCGCGCCAGACGATTACCCGTCTGCGCGGCCAGTGCAGGGGCAAACAGAATCGCCACGCAGAGGAGAACCAGTATCGATAAAAAAGGTAATCTTGGCCTATTCATCACCTCCTCCTTCCGATCCCTCTCCCTCGAGCGACTCTCTCACCTTTTCCTCGATGCGAATTTCCAGTTCCTTTTCCGAACGAATCAATTCTTCGATCTTTCGAATCACCGTTCTGAGATCTCCCCATTCCTGCAGATCGGAAACCACATCGGCGAGTCCCCGTTCCACTTTCCGGACCTGGTCGATGGCCAGCTCTGCATCTTCTGCAGTCGCTTCATTGGATGCGGTCTTGCTTGCCAGACTCTCCAGGGCGGCTCGAGCTGGATCCAGACTTTCCTCTGCCATCGAATCGAGTCTATTCTTGAGATCCTGGATCCACGCCAGTTCATCTGCGTCACTCATCCGATTCCTCAACAGTCTGCGGGAAATCGTGGCCAGTCTCTCAGCGGCATCCTCGACCCGGGTCGACACTCGATCCTGACCTCCCCGAGCATGCCGAGCCGTTGGAGCATGATCCTGCGGCGACTCACCTGAACTCAACGAATCTTCCAGGTCTTCCAGTTCCCGTCGAACTTCACGCTGGACAGAAAAAGTCTCTTCCAGCCGCTCCTTGAGCAGAGTCAGCTCATCCTGGGTGATCCGTTCCAGTTCCTCTTCACTGAGGACACTGAGGATCCAGGTTCTGCTGACGCCCTCCTGATTCAGGGCATCGACAGCACTGGAATGATATTGAACCCGCTCCCCCGCCTCGAGATTCCAGTCCGACAGGTCGATCTGCAGCGATTGCTCCGATTCCTTTGAGCCTGATTCGACATCAGTGGCCAGATCGAGGGGGAATGATCTGATTTCACCCTCACCCTCCATTTCAGGTTCAAAGATCAAACTTCCCGAGACGATGCCGTAATCATCGCGAACCTTTACTGAAATATCGAGCAGAGCCCTGGGGGTGACCTCGATATTCTGTCCCGGCTCGATGACCGATACCTCGGGAGCACGATCAGGAATCACTCCGATACGCCAGCTGATGGGATTTTGATTTTGAAATCCTTCCGCCGACTCGAGAGCAATCCACCAACGAGCATCGGTTTCAGCAGGAAATGTGCCGCGAACCAGATTGCCTCCCTCAACGCTCAATTCGGTCTCGCTGATGACTTCTCCATCACCACTGGGTCGTGCCTCCATACGAACTGCTGAAACGACCTCGATACTGGTAATGGCATCATAGGAAACGATGGTGCCGATCGGCGCCTTGACGTGCCCACTCTGCACCAGAGCTTCGTCTCCATCGGAGGAGAGGCCCATGTAATCAGGAAACTTGTACCCGAGCTCGATCTCTTCGACCCGAGGACGGGCACGAACCCGGATGGAATACCAATCACCTACAAAGTCACCGCACTCCACGCGGAATTCGATATCACGCTGAAGATTCTGGAAGACATGTCGAAATCCGGAGCTACCCTTACGGTCCAGCGCTACTTCCTCACGCATCTCTCGACGACCATCCTGCTTCGGAAAAAACACATCCAGGGAAGCTCGGGCATTCCCTCCGCGAATCTTGAGGATGTCCACGACCAGAGAGCTTCCCTTGGCCAACACCATTTCCGTCCGGGTAGGACTCTCCACCACCAGCTGATAGCTACGAGGCCAGGGCTCGCTTCCGAGCAAAAGATCCCTCTTCCAGAAGGTCTGAGCCAGATCAGGTCTCAACAAGCCACCAGCCACGGCGGGAGTGACCAGCAGGAGCAAGAGCCCCAGCGCTGCCCAGGCACGCCTCCATGACAGCAGTGTTCCTGGCTTCAGGGTATGCATCCGCTTTTCCGCAATCTCCACGGTCCTGGTGATCAGATCGGAATCATAGAGATGGCGACGAGGATTTTCAGGATCTGTTAACTGAACTGCGGTGATGAGCGATTCTTCGAGATCACCGGAGGCTTTCTCGACCAGAGCAGCCAGCCGGTCTTCAGGCGCTGGTACTCGCACCGCCAGCAAGATGGCTCGAAATGAAATCAGTAACAGGACGACAACAGAAACTCCCTGCATACCCCTGAGTACCTGGGGGAGTACAGCGATCCAGTCGAGCAAGAACATCGCCCAGGTGGCGGCAGAAGCAACCACGAACCATCTCAAGGCGCCGGTCACGATTCTCATCATTCGACGACGGGATCGAAGCTGGCGGATACGCCGCAACGCCACCCGCGGACGCTCAAGAGCAGTCGTTTCTCTTCCTTGTTCCAAGATCACCTCTCGAAAATTGGTAAATACTGATATGGAATCTCAAGAATTATGCATGCCATCGCGGTCGCGTAATTGGGCCCGACCAGATCCTGCCACGAGCCATCTGGATTCTGCAACGACAGGATGTCTCGCCAGGTGTCTCGATGCCAGGTGGTCCAGTACTCTCCGCCACGCTGGAAAGCCGCCTGCGTCGCGTAGTACATACCATAGTAATAATCAAAGGTATTCAATGCCTCGTAGCGACGAGGACGATGGCGACGCAGATAGGAAAGTCCGCGATCAAGTACCCGGTCCTCGTAAACTCCCGCACCGTACAGTGTCGTGATTCCTGCAGCGGTCAGGGGAAAGGTGGTTCTGGAGCGCTGAACTCTTCCGGTAGGACTGACTTCATGCTGGTACATGAATCCGCCGCTTTCGATGTTTGAAGAATTACGCACATACTTGATGGCAGCATCGATCACCGATTTGGGAACATTGATCCCTGCGTTTCTCGCCGCACGCAGAGCCACCACCTGACACACGGTGATACTCATATCAGCATCGTCTGCTCCTGGCTGATATCTCCAACCACCCGTTTCGTTTTGAGCCTGAATGATGAGGCCCACTGAGCTCTTCAGCTTTTCCTTGACCCGATCCATCCCGGTCATGCCATAGACCTCTGCCAGGAACAAGGTGGCAAAAGCATGGCTGTACATACGTGATTCATTGACCGTGATGAAGCCATTGGTCTGAACATTGCGCAGAAGGAAATCGAGCCCCTTCTCTACCTGCTCGCCATATTTGCCCCGTCCCGGCAAGCTTCCCTGAGCCAGGAAGGCGATGCACGCCAGCGCGGTCACCCCGACGTGCTTGCCCAGACGTCCACGATATTCGTAGTGGACCTTGCGGCCGATCTTGTCGGTCCAGGAGCCATCCGGATTCTGGGTATTCTTCAGATATTCGAGCCCTCTCTCCACCGCGAGGCGGGCCCGTTCCTGTAGCTTCATGTCGATGACTCGTCGTGGTCCATCATCAGTTACCTGAGAGAGGGACTGAACCGGGATCGAAGCGAACCCGGTCACGAGAGCGAGGCTACCGGCGAGGAGGCGATTCTTGATGCTCATCTCTTCTCCTCCCTCAGGACTCTCTTCTGAGTCAGGCAGGTAGCTCGGTTCTGATTTGTGATGACGATCCGCTCTCCATCGATGTCTACCCTACCCCCGAATGATTCCTCAACACGGAACAATCCTCTCCGGGTCTGGGGCGTTTCCTCTGGCGCCAGAGAAGCGATCGATCGGGGAGGCTTGATCGGATCCAGCCCCTGATGAATCAGTGCCGATTCACCGGCACTGACGTAGACAACTCCGTCAGAGACGAGAGCCGGACGACCCAATCCCGGAGAGCGGGTCAAAGCTTGCTTCCAGATTTCGGTCCGACCGACATCGTTGGCCGGCATCGTGGTCAACAGATCTCCAAACAGCACCAGTCGTCCATCGGTTGTGCCCAGCATGTAGGGACCCAGTCCCTTCCCCTGCACGTGAGCTTTCACCTGACCATTGCTGGCATCGATGGCATAGAGCTGATCGGAGTCGAGGGGAGTCACAAACAGCACTCCGTCCTCGAGGACCAGCGGATTGGGAGCCCAGATGGAGTTTCTTCGCTGAGGGCGATAACGACCTCGATAGGATCTCTGAGAATCTCGATCGTATTCAAGAATCCACAGCACCTCACCATCCCAGGCACGCAATGCGGCAATCGCTCCCAGGTTGGAGCAGCAATAGACCACTCCATCTCTGACCAGTACCGAGCCCAGGATCGGTTCGCGAGCTGGCTCGCCAAACATCGTCAAATCGACCTGATTGCCAACGATGGGTCGTGACCAGATTCCGTTCCCGGTCTTTGCATCGAGACACCACATCGTCACATCGATGTAACCACTTTTTCGCCAACCTAATGCCCAGACTCGATCATCCCCGACCACAGGAGCAGAGTTGAAGGAGGTGGTCCGCAACATATCGTCAGCCACATTACGTGATGCAGTATCCCACAACAGGCTTCCAGATTTTGACAGGTCCCAGCATTTCATTCCCCGCCACGGCAGGGAGACCTGGATATCGAATCCAAGGTAGTCTTCACGCCTACTGGCTCTTGCCACGTAAGAGGAAAGGATGAAATCTCCCTCCTGTACCGTCCACAGACGGGTAGCAATATCCTGCTCTTCAAAGTAGGGAGCCCCGGGGCGCAAGTTCAGGTCAGAAATCAGCTTCCCGGTCCTGAGGTCATAGCGAAGTAGTTTTCTCGACGTTGCAATTCCAACCCAACCATCGCCAAAACAGGGCGCAAGAATCGCGCCTGTACCATCGGAATAGTAGCCACGTCCTCTCGATGGACTGAAAGCTACATGGCGGGAGTAATCATGTGTTTTCCAGGCGATCGCGCCATCCGTCACCTGCAATCGGGGCGCAGAAACAATGTCCACCTCGCCAGACACCAGAGCGGACTTGTCGAGAAGCTGCTCAAATTCAGAGAACTGGTCGCGCAGGATCTTCGCCGCCTCCTTGCGAAGGTCTCGAAGCTCTTCCCGCTTCCCGAGACGCTTCAAGGCGATGGCTCTTCTCAGGAGAAGAGATTGATAAAGATCTCCAGAGGCCTTTTCACCAAAACCGGAAGTTGCTTCTTGCCAGACCCGGATCGCTAGCTCGGGTTGATCTTGCTCCAGAAACAAATCCCCCGCCGCCAGCAGCGCGGTCTCTCTCACCTCCGTGAGTGGGTAGAGCTCGGCAACGCGAAGCAATGAGGTCGGATCCATTTCAGCCATCGCCCGTTCCAGTACCGAGGAAGCTCTCGACTGATATTCCTGTCGGTAGAGATTCTGCTGTTCGGGCGACATATCCCGTAGTTTCGCAATGATTCGATCGGAGAGGGGCCGGGCAATGCGCCATTCTTTCGAGGCACTGGCAAGAATCAGTGGGTCTTCTCCCCAGATTCTCTCATGGATGACCTGCAGTCGCCGGATCCCTTCCAGGGAATCGCCGCTATCAATTCGATCCACGGCATCTCTGTATTCCTGGATGACTCCATCGGCTCCCACCAGCAGCGGGATCAGGGCCGAACCCACATCGGCGCTGGCGACCCTCGAGGCCTGACAGAAAAAGGCCATTCCGACCACCAGCAAGACCGCGGGCAGCAAAGCACGGTCGTGCGACATCGGGGAAATTTTCCCCGGGTCATGCTCCGGTAATCGGCCCTCAACTACTGGGCCTTGGCTCGTGGCTTGATGATTCAGAAAATTCAAGGGAGACGAACAACCTTTCGGAGAATCCATTCTACCGTCAAGAGCAGAGCAAACAGCACCAGAACCCAGCGAGAATCCCAGATCGGCTCTCTCTCGGCAGATATGGGGACCTCTCTTTCCAGGGCTTCCACTCCATCCGCCACATCGGCTGCCGCCACGACGTCATAGTATTTCCCGCCGGAAAACTCGGCGATCTGGACCAGTCGGGTCCGATCCATCCTCGGATCGGCATACTCCAGCTGGGGCACCACCACTCGAAAGAGGGTATTGGCCACCTCTTCTTCCCGATCAATTAACGAAATCCGGTGCTCACCCAGTTCCCGCGCTTCGATGGTCGCCTCGTAATATTCAGGCCGTGCCAGGTTCCGAATCGCCTGAATTTCGGTTTCTCGATCCCCGGAAGAATCGACTCGTTCCAGCTTCAACAGTGCTTCCTCTTCGGAAGTTGGTTTGAAATCCGGTCCCAACAGGCGAGCCAGAACCTTGACATCAGTTCCAAGCACAACCTCTTGTGGATCCACACTGATGGAAAATCTCTTGGATGGACCCAGCAACCTTGCAGCTCCCACAAAGCGGATCACCTGACCCCAGAAGCGATAGAACCAACGATTGCCCACCAGACGTCTCAGTCTCCAGGTATCATCGGTCAGGGAAATGAAGGTCCTACCGCGACCCAGATATTGAAAAGCAAATACAGGACGTGGCCCGTAGGTGAAGTGCTCATCCGATTCGTGTACCGCCAGAGCAACAGCACCCTTGCGCAATTTCTTCACTCTCTGGTACCAGTAAAATCCAGGCATCGTCTGGTCACTACGGCCTTGCCATTGCCATAGCTCTTTGTTCCTGTCGCCATCGGCAACCAACTGCATCACGGGATGTTCCAGTCCCTCGGGAGTCAGCTGGACGTGGAAAGATTCAACCAGATCACTGGAGATTCCTCCCCTTTCATCGGCTTCTTCCAACTCCACCGGGAGCAACTTCTCGAGGGGATCGCCTCGATAACGCCGCGGCATGAACCACTGGCCCGAAAGGAACACCAGTCCCCCCCCATGATCATCGACGAACTCGACCAACCACTCTTTTTGCTGGTTCGACAGCGCATCAGGCCGGATGTCTCCGAGCAGGATCACGTCGTAGTGGAACAGATCCTCGCGAGTCCGAGGGAACTGCCGTAATGACGGAATGCCAGGAGACGACTCCTGAGGGAACTCGGGATCGGCTTCCAGTAACAGACATTGCGATTCCATCGTTGGATCGCGAATCAGAGAGTTTTTCAGGTAACGGTAGTCATAGCGCGGCGGGCCCTCGACGTAGAGAACCTTGATCTTTCTCGCCACAACCGTGACCGGTTTTTCAAGGGCGTTGTTCTCGCGGAAGAGCTCTCCGTCCTGATACTTCACCTCGATGCGACACAGATACTTCCCGGGAGATCGAGGGTTAAACTCGAGCCGATGGGGAACAACCTGCCCGTCTTTTCCAATCCGACGGTAAGTTGGAACACGCTGCTCTATGCCACCGTCTTCACGGAGAAGCTGGAGTTCTATACGGACATCCAGGTTTTCAAATCCTTCTGCAGCAATTCGGAAATCAACGGGGACTCGATCTCCCTCGAGCACCACATCTGCAATGTCCAGGTCGACCAGGCGGATGTCTCTTGGATCCTCGGCATTGCCGATACCGATGACATGCACCGGAATCTCCCGGGCACCAAATCGGCGCGCCACTTCCTCAGGAGAAACCACTCCACCGCTATCTCTTCCATCGCTCAGTAACACCATCGCAGCGATGGTGCGTCCTCGAGCATCATCGACGGTGTCTCCCATCGCATCGCCGATCCGACTTACACGTCCTCTCAGGTCGATCTCACTCGCATCGAATCGCTCTTCTTCAGACGGTATCGGGGTGATGCTCTGCTGGCGTGGGAGATCGGCTATGGCACGAACTCCATCCGAACCTGCCACCACCTTCACATCCGCTTTCTCTCGCAACCTTTCGATGAGATTTGAACTTCCACCAGCCAGCACCCCACGAGCGATGTCGAGCCGGGTCGTCTCGTCGACAACAGGGACCCCGGATACGGCAGTGATCCCCATCGGTACCGCAGGATCGGTCCAACGATCCTGGATTCCCATCGAATAGGAGTCGTCGACCACGACCAGAACCGTGGACGATTCGGTTTGAACTCTTTCCCGGGTCAAGGTTGGGCGAAACAGAATCACCACGAGAACCAGCAGCACCAGAAATCTGAGGGAAATCAGCAACCAGCGAGAAGCACCTCGGGCACTCCCCTGATCGCCTCTGTAACCCCACACCGAGATGCCGATGAGGATGGGAATGATGATGATGGCGATGACCCAGGCCTCCGGGGCCGCAAGCCATTCGACGCGAGTCTCCACTCGGGTGTCGGAGAGTGCCAGTAGCCAGGGCATCATTCACCCCGCCTTCGAGCTCGACCAAAGAAACTGGCCAGGCCAGTCTCGGCAATCAACAACAAGAGGACGGTAGAGAAGACCGGATACCACAGGTCGCCACTGCCGATGCCAGAAAGCTCCTGGTCCAGACCGCTGATCTCGTCATCCCGGTGCATCACGGATGGATACATCGTGGCAAGCTCTTCAGGATCGACAAATACCAGAGCTCCTTCAGAAGCTCGCCCATTGACGGAAAAAGCATCGCTGCGAGTCTCTCCGGTGTCTTCCTCAAAACGCAACTCGTACACCCCGGGGCTCCAACGACCAGGAACCATCAGGTCAAAGGACATCCCGTCTTCAGATTCACTCAGTGCCAGCGGAACGGCACCACCCTCCGGCGTCAGCAAGTTGATCCTTGGAGCGTACTCTTCAGAGGATATCTTTCTGCTCCAGGGCTGACCCAGAGCCAGATTTCTTCCACCTCCATCATGCATCACCAACCATGGTAAGGATTCATGCAAGAAACACACATAAGCCGGCGTGATGGGGAAGTTACTCCACTCGCGATCCGCTCCAGTTCCCATCACCAACACGATTCCTTGTCCGTGAGATTTCTGAACCAGAACCGGAGTCGCTTCAAAGTCGTCGAGGGACATCAGAACGTCTGCTTCATCCACCTTCGATAGCGGACGACGGAAGCCATGAATCGCCACGTCACCGAGGCCCGCCTCCGGAAATCCCGAAAGATAGCTCAACACTGGATGTTCAGGACTATCGATCTGCCAGTGATAAAAGATCTGGCGGCGAGGATCGACGATGGCAGGACCCGGCTCCCAGGGAAACCAACCCTCCCCATTTCTCCAGCCGTTCCGCTTCCAGGTCTCGGCACTCATCCTCGAGCCGGTGAAAATCATGACACCGCCCCCACGCTGCAGAAATTCCTCGATCTTTTCCGATTCAGCCTCTCCCAGCGTTGAGACATCCGCCAGCACGATGACCCGGGGGCTCTGGAAATCAGCGGAAAGAAAACGGTCTTCAGGAACCACTTCAACCCGGTACGGAGAGAGGCGAACCCCGGTCGGCCCTACCGCATCGTCTCCCAGTGCAGCGACCAACCAGTCCGACTCGGAGGATTCCTCCACCGGATCCCAACCTCCATCGATCACCAGCACATCGACCGCCTCGAGTACTTCTGCGGCAAACCATCGTGCGTCATCGCGATCCAGATCATCACTGCGCAAACGAGCCTCGACTCGTGCGACCCCCGGCATTCGAAAAATATGGGGGAAGGAGAGGGATCTGGACTCTCCCCCATCGACGACGATCCGACGACTTCCCTGCACGGCTCCGTCGATCAGAAACTCGACCTCAATTCCTGGAACCGTTTCTGTTCCTCGATTCTCGATCGAGACCTGAAATGAGATGGGTACATCTGCGCTGATCAATCCTGTCGATGGTCGAAGCGAGGAGAGGGTGACATTACGGGGTCGTTCAGGTCCTACAAAGTGCAGCACCAGATCCGCACCGGCAGCTTCGAGCCTCTCGAGGGCTTCGCGAATGGCAGGGATCTGGGAGCCGTCTTCGGTGAGCCAATCGGCTCGCTGCATGTCGGAGAAGAGGTGGAAAGTCCATGCACCTCCTTCACCTGTTGCCAGTGCGACCGCTTCCGAAATCACGACTTCTGGTTCAAAGGAGAGCCAGCTGGAAGACAGCTGTTCCAGGTCCCCCAGGATCTCCGGTGGACCCGCATCGCCGACCAGCTCGGCACGAACCACGGGCGTCTCTGCCGGCGGAAGGCCACCGACCAGCATCGCGGTTCGATCCCCCGGCTCGAGCCCGAGGAGTAGTTGCCGCACCTGGTCACGGGCTTGCTCCAGCGTGGTCCTGCTGGTCTTGCGTGCCGCAGTACTCGCCGAAGCATCGATGATCACTGCCTCCTGACGAATCTGACGACCCAACACCGGCAACGCGTCCGTGGTGATCGTCGGGCGAGCCATGGCAAACACGAAGAGCAATATCGCCAGGGTCCGAAGCAACAGGAGCAACAGATTCTCAAGCCGAAGTCTCCTTTGATGTCTCTTCATCGCCCTCAGCAGGAATTCCATCGCAGCCCAGGGTCGACGCCGATAACGCTGGCGATTGATCAGATAGATCACGATGGGGATCAATCCGAGAGAGAGAAATCCGAGCAGTGCAGGTGTAGCAAAGGTCATCGGGTACTCCCTGCTCTTCGCACCAGAGCCTCCCTCAAAACCTGATCGAAGGAGCGGGAGCAATCGGCAAGCTGGTACTGGATACCGCTGTTGCGAAAATCTTTGCGTAAGCTGCGCATGAACTCCCTGATCTCTACCAGATACGCTTCCCGAACAGCTTCCGGATCGGCCAGTTGTTCCGGATGATCCTCCAGGCCTTCAAACAGGGTCATCCTGGTGAACGGAAAATTGAGTTCATCGGGATCCATGATATGGAGAACCAGTACGTCGTGACCAGCATGACGCAATTGGCGCAGTCCATGGACCAGCCGATCCTGATCATCGAACAGATCGGTGAGAAGAACGATGAGGCAACGTCTCTTCAACCGATCCGAAACCCTCTCTAGCACCTCTCCGATGTCGGTCGCATCCTGGCCCGATTGTTGAGCCAGCACTCTCACCAGGTCCTGGAGATGGCTCCGGCTCTGGGAGATGGGAGCTTCAGCTCTGATCTTGTCATCAAAGACGATTGCACCGACAGCATCCTGTTGTCCCAGGATGAGATAGGCGAGAGAGGCGGCCAGTGTCCGAGCATAATCGAGCTTGCTCATCGCTCCCGATGAATAAGTCATCGATTCACTGGCATCGAGAACCAGCTGCACTCGAAGATTCGTTTCTTCCTCATACTGCTTGATGTAGTACCGATCAGAGCGACCGAACACTTTCCAATCGACGTGACGGATGTCGTCGCCGGGAACGTACTCTCTGTGTTCGGCAAACTCGACTGACGAACCGTGAAAGGGACTCCTGTGCAAACCGGTGATGGAACCCTCCACGATCATCCGGGCTCGAACGATCAGACCGGAGACCTTCGCCAATGAAGCAGGATCAAGAAGCCGCTTAGACTCTTCAGACGACATGCGCCGCCGTCTCTTCGAGCAACTTCATGATGATGTCATCGGATGTGACACCCTCCGCCTCAGCCGCGAAATTGGTCACGATGCGATGACGGAGGACCGGCAGTGCAACGCGACGGATGTCGTCACCTGTGACGTAAGGTCGCCCCGAAAGAACCGCATTCGCCTTGGCACCCAGGACCAGGTACTGACCAGCCCTCGGGCCTGCGCCCCACTCGACGTGTCTGCGCACAAAATCGGGAGCTTCATCGGTCCTTACCCGGGTGGCACGTGTCAAACGCAACGCGTAACGAACCAGGTCATCTGCAATCGGCACACTTCTGACCAGATTCTGCAACTCGAGAATGCGCTGGCCATCAAAAACTGGTTTCACATCGGCGTCGATACCACCGGTGGTGCGTTGCATGATCTCCAGTTCTTCATCGGCACTGGGATACTCGACCCGGATGTTGAACATGAATCGATCTAACTGTGCTTCGGGAAGCGGATATGTTCCCTCTTGCTCGATCGGATTCTGAGTCGCCAGAACAAAGAAAGGCGTGTCGAGTAGATGGCGGTTCCCTCCCACCGTCACTTGCTTCTCTTGCATCGCCTCGAGCAATGCTGCCTGGGTCTTTGGTGGAGTCCGGTTGATTTCGTCAGCAAGAACAACGTTTGCAAAGATGGGACCGGGGACGAAACGGAAGACTCTCTCCCCTGTCGAACTGTCAGCCTGGATCACCTCGGTTCCGGTGATATCGCTGGGCATCAAATCAGGAGTGAACTGAATCCTGTTGAAAGAGAGCGTCAAGGAACGGGCAAGGGTACTGATCAACAATGTTTTGGCGAGACCGGGTACTCCTACCAGTAAACAGTGCCCTCCAGCCAGCAGCGACAGCAGCAACTGATCGATCACCTCATCCTGACCAACGATGACAACTCCCAGTTGCTGTCTCAGATCATCGACCGCTTGCTGAACCTCGAGAATGATGTCGTCTCCACCACCATCGGAATCCACGGTTGGGTCGCTGTCGTTTTCCATCGGGAGGTCTTCTGAATCATTTTCCTCGGGATACTCTTCATCATTGAACATGCCGGTTCCTCTGTTCCCAGGTCTATTTGGCCGGGCCGCACCTGGCTACCTCGGCGATGGCCGGGCGGCTCAGGCATGGCTGCAAAACGGTCCCCGAGAGCCACTAAGCGGCCTCCGGGGGGCACTTAACTCGTGTCCGTGAAAGATAAGGGAGTCCCTGCACCGAAGGAACCGCCGGAATCGGCGGAATTAGTGCTTCCCGAGCCCAGAAGTACTCTTCTGGGTCTCGTTGACTTGGTCCCGGACAGCCCTAAACTCTTTCCACTGCCCCTTCCAACGAATTGTCGCCGTGGGGTGGTTCCGTCGGGATGATCCGACCGGGCCGCGCCCCGGTCGTCGCATCCGGACGTTGAAGCGACCTCGAATAAGCCCTCCTGAACCGAGGGCAAGACGAGGAGGTCTCTTGGCTGACGGAATGAGTGCCAGAGAGCTGTTTCAGTGCCACAGTAGCCTGACCTATGACGATATCGTCATCCTGCCCGGATTTATCGATTTCGGGGTTCAGGATGTCCAATTACAGACCCGACTCACCCGGGACATCGAGATTGCTGCGCCCCTCTGCTCCTCTCCGATGGATACCGTCACCGAATCGGAGATGGCGGTCAGCCTGGCGCTACTCGGCGGCATCGGCTTCATTCATTACAACAACACCATCGAGCAGCAAGCTGCCATCGTGCGCCGGGTAAAGCGCTTCGAGAACGGATTCATCACCGAACCGGTGGTTCTCAGTCCCCTGCACCGACTCTCCGATGTCGATAACATCCGGGACCGACACGGCTTCTCGGGTATCCCGGTCACCGAGGATGGAACTCTGGAATCGAAACTGGTCGGAATCGTCGCCAATCGCGATATCGATTTTGAAAAAGATCGTTCCATTCAACTCCGGGATGTGATGACCGTGGATCTGGTCACGGCTCCGAAGGGGGTCACCCTCAAGGAAGCCAACCGCCTGCTTCGCGAATCGAAGAAGGGGAAACTCCCCATCGTCGATGAAAACGGATTCCTCTCGGCTCTGGTATCCCGTACCGATATCAAGAAAAACCGCGACTTCCCGGACGCTTCGAAGAGCTCAGACAAGCAACTGATGGCCGGAGCTGCCGTCTCGACCCGACCGGAAGATCGAGAACGGCTCGATGCCCTGGTCGAGGCGGGGGTCGATGTGGTGGTGATCGATAGCGCCCAGGGGCACTCCACCTTCCAGCTCGAAATGCTCAGATCGATCCGGGAGTCCCATCCGGACTTGCAGATGATCGCCGGCAATGTGGTCACTCAGGATCAGTGTGCGGCATTGATCGAAGCGGGCGCCGACGGGATTCGTGTCGGAATGGGTCCCGGTTCCATTTGCACCACTCAGGAAACGATGGCTGTCGGTCGCGGCCAGGCAGCGGCGGTCTATCACTGCTCGCTGCACTGTCGCGAACAGGGCATCCCCGTCATCGCTGATGGGGGGATCCGCGACATCGGCCACATCGTAAAAGCCCTCTCGATGGGAGCCTCCTCCGTGATGATGGGCCTGATGTTCTCAGGCACTTCTGAAACACCAGGGGAATACTTCTATCAGAATGGCGTTCGCCTGAAGCGCTACCGCGGAATGGCATCCATCGAGGCGATGGATGCCGGCGGAGGAAAGCGATACTTCGCAGAGAATGAGCAGGTCCGAGTCGCTCAGGGTGTCTCCGGAATGGTGATGGATAAGGGCTCGATTCGCAATCTTGTTCCTTACCTGTGCCAGGGGCTCAAGCACGCTTTCCAGGACATCGGCGTTCGCGATCTGGCAGCTCTCCATGCAGCGATCGATCGCGGAGAACTTTGTTTCGAAACCCGAACTCAATCCGCTCAACAAGAGGGCGGAGTTCATGACATGTATTCGTACGAAAAGCCTGCACTCGGAACCCGGGAACGGGTCGAGTAGATTCCAGACCCGAGAGGAGGCCATTTGGCCTCGGATACCAGGAATGAGTTCTGCGCCATCCTTGATTTCGGATCGCAGTACAGCCAGCTGATCGCCCGCCGTGTCCGGGAAAATCGGGTCTACTGCGAGATTCTCCCCTGCACGACGACCGCCGATGAGCTACAGCAGAAAGAAGTGCAGGGAGTCATCCTCAGCGGCGGTCCTTGCGGGGTTTACGACCAGGACGCTCCGCAACTGGATCCTGCGATTCTGGACCTGGGCATCCCGGTACTTGGCATCTGCTATGGAATGCAGGTCGCCTGCCAGTCAGCGGGTGGAGCGGTAACTCCCTCATCGGAACGCGAATACGGCGATACGACCCTGTTTATTGACGGCACCGAGAATCCGATCTTTCACGGGTGCGACGAGAAGTTGCAGGTCTGGATGAGCCACGGCGATCGGGTCAACGAAATCTCCGACAAGTTCGCCGCCATCGCCCACACCGAGAACACTCCGCTGGCAGCAGTGTTTGATCCAACCACGCAGTTCTGGGGACTGCAATTTCATCCAGAGGTGACCCACACACAGGACGACGGCAAGATTCTCAATAATTTCCTGTACCGGATCTGCCGCTTCACCGGAGACTGGGAAATCCAGGATTACGTCTCGCGTGCTGTCGAAGAAATCCGAGAGACGGTCGGAGACAATCGAGTGGTCTGCGCACTCTCCGGAGGAGTCGATTCTTCTGTCGTGGCTCTATTGATCCACAAGGCCATCGGAGATCGTTTAACCTGCTTTTTCATCGACAACGGGGTACTCCGAGAGGGTGAAGCTCAACAGGTTTGCAGTGTCTTCCAGGATCAGTTCCATCTCGATTTCCGATTCATCGATGCAACCGATCGTTTCATAGAAAGACTCGCCGGAGTGACCGAGCCGGAAGCCAAACGCAAAGCGATCGGCTTCCAGTTCATCGAGGAGTTCCGGGAAGCAGCAAAGCAGTTCAAGGATGCCAAATTTCTGGCGCAGGGAACCCTGTATCCCGATGTGATCGAAAGCGTCAGTCCATTTGAGGGACCATCCGCCACCATCAAGAGCCATCACAATGTTGGAGGACTGCCCGATGATCTCGATTTCGAGCTGATCGAACCGTTGCGCTTCCTGTTCAAGGATGAAGCGCGCTTGATCGGTAAAGAACTGGGACTGCCCGATGAGATCGTCCAGCGACAACCGTTCCCCGGGCCCGGACTCGGTATCCGGATTGTCGGCGAGGTCACCCGCGAGCGACTCGCAACACTACGGGCTGCCGATGCCATCGTTCGGGCAGAACTGCAGGAATGGAGCCGATTCCGTGACATCTGGCAGGGCTTCGCCGTTCTCCTGCCGGTTCGTTCCGTCGGTGTCCAGGGAGATCAGCGAACCTACGACTGTACCGCCGCCATCCGCATCGTCGAATCGACCGACGGAATGACCGCCAACTGGATGCTGCCGCCACAGGAGATCCTGGCGAGGATTTCCAATCGAATCTGTAATGAGGTGCAGGGGATCAATCGGGTGGTGCTGGATATCTCTAGCAAACCACCTTCCACCATCGAATGGGAGTGAGTGATTGATGAGCATGTCTGGAATTATAGTCATCGTCGCATGCGTTGTTCTTTTGTTCATCGGCATCATCACTCTCGGTGGTGGAAAAGATCCTGACAATTGAAACCTTCTCGCAATTTGATGGAGGGATCAGCAGTTGAATAGATTCACCATCGGAGGATTCGAACTGTTAGTGATCGCACTGGTAGTCTTTAGCCTGATCATCTACTTCTTCGGTGGCCGTAGAGGACCAGAGGACCAATGAGGGGAATGATCTCTTGAACCCTGATTATCAGGAAAACCTCGACGGCACAGGACTGCGAATCGCCATCGTCGTTTCGCGTTTCAGCGGCGAACCGTGCCAGCTACTCCTCGAAGGGGCGCTAGCCAGACTCCAGGAACTGGGAGTCGATCCCGACAATATCGATGTCGCATCGGTACCTGGGGCCTTCGAGATTGCCGGGACAGCGAAAAGAATTCATCGCCAGAAAAATCACGATGCCATCATCACTCTCGGCTGCGTGATTCGCGGCGACACTCCCCACTTTGATTACGTCGCAGGCACTTGTGCAAACTCCATCGCAAAGCTCTCAGCCAAGGGCAAGATCCCGACGATTTTTGGTGTCCTCACCACCGATGATCGAGCTCAGGCGATGGATCGTTGCGGCGGAAAGAAGGGGCACAAGGGGATCGAAGCGGCGGATAACGCCGTCGAGATGGCAATCCTCTACCGCAACATCCCGTCCCGATCCACGGAGACAAGGGAAGAGCACTGATGGCCGGCGCCGGAACCCGCAGAAAATCCAGAGAGCTCGCCCTGCAATGCCTCTATCAATGGGATCAACAGCGCCACGATGCGGATCTGGAGCTGGCAGAAGAGGTGATGGATCAAATCGAGGCGGATCCAGAAGCGCGACCCCACGCCCGTCTAATTCTTGAAGCATACTGGGCAAGACCTGGGGAAATCGATGAATGGATTGATGCCTCAAGCGATAACTGGCGCATCGCAAGGATGGCCGTCATCGACCGCAACGTCCTGCGAATCGCAGCCACTGAAATGCGCTGGATCGATGACATCCCACAGAAAGTCGCCATCGACGAGGCCATCGAAATCGTGAGGAAGTTTTCTACCGAGAAGTCAGCGAAGTTCGTGAATGGAATTCTCGATCGCTTGATGAGAGATTCGGAGCAACAAGATGGTCCTCGGTAATCTATTCGGAAAAAAAGGCGAATCAGATTCACCCGAGGAGGAGAAACTGGGTGCCTTCGCCCGATTACGTAGGGGACTCGGCAAGACCAGAGACGCCCTCGCCTCGGTATTCACGCTCGGCCGGAAACTCGATGACGGTCTGCTCGAGGAGGTCGAAACCATCCTGATTCAGGCAGACTTCGGGCCAACGGTGGCGATGGATCTCTGTGATGATCTCAGGGAATCCTACAGCGATCGAGAGTTCTCACCGGAAGAAGCACTGCCATTTCTCAAGGGGAAACTTCGAGAAAGACTCGGTGAAGGGCACGGCATCAACTGGGCACCTGAAGGCACCACCGTGATCGTAGTCGCAGGAGTTAACGGCGTTGGCAAGACCACCTCGATAGCCAAGCTCGCCCACCAGTGGAGAACCGAGGGTCGAAGCGTTGTGCTGGCCGCAGGAGATACCTTCCGTGCCGCCGCCGTCGATCAACTCGGTATCTGGAGTGAGAGACTCGATGTCGAAATGGTGCGAGGAAAAACCGGAGGAGACCCCGCTTCGGTGGTGTTCGAGGCGCTGAAGACCGTCCAGGAAAAACAGGCGGATGTGCTCCTGATCGATACCGCAGGTCGCCTTCACACCGAAAAGCCTCTGATGGATCAACTCGCCAAGATCGGAAGGGTCATCGAGAAGAATCTGGCAGGCGCCCCCCACGAGGTCCTGCAGGTGCTCGATGCAACCACCGGACAGAACGCCATCTTGCAGGCGAGAGCTTTCCATGCGGCGATGCCCGTAACAGGCCTGGTGCTGACCAAGCTCGATGGAACCGCAAGGGGTGGAGTGGTGTTCCCGATTCTCCAGGAGGTTGGCCTGCCAGTGAAATATGTCGGCGTTGGAGAATCGATCGAGGACTTGCAGCCATTCGACCCGGATAACTTTATCGATGCTCTGTTCGATTAATTAGACCGAACACCACGCCGAATCATCTCATCGATCCCATCTCCATCGAGATCAGCATTGCGGACCCCGGGCAGGCCAATGATGACGGAATCGAGAAGACCGTCTCCATCCTCGTCACCTCCCCCACCGCCCACCGAAACCCATGATTGCTGCGGCGGTAGAAGTCGCAGAGGCGGGCGTCCGGCCATCAGCATCACTGCATGATAGCGCCCTTGCTGACCTACCGGTTGAGCAAGGACCGCATCGCCGGATGCTGTACGACCGACAGCCAGGGGGCGCTTCCCATCAAACATGCCTGGAAATGGCCCCAGCGAACTGTTGAGCAGGGCCCCTTCTTCAAAGGTGAGAATCAACAATCCGGTCCCCTCCACCGGCCGACCCACCCCCAGCAGCAATAGCTCTTCCCGGTCATCTCCATCGAGATCTGCAGCGTGAACTCGTACCTGCTCGGGGGGAGCAAGACCTCGAATGATGGGAGCTGCCTGGTGAAGAGTTCCATCTGGCGCGATGCAGTGGATCAGAAGGTCAGCGGAACTGGTCTCCTCGCCACCACCACCGTACAGGCTGTAGACTCCCATCAGGTCCGGTGGACCCGGTTCATCCGTGGCGTCTCCCTGCAAGGCACGCATCACGGAACCTTCCTTGACCACATGTCCAAGTCCAAGAACATGTCCCGCTTCATGCACGATCACCGCTTCCAGACGAGGTCGTGGTCGTGTATTGAGCCGCAATCCAGGCCGAGGCTTGACCTCTTGCTCGCGCGCTTCACCGAGATTCCATGACACGGCGATGTTGAGGTGAATCGAGTGCGGTGTCGGATCGCCAGATCGTGGGCTGGTCACACGATGAGCCACCAGCGCCTCGCCGATGCCAAATCGATAACAAGGACTTCCATGGTCCGATGATCTCCAACCGATGGTCAAAGCAGCATCTTCATCCGCCTCGGCCCGACGAAAGGAACAGGTCCCGGGGAGGTTCCAGCGAGCGAGAGCTTTCTCGATGATGGATTCGGCACGCTCCGGATCCACCGGGCAATCGGTCCGATCGTGCTGCCAGAGGATGCCATCGGATCCGGTCAATCGGTCGAGAACCGAGTAGGGATAAACAAAGGCGGGCTCGATCTGCCCAGCCTGTTGAGTCCGAGAAGTACTGCCTTCAGGCTCCGGTGCAGCGGCTCCGGTCGGACCTGCCCGACACGAACCGAGCAGGAGGAGCACCAGAAACAGGAACGCGGGAACACCGATTTGCCGGTACGTTTGTGATCGGTGCTCGGGACTCATCCTCGCCCTCTCCGCAGCAACTTGCGCATGCCTGGCGATCTACAGTCACGCTCCTCCAGGTGCTGGATGAAAAACCGCCCGCTGGCCCGGCGCAAGGGCACGGATCAGCGGGCGGTCAAAATTCGTAAAATTGTCGCTACAGATCGGACAGGAACAGTAACAGGGCGGCTCTCTCTTCTGGAGTGAGAGCATAGAAGTTCTGCATCATGATCGAAGCTTCACCTTCGTGAGCGAGGATCGCATCTTCGATGGTCGTCGCGCGACCGTCATGAAGATAGGGCGCTGTATCACGAATACCCCACAGGGGCGGCGTACGGTAGAAACCCACCGCGGCACCATCCTCGCCTACTCCACGGAAATCGGCAGGGTGGATGTTATGCAGAAGCAGATCGGAGTACAGCGGCACCGGCCCGCCTGTCCCTTCCAAGATGGGGATATGACAGATCCCACAACCGACATCATCGAAGAGCACTTCACCTACAGCGACCTGCGGATCAGGGTTCCCTCCGCGAGGGGGGTACGCCAGATGAGCACAGTAGAAGAGCATGTCGGCAAATTCATCTGCAGGAAACTCAGGATCGGGCACCGTGTCGGAGTCAGTGAGCAGTCCGAACCCACGGCCATCATCGACCAGGGTCAGGCCGACTTCACCGGTCGAGGCATCTCGGAGAAAATCGGACAGGGTCGGAATCTGCGATTTCCAGCCAAACTTGCCCACCTCCGGAACACCGGCGATATCAATTATGCGAGCCACTCCTCGGCAACCATCGCCATCGACATCATTGGGGTCCTCATGGGAAAGGATTTCTACATCCGGAATGGTATCGATCAGACCCAGGCCAAGAACACTGGGCGTCTGACGCTGCTCGAAGATGTCCGCCTGCGGATCTGCATCTTCACGTCCAGGAGTATCGGGACGACGTCCCTTGCTCGCCACCTGCCCACCAGGGAGATCCTGGAATGGACCGGCACCACCATTATCAAAACCAAAACGGGTGACGTTTACATCTAATCCACCTGCAGCACCGATCACCGGTTTCTGGTGACAGGAACGACAGGAGTCCGCGTTGATATCAGGAGTACCCAATCCCTCTGATTGATCCCAGTCCCGATCAAAGATTTTTCGCCCTCTGATCCATTGCTCCAGCTCGTCTGGATTGAGTTCCCGATCAGGGCCACCCAGTGCACCCACCGGTGGTACTGGAGTGTCGTCATCGATAATCTCCGCATTCACCACCGAGATCGTCATCGAAAGGACCAGTAAGGCGAACAGGGTGAGAGGCAGGAAGTTATGGTTCTTCATAGGGCCTCCAGAAAACGGATCACTGTCTGTTGCTGGGCAGGAGTGAGTGCTTCGTATGCATCTCTCGATGCTTGGGCCTCGCCTCCGTGCATCAGAATCGCATCGTGCATGGTGTCGGCTCTACCATCGTGGATCCACGGACCGTGCAATCCCACACCCCAGAGGGGCTGAGTACGAAACTCTGTTGCGGTGGTTCCCAGCGAGATGGTGCTGAACTGTGGCATACCCATCGAGATTCCATCGGCAAGGCCAGGCCCCATATCGTGAAGCAGGAGATCGGTGTAAGCCTCAACGGGGCCGAGATCCGATTCCAGCACCGGAACATGGCACTTCGCGCAATCCATCTGGTGGAAGAGGGTCTCACCCGCCAGTTCGTCGGCTCCCATCTCACCCTTGGGTGGTGGTGCCACAAACATGCTAAAGATGACAATATCACCAAAATCCTGAACCGAGATCTCAGGATCATCGATCAGGTCGTCATCTGTGGTGGGAAGGTCAAAACCTGCAGATACCTGCAACATCGCAGCACTGACGATTCCACCGCTTCCGAGGAATGGATCGGTGGTAATCCCCATCTGGTTGTTGCTGGCTCCACGAAGAAACGCTTCCAGGAAATTCGCCTGGGACTTGTAACCGAATCTGCCCAGATTACCGTTTCCGTCGGTGTTGAAGCGACCACTGATCCCATCGCCATCCGCATCGTCAGGATCGGCATTGGCAAAGATGGTTGCATTGGAAATCCGCTCGAACAATCCAACCCCGAGCTGTGGTGGAGCATTCCTCTGAACAATCGTGACCGGATTATTGCCCACCTGAGATGGATCAGGGAAGGCTGGCCTCGGATTACCGGGGAGAGCGTATGCAGGCATCACGATGCTGGGAACTGGCGGATCCCAGATCGGCCCCTGGCTTCCGGGAGCACCGACCGCAGCAAAGAAGAAGTTCCGATAGATCGGGGAAGATCCTCCGACGACCGGCGTACTGTGGCATGCGGTGCAACTGGTCGCATTGTAGAACGGCCCGAGCCCTTCCTCCGCTGTGAAGTCCTTGCTCATCAACACACGGCCGCGAACAAACGATTCAAAGGTGTCTCTGTCGAGACCTGGGATCGCATCCCCAAGATTGCAAAGGGAATAGGATTCACAGGTGAGCTTGTCCTCGGTCAAATCAGGTCCACAGAAGCCGAAAGGAGCCTCTGGAGCATCTCCTCCGAGGAACAGATAGCTGACGGTGACAATCGCATCCGAGATGTCGAGGATACCGTCGTCATTGACATCCATCGAATCCTGGCAGTAAGCAACCTCACCCAGGAACATGTGATTCAACATCTCGATGGCATCGGCAATATCGAGGCTTCCATCTTCGTTGACGTCACCTCTCTCGAAATCTCGTGCCTGCAGGCTCCCTGAAAGGCAGAAAATGCTCCCCAGGAAGAGGGCCAACATTAGCGGAACTGAAATTCGAATATTCAAGTCCCATTCCTTTCTGGCAGGAACACCAAGAAATTCTTAGAGAGTCCGGAGCCCAGACAACAAGCACACCCACCGATTCTACCCCTCCGACCGGACCTCACATAGCCTCTATCTGACCCTTCTTGCTGGATAAGGGCTTATTGCGGACGAATTCGGAAGGAATCGATGGTCAATACGGGGAGATCAAGGCCACCCGCTCAGTATCGTCAACGCCAGTGCGGCACTGAGGATCGCCACGATGGGTCGCAGAATACGGTCCTCACCGCGCAGGACGATGCGCCCCCCGATCACACCTCCGAGAGCATAGGAGGGGATGAGAAACAGGGCGGTTTCGAGATGAAAGAAACCATCGGCGAGGTACCAGGCACCCGCTGCCGCCGACAAGACCATCACCATCCAGACCTTACAGCGCACCGCCTCGACCAGTGGCATCCTGAAAGCAGTCGTCAGCAACAAGATCACAAAAGCACCGATGCCTGCTCCCATGAAACCGCCGTAGAGACCACATAATATGCAACCGATGAAAAATCCGGTGGTACCGATGCCACTCGGCCTGGCAGTTTCTGATTTCGGTGTTTTCAGGGTCAAAAACGCCAATACGGCCACCAGCAACACGACTCCCATGACCCGCTGGAACAGGTCGGAATCGAGCGTATCAATCTGGATCGCACACCAGGCTCCCGGAATTGACGAGAAGAGAACCAGAGCGAAGGGCCACCATCCGACGGTTTCGATCCCTGACGGCGAATCTCCAGGAACCGCCTGGTCCCGTCGCCGTTGCTCCCGGCTCATCGTCCAGCCGGCCACCGCGGCCTGAATCGCAACACAGACCCGGTTGGTCCCATTGGCCACCAGCGGATCAATACCGACAAAAATCAGCAGCGGCAGCACCATCAGGGTCCCGCCCCCGACCAGGGTATTGATGGTCCCGGCAACCACCCCGACCACCGAAATGAGAAGCATCTGAACGGTATCCAGCTCCACAGGAGTCCCTTCCCGGGTCCACTCTCGCACGAGACAACCGATCAATACACCCGGGTTGGCTTGATTCCATCCGCCAATCCCAGGATCCTTACACTCCCGAGTGGGGCCATCCGGGCTCCCGACAGTAGATGGGAGCGCATCGGATGGATCCGATGATCAATGACTTTTCGATCCGGATCGCCACCCCCAATGGCACCGGAAGCCAGACTTCCAATATCGTGCTGCATCGGGCTTTGATCCGCATGGGGCTGGCAGCAAACTCGAAGAATCTGTTCCCTTCCAACATCGCCGGATTACCAACCTGGTTTCAGATCCGAGTCAGTCCTGGTAGCTGGCAAACGATGACCGAGCACTGGCAAGTCCTTCTCCCCCTCAACCGGGCAACCATCGGTAGAGATTTGCGTGAAAGTCAGCCGGGAACTGTCGTCATCGATAACAGTGACTGGAAAACCGCCGACAGCGAATTTGAAGGGTTCATTCGATATCCCGTCCCGATGGATCAACTCGCTCGCCAGATCGAAAATGCAAAACTACGACCGCGCCTCAAAAACCTCATCTATGTCGGAGTTGTCGCCCAGCTCTTCAGTATTCCGATGAAAGCTGTGGAGGAAGCACTGCGGTCAATTTTTCCCGGTAAAGAATCCGTCATCGAACTGAATGTAGAAGCCGCGATGATCGGATTCAACTACGCCAGGGAGAACTTGACCAAAGCGGATCGATGGAGCCTGGAAGAGGCGGACCAGGTCGGCGACAAGATCCTCATCGATGGAAATGAAGCTGCCGCTCTCGGTGCAATATGGGGTGGAGTTTCTTTTGCCGCCTGGTATCCCATCACTCCATCTTCATCGGTAACCGAATCACTGGAGAAACATCTCGGTAAACAGAGAGAAAAAGATCCAGAAGGAAAGCACCGCTATGTCGTCGTCCAGGCCGAAGACGAACTGGCCGCGGTTGGCATGGCCCTGGGAGCGGGTTGGGCGGGAGCCCGGTCTATGACCTCCACCAGTGGCCCCGGAATCTCCTTGATGGCGGAAAACATGGGACTGGGATACTACGCAGAAATCCCCGCGGTGATCTTTGATGTTCAGCGGGTTGGCCCCTCGACGGGCTTACCAACTCGTACTCAACAGAGCGACATACTTCAGGTGGCCTTTCAATCGCAGGGGGATACTCGCTTCCCGATGCTGTTCCCCTCCTCGCCGCCCGAGGCGTTCAGTTTCTCCTGGCAAATTTTTGACCTGGCGGAAAAGTACCAGACTCCGGTGGTGATGATGTCGGATCTCGATCTGGGGATGAACACCTGGCTCTCCGATCCCCTGGAGGAACCCGCAGACGACTTTGATCGCGGCAAGATCGCCACCGATGAAGTGCTCCAGAAGATCGAGAACTGGGGCCGCTACAGAGATGTGGATGGAGATGGCATCCCGTATCGGACGATTCCAGGTATCACCCTGCACCCCGATGTCGCGCACCTGACTCGAGGATCCGGACATGACGAAGATGGAAACTACAGCGAATCTCCCGAGGTGTACGTGGCCAATCTTGATCGACTCGCGCGAAAGATCGACGGGATGGTAAAGGACTTGCCAGAACCGGTACGTGAGGATCGAGACAAGTCACTCGGGGTGATCGCCTTCGGAACATCGGATTGGGCTGTCCAGGAAGCCCTTTCCACCATCGATGCGCCTCCTTCTTACCTGAGGATCCGCTCCTATCCGTTCCACGATGAGATTTCCTCATTCATTGCGGACCATGATCGGGTTCTCGTCATCGAACAGAATCAGCAGGGGCAAATGGCTCAGCTGCTGAAGATCGACAATCCGAAAGATGCGAACAAAATTGTGTCGGCAAATTACTACGGTGGCTTACCGCTGTCGGCGCGCTTCGTCGCAGACTCCATCGCAGAACTGCAAGGTGTGGAGGTCCAATGAACGAAGAAAAAGCTCCTGCCACCAACACACTCGGATTGACCAAGGCTGACTACAAGGGCCTTCCTTCGACGATGTGCAAGGGGTGTGGTCATGACCGCATCTCAGAGGCCATCATCCAGGCTTCCTACGACCTTTCTCTTGATGGTCGTAACGTGCTCAAGATGAGCGGCATCGGTTGCAGCTCGAAGACCCCGGCCTACTTCCTGTCGCAATCGATGGGGCTCAACTCAACTCATGGTCGAATGCCCAGCTTCTCGACCGGTGCCCATCTGGCGAACACCTCCCTGGTACCGGTGGGTGTCAGTGGTGATGGAGATACTGCCAGCATCGGCATGGGTCAATTCGTGCACCTGATTCGCCGCAATCCAAAGCTCCTGTACATCGTTGAAAACAACGGTGTCTATGGCCTCACCAAGGGACAGTTCTCCGCCACGGCAGACAGGAAGAGTCCATCAAAGCGAGGTGCTTTTCCTCGCGAAGAATCGATCGATCTCTGTGGAATGGCTCTGGAGCTGGGAGCGTCTTTTGTCGCTCGCTCCTTCAGTGGTGACAAGAAGCAACTGGTCCCACTGCTGAAGGCGGCCCTCTCCTTCGATGGGCTTGCATTCATCGATGTAATTTCACCGTGCGTCACCTTTAACAACCATGAAGGCTCGACCAAGTCATACACTCACCAGAAGGAGATGGGCGTCAACTTCCACGATCCCCACTACGTCGCCCCTCAGGAGCCGATCGATATCGAATATGAAGAGGGCGATTTGCATGAAGTCACGCTTCATGATGGTTCTCGCCTGCTGCTGAGGAAACTGGACCAGCACTACGATCCGGCCGATCGTAACGCGGCATATAACGGCATCCTTGAGACACGTCAAAGAGGGGAAATCCTCACCGGATTGATTCACATCGATACCGAACAATCGGCCCTCGCCGACTCAGTTGGTATGACAAAGGAACCACTCTCTTCGCTGGAACAGGGTGATTTGCGCCCTGCAGCGGGAACCCTTCAGAAGGTCAACGATTCCCTCAGAATTTGACCGTCCCGTAAAGGCCGTGGAGTGGCTATCCGACGACCCGTAATCCTTCCACCAGGATTCCTGGCAACTTGAAGCCGCCTGATTTTCGCTCGTGATAGGTGTGAAGCATCGGTAACGGCTCTGACACGGCCCCGATCTCCATCAGACCTTCACCCAGCAATCGAATCAGAGAATCATCAATCCGGACCGTCCCGATCGGCGCAACCGGCTCTCCGTCCTTGACACGCAGAGCAATCCAGCGGGTGACCCCCGTGACCCTGGCTCCCTCCCGTGCCGCGAGATTGGTGTAGTGAACATGAGAAAGCCACAGGCCATCACCCACCTGGGCGCAGGCGTTCGCTGGATCGAACTGTCCCGGATCCATCTCCAGAGCTCCAGGAAATTCACCCGCTGCAGCTCCGTTGTGATCCAGATCATGTTCCACCGCGGTCCGAGGACTGGTCAGTTTCTGATTCCCTGCGCCTTCCGAAATCAAATCCAGACGCTGGTTAGTATGTCCGTGCGCGGCGAATACAGGTGCCCCGAGGGCGGCAGGATTTTCGCGAATCGTAACCCTGGGATCGAGACGAATCTGGTCGTAGAGAGGTGCCAGAGGACTCGAACCTGTCAGTACCGCTTTCGCAGAAAATGCACCGTGCCAGAGTAAAGGCCCGAGCAGATCCTCCAGTGCTGCGGGTTCCAACCACGTTCGATAGGAACCGATCGGCGGGCTCTCAACTGGACGTGCAAGAATGTCCAGCATCGATTTTGCATGATCGCGGTTTGCCCTCGCTGCACTCGGGTTCCAGTGATCACCGGCCCAGACCCACTTGGATGCACCGCCTTCCGGCAGGTGCATCGACCCATCGATGACGGTGCGAGGGGCTTCATACCAGCGTCTCGACCCGAGAGACGTGGCCACTCCCCTGTAGATGGTCCCGGTGATGGCAATTCCACACGTCTCGGCTGAGCCCTCGTTGCCCGCGATGGCATCGATCAGTTCCTCTGCTACCGGAATCCGCCCCTGCCCCCTCTGTTCATCGGAAGTCGGATCGGGGAAATCGGGCAGATGGGGATCGACCGGAAGATCCGATACTGCAGAAGAGAGTCGGTCGACGATCGCCTGCAGCGGTGCACGATCAGTTGCCAGAGACCCGGCCAGCATCACATTCGATTTGATCTCCCGACCATCTTTGCGCAGGGCAATCGTCACGTTTCTCTGCTCGACAGAACCACTCTGGCGGACCGCTCCCGAGGAGATCCTGGAAAAACCGGTAACTTCACCGGACAAGCTGACCGTGACCTGCTCCCCCTCGCTGAGGAGCGACTCGACATGGTCAGCAACATCATGAAACCAGGACTGCATCTACCCCTCCTTTCCGAACACCTCGAGTCCGCGGAAACGGCAAGCGGGCATCGCATGACCGACGAATACCATCTGGTTTGGCTCGCCCTTGCCACAGTTGGGCGTGCCGCGAACCTGCCAGGTATCACGATTCCCCACGGCATCCAGGGCATGCCAGAATGGAATGGTGGTGCTGCGGTATCCCGCTTCCTTGACCCTCGGACCCAGTTGGCCATTTTCGATCAGGCGCGCGTCCTCGACTCCAAACTGGAATTTCCAGCGTCGATCATCAATCGACCAGGAAGAGTTGGTATCGAGCCATACGCCCTTCTCGACACCCGCGATCAGATCCTCGAGGGTGGTATCCCCCGGCTCCACGTTCAGATTGGCCATTCGATCAATCGGCGGACGGTTCCAGGAACAGGCTCGCGAGACGGCGATCGCATCCTCTGGTCGAGCCAGGCGCTGGGCACTGAGCGCACCACCGATCCCTCGCATCAGGGTCCCGTCTTCAATGAGATGGGTCTTGGTTGCAGGAAGTCCTTCGTCATCAAAACCGGCGCTACACACTTCCCCTTCAACGGTCGGATCGATGACCACGTTGAGAATGTCGGGCCCCCAGCGTAGTGAACCGAAGTCGTCCGTCTTGACAAAACTGGTTCCGGCGTAGTTTCTCTCATCTCCCAGGATTCGATCCAGTTCCAGGGCGTGACCAATCGATTCGTGAACCTGGAGAACCATCTGGGCCGGACCAATCACCGCATCCATCACACCGGTCGGACAGACGGGTGCCAGCAAGGTTTCTATGGCATCGTTTCCGATCTGCCCAGGAAGCTCATCGAAACCGATTTGATCGAGGAGTTCCATCCCGCCGAGTTGAGCATCGCTTCTTCCTCCGTTGGTCCTCGGTTGAACATCGTCATCATTGGAAGCGACTGCCATCATCCACGGAACCAATCGATCATGACACTGTTCGATCACAACACCATCGGTAGTGGCAAGAGAGGATTCGGTCTTCACTCTCGACAGAGACACCACCCTGCGGATGATCCGCTCATCGGTCTTTAAATTGTGACAGGCGTTTTTGATTCGATCGATGATGCTCTTGCGCGAACAGCTCTCCCAGGGTTGCATGACTGGATGGGTCCAGGAACCGGATTGAAGAGGCTTCGGTGCCGCCGAGAAATCGAGCAATCCCCGTCCGGCGGTGGCACGGGCCCATTCCCTCGCAACCCTCGCTGCCTGGTACAGACCCGCCTCGGAAAGATCGCTGGTGGCTGCCAGTCCCATCTCTTCTCCATCGACCACCGTGACCATCGCTCCGAAGTCCTCGGAACTGCTGGGTGGTAGCAGAATGTCATCCCGGACCGAGAAGGACTCGGCGGTGGTCCTGACCATCCGCAGCGAACACCAGGTACCTCTCGGCGCAATCCGTCCCACCAGTTCTTCAGCGGTCAAGGTCACGGCATCACTCATTGGATTCTCTCCATCTCACGGGGTAATCGCGGTCCATCGGGATCCTTCACCGACACACCACCTCGCAACACCGCCTCGATCCCCGACCCACCCTCGATGATCAGATCTGCCCGGTAGTCGCTCCGGATGAGGCCTCTTCTCGGTAGCCCCAGATCCTCTGCAGCGGTGGCAGCACCGATCCTCGACAGCTGCGGAAATCCAAGAGCCAGTCGATCTCCTGTACGCTTCAACGCTTCCGGAAGCAGGGTAACGCTGCCGGCCAGGGTCCCATCGGTGAGGGTCGCCCGGGCGCCATCGGAGCAAACTTCCTGCCCGCAGAACACTCCGGAAGAAACTCCCATGCCGGCAAGTGGCATCGCATCGCTGACCGCCATCAAACCTTCGGGCCCCTTCAACTTCAGCGCCATCTTGACCAGTTCGTCATCGAGGTGGTGACCATCCAGGATCAACTCACAACGAACTCTTTCATCGAGGAGCAAGGCCATCACCGGCCCCGGATCTCTGTGGTGGATGGCAGGCATGGCATTACACAGGTGTGTGCAACGACGGATTCCGGCATCGATGGAAGCTCGAGTTTGGTCACCATCGGCACAGGTATGGCCGATCGAGCCAAGGATTCCAATGGTGTTGAATCTCTTCTGCGCTTCGATGGGGACCTCCTCCGGAGCAAAGGTCATGATCCGGAGATGTCCTTGAGCGGCCTCCAGCAGTCGCTCGAATAACTTCTCATCCCAGCCGTGAACACCGGCTTCCGGCAGTGCCCCTCTTCGACCACCGGAAACAAATGGCCCTTCCAGGTGAATCCCGAGGATGGAACCACTCAGTTGAGTCGCTCGAGCACATTGCTGCAGCGCCGCCATCATGTGTTCTTCCGGTCCCGGTACGATGGTGGGATAGATGGTGGTGATTCCCTGCTGTGCCAGATCGTCGGCACAACCGGCGATGGTTTCGGCATCGACGGCTGAAAAGTCGATCCCGTGAGCACCATGGATGTGGGTATCGATGAACCCAGGGGAAACACGCCGTCCACCGAGATCCCAGATCTCATCTCCGGTGGCACTTCCCGGTGCTTCGAGAGCAGCAATGACCGAGCCTTGAATCACCAGATCTGCCCGAAGTACGCGATCTGGAAGCACCGCATCGACATCTCTCAAGACCACTTTCGGCAGCGCATCTTCGGGATTGCTCATCCTGCATCCTCCTGCCGTGAAGCTCTCTCGGCACACATCGCCGCTCCGATCAAACCGGCCCGGTTTCCATGGTGCGCCTGGACAACTCGTAACTCTGCACTGGCCTTGGGAAGAACGCTGCTACGCAGCGCATCCTCGATCAACTCCAGATGACGGGGCCGCGCATCGATGATGCCTCCTGCGATCACCACCACATCGGGATTCAACAGGTGCAGAGCACTCATCATTCCCGCACCGAGAACTCGTGCACCTTCATCCAGCACCTGGTTGGCCTCTTCATCGCCGTCGAGAGCGGACTTCACCAGATCGGAAACGGACGGGGGGTCCGATAGCTGGCGCTGGCGACCCCACTGGGCTGCCATCCCCCAGCCTCCAGCATACGCCTCGACACAGCCGATCAGTCCACAGTTGCAGGGTCTTCCACCCGGTTCATACAGGATGTGCCCCAGTTCCATCGCGCCACCGATGGCGCCGCGCAGAATCTCGCCATCGATGACGGCACCGCCACCGATCCCGGTACCGACGGTTACCGCCAGCAAGATGCGGGCTCCCTTTCCAGCACCGGTAGAAAATTCACCCCAGGCAGCGGCATTGGCATCATTTTCGACCACCGCTGGCATCTGATATCGATCGCGAAAAAACCCGACGATGTCGGTACCGTGCCAACCACCGAGATTGGCCACCGGAAAGCGAATCACTCCACTGTCGGGATCGACGATTCCCGGCGTGCCAAGGCCGATCGCCTGCACCCGGTTACCGCCTGACTCAGCCTCTGCCAGGGCCCCATCCACCGCCTCGCCGAGCGCCTGCAAGATCGCCTCCTGCCCCAGATGGGCGTGGCTGGGCCTGCGGTCAGACCAGACAAGCTCTCCGGTGGAACCACAGAGGCCCACCTTGATCTCGGTTCCACCGAGATCGAGGCCTACGAACAGTGGTGTGGTCATGGTCCTCCCTGGTCCAGATGATCAGCGCCAGAGGCCAGCATCGCTCGCGGGGTCGGAGGGCGCAAGGCGACCTTTGGCCACGAAGTGGTGATGGAACCGCCCCGGAATTGGGGGGACAATCACGCCGGAGGAGTTGCCATGACCAAGCAGGAGCCAGCCACCGGTGAGGGAGGAAGCGTCAATCGCTGGATCGACCGTTATCGAGCCGATCACACCCACCCTCTCAACCACCTCACTCACTTCATCGGGATCCCCGCCATCGTCATCTCTCTGGTGGTGGTCTTCTTCGACTGGAAGTGGGGCCTCGGGCTGTTTGTCGGCGGCTGGATCCTGCAATTCGTAGGGCACGGAATCGAGGGAAACAGTCCCTCCTTCATGAAAGATCCGCGATTTTTGCTGGTCGGCCCCCTCTTCATCGTCCAGGAAGGCTTTCGCAAACTGACCGGCAAATCCAGACCTGCCGCCGAGAAAGACTGACAATGCGAAACCTGTATCTCATCGCCATCCTTGTCGGATCGATCTTCATCGGTGAAGTCGCCCCGGCACAAAACGGCGATCGCTCTGGCGAAGCGCAACCAGAAAACTGGCGAAAGTGGGATGTACCACCGGCACCGGTGCTGTCGCCGGAGCAAGCCCTCGATTCATTCCAGGTCGCTCCTGGTTTTCATGTCGAACTGGTCGCCAGCGAACCACAGGTGGTCGACCCCATCGCCATCGCATGGGACGAGAAGGGACGGCTGTGGGCGGTCGAACTACGCGCCTACATGCGCACCATCGACGGTGACGGTGAAACCGATCCTCTCGGCCAGGTGGTGGTACTCGAGGATCAAGATGGAGATGGATTCTACGAGGACAGCACCGTGTTTCTCGATCGTCTGGTGAGCCCACGTGCCATCGCCATCGTCGAGGGTGGAGTGCTGGTCGCCGAGCCTCCTCACCTCTGGTACTGCCAGGACCTCGACGGCGATCTGCGCAGCGATCGCCGCACCGAAGTGGCACGCTATGGTGACCCCAACCCCGATGTTGTGGAACACACCGAAAGTGCCTTGCTTCGCACCGTCGACAACTGGTTCTACAACTCCAAGAGCAGCCGTCGTTTTCGCTTCGATGTGATCGACGGGAAACCGACCATCGAGTTCGGCAATAGCGCATTCCGCGGCCAGTGGGGACTCGCCCAGGACGACCAGGGGCGTCTCTACTTCAATCACAACTCGACCTGGATCCTGGCCGACCCACTGCCCACCGACCTGCTCCTTCGCAACCCCAACTGTGGTAAACCGGTTGGCCAGCCGGGCCGCTCCGGCCATCGCGTGATCAGCGATGAGTCGACCTGGCCGGTGCGGATGAACACCGGCATCAATCGCGGATACCAGCCGGGGATGCTGAGAGAAGACGGGCGGCTACGCCGCAACACATCGGCAGCCGGCTTGACCATCTTCCGCAGTCACCGCTGGGGAGAGGACTGGAACGGTGTCGCGTTCGTCGCCGAGACCACCGGCAATCTGGTTGCGGCGTTCCGGCTGCGAGAACAGGGTTCGCGTCTCACCGGGGAACAGTTGACCTTTCCCCATGATCAATATGTTCAGCAGGCTTTCCTCGCCTCCACCGACGAGCGATTCCGACCGGTCGATGTCGAGGTCGGTCCCGACGGCAATCTGTACGTCGTCGATCTCTATCGCGGAGTCGTCCAGCACCGTCAGTTTGTCACCTCGTATCTGCGCAAGCAGGTCGAGGAGCGCAAGCTGGAGCAACCGGTCGGCCTCGGCAGAATCTGGCGAATCGTCGCCGATGAGGAGGAGTCCCAGACCGAACCGCTGGCCTTGCTGACCGGCGAAGCGGGACGTGTTCGGGCTCTCAACCATCCGGTCGGCTGGGTCCGCGATAGCGCACAACGCTTGCTGGTCGAGGCGAACAGTGCAGCACCGGTCAAGGAGTTGCAGCAACTCGCCGCTTCCGTCAATTCAACAGCGACCGGTCGACTTCATGCCCTGTGGACCCTGAGTGGTCTGGGAGCACTGGATGGCCAGATCCTCGCCGCGGCGCTGCAAGATCCAGATGAACGGGTCCGTCGTGGCGCCTGTCGGATCATCGCCGAGCCCACGACCATCGCTCACGACGATGTCGCGAAGGTCGTCAAGGCACTCGCCAGCAGCACCTCGCAACAGTCGGAGATCGAGAAGATTCACCGGGTCCTGGCACTCGGAACCTTTCCGGACAACGCTGATGCGCTCGCAGCGATGCTCGACATCCTGGGTCAGGATGGAACCAATCCTCACATCCGGATGGCGGCCCTGAGCGGCTGGAAGGACTACCAGGTCGAGCGGATCGGACGATTCATCGGGAACCACATCGAGGCCTTTCCCGGTCGGGAAGCGTTACTGAGGGAAACGACTCGTTCGGCGCTCCGATCAGACCCTTACTCGCTGGGGTTGCTGCTCGATTCTCTCGCTGATTTCGACGCGTCCGACCCACGCCTGGCCGCGATCTTGAATGGCATCAAGTTGACCGCCGATGACAAACGCTGGAAGGCTCCGGTACTGGCCGTCATCCCGTCGGTACTGCAACGTGATGACCTGCCCGCTGGAACCACCAGGGATGCCGAGGCGATCATCGCGCGCCTGACCTTTGATCCTTCGTCGATACCGGAAGTCACTCCCTGGACCGAGGCGCAACGGCGACTGGCCAGTCGTGGAGCCGCAGCCTTTGCTTCTTCCTGCGCACTGTGTCACGGCGCCGCGGGAAGAGGACAACCCGGTCTCGGACCATCGCTGATCGATAGCCCGTGGCTACTCGGGGAAGAAAGTGTCCCCATCCGACTGGTTCTCGATGGCCTGACCGGACCGGTCGAAGTGGATGGCGAAATCTGGGATATCACGATGCCGGGACACCGCGAGAGCCCACTGCTCGATGATGAAGGGATCGCGGCGTTGCTGACCTGGTCGCGACGACAGTGGGGCCACACCGCCGACCCCATCGATCCGAAAACAGTGACCGAACTGCGTCGCCTGACCAGCGGCCGCACCCTGCCCTGGACCGTCGAGACCCTGAAGGGAGATCCTCGATGAGGAATCTTCTGTGGCTCGCGGTACTGGCACTGGTATTCGCCGTCCCGGCGACCATCGCTGCCACTTCCAGTGATGATCTGGCAACGATGCCGAAGTGGGAATCGCTGCTTCCCCCGGCAGATCTCGCTGGCTGGAAGAGCCTCGGTGGCAGCGCAACATACCGCGTCGAGGACTCGATGATCATCGGCCGAACGACCCCCGGCAGCCCGAACACCTGGCTGATTACCGAGCGGCAATTCGGGGATTTCGAACTGGAATACGAATTCCGCTGTGATCCTTCCCTCAACTCCGGGGTCCAGATCCGCAGCGAAGCCAGGGGTGGTAGTGCCCGCGGTTTCCAGGTCGAAATCGATGTCGATGAAAAACGAAAGCGCTTCTGGAGTGCCGGCCTCTACGAGGAAGGAGACCGTGGCTGGATCGGTGACCTCAAGGACAATCCCGAGGCTCGCGCCGCGCACAAGCTAGACGACTGGAACCATGTTCGCGTGGTGGCGGTCGGCGCTCATATGCAAACCTGGCTCAACGGTGTTGCGGCAGCAGAAGTCTTCGATACACGTCGCCTCAGCGGCTTCATCGGACTTCAGGTTCACGGTGTTGGAAACCGCAAGGAACCACTGCAGATCCGCTGGCGCAATTTGCGTATCCGGGATCTCGGAATGCACCTCTGGAGCCCGATGACCCTGCCACCGACGCAAGGTTGGGCCGGCCAGATCGATTTGCCCGAGGATTGCCGCACCTTCCGGGTCGTGCTCTCCGACGACAAGGATGCCGAGGCGGTCCAGTTCAACTGGAAGGATAATGAGGTCAAGTTCACCCGCGGTAGAGTCCGCTACAGCTACAGTGGACAACCCACATCGGAAGAGGTACTGGCAGGTGGTGGCGGATCGACCGGTTTCAGCGGTCGATTCCAGGTGTTCAGTGGCGATGAGACCTCTACCACCCTGGTTCTGGGTGATGGATCCTCTCGTGTCCGCTGGCCGGGCCCGGGCCCGGTTGGCGACCGTCGAATCATGCTCAGCGGTCAACGTTCACGAATCCTCAGCTTCGATGCTCTGATCCCGGCAAAAATGGCCAAAAAGTCGCAAGACTAGCCACCGGAAGCCGTTGCAAGGAGAAATCGTCCCCGGTAGACTCCTGGCTCCGGTTCAACACCACGGAGGACGATATGAAGGTCAAGATTCGCAAGAGCGGCATCAAGCGCAAAAAGCAGGGCTTCCGCGCCCGCATGCGCACCAAGGCAGGCCGTAAGCAAATCAATGCACGTCGTCGCCGCGGTAGCTCCCGCCTCACTGCCTGGGGCTAACGGAACCGATCCCCCTCTTCACAAATTCATCGTTTGATCTGTGGCCACTGACCGGTTCCGCACTGCAGTCTCGGCAACTGGCTGGTCCGCTCGATCACTGGTGAAGGATTTCACGAACTCGATCGAACAGCGCTCCATCATCTTCAGGGCCTGACGGAGAGTGATCGAGAACGTTGCGTGCCAGTTCACGGATCGCCCGCGACGCGTTGCACTCCGGTTCATGAAGAACTACCGGGCTTCGCGACTCGACCGACTCAGGAACCGCAGGATCCTGTACCACACTGCCCCCCCACAGCAGCCGATCCTTGCAGAACCCCTGCAGATGCTCGTAGAGCCTGCGGCCTTCCAGTTCATCGATGACCTGATTGGGAACCAGCCATCGATGCGGTGAGGGAGATACCACCTCGAGGACATTGAGCATCACCGTCGCGTCTCTTCGGGCCAGCGGTTCTCGATTGGTAATCACCAGCGCTTCTCCAGCAAACTGGCAGAACCGGATCACGTTCCAATCGAGGCCAGCGCCGGTATCAAAGATCACCATGTCGGCCTGCCCGGCGAGTTGCTGGAGAGTCTCCAGCAATCGTTCCTGGTGTCCCGGTTCCAGCACAGCAAGATCACTGGAGCCGATGTCTCCTGGCAAGAACTGGAGACTTCCCTCATCGCTATCGGTACTTCGTCTCCACTGAGTCGCCGGTACATCAATCAGAGCCGATTCGAGTGAGCACTGGCCATCGATGACCGATTTCATGGTGTTGCCACTCTCGACACCGAGCAGAATATCCGCATTGGCGAGGCCCAGATCGGCATCGATGAGAATCACTCTCTGGCCTAATCGCGCCCACTCGATGGCGAGGCTGACGGCAATATGTGTTTTACCGACTCCACCCTTACCGCTGGTGATGGCAAGCATCCTGAGAGCTGTCATATCTCTGTTCCCCCTCGTCATTCATATTGGTCGGTTCACGGACGAACTTCTACCCACCACTCCAGTTCCTGGCTGAGCAGTCCCTCGTCATCACGCAGCACCCAACGAGTCGGGTCCTTGACGGTGCAACGAACCCTGTGCCAGCCCGGTTCCAGGTCCTTGGCGCGGATCTGCGCTGCTTGTACCGTTTTGCCAGTTGGATCGAGTCCACTCTGAGCGCGTCTCCAGCGCTCTCCGGGACGCTGATCCTTGACCGCCGTACCTCGTCCTGAGCCACTGGAGGAGGAACCCGGTCTCTGCAAACCGAGGGATAGTACTCGCCACGTCACTTCCAGGTCGTGTGTTCTCGGTTGAAGCGTCCACACCTTGAGGATCACCTCTTCTGCTTCTTCCTTGCTCAGCTGCAGATCCCCTGGTTCCGGCTCGACCCGATCTACTGGACGCACCCGGCTATAGATGACCTTGACCATGTGCTCCATGCAGACCACACAGAATCCACTGTTGTCACGCATCATGCAGGAAACCTGAGGCCGCCAGACATGGAATGGCTTTCTGTCACCACCCTCGAACAGGCCCACCTTGCTACCATTCCACCAGCGATCTTCCGCCTCGATCCACTGGCGCCAGATCACCTGAGATTCGACGTCAGCACGGTCACTGCCGTGCATCAAGTTCGGTGGCGCCGCGCGGGTCGCAACGATCGCATCCCGGGGAGGTGGTGGCTGCTTGTCGGGGTCCTGCCCCGGCTCGTAATCGTATTCGTCGTGGAGTCCACCCAGGGAGTGTCCCACCTCGTGATTGACCAGCCCCAGCGCTCCCTTGGGCAAACTGGTGACTCCGCCTCCCCCGGTCGCCACACCGGCAGCGTCGTTGGCGATGACCACTGCCTGGCGATCCTGACCCGCTTCCCCGAGTCGCGACAGGATGCCAAAGACCTTCGAACCATTGGAGGTGAGCACGTCATACCGAACCCTACAGCCGAGCGCAGTATCCTTGACGATCTCGCCCGGCTCCCGGGAGACACCCAGGTCTTTCGACTGCAGATGGACGGCTATGACGTTGAAGTACTGCTCGTACTCCCGGTAGGGATCGACGGAGAACAGCAATTTTTCACAGGTGCGAGCATGGTTGAGAAACATCTCCTGCTGCTCGTCCTGAACCTGATATCCATCTCCCAGGATGAACATATCAATTCGATTTGCCGCTTCCCCCGAATCTCTCAGGCTAACTTCTGCCAGATAAGGGTGGTCCAGTAGTTTCCTCGCCTCGGATGATTGTTCTGCATCATCTGCCTGTGCCACCACCTCGCGCAACATACGATCAGCAAGGGTGAAAGAACCCTGTTCTCTGAGAATCTGCACGTACTCGATCACCGCCTCGATCTTGTTCGATTTGCGAAGTCTTTTCGCCTGAGCAATCGCCTCTTGCTCGCGCTGTTTTCTCAATCGGCGTTGTTCGAGCAGTCTCTCCTTCTCAAGAGTGGTCACCAGACGTCCTTCGAACTCTTCGTAGCCCGACGCTGCCGTTCCGCCCGAACGAGATCTCTCGAGGATCGCTTCTGCCAGGTCCTTCCCGGCAGTCCTGCGGTGCAGATTGACCAGCGACCGGTGGAACCCATCGTCATCTCCGGCAACCTCGGCCAGAAATACCAGCCCCATCACTCCATCGAGAGAATGAGGCACCGACCGGAAGAGAATCGCTTTTTCGACCGAGCTGACTCGAGTCCAGGGTCGGCGATCGACCATCTTTCCGCCGGCAATCTCGCGTTCCAGTTCGACTCCATCACGAGTAGCTCGAACCACACGGCTCGAGCCAGAGGATAGCTTGACCACCAGCTCGCCACCGGAAGCCCCTTCCAGGAACTCGGCAAACATCGTCTCCAGGGCCCCGGCCCGGACCAGCATCTCCAGCGCGTCGATATGATCGGAGGTCGGAAGGTCGAGCGAGATCGCTCGGTGCAGAATCGGTGACAGGTCGCCGTAGCGGCATTCTTCCACCAGCCGCCGCGCCGATGAGAGCAACTGAGCCCACTCCACCGGCGGCGAGATTCGTCGAGGGGGTTGCAGCAATCGAACATCAGCAACGCCATCGACCAGTTCTGTCAGCACCACTTCATATTCAGGAATCCCAGAATATCTCGGCCGGGCCGCTGCGATGACGCGTAACGCTTCGCCAGGCTGGCGCACTCCGAGCAATGCCGAAACCTGGTCTTGAAGTTCCTGCAAACGAATGCGAGCCGTGTCACCGATCTCCTGGGCACGTACCTTCCAGTAATTCTTCTCGGAATCGATCCCTTCAACTCTTGCCAGAAACGAGGCGGCGGACGCCGCTTCCCCGAGGCGATCACCCAGGATCAAGGGCGCCAGGACTTCCTCGAGAGATTCGCGCTTTTCGAGCAAGGTCGCGATCCTCATACCTTCGAGGGCCGTGGCCAGACTGGCACAGGTGCTCGCAGCCCTGCTGGTCGGGTACTGTCGAGCCAGAGAACGCAGCGCATCGATGACATCCCAGCCGATCTCCGCCGCGGCGAGTTCCTGTTCGAGCAGTTCAAACTCCACCTCTCCGTCATCGAGTGGAGTGGTGATCGCCCCGGAATCCAGATTATCGGAGACGTCATTCGCCGACGGTGCATCGGCAACATCGGGACGGATGGTACCGGGACCCTCTGAATACTCCCGCCCGATCAGAATCAGCAACAACACCAGCAGTATCATCAGGGCCAGATCGGTCAGCCGAGACACTGGCGATGAACGCCTGCGAGGCGCCGGAGGACGCGGTTCGGTAGCGGTGTTGGGGGCAGGCTTCTGGCCCGACTCCGTGAGAGGTCCTTCCCCCCTGGGAGGTGACTTCCGCTGCCGTGGCGGGATCCGCGCCGGAGCCGTAGCGCCTGAGGATCTGACCTCGATGACAGCACTTCCAATTTCGATTCGATCACCGATTCTGAGACCTGCAAAATCGACAGCTTCGCCGTTCAACAGCGTTCCATTGGATGAACGCTTGTCGACCAGTCGTAGACTGCCTTCCTCGAGGCGCACTTCGGCATGGAGACGACTGACCCTCGGAATGTCGAGAAAGACGTCACACTCCTCGGACCTGCCGAAGGTGATCACCGACCGGTCACCGAAGGCGATCTCCTTTTCGGATCCTCCGACGATCAGATAGAGAATGATTTGGGGGTCTGGTGAACTAGCCATCGAACCTCTCCGTGTGCGGAACCGGGCCCATCATCGGCAATATTTCGGCGCAAATCCAGTTTCATGAAGGAGGTCAGTTGAGCCCGAGTCCACCTTTCAGGTGGGCCAGGATCTCCTGATCCTCGAGATCGATGACGGGATCGGAGTCATATTGCTCGAAGAAGAGTGCTGGAGCCCTCTCTTCAGGAATCTCCAGAGCTTTTCGAATCTTCTTCTCAGCAGGGACAAATCCACGGGTGGAGAGTCGAAGGATGGATTCGCCGATGGTTCCCTGTAAACCACAAACCAGAACCGCAGCATGATCGGGATGTAACGAGCCATTTTCCAGGCCCATCCTGGCTTCCAGCATCTCGATGCCATCTTCCTTGAAGCAGTCCTCTGCTCGACCACAGACGCCAGACCAATCAGGGCATTCAGCAGGACGACTCACCGTAGGGATATAGACCAGACCGTGATCCCGTTCCATCGCTTCCAGTTCTTCTCGATATCCCAGATCTCCCGAACGGGAGACTCCGTGAATGACGCAGGTTTTCGCCAGGGATCGACCGTGTGTGATGTCATCGCGAGCGATGGAAACAAAGGGAGCCAGTCCCGTTCCTGCGCTGACATAGATACGCCACCGATCATCGTCAGGACCGATGGTGCCGGGAATGGTGAAATGTCCCTTCGGCTTGGGACGCAGGAAAACTCGATCCTTTTCTTCCAGTCGAAAGAGACTATGTGTCAGTGGATTTTTCGATTCTGGAGCGCCTACCCGTCGAATGTAAAACTCGACATGATCTCTCTGGGCAGGCTCAGATGCGATGGACATCGGTCTCTGTACACCACCGAGCTCCGGCTCCTGGACATTGTTGACACCGATCACCATGTACTGTCCGGGAACAAACCAATCGCCATCGGGAAGGGGCTCATCGAGAGCGACCCTGAAAATCGCTAACTCCGGGGACAGATCGTCCTTTCCCACGATGGTAGCGTTCGGCTCGAGTACCTTGGCCAATGCAATTCTCCTGCTCCACTGGTGAGTTTCAGATTCGCAAAGTCTCCCGGTACTCGATCCTCCGGTCAAGGGCCAGAGTGCCCGTGGACTCGAGGTTCTGTCCTGCGCACAATGGGCTCGGGACGATCAGGGAAGGAACTGGATGGAAATCGTCGGGAAATCAGCCCTAGTTACCGGTGCGGCGTGCCGGATTGGTAAGGCGATGGCCTGCCGCCTGGCCTCGGCGGGGATGCATGTCGTGGTGCACTGGAACACCTCAGGTGACCAGGCCAGGCAGACGGTTCAGGAATGCCAGTCCCATGGAGTCAATTCCGTGGCGGTCCAGGGCGACCTGTCAGATCCCGGCTGCATCCCGGCCATCATCGAGGAAGCCCAGCAGCTCGGTCCGATACAACTCCTGGTGAATAACGCATCGCGATTCATTCCGTTGAGACTTGAAGATCTCGATGCCGCCCAGCTGGAGATGGACCATCGGATTCACGTCCTGTCTCCCACGCTTTTGTGCCGCGAGTTCGCCCGTCAGCTTCCCGACGACCAATCTGGAAAAATCATCCAGATGCTCGACTGGCGGGCACACATCGCCGATCCCGATTACTTCACATATGGACTGGCGAAGGCAGGTCTATTGCATCTGACCAGATTACTCGCCCTGGAGCTCGCCCCACAAATCACCGTCAATGCCATCTCGCCAGGATCCATCCTGCCACCAACGGGAAACGAACAGGATATCGCTGAGGAGCTGTCCATAGACCCGCTGATGCAAAAGGGTGGCTCCATCGAACAGATCTTATCGACGCTACTTTTCTTGATCAAAGAGGCGGATCATACTACGGGTCATGTATTTCCCGTCGATGGGGGGAGGACGATGTCTTGACCGAATCGATAGATCTCACTCCGTATGATCAGATAAAAATCGAGGATCTGGTGGTCAGAACCATCATCGGGATCTTCGACCGTGAAAGAGATCGTCGTCAGGAAGTCAAAATCAATCTGACGCTATGGGCTGACATACGTCCTGCCGCTCGAAGTGATGATATCGAGCAGGCTGTCGATTACCGGCAGCTAACGAAAAGAATCATCGAACATGTGACGGATTCTCACTGCATGTTACTGGAGAGACTCACCGAAGAGCTCGCCAGTCTGGTACTGGAAAATCAATCGATCGTGGCCACCCGCATCAAAGTTGAAAAACCAGGTGCCCTCAGATACTCCAGAAGCGTCGGCATCGAAATCTTCCGGACTCAACTCCGATGACGACAAATGCAATTTTCTCATTACTTCTGATCGGTTCCAACATCAACGCAAGTCAACACCTACAAAAGGGACTGGGGTTCCTGGGTGAAAAGTTTGATATCGATTCGAAATCCCCGATCTATCAGAGCCCTCCCGTGGGAGCACCGGGAACTGCCGATTACCTCAACCAGGCACTGATCATCTGTGACCCCCCACCTCACGATCACCTGAGATCTCAACTGCGCTTGATCGAGGACGTGCTCGGGAGAAAGCGCTCGAGCGACCCCAACGCACCGAGAACCATCGATATCGACATCCTCGCCTACGCGGGTGTAGATCTACAGATCCTCGGTGAATTCCCCTGCGATGCTGCTCTCGAGACGCTACACCACGCCGCGATTCCAGCAGCAATGATCGCTCCTGATTGGAGATTCCCGGGCCAGGGGAAGACCATCTCGGAAGCGTCCCGATCTCTCGGCCCCGCTCCCGCTGGCTTTCTGGTAGTAACCTGATCGCGCAATTCTTCAGCTACAGAGATTACTACAGCCGAGAGAATCAACTGTCGGATCAGGTCCACAATTCCCGACAGGCACCGGCAACGGGGTTCCTGAGACAAATAGTGTATCGAGCAAGGTTATCGCATCTGAAATATTGAGGAGCCCATCATCGTTACAATCTCCGGCATCGATACAGCCCAGTGGATCGCTACCCTGAATAAATAACGATCCTAATATCTGGATGGCATCGGCAATATTCGAAACCCCATCTACATTCACATCTCCACGTCGAAAATTGTCGGACTGGGTGATCCCAAGAGCTCCCATATCAGCCAACGACCCGTCCGGATCAGCGGGTTGCGCGGGATTTCCGCTATCGATACAGGGTGATCCAGGTAACAGGGTCAGGTTCCCGGAGGTTGGATCAGCAAATAATGGATCTTCATCGATGCAATTGAATGGAGTGACCTCCGAAGCATCCAGACCCTCGATGCAGGAGAAGTAACTCACGGTCGAGCCGGGTACCGCTTCGATGCTGGGTAATGCACCACCGCGTACGATACACGAGTCCAGCAATACGCTTTCAGGATAGGGGCTGTTGATCCGAATGCTGGAAGCGGAACCGGGGGCCGGTGAACCAAAAGTACATCGTTCCATGACCAGTTGAATCGGGTTGAAACTGGAGACAACGTTTGATCCGGTACCGGCAGCCATGTTGTCATGAAAAACGCTGAATCTCACTTCCTGCACGATCTGATCCTCGCCGACATCGAACAGAATCCCGCCGCCACTGGAACCACCTGAATTACCCGTGAATGTGCAGTGGTCTACCGTCGTTCGTGAATAATCGGACACTGCCAGAGCTCCTCCGACAATCGTCGCGCTGTTCTGTGACATCTGGCAATCATTGAAATTGCTGTCGCTACCCAGGTATATCCAGATCCCCCCCACCAGCATCTCGGAACTGTTTTGAGAAATCACACTCGATTGCATCTGCAGCACACTGGCTTCGCAATAAACTGCACCGGCAACCGTATCGGCCTGGTTTCCTTGAATCGTGCAATCAACCATCGAAACACCCATCCCTGCTTCGATGACAGCCACTCCTCCTCCCGAATCACTGGCAATGTTAGATAGGATTTGAACTTCCTGGAGTTCCACCGGGTCAGCAGGATCACCGTCGATATAAATTCCACCTCCCATCGATGCCTGATTGTTCTCGACAACGCATTGACGAATCTGTGGAGATGAACTGGAGATATAAATTCCACCACCGAGGCGAGGACCCATGGTTACAAATCCACCACCACCGCTGATCGCGAACCCTTCCAACAGGGCAAGATTGGATTCTCCCGAATTGATCGTGACGACCGAAGAGTCAAGATTCCCTTCGATGCGAGTGACCTCTGGTCCGTCTTCGGATCGAATCTCGATATTCTTCCCCGAGTAATTGATGGATTCATTCCATACACCTGCGGCAACGATGATCACGTCGCCATCGCTGGCAATATCAATCGCCTGCTGAATGCCGGGCACATCCAGAGGAACCCTGATATCCACTCCGAAAACTGAGCTACAAAAGACCAGGGGCCAGATCAGCAACAACAGAAATCGCAACGGCGACCGAAGATTCATATCAATTCCTTGCTTCTGTTCACTTCCCCCGGCACCGGTGACAGGCGAAGAGCAATCGACAGGCAGTGAAATACGTGAAAGTCATATATGACATGAATGTAAGGATAGATCGGCCACAACGCGAGATCTGCTTCCAGGGATCGACGACTCGAACCATCTTTAGCATAGGCTAAATATTAATTTGTATACAGTTAAGAATTGAGTTGCGACCGTCTCAATGCGGCGCGAGAATGGTCCAATGAACATCTATAGAGTATTGACGCTGACTGCCCTGCTACTGCTTCTCTCGTCGGGCTGCACGGTCAACGAAGCCGATCCGTCCGTCTCCAGTAGCAGCAAGCTACGGATTCTATGTACAACCGGGATGCTGTCGGATCCCCTGACCGACATCATCGGGACTACCGCGGAAATCAAAACCCTGATGGGCCCCGGTGTCGACCCACACCTGTACAAGCCTTCCCCGGGAGATGTCCGGGAGATCAGTTCCTCCGACCTGGTGCTCTATCACGGTCACCATCTGGAAGGTCGGATGGGAGACGTGCTCGAACGCGCCGACGGTGAGACCCGAGACGGTCGCACTCGGCGTGCCATTGCCGTTACCGAGCGGATTCCCGATGAACAACTCATCTCCACGGAAACGGGAACTGTTGATCCCCACCTCTGGATGGACATCTCTCTGTGGCGGCAGGTCGCCCATGAACTTCGAGAGATCCTTTCAGAAGTCGATCCTTCAAATTCTGCTCAATTCGAATCCAGGATTTCGAAACTGGATCAGGAACTGTCTCTGCTCGATGAACAGATCCAGGATCTAATTTTCGCCATTCCCGAACAAAATAGAGTTCTCGTCACCGCACATGACGCTTTTGGCTATTTCGGGAGAAGATACGGGCTGGAAGTGATCGGCATTCAGGGAATCAGCACCGAATCGGAAGCATCGATTCAACGTGTCAATTCCCTGGTAAGGTTGCTCACCGATAGAAAGATACCTGCAGTGTTTGTCGAGTCCACGGTGCCAGAGCGAAACGTACGTGCTCTGATCGAAGGATGCGCTTCACTGGGTCATACTCTTCAGATCGGTGGAGTTCTCTACAGCGATGCACCCGGTCCACCCGATTCTGGAGCCGATCGCTGGAGATCGATGGTTCTGCACAACGCCCAGGTGATCTCCAGGGCACTCCAATGATGAATCCGGCTGTGGAAATCCATGATCTGACCGTCGCGTACCGAGACAAACCGGTACTCTGGGACATCGACGCGGTCATTCCCGAGGGTTCTCTCTGTGCCATCGTTGGACCCAATGGTGCCGGGAAAAGCACCCTTCTGTCGGCGATTCTCGGAACCATCCAGCCGGCCAGTGGCTGGCTAAAGATCTTCGACCAGCACATCGAAGATTCGGATGAACTGATCGGATTCGTACCTCAACGTGAGAGTGTCGACTGGGATTTCCCGGTTGAAGTTCTCGATGTCGTGATGATGGGTACCTACCGCCGCTTGGGTTGGTTTCGTCGTCCAGGAAAAGCACAAAGAGACTGGGCGATGGAGTGCCTCGATGCCGTCGGGATGGCAGATCTCCATGGTAGACAAATTGGAGAACTCTCCGGGGGACAACAGCAGCGAGTCTTCATCGCCCGCGCTCTCGCTCAGGATGCACACCTGTTTCTGATGGATGAACCGTTCGCAGGAGTCGATGCAGCCACAGAGGATGCGATCCGTCAGGTGCTCGAAGATCTGAAAAAACGTGGTCGAACCGTGATTCTCGTTCATCACGATCTTCAGACCATCGAACAGTTTTTCGATCATGTGCTGCTTCTCAATCTGAGATTGGTCGCTTCTGGCCCCACCAGAGAAACTTTCACCCGAAAAAATCTCCTCAGAACCTATGGCGGCCGATTGACTCTTCTCGATGAAGCGGCTGAAGCAGTTCGCAGGATCCGTATCGGTGGTGGCGGAGGTGGTGGCGGCCAGTGATCTCCCCCAATACTCTTGTCATCCTGGCTGGGACCACCGCACTGGGGATTTGTTGCGGTCTGGTCGGCTCACTGATGCTGCTACGAAGACGCGCGCTGCTTTCAGATGCGCTGGCGCATGCTACCTTGCCAGGAATCTGTATCGCTTTCCTTCTGTCGGGAAGTCGATCCACATGGGTACTGGGATCAGGAGCACTTATCAGTGCATTGATCGGTGCAGCAACTGTTTCCTGGTTGCCTCGATTCTCCAGAGTGAGAAGAGATTCAGCGACCGCCTGTATCCTTGGCGTGATGTTCGGTGCAGGAATCGCACTGTCAGCCATCATCCAGCGTTCGGGACCCGGTGCCGCAGCAGCAGGGCTTGATTCACTGCTCCTGGGCAGGGCTGCCGGAATGCTCCGCTCCGAGGCGTTGCTGCTGGGTAGCTGCGCACTTCTGATGAGCCTCCTGGTGATCTCCTTGCGCAAGGAACTTCTTCTGAGCTGTTTCGATCCGATGTTCGGGCGTTGCTCCCGCCAGGCGATGGGCTCCCTCGATCTATTACAGACCGCATTACTCGCAGTCACCGTGGTTCTGGCTCTTCCTGCCGTGGGTGTTGTGCTCACTGCTGCGCTGGTCGTGATTCCTCCGGCTGCCGCTCGATTCTGGACTGATCGTTTTTCTTCCCTCTTGCTCATCTCCGCCGCACTCGGCGCCGCTTCCGGAATTCTTGGCACCATCATCAGTTCCGGTCATCCCGAATTGCCAGCTGGGCCCGTCATCGTTCTTGCCGCTGCCAGCTTCTTCACGGTATCGCTGTTAGCTGCGCCAAAACGGGGCCTTGTTGCGCGCAGGATACGGAAGATGGCTCGTCGTCAGAAACGTGAAATCCGTCGCATACTTCATGCATTACTGCTGGCAGCTGAGGAAGGCCACCCAACTCTCTCGACCGACCAGATTGTGGCGGGATCAGTTTCCGCCAGCACCAAGGCGCTAGAACACGCCATCCAGCACGGTTACGTCACCCGATCCGAAGAACAGCTGACCCTGACCGCCGGAGGAGCACTGAGGGCCGAGAGAGCGCGCAAGTCACAGGAAATCTGGAGGGAATGGCTTACCTCAGAAGCCGCCATCGACCGTGATCTCATCGATCTCGACGAGGAAGACATCGAAAAACTACTTTCTCCTGATCTGGTTCGCTCTCTCGAGGATTCGATCGAACTGAGGAAGACGGTTCAATGACTGATATTCTATCTCCAGAAGGCTGGGAGATTCTGTCTGTTGCCGCCTGTGCCTCTCTGGCCTGTGCTGTCATAGGTCCTCAATTAATTCTTCGACGAAGAGCGATGCTGGGAGATGCCATCGCCCATGGTGTACTACCGGGATTGGTGCTCGGGTTTGTCTTCTCTGGATCCAGGGATCTGTTACCGATGATGATTGGAGCCCTGCTTGCCGCCATCCTGGTGTCCTTCCTGGCCGAGTGGTTGCGCGATCGTGCAGGTCTTGATGGCGGTGCGGCTCTCGGAGTGGTGTTCACCACTCTCTTCGCCATCGGCATCATCCTGGTGGAGATCTTCGCCAGAAACGTGGACCTGGATCCAGCGTGTGTCCTTCACGGCATGGTGGAACTGGCCCCTCTCGATCAGGTCAAATGGTTCGGCTGGTCAATCCCACGCTCGCTGGTGCCGGTGATGATTGCCCTGGCCCTAAATCTCCTTGTGACGATTCTCCTGTGGAAAGAGTGGAAGGTTTGCGCGTTCGATCCGCCCCTGGCGAGATCTACTGGCCTTCCTGTTCGAGTCCTTGAACAGGGCTTGCTCGCCCTTGTTGCAATCACTTCGGTGGCGTGCTTCGAGGCCGTAGGGTCTGTAATGGTGATCGCAATGCTTGCAGTTCCCGCCACGGTCGCCCATATCCTGGCAAATCGAATGGGATCGATGGTGGCAATATCGATGGTTGTAGGATTACTCTCAGCTTTCATCGGAACCGTCTCCGCAGAGCGACTCGACACCAACGTTCCCGGCATGATGGCCACCACTTCTGGTTTTCTGCTGATGGGTGCTGTACTGCTGGCACCAGGAAAAGGTGTGGTGCCTCGCTTCATTCGAAACATGCGATGGTCGCTACGCGTCGCGATGGAGGATTTACTCGCTGAAGCGCAGTTGTGTGTCGAAAGTTCACAACCGGCTCCAGTGCGACCGAAGCTCAGTATCGGGGGCCTCGCCACGATCCTGCTGGAGATCCGCGGATTTCTGCGGGCGGGAAAACCGCATGGGCACGGCCAGAGAATCGCTCAGGCACTGCTCAAGAAGAGAGGGTTATGGCGACGCTTCGCCGCCGAAAGACTCGGACTCGCACCGGACCATCTCGATGACCCTGCTCACAGAATCGAACATCACCTCGATGAGGATCTGACGCGCAAGATCGAATCGGGACTACAGGACTAGTCCCTGACCTCTCGAACCTCAATCGATTGAGCCAGGGAACCGCTGATGGCAACGGGACGATCTCCGGCGGTGGACATCAATAGCAACGGTCCGCCTCCCGGTTCTCTGGCCTCCACAACAATTCGAGAGCCTGGAGTCACTCCTCGCTCACCCAGCCAGATCAGTACATCTGGCAAAGCGTCTATAACTCGAACCACCTCCAGCTGGACGGCAATCGGGGCCTCGGTCAAAATGATCTCTTCGACTTTTCCGGGGAGCTGACCATCTCGATCCGGAATCGGCGAACCATGAGGATCCCTGGCCGGAAATCCGAGAGCCTCTTCCATACGACAGACCAACTCCTCGCTAACTGCGTGTTCCAGTCTCTCTACCTCTGCATCAACACGATCCCACGGAACACCCAGAATTGTTGCGATGTAAGATTCAAGGATGCGATGACGACGCACGGTCTGAATCGCCAGTTCACGTCCCTTGTTGGTGAGCCTCACCCCCCGGTAGGGTTCATGTTCAACCCAACCATGTTCACCCAAGCGTCCCGCCATCCGGGTCGCGGAAGGATGTGAAACTCCAACACGATCCGCCAATTTTCCGGTGGCGATCCACTGCTGCGGCTCTCCGGAGAGTTTCCACAACGCTCTCAGGTAGTTCTCTTCCGATTCACTCGGCAAGGCGACTCCACCAATCCACTTTTATCCTCTCCAGATCCTACACCATCCCATGCGGTCAGGCTTGACGACTGGCAAAGTAGGGGCGACAAACAACCTATACAGCAGTGGTGTCGGTCGAGCTACAGGGAACCGAGAGCCTGCGCGGTAACTCCGTGAGCGCTGAGAATGGAGATCACTTGAACTCACCAGAGAATGATTCCAGGTCACCACTGCTGGAGACAGATAACTTCAACTTCAATACCCAGGTGAAGGTCAGGCTTCCTGAAACCGACGCGATGGGCATCGTGTTTCACGGAAATTACTTCACATACCTGGAAGTGGGCCGAGTCGAGTATCTATTCAATCTGGATCTCGCCGAAGGCTTCCGTCCGATCCGTGATTTTGAAAATGTCGTGGTTGCGGCGCATCTCGATTTCAAATCCCCAGCGAGACTTCACGATCTTCTGAGTATCGATGTCTGCACCCGGAGCATCGGCAAGAGTTCGTTCACGTTCGGTTTCAGAATCCGACACAAACAGGAAAACCGTGTGATTGCACTGGGCTACACAACACATTGTGCTATTGACGAAAATTTCAAACCCATCGAAGTTCCAGAGAGTTTTCGCGATACGATTTCCCGATATGAGGCCTGGAAGGATAACTCCTGATGAGCACCATCTTCAGTTCGATCATTGCCGGAGAGATTCCCTGTCATAGGGTCTGGGAAGATGAGAACCACCTCGCGTTCCTGGACATCAATCCGGTTCAGCCTGGTCACTGCCTGGTGATTCCAAAGCGTGAAGTCAGCTACATATTTGACATGGAAAAAACTGAATACATGGCACTGTGGGATGCCGTGCGAACGGTAGAAAATAAAATTCGTGTCGCTACTGGATGTCAAAGAGTCGTGGTGAGTGTGGTCGGATGGGAAGTACCTCATGTACACGTCCACCTGATCCCAACAGATGAGATTGGAAACTATCCCTTCCCGGCACCATGCGCTTTCGAGGCTGAAGAATTGCCGATACTGGCCACCCGCATCTCCGAGGCAAGCGAGTGAGCGAGAGCCGACGGGATGAGGCGGATATCGTCATCATCGGTGCCGGGGCCGCTGGTCTGGCGACCGCCATTTTTTCCGGCGAAGCCGATGTCGATCGCAAGTTGCGGATCGTGCTGCTGGAAAGCGCGAAAAAACCCGGCGCGAAAATCCTCATCTCCGGAGGAGGACGATGCAACGTCACTCACAAGACGGTAGAAGCGAGCGATTATTACGGCCACAAGAACATCATTCGTAACATTCTTCGAGCATTTGACGTCAAGAAAACTCGGGACTGGTTTCACTCTCTGGGTGTTGAGCTCAAAGAGGAAGAGACTGGCAAGCTATTTCCCACCAGTGATAAAGCCAGAACAGTTCTGGATGCTTTACTGCATCGATGTTCGGAGCTTGGAATAGAACTGCTCTGCCAGTGGCGAGTCGAGAAAATCAAAGAAGGACCGCTCGGCTGGAGAGTGCACGGTGCCGACCACGAAATCGATACTCGTCGCCTCATCATTGCTACTGGTGGGAAGTCTCTACCGAAAAGCGGTAGCGACGGTCATGGCTGGACAATGCTGCATGAACTCGGTCTTCAATTGACGGACACCTGGCCGGCTCTCGTACCTCTCACTCTGGAATCAGATCACGGTCACGAGAATCTCTCTGGAATCTCTCATCCGGTACGGGTCTCGATACAGGTCAACAACAAGATCATCGACTTTATCGAGGGAGAGTTACTGTGGACTCACACAGGTATCAGTGGGCCCGCCCCGATGAACATCAGCCGCACCTGGATTCGGCAGCAGGATCTTGGTGAAAAACCACAGCTATTGCTGTCATTTTTTCCTGGTGAAGATTCAAACTCACTCGATCGCTGGCTTCTTGACCAGGCAACAGAAACTCCCCAGCGTTCGCTGTTCCACGCGATCTCCTCACGTATTCCACGACGTGTCGTCGAGTTCATCGGAATTCAATCTGATCTGGATCTCTCCTGTCAGCTTTCTCAATTACAAAAGTCGGTTCGCCGACGCCTGGTACAACAAATGACAGCATTTCCTTTGCCGGTGACAGGACACCGTGGCTGGAGACTGGCAGAGGTCACTGCAGGCGGAATCCCACTCAAGGAGATCCATTATCAGACGATGGAATCGAAACGATTTGACGGACTGTACCTCACCGGTGAAATCCTCGACTGTGAAGGTAGGATCGGCGGCTTCAACTTCCAGTGGGCATGGGCCACTGGATCGATTGCAGGTTCCTGCTGTGTGAAATCTCTCACACAGCAGGAATCTGAAAAATCGTCCTGAATCCTCTAGGGGCAAGCGCCAAACGGTACGCACTCTGCAATGGCATCATCGGTCGGATCGAGTCCACAACCAGGGAATGGCTCCATCGGAGGAGATCCACCTCTGAACAGGTAGGACACGACAGCCACAGCATCGGCAATATTGACCTGACCACTGTCGCCGATATCTGCTGCATCAATACACAACAGATTCAATCCCTCGAACAGGTAGGACAAGATGGCCACTGTATCGGAGATGTCGACCGAGCCATCGCCGTTGGGATCACCGCGCAAGAACGAGGGTCCTTCAGAGCAGATCTGTTCCACTACCCTGAAGTCATCGATGCCAGCTTCTACAATCGATCCCAGATCCAGGTCAGCAGCGATAAAACGCAACCGAACCGTACTGGTCAGCGGAACCAACTCTGCAGGGTTGAAAATGTGCTGAATCCAGCCGCCGTTTGTTTCGGGACCATTGGCAGGACCGATCGTCTCTACATTGACCCAGTTTGTCAGATCACTACTGATTTCGATGACAAAGGTATCTGTGTAGGGAGCTGCCCCGGTGCCATTGGCAAACCAACGCCAGTACTCGATCGAAACATTTACTCCCGGATCCAGTCCACCCGTCAAATCGAGAACCGGGGAGAACAGGGTGGTGGGTCCACCGTCGACATCATTTTCACCCTGCCCGCCTCCTACAGATCCTTGTCCTGTAACGAAGCAGAGGGTGCCGATGTCACTATGATCGGCACCGGGTGCCGCTTCTGTACCCAGTGGATCCACTCGAACCCATACCCCGGTCGTCGCAGTATCGGTGGGAGCTCCAACCACCCAGCCAAGGTCAGTTTCCAGCGAGTCATCGATCAGAACTTGCTGATCCGAGATCACCGGAGCCTCGAAGGGTGCGGATGCTCCCCCAGGTGGTGAACTATGAGACGAGCCCACGGTATCGAGAAATGTGACGTAGTACTGGACCGGATCTCCGCAGCCCAGAGCGGGAATCGTTCCGATGTACTGCTGGAACGCGACATTTTGCAATGGCACCGACTGGAAAGGCGCAGTTCCCCGGCGGAACCAGAGCAAACCAGAGAGCGGATCAGGCACCGCAATACCGGCTTCTACCTCGACCTGAATGGGAGTTTCCTGCACCGGATTCAAAAATTCCGGCCGCCCCTGCGGGTACGAAATCAAAATATTGGGCAAAACCGGACAGTCGATCGAATGGGCAGCAAAAGCATCGCAGATCTCGAAGTAATTTGGACTTCCATTATCGATGGTGCCATCATCGTCATCCACGGTGAGCATCTCGATCGCCGTTTGAGGATGAGCGCTATTACTCCCCGAACCACCAACTGTGATCAGGGTCCAATCGACAACCAATTGCTGGGCCTGACCGAGACCTTCAGCAGAACCGTAAGTGGCTCCAAAGTTGTCGCGTATCCGCCAGATGGAAGCTCCCAGTATCTGGCCACAGAAATGAACACCAGTTTGAGAACAGGGATACTGGACATTGGCCGCCACAGGATCTCTCACCTCGGTACCTGGCCCCAAAAAATCGTGACCGATGATCGGATCATCGTAGATCATCATACTCATCAAATCACCAAAGCCCTCGCCAAAGGCTCCCTGGGATAGCCCCAGACGATTCACCATGAAATGGCCGTACTCGTGTGACACAACACTTGCATAAGATGTGTTCACACAGCCACCGCCCGCTTGGAAGAAATTGATGCTCTGAGCACCCGGACTGTAGAAAGCATTGCAGGTATCAACGATGTTGACGTTGCAACTGAGCGGTACGTCTATTCCGGGAAGTCCAGCACCGGCACGATCCCGATAAAAGTCGTGGGTTACGTTGGTGTAATGGAACGCATTGATCTCTGCCTGGATCAGAGCATCGGATACTGGATTCAGGGTGACGGTCACCGGACCGGGAGGTGTAGCTGGTGTCACGACACTCAGATTCACTCCGGCCTCGTTCTGCACAACAACCCACTCACCAACCAGAGTTGAATTCAAGTTCACCGGTGCAGTTCCTGCATGCGGCACCAGAAACGATCCATCTCTCTCGGCCAGGGTCGAGGAACCACCGGAGATGTTCACGGGAACTCCACCGACAGGCTGATCGACTGGCGGGTTGGTCGCCGTGTCTGGACGATTGTTCTGACTGACCCTTCCCCTCACCTCTCCAACCACATCGGCATGAATGATTTCATTCCTGATATCCAGAACAACTCCGGACTCCGGGTCAACGAGTACACTCCAGTCGGCAAACTGGGCCGATTCGGGATTGGTTCCCTTGACGATATAGACGAGTCGAGAAGAGCTCCGCAATTCGGCAGATGCTTGAATCGTCAGCTTCGCTGGCGACCATTCTGGCAAATCCTCCGTCGACATCGCTTGCTGGGCGACCTGCAACGCTTCATCGGGTGTCAGCAATACCGGGGCATATCCCATCACTGGCTCAAGAGCGAGATGACCTGCGGCATACACAACAGCCATATCGCCAGTTTCAAAATCAGGTCGAACCAGGAGCCGCATAGCTGAGTATTCCACCGGGATTCCATCGATGACCTGGCGATAGGCAAAAACGGTTGCGGATCTTTGCTTGAGTTTGCTCTCAAAGATCAATTCAAGATCACCATCATAGATTCCGAATAAACGGGCGTACTCGTCCAGAAAACGATCAACCGCTTCCACTTCGGTATCCCCATGGCAAAACGGAACTCCGTAGAGGAAGGTTCGACCTAGTCGATCCCTCTCGAAGCGGAGACCTGGATGCCTCGCCTGCATCGATTCCCATGCAGAAGAAATTTCAACCTCAAAGGGTCTTTCCTGCCAATCCTGACCAGCGACAGGCGCCGCTAGGAACACCATCACCCCCACCAGAATTACTGAGCAGTTCAATGATTTCACGGCGTTGCACTCCCCTGAATACTAGATTTAAGCTACTGGCGAGCATTTAATCCGGCCATCGGACAATAGAGACGGTTCTGACCACACCCTTTTGACTCTTCGTCCAATGGATCCCCACAGGTCACAACGTCCATGATAAGAGAAGAACCCCTCTGCGGCGAGCAGCAGTTTCGCCGCAGAGAGGTTCTGAGGATACCGTCGGTACCCAGGGATGGTCTACTTCTAGGCGATCAGGGGCAATTTGTCCCCTGCTCGCAGCCAAGCGCATCGGCTGTCGGATCCGCACCACAAACGGGACTGCCGGCACCGGTACCACCATTGAAAATCTCCTGCAACAGGAGCAGAACATCGCTGAGATCCACGCCTCCCCCGTCATTGAAATCACAGGCATCAGCGCAGGGGAAGTCGGTCTGGGAGCCAAACAAGACCTCCAGGGTTTGAACCACATCACTGATGTCACGCTGACCGTCAACATTGCAATCACCACGGGAAAAGTCGTTATCCACTGGCGGGGGCGGCGGCGGACCACCTGTACAGGAAATCTGGGTGATCTCCAGTAGATCGATCCCCGCTTCAGTGACACTGCCCGCGCCGAGATCTCCAGTGCGGAACTTGAGCCTCACACTATCGGTCGGCGACTCCCCTTCCTCAATCCAGAAGGAACTCTGGAACCAGCCTCCACTGGCTTCAGGGCCTCCCGGTCCTATCGTTTCGACGACCTGCCAGGTTGATCCCCCGTCCAGGCTCTTCCAGATGGTCAAGATATCATCGGGGAGGGTGATGGAGGTGTTGTTGGAAAACCATCTCCAGTAGGAAACGATATGACTTCCAGTGGGTGACAAGGACAGAGAAGCAGTGGTGAGTGTGGTTTCGCCGAAATCCACATCGTGCACGCCTTGCGCATCCCCTGGGCTCCCCAACCCGGTGACATAGCAACTCTGGTCACCACCGGGACCCGGCACGCCCTCACTGGCCTGCGCGACCGAGCCGGCCGGAACCCCCCATTCCCAGAGACCAAAGAGCGCTGCATCAGAAGGATCGGAGGTAGACCAGCCGGGATCATTCGCCAGAGTTTCTTGCAAGATCAACTCGCTCCCGGTCGCACTGACCGTCGAATAGGGAGTCAAAACACCGGCTTCCGGGAGAGTGGTGTTGAACCCCAGGTCATCGACAACTCCCACGTACCAATCAACACTTTCAAGGCACTGAAGAGCAGGGAAGGTGCCTTCCAGTACTCCAGGGCTCGTCTCTGTCAGGGGGACCGACTGCCATGCGCCTCCCGCTGAACGCCAGAACAGGTTTGAACCGCCCGCAACCGGGGAGGCGAGAACCTCGGTGTAACCGACCACGACCGAACTGGCCTGGCCGGGTGGAACCGTCTCGCCGGGGCCTGCGGTCAGGACCAGAGTCAGGGTGGTCAAATCGGGGCAGCTCAACAACCGAACCGTTGCTGCATTACAGATCATGTCCCAGTTTGGAGTTCCATTTCCCAGGTTTCCATCATTGTCATCTGCTGTCAGAACCTCGAGAATCGTATCGTCATGGATCGCCTGAGAACCTTGCCCTCCCAGTGTGATGGAAGACCAATCGACAAATAGCTCCCTCACCATCTCAGCGCCGGCGGCATTGCCATAAACAGCTCGCATCTGAGATCCAACATCAAACCAGAATCCAGCCAGAGCCTGGCCACAGAAGTGGATCGCTCCGGAACAGGGGTGGGTAACCCCCGCTGTTTCGATATTGCGGACATGCTGACCCGGTCCGGCGAAATCTCTACCGATGATTCCATCGTCAAAGTAAACAACGGCGAGGGAGTCCCCGTATCCCTCGCCGAAAGCACCCTGGACAAGGCCCAGAGAATCCACCACATGATGACCAAACTCATGCAAAACAACCGAGGAGTATGCGCTGTCAACACAGCCACCACCTGGTCTCAAGAAGCGCAGCATCTGCTGGGCTGGATCGTAAAATGCGTTACAGCTACCCGTCATACCCGTCGTCGCATTGACCGGAGTCGACATGGCAGGAAACCCACCCGCGGCTTCTGTGAAGTAGCGATACCCTTGCTCGACATAATGAAAAGCATTGGCCTGAGCGGTTAAATTGGAGTCATCACCGGGATTGATGAGTAGATCAACACCATTTGGATCGGCAGCTGCGCTTGCGGTCGCGTTCGGTGCCAGCTGACTCGTCACGCCACCCCATGTCCCTTCCAGACCAGCCTGCACCGTGAAGTTGGTTCCGGTGCCCCGCTGCAGCAAAAAACTACCGTCAGGATTACTCAGGGTTGTGGCCCCACCGCCTGATATCAGTGCACCCGGGAGAGGAAAAACCTGCCCCGCCGATCCCCCTTGCGGCTGAGTACCCGGGGTTCTCACCACACTGACGGTACCAGGAACATCCACCTCACACATTTGCTCCTCGACCGATAGGATCCTCAAAGTGCCAGCATCGATATCGAACCGGAGACTGCTGTGAGTCTCTGGTGCGCTAGAACTGGCCTCAATGACCCAGCACAGGGTGGGTCGCTGGTGGGTCCCTGGAACTACTTCCAGAGCGGGATCGGACCAGTATCTGTACAGGTATTCACTCTGGAGTTTTTCCAGAGTTGCATCGGGCTCGGCGATCAATTCAACCAGTTGCACGGTCCCTATGTATGAGATGGCTCGATATCGAACACTCCAGATCCCACTGGTCGGATTCCAGTAAGCGACCGAGCGGCCCACGGAACCCCGTACGGAATATCCCCGGATCCGTTGTTCCCAACCGACATACACACGACCATTATCCGAATCTCGAATCCACGAGATGTGCATCGTCTGGGAAATTTCTGCCCCTAGCTGCTGGTCCAGATCGAGTTGCAATGCCTCCAGCAGATCATCAGCTGGTGGACCGATACTCAGAGGATCGAAGATCCTCTGGCCAGATAGCGGCCCCGAAATCAACAACAGGATCAGTAGAGAAGTCGAGACGAGCCGACACCCCATCCGGACTGAAACACACCGGAACCGCTCATCTGATATTTGAAAATCGCCGTGCAGGCTGTCCAAAAAGAGTACCCCCGGATACATCGAACCGAAAAAATACACACCCACCCAAAGTCAAACTGAAATAAGAACTCGCAAGACCACTCAGCGGCCTAGACGGTCAGTCTATCGCATATTCCGATAACTGTCAAAGCTGTCAGGTATGACTTTCCCACGAATTCGGCGCAAAATCCGGATCGGCCGATCTACTATTAATCCCATAACAGTTGATAATCAAAGCGTTTAACTAGCTGTAACCTCATCCTGCGGATCAAAAGAGCGAACCAGATCCACGACACAATCCGCCCGCCGCCGATGGGGGTCATTACGGCGACCCTGACCGGTGCTCCCAGTGCCAGGCCCAGCACACCCCCGCAAAAAATTAACGTGGAGAGCAACATACAGTTTCCAGCTTCTTGATAACCGCGTCCGCAGATCCAGAGTCCCAGAGATGGTCAGACGCGCATTCGCGCCTGCCATCAAGTGATGGTGCTCTGGAACCCTGAAGTCACAGATCAAGTTGAAGAGTTTTCTGTCAAGCCTCGCGGGCGATAGCAAAGCCTGCTCATAACTGGAATATTCAGAGTCGGCGGGTTATCGCCAGCGACCAGCCAGACTTCGAGTGGGGCTCGCGTCTTGCAGGCAGGCTTCGACAGGTAGCTCGGGGGGGATCAGCCCCTAGAATGGGACGCGGAGGCACCCATGAACAGATTCGTCACTCATTCGCGATCCGTCATCGGGCTCATTGCGGTCCTTGTGCTCGGCCAGGCAATGATCGGCTGCGCATCGAACCGTGCTGTTACGACGGTCACCAAGCGGCAGGTGGACAAACTGCGGCAACAGGCGTTGGCCGAGCAAATCGCGCCCGGACGCGAGGTGGTCGTCACCTCCGCAGAGAATCCACCGAACATGGTCGGCAAGTGGCACTGGCATCCATCTGAGACCTTCCACTACTACCTTGAAGGCCGCGTCAAGATCGAGTTTCGAGACGGGTCGTCGATTATCGGGGTACCTGGTCGGGTGAATCACGTGCCGTACGGCGCCTGGCACCGTGCGATCACCGGCGATGAGGGTGTGCGAACCATCATCTTCCGCGTTCACCAGACGGGTGAGCCGGTCCGTCATCTCGAAGAGCATGCACCAACAACTGAGCGATGACGGGGCTACCAGACTGCCCTACACCACACTTGGTTTGATGCCAATAGCCGCAAGAAAAAACGATACACGAGTCAAGAATTTACAACTCAACATCGTTCCGCCTGCAATTTCTCGATGGCGAAAATCCATTCGTGAACTTCATCTTCAGATCGACCCTCTGCTGGATGAAAACTGCGAGAAGTCCCTGCCTGAGAATCCTGCCTTTCTCTATCACTCCGAAATCTCCGATATGGAATCTCATGAAGAATTTGCTTTTTTTCTGATCCTTCGATTTTGCCATGTTTCTCGGCCAAGTCCTGAGTAGACCATCTCTGTAGTAACTCTTCGATCTCATCGCGAGTGAGAATGCCTTCCTCACTGTATGAAAACACGATGCCACCAGCACGTGCCTTGCTGATGATGCTCGCCATCGCATCACGGCACTCCGATCCACGCCTACTGCATAGCGGTGACGCCGATTCCTTCCACGGAAGTAATCCAGTCTTGCCGTACAATTGTGATTCGATTTGATCGTCAGATTCTTCCAGGGGTAATAACGATATCACTTCAGGTAGATGGTAGTTGGCAGCATATTGCCTCTGATTATAGGGCGGATCGATGTAGAGCAGATCGCACGACATCTTTTCAATGTAAGTGATGGCATCAAGGTGATTTGCCTGGCCTATCGGGCCTTGAACCAGGGCTGGCGCACGCAGTGTCAGTGGATTCAGGGCATTTTTTTGCCACTTCTTGAGGTAGGCCCCATAGGTTCCAGAGATATTGGCAACTCGATCGGCTGCATCGATGATGCAAGTTACCAGTAGCCACATCTCATGTTCATCGATCAATTTCTGCAATCGCCAGCCACGTATCGTTTCCACCATGGCATCAAGACGTCCTGCGTTGTCAGGGCTCAGGTAGCGGCGATCGGCGGTGCCTTGTGGAGAGAATTGACGGTAAAGTAGGCCTTCACGCAGCGGCAATTCCTGTTCGAGATAGTGGATCAATCGCAAGAATGGCTCCCAGGACACGGGGTCGGCAGGATCCGCATTCTTTATTCGATCCTTCTCCAGAGGTTCAAAATTCTGCCAGATATGCCGCACACCTTCGAAACGGGGAGGGCCTGGACACTCCAGAAATACCTTCTGAAAAGCCAGTGAACAGTGCATCAGATCGGTAGAAATGACCTTGTAGCCTCGGGATCTGAAAAAACGGCCGACGGTGCCACTGCCGGCAAAAAGATCGCAGACGGTTCCACCGGAAAACCCTGCTCGCTCCGCAGCGTGCAAGATTTCATCGAGAAGCTGGATCTTGTTTCCAAGCCAACGCACGGTCAATCCTCACAGAGCAGCAGGAGTTCACTGACCGCGCGATTGGAATCTCCCTGACCAGAATGCATCAATTTCTGTTCTCGAATCTCGACATTGTTGTAACACTCGCGAGCTAAATCCCTCAATCGCATCGCTGGTTGCTGTTCTCCCTGCTGACTCCAGCGACGAGTCAGGAGTCCAGTATCAGTCGAATAAGAGATCAACAGGCGAGCACCACGCTCATGACATGACTGAACGATCCGGCGAAACGCATCCTCGACCCGATTTGCTCGACAAAAATCTGATCGGAACCTGCTTTCCTGCAGCGGATATCGACCCTTCGTCAGCATATCGCCACGTCGTTCCAGTTCTGGATAGTCGTAGCAGACCAGGGTTTCCAGAACATGATAGAAGCGCGAATAATTATCAGCAGTGTAGGGTGGATCCAGATAGACCAGATCCACTTGCTCCTGATCCAGACGGCTACCCTTTTCCAGCAACTGGTGGACATCTCCGTGGAAAACCCGGTTGTCTGGATGACGATAAGAGGAACCCCACTCCGTCCGGATGGCATCGAGGGCAATTTCAAACTGCTCATCGATATCTAACAATCTCCGTCGAACAACCGCGATCAGCTCTGCGTCTTTTTCGATGGATCTTGGTTGAGCAAAATGACTGGTTCCCGATGTACAGACAGAAACCGCGTGAATCAGTGCTGCAAGATACAAATTTTGCTTACTCTTCTGGAATCGATCTGTAACTGGAATTTCCTGGATCGCTCTTCGAAGGGAGTCAATCTGCATCGCTTGCCTCAGACCAAAGTACACATGAGCCCAGTAGATGGTGCAAAGAACAGCCGGCCCCCCGGCAGGATCAGCACGTCTGGCTTTTAACAGTTCTGGAATCTGAGCAGTCAAAGGCTGATGCAGCGTACCGTGCTCCTCTTGTAACTGCTCCGCCTGTAACTGGGGTGAGTCGGGAACCGGGGCCTGGGCAACAAGATCCCTGTACTGGTCGAAGATTGGCGGCTGCAGCTGCTTGGTGCCTCCCTGGCCACCAATCTGCTGGAGCAGCGAGGCCTCCAGTTGCAGCGCTTCGGGCGCCAGTTCCTCCAGCATTCGTAGATTGGCATCGCGCACCGGTCCCAGATCCTCCTCCGGATCGAGGTACTCGAGCGCCTGCTGCCAACCGTTACCACCTTCCAGGTGTGCCCGGGCAACGATCACTGAAAACAACTGAACATCATTGGCCAGAATCCGGTAGTCAGGGGCAAACCAGCGCGAGACCGCGGCAGTCCCCGTGCAGGCATCCAGAATCGTCGCACCTGGATCGATCAGGTCTCGCACAGCTCCGTTGAGAAACTCGTCACACAGACGAGTCTTCGCTCCCATGTACCAGATCGTTCTCAGTTCAGTAGCCGAACGGATCATCCGATGCTTCCCACTCGTTCCAGCGAATGTCGGAGACTGGCAAGCCAATCCCTTTGATAATTCGCGCAGCGCTTGGAGCGTCTTCCTCCATTGAAGAGAGCCGCCCAACCTTGCCAATGAGTCACAAACTCGACAAGCGTGCCTTTTCCGTCTTCCAGAAACGACATGCGTCCTTCACTGCAAAAAGGACCGAAACCTGATTTCCAGCAGATTCGCCTTACCCACAACCCATCACCATCATCCATCTCGGATTTGTCAGGCCGAAGAGATGGTTCTCCTGTGCCGGTATTACGAAATCCCACCTCCTCTACCTGATGCAGTTCCCCACCAGCGAGCGGAGCCGAGACCGCACCTTGCCACTTCAACTCGAAACGAGAACCGGAATTCCATGGTTCTCCACGAACCCAGCGTGCGGAGTTCAATCCTGCGCACCAGCGAGACCAATCCTCGAGAAGGGATACCTGCTGCCAGATCGCCTCAGGGTCGACGTTGAACCAGGCCGTTTCTCGAACCGTCAGAATTCGCACGGTTTTCGAGTCCTCCCACAGCCCCCGGATATCACTACCGCTCAGGAGCTCCCAATCATCGCGGTGGTCGGCATTCTGTGACGCTGACCCAGATGGGTCAAGACGGGCACGGCCAGATCGGGTGACATCAGATGCATAGTCTGCGACAATGGATTGCTGGGTCTATACTGGTTCCTTGCTCCGGTGGAGGAGCTGGGAATTACCCAACAGCATGGGGTTCCAGAGGTCTGGCACTCCATAAGACAGCCTCTAGCTGGATAGGTGTCCTCCTTGAAACGACCCCTTCTCCCCATCGTTCAAGCCATCATCCTTTGCGACCGCATCTACAAGGACGACGAGTCCGGAAAATGCGTACTGGCGGGCACTTTCAATCGAGTACGTCTACCTGAATTTCCATGTGAATATCAACCAGCCGCTCTGTACCTGAATCTCAGCGATTTCTCGGGTCTCCATACCGTTTCGTTCCGCTTCAAGAGACTCAGTGACGATTATGTCATCGAGGAAAGCCCTGAATTCGGGTTGGAACATGATGATCGCCGTGAACATCACGAGTGCATATTCGATCTCCCACCGATGGAATTTCCAGAACCGGGTCGATACACCTGGGAGGTCATCTTCGATGGTGTGGACATCATTGGAACTGCCGATGTCGAAGCGATCTTGATTCCGGTTCACGGTGAAGAGATCAACGAAGAGCCTCACGAGGGGATGAACGAAGAACCTCGCGAGGAGATGAACTAGCACCGAGAGAATTGCTGCGGCTCAACGCCCTGGCTTGGCAATCTTGTCGAAGTGGCCCCTGAGGATGGCGAGCTTCCCCGGTTTCAAACCAACCAGTTGCTGCTCGAATACTTCCCGTAATTGATGCCTTGCCAGTAATGCGGTGATCCGAGCAGCCACTCTGGGACTGGGATCACGCAGCGTCGGTGCTAGCCGGGTCGCCTGCCGGGGACCGGGATCCCCGGCAAGAACCTGCTTCAGTAACTTCTTACGATCACGACCTTCCGAAGCGAGATACCGCTCGATCAATTCATCGAGATTCAACGGATCCTCTCCAGAATCTTTGCGTGTTCCTTTTCCGCCGTTGCCATCCACTGGAGGACAAACACGCTCTCCTGGTCCTGAACCAGAGAACCATTCCAGCGAACAATTCCGTCCTCGTCCACCGAGGGTTCGGGGGAAGTCTCCCTGGAAAGCTTCACTTCCACTCCCTCGACAAGACTGACGGGAATACGATCCACCAGTTCGAATGGAACCGATCCAGAAATCAGCGAACGAACCCTGATCCGGTAGGCTTTCACCAGCTTCAGGTCATCGCTGAATGAACCAACTTCGGAGGTTCGATCTTCGATCTCCTCCTTTTGAACCACGATGCGCCCATCGGAACCAAAGTGCTGTGAAAACTGCTGACCCGAAGCAATCCGTTGCACCGACCCATTCCCGACGTAAGAACCATCACGAAAACATCTGACGATTCCGGCGAGTAAAGGAGCTTGACCTGAGTTGAGGAGAACAGCGCGCCGAAAAACGTGCGGGCTGATCAGCGGTATGCTCTGGTAATCAAGCTCAGCCGCCATCGTTTGTTCACTGATCAATACAGCATGGTTACTGCCATCTGCCGGGATGGTAGCTGGAGCTCGAATTTCAAATCGAGCCGGTCCAGAACCACTCGATACAATTGCCCCGGCCAGATCAGCGATCTGCTCGGCCTGTTGATCGCGACCTCTCGCTCTGCTTTCGCCTCTCTCTGATTTAGCGCTCGCAGCATCCGTTTCATCGACCGAGATATCGGCAGGCTTCAACCCCACGATTGCGTCCACCCTCATCGGTACCAGCGAGGGGGCGGCCAGCCCCAGAGAAGAACGGGCTGTCGACAGGGTCAGGAGAACATCCTTCCAGTCCTCCCCGGTTTTCTGCACCACCTGAGCCTTGCTTCGCCATTCCACCTGTCCGCTCGCCTCATCCAGGCGCGCCTCATGAATCGGGATCCAGCTGGCTCCGGATACGTCATGGGCTAACTCGACAATCGCCCGGCCCTCCTCCTGAGCTTGAACCAGCACGGTGGCCAACCAGGAAGTCCGTCCCTGTTGCCGTTGCAAAGGTTCCAGATCACTGGACAGATCTTGATGCTTCTTTTCGATCTCAACTCTTTGCAACAGCAACCGATCCTTTTCGAGAGCCAACTCCAGAAGTCGATCGGCAATCCACTGTTGAGCGGTGATCACCTGAGAGGATGTGACTCCTCCAAAAAGATCTCCTCCACTCTTCGAGATGGAATCTTCAAGAATTTTTGCCAGCCTCACAGTGATCTGCTTGCGGCGATTCAGCTCCTCCAGGCGGAAATTGTTGTTTGACAATTGATCTTCTAGTTGATGGATCTGCTTCACCAGGAGCCGAACCTCCTCTTGAGTGTCCTCGACGTGAAGTTCTCTCTCGAGACGTACACCCAGAACCATGCCGGAAACTCCACTCAGGCGTGCCCGAACGCTGCTGGGATCGAGACTCCCTGGTAAGGCGACGAACACAACCTCACGAGTGCCCGGTACAACATCCATTTCCAGCCGACGATGCACTCGCGCCCGGTCTTCAAAGACCGTCACGGAATCGGGCAAGATCGGCTTCAATCGGAAAGTCATCTCTGGCGATCCAGCGTTGACAGGAGAAGCAGAGAGCAGCAAACAAAAACCGATGATCGACTTGATACTGCGCATCATTCCCCCCGTCCCAGGCGTTCCGGTGCTTCCCGGCGGGTCAGTCGCATATCAGGGGGAGCCTCGATCCACCAGGCAAACTCGATACGGGTCGGTTCTCCAGGCGGAATTTCCAGGTTCCAGGAGAGGAGCCCGTCATCCGCATCGACTCCCTCCGGAATATCGGTTGTGGCAGCGTGATCGATTCTCACTCGTAGTTGATCGCTCTCGCTAAAGGGGATCCTCTCCCTGACCAGAATCGTTACCGGTTCCGCATGGAAGTTATCGATCACCAGATCCAGATCGGTACGGTAATGAACGGACTTGGAAAAAATCCCGACATGATCCTCGGACTCACGTTGAACTCTCTGCACCATGATCTGGTCATCAACTCCCAGGTCGAGGGTCAGTTCTTCGCCAGGAGCGGTGGTCTCGATGCTGGTCTGACCCAGGTAATCTTCCCCGAGAAACACCGCAACGCTCCCCTGGATTATCGGATCGGAACCGGACAGAACTGATTTCATCCGACGGAACACCGCTGTGTTGAATTCGGGCACGCAAATCCGATCCTCCTGAAACTCCAGTTGCTGAATGGCGTAGAGCAATCGATGGGATTCCCCATCGGAAGGAATCGATTCAGATTTCACCGAAGAAAATATTCGCAAGAAACCACGATTTGAATCTGCGGGAAGTACGTGGCTTTGACCGGTGATCTCACGTCCAAAAAATACGGCACCCAGACGCGTGCTACTTCCCGCCTCCGTCGCTGGCACGGGATCATTATTGGCAGCATAATTATATGCTTCTTGTAACTGCAAACCTCGATCAAAAGCTACTTTTCGCCGGGCTAGCACCAGGTCCTGATATCTTTCTCGTTCCAGTCGAATCGAAGTCAGTTCTGGAATATCAGATCCCTGCTCCGGTGCCGAAGTGGAAAAGGACACCGGGATCTCCGGCCAGTCCTCACCGGTCAGCTGTCGCACCACCGCAAAGGCCCGCAACTGAAGAGTTCCGCTGTCGGTATCGACATCCACTTCGTAATGAGGACGCCAGGAAGCTCCGGGAATCAGATAGCTGATCCGGATCACACCACCGGCACCGGTCAAATCCTGAATTCCGAGGTGAACATCGGTCCTGGATCTCTGCTCCGTTCGTACCAGTTGATCGAGACCACCTTGAGCCTGCTCCACCTGATTCTGAAGTTCGCGCAACTGTGGCGCGAGAGCTGCCCTGCCCGTGGCAGCACGCTCCATCCCCTGTTGCACCATGTCGAGCAAACCCTGCCAGGCATCGAGATCGATACTGGGAGGAGAATCTTCATCGTCGGGTCGCTGTGGCAGGATGGATGCAAACCGCTCTCGCATATCCTTGAGAGATTGGTCTTCTCTCTGAAGACGAAGAAGTGCCTGTCGCAACTCTTCTAGCCGAACTCTTTGCTGTTTCACCCGATCCGATTCGACCGGTTCTCCACTGCTACGCTGAACCTGCACCGACACGGAGACGAGGTTTTCACTCCCCTCAACCTGAATCGAAGAGTCGTAGATGGTGGGCGGTAATGAACCGACCACGATCTGGCGCAAACCCGTAGCCCCCGAATCGATGGCAAGGGTTCTCTCGACCCTCGCCTCCAGCGAGTACAGGGTGACTGAGGTCACCTCTCCTGTTACCGCATACGGGGTAATCGAAACCTCAGGCGAGGCACCTTCCAGAACGGTTTGACTCGAAACCTGGAGCAATAGCGCGATTACTGCAAAGATGTTCATAGATCGTGCTCTCAGAAGATTCTTCATTCCTTCACCTTTCCCCGGCCGTGGCCGTCTTCGACCGATTCACCGGGCTGCAGATCCTTACATAGGAGCCCTGCGCTCCAATTCCTGTACTCGCTCTTGCAAGGACCGTACCGAGTCTTCCAGTTGTTGCAGTCGAACAGCCACAGCAGAGGAGTTGTCGGCGGCAGTGGATCTTGTGTTTTTGACCTCTGTGGCGGTCGACGTGCCACCCGAGGTGGAGGATTCAGACTTGACCAGACGCGCCACTTGCTGCGGATCCTGGAGCAGGTGCCCCCATCGCACACCGCGCTTGACTTCACCCGGGGTGAATCTTGCCGCAATCGGTGGCTGGCGCTGCGCCATCGCCTGGAGCACAACATCCAGTGCCGCCTGATCGGGAATCTCTTTCATGCGGGAAGCACGGGTCCTGAGTTCGCCCAGGGTCTGGGGGCCCCGTAACAAGAACTCGGCCAGAACCGCCATTGCCCGTCCATCGAGCTCCAGCATCTTGGTCAACTCCTGGCGCCACTTTCCGACTCGTGAACCGGCAGCATGGACCTGGGTCGCGAAACCACGTGAAGCCAGCTGTCTCAAGACATCTTCGACCTCATCCTCCATCCAGGACACTACCGGATCTCGATTCGACTTCTGATTACAACCGGTAACGACCTGGTTGAGGGTCAGAGGATAGTACTGCGGTGTCGCCAGCGATTTCTCTATGAGAACGCCGACGATGCGCTGCTCCTGCACATCCAGAATGATCGGTTCAGTCATGGCAACCTCTCGGACCACGAAGAAGTTCTCCAGAACGGGATTATCACCCTTCTTTTCTCTGGATATAGGTTACGACGGGAATCTGGAGGTGGCGAGGGACCGCCTCCACAGTTCGCCATCGATTCCGGCCTTACCTCGGGCTACTATCTACGGTCTTCGGTTTCCAAACGAGGGGATAAGGATGCCTCGCAAGCGCCGCATCGATCAGCATCGTGCAGACGCCGATCTTCGGCAACAAAGAGGTCGACCACATCTGTCGCTGATCCTCGACAACATTCGCAGCTTGACCAACGTCGGTGCCATCTTTCGGGCTGCCGATGGTTTCGGCGTGCGAAAGATCTACCTCTGTGGAATCACTCCCACTCCCCCACGACCGGAGATAGAGAAAATTTCACTCGGAGCGGAACAGACCACGGAGTGGGAGCATGTGGAAGACCCGGCGATGGCGGTACGCCGCCTCCAGAATCAAGGGGTGACAGTTCTCGGTCTGGAACAAACCAGGGATTCTCATTCCATCTATGACGTCGATCTCCCTTACCCTGTCGCCATCGTCCTGGGTCATGAGGTGGTGGGTATTGATGAGCAGGTACTGTTCCTCTGTGATGGCACCATTGAAATTCCGATGTTCGGATCCAAACATTCACACAATGTCGCGACCTCCTGCGGGATCGTGCTTTCCGAGGTACGGCGCCACTGGCTCTCTCTTGGCGATCCTCCACCCTGGGAACGATCCTCCAGTAATACGGCGGAGAGGAAATGACATGAGTCACTGGCTGGCTGGACTCGATGAGGCGGGATACGGCCCTCGACTGGGACCGATGGTGATCGGCTTCGTGGCGCTGGAGAGTGAAAAGCGAATCGCTGCCGATAGCCCCTGGGAACTCCTTTCCCCTCTGGTAGGAACCGCAGGCCGTCGTGATAAGAATGTGATTTCGATCGCCGACTCGAAGAGACTGCACCGATCCGGAACCGGAGATCTTTCTCGCCTGGAAGAGGGTGTTCTGGCCTTTATCGGTTGTGAACGGGGATCCGTTCCCCGCACTTTTCGACAGTTGATCGATCACTGCACAGCAGATCGCTCCAGTTATCTGGATGAGTATCCATGGTATCGAGATCAGGATCTGGAATTGCCATACTCATGCTCCGGGGTGAATCTCGCCGGTAAGATACGCCGGCTGGAAAGATCCTTCGAGAGATGCGCCATCTCTTCGGCTGAAGTTCGAGCGATTCCGCTCGAAGTCAGAGAATTCAATTCACAGGTGAAGAGACTGGGCACCAAGGGAGCTGTCGATGCCTGGGCGATGGGGAGATTTCTCCAGTGGTTGTGGCGGCAATCCGATCGAAAGCAGATCGAAGTCTGGTCCGACCGACTCGGAGGTAGAGAACGCTACGGACCTCTTCTCTATCCATTGTTTCCTGACTGCAGTTTCAAAATCCTCGAACAGGACAAAGATCGGCAGTCCTACCGTGCCACGACGGATCAGAATAACCGGGTTGTCACGGTCCACTTTCGAAAAGAATGCGAACAGTTCAGCTTCTGCACCGCACTGGCCTCGATGACCGCCAAGTATCTTCGTGAGCTGCATATGGTTCTTCTCAATCGATACTGGTCAGAACATGTCCCCGACATCAAACCGACCGCTGGCTATCCTCAAGACGCAGGCCGATTTATCGGCGAGGTAGAGGGGGCGCGGCGCCATCTCCGAATCGACACCGGGTTGCTGGTGAGAAGCCGCTAGAGGCCCTCTGAAGAGTGCTTGCCCCGGTCTTATTGCGAATTGCGTGCCTCTCGGCTACGGTTCTCTTCGTCGCGGTACGTCCTCCGGAGAAGCCGGAGAAAGGAGCCATCTTGACCGAGCCCAGCCCAACCTCTGATCTCGCCATCGCCAGAGCCGCCACTCCGGTTGATATCCGTCAGATCGCCGCCCTCTACGGCATCGAAGAGGAGGAGCTGGTTCTCCACGGCAAGTACATGGCCAAGGTACCCCTGGCGATTCTCGACCGGATCGGCAACACCCCTCAGGGCAAGTACATCAATGTCACGGCGGTGAACCCGACCCCCCTCGGAGAAGGAAAAACCGTCACCACCATCGGATTAGGGCTCGGCTTGAACCACATCGGGAAAAAGGCGGTCTCTACCATCCGTCAGCCATCGATGGGCCCTGTTTTTGGCATCAAGGGCGGTGCTGCCGGAGGTGGTCTCAGTCAGGTGATTCCGATGGAGGATTTCAACCTGCATCTGACCGGGGATACCCACGCGGTCGGCCTGGCCAACAATCTGCTCGCCGCCTGGGTCGATACGTCCATATTGATGGGCAATCCACATCGCATCGATCCACAATCTGTGACCTGGCGACGCTGTCTCGATGTGAATGATCGAACCCTCAGAAACATCATCGTCGGCCTCGGTGGGTCCAAGAACGGAATCCCGAGGGAGACAGGTTTCGACATCAGCAGCGCAAGCGAAGTGATGGCGATTCTGGGGCTGTCTGCCGATGCGAGGGATCTGAGAGAGAGACTGGGCCGAATCGTCATCGGGTTGAACGAGGATGGAGATGCGGTAACTGCCGAGCAAATCGGCGCAGCCGGGGCGATGGCTGTCGTGCTCAAAGACGCAGTCCACCCCACTTTCATGCAAACTCTTGAAGGTACCGGTTGCTTCGTTCACACCGGTCCCTTCGCCAACATTGCTCATGGAAACTCCTCGATCATCGCCGATCGCATCGCTCTGAGTCTCTCTGATTACGTCGTCACGGAGAGCGGATTCGGTGCCGACATGGGTGCCGAGAAATTTTTCAACATCAAATGTCGAGTCGGCGGTTTGAAACCAGATGCGGTCGTACTCGTCGCAACAATCCGCGCACTCAAGGTCCATAGCGGACGTTACAAGGTGACCCCGGGGAAACCTCTCCCCGAGGAGATGAAACAAGAAGACATCCAGGCGGTCGAGGATGGCTGCTCGAACCTCCGCAGACACATCGAAAATCTCACCAAGTTCGGAACTCCCGTCGTGGTAGCACTCAATCGTTTCCCCACCGATACCGGAGGTGAAATCGAAGCGGTACTCAACTGTGCACGTGAAGCCGGGGCGTTCGATGCAGCCATTTCGGAAGTTCATTCCAGAGGTGGTGAAGGCGGAGCAGCACTGGCACAAGCTGTGGTGAAGGCCTGTGAAGAAGTTCCCGCCGATTTCAAGATGACCTATCCAGATGATATGCCGGTACGCGACAAGATTTCCGCAGTCGCGACGGAAATTTATCGTGCAGATGGAGTTGATTTCAAACCTGCGGCAAAAAAAGCCATCCGCAAGTTCGAGAAGATGGGCCTGGGACATCTCCCGATCTGCATGGCCAAAACCCAGTACTCCTTCTCCGACAACCCCAAGAAACTAGGTGCACCGGATGGCTTCAGGATCACGGTCAGGGATGTTCGGTTGTCGGCGGGCGCAGGGTTCCTCTATGCGCTCACCGGTGACATCATGACGATGCCTGGTCTCGGTTCTCGACCTGCTCTACTGCAGATCGATCTCGATGAAAAAGGTCAACCGCAAGGCCTCTTCTAGAAGATGAGAAGGAGCGATAGATGCTCGCCATGACATTCGCCTTTCTGGCATCCGTCTGTAGCGGCCTCAACCATCTGGAAGAGGCGAAGCCAGTTGTGCTGTCCTGCTCCATCAAAGCTCTCGGTGAAGGAGAAGAAAAGGGCAAGAACTTTACCGTCAAGGATAAGAAGGGCAATCTCAAGGTTGAGGTGGTCAAGAGTTCAACCATCGAGATCCACAGCATCACTGCCCTGAAGGACATCGACTCCGGTACTTCAATTCATGTACTGGCTCGCAAGCAGGAGGAGCAGTTCGGTTCCGGCGGCGCCCGGTATCCTCCGATGTTGATCCAGGTCCAGGCGATCGTTGCCGGTTCCTTCAAAGCTCCGGCGGTCCCCTCGAAATTGCAAGCGCAGGGGTTTGCCTGGGTTCATGGACCGATGACTTCAGTCGAAAACGGTCGAGAGAGAGAAGTCGCTGATCATCGCCTGACCACCGCGCTCGGCACCGAAGTCCTGATGATTGAGATGAAAAAACCGACCGCATTGAAGAAACGACAAAAATTGTTTCTCAGTGGATACCTGGATGACTCCGATCGTAAAAACCGAAAACTTGAGGCTGCTGAGATCATCGTTCTGCAATCAAAGTGGAAAAAATATGACGTCACACATGATCTGAAAAATCGAAGGCCACCGATAAAAAAGGAGCAAGACGAGCAAGAAGAGGAAGATTTACCCTTCTAGCGCCTGTCGGTGGTTTTAAAGAGGAATGCTTGCCGAAGACCTCTCCCCAGCATCTGAAACACCCCTGGTGAATCCTGTTTGGTGCTGTCGAGGCGCTCAACATCCTCCGGCTCCGCCGTGATCATCCCCCGGCAGCCCTGATGAAAATAATCTCGACTACCGGCTCTGAGACGATTCCACACACGGGATCCAACTTCGACCTGTGATCCACATTTCTGGCAATGAGCCTGGTGTCGAAAGTGCTGTCCTTTGGCACGCATCTCGTGGCAGCGTTCGCCATTCCCACCGATCTCGATAAAGATGCTCCTCCAGCGGGATCCGTGGGCACGAGCCCTGGTTCCGGCAATCACATGGGCCAGTTCGTGCAAGACCGTGTTCTGAAACTGTGGTCGATTTTCCTCCACGGTGAAGATCGGCGCGCTGATTCCGACGGTCCGGCTCTTGGCACAGGCGTTCCCCGCACTGCGAGTGAGCCGACGACTGATCCGGATGTCGGTCCCCTCGAGGGCTGATCGATAATGAGGAAAGTCCCTGCGAACATCTTCAAGGATCGCAGTAGCTTGCTGCAGCAGGTATTCCTCTTGATCTTTCAACGGCTACATCCGATCTCGACGCAACTGATCCAGCTCTCCACGTAACCGATCGACTTCCTGTCGAAGTCTTTGGTTTTCTGTCCTCAAATCCATCTCGCTGTCGGAATTCTTGCTTCGCGAGGTGGCGGAACTGATCGGATCAGCAAAGTAATTGCCTGCCAACATCGCCGTCTTGACGGTTGTACTGTGGCGGACTCCCGACCTGTCAGTCCATAGCACCTGGTAAAGACGCTCATTCTTAGATCCAAGCCAACCCTTGGCAAAAGGAGTCCAGCGAATCGAATGAATCTCCCCGCCTTGACCAACGATTTCAGCCTCGATTCGCTGCTTATCGAGAATCCCGGCCACGATGCGAAAACCGAGCCCGATCGCTAATCCCACGACAAGATAGCCAGCTACTTCGGGACTAACGATCTCCATCAGAGCCATCTGAGTTCTCCTCTCGCGAAATAGAGCTCTCCTCGGCAGCCAGCTTTTCAATCGCCCCATGAAGCGCCTGGGTTCCCAGGCGCCCACCCCCGCTCTGAACCACCTCATCGTACAGACGTCGAGCGAGTTTCAATCCTGCCAGTTCGATCCGCATCCGGTCGCATTCGGAGATCGCGATGCCGATGTCCTTGACGAAGTGCTCGACGAAGAAACCCGGCTGAAAATCTCCATCAAGGATCCGGGGTGCCAGGTGAGAGAGGGACCAGGAGCCGGCAGCTCCGCCGGAAACACTCTCCAGAACTTTTCGGGTGTCGAGCCCGGCCCGCCGGGCATAGACCAGGCCTTCACAGACGCCGATCATGGTACTGGCGATGATGGTTTGATTGACCATCTTGGTATGCTGTCCGGCACCGGCAGCCCCCTGCAATATCGCCTGCTGGCCCAGCACATCGAATATGGCACCGGCCTGGTCGAACGCATTCACTGCCCCGCCGACCATGATACTCAGAGTTCCATCGCGGGCTCCTATGTCGCCACCGGAGACGGGAGCATCGAGGCTCATCATCTCTCTGCCGGCAGCTACCTCGGCAATCTTTTTCGCCAGGGTAGGAGTACTGGTGGTCATATCGATGACGAGGCGACACTTTGAATCTGCCTGGGGAATTGAAAAGATCCCCGAGTCTCCGAAATAGACCGCTTCTACATCTTCCGGATAGCCCACCATCGAAATCACAACGTCATTTTGTCGTGCCAGTTCGGCAGCAGTGGAAACCGAGCCAGCTCCCGCATCGATCAGCTCCTGCGCCTTCGATGGAGTGCGAGTAAAAACCGATACTGGAAACCCGCCGGCGAGGAGATTTCTCACCATCGAAGAGCCCATCACTCCGCAACCGATCCAGCCAATTGATGGGGTCATCGACACTCCTCTGGCCAATTCTCTCCAGGTCCCTTCTCCTGCAACAGTCTAACCGAGGAACGCGGAGATTGTACTGAGTGGAGATTCCTCGACATCCCGGATCGGCCGTGGCACCATCCCGGATCGGCGACCTCACAGCGAGGAGCACATTGTCCACTGCACAGCAGCGGAGAGGCCAGCGATCGAATGGGATCGAAACTCAACTTTCTGCGAGAGTATATCTCTCAGCCCGACTCGATCGGAGCCATCGCGCCCAGTGGTCGGGTGCTTGCATCGCGGATGCTCGATGGCATCCACCTCGAAGAGTCAGCGGTCGTCGTGGAGCTGGGCCCCGGTTCTGGTGCGTTTACGGCCAGAATCATCGACAGAATCTCACCCGGCGCACGATTCCTCGCCATCGAGAAGAACCCCACCTTCGTTCACGAACTCCGCCAGCACTTCAGTGATGTTGAGATCATCGAGGGATCAGCCTCCAGTCTGAACTCGATCCTCGCCGAGAAGGGGATCGAGGAGGTCAATACGGTGGTCTCAGGTCTCCCCTGGGCATCTTTTCCAGACCAGCTCCAGGAACAAATTCTGGTTGCGATTTCACAGGTACTTGCTGGTGGAGGTCACTTCGTGACGTTTGCTTACGGCGGCATCCACCTGTTTCCAAGAGCTCGCGCATTTCGTCAACGTCTCGACAGATTATTCTCCGATGTGAAACGAACACCCCTCGCCTGGTCAAATCTACCGCCGGCCTTTGCTTACCATTGCAGGATGTGACCCAAGATGTCCGAACCTGAAATGATCATTTATCTGGTTTCGGGGATTCTCGCTACCACCGCAATCGTGGTATGGATCGTGCAACGAACCAGGATACAACATCGGGAACGAAAGGAATCCCTGGAGAAGGCGATGAGAAATCTCGGTCTCTCATTCCATGGCGAATCCGATGAAAGTGCCGGAAAGCTACTGGCACCTCACCCGCTGGGAAAGTGTGGCGCACCCAAGGGGGCCGCCATGGTGGGTCGAGGGCAGTACCGCGATCATCAGCTGGTGACCTTCGAGTACACCTACGTGGTTCATACCGGCAAAAACTCGTACGCGGTCACTCAAACGGTCGTGGTCCTGGGCAATGAACACAACTTCCCCGATCTCGATATGGGTGCCGAGAGTTTCCTGGACCGCTTCAAGGAATATTTTGGTTCCAAGGACATCGATTTCAGTTCCCATCCGGACTTCAGCAACAAGTATCGCCTCCGAGGGGAAGATGAAGAATCCATCCGCGATCTGTTCCGGCCTCGCGTACGGGAATACTTCGAGAAAAAAGACAAGATCCAGCTCGATATCAAGGGGGACCAGATTCTGCTCTACCGCCCCGGAAAATACTGCAAGTCGGGGGAAGAGCTGGAGCCGTTTCTGCAACAAGTGGTAGAGATCAAGGAAGTGCTCGGCGGCAAGGGCTACTGAAGAAACCGCATATCTTCAATTTCCCAGCTCAGCGTATTTCGCGTCCAGCTCGGCGATGGTAAATCGCCGGCAAGCGATCCACGGCGATTCGCCTTTCGTCCAGTGACCGTATGTGATGGTGATGATGGTTCCATCCTTTTGCTGAAGAACCGCCGGGTAAGCGCAATCTCCACGCACATGGTTATCCATCAACCGAACCCGGTATTGCCCCTCTGTACCCTCGACGATGTCTTGCCACTTCCCGACCCAGCCGACCCAGTCGCCCTTGGTCGCACTCTCACGAGTGGTATCCCGAAAGGAGATGAAGAGACGTCCATCGGCGGTGTAGGTGGCGGTGTGACGATCCCCCGTGAGGGCCGCAGGAAGCTCCTTCGGCTGCGACCAGCTGCTTCCCTCATCGTGACTGAAAATGACAAATGAATTGCGCGTTCGACTGTTTTCTCGCAACAACAGTGCGATGGTCTTGCCATCCGGTGAGCGGACGATTCCCGGCTCACACAGATGAACATCGGGCCGATGAGCAATCGCAACCGGCTGTGACCAGGTCAGTCCGCCATCCTCCGAAAGGGTCTGGTAGACATCGAATCGCGAAGCACCTTTCTTGGCACGAAGAAACCGACCATCATCGTGAAACCAGGCGGCATGACGGCCGTTCTTGAGACGCTCCACCGACCCCATCACGACGATCCCTCCCCAATCTCCGGCCGGTTTCAAAGGGCTCCAGGAAGAACCGTCATCCTCACTGACCGCCAACCGCGCCGGATAGAGACCGGACCAGAGGATCAGCCGTTTGTTTCCATCGGAATCGGTAACCCGATGAATCGTCGGCACTTCCCTCGAGGAAGCCCAGTTGTCGGGGGTGGGCAATCGATCCCCCCAGCTCTTACCGCCATCGGTACTCTTCTTGTAAACGATCGCACCGCCACCGTGTCCCTTTGGATAGACACAAAGAATCGTTTGATCATCTTCGAGTAATACCGCCGTGGGATGCCCGAGGTACTGACCTTTTTCCCGGTCAACGGTGATCACTCCAGCGACATCGTCGGTGAGATCAACCACCGGGATCGTGTAACCCGGCTCCAGAGCCTTCTCATCGGCAGGCGCCATCCCTACCGTGTGAAACGCGAAAATCAGGAATATCGAAGATGCTGCCATCACGATGCTGACGTCCCTTCAGAGACCAGAACCGATCTCATCGCTCCGTAAAGAATTGCAATAACGATCCCGACGACGATGGCAGACTGTCCTGCCGCGGTCGTTCCCGCTCCACTCGAGGCGAGACCGAAGCCGTGGCTGAGAGCACCTCCCAGGAGGATTCCGACAACCGTCATCGCCGCATCGCCATTCCCCTCCCCGGTCATCACCAGTTGACGAACGGGACACCCTCCAGCCAGGCAACCGCACAATCCGACCAGAGCCAGCGACAGGGCTGACCACAGATGATCGGTATGGGCGGCAGGCTGCCCTTCGATACCCGGGGTCGATTTGCCCGTGGTCACGACCACCAGCCCGTAGCCGATCATCATCGCCAGAGCTGCCAGGATCATCCGCCGATCCTTCTGGTAGACCTGACGGGCCGCCGTTACCGCACAGAACCGGGTCATCGACAGGATCGCTCCCGCCACCAGGGCGACTCCCAGGGAGATCAACCAGGGAGCATGGGCTGGGGGAACCGGACCATCAGGACCCGGACCATCGAGCTTGCCGAGGTACCACATCACGGCGCCGATCCCCAGCAGCGCCGGCATCAGCAATCCGACGACCGCAGGAGAGCCCTGGGTCTTCCCGACGTTGTAGCCACGCTTCTCGAAAAATAGGCCGAGCCCCACCCCGGCGATGAACCCGGGTAATGCAATCCAGGCGGTCCCATCGAGTCCACCGAGGCGCTGTAACATCCGAAACGGACAGCCGAGAAAAACCAGACTACCGATTCCCATCCAGATACCGAAGAAGAAGCGAGTCGCCGCGTGACTGCCGGACCGAGCCTGCCACTGCCCCCGCAGTAGCATCCAGAGCAACGCACCAAACACCACGCCGATCACCTCGGGTCGTAAATAGTGCAATCCCTGTGGATCGCCGAACAGACGTAATGCTCCGGCACTATCTCGCAGGAAGCAGGCACCGCAGATACCCATGTTTCCTGGATTGCCCAGATATACCAGTGACCCACAACCCAGACCGATCAGCAGCATCGCGATCAGGCCATTTCGGGTACGGCCGGCATCGTGTTCTCCTCGGAGCATCGGGTCTCCTTTCCCGTCGAAGATGGTAATCAGCATCAGTGACCGGTTCTAGCCCGGAGAATTAACGTCGGAAAATCACCTCGAACACGAGTTGTACCGACACCTCGCTGCCGTGGATTGATTTTTCAGGGTAGAAAACTCGAGGAGCGATCTCCCCGAACAACCAGTCCTCATGAAGTAATCGTCTCAGACCGAGACCCCATCCCACCCCGGTCCGGGCGGGTTCATTGCCGAGAATTCCCCGCATGTCACCAGAAACCCTCAGAATGGTTCGCTCATCGACAGGGAAATAGTAGCTGGTGGTAAAAAGCGCCTCATAGTCCTGGTCTTCAAACCACACCCCTTCGAGACCAAGACGGAGAAAACGGTCATCCACCGATCGTTCGAAACGAAACTGTGTGCGCTCGCCGTAACCAATCTCACCCCGGTATTCCAGGCTCTGAACGAAGCGAAGGGTCCAGATATCGTTCAACTCATGATCCTCACGCCAGCGCAATCGCAACCGTACCTTGGGATCACTGGAGATTTTCAGGCCTCCATCGAGAGACAGATGGCCGGAATCGCCATCGAAAAGTGCAGCTCGCAAACCGGACACATCCTCTTCGCGAAGCAGCGACTCTTCCCCCTCATCGACGGGATCTCCCAGCAGATCGCCCAGATCGGCGAAAAAGTCATCTCGAAAGGTCTCCAGATACAACCCCAGGCGCTTCTTTGTGTGCGGCAAGACAGCGTGCCCCCGGATCCGGGTTCGAAAATCGGTTTCCCCCGCCTCTTCGATCCGTAACTCGGTTCTGACACGATATCGGGTCTCTCCCGCATCTTCCTCGAGGCGGGGATCGCCAAAGAAATTGTCGATCCGATCACTGAGATCCAGAACCCGATCCCCGATCCTACGGTGCATATCGGAAAGGGTCTGTGGGAATTCTCCCGTCACCTCTTCCGAGGTCGGTTGCGGCTCGGGAATCTGTGCCGCCAGGGATGGGACCAGGAAAGCAAGCATCAGCAAAATGGCAGCGCTCTGCAAACGGGAGGAGCCGCTGAAAATCTCCGACGAAAATTTGAATCGAATCTCCAGCACCAGAAGAGTCCCCCGCTCTGCTGTAAGAATAAGGGCCAGCCGCGGCCAAATGTACTCCGATCTCGGTAAGAACTCGACACCAGATAGAATCTACGGGGTTAAGATGCAAACAGCATCGTGAAAAGGAGATCTCTCATGCCGTTACCCATCGTCTGTCAGCTCACCACCCAGGTGCTACTTGCCCTGATTCTTCTCACGGCCGGGGGGGACGCCTGGGCAACGTCGGTGATTCCATCGCAACCAGCAACGGTGAGCGATGATCCTGAGGATGAGGAGGGCGATACGGACGCTGCCAAGCATGGCGGCGGATATCTGTTGCTGTCACCGATGGGAGCTAATGAAGTACAGATCATCGATCGAGAGGGAACACCGATTCACACCTGGCAAAAAGAGCGCAGGAGTGGTAGCGCGGTCTACCTGCTCGACGATGGCTCATTACTTCGTACCGGCTCTTCCGGAGCGAGAGGAGCCTTTGGCTTCCAGGGTGGAGGAGCCGCTGGAATGATCGAAAGAGTCTCCTGGCAAGGGGAGGTCACCTGGAAACTGGACTGGGCATCTCAGGCGCAGCTGCAACATCACGATATCGAACCACTTCCTAACGGCAATTTACTCCTGGTCACCTGGGAACGAAAAACCGAAGAAGAGTGCCTCGCTGTCGGTCGTCATGAAGCGCTTCTACCGCAGGGACAGTTATGGGTAGATGCAATCATCGAAGTCAAACCGACCGGCAAAGAAGGAGCGGAAGTGGTCTGGCGCTGGAGCCCCTGGGACCACCTGGTCCAGGATATCGACCCGGAGAAACCCAACTACGGTAAGGCTTCCGAACATCCAAATAAGATCGATATCAACTACGTTTCTTTCAGTGGCAGAGAGCTGGGCCAGTCGGACTGGATGCATACCAACGCTGTAAACTACAACCCGAAACTTGACCAGATCATCTTGAGTGTCCATGGCTTCGATGAAGTGTGGATCATCGATCATTCGACCCAGGGAGACGAGAACCCTGGAATCCTGTGGCGCTGGGGCAATCCTGAAGCTTACGGCATGGGAAACTCAGCCGACCGAACCCTGTTCAAGCAACATGACGCTCGCTGGATCGATCCAGGGAATCCTGGCCAGGGGAACATCATGATCTTCAACAACGGGCAAGGTCGTCCTGGGAGCTACTCCACGGTTCTCGAACTCGAATCTCCATTGAAAAGCGATGGGAGCTATCGACGTAACGAGAAGGGTTCCTTCGAGGCAGCAAATATCGTCTGGAAATATGAGAACCCAGGAACCTTTTACTCACCCAACATCTCAGGGGCAGTACGCCTCCCTGGCGGAAACACTTTGATCTGTAGTGGCGCCAACGGTGAAATCTTCGAAGTCACCAGGGATGGAAAAGTCGTCTGGCAGCATACGATTCGCACTGGATCTCGTGAAAATGGAGCCGGAATGAGAGGTGGAGGAGGTCGAGGAGGCGGAATCTTCCGTGCGCCCTGGATCTCGCCAGATCATCCCGGGTTACGCCCAACGGAACCTCAGAAAAAGAAGCCGGCGAATGCGACCTCGCTGTAATCGATTCCAGTCAGTCGATTATGGTAGCTGAAGGACCATGTATTCCTCGTCAGCTGCGGTCCCTTGCCAGAGTATGGCTCTTTCGCGAAGCCCAATGGGGACGAAGCCCAGCGAGAGATAGAGCTGTCGAGCTTCTGGAGCGGAGCTGGAAACTCCGAGATCTACACTCTCGCAACCCCAACTCCTGGCCCGCTCGATCAGCAATTCCATCAGCTGCCGCCCGGCACCCCTTCCCCGGTAGGATGATCGAAGATATGCGCCCCAGATGTAGGCGCTGTGTCGAGTCTTCAAACTGGAGTTCCTCATCAGCCCGGCCATCCCCACCACCACTTCTTCGGCGAAAATGCCGAACAGGGCCATGTCATCGGAAGTGATGTGTTGCTGGTAGGACTGCGAATTCATCCGGTCATCCTCGGGAGAGGAGCTGAAAGCGAGCGGATGTTCCGTCAGAGCTTCCTGGCGTAACAGGAGCACCTGTTGCTCATCCCCAGGCGATACCTCTCGAACCTCAAGCATCGTCCGCCTCCTCCCCTACAGGCAGGGAAGCTGGTTGAGACAATCCAGTGAGTCGGTAGTCGGATCGGGGCCACAGGCGGGAAATGGTGGCGGTGGCGGATTCCCGCTCGAGAACAGATACATCAGGATGTAGACCGGATCGGAGATGTCATTGCCAGAATCGTCATTGGCATCGAGAACATCCGGGCAGGAGCAAATCGGCGTACAGCCAAAGAGAACCGACAACATCATCACCGCATCGGCGATATTGATCTCACCATCCCAGGTCGCATCGCCCCGGATGAACTCCGGTAAAACCAGGCCTTCTTGCTGGAGAATGATCACCACATCGGCGAGCTCATCGATGAGAGTCAGATCAAGATCTCCATCGTTATCCACATCCATCATGACCGCACAACTGGCAGCCACCGGCGCAAGGATCTCCTCCTGAAAGGTGAAGTTGCCATTACCGTCATTGACGTAGAAGAACCAATCTCCCAGGTAAGAGGAGATTACCCAGTCGAGATCTCCGTCTCCGTCCATGTCACCCACATCAGTAGCCAGTGGAAAATTATCAGCGTTGTAAACAACCGGGGGAGAGATGGTGCCATCTCCATTTCCGAAGTTGATGGTGCCATTATCCTGGCTTGCGTTGACGCTGGTGACATCAACATGGCCATCTCCATTGAGATCTCCCAGTGCCAGCATCCAGGTTCCACTCACTGCCGGCTCGCTGCCTGATTCGGTGAATGTGCCGTCTCCGTCATTGAGATTGATGACGATCTCACCACTGTTGATCATGCCGATCACCAGATCGAGCAGACCATCGCCGTTCATATCTGCTGTGGCCAGAGATCGTTCCCCGGCACCACCCCCCTCGAAGAAGCTGGGGCCAGAAAAAACGCCGCTGGCATTGCCATTGTTGGTCAAGATCGAGAGGTTTCCGTTGCCATAGTTGGTGTTCACCACATCCATGTCGCCATCACCATCTACATCGAGAACTGCAACACCTCTGGGAGCAAGGCCGACATTGATCTGCTGCTGTGGCTGAAAGGTTCCATCGCCATTTCCAAGCAGGATTGACACCGTATCCATCGCGATGTTGCACACCACCAGATCGACATTTCCATCGCGATTGAAATCTGCCGGCTCATTGGGGCTTGCTTGCAAGTTCACCGAGCTGACGGGAGTAACCATCTGACTGAACAGGCCACTGCCATTGCCCTGATTGAGGTAACAACGAACATCTGCGGTGTCCTCGTTGATGACCGCAATATCAAGATGGCCATCGTTGTCGAGGTCCGATCCGATCCCGCCGTAACTCCGGGTCGAAACGCCGGGATTGGTGCGCGTCGACCACTCGGCAATCTCGGTGAACTGCAGAGTTGCCGCTCCCGCCTTGGTCCAGAACAGGAAGCTGTATCCACCCGACTGAATCGTGCTGCCGGTGAGGGAAGTGATCGAGTCTGCCAGGATCACCATCACCTGCTCTCCTGCTGAGAATGGATTGTCCGGGGTGAGTCGAAGCGTCAGCCCGCCATTCTCGATGCTGATCACGCCTTCTGCGGGGCCACTCCAGCGACCAAACGCCCAGAAGGTGCCGGGATTCACCGACGCAGGATCAACCGCCTGCTGGAGATTGACCGAGATGGATGTGTTGACCGGTGCGGTCAGAAAATTGCTGGATGGGGAGATACCAACCACCTGCAATCCTCCCGGCTGAGCCGGCAAGGACGAGCTCAGGAACAAACCGGTTATGATCATGAGCATTGCAAGAACACTGTTGAATACTGGCAATTTGTGCATCGATACTCTCCCCAAGATTTGTGATGACCTGAAACTCCATCATAGCGGACCGGGAGGACGCCTTCGAGGAGTTCATCTTCGATCGAGGTGGGCACTATCACTTTCTCCCATCTCGACCATTCGAGCAGGGAAATACTCGTTCCAGCGCTTCTCGACCAGATCTGCGGTTTCCTGGTCGCAAAATAGTTCATCCGGAAAACCCGGTTTCAAACGCGCATCGATCGCCACCGGCGCCTCCAACGCAACGTGATTTCGGATCACCTCTCGTCTTGCCGCGTACAGATCAGCGGCAGGTTCAAAGCGAGTAAAGGTAGTCCAGAGGAATCGCGCCGCGGTTCTGGTGGCTTCCTTCGCATCGTCGACCATCACGACCATCGGCCAATCCTTCAAGGATTCACATTCGAGCAATCGAGAAGCCGCCTCTGGTTCCTGGTCATGGGGCGGCCCTTGCACCACCAGGCAACCGCGGCAGAAAACCTCTGCTCGATCAAAACCAGCGGGCAATTCTCCGCTGAACTCGCCGGGCAAATCGCGAATCGGATCTCCCAGCCCCAGCAGGAATCCCTTCGATCCCTCGTTCACCCGGGGACCGGAGTAATCGAGGGTATCCATGCTGGTACAGGCGATGACGTGGAGGTCGCGTCCAAAGTCGGCGCGAGCCAGGACGTGTTCGAGAGTGGCTCGAAAATCTCTCAGGTCGACGGCGCCATCGGTCAGCAGCAAGAACTTGGTCAGGGACAGCTGTCCCTCCCCCAGGATCCGGAATGCCGAAACCATTGCTTCTCTGGGATAGCGATCCTTGACCAGGGCTGCCGCCAGAGAATGGTACCCGGTCTCACCATACGACCACAGATCCCTGACCGTCGGCATCACCAGCGGAAAGAGAGGAGAGAGCAACTCCTGCAGAAAATCACCGAGGAAGAAATCTTCCTGGCGAGGTTTTCCGACCACCGTCGCAGGGAACACCGCATCGCGCCGGTGTGCGATGTGGGAAACCTTCATGAGGGGATAGTCATGCTGTAGTGAATAATAGCCGTAGTGATCCCCGAAGGGTCCCTCGGGTTTTCGTTGATCGGGAAGGGCGAGACCGTGGATGGCAAAATCGCACTCGGCAATCAGCGGATGAGCCACTCCCTCGGTCCGGGTCATCTTCAGGGGGGCGCCCTGGAGCAACGACGCCAGCAACAACTCACCGACATTTTCAGGTAACGGTGCCACGGCACTGGCAATCAACGCCGGAGGACCTCCGAGGAAGCAGGTCACCGGGAAGTCCACCCCGGTTCTTTCCGCTTCCATCAGGTGATAGCCACTGCCCTTGTGAATCTGAAAATGAAGACCGAGATGGGCAGGGTCGTGTTTCTGCAGGCGATAGATGCCGAGGTTATGACGACCATCTGCCGGATGTTCCGTGTAGACGAGCGGCAGGGTGATGAAGGGACCACCGTCCAGACTCCAGCTGGTGATGATGGGTAAATCATCGAGAGTGATTCCTGGATCCTGAACTTCCAGCACCGGACCAGCGGAACGCTTTTTCATACCGACCCGCATCAGCGTCTTCGCCACATCCCGGGCATCCCAGATTTTCGTCAGCGACGGTGGAACCATCGTTTCCGCAACATGAACCAGGCGCTTGAGAAATTGCTGCCCATGATCCCCGAAACCGATCTGAACCCGGCGCTGGGAACCGAACAGGTTCGTCACCAGCGGAAATCGTGATCCGATGGGATTTCGAAACAGAAGTGCCGGACCTTCCGCAGCGATGACCCTGCGATGAATCTCTGCTACTTCCAGATGCGGATCGACGGGAGCATCGATCTCGACGAGATCACCAGCTCTTCGCAGTTCGTTCAAATAATTCGCCAGGTTGCGATGCATCGGAGACTCCTGGCCGCTCCCCGACGGCCTGCTCGCAATGCTGCGTTAGCTACAGGGTCCTGTCCAGTGCTTCAGACGACACCGGGAGGTGCAGGAGCGGGAATCCCCTCGACACTCTGAACTCGTACTTCATGACCCTCGACGATTCGATACTTCACCGCGCACTTCCCCAGCAAATCTCCCCGAAATCGCTCCTTCAGAGCGGCGAGCAGCACTTCAGGGACCACCGGAGCCTCTCCACCGATATCGAGGTGGATCTGCGTAACCTGGCTCAACCCTCCCAGGAGGGCAGCACTGCGTATCGAACTGAGGATTCGTGCGAGCAAAGACACCGAACTCACTCCTTTCCGGCCCTCGGGGGGCTTGATCCCCGATGAACTGGATTGATGTCGTAGGATGTCTTCGGAATTCGAACGGTACGGGTGAAGATCTTTTTTCAAATCTTCCCGTTATTCCCGGATTCAAGGCCTGCCTGGCCAGCGAGCAGGAACCGGATCGCTGCAGCCGCTTTTATCCGGCTCCCAGGGCCAGGGCGATCCAGGTTCGAACCCCGACCGGCATCGCCTCGTCGTCGACCTGGAATCGCGGATGGTGACAGAAGTGCACGATCCCGTTCGATTCGTCTCGATTTCCGAGGAACAGGAATGCGGCAGGAATCTTCTGACCGTAATAGGCGAAATCCTCGCCACCGAGAACGGGAGTTCCTTCATCGGAAAGGGGGACCTCCACCGAAATCGACTGGCGAGCCTCTTCACAGGCTTCCGGATCGTTAAAGGTCACCGGATATCCTTCGGTAATCCTGACCTCTGCCCGGCAACCATGGGAAGCAGCGACCCCCTCGGCAATTTCGGCCAGACGTCTCCGTGCCGTTTCCCCCACTTCCTGTTCAAAGGATCGAATCGTACCACGCAACATGATCGTCTCCGGAATCACATTGTCGGCACTTCCTCCATGGAACTGGGTAAAGGTCACCACGCAGGCGCTCCGCGGATCGAGATTGCGCGAAACAATATGCTGTGCCGAGTTGATGATCTGGCTACCACAGATGATGGGATCGATACAAGCTTGAGGCATGGCGGCATGTCCGCCTCTCCCGGTGACCTCGATCTCGAAGGTATCGGGTTGCGCCATCGTCGGACCCTCCACGATGCCGATCTTGCCGGTATCGAATGCGGGCCAGACATGCATCCCGAAAATCCTGTCGACACCATCCAGGCAACCATCGGCAATCATCGCCGGCGCTCCCCCCGGCAATGCTTCCTCGTTGGGTTGGAAGATGAAACGAAGAGAACAGGGCAAACGATCTCGAATTCCTGCCAGGGCGGTCGCTGCACCGACCAGCATCGAGGTGTGTGCATCGTGACCACACATGTGAGCTGCACCTGGAATCGTGCTGCGATGAGGAAGATCGGTCTCTTCATCCATCGGCAAGGCATCCATGTCGGCGCGGAATGCGATACAGCGATCTGCGCCGGGAACTTCAATGTCGCCCACGACACCGGTCTTGCCGATCTGCTCGCGGGTCTCGATTCCCACTGCTCGCAGGTTTTCAGCCACCAACGCTGCCGTACGAACGGTATCGAATCCAATCTCCGGATGGCTATGAATATCGCGCTGGAGATCGATGACCTGATCCATCACCCCCGTCGTCAGTTCCTGAACATCAACTTCTCGGATGGTGGCCATCAGCTCGCCCCTTTCTCCATTTGAGAAGCTGATTCTGAACCATCCGGGCCTTTCGGGAAAGCGCTCGCGTTGCCGACATCGAATCATTCGGCTACCCTCGATACCCGGACCGGGAGTCCGGTCATATCTGGAGGACCTGATGGCAGAAAAATTGACCAGCCAGAGCGTAGATTTTCCACGCTGGTACCAGGAAGTGGTACAGCGAGCGCAGCTCGCCGAGAACGCACCCGTACGTGGCTCGATGATCATCAAACCCTACGGTTACGCACTGTGGGAACAGATGCAGTCGGTGCTCGACGGCATGTTCAAGGAGACGGGCCACGTCAATGCCTACTTTCCACTGCTGATTCCCGAGAGTTTCCTGCGCAAGGAAGCCGAACACGTCGAGGGGTTCTCGCCAGAACTGGCGGTCGTTACCCACGCCGGAGGAAAGCAACTGGAAGAGCCTTACGTCATCCGCCCCACCTCGGAGACGATCATCTGGGATACCTTTCGCAACTGGATCCAGTCGTACCGGGATCTACCGCTGCTGATCAACCAGTGGGCCAATGTGATGCGCTGGGAGATGCGCCCTCGCCTGTTCTTACGAACCACGGAGTTCCTGTGGCAAGAAGGTCATACCGCTCACGCCACTGCCGAGGAATCTCATGAAGAGACGATCCGGATGCTCGGTGTCTATGCGAAGTTTGCCGAGGAATACATGGCGATGCCGGTGATCCAGGGAATGAAGACGGAACGCGAAAAATTCGCCGGTGCAGTCAAGACCTACTCGATAGAAGCGATGATGGGTGACGGCAAGGCATTGCAGGCAGGCACCAGTCACGACCTCGGCCAGAACTTCGCCAGAGCTTTTGATGTGAAGTATCAGAGTTCGGAGGGGTCCGAGGAATATGTCTGGGCCACCTCCTGGGGAGTATCCACTCGATTGATCGGAGGCCTGGTGATGGCCCACGGCGACGATCAGGGTCTGGTGTTGCCTCCTCGAATCGCTCCGATTCAGACCGTGATCGTGCCGATCTACCGGGGAGAAGAGCAGCGCGGTGTCGTTCTTGAAGCCTGCGGTCGCATGGAAGCTGCGCTCAAGGACTCCGGTGCCAGGACTCATCTCGATGATCGCGATCAATTCAGACCCGGCTACAAGTTCAACGAGTGGGAACTGAAAGGGGTCCCGGTACGCATCGAGGTCGGTCCACGCGATCTGGAGAAGGGGGAAGTGGTTCTGGCTTTTCGTCATAGCGGCGAGAAGAAATCACTACCGGTCGAGGCGGTAACCGCCGAGGTGATGAGTGTTCTCGAGGAAGCCCAGAAGGGTCTGTTCGAGAAAGCCCTGGCCCAGCGAGAAGAACGGACCTACACCGTCGATAGTTATGACGAGTTCAAGGAACGCGTCGATGGGGGCGGCTTTTTCCTGTGCCACTGGGATGGGACCACCGAGACGGAGGAGAGGATCCAGAACGAGACCAAGGCGACGATCCGTAATCTGCCCTTCGAAGCACCAGACGACCCCGGTCAGTGCATGGTCACCGGAAATCCCAGCGCTCATCGGGTGATCATCTCGAAGGCATACTGATGTCCTGCTTATCCCTGGTCCTGACCCTGGCAACACTTGCGCTTCCACCGTCCAGCGAGACGCAAACGGCTGCCGCTGCCAGTTACCTGATCTCCCTCGATGAGGCGGCGCAACACCGCGTCATCGTCGAGGCCAGGATGACGCCCGCTGATGGTGTACTGAAACTGTGGATGCCGGTGTGGACCCCGGGCTCTTACAAGATCCGCGACTACGCACGCCACATCGAGGAGATCGTTGCTACCGATGCGGCAGGCACGGTTCTTCCCATCGAACGACCAACGAAAAATAGCTGGGTCATCCAGACCTCACCGGGCTCGGAGGTAAAGGTTCGTTATCGCCTCTATGCTCGTTTACTCACGGTACGCACCAACTTCGTCGAAGCAGATTCCGGATTTCTCAATGGTGCCGCCACATTCTTGCTGCCGCGAGGAAGCGATGGCCCCTTTGACATCACCATCGCAATACCAGAAACGATGGCCTCGGTAGTCACCTCGTTACCAGTTGTCGGTGTAAACCAGTGGCGCGCTGAAAATATCGATCAGCTGTGCGACTCCCCCATCATCTTTGGATCACCTCGGGTCGAGAACTTCGAGATCGATACCGTCCCTCATTACCTGGTGAACCTGGGGGGAGAAGATCTCTGGGATGACGAGGCGTGTGCAGCAGACGTGAAGCTGATCGCCGAGGAGATGGCGAAATTCTGGGGTCATATCCCCTACTCCGACTATCGATACCTCAATGTCATCGCCGAAGGTGGTGGTGGCCTGGAGCATCTCAATTGCACCCTGATGCTGACGGGTCGCTGGACCTGGGGAGACGAGGATCGACGCAAGGGCTGGTTCGGCCTGGTCAGTCATGAACACTTTCATGCCTGGAACGGAAAGCGCCTGCGCCCCGAAGCACTGGGCCCATTCGACTACGAACAGGAGGTATTCACCCCCGACCTGTGGTTCGTCGAGGGATTCACCAGTTATTACGACGACCTGCTCATCGCTCGAGCGGGTCTCCTCGATCAGAAGGAATACCTGGAACGTCTCGGCAAGCAGATCGACGGCGTCCAGAAAACTCCCGGGCGTCTGGTACTGCCCCTTTCCCGGGCCAGCACCGACGCCTGGATACGCTACTACCAGCGCGACGAGAACTCCGTCAACAGTCAGATTTCTTACTACACCAAGGGTGCCATCGTCGCCTGGCTCCTCGATGCCAGGATTCGCGCTGCCAGCGACCATCAAAAAACTCTCGACGATGCGATGCGTCTGGCCTACAGCCGCTACTCCGGTGAGCGAGGCTACTCTCACGATCAGCTGTACGCCGTCTTCGAGGAGATCGCAGGAGTCGAACTCGATGACTGGTTCGAACGATTCATCGACGGAACCGATGAACTCGAATACGGCGAAGCACTCGAGGTTTTTGGCCTTCGATTCCCACCCGAACAGGCTGAAGACGAAAATGAGGATGAAGAAGATGAAGATCCCGTACCGGGCTGGCTCGGGATCGATGCCAGCGAGTCGAACGGTCGCTGGATGGTAACGAGAGTGCGACGCGGAACTCCCGCCTACCAGGTGGGCCTCAATACGGGAGACGAGTTGCTCGCTCTCAACAATTATCGAGTCAACTCCGGCAACTGGAAAACGATCTGCTTGCAGCACCCACCGGGTACCAGGGCGCGCCTGCTGATCTCGCGGCGTGGAGTATTGACCCGACTTGAGGTCGAGTTCGGCAAGAAACCCGAACAGCAATGGAAACTTCAACTGCATCCGGATGCGACCGAGGACCAGGCGATTCGTCGAGCCGCCTGGCTCGGCCGGGCTGGTGCCGAGGCGCATCAGAAGGAGCAGGAAAAAGCCCGGGAAAAAGCGGGCGAAAATGCCCAAACGGACTGACATCAGCTCCAGGGAGTGACCAGACCCGATTTGCCTCCTCGCCCTGATTCTCGCTGATTGGACCATCCTCAAAAGACATCCTATTCTCAAGATGGAGAGGATCCCGGCGCCCGATCTGCCGGTATCCGAAACACCTCGAGGAGGACAAAGTGACTTCAGTAATCGAAAGCTTCTCTCAACGTCGTGAATTCGTGCGACTTCATACGGAAATCCCCGTTCGGTACAAATTTCTGTCCAAGGAAGTCGAGATGACAGAAGAAGCCGTTTTCGAGGGTTCTACCTCGCAAATTGGCGGCGGCGGATTGATGCTTCACGGTCGAATCCCCAGCTTCAACTGGATCCCGGCTCTTCTGATGGGCAAGATTCACCTCGGTGTAAACCTGCTACTGCCTTCACTCGATCAGGCGATCAAGGGCCTGTGCCAGGTTTCCTGGATTGAAGAGATTCCCGAGAATCGTGAACGATGTACTGTGGGTCTTCGATTCATCGATATCGAAAAAGAAGATCAGGACCAGGTCATGAAGTACCTGATTCGATCTCAGGTACGCCGCTAGCGAACCGTGCGGCGCCGCTCGAAAGGTGACGCCGTATGCCTGCCCTGGGAACGATGTTCATCGCAGTATTGCTGTGGTACGTCGTTCCAGGGTTTGATGGTGCCAACGGCTCCTGGTTCGGGCGGTTCGATCCCGGAAACGGCTTACTGATCCCGAGCCTGTCGTTGTTACTGATCCCTGCCCTGGTAACGCTCATCTCGCTGCGACTCTCGTCGAAAAATATTCATGGCGACCTGTCGAAGCGTCTCTCGAGCGCTCATCGCAAGGGCATGCTCGCGACCCTTCTGACATGGATCACCATCCTCTCTCTCGGCAACTGGTTCGAGGTGACCCATTCCAGCATCCCCAGCACCTATCCGGGGCTGACCGCTGTGACCGCGCTGGCTCCTCTGTTTGTCGGCATGAGCCTCACCTCGGTCCCCCTCTCCTGGTACTCAGGGAGGCGCTCAGGGGCACTCCTGTTGGAGGATTTCTGGCAGCATGGCCGACCCTATCTGATCCTGCTGATTCCGATCGCCGCCCTGAGCGGACTGGAGGAATGGCTGCTGCTACATCCGGATCGGCTGGCCAGCGTTCCGGGGCCACAATGGCTGATCCCGGTTTCCCTGTACCTCGTCATCGTGATTCTGGGCAGTCCGCTGTTGTTGCAATTGATGCTGTCATCTCGACCGATGCCTGCCGGATCCAGGTCGTCTCACCTGATGAGCCTGGCCGAGCGCGGAGGGATTCGCTGTGGCACCCCCAGGATCTGGAACACCGGCTCAAGAGCGATCCTCAACGCCATGGTCACCGGCCTCCTGCCGTTCCAGCGCAAGATCTTCATCACCGATCAGCTACTCCAGGTGTCATCCAGGGATGAACTGGATGCGGTCTTTGCCCACGAACTTGCCCATGCTCGTCATGGGCACCTGTGGCTCTACCTGCTCGCCGGAATCGGTTTCATCTTCACGGCTCTTCTGGTCGAAAGCGAATACACCGGTTCAACCGATCTGATCTGGATGGGTGTCATGGTGATTCTGTTCTGGATTTTCTTCGGAAGGCTCTCTCATCAGCTGGAACATCAGGCTGACATCGTCAGCGATGAACTGACCGGCCAACCAGGAGCCATCGCCCAGGCGCTGGCCCGGATCGCTGTACTTGGCAGTGGCCTGCAGCAGCGCGGGGGCTGGCGTCATCCGCCGATCCTGGAACGAATCCGGGTACTGCACCACTATCGCGAAGATCCGCAGTTTCGAGATCGCTTCCAGCGTCGTGGTCGCCGACTCGTCATCTGCATCGTGTTGCTGGTCGCCATCCCGGGCAGCGCTTTACTGCTGGAAGCCGCCGACACGTCGGCGAATTCCACCTGGCAACGGCAATACCAGCAGGGTCTGGCCTACCTCGAGGCGGTCGAAGAACTTCGATCGAGACCAGGCGGCGAGCCGCAACGGCAACGCGAGTTACTCCAGGGCTCGGAGCAGTGGATTCGACAGGGCATCACGGAACTACGACAACGGGATCCTGCCCATCCCGAGTTACCCGTTGCCTACCTGATCCTGGCATCGATCTATGACCAGCTGGATCAACCCTGGAACGCCACCGCATGCCGCATCCTGTCGGGCACGATTGTCCCCCAGGAGAACCCACCGACGTCGAAATAGGTGCCAAAAAGAACGGCTCCTGAGGTCTCCCAGGAGCCGTTTTCATTGAATCGAGAAATGCTGAGCACGCTCTAGTTCTGGCAGATGTGGAAACTGCCCTGATTCATCGAGGCGAGGGTCTGCATGAAGTCGATCCCTTCCGTCTCGCTGCCGATGAAGATGGTGTGGATCGGAACCATCTGCCAGTTGGCCATGGTGATCTCGGCCAGAGCCGCGGTTGAGGTGTCGATACCGTCACAGTAGGGAGCCCCATCGCTCAAGATGATGACCTGGCGATGCGGCTTACTCGACTGGTTGCAGATCTGGATGGTCTGGACTGCGGCAGGAGCCAGACAGGTCCAACCTTCCGGCTGCAGGGCATTGACCCACGACAGGGCAGCGGCCTTTTCCGGCAAGCGTGCCGGACGGGGTGCCGGTGACCATATCGCCATATTGGTACTGAACGCCACCAGACTGAATTCTGCCGCCGGGCTCAGGGACATGACAGAGCCTGCCATCTCCTGCTTGAGATCTTCCATCGCTCCGCCCCAGTCCATCGATCCGGACTTGTCGAGGCACCAGAAGAAAGCGTCACCCTCATAATCCTGACCATAGAAAATGATGGTCTCGGGAGCATCTTCTTCATCGTCATCGTTGCCTCCGCCTCCGGAGGGCATATCCAGTGGTCTTCGAACGGTTTCTTCCCCGGCCACGACCTGTTCCCACAACGGCGGTGACAGGATCAGTGGCAGCAGTAACAGCGAACACCACAGCAACCCGGTGGCTTTTGCGCTGGCCGGGGCTGAAAAGTGTTCCGTCGTATTCTCTTCGGACCGATCACAATTGTTCACGGTTTCACTCCTCTCGAGAGATCTACATCCTCCCGGCCACAACGAGGCAGCATCGGAGGAATCAAGGGGCTCCTGCGCCGGCAGGTTGCTGGCCTTGTTGTGTGAAAGAGGGGAAACCGGTGTGTCACTCCGGTTGCTCAAGCTTCTCCTATTTTTGCGCTTCTGTCCGCTATTTTGAGTGCCAATTCGACCATTTGCGGGCACGTGAATTGCGGTGGTGCGGAATCGTCGGAGAAAGCCGTTTCAGGTTCAGAAGGCAACCCGGAAGCAATTGCCGAAACGGTTCTAGAATCGAGAAGTGTGGCTTACGGTTCGCAGCATCTGTTCCAGCTCGGGTCGTCGAGGCAATCCATCGATCGCTCCGGCTGCCGTCGAGGCCAGCGCTCCCATCGCCGAAGCAGTGCGCAGATGATCATCGAGGTTCCCGCCGCGCAGATGGGAGTCGATCCAGCCGGCAGCAAAGGCATCGCCACAACCGGTACCATCGACCTCTTCGACCGGAAAAGCCTCAAAAGTTCCGGAATCGGTCTCTGTCTGCCACACCACTCCCCCATCGCCGCAGGTGACCACAACGGTTCCAGCACCGAGCGATTTCAGCCGGGAAGCCGCCTGCGACGGGTCCGTCGCCCCGGTCAAACGGATCGCCTCATCATCGTTGGGCAGAAAGACATCGACCAGAGGCAATATCCGCTTCAGATCGACCAGTAGATCCTCTCCGGGGATCACGATGACATCGAGAAGTGTGGTGGCTCCGGCAGCTCGGGCGGCCTGAAGGATCGCCTCGGTATCGGCGACGTTGGGCCGATTGGCGAGGCCAAAACCATGGAAAGAGACGGCAGCTGCTTCTTCCAACAGGCTCAGGTCGAATCGCTCTGGCCACGCCTGGTCGTTGGCTCCGGTCGCAGAGATGAACCGTCGGTCCCGCTCCTGCACATTGATGACAAAGCTGATGCCGGTTGGAATTCCGGGTTCGGTGGAGAGGTGATCGAGAGCGACTCCCTCTTGCTCCAGTTCCCGGCGCAGAAATCGCCCCAGATCGTCATCTCCGACGGCACCGCACAGAGCTACCTGCTGACCGAGTCGGGTCAGACCGGTCGCCGCATTGGCAGCACAGCCTCCCACCGCCAGAGAAATGGCAGGGGTTCTGGAGGATTCTCCGGGACCTGGAATTTCAGGGATCTCCTGGGCGATCAGATCGGCAACCACGGCGCCGAAGCAGAATACCTTCTGTCCCATGATCACTCCTCCTCGAAGTTCAGATCGGGTCGACACCCCATCGTCCGATCCGGCGCGTCAATTTGCCCCCGGAGATGAAAAACGGGTCGGCGCCAACTGGCACCGACCCGTTTTCCAAATCCATCTCCAGCTCAAACGTTAATTCGGCTGGAAGAAGGAACCGTTATTCTGAGACGCCAACTGCTGCATGAAACTGATGCCGCCGGTATCGGTTGCAATATAGATGGTGTTGACAGGAATCCGCTGCCAGTTGGCCGCAGTGATGTCCGCCAATGTTTGCGTCGCGGTGTTCGCACCGTCGCAATATGGCTCCCCATCGGAAAGTACCAGCATCTGTTTCATCTGTTTGGACGACTGATTGGCAATATTGAGGGTCTCGACACCGGCGGGGCCGAGACAGGTCCAGCCTGCAGCGTTCAGAGCCAGTACCCACGCGGTAGCAGAGCCCTTGTTGGCCGGATTGGCACGCTGAGGCATCGGATTCCAGACGACATGGCCACCCGAAAAGGCCACCACACCAAACTCCGCCTGTGAAGAGAGGGAGTTGAGAGTCTGGGTAAACTCTTGCTTTAACTGCTCAATCTCACCGTTCCAGCTCATCGAGCAGGACTTATCGAGACACCAGAAGAAGGCATCCCCTTCGTACTCACCACCCCAGAAATTGATGGTCTCAGGAGCATCTTCATCGTCATCGTCATCACCGGATCCACCGGAAGGCAGATCAAGAGGTCTACGAACTCCATCAGGAGACTGACCGACAATCCAACCGGTAGTACTGGCCATGGTCACAAGAGCGAGAAGCAAAATGAGAAGGCGCATCGATAACCTCCCTGCAGAACCTCCAATGTGCGGTCAAACAACACGACTCGCAGTCATTGAGAGAGGCTCTTTGGTCCTATCTTCGTCATTAGGATGACGGCAATCACCTGGAATTCCCGCGAAAAAAAGTAGAAATTCTTCAGAACTTCGATGATCCCGGATTTCGACCCAATTTTGTAGTCCTTTCTCCAGGAAACATCTTGGTTTACGTTAGTCCAGTGGAGGTCACAAGATGGGGACTGATTTGGCGTCGATCGGGATACTCACCGTGTCAGATCGAGCATTTGCAGGCAAATACGAGGATCTGGGCGGCCCCGCCGTTCAACAGTGGCTGAGTGGTCAGTTTTCCGAGCCCCCTCCCTTCGAGACGCGCCTGGTGCCCGACGATCAGCACATCATCGAACGGGAACTGGCCCAGCTCGCCAGCCTCTGTGCTCTGGTGATCACCACCGGGGGTACCGGGATCGGTCCTCGCGACTGCGTTCCGGATGCCACCTCCGAGGCCTGCGACTTCCTGATCCCGGGATTCGGGGAAAAGATGCGAGCGGCCAACTGGGACGCGGTCCCGACAGCCATCCTGTCTCGGGCCACCGCCGGTCTGATCGGAGGTTGTCTGGTGCTCAACCTTCCGGGGAATCCAAAGGCAATTGCCGAATGCCTGGAAGCGGTCTGGTCGGCCATCCCCCATGCCATCGAAATCGCCGGTGGACCGGCGTGGAAGGTCCAGGGAGCTGCCAAGAGTCCTCATCCACCTTCGGAGAGTAACTCCTCGTAGCAGCGTTCGTATGATTCGACCACCTGTTCCCAGCCGAACTTCTCGATGGCGAGCTGTCTGGCAGTCGCCGAGAATTGTTTTCGCAATTTTTCATCGGTGAGCAGGGTTCTGAGATGTTGAGCCAGTTGATCGACAGCTCCGACCGGAGCCAGAAACCCACTCTCCCCTGTCGAAACGACCGATGGCATGCCGCCAGAAAGGGTCGAAACCACCGGCAATCCGGAAGACATCCCTTCCAGCGCCGCCAGACCAAAGGACTCGCTCTCGCTGGGCAGCAGGAACAGATCTGAGCTCGCCAGCAATACCGCGGTATCGTCGATCGGTCCGACCCACGAGATGCGATCCTCCACGGAAAGTCGCTTCGCTTCCTCCTGAGCCATTGCCAGATCGGGGCCATGCCCGATCATCAGGAGACGCGCCGGAAGTCCTTCCGCTCCCCTGGCAAAAGCAGCCACGACATCTTTGACCCGCTTGACGGGCCGAAAATTGCTGACGTGCGCCACCAGAAGTTCATCGGCAGCGGCAAATCTCGCGCGCAGGGCTGGATCGAAATGCTCCGGCGAAAAAGCGGTGGAATCCACGGCATTGGGGATCGTCTCCAGGTCCTGATCGGGTGCCAGCTCTTGCCTCGTCGCCTCGCCTAGCCAGTCACTGACCACGGTCACTCGATCACTCTCCTCGATGGCCCAGCGAGTGATCCCGGCGTAAGAAGGATCAGAACCAACCAGTGTGATATCGGTCCCGTGCAGGGTGGTCACCACCTTCACCGTTCCCTGACGATGCATATCGCGCGCCAGTACCGCAGCCAGCGAATGAGGAATGGCGTAGTGAGCGTGAATGATCTCCACACCTTCTCGCTCGACCACCTGCAACAGTTCATTGGCCAGGGCCAGCGCATAGGGTGGATAACGAAACAACGGGTAAGAGGTGACCTGAACCTCATGGAAATAAACTCCACTGGCGAGTGGGTCGAGCCGAAAAGGCCTCTCATAGGAGACGAAATGAACCTCATGTCCGCGGGCGGCGAGCCTCATTCCAAGCTCAGCAGCCACCACTCCACTACCACCATGAGTCGGATGACAGGCCAATGCGATCTTCATCAGTCACCGGTTTCAGACACATCGGATGGGTCGGTCGTGAGACCCTCACCGACCACCAGATCAACCGGATTGGCCACCGCCGGAGGATCTTGCCAGGTGATCGCCTCCCCCATCTCGACACCGCATCGTGATCCAAGATCACGAGCTCGGCCCTCTACCGCTGCCATGAATCCGGGATGCGAAATCTTGGTTGGAGGACCTTCCTGTGTCGGATCGTGGAACTGTGAGCTGTAGCAACGAATCACCTCGAGCTTGCGGTTCCAGTGCTCGGAGATATCGACCACAACACTCGGTTCGAATGGCGTATGGCACATGTAATAACCGAGCGCCGCGGCTCTGTGCTGGAGCACCGATTCGGAACCTCCGGTTCGGTAGTGGCGAACCCCACCGAGATAGAGACTTCGATAGGTCAGCAATCCGGCACCTGCATGATCGGGATGAAGATCATCCTTCCACGGTGCCAGCACTACCCTGGGACGGGTCTCGCGAAACACCGCCACCAGAGCCTTGCGAGAGGCATCGTCATCACGAATCGAGCCATCGGGCAGGTCGAGGCAGGCGCGCCAGTGAATTCCCAGCAGTTCGGTTGCCGCTGCGGTCTCCCGGGCACGCAGTTCAGGAGTTCCCCGACTCGATAGTTCTCCCCGACTGAGATCCACGATTCCCACTCGCGAACCACTGGAAATGGTCGCCAGGATCGTACCTCCCAGGGCAATCTCCGCATCATCGGGATGGGCAGCCACGACCAGAAGATCGAGTTTGCCATCATCTCTGGCCATCGTGTTGCTCCTCTCGTTGCTCCTGCCGGGCTGGGTTTGAATCGGTCTTTCCCTCGGATCGCAGATCGAACGGATGGATGGAACCATCCCAGTGACCTGCCGCCCGCTGCAAGGTCCGTCTCATCTGGTCGAGCACTGCACTGCCGTGGTGAGCGATCAGATCGAGCAGGTTGCGGTTTCTTTCCGGTTCCAGTCCTCCTGGAAACAACTCCTCCAGCAGCCGGGAAACGTGATCTCGACGATCCTCAGCAGTTCCTCCGAGGCCCCGTCCGATGGCAATTTCGAGCCGCTCGAGTTGCTGGCGCCAGGTGTGTACCAGTCTGCGTGCTCGACGCTGCAGAGCGGGGCTGGCGTCATCTCGATGGTTCAATTGCTCGATACGATCAATCAGTTCGGTTCCAGCTTTCGTGATCCCTTGCGCTTCTGCTTTCACGTCCGGATCACAGATCAAATCGGTGGCAGCAACTCCGGGAGCGATTTCGTCGCGTTCAATTCCCTCCGCCGTGATCGCATCGATGATCTCCTGATCGATGGGACGGAGACGAGGACGGGGCAACCAGAGAGGACGAGACAGCCCCCACTGCTGCCGTACCTTGCGGGTCTGTAGCGCATAGCAAAACTCCGTCGGTCCCAGAATCACAGCGGAAGGGTCAATCACTTCGTCCTGAACGATGGTCCTCAGCAAGGCATCCGGCGAAACGGACATCGGATCTTGCTGGAGGATCTCGGAGAGGGGCTGTCGAATTTCACGTGGCCTTCTGCGCAATCCGTCTTCATCGATGATGAAGACCGGCTCGTCACGCGGAGCAGGGACCGGGGTTGGAATCCCCAGAGATTGCTGCTCTCGACAGGCCTCAACGATCAGCTCACGGAATTGGCCCGGGTTCTGTACGCATCGCTCCACTATCGGCCTTTGCAAGGTGCGGAACCAGCGCGGCAATACCGGCAACAGAGGCGTATCGGGAAGCAGTTGAGACAGCAGGGAAACAAACTCCTCGGCGGGACCAGAAGCGATGGCCGCCGAGGCGATCCGGATCGCCTCACGGGCGTACGGAGCATCACCGATGGCATCGGAAAGGGCTGCGAGTCGATCCTGCGGCAGCTGTCTGTGACGCAGATCGTAGAGAGGGCGGCGTCCTTCGGCATGAGGGTTTCCCGGTTGCTTGCCACTGTGGAAACGGCCCGGATTCAGCTCACCTCCATCGTGATCATCGTCGGCAACCCAGAACAGGGCCACGGCAGGAATGCCTGCTCGCTCCAGTTGCCGGGCCAGGACCGTCACCGAAAGAGCCTTCGAGACCACCATCAGCGGGCCACCCCAGAGAGCCGGTTGCTGACCGGCGATCACGATATGGGTATCTGGATCTTCCAGCAGGGCCATCGCCTCACGAGCAACCGGTGGTAACTCGAGCTTCTCCCAGCATGGCTTCAACGCTTCGAGTAATTTTCTTCGCTTCTGAGGATCCGGCTTGCGGTGACCGATGTTCTCGATCACTTCCGTGGAATCGATGGCGATATTGCCCAGCAACTTCGTGAGCGCGGGCTCACGAAGACGAAGTGACTCGAGCAATCTGTTGGTCAACTCGTCCATCAAACTTCTCCGGATCTTTTCGCCACCAGGATCATCCGTTCACTCGTTCCTGGAAGATATTTGTCACCAGACCAGCTGCCATGGACCCGCGAGCATTCCCAGCCGCTGGCCACAAGCAACGCATTCAATTCAGCAAAGCTGTACAACCGTACTGTCTCGGTATAACTCTGCACCGAATCTCCTTGCCGGAGGACAACCTGCTTCTCGACCCGGGTCCCGTCATCGCTGATGGAGCGCGCTTCTTCGATGTGAAGATCTCCTTCGCAGCGCTGGCTACTGGGAACCAATCCCTCGATGGTGGAATCTCGATCTGGCAAGTCGAGAAGAAAACCACCTCCCGCACGAACCACTCGAGCAACCTCTTTCAGCACGGCCATGTTTTCTTCATCGGTCGGGAAGTAACCAAAGGAGGTAAAGAACATCGCAACGTGATCGACGCTAGCTGGTGGCAACGGCAGGGATCGGACATCGGAATGGATCAGCACCGCTTCTGGTCCGAGAGCCAGCCTCGCCTGCTCCAGCAGATCCCGGGAGAGGTCGATGGAAATCAGCTCCAGACCGGCTTTTTTCAGCCACACGCTGTGGCGACCGGCACCGCAGCACAGATCGAGGAACTGATCGCCAGGAACCGCCTCGAGCCATTCGATGGCACGGCAGGCCTCCGGCTCCGCGGTCGCCACGTTGCGCCACGGATAGACCTCCAGGTACTGGTGACCAAAGGCCTCACGGTACCATTCGCCGGTGATTTCTGTGTTGAGGGCCATCCTGACTTCCACCATTTCAAGGGTCACTGCCTGGCCCTGACGGGGAGATCCCTGCTGCCGGGGCCCAGTGACTGATTCTCCCATCATCCCGTTTCTTGACAATCTTCTCAAGGAAACCCTGCCCCTTGCTGGAAGAAGCTGTTACCGGTAACGATAAGGCTGGGAATTGCCCCGGAAACAGGACTAGAGTGGTATGGAGGGGAAAACGTGATCCGCAGCATCGCCAGGGTAGCTCTACCAATTCCCCGTCACGAACCCTTCGACTACCGAATTCCGGAGGCGATCCGCGATCAGATCCATCCCGGCGTTCTGGTGCGGGTTCCATTCGGAGCGACCAAGAGACACGGCTGGGTTGTTGAACTGACCGACCAATCTCCCCATCCAAAGCTTCGAGATGTTGAAAGTAAGGTTCCCACTGGAGCGGAAATCCCCGAAGACCTGCTGGACCTGTTGCGCTGGACCGCTGACTACTACCTGTGCGGAATCGGTGAGGTCATCGAAAGTGCTGTGCCGCGCCCGGTGCGAGATCGAAGAGTCCGGCAGGTACGATGGGTTCAGCTTACCGAGGATGGGAAAGCCCACGACCCGCAAGAGAAGGAACCTTTAGCACGAAGAAAGATTCTGGAGCAGTTACAGAAATCGCCCCGCCCCATCCCCTTCCGCAGCCTGATCCGGATCTGTGGGACCAGCGAGAGTCCCGTAAAAACTCTCGAAAAAAGAAACCTGATTGAAGTCTTCGAGGCACTACCGCCCGAGTTCGGAACTCCCGGAGATGAAAACCTCGACTCATCTCAACAGAAGACTCCACCTCCCTTTGATCCGAACCCCCAGCAACGTCAGGCCATCGACAAGATCAACAGCAGCCTCGATGCCCAGCAGTTCAAGGCCTTCCTGCTCCATGGTGTCACCGGTAGCGGCAAGACAGAGGTCTACATACGTTGCGTCGAAAAAGCCCTGGAAATGGGCCTGGGGGCGCTGGTTCTGCTGCCCGAGATCGCTCTCACCCCCCAGGCAGTGGAACGATTTACGGAGCGACTGGGCCCGGTCGCCATCCTCCACTCGATGCTTCCAGATACTGAACGTGCGGTACATTACGAACGCCTCAGAAGAGGTGAGGTGCGCATCGCCCTGGGTGCACGAAGCGCTGTTTTTGCTCCGGTGCCAGAGCTCGGAATCATCGTGGTCGATGAATGTCATGAGTCCTCCTACAAGCAGGAAAACACTCCCCGTTATCACGCCCGAGATGTTGCTGTGATGCGAGCTCATCGACTCGGCATACCTTGCATTCTCGGTTCGGCAACTCCCTCGATGGAATCACTGGAAAATGTCCGGCGAGGCAGATTCGAGAGACTGCGCCTCGACTCAAGAGTCAACGGCCGCCCGCTGGCTCGGATCGAAGTGGTGGATCGCCGCAGCGAGTCCGGGAACACAGGTGGCTTGCTCTCGCACCGACTCATCGAAAGAATTCGCGCGACCCTGGGTCGCGAAGAACAGGTGCTCCTGTTCCTCAATCGCAGAGGCTTTGCACGCAACTTACAATGCAATCGATGTGGCTTTTCCCTGCGATGTGAACAATGTGATATCCCACTTACCTATCACAAACAAAAAGATCACTCTCAGTGTCATTACTGTGGTGAGAAGCAAGCCATCTCGAATCGCTGCCCGCAGTGCAAGGTGACAGGTCTTCGTCAACAACTTCCTGGAACCGAGAGAATTGAGGAGACCCTCATCCAGCTCTTTCCCGAAACCGAGATCGATCGTCTGGATCGGGATACGGCAACCAGCACGGGACGGATGGAGGCGATCTTGCGTCGCTTCAGGGAAGGCAAGACACAAATCTTGATTGGAACCCAGATGATCGCAAAGGGTCACGACATTCCAGGGGTCACCCTGGTCGGGGTCCTGGACGCAGATATCGCCCTGGGACTTCCCGACTTCCGGTCTGCCGAGAGAACCGCCCAGTTACTCTGTCAGGTCGCAGGGCGTGCCGGCCGTGGCGACCAGCCCGGGCAGGTGGTGCTTCAGACGAGACAGCCTGAGCACTACGCTCTGGGGTGCGCTTCCCGCCAGGATCTCGATCAACTCCTGACCGAGGAAGACTCCATCCGGAAACTGCTGAAGTATCCCCCTCACGGCCATCTCGCACGGCTTCTCTGTGAAGATGAAACCGAGCGAAGAGCTCTCGAGACCGCCCAGGGACTGGTTGAAGCGATGAAGGAAAAAAACCAGGGAGCTGTGCAGATTCTCGGCCCTGCTCCTGCTCCGTTTCAACGCCTGAGGGGGCGCTTCCGAATCCATGTATTAATCAAATGTCGAGACCGCGGCCCGATAAGGGAGGTCGCCCGGATGGCATTGGATACAAAACCTCGCTGGGCATCGACACGCGTCTCGCTCGACATAGACCCACAAAACTTGCTGTAAAAAAAGCGGGTGAACCACGGTAACCATGGCACACCCGCTTCCAGCTCAATACCGAACGACCCCTACGACTAGACCATGTCCTTGAAAGTCTTCGAGGGCTTGAAGGCAACGCTCTTCGATGCCTTGATCTTGATGGACTCACCTGTCTGAGGATTGCGTCCCATACGAGCGGCTCTCTTACGAATACTGAATGTACCAAAACCAACAACCTGAACCGACTTGTCTTTTTTCACACCGGTTTTGATGGCATCGATGACAGCATTGACTGCCCGCTCTGCGCCCGCCTTGGACTCATCCAGATTTTTTTGAACCACTGCTACCAGATCGGCCTTATTCATGACCACTCCCTTTCTCCGTGCGACGTCTTCGAAACACCCGTCTCCATCTTGAAGAAGCTCCAAGGACCGACCGGCGGGGAAGGAGGAAAACTCCCCCTCCGCCGCGATCCAGCTCCAGACTCCGGGGCGGGACCTTCCCGCACCGGAGTCCTGTCGGAACCAGGATCCCGACAAGGCCTAGCCAGTATGGGAGTTGAGGCAGGGGCTTGAAACCAATCCCCTGAAGATTTCCTCGTGAGTTTTCCAGAATAGTCAGCCTGGATCCTTTTGGCGGTATTGAGAAGTTGGCGAAATGGAAGCCATCGGTATAACATCCGAGCAGGGGAAGAGATCAAAGTCTGGGATGCTCGATTTTTCGGCTCCCTGTTTGGTTTGGAGAAGAGAAGATGCCTGGTGTCCTGATCCTGTTGTTACTGATCGGCTCCATCGATGAACCCATCGATGGAACTGTACAGGACCCACCGGTTGCAGGAGATACTGCTGGAGCCTATCCAATTCCAGGTCTCGCCCGCGAGGACCTCGCCGAAATCGTTCCTTCTTCTTTACCACTCGGGGAACGACTGGTCTTCAGAGCAACGGTCGAATGGAAAGGTGCCCACGTACTTGTTGGCCACTTCGAACTGGCAGCCTGGTCAGATTCCGATTCGAAAAAGATTCTCCACGGCCGCGGCAAGGGTGAAAGATTCGGTTATGAAATCGACCAGAGAATCCTCAGCGTCCTCGATGAAGATGGTGTTCGTCCACATAGCTTTTTGAACACTCAAAGAGGAAGCGAACACCACACCAAGAAATTGGTTTTCGATGACAATGAAATCAAGTACCTGCGCAGATCACACTGTCGAGCAGCCGATTGTGATAACAAGAAGCATCTCATCTCCGAGGTAGCCTGGAAGGGTCCGATCCCCTGGGGCACTGAAAAAAGTCATTGCTCGGAAAAGGACTGCGAGAATACAGACCACGAGATCTGGTCCGAACGAAAAGTCCACGAGATCGACGAACCCTATGTCGATCTTTTGACAGCCATCTACGTCACCCGAACCGCATCATGGCCGCCGGGAGGGGATCCACTCATCATTCCAGTGGTCAATGATGACTCACGCTGGCTCGTGATCGTGCAAGCTCTGAATCGCGAACGGCTGAAGGTAAAAGAAGGCGAGTACGATGCCATCGAGCTGAGCCTTACTCCTGTCGCATCGGATGGTGATGAGAAGAAGAGATTCCAGGGCCTCTTCGGAATCCACGGAACACTGCGAGTCTGGGTCGATGAGGCCTCGGGGAAGCCTCTTCTCATCGAGGGGACCTTGCCGATCTCGATCCTGGATCTGAAAGCGCGAATTGAGCTGATATCCTCCGGTGACGCGGAGGTGGTCAAAGCTCGACATGCTGCGATGACGAAGAGATTCTCGGGCGATTCAGAGGAAGGCTCTCAATGAGTCAATCCGATACCGGTGAGTTGCTACGGCTGCTTCCCCAGGTAGACCGGCTCCTGCAACGCCAGGACGTGATCGAACTTGCAGCTCTGCACTCCAGATCGCTGGTCCTCGCCGAATGCAGGGCATTGTTCGATTCACTTCGTGCCCGCGCCCTCAATGGTGAACTGACCGCTGAAGATCTGGAAGAAGATCGTATCGTTAACGCTCTTACGGAGCGTCTCAGGGAACGGGAACAGCCCTTCTACCGAAGAGTTGTGAATGCAACAGGAATTGTTCTTCATACCGGGCTAGGACGAGCGCCGATTCCTCCCGATGTCGCAAACACCCTGATCGAAACTCTCCGCCATCCTGTCCGAGTCGAGGTAGATCTGGAAACTGGTGAACGGGGCGGAAGAGACGAAGGCTGCGCACAACTTCTGAAAGAACTCACTGGAGCTGAAGACGCAACGATCGTGAACAACAATGCAGGTGCCACATTGCTTCTGCTGTCAGCACTTGCCTGCGATAAAGAAGTTCTCGTCTCGCACGGAGAGCTGGTCGAAATAGGCGGATCATTCCGGGTCCCCGACATCATGGAGCAGGGAGGAGCCAAGCTGTGCGCCGTTGGCACCACCAACAGAACTCGCACCGATGATTACGATTCCGCATGCGGCCCCGATGCGGGGATGATCTTGAAGGTCCATACATCTAATTATCGAGTTGTGGGTTTCACCGAAGAAACTGAAATCGAGGAACTTTGCCAGGTAGGAAAGAAACACGGTGTCCCGGTGATCCATGACATGGGATCTGGCTGCATGATCGATCTCGCGGCACACGGGAAGAGTGGCGAATCGTGGGTCAGAGATAGCATCCAGGCCGGTTGTGGACTGGTTTGTTTCAGCGGGGACAAGCTTCTGGGTGGCCCCCAGGCGGGAGTCATCGTCGGCTCCTCCGATCTGGTACAAAGGTGCCGTGAACACCCACTCTATCGTGCCATGCGACCCGGCAGGATGACCTACATCGCGCTGGAACAGACCCTGAGAATCTATCTGCGTGGTGAAGAGGAAGCGATACAACGGATTCCGGCGCTGCAGAGAGTACTCGCCAGCCCGGAACAACTCGATGGTCGCTTGGCAAAGCTGATCGACAGCCTGCGCGCCATCTCTGGCGTCTCGGCGGAAGCGATCTCTCATGATGGTTTTGCAGGGAGTGGCTCATTACCGGCACGGCCCATCGAATCCCGTGCTGCGCGAGTCGATTTATCCGGCCTGTCTGCCTCTGAACTGGCGAGACAGCTACGTATGGGTGATCCCGCGGTTCTTCCGACCGTTCACGATGAGTCGGTCCATCTCGATGTGCGGACCATCTCCGATGACGAGGTAGAACTGATCGCCGCAAGGATGGCAGAGATCATCAACCGGACCTGACTTGACCTCTTCATTGATTGAGGTAATCCTCGCAAGGCCTGGAAGGAAGAGTGCACGTGTCTGAGGCTCCGATTCGGCTCACCAATTACGCTTCTTGTGCTGGTTGAGCGGCTAAACTGTCACCTGGGGACCTGGTCGAGGTCCTCTCTCAGTTGAAGTTGCCGACTCGTTCAGAAGTTCTACATGGACCTGGCACTCTCGATGACGCCGGAGTGATCGAGATCCCAGGGACCGGGGCTGCCATAGTTCAGACGGTAGATTTTTTTCCACCGATTGTCGATGACCCACACGACTTCGGCCGTATCGCCGCTGCCAACTCTCTTTCAGACATCTATGCCATGGGTGGTACTCCTCTGAGCGCGCTGAACATCGTGGGTTTCCCCCAGGAACTTCCCGTCTCTCTGCTTGGTGAGATTCTTGCCGGAGGAGCGGAAAAGATGGAAGAGGCGAATTGCGCACTGCTCGGCGGACATAGTGTGCGCGATGCAGAGGTGAAGTACGGTCTTGCAGTGACCGGAACCATCGACCCCGCAAAAATGCTTACCAACGGTGGCGCTCGTGCAGGAGATGTCCTGATACTCACCAAAGCACTTGGCACCGGCTCCGTGAGTACAGCACTGAACCGCAATGAAGTATCCACGGAAGTACTGATGTCGGCGACCGAGTCGATGTCGACTCTCAACGCTGGAGCCGCCAATGCAGCACTGTCCTGTGGAGTCACTGCCGCAACAGACGTGACCGGCTTTGGCCTGTGCGGCCACGGCTCCGAAATGGCTGCCGCCAGTGGCGTGATCCTGGAAATCCATTCCGCTGCGCTACCATTACTACCGGGTGCTGAAGAGCTCGCCGCCCAGGAAATCGTCTCGGGTGGATCGAAGAGGAACCAGCAACATCTCGGTTCTCAACTCGAGGTGGCCCCGGATGTGGCCACCGAACGACTGTCTCTGGCTCTCGATTCGGAGACTTCTGGTGGGTTGCTGCTGGCAATACCGGACGACCAGGTCGATGCCCTGAGAAATTCCCTGCAATCGGAAGGGGTTCAGATCCAGGCAATCATCGGCGAAGTCAAGCCCGCTGAGGGGGACCTGAAGATCCGAATTCTCCGCTGATCTTCCGGAAACACCAGAAAAACTTGATCCGTAACGGAAGAGTGTGGACACTCGTTGATTCGTCGGGGGTGAATGGGCACCTGGTGGGCCTCCTGGGCTTCAAACCCATGGTGCGGCGCGAACAACGTCGTAGGTCGGTTCGATTCCGATGCACCCCCGCCAATTTCTTACCTTCGTTGACATTGCTCACCAGTCAACGCGGAATCGGCTGCCAGATTTCTCGACCTTCGAGATAGAGGGCGCTGACTCGTTCGATCATCGTGGTGCGCGGCACTGCCTGGTAGTTTCTCTCGATCGCTTCCTGCACTTTGGGTGGTAAGGAACGAACCCCATTGAATGCCCAGGGGCCAAAGTAAGCTCTCGGTTGGCCGTTCTGATCGAGTTCAAATCCGGCATACGTTCTCTGCTTCGCCCTGACAATCGCCGAGTACCTCTGTTGGTCGATCGCCTTGATGAGATCCTCGGCATCCCACATGCCACTCTCGAACATCTGCCTGGCGGTGAACGGTTCAATCTGCAACGGCCTACCAGACTCGGCCAGGGCCCACGGCTCCTCACTCAGAACCGGATCAGGAAACCGTTCCAGATCATCGATCACTTTTTGGCGGTAGCTCACTTCTTCCAGTCGATCTGGCTGAAACTCGGAGATACCGCGACACTGATAGATCCCAAGAAGGACCTGAACAGCCAACAAGATGACGATGGCGATTCCCCTGCCGGAAGGGACCCTGCCTACCGAAGTTCCACAAACCAGCAGGGTCAGGATTCCCGCTTCAAACAAGTAGTTGAGATCAGAACCGATTCTGCAGATCAAGGATGTGGAAAGGAGAGCCAGCAGTATTCGAAAACCATCGATCTTCTCATCTCGAGACCGGAACAGAGCCAGGAGAGCACTGAAGGCGAGAACACCCTGGGCCCAGATCACAGGACGGAGAGCCTCGAGATCCAGCGAACTCTGGGTCCACGCGATGAACGGTGGAATCGATAGCCCCACAGCGAGAGCGAGAGGCCACCACTTCTTCTTCCAGGAGTTGTGCGAATCGAACCGAATCGGTGCCAGAGCTATAATAGTTGCGAAGAAGAGCGGCAACTTCCAGGGAACGTAGGAACCAAACGCTTTCTGGATTCCGTAATCCCAGTTGAATGGAAACAAATTCGACAGAACCGCATGCTGATGAAACATCCCCCCGGTCGAATAAGAAAGAAACCCGTAGAAGCCCAGCCCGGCCACGAGCAAACCAACCGGCCAGCGAAGCGCGCCGCGTCCCTCTTCCAGGTAAAGCTGCCCGTAGCTGACCAGTAACAGTGCTAGCATCGTCTGGCGGGTATAAACCGCGAAGAAGAATGCCAACGCACCCAGTACTCGGGTACGGTTTCCTTTCTGCAGTGTGCACCAGCATCCGATCATCGCCAGCGCCAGGGCTAACGGATCGACTCTCATCAAAAATCCGAACTGCACAAATTCGAGCATCGTCAGCATGGCAGCGGCACAGAGCAAACCGACTGGCAATCCTGATCTCCTGCGAACGATCAAGACCAGCAAACCCGCCGAAACCAGGGTTGAAATCAGTGATAGAGTTCTACCGGCACCGTAGGGAGTCGATGAGAACTGGCTCAGGAATCGTGCCACCCACGGGTAAAAGGGAGCGTACTGATCGAGTAGCCACGGCTCCTTGCCAATCTCCGGATAGAGACCGGGGTCAGCTGCAGCTCTACGAGCTTGATCGAGGACGATCGCCTCTCCGAATCTCAGTTCATGTGGGAAGCCAACCAGCGCTCCACCCCGGATGAACAACTGGGCAACGGAGATGGAGACCAGCAAGACCGCAAGGAACAGCACCCATCTGCCACCAGAGAGCTTATCGGGACCTGGCGAGAGATCTTCTCGGTTGTGGAGCGCGCGATCTTCCATGGCGCCAAGGTTACGACCTGGATAACAACGAATCCAGAACGAGCTTCTAGTCCTGAAGAAACTCGTTCTTGTACTTCATATTATGCTGCCTCATCCGGGTCATGATTCTTGAGTGCAACTGACAAACCCGGGATTCAGAAAGCTCAAGTTCCTTCCCGATCGCCTTCATCGTCATGTCCTCGATGTAATAACCGCGGATAATTTTTTCCTCACGTTCATCCAGCTGACTCAGGATGAAGTCGTACATCGACTTTCGAAGCAGCTGTTTTTCCGGAGCATCGCCCTTCTGATCGTAAAGGAGGTCGATCCTGCGCAAGGATCTGGATTCCCCATCATCGGGGGTCTGGTCGGAAAGAGACACCAACGACGCCGCTGAAGCCTCCTTCTGCATCTTCTGGAACTCATCATCCGTAACACCCAGGTGCTGGGCCATTTCAAGATCTGTAGGTTCTCTACCGGATTCCTGTTCCAGTTGTTTCCAGGCACTATCGATCCGATTCGCAGTACTCCTCACAAGACGGGGTACCCAATCCTGAGCTCGAAGAGAATCGATAATCGAACCGCGAACTCGAGTGGTGCAATAGGTCTCAAATTTAACTCCACGCTGCAAATCGTAATTCTCAATAGCATCCATCAAGCCAAAGATTCCGGCACCATACAGATCTTCTACATCGACTTGCTGAGGTAACTTCATGTACAACCGGTCTGCAGTGTAACGAACGATGGGGAGGTATCTTTCCAGGAGATCGTTTTTGAGTTCTTGTCTCAGTTCGGTGGATTCCGTGTCCTTGAATTCAATCCAGACTCGTTCCAGATCCGGATCGTCTTGCATCCGGGTCTTACCGACCATGGAAGTTTTTTCAGGCAGATTTTTCCGGATACCATCAGGTTTGGTCTGAGCCAAGTGGTTCTCCTCTTCCTAACTTTTCACTTCTATCTCGATCAGGAACCGCCTGAGCACCCTATCCGGGTGAAGAGAAATCAACGGCTCCATTACCTCGACCGCACACTCAGGCATTTCCTGTACCCGAAATTCCAAATTGTCGCTTCACCCACAGGCTTCAATGACTACGTTCCGAGACCTTAACAAGATCCCCAGAAATCAAACCTTTAAGTCGATGGAGGAATCCTCGGTTACCTTTATCTCTGGACAATCCAAGCCTTTCTCCGAGATCTCTGACCCCCTGAGCTGCCAGCGACGAGGGATAGGCCAGTGAGAAATGCTGTCGACGACGCACCGACGCCGGCACTCGCGGGTCGTGCAGGATGGTTCCGCCGTGCTTGATCTCCATCGATAGGAATTGCCCGGCAAGTCCCCGCATCCTGCCCATCACCTGTTGCCCCTCACCACGGGACATCGCCTGATTCACCACAAGCCAGCATGTTGGAGATGGAGTCGTTTGTGAAAACACTTTCATCATCGCATAGGCATCCACTATGGCAGTGGGTTCCGGTGTCGTCACCACCACCACTTCACCGGCACATGCGCAGAGATCGACAACCGACCTGGAGATTCCCGCTCCAGTATCGATCAAAACCAGATCGTTCTCTTCTGTAAGACGCCCCAGAGCATCGAACAGAACCTGTTTCTGAGAATGACCAAGATCTGCTACTCGAGACAGTCCGCTGGCACCTGGCAATACCAGAAGGCCACCAGTCGCCCGGACCAGAACCTCGGAAAGAGATGCTCCCCCATCGACCAGATGTCCCAGGTTTTTCCTCGGTTGCAAATCAAGAAGTACATCGATGTTCGCAAGTCCCAGATCACCATCGATGAGGACCGTTTTGAGACCAGCAGTTGCTGCAGAGATGGCAAGCCCGACCGAGATGTTGGTTTTTCCAACACCTCCTTTTCCACTGGTGATGGCAATAACGCGTGCCCTCCCCCTGACGGGAAGAACCCGCTCCTCAACCATCCTTCTCAGTTTCCAGGCCTGATCTCTCATTCGTCTCCGAGGATCATATCCTTGATGTCATCCCGAGTCGCTTCGGTGATGTCTTCAGGCACTTCTTGACCACAGGTTATGTATGAGACACATGCTGGAACGATTCCGAACAAGTCCCAGAGGAAACCTTTTTTGTAAGACTCGTCTCTCTTTGTAAAAATGATTCGATCGTAACCGACCACCCGGAATGATTCCGCCGTGGCCAGAACTGCCTCGGGAGCAGCTCCCAGGGACAGGCAAAGATGAACTTCTATCTCATCGATGTTTGCGATCGAATCTCTTACTTCACCAAGACGATCCATATCACGCTGGCTTCTTCCGGCAGTATCGACCAGGATCAGGTCACAATCGGAAAACCCATCGATGGCCTCTTTCGCAGCACCTGGCGACATCACAGTTTTCAGAGGCAATCCGAGGATTTCGGCGAAACGCCGCAATTGCTCTATGGCACCGATCCGGTATGAATCCAGGGTAACCAGTCCCACTCGTTTCTTTTCCACCAGATGGAAATGCGATGCTAGCTTCGCCAGAGTCGTTGTCTTTCCAACTCCCGTTGGACCCACCAGTGCCACGATTCGCGGCGAACCGGTCGAGCCGGCAACTATCGGGCCAGTCTCTGGAATCCTGCCCAGCACACAGGCACCAACGCGCGCATAGGCGATATCTTCTAACTCTGACACCGATAGATTGGTATCGATGGGAGCACCGCAAACCGCGCTGACAATCTTGGAGTGTGAATTAGGTGGGATCCCTGTAGATTCGAGCAGTGTTTTGACAGCACCGAAAAAACGGGGGTCGATGGACTGATCAATCGGAGTGACGACCTGGACATCAGAACTGACTTCTTGATGAACAGAGAATTCTACATCGTCGACTTCCTCAGCATCCACATCGCTATCTGCATCACGGGGATGACCATTATCTAATTGCCATGCCTCTGGCTCACGATCAACGACCGTGGTGCCACTGAATTGCTGGATCTCAGAAGCGATTTCACTCCGGACACCCTCGAGATGACGGATGAGATCCTTGCAATCACCCAACTGGACCTCGGAGACGGAGTTACGAAGACCACCTTTCCCATTTGAACTGGAATAAATGACATCGGAAACTTCCTGCTCCTGGAACGGATCCTGATGAGACCTGACAGTTGGGATGGCATCCGGCCTCTGGTTGCGGACGATCACCACAACATCGGAAACACCAAACCAGCCGAACAAACCAGGTCTACGGACTTTTCGTGAATGGACCACAGTCCAGTCACTTCCAAATCGTTCCTGCAGAATACGTACCGCCGTAGCGTAATCGGGTGCGACGACGCGAGTATGACCCGCATCGCCTGTTCCTTTGAGCTCGTTCAAGAGCATCTTCCCCTTCCCCCAGAAGACAGTGGGATATGACCCCCCAGGTCAACCACTGATCTTCGCCATCCCCGCAGACTCCACGGTTATACCGTGGCCCACTTCATTGTAGGAGAGGACTGCCACCGAGGGCACTTCCTTCTCCAGTAGCTTTCTGACAAAAACACGAAGAATCGGGACCGTCAAAACCACCGGCGTCCGACCAGAACTGATCATCACTTCCAGCTGCCCCTGGAGAGCGCTGACCACCTCTCCATGAAGTTGAGGCGCTAGCCTCAAATCCTCATGGGGTGCCGCTCCTTCAACGGCATCCAGTAGCGCCTCCTCGATCTCAGGATCGATGGTGACCACTTTGATCTTGAGCTCTTCATCCACCAGGGAGGAGCAGATACTTCGTCCGAGCGAAGTTCTCACTTGCTCTGCAATCTGGACCAGATCTCTTGTGGATTGGTTTGGATTTCCCTGTGCTGTTTCTCCCAGTGTCTCCAGAATCTTTTCCATATCACGAATCGAAACCCGCTCCGACAGCAGTAATTGAAGCACCTTCTGGACTTCTCCCAATCGCATCAAATCAGGTACCACCTCATCAACCAGTGGCTTCGCATCGTCATGCACTCGACCCAGAATCCTTTGAGTTTCTGCACGGGTCAGCAATTCGGACAGATGGTTCTCTACCGTCAGCCTGAGATGAAATAGCAATGCGTCCTGTGCATCAAAAACCCTGTATCCTATGGACTTACGCATCTCTCCTTCCTCAGGAGAGACCCATTTCGCCCTGGATCCAAACAGCGGTTCGGTGAGTTCTTCACCTTGAACTGAATCAATGGAGCGCTGCTCTTCGATGATCATGTAGGAATCTGCGCGTAGAGTTCCTCCTGCACATGGAATCTGCCGCAATGAAATACGGTAATCCTGTCGTGGAATCTCACGCATCAACACCCTTGCTCGAACCGGAGGTAACCGAAATCCTAGTTGATCCCATAATGTTGCGCGTAACTCTTCAATCCTGTCCGCCAGGGATCTTCCAGCACCCCCTGGATCAAGAAGTCGATGAAGGCCATATCCCAACTCGATGGAAAGTGGTTCATCGAAACTGGGAGCATCAGTTACGCGTCTTGAAGACTCTGGCGAAATCCCAGCGTCCCTCGATTGCTGCTCATTTCCTGAAGAGGCCGCCGGGCGATTTTCCGGCTGGGCCCGCGTCAAATATGCAATGACAACAAATGACAGCGCAAGAACACCGAGAGCCACTGGTGGTAGTCCAGTAAATGCCAGCAACACCAGGACAACGGCTGTGATCATCAACGCACGAGGATTGGAAAATACCTGCCCGACAACAGCATGACCAATTTGCTCGCGGGTCGACGCTCTCGTTACCATCAGTCCGGCAGCAACGCTGATGAAGAGGGCTGGCAATTGGGTAGCCAGGCCATCTCCGATGGTCAACTTGGTAAACACCCTACCGGCTTCGGAAAAGGTCATTCCGTACTGGAAAATACCGATGGCAAATCCGCCGATGATATTGATTGCCGTGATGATGATCCCGGCTATGGCATCGCCTCTGACAAACTTCGAGGCACCATCCATCGCTCCGTAGAAATCGGCCTGCCTTGCCAGATCAACCCGAGCGGTATTTGCTTCCTCTGGCGATATATGTCCCGAAGTCAGATTGGCATCGATTGCCATCTGTGCCCCCGGCATCCTGTCCAGAGTAAATCTCGCGGCAACCTCTGCTATTCTGGTCGCGCCCTTGGTCACAACCACAAACTGAATAACCACCAGTACCGAAAAAATTATGAGTCCAACGATTAGATTTGAGCCAGAGACAAAATCCCCAAAGAAATGAACAACCTCACCCGCTGCTAACTCTCCTTCTTCACCGGCACGACTCAAGATCAGCCTCGTGGTAGCGATGTTCAAGGCCAGCCGATAGAGCGTCACGAGCAATAACAGCGACGGGAAAGCGGCAAATTCCAGAGGTTTCCGCAAATACACTACGGTGAGGATCACCAGCAACGAAAAGGCGATGTTCGCACCGAGCAGACCGTCCATCACGGTCCCTGGTAAAGGCACCAGGATGGCGACCAGTATTCCCGCCAAGGCGAGAACCAGTGCAAGATCGCGATTTCTTCCGATCGAATCCCTCCACTGAGGATTGGGCACCAGGGTGTTCATCTGCGCCTCATTCATTGGTCTTCTCTTCCCGAAACCAGGGGTTCGTCATCAGTCGCCATTGACTGGTCATCTGACGATGTCTCCTGCAGGCCAGAAGATTTCGCGGCAGGAGAGATGCCAACCAACTCTTGCGTGGCTTTCGATGGGATCAGATTTCCGAGAATCTGCTTATGGAATCCTCGGCGCCGATGTCGAACGCTCGGATCACCATGGACTTCCCGATCCTCATCTCTCCGCTCGACAACACTCATCATCATTGAATTCTGGTATTGCCAGCGCTGGTAAATCCAGTGCGCGCCCGAGAGCAGCACCAGGACGAAACAGGCATTCAAGATAATCCTGAACAGGTGGGAACCGGTAGACTCCCAGAAGATGCCAGGCTCTGAGAAGATGGAGGTCACGATCTCCTCTGGTCCCACCAGAAGACCTTTAATTCCGGTTACTAACACCGCAGCTACAGCAGCAGTCTTCAGGAAACCAAAAACTAATCTTTCAGATCCGATCTGAGCGAAAATTCGACCGGTGTTACGCAGAGGGTTGATTCTCTGGGGGTCTGGAACCAGTTCTTTCCATCGAAGCCGAAATCCACCCTGAAACCATGTGGAAACGACAGCAACGACCAGCATGAAGAGCAATACAGGGCCGATGATCACTACTGATTTTTCCATCACCTGAAACAGAAGGGTGTATACGGTTGATCCATCCAGCCTGACTTGCGACAGGTTGCCCAGTACATCGGTCATCAGCGTCGACAGGAATACGAAAATCGTCGTCGAAAATAGCATGATTCCGCCTAAGCCTGCCGTCAGCGCCAGGGCTCCGACGAGATCCGTGCTCACCGCGACTTTTCCATCGCGTTTCGCCTGTTCGATTTTTCGAATGGTCGGCGCTTGCGTCCTGTCATCGGAATTCAGGAATTTCAACATGGCTCAGATCCTCCTGATTCCCTGAAGGATGAGCTCCGAACCTTGAAATCCAATCTCGATAACGTATCGATAGACCTCAGCGATGAATGGTAGTGTCACGAACAGTACCAGCATTCCTACTCCGGTACGGATCGAGAAGCCGACGATGAATACATTCATTTCCGGAACCGAACGAGAAAGTATCCCAAGACCGAGGGTCGTCACCAGCAATGCAATACTGGCCGGAAGAGCGATCTGGAAACCCAGATTCCAGATTTGAGATCCCATTTCACTGGTCAACAGAGTTGCCCCATCGGTCGACAGTGCACCGGTGAATAGGTTTCCCAGCACCCCTGGTGGTACCGCCTCGAACGAACCGCACAGTGAAAGCAGAACCAATCGATGACCTTCGAGAGCCAGAAAAATGAGCCCTGCAAATACCAGAAGTAGCGTGGTGAGTGGAGTAGTGGACTGACCGGTACTGGGATCCACCACCTGACCAAATGCCAGGCCAGAATCCTGTGATAGCAACTGACCACCGAGATGAACACACCACATCAAAATTGCGGCAGTTGCACCCAGGACCCAACCGAGAGCCAACTCACCACAGATGGCAACGGCTGCAGTGAGTGGACTGGCAAATAGCATGGTCAAATCGGCGGAACCGCTGGTTATCATCGATCCTGACCAGATCACCGGTGCAACGCAAAGGGCAATCAAGGCCGCTATCGCGCCCTTGATACGCATCGGGAGGATTCTGGAAGAGAAGATTGGTAATACCATCATGGCACCACTGATGCGCAAGAAAACGAGCACCCATACCGCCCAGGTATTTGCGGAGAATTGCAGCAGTTCATTCACCGCTGTCCACCTCCTTCAAAAATCTGGGAAGATTCCTTGATTGCGTTCCGGGTGTAATCGGTCGTCCACCCCAGTAGTAATGGCAGAAACAACATCAATGCCAATGCCACCAAGATGATCTTTGGTACAAAAGTAATCGTTTGATCCTGTAGGTGACTTACTGCCTGAAGCAAACTGACAGCAAGTCCAACCACCAGCATCACAAGCAATAAGGGAATCGCCAGTTGCAAGGCGAACGCCAGAGCACTCTGAAGTAGATCAACAGCTATATCAAATCTCATCAGCCAACCACCGTTGCCATTGTCGAGATCATCAATTGCTCGACAACCAGCCCCCAACCATCCACCAGAACAAACACAAGTACTTTGAAAGGCAACGAGACAAGTACCGGCGGAAGCATCAACATTCCCATCGAGACCAGTAGTGCTGAAACCACAAGATCTATCACAACGAATGGTAGATAGATCATGAATCCCATCTCGAATGCTCTTCTCAACTCACTGATTACAAATGCGGGCATGATCACCGTTGTGGGGAGTGCTTCTAAAAACTCACTGGTGATGAAACCATCATCCGAGTACTGAGCCTTGACAACTCCAGGCGCACCGACACGCGCCATCAGCAACAGATCGCTCTCATTGATTGAGCGATACATGAATGCTCTAATTTTCTTTTCTGCGTATGTGAAGGCTTCTTCTCCGGTGGGGATCCCACCGATCGCCTCCGACGGGACCTGATCCGCATAGGGCTTGATGGCGTTGTGGTAGATGTCGCCCCAGATCGGCCCCATCACTGCAACCGTCAGCAACAAGGACAACCCGATGAGTACCTGATTGGGCGGAGAATCCTGGGTACCTATCGCTCTGCGAACAAATCCAAGCACTACTATGATTCTCGTGAAACAGGTCGTCAAAAGTAGCAACGCTGGTGCGATGGAGAGGACGGTGGTGATCAGAATCAAGCGTAACGAAATCCCGATGTTCTCCGGTGAGCCGCTCAGAACTTTTTCAACAATTCCTGAATCGAGACCGTCAGCCTCCTTCGCCACAGCTTCGGGTGCAATCACCAGAAGGATGAGGATGGCACTGAGCACTCCCAGAATCAGTGAGCGTCGCATATTGATCACGCCTGAGTTTCTCTTTCTACACGATCTCCATATCCATCAAGTCGATCGCGTAACCACTGGATTTCATTTCGAACATCTTCAGATGAAGATTCCCCAACATTCACAACCTGGTACGCTTCATCTTCTACTTCACTTTTGACCTTTTCGACCTCGGAGGAGAACTCGAATCCGTAACTCAAATCCTGGACCTCCTCGTAATCAGTAATCTCACTGAGGCAATCTATTCGCCCGGGAGAAGCTCCTACTACCAGGACTCTCTCTCCCACCTTCACGATGATCATGCTCTGGCGATTGCCTATCGGCATCCTGGTCAGCACCTTCATCCTCGAGTCTGTACCCGGGATTACTCCTGGAGCGAACCTCTTCAGTAGCGAGAAACCACCGATAAATACTCCCGCGATCGCAATGATGAGGCCTATCGCCTGAAACATTCTCCAGATGGCATCCGATCCACCCATTGCATCTGTTGCGATCACTCCACCATTGGCAAGGCGTGTATCGGGAACAGAATTTACTTCCACAGCTTCACCAGTCGTCACCGTTGGCCATTGCTGACCTGCCAGTGAGACGGTTACCAGTGAGAAAGCGAGAATCAGGACAAACCTGACCTGGATCCGAGATCTACTTTTTTTCTTCAATGCTGTGGGTGTCAACATCTGTGACTCCTTTTCAGACTTGAGCGTCTATCCCTCTATCTCGAAATCCTCATCATGAACTCATCCGATGTTCTTCGTTCTCAATCTGAATTTTCTTCGCAAACCTACTGGTGATTTCATCATCCAGCTTCCGCTCCTCAAACCTGGCTACCATTGCATCGTTCAAATCTTTTCTTCTATTTCTGAGCGTTTCGACGATTCGAAACTTGTTGACCGCTATCTCCACCTGCTCCCGTGCTTCATCAGCAGCAATCGCGAGACGTCCGGCAATCTCGGACTGTTCTTTCGCCTCGTCACGCAACCTCGACAGGTAATGACGATGGATCAGCATCTGATCAAGATCTTGCCCCGTCTGCCCTGTATCCCTTACCGAGTGCATGACGGTATGGTGCTCGATTTCTGACTCACGAATCTTTTCTTGCTGTATGTGCAACTCCCTTACACACAGGTAGAGTTGTCGAAGTTCAACATCCATCTCCGATTTCCGTAGACGCAACAATGACTCGAGTCGGTCCCAGGAATCCGACATCACTTTGCCCCCTGTCGAGAATCTCCACTCATCTCTATCAAGCGATTCCTGGTCTCAAAAAAGTCACTTGCCTCCTCAGGATCCTGCCTCAGCAACTGTTCGATCGATGGAATCGATTCAATCGCCCTGTCTGATCGAGAGTCATGTCCCTTGACGTAAGCGCCGAGCCGAACCATGTCCTCGATCTCCTTGTGGACGGCGACCATTTCAACGAGGGATCTGGCCGCCTTGAAATGCTCCGGATCGACTACTGATTTCATCGTTCGACTGGTGCTGGAGCAGGGATCGATGGGCGGAAACCAACCCTTGCTTGCAAGATCTCGGGACAGCCAGATCTGCCCGTCGAGGATTCCCCTTACCGCATCTCCGATGGGATCGTGCTGGTCATCTCCTTCAACCAGGACCGAATAGAATGCTGTGATACTTCCATCTACACCCGGTCCGGTTCTCTCCAGGAGTCTGGGCAGCATTGCAAACACACTCGGTGTATATCCCCTGGTTGTCGGGGGCTCACCAGCACAGAGGCCAACCTCTCTCTGTGCCAGGGCAACGCGTGTGATGGAATCCACCAGTAACAACACATCTTCACCACGGTCGCGAAACCACTCCGCGATGGAGGTCGCAACCCTCGCCGCTCTCAATCGCATGACGGCTGCTTCGTCTCCGGTAGCGACCACCACAACACTACGTTTCAGACCTTCGGGACCGAGGTCCCTTTCGATGAACTCGCGGACCTCTCTTCCCCTTTCGCCCACCAGCGCAATCACTCGGACCGGAAGTGAGGTATTCCTGGCTACCATTCCCAGCAGTGTTGATTTTCCCACTCCACTGCCGGAAAAAATTCCAAGCCTTTGACCTACGCCGACCGTGAGGATCGAATCAAGAGCCCTGACTCCGGTATGCACTGGCTGGCGAATCTTCTGACGTTGTAATGCTGGAATTGGTTCACAGATGATTGGCATCTTGTCTGTGATCGGCAGAGGGCCCTTACCATCTATTGGAAGTCCTCGAGCATTCACCACCCTGCCCAGCAGATGTTCAGAAACTGCTATGCTTGGAGTTTCGCCATCATGAATCACTTCGTCCTGAGGAGCGATTCCTATGCTTCCATCTTCTGGCAATAGATGGGTTCTGCCCTCATCGAATCCAACGACCTCCGCAACCACACGATCCCCGTCACGGGTCACGATCGTGCATTCGGCACCCACTGGAAGCGAAAGACCTTCAGCTTCTACGATGACGCCGACAACGCGGACAACAGCTCCACGAACCCGGACCAGATCGTCCCGATTCAATGTCCTCAGAGCCGACATCAAATTCATCTAACTCTCCTGAGCATCTTGGATCAGGGCGGATTCGATCAGATCAAGCTGCGTATCGATTCCGAGGTCCACGCTACCGGTCTCACTACGAACACGGCATCCACCACGGCAGATGGAATCCACTCCAACTACTTCAGCACCTTCAACTCCTTGCATCTTTTCGTCCAATGCCGGAAGAAATTCGATAACTGTGCTCAAATCTACCGGGTTTACCTCAATTCTGATTTTTCGCCTATCGCAGATCCTCTGAACTGCCAGTTCGATGTTCTCGTTAACCAGTTGCGGAAACTCGACGATTTCTTTCCTCAAAATTCGCTCTGCAATTCCACGCGCCAGTGCAACTGTGTCCCTGCGAACCTCATCGATGGTTATCTTCCAGCAGCTATTGAACTCCTCGAAAACATTCATCAACAACTGTGGAGCGTAATCACAGCGATCTCCCAGTAAGGCCATCGCTCTCTCCTGGACCTGGTGATCGGCTTGTCTCCTGCTCTCTTCGAGACCTTTTTGCATTCCTTCGACGAAACCAGCCTCCGCACCATCCTTGTGACCAGCAGCCTCTCCGCGAATCCGTGCATCTTCCTCGATCGTCACAACCCTTTGATTCGCCTCGGATATCTTTCTACGAACATGCTCATCCGTTTCTCTTCTGGCCTGCTCCACGGCAGCCTTCATCTCGTTCCCCTCTTCGACCAGATTCCTGCGCAATTCTGCATATGCAGACTGGAGCGCCTCCAATCGACGCTGTGCCATTTCGACTGAACTCATTCCTTCAGCGTTACTGGTATCAGATCGGTAGGAGACGGGATCACTCATGACGACTGAACCTCCCGAGACTCACTGCCCCTGCGATTCCGCTCGATCAGATCTGCAAGATCAGGGTCTGTTGCACGAATATCTTCGATCACGGTCTGATCGACGCTGGAAGATTCATTGGTACTACTGATGAATGACGGCAGTGTGATTCCTGCAGAGAATTCGGCATTGCCGTTCTGGAACAACTCGAGAGCCGCCATCGCATCCTCTACCGATTCTTCGGTGAGGAAACCGACGTCCTGAATCACTTCGCCCAGTATTGCCAGTTCGTCCGATCTCAATTGCTGGAATATCAGGTCGCGATTGCCTCCTTGATCGAGGATCAGGAGAGCCAGAACCTCACAACCGGGTAGAGTCTCACGTGTACCCGAAACAACCTCTCGTATGATTGTCACCGATTCTTCAATCGATAGATCTCTTATGGTTTTCAGCGATTGCTCATATGAAATCTGACTCTCTTCATTCATGTATGTATTGATAGCCTCACGGATTCCGGCAACGGATTTCGTACTGGCAGTTCTGAAGCCCTCGATGGAAGCCTGGCGTGAAATGTCCGTGGGCCCGTCACGTAGCATCACAAAGATCGATACGATTCCGCAGAGCACAAAAATCAGGAAGGAAAAGTTGTTGTTGCCAGCACCTGAAAAAGAACCGAATGGCACGGCTCCGTTGGATACGGTGGCAACCCCGCCAAATCTGACCGGAAAGACTCGCGCCTCGACAACGGTTGCTGTCCCCAGATGCACCTTCAGATAGGACTCGATCCCCTCGGCGACTTCGGATGTGAAACCTCGAAGTGCCTGCACCGCTTCCGGGGTCTCTCTGTAACCAGCACGGTTTGCCGTGTTGAAACCTGACTGATTTTCGGTGCCGGCAAATCGACTCGTCACGATGGAAAAGGCTTTCTCGCGATCGAGCATTACCGTTACAGAAACTTCATTGACTTCACTCAGGTTCGGATCTGAATCGGAGTAAACCGGAATCTGCTGGGAGGTCGCCCTGGCAACTACAGTGTCGGCGAACTGCGACGAAGTGGTGGTAAGGTTCGCAACCTGTTCCTGAATGTCATGAATTCCCCGGACAACCGGGAATCGATTGTCGATGAAACCATTATCTTCAACAGGCGTTTGCAATCTCACTGCGACATTGACCCTGAACATGTCAGTGGGGAAGATCGCATCGAGATAATCTGTAACGTAATTCTCTACAATCTTCTTCTTACCTACGACATCTCCATCAGTCAGTTTCGGATTCACAAGATCATAGTGATGGCCGAAAGTATCGGTCAGAATGATCTTATCGAGAGAAACCGCATATGCCCCGGAAACATGAAGTCCAATGGCCCTGGCCACTTCCTGACTGATCCCCTCCTGGAAGATTCCCTCCTCCAGTCTGATCTGGACACTCACTCCGTTGATTTTTCGACTGGCGCCTATAGGTGTATTTGCAACGGCGCTACTCGGAGTCACACTCACAGATACAATTCCATCGAGACGAGCAAGGTCTTCTTCCAGCTTCTGGATCTGAGATCGCTCCCACCGCTGCTCTCTTTGGCGCGTATTCCCCAGCAGAGAATCCGACTGACGAACCCAGCTAAATGGATCCTCTCTCACTCCGATGCGAGGAACCCCTTGCATCATCGAGAGGACTTTTCCGATGTTTTTCTGAGAAACCTGGATCTGGCCCTGCGGAGTAAAGCGGAACTCGACCTGTCCATTCCTGAGCGTCTCTACAAACTGGTACTTGTTCTCGGATTCGCCTTCAGAGAAAGGGACATCAACCCAGGTCGATTCCGCATTGTTCAGGAAGAAGATCATGACAAAGAACACGATCAAGATTCCTGCAATCGTTCGACCACCAGAGCCAAGATTGTCCCAGAAATTTTTGAAGTCCAAAGTTGCCCCTACCGGACCATTCCCATCCCCAACGCGATTTCTCTCCTGATTGTCCATCATTCCCCTTCCGGCCCCGGATCACGGGGCTAGACTTCCATCGGTTCAATTTCTCTCACATTCGAAGAGGACATTGCTGTCCCCATCGGTGATGTCTGTTTCGCCAGATCGACCTGATCCATCCGTCCCTTCAGTGATCGTTTCCCGGGGAAATGCCCCGGTACCGGATCCCCATCGATGGCCAAGGGGCTTTCCACGACCGTCTTCACCATCAACAGGGGCCCGAATACCGAACATCCCCTGCCAGAGAGTGACACATGCTTTATAAAGTGTAAAGTGTAAAGTGTATGCTAGATTCCGATAATCATCGCCCGGGTCAGGCCAGGAATCTCTCCGATTGGATCGCTGGTGACAATGATTTGGTTATGCTGGAGCCAGGTGGTTATCCCCACCTAGATGGAAGCCTGTGAACCTGCTCATCACTGTCGTGGCACTGACCCTGCTCATTTCCTTCCTGTGCTCACTCCTCGAAGCCGTTCTTCTGTCGGTCTCGGTGGCGAGTCTGGAAGAACGTAGAAATCAGGGACGGGGCATTCGATGGCTTCTGGAGATGAAACAAACTCGCATCGATGAAGCGATCGGTGCCATTCTGGTGCTCAACACCATTTCCCACACCCTTGGTGCCTCCATTTCTGGATACCTGGTTGCCAGAGAATTCGAAGATTTTCGCGCTGCTGTGGGAATCTTCTCCGCTCTGTTCACCTTCCTGGTCCTGACCCTCTCGGAAATCATCCCAAAAACACTCGGGACTTCCCACTCTCGAAAACTATCAGGGTTTGTCGGGGTATCCCTGAAACTCCTGACAAGGCTGATGCAGCCATTTCTGCTCTTCACCTTGTGGTTCACCAAGCTGTTCCGGAGCAAATCCTCTGAAAATGTATCGAGGGGCGAAGTGGAAGCGATGATCAGTCTTGCCGGCTCGGATGGGACCCTGGCTCGACACGAACAGGCTCTGTATGGCAACATCTTGCGTCTCGATGAAATCCACGTGGGAGATGTGATGACTCCCCGAACGGTCATCAGAGATCTGTGGCAAGAGGCAACCATCGGCGATGTTCTGGCGGAAATCCGCCGTGGACAGCTTCCCAGCCGGATCCCGATTCATGGCGCCACGCGAGACGAAGTAACCGGATACATACTGCTCAGAGAAGTTCTACTGGCACATATCGAGGGAGCCGCGGAAACCACCACTTTGATCAACTACCGCCGCGAGATCCGCTTCGTACCCGAGGTGGCCACTCTCCGACAGGCTCTCTCGGACCTGACCAGCGGTCAGGACCCGATCGCGATGGTGGCCGATGAGCATGGTGGCACCTGCGGCCTGGTCACCACCGAAGACCTATTTGAAACAATTCTGGGTATCGAGGTACTCGATGAACACGACCATCCCGAGGATCTTCGAGATCTGGCCCAGGGACTGCGGGAGAAACGTCTGGAGAGATTGAAACGGGACCAGGTATTGCGCGGACCTGCCGAGCCCAGTGACGAAAAGAAATGAATGTAGTACTCTAGCTCCTTCGCAAGAAATCGCTCAACGCTGGTGGGGTGGCAGAGTGGTCTAATGCACCGGTTTTGAAAACCGGCAGGGTGTAACAGCCCTCGTGGGTTCGAATCCCACCCCCACCGCCAATGCGAATAGCATGGAGAAGTATCCCATGAAGGGTATAGGAGTCCTGTCTCTGGTCATCGTCCTGGGGTTATCAGCTCTATTCCTGTTTTCAGACAACTATCAGCAAAAACAAATCGATCAACTCTCAAGAACCCAGGCCGAAATCAGGGTCGGAGTTGAGCAACTGGATATCGAGGTCAAACGTCTCGATACAGAAGTCGTATCGGTGAAAAACAATCTCGAAGGAGTCAAAACAGAACTGGTAGATCTTGAGCAAAAGCTGGAAGACGAAGCTGGAAAATCTCAACAAAAAAGAGAACGATTGACTGCTGAGGTCGAAAAATTGAGTAAGACCCTGTCGGATTCGGCAATCGATCAGCAGGCCCTGAATGATCGCATCTCTACCCTTGAGGATCGGCTGGAATCTGCCCAGCAAGAACGGATCGAGATGGCCACTCAACAGCAAGAACTGGAGCAGGCAATGCAAGATCTTGCCGAAATCCAATCACTTCTCCGGCAGGCCATCGAGCAAATCCAGAACACTCCACCAGATCCCAGGAAGTGACGAGCGAGCCTCTCGTTACGCTATCCCCGACCACTAACTAGAAATATACTTGGAGTAACTGCTTCTAGGATGGAAAGAACCGGGAATGCCCGCAAACCCTTCAGACTTCACAGAAGATGACATCCGAGATCGTTTTCTCACCCAGCTGAGAAAACGAATCTTGATCATCGATGGAGCCACGGGCACCGCCCTTCAGTCGAAGAATCTGACCGCTGACGATTTCGGGGGAGAAGAACTGGCCGGGTGTAATGAGAATCTCGTACTCACTCGCCCCGATGTTGTTGAGTCCATCCACCAGGAATACCTGGAATCCGGAGCCGATTGCATTGAAACCAACACCTTTGGAGCCACTCCGCTGGTACTCGATGAATATGGACTGGGATCAAAAACAGAACAGATCAACACCGTTGCCTCTCAACTGGCAAGGAATGCTGCTGATCAATTTGCTAGCCCGGAAGAATCCAGATGGGTTCTCGGATCGATGGGCCCAACAACAAAAACGCTCTCAGTCACCGGCGGAATTACTTTCGATGAATTACTTGAGCATTTTCGTGTCCAGACTCGCGGACTGCTACTTGGAGGAGTCGATGTATTACTGCTTGAAACCGTTCAGGACACCTTGAACCTGAAGGCAGCAATGCATGGCATCGAGGAAGCAGCCAACGATGTCGGATTTTCTCGCCCGGTAGCCATCTCATGCACCATCGAGCCGATGGGTACGATGCTGGCGGGCCAGTCGATCGAGGCCTTTTACACCAGCGTCGAACACTTCCAGCCTCTCTTCATCGGTATGAATTGTGCCACCGGACCTCGATTCATGACCGATCATCTTCGAACTCTGGCCAGTATCTCCGCCTTTCCTGTTTCCGTTTATCCCAATGCAGGCCTACCCGATTCGGATGGCGACTACGAGGAAACTGCCGAGATACTATCCCAGCACCTTCGACCGTTCCTTGAACAGAACTGGGTTAACATCATCGGGGGCTGTTGTGGCACGACTCCGGCGCACATCAAGGCGATGACCGATCTGGCCCGCGAGTTCTCTCCCAGATCCTGGTCTAAAGAACCCCGGTCCCTGGTATCGGGAATCGAGACCGTTGAAATCAATGAAGACACGACTCCACTGGTTGTCGGAGAACGCACCAATGTCATCGGAAGCCGTCGCTTCAAGAAATTAATCGCCAGGGAGGAGTTCGAGAAAGCTGCCGAAATCGGAAGAAAACAATCACGGGGTGGTGCTCATGTCATCGACGTTTGCATGGCAGACCCGGACCGTGAAGAACTTGACGACATGCTTCAGTTTCTTCCACTGCTAACACGAATGGTCAAGAATCCACTGATGATCGATTCCACTGATCATCAGGTGATCGAAGAAGCCCTGAAACTTTGTCAGGGGAAATCGATAATCAATTCCATCAATCTGGAGGATGGGGAAGAACGATTCGAGGCAATCGTACCACTTGCAAGAAGATTTGGTGCAGCTCTCGTGGTCGGATGCATCGATGAAGATCCGGAAGATGGAATGGCTGTCACCGTCGAGCGAAAACTGGAAATCGCCGAGAGATGCCATCGACTTCTGACAGAGAAATACTCGATCCCCGAAACGGACATCATCTTTGATCCGCTGGTCTTTCCAGTTGGAACCGGAGATCAGAAATACACAGCTTCTGCGGCAGCCACCATTGAAGGCGTCAAGGTGATCCAGGAGAGATTTCCCCGCAGTAATACAACGCTGGGAATCAGTAATGTCTCTTTCGGATTACCACCGGCAGGTCGCGAGGTATTGAACTCGGTATTTCTCTACCACTGCGTCCAGGCCGGGCTCTCGATGGCGATCGTCAATTCGGAACGAATGCAGCGCTATGCCAGCATCTCGGAAGTGGAACGAAACCTCTGTGAAGATCTCATCTGGCAGAGGACAGCAGACCCGATCGCTACATTCACCGAGCACTTCCGTGGCCGAAAGGTTGCCCTGGAAGGCACTTCACCGCTACTTGAGCTGCCCATCCCGGACCGACTCGCCCGCAACATCGTTGAGGGAACCAAGGAAGGTCTCGAGGATGCGCTCGAGCAAGCACTGGAAATCTATGAGACCCCACTGCAGATCATCAACGAACCGCTGATGGCGGGGATGTCAGAAGTCGGTCGACTATTCAACAATAACGAGTTGATCGTGGCAGAGGTTCTACAAAGTGCTGAAGCGATGAAGGCAGCAGTGTCCTACCTGGAACCACACATGGAGAAGACGGAATCAAGCTCTCGAGGCAAGATTCTGCTGGCGACCGTAAAAGGAGATGTCCACGACATCGGAAAAAATCTTGTACAGATCATCCTCTCCAACAATGGCTACGAGGTGATCGATCTGGGAATCAAGGTGCCCCCCGCACAGCTGATCCAGGCCATCCAGGAGCATGGCCCCGATGTCATCGGCCTGTCGGGGCTGCTGGTGAAATCTGCCCAGCAGATGGTCACAACCGCTGAAGACTTTCAATCTGCCGCCATCGAATTGCCAATCCTGGTCGGAGGAGCGGCATTGTCGGAAAAATTCGCAGCGATGAAGATTCAGAAAGTCACCGATTCTCCGGTGATCTATGCCAAAGATGCGATGAATGGTCTCAGTATCGTTAATGAATTACTCGACAAGGAACGTCGCTCTGAATTCATTGAAAGTAATCGACGCAATCAAGAGCGAATCATCCTTGGTGGATCTGGCAGCAGCAGAGCAGCCGTTGCACAGATCACCCTGCCAGACCGTTCACCCGAAATTTCAATTCTCGATGTGGCCTCGCCCGCTCCCGATCTGGAACTCCACATAGAAACTCAGATTCCCCCTCAAGAGATCTTCCCACTCATCAATCCGCAGATGCTTTATGGCAGGCACATGGGACTCCGTGGCAATTTCGACAAGAAAATCGCTTCCGGGGATGAAAAGGCCCTCCAGCTTCAGAAAATGATGCTGGAACTTCTCGATGAAGTGCAGCAAAGAGATCTCCTGGTTCCAAAGGCGATGTGGCAACACTTCCCCGCAAGTTGCCTGTCAGGCCAGATTTTTATCCATGATCCCGATACGCTCGAACCGATTGAGAAGGTCCTGTTCCCGCGACAACAGAAGCCCCCACACCGATCCATCTCTGACTACATCCTCGCCCCCGATGCCGCTGGCCACCCGATTGATAATCTGGCGATCCTGGTCACAACTGCCGGCTCCAAGGTACGTGAACAATCACAGGCCTGGATGCGAGATGGAGAGTATCTGAAGGCTCACGCCATCCAGGCTCTGGCTGTTGAAATGGCGGAAGGCCTGGCAGAGAGAATCCATCGAACGATTCGCGCAGGATGGGGACATCCAGATCCGGACTCGATGACCAGGATGGACATGTTCAGAGCTCAGTACCGTGGTAAGAGATATTCCTTCGGCTACCCTGCCTGCCCCGACCTCTCCCACCAGGAAGTGATCTGGCGTCTCTTACAACCTCAAGAACATCTGGGAGTTGAACTCACCGATGGCTTCATGATGGATCCTGAAGCCAGTGTCTCGGCGCTGGTTTTCCATCATCCAGATGCAAGCTACTTCGGAGTCGGAAACAGCGAACTGTAATCGACTCGAGTTTTCTGAGAGATCAACGGGCCACTAATTTCACGAGAACGCTGATCGCCTCCCCGTCACGCTCGAATTTCACAGTCACCTCGACCCCCGGTTCCAGATCTCGCAATAGCTGTGCATAACCACGCAAATCACTGATCTGATCGTCGTCGATGGCGATCAGTCGATCACCGGCACGTAGACCGGCACGCGCCGCCGGAGAATCCGCGACCACATCGTCGATCCTCACTCCGGGACCGGCATCGGTAAAATCGGGCACCGTGCCGAGCAACACTCTCCGTCCCTGCTGAGGCTGAGCACGATCAGTATCCTGCTGCTGTCCCACGGCAAGGGTGGAGGTCAATGGATCGGCACGCTCTGACAGATAGAGCAGTGCTTCTCGCAACCAGGTCGCCACCGAAATCAGTCCATCGACATCAATCTTATCAGCGGTATCACTCGGGCGATGGTAATCCTGGTGCGCACCGGTGGTGAGTTGGATACCGGGAACACCGATTTCGTGGAATGGCACCTGGTCAGAGCCACCAGGATCATCCCTGACCGCCGTTGAAAGAACCGCCGTGGTGAACCCGATGCCGCGGGCGATGTGGACCCACTCCGTCGCGGTACCGGTTCCCAGTGCCAGTAACTCTCCTTCAGAAAGACGGCCCACCGCATCGATACTGATTGCGGCCATCGCCTTTGCCGCCGGCCACTTCTCCATCGATTGGATGTAGCGACGAGCACCTCGCAACCCCCATTCTTCCGCACTGGTGGTGGTGAAGATGAGGGTCCGAGCAGGACGATGAGTAGCGGCGATCACTCGCGCAGCTTCCAGAAGAACCGCAACACCAGAAGCGTTGTCATCGGCTCCCGGGTGAATCTGACCCTGATAGCCTTCACGAACATCGGGCCAACCGCGTCCGAGATGATCGACATGTGCCAACACCACCACCGATTGCTCCGACAAGGAACTATCGGTACCGGGAATCATGCCGATGACGTTGCGCAAGGGAACAGTCTTGGTCTCCCCTTCGATCTCTGCAGTCTCGGTCCAGGAATCGAAGTAGGTTCCATCGGGAGCGGCCGGCTGCAAACCGATCTCTGCAAACCGATCTGCTACCCACTGGGTCGCTTGCTCAAGACCGACCGAACCATTCTCGCGACCCTCTAGCTGTGGATCGGCGAGCCAGCGCACATCGGAAATCAATCGTTCACCATCAAGAACCGGTCCTGGTCGCGCGAGAGGTTCCCGCGCATCTGTGATCTCCTCGACTGAAACTCCTTCTGCTGTCCAAGCAAGAGGAGAAGTGCCGGCCGCCCATTCTCCCTTCGCCATGTTGGTTGGCTCATCGCCTTCAAATAGCAGATAGGAATACTTGCCATAGTGAGGAAGTTTTCGCGCCAGCCCTGGAATCGCCGCCTCCCGATAACAACGAACCAGACCAATCGTCAGATTTTCATCATCGGGATGTCGCTCCACTTGAATCCCGGAGTGATCAAATTGAGACAGAGCAGACTCAGTATTAAGAGGCTTCATCGTCGGAATTTTCCAGGTCGCATGGGAGAGCTCGAACTTCCTCAGGAGCGACCCATTACGAAGAAGTGTGCCACGCAATCGCTCACCCGCCACACCGAGCGTCGAATCCCCGAGAATCCACACCGCCCGATTTTTGGGGATTTCTTTCAGTTCCGTATCCAGGACGACGCGGACATCTCCATCGGCAGCCCAGGAATCCGCCAATGCCCGCCAGGCATCGAGTCGCGGACTCAGAGAAGGCAATATGATCAGCTGTGTTGAAGCGCCAAAGATATCTCCGATGGTCGGAGGCGTTTCTGATCGATCGAGCCGACGAAACACATCGAAAAACGGATCAACCCTCACCGCAGCCAGTGAACCCGCCACCTCAAAAGATTTCTGTCGAGGAATTGCTCCATCGTCTCCGGGAGCGAACTCCAGAATTTCTTGCGTCCACCAGGAGGAAGTCGTCAGTTGATAATAAACTGGTACCCGAACTCGATACGGCTCCTGCACCTGAACTTGCTCGATGACGATTCGCGACTGCTCCTGTTCCGCTTCCACTTTCAGGCGAAACTCCGGTGCTCCCGTCCTCTCGGTCCAGGATTTCATCCAGTTGACGAGATCAATCCCGGCAGCCTCTCCTATCGATTCGGCAATGTCCTTGAAGGACGCACTCTGAAAAGAAAAAGATGAGTAGAACTGTTGAAGACCTCTCTTGAAGGCTTCTTCCCCAACTTCAAGTCGAATCATATGCCATAACATCAGGCACTTTCCGTAACCAACCGCTTCAGTAGCACCCGAGTGGCGACTACGAAAATCACTCAAGGGAAAATCGAGGCCATCCTGGACGTAGGAACCAAACTTTTTCAAAACGTCTCGTCGATACTCCGCGCCACGCCCCTCACCCTCTTTCATCAGGTGATCAGCAAGATAAGCGGTGAGACCTTCACACCAGTTGCCACTCTGATAATCGACATACACCGAATTCCCCCACCAGTTATGGAGAACTTCGTGTGGATAGGACGACCTGAGGATAAAGGGTAGCCTGATCACCTGGGGGCCAAGCAAGGTAAAAGAAGGCATGCCATAGCCACTCTCCCAGAAGTTTTCGATCAGTGCGAACTTGGAGTAGGGATAGGGACCGATCAGATTCGAATACATCTCAACGTACTGAATCGTCGCTTCGAGGTATTTGGCAGCCAGATTGGGCTCATCGTCTCGTAAAAATACCTGAGCTTCGACCTGAGAAGTCACTTTCTGGTATTCGTGAAAACGCGCTGCGATGAGGAAAATTTCTTCCTGGGGTTTGCCCTTCTCACTGTGCCAACGAACGATGCTGCGACCCGATTCACTCGGGATCACTTCTCTCGTGCCCTGGCTCACAGCTGTCCATCCTTCCGGAAGGCTTACCTTCAGAGAGAAAGACAACCTGACCTGCTCGGGATGAGGCAACCACGACGTTGCTCCCCCGAGAAACACCCCTTGTTCTTCGATGGTGCCCGGCGTCGCTGAAAAGGATCTTCCCGCTCCTGATCCGACCTTCGTCAACTTTTCCTGGATGACACCTGATGCACTGATCATCACTGGATTGGTTTCAGGATCATCCTCCTTGAACTCCACTCGCCACCACCTGCGCGGCACCGGACGCTGTGGATCGAGCGTCGCTCCCGATTCAGCCGGTGCAGCATCTCGAATCTGCGTCAAGGATCCGCCCGATTCGAGTTCAGGGGTCAAACTGGAATGGAGAGGAAAATCGAAATGTGGCAGGGACAGCCCGTCTCTGGACAGGGTGGCACTCCACGAGATCGCTCCCGATGAGGGATCGAGAACGATCTCAGCATCGAGATGAGGCTCCCAACCTGAAGAATTCCCGGTAGGAGCGAAACACAATAAACTGCTCAAAATCAGGGTGAGGTACATTCCATACTCTTTCCCGGGTTCGGCGTGGATCTTATCTGCTGAACTCGGTTCGGTCCATGTTGACTCTTGCTGCTGAAAACCTTCTCATCCAGGAGTGTGGCCCCAGGGAAAGAAGCCCCCATCGAGAGAGCCTCAAATGAAGAAGATCGACCAGTTATTTCTGAGAGCCGCCCACAAAAAGGGGCTGCTCGAAGAAGCTGAAGTGAAGCAGATCGTGGAGTCTCTCGGCGAATCTGACAGCGCCGCTGCTGCAGTGGTCGCTGCGGGTATGATGACCGAGCAACAGTCACACAGACTTCTCAGCAGCATCGAATCCTCGGTTCCCCCGGAAGGTATCCCGGGATTCGAAATCTTGTCGGCTATCGGACGAGGTGCTACCAGCACGGTGTGGAAAGCTCGCCAGGAATCTCTCGGAAAGATCGTTGCTCTCAAGGTTTTTTCGACAGCCATTTCGTCAAAAACCGAATCTGATGAACTGATCGCAGAGGCACGAAACGTCGCACTGCTTAACCATCCTCACATCGTCCATGCGCTCGATGCTGGAATTTCAAATGGCAACTGCTGGTTCGCCATGGAGCTGGTCGAAGGAGAAACTCTCCAGCAGAAACTGGCTCGCAGAGGTGCACTCTCCGACCGGGAAGTCGCCGAGTTAGCACTCTGTCTCAGTCAAGGATTAGCACACGCACACGGATCAGGACTTCTTCATCGCGATCTGAAACCTGGCAACATCCTGATTTCAGAAGATGGTGTTCCCAAGATCACCGATCTCGGACTCGCACTGGCCGAAGAAGAAGCGATGGAACTCGATACTGCAGAAAAGAGACAGGGAACACCCCACTACATCTCGCCGGAACAAGCTCAGGGCGAAGCTCTGGACGTCCGTAGTGACCTGTATTCTCTCGGGGCAACACTCTATCACTGCCTGACAGGTCGACCTCCATTCCAGGGTAAAACCAACAAGGAGATCCTGAAAAAACACATCCAGGAGGAAGTGGTCCCTGTCGTCACCATTTCGGGCAAGGAATCGCCACTCAATACCATCGTCGAAAAGTTGCTATCCAAGGAGCCTGGACAACGGTATGCCAACACCGAACAACTACTCCTTGCTCTCGATCAAGTAGCAAACGGTAACCAACAAGAATCCGTGACCGCACTGCGCAGAACCCGGTCGAAAACTCACTTGCACTCCGCCACATCACGAAAGCGGGTCATCGGAGGTGCATCCAAGGCCTCTCTCCAGAGCCGTAACACCCTGATGACCAAGATCGGTGCCGGAGTCGGGGTCGCCATTTCTGGTCTCTTGATCCTATCGGCGTTCTCCAAGGCAAATGAAGGAACACCGAACTTCGAAGATCTTCTTGCCCAGCAGAAGTCGGAAATTGGTCGGATGAAAATTGAGAAGCGAATGGCAGAAGCAGCGGAGGACTGGCAAAGGCATGAAGAATCGGCACAAACATCCCTCAACTCAACGATGGCCCAGGATCACGAGTTTCAAATCCGCTTGCTCGAAAAAGCACTCCTGAACTTCGGAAGAACCAAGGCTTCGGAACAGATGACGATTGCGCTCGACCGCGTCAAGGGGGATATCGTTCAGATGAAACAAGCCGATGGTCGTGCAGTTCTGGAAGAGGCGCGCGCCCTCGCTACTTCCGGAAAATTGTGGGCTGCTGTAAAATTGCTGGATGAACGACCAAGATCAGCTCGTCGGGATCAAGAGCTCAATACCGAGATCAATAAATTGCTCGCCGTATGGGAAGAGGAGATCGATTCCCGGTTCCTTCAGGATCGTCAAAAGATCGATTTCTTGCGAAGCAAAAGGGAATATGCCGAAGCGATCACCCTGATCGATCAAATCGAAGAATACGCCGATCCTGACACCGTCCGCGAACTGAAAGGTGTCAGGGAAGAGATCATCACGCAACGTAACGAACTTGCCAGAGCAGAAGCGAAACGCAGAAATACTGAAGAGCTTCGCAAATACAAAGAAATCTGGCCGAAATATCGTGAGCTGGCCATGGCTCGCGACTTCAAGGGTATGATCAGCGTTTCAGTTACCCTCGATGCCGAGTTGATCGTGGATCAGATCAAGAATCGTATCGAGACCGACCTCACAGCCTTCCAGTTGCTCGACAAGTTCATAAAGGAAGCGCTCCAGGAACTACGAGAAAAAGGCGAAGACGGCAAGGAAGTGATCTTCGAACGAATACCTCTCGGCACCAGCACACGTAATCGCAAGGATAAGGGAGTGGTTGATCGCATCGATGAAGAGCGGATCTGGGTCCGTCTGAGTGATGAAAGAGCCGTTGTACCTCTCAAGATCAGCGAACTCACCGATTCATTCCTGTTCGATCAAGTTGCCGAAAGACATGGACGCACGAGTCAAGAATATCTGTTGCCTCTCGGTATTCTGTCGATTTATCGCGGGCTTGAAGATGTCGCAGCAGAAAATTTCAGGGTTCTCGAAGAAAAGGGTGTCCGCCCCGACACCTGGATCGCGCTGCTTGATTGGGTCCGGACCAATATCTCGAAATCTTGATCAGTTGTTGAGCAAAGGCGCGATCCTTTGCCAATCAGCGGGATCGTCTACATCCTCCAGAACCAATGAGTTTTCGCTCACGATGTGCTGAATTCTCACATCGTTAGATGCCAGTAGTGCTCTGAGATGCGGTGGGCTCTCAATTTCTAATAGCCTCATCGCAATATCACGAGTCAACAGAAGTGGATGACCTCTCCTCATCTGATGCGAAATAATCCACGCATCGAAGTCCGAACTGGTTTCGCGAAAGGCACCGATCAGATCGGATACGTCCCTGGCCTGAACTCCCACCACATCGACGGGCTGAACCAGTATCGCATCCCACTCCCCGGAAGATTGAATCGCGACCCGAACGCTACTGACAGGCCCATCGCCTGGATCCTCATTGACAATCGAACGAATACCGAGGCGCTGGGCTTCTTGTTCGATCACCTGTCGGTAACTTCCGCCGCAGACAACCAACAACTCATCACATCCTCCGCCTGCCAGGGCCGAAGTCACTCTTTCCAGAACGGTACGCTCTCGCAACTGAAGTAAAGCCTTGGCAGTGCCAAAGCGACTCGATTCTCCTGCAGCGATGACGACACCGCGAACTTTCATTGAATAGACTCCTCTACATCAGCCTCGGCAAAGAACGCTTCCAGCGCGGTTCGAACTTCGTCCCATGGAGCTTCCAGACGCCGGCAGTCGGGAAGGCTGGCGATGAATCGTTTGCCGTAGGGACGACGGACAATTCGCGTATCGGCGATCACCACCACTCCTCGATCATCGACGGTACGAATCAACCGACCAAACCCCTGGCGCAATCCGAGGACTGCTCGCGGCAGGGCCATGTGAGCAAAGGGACTCTTGCCTCGTGATTCCAGTTCTTCCGCACGTCCCTGCTCCAGCGGGTGATTGGGAATCTTGAAGGGCAACCTGGTAATAATCACGCAGGATAGCGCTCCTCCTGGGACGTCGATCCCTTCCCAGTAGGATTGATTGCCCAGTAACACCGCCCGGCCCGATTCAACAAACTTGCGCAACAGTTCACTTCGTGGCTCTTCACCTTGCACGAGCAATGGCATCCCCAGTGCTTGCAGGCTTCCTCTCACCCGTTGTGCGACCCGTTTCAAAAACCGGTGTGAAGTGAAGAGCGCAAATGTTCTACCGCTGGCGACCCGGGCAGAATCAACAATCATCTCGGCGATCGCCTGCTCGTAGCCATTCCGATCCGGTTCGGGGACATCGTTTGGTAGCCCCAGTAACACCTGTCGTTGCCAATCGAACGGCGATGAAAAGTCCTCCTGGCGCAACCGGCCCCGCTCCACCTGTTCCCAACCGAGCCGATCAGAAAGAAAACTCCACGAATCCCCGACCCGCAATGTGGCGCTGGTCTGGATCACTGTTGCGACCGGCCGATACAGGTGCTCAGACAGCAGTTCATCGACGCGAAGTGGAGCTGCCCTGACGACGATCTGTTTCTGCGGTTGCGAGTTCATCTCGATCCAGGGCTGGATTCCGCCAGCGGCACCGAGAACAAAATCGATGGAAGAAATCTGCTCTACCACCGATCTCACTGCTGATCGTATTTCTGCCACCGCCGCCTGAAATTCGACCTCCGGATTGAAGGGATGATCCTCCAGCAACTCAGCACATCGCTGGAGCAAACCTCTCAGATCATCGAGACTATCTCTCGCATCGACCAACGGCGGCGAAACGACCGTCATCGGCAACATCCCCTCCTGATCTCCGAGGCGAGTCATCAACGACCCTTGACGCAATTCTTGATCTCCCAGCAGCTGAGCAGCGTCTTGAATTCTGGCTTCCAGCCGTTCCAGAGCCGCTTCGATCTGCTGTCGAACTGCCAGCACGCGCGGCATCACTTCCATCGAAAGAAGCTCATGGGCTTCCCCCTGCTGATGCCGTCCCAGATGCGCTCTCAGCCACGGAATACGACCTCGTTGCTTCTTGTTTTTCTTGCGCGGTGAAACCAGCCGCCCAAGAACCTGAAGAAGACCTCGCCGGGACACTTCAGCACCCAGGTGGTGACAGGCCACATCCTCCAGATGGTGCGCCTCATCGAAGATGACTCGCTGATACCCGGGGATCACCAGGTCACTATCAAAATCGCCACTGGAACGGCGCAGTTTGAGATCGGCAAACAGCAGATGATGGTTGACGACGACGATGTGAGCGCCAAATGACTTGCGACGCGCTTCGTAATAGAAGCAGCTACGATAATGGGGGCAACGTGCTTTGAGCGACTGATCAGAGGTCGACTGAAAATCAGACCAAACATCATCCGGCAATTTCCCCGGCATTTCCTGGCGTGTTCCATTCTTTGCTTGTTGCAATCGTTCGATCACTTCGGAAACGATACGCTCCCGTTCATCATCTTCGGCAAAGATCTCCGGCTCCGATTCGACTTGCTCGGTTTTTCTACGACAGGCGTAGTTACCCCGACCCTGGATCAAGGCGTACCGAAAATCGATCCCGAGTACTCTTTGCAATGCTGGAAGATCTCGGTGAACCAGTTGCTCTCCCAGGGGAATCGTCGCAGTTGACACCACCACCCGGCCTCTGTTCTTCACCGCCCAGAGGATGGCCGGAACCAGATAGGCATAAGATTTTCCAACACCGGTGCCTGCTTCCAGCGCTGCCACATCTCCGTCGTTCAACGCTCGAGCCACCGACTTTGACATCTCGATCTGACCCGACCGCTCTTCGTAGTCGGGGAAAGAGCTTGAGAACACTCCACCGGAACAGAAGATCTGCTCGATCTCGCCTTCCTCTACCGGAGATTCTTCCACCTCGGGAAACGGCTCCACCACCCGGTTCACTCGAGTGCCATCATTATTGACGATGAAAAAACCGAGGCGTCGGGCACCCGCCTCGGCAGCGATCGAAAGATCAGCTGGACTGGGAGTGAGATCGCCCCCCGGATGATTATGAATCAGAACCTGGAATCCTTCATCGGCGCGCGACAGAAAAACCGGTACGGCGGAGCCAGAACCGCGAGCCACCACCATCACCTCGGTAACCTGGCCTAGCTCATCGATGCGCCCCAGAAAGAAGACCTCATTCTGTCCGGCTTTCTCGATCTCATCGGCGATCTGCTGACGAACCCCGGCTGCCAGCAGAGGAGCAGTGTCGATTCCTTCGGTGCGACTCAAGTGAGGATCCTCTCGGCCGGGAGACAGGAGTAATCTTCCGTCGCTCCCCCCTCGACAGCAAGCCTGACCAGATGAATTCTCGGCATGAAAAAATCCCTGCCAGGAACCGAAGTTCCTGGCAGGGAGTCAAAATCAAACTTTACTGCGAGGTCGCAGAGGAACTAGCAACCACCGGTTGGGACCGCGCAATCGAGCGGATCGGTGTCGGTTGTATCGAGCCCGCAGTTGTCACCTGGTGCCGGGGCATCGGGGCCCCCGCTGAACAGGAAACCGAGCAGATAGATCGCATCGGCGATGTTACCTGCACCGTCATCATTCACATCTCCTGCATCCATGCATGAAGGCTCATCTCCACCACTGAAGAGGAAACCTAGCAAGAAGATCGCATCCGCGATGTTTCTTGCACCATCGCTGTTGACATCACCACGACGGAACTGAATGCCAGTCGGATTGCAGATGACCGCACAGTCAGGATCATCGCAGTCGACAAGAGTATCGCCATCGTCATCTACACCATTGGTACAATCCTCTGGGGGGGACTGCGCTGCGGAATGGTAAAGCTGACATGTGATTCCGGCGAAGGTGAAAACGGCAGAGTAGGATTCATTGGTTCCATCCCCGTCTCCATCGATGTCCGGAAATATACTAAAGGCGGTCAACAAATCGACCAGAGTCCCGGCGAATGGGGGCGGAGCGGGCTGGGTCTCGAGGAAGGATGTGGTCAGAAACGCTTCTGTCTCGGTGCTCTGGAACTCATAGGTACCAGGGTCAGATCCAGGGAAGAAATTCGCGGACACGGTCAAGCCGTTGAGCGGA
>JAYZTT010000002.1:0-266910 GCA_036125855.1 Planctomycetota bacterium
ATACCGCTTCAGGACCGGGTTGTAGGTGATCGAGGTGGGACCGACCCGACCTCTCCAATCGATGAGTGGTTTCATCTGCGCACGCTCACCCGTCCAGGTCGGTTGGCCGTCCTCGTCGTGTCCGGCAAAGAACTCGTACTGGCTCGCATCGTTGATCGTCTCCGGGCTCGGTGTGACACGCAGAAGATAGGCCTCGTCACCCATGTTCCAGTGGGCACGACGAGCCAAGGGGTCCGTTTCCAGCACAGTCGCTCCATGCGCTATCAGATATGCCTTTCCATCGGGCGAGTGCTCCATGTTTCTGCCGAAGTCGACGAAGAACGGCTCGCCAATCCGAACAGGTATCCCGGTCGGCTTCCCCTCTCCATCGAGTGAAGGGGCTGCAAAGAGAGGAGCCGTCGGATCGTTGGGCCCGTCCGTCCATGTCTTGCCGTAATCGTGGGAGATCCTGAAACCCACGAGGGGGCCGAGTCCGCCGGGGCCCTCCGGATGACTCCCGTAGTACCAGATGCCGTCGTGTACCAGACTTCCCGACGGATATCGTGCGTTGTAGGGGCCGGTGGGTGTGGGCAGTGCGCCCAACCCGATCACCGTGAGGTCCAGTGGATCGTCGCCGACGATCTTGCCATAGCCGCAGTTTGCGTCCGCACCCTCCTGCCCCAGGGTCCACAGTGGTTCGCGGCTCCCGTCCGGCAACAAGGTTTCTACCGTGCCATCGGAGAAGGGAGAGTACATGTTTCCATCGGATGCCCACGACGGGAACCAGCAGTCAGCGTGTGCGTACTCGCGGTGGCTTCCGGTGAAGGTGATCCCCGTGATGTGGTCGGATGGTTCGAAGGGACAGTCGGCGGGCGGCCTCGATGGCCAGTCGATGGCGGTATTGCGCTCCGAATCGTGGACCTGTCCGCGACAACCACCGAGCAGAATCATGCCGAGTGCCGATACCAGAGCGATGGCGCCAGCAGTGGCGATTCGTTCTCCGGAGATCCGCATGAACTCCTCCTGATGGAGCCTGAGAGGACTTGATCTGGCACGCTTCGAGGTGTCAGTCGGCAGGACCGGTCATCTGTGAGGGAACGACCCAGTTGTCGAATTCCTCACCACTGCAGTAGCCCTTTTCCATCGCCACTTCGCGAAGTGTTTTGCCCTCGGCGTGAGCGGTCTTGGCCACATCGGCGGCCTTGTCGTAACCGATGTGGGGATTGAGAGCGGTCACCAGCATCAGGGAGCGGTGCAGGAGATCGTCGATGCGTTCCTGGACAGGCTCGATCCCGGAGACGCAGTTACTGCGGAACGAATCGATGGCCGAGGCGAGCAGGTCGATCGATTGCAGGATGCAATCACCGATCACAGGCATGTAGACATTCAGTTCGAAATTCCCGAGAGCACCACTGAAGCCGATGGAGGTGTCATTGCCGATGACTCGAGCGCAGGCCATCGTCAATGCTTCCGACTGGGTGGGATTGATCTTCCCCGGCATGATCGATGAGCCCGGTTCGTTGGCTGGAATGGTGATTTCACCGATGCCGCAACGGGGACCGCTGGCGAGCCAGCGAACGTCATTGGCGATCTTGTGCATCGCAGTGGCGAGGCTTTTCAGGGCGCCGGAGAGGCCAACGATCGCCTCCTTACCTGCTAGCTGTGCGAACTTGTTGGGTGCCGGTACGAACGGGATACCCGTTTTGGCGGCGATAGCTGCGGGTACCTTTTCGGCGTAACCCGGACGGGTGTTGAGGCCGGTACCGACCGCAGTACCTCCGATGGGAAGTTCGTACACCAGGGATAGCGCATCCTGAATCTGCTGAGAGGCGATTCTCAACTGATCAGCCCAACCGGAGATTTCCTGACCGAGAGTCAACGGGGTCGCATCTTGCAAATGAGTTCGACCGATCTTGACGACGTCGGCGAAAGCAGAAGATTTTTCATCAAGGCAGTTCTTCAAAGCCTCGATGGCCGGCAGTAATCGGTCGTGACACTCGCTAGCGCAAGCGACATGAATTGCGCTCGGAAATGAATCGTTGGTGCTCTGGGCGTGATTGACATGATCGTTGGGATGCACCGGCTTCTGACTTCCGAGTGGTTGACCGAGAACCTGGTTGGCCCGATTGGCGATCACCTCGTTGCAGTTCATGTTGGATTGAGTTCCGGAGCCGGTCTGATACACGACCAGCGGGAAGTGATCGTCAAGAGTTCCAGCGATCACTTCTTCGGCAGCGTTCTCGATGGCGCTCCCGATCTCCTCGGGAATACCTCCCAGTTCGGCGTTGACCTGAGCAGCGGCCTGTTTGATGAGCCCCATCGCCCGGATCATCGGTCGCCGCATTCGCTCCTGACCGATACAGAAATTCTGTAATGATCGCTGGGTTTGTGCTCCCCAGAGACGGTCAGCAGGGACCTCGATCTCACCCATCGTGTCTTTTTCGATGCGATGTTCCACCGCTACTCCTTCAGGGCTGTTGCCCGACTGCCCATAGAATACCCGAAGTGGTCATCCCAGGGCTACCGAAGCGAGGAACTCTCTCCCCAGGTTGTGCAATTTTCCGGGTCGGAATGATCTCTGACTACGGCTAGCATGAACCGACTCGGAACAGAGATATCCCAGAGGGGGGTATTTTGCCCTGGAATAGGTGCGAGCACCTGCTGAGAGCACCAGTTTCATTGAGAGAGTTGATCTGCATTACGGATGGGAGACAGAATAATGGATCATGAAAGTGAAGTGGTTGTACGCGACATATCGATGCCATTCTTTTCGATGGTGATCTTCATGATCAAGTGGGCGATTGCGTCGATCCCAGCAGTGATCATCTTATGGATCTTCGGCGCGATGTTTGCCGGTATTGTGGCATCGATGTTCGGTTAGGTGATCACTATTCAATCAAGGTCCGTGACACGGAGGCGATGGAAGCCTCTCTCGGATCGGTGGACTTTCGAGTAGGGGTTGCGATGCGATTCGTTGTACTGAAACAAGATCTCCGGCGGATGCCGATACTACTGGTATTGTTGGCCTCTTCCCTGGCCACGTCCGCACAGGATGCACCGTGGCAGGCGATGGATTACGGACCATTTCTTTCTGCGGCAATTGAGGTGACTCCCGACAACATCGCCTGCAAGGGGATCGCCATTCCTCTCGATGAGGCTGGCGAACACGCGATGCTATTCGACACGGCAGAATTGCGGTGGGCTGCAGCGTGGAAGGGTGACTTCGTCGAGTTACGAGGCATCGTCTACGATGGCCCCCACGGAACCTGGCCGCGTATCGATGGCGATCCTGTTTGGACCAATCCGGCAGCACCTGGATTTTCCATCGGCGCAAAGGGTTCTTTTGCCGATCCCCGTCCCGTTCCTTTCGGCCCTCTTCCTCAGGAGGTCGGTCGCTGGAGGGGTCTGCAACGAGATCGAGATGGTGTTCTGCTTCATTACACCATCGGCAGCACACGAGTTTATGAAAGGGCTGCCCATACTCGTGGTGAAGATGTGGATGCCTGGAAGAGGTCGATTCAACTGGTAGGAGTCGACCAGTTCCTCCGTATCTCCCTGTTCGAGGTCGAAAAAGGGATGTTTCTCTCGCCATCGTTTTCCGGGCCAGATAGCGAGTTCATCCTGCTCCAAAGGGGTAAGCCAGCGATGGCGATCGATGTTCGCGGTGGTGGACCGAGAACTCGAGTGTCGACCTATGAGGGTCGAGTCGTGATCGAGGTCAAACCGGAACAGCAAGAACAACCGCCGATTCACATTCATATCGCTCGTTTCGACGGAGACAAGCTCGATGCCTTTCGCGCCATCGTCAATCGAGTTTATTTCCGAGACCCTTCACCTTTGCTTTCGGTATGGAACCAGGGATCTGCAGCGCTATGGTCGGAGAAATTGTCGCTTGATGGAAAACTCAATACTGTTGGTGATGGCGCTGATGGTCATGAGGTGATTTCCAGAAGTGCTGGAGATGAAGAAGATGACTGGCCCCTGACCGCTGAAGAGGGGGGGGATGCCAGTATTCATGATCGACAAGGAGAGCTGACTGACGCGAAAGCGGCTTCGACCCTTGATTCCATCCTTGTGGTCACGCCCGGTCCCGGTGAGCTACCAACCTTGCTGGCGGGTTGGGATTGTGATGAGAGCTCTGGAGAGGCGATGCAGAGCATCGTGGATGGGGAAAAGGATCTAAAACTCGAAGGCGTAACATGGCGTCGAGGCATCAAAGGTCGATCTCTCGACTTCGATGGAACCGCCAGAGCCATCTGGACACGTCATGACGACTTTGAATTCACCTCGGACCAGCTGACCTTTGCCGCGTGGGTTCACACCACCAAGGATGGAAGCATCTTTTCTCAGACCAATGCTGAAGGTCCGTGGATTCATGATGGCAAGACCTTCTTCATCCGAGATGGTCATCTGTGTTTCGATATCGGCTGGGTCGGAGTGGTTTCCGGCGAGAGGGAGATTACCGATGGGCGCTGGCATCATGTCGCTTTCGCCTGGAATCCGCGGGAAAACAGAGTCGTGCTTTATGTCGATGGAGAAGAAGATGGCGACGGGCATCTCCCGCCCAGCGGGGCGGTCGAGGATACCATCATGCAGATCGGCTTCACCGCCGAGAACTTCCCGGAAGACCCGTGGTTCAGCGGCTACATCGATGGCATCCGGATCTACTCCGGCTTTCTCGATGAGCAGATGATCCAGGCGGTGGCCACTGAATCAGGTGAACCGGTGGTGCGTGCCTATGGTGTTCGAGGTGATCTAGCAGCTCGTTTTGTCTTGCAGAAAAAATCCGATCCTGAAGAAACCAGTGCAGGAAGCATCGTATTTGAGGCTACTGATCGAGATCGTATCGGGGAGCTGCTGGAATGGCGTGGGCCACGATCAGGTCTTGCTGATTTTTCTGCCGAGTTGTCGGCTACTGACCCTTCAAAGCAAAAGCTTCCCTTCGAAATGGATCGCATCACCTGGCCCGATGAGAACCCATGGCAATCCTGGATGCGCTTCGGAGATTTTGACTTCCTGGACGAGGGTACAGCTGCTGCCATCTCGACATGGAATGGCGATGTATGGCGAGTCGACGGTCTCGATGGACGACTCGATAAATTGACCTGGCAACGGATCGCCAGCGGTTTGAGTCAACCACTCGGATTGTTGACCAGGGGCGAGAAAGGTGAAGAAGAGATTTTGGTGCTGGGACGCGATCAGATCACCCGACTGGTCGATCTCAATGACGATGGGGAGACCGATCACTACCTGGCATTCAATGTCGATGCGATGAACTCACCGCACTTCCATGAGCCAGCCGGTGGCTTGCAAGAAGGGCCGGACGGGTCGATTTTTTATCTGAAAGCGGCACGTCACGCCAAGCTGCCGGCCCATCCTCGGCACGGAACTCTGATCCAGGTTGCTGCCGATGGTTCCAGTTCAAAGATCATCGCATCCGGTTTTCGCGCACCGAACGGATTGGCCATCGATACCGATGGCATCGCCTGGGGTTCCGACCAGGAAGGCCACTGGACACCGGCCAATCGCATCAACCGCATCACGCCAGGTTCCTTCCAGGGCAATAACTGGAGTGGCAGCATGCTCGGTATCGATGAGATGCGAACCGAATATGATCGACCATTGTTGTGGATTCATCCGAGCGTCGATCGATCACCGTCAGCACAGGTGCGGGTCCCCGACGGGGTCTGGGGTGATCTCGCAGGTAAATTGCTTGGCCTTTCCTACGGCACCGGTGAAGTGTATCTGATCCTGGAAGATGAAGTCGAAGGTGTTCATCAGGGTGCTTTTGTCCCCTTGCCGATTGTGACTCCGACGGGAACGATGCGTGGCCGTTTCCATCCGGACGGAAGTCTCTACCTATCCGGCCTGTTCGGATGGTCATCCAACAAGACTGACCCGGGAGGTTTCTACCGGGTCAGAAAAACAGAAGCTCCATTGCCCTATCCGGTTCAGCTGAGAGCTCTCACCGATGGTTTGTTGATCACCTTCAATGAAAAGGTCACCTCTTCACCAGATGTTCTCGCAGAAGCATTCAAATTAGAAGGATGGAACTATCGCTGGAGCAGTAACTACGGTTCACCGCGACTTGACCTGGAAGGGGGAGAGGAGGGAACCACCAAACTGGAAATCACCGCGGCTACCCTCTCTCAGGATGGCAAACAGATCCGCCTGCTGATTCCTGCGATGAAATCCGCCATGCAGATGCATCTCGACTGGACGCTTGATTTTGAGGGGATTGGCAACGCCGCTTCTTTCGTGCATTTCACGGTGCATCGGCTGGCGGCCCAGTCGCGAACTGGCCTCTAGAATCGCGGTTTTCAACGCGAATTCGCGTCTGAAATTGCCTTTCCACCGGATGAACTGGATGGAGAGAACCTGATCGGTTTTCCGATCGAAATCGGCGAGAAAGGAGGTTCTCGTGTTTTTCTATTCTTCCCGAACTAGATCTACTCCTCAGGATTGGAAAAAAGCGTACCGGACTGGCATAAAGTTTCTATTGGTAGGAATCGCACTTTTCTCTTACTTCCTCTACCAGGCGGGAGCTAACGATCTCACCTTTCAGATGCTGGAGCACGAACAGTGGAAGCATGTCGGAATGATCGCAGTTCTTGGTGGCATTTTTTCCGCGATCGGTGGAATCCTGGTTGCGATCACCACCGGTCTGGTCAAGAAATCCTGCCCCTCCTGCGGGGCCGTCGCATCGAACGGAGCGGTTTCCTGCGAGCAGTGTGAACAGGAAGTCTGATCTGGATCCTCATGCTGTATACTCATGCCCTGATGGGAGGAAAACGTGTTCGTCCACATGTCTGTTCATTCGCCCAAGGATTCCTACAGGGAACACCTTCTTGATTCGATGCACCGATTCAGAGGTGCCATCGAACAGGTCGATGGTTTCATCGATGGTGGCGTGTTCGAGGATGAAAAGACCGGTCGTTTGATCGGCATGGTCCGCTGGCGCTCGCGCGAAGATATGGAGCAGAACATCCACCTCGCTGCCGAGGCGATCCAGCACGACGACTTCGACACCTGGGAACACAATCCGCCGGAATCGTTCCTGCTCGGCGAAAAGTAAGTTCTCACATCTCGGTAGCTCGCCAGCAGTACCAGCTGCCGATGCTGCGGTAGGGTTGCCACTTTCTGGTGGCACGATCCAGTTGTTTTGGAGTGGGCAGGGTTTTCTTGCCCCGCATCCTGGCAAAACCTTTTCTGACTCCCAGATCATCGACCGGCATCACATCCATTCTTCCCAGTTGAAAGATCAGCAGCATCTCGACGGTCCAGCGGCCGATGCCGTGGATGGCGATGAGAGTCTCGATAATTTCCTCGTCGCTCATCCGTGACAGGGCTGCGAAGCCGGGAACCTGACCGTTTCGAGCATGACGTGCCAGATCGCGGATGGCGCGCTCTTTATTTCCCGAGACACCGACGCTACGGAATTTTTGTGGTTTCAGTTTCAACACCCGCTCGGGAGTGGGGCGTTTCAGCGGGAATAGATCGAGGAAGCGTCCATGGATGGTGGCGGCCGCCATGCCGGAGAGTTGCTGGAAGATGATGGAACGCAGCAGGAACTCGAAAGGGGATCGACGACGCTGGATCTCAAGGCGTTGATGACCGCAAGCACTGATGATTCGACCCAGATGCGAATCGACTTCGCTGAGGTGCCGAAGTGCTTTCTTCCAGTCTCGAATTCTGGCCACCGATTCAGGAACCGGTGGTGCCGTCGAGACCCGGATTGGGAAAGACTAATGATGGAAAACGTGTAGCCGCGGCTCGTTCGATCATCATTTGAAGGATCTCAGGTTGCTCCTTCGACAGGTCTTTCTTTTCACCGGGATCGGTCGCCAGATCGAACAGCTTTGTTTCCGGGTTGTTCTTGCCGAGCCGACGCCGCACCAGCTTCCAGTCTCCATGACGTAACGCCTGTTGATCCCCGTGTTCCCAGTACAGATCTTTTTCCCGCTCTGTTTGCACTCCGGCGAAGGCGGGTAACAGGCTGTGACCGTCAGTGGGACGATCCAGGTCGATCCCTGCGATTTCGGCGACCGTTGGCAGCATATCCGGAAAAGAAGAGGGGTAGTCGCTGGTACTGCCCGCTTTGATCTTGCCGGGCCAGTTGACGATGAACGGCACCCGGATTCCACCCTCGAGCACACTACCCTTGAGGCCGCTGAGTCCCCTGGTGCTATCGAAAAAGTTGTGTTCGACACCCCCGGCCCAGGTCGTGCCATTGTCACTGGTGAACATCACGATGGTGTTCTCTGTCAGGCCGTGTAGTTCCAGGCGGTCGAGGATGGCACCCACCTCTTTGTCGAGATGGGTGATCATCGCGGCGTAAGCGGCGCGTGGTCGTGGATGCGGCAGATAGCTACCGCCCAGATAGTGTTTTTCATCCCATTCACGAGGATAGGCATCGAGGTCTTCAACCGGCACCTGGAGAGCGACATGAGGAATCGGGCTGGGGTAATAGAGAAAGAAAGGCTGATCGGAGTTATTGTCGATGAAGGAGAGTGCTTCCTCGAGAAAGACATCCGGAGAGTAAGTCTGGCCGAGGTAACGGTCGTAGTACTCCTGTTCAGTTGCCAGAGGTTGTTCAATTCTTTGATGCGCCTTGAACCAACCATTTCCAGGGAGCACCATCTTCTCATCATTTTTCCAGAGGTGATTGGGATAGAAGTTGTGTGCCTTTCGCTGGCAGTTGACGGTACAAGAAGCATCGAAGCCTTGGTTCTCCGGTGCACCGGTGGTTCCCGGTCCGCCAAGACCCCATTTACCGAACACTCCTGTTGCATAACCGGCATCTTGAAGCATCCGTGCCATCGTCAAGGTGCCCGCTGGAAGTGGATACTGACCTTCCGGTTGATTTTCGCCCCAGCCACCATTCTCCCAGTTATTGCGAACCAGTGAGTGTCCGCAGTGGAGGCCTGTCATCAGAACACAACGAGAAGATGCACATACCGGTGCGCCGGAATAATGCTGTGTGAATCTCATCCCCTCGGCGGCAAGCTGGTCGAGTCGAGGAGTCTTGATCTTCTCCTGGCCATAACTGCCAAGTTCTCGGTAACCGAGATCGTCGGCGAGGATGTAAACGATGTTGGCCGACTTCGGGGGGGTTATACGCGTTTCATTTACCTCTCCCGAGTTGACGAAGCACAGCAGCGAGACCAGTAGAGAACAGCTCAACATCTAAACCTCATTCCATGGTGGGTTACGGCCACAACCAGGCGAAAGTTGCTGCAGTGACGAGGCTATACAGCACTCCATCGAAGAAAAACTTGATAGTTACCGACCAATCAGCAGCCTTCCAGATGGAATCTTCGATTTTGGGAATTGCATAGCCGAGGAACGCCACTGTGCAGGCGATCCGGAATACTTCCGCGAAGGAGGCACCGGCACCAACGGTCATCGAGCTGAGGTAAGCGACGAATACGCTGATCAAGATGCTGAAGGCAAACCAGAGCGCCAGGTTTCTTCCCATCGCTACCGGTCCAACCGGCAATATGGTCATGAAACCGTTAGGCCCACCCTTCATCTTTTCGATGAACTCATCCGATCCCATCTCCTTTGTAGAGGTGCAGTGAGGAAAGGTGTACATGCCTGGTGAGATGTTTTGATTTCGCAGAGCTTCACGCAGTGCTTCCTCATCCGGTGTGGGGGAGTAATCTTTAGAATGCAACTGGATCACCATGTGCAGGATTCCACTGACCACGAAGACAAATACCGCTGACAGTAAAATCGGTAACCACAGACTCGAGAGTTCGATCATTTCTCTGCTCCTTCTCTTCGATCAGGGTACCCTGCTGGTTGGCTGCTGCTATCCTGCACTGCCAGATGTTGTGGTTTCCGGAAGGAGATTTTGTGCCCTCGGTCGTCATCCTGTGTACTGGCAACTCCTGTCGTTCGATTCTCGCCGAGGCTCTGTGGCGAGAAGAGACCGATGGGAATTGGCGCTGTACCTCGGCAGGAACCCAACCGACCGGTGCTCCTCATCCGATGGCACTGGCGGTGCTGGAAGAAGAAGGAATTTCGGTTGAAGGGCTGTCGAGTCAGGGGATCGATGAATTCACCGGAGAACCATTCGATCTGGCAGTGACGGTTTGCGATTCGGCTCGGCAGCAGTGCCCGGCATTTCCCGGAGCTCTCAGAACGCTCCACTGGCCCTTTCCCGATCCCGCCATACATGCAACCGGTGATCAGATCACTGAAACCGGTTTGCAGGTATTCAGAACTGCTCGCGATGCGATCCGCGATAGGATTCAACGTTTCATGGTCACCGTCGATCTGGAGCGACGATTGAATCTGGTCATCGATCAGTTGCCTGGAGATGTGCCCACAGTTCGAAAAGATGCCTATCGAATCCTCGCTTCTCGCAGTTGTATCGCTCTCGATGATCAGGATGGCTGGAGTCTGGTACCCGGAGTTGTTGGTGAAACGATGGGTTCATTCGGGTGGGGATGGAACGGCATCTATCTGTTGAAAGGTGGCGGCTCCACTCGCCGTCTGGAACTACTTCATGCTGCTGGGCCGCCGGTCTGCAACATTATCGAGGAGCGGCCAGATTCCGGGCCGAGCGGAATGTGTTTCGACGCGGTTCATCAGGGCAGCATCCTGATTGCTGCCGATGTGAAGAATTGGCCCGGGTATATCAGCTGCGACGGAGAAAGTGGGCTCGAAACCGTTGCGAGTATCGCTCGTCCGATCCTGGATGGGTCCGGCGAGGTGGTTGCGGTATGGGACCTCGACTCCACCGAGGAGTTGATTCCTGCCGATGCGCTGGTGATGGATGCCCTGCTCGAGGGTTTCGGGGCCAATGGCCCGCCACGGGGGAATCGATGAACCACGATTCGGAACCGACGATCCGATTGTCGCAGTTTCTCAAATGGAAGGGAATCTGCGGTACCGGCGGGGAAGCGAAGATCCGTATCGTTGAGGGTGAAGTGCAGGTGAACGGGGAGATCGAAACGAGAAGAGGACGGGTTCTTCGTGAGGGTGATCGGGTCCTCATCGAGGGTGAGGAATTTGTTGTGGATCTACAAGCAGAGTCCTGATCAGACTCCGGTAGTTGACCCGAGGCTTTTTGCCATGAACCAGCCGAGCGCAGCGAGCAGTACGCAGCCGACACACTGGCCCAGCATCAGCAACAGTGTCTTCAAGGTGTGTCCTTCACGAAGCAACTGCCAGCCCTCAAGACCCAGGGCACTCATGGTGGTGAATCCACCAAGAACTCCAACTACCAGAAAAATGCGAAGGCGTTCATCGGTGATCGACCTGGAGTCTATGAGACCGACCACCAGTCCGATCAGCAGTGAGCCGACCAGATTGACCAGCAGTGTGCCGTAGGCCGTGGGTGTGACAGTGGTAGGGGCGATCGTCTCGACCGGGGTGGATTGCATCCGTCCCACCAGTTGATAGACACCCCAGCGTAGCGACGCTCCCACCGCTCCCCCCAGTGCAGCCCAGATCCAGCCCATGATCCTCCCGTGATCGAATCAGTCGCGGATGATATCGCCGATCCCATCTATTGAAGTTTGAACATCCTTGGGCTTGCCGAGGATGGTGATATCTCCGGTGCCATCGATTCTGGCATCTACTTTCTCTGTCGCGTTGACCGTGATATCGCCAACGCCATCGGTGGTGGCATAGGCTTCACGGGCTATCAATCTTTCCAGATTGATATCGCCGGTTCCGTCTGTGGTGGCGTGGACGATTCCTACCGTACCCTGCACCTTGATGTCGCCGGTGCCATCGGTAAGCAGATCGAGTCGCTCTCCCTGGTATCCAGAGACGTTGAGATCTCCGGTTCCGTCCAGATTGCAGGCGACAAGGGCGGGCATGACGATATCGATATCGATTCCGATGGAAGTGGAGTAGGAACCGGAAGTTCCGATACGAAGTTCGTTGCCCACTACATTGGTTTCGATGATCGATAGCAAATTATCATCGGCGGTGACGGTGACACTGTGCTCATTTCCGAAGGTGATGGTGGCATCCGATGTTCCATCCATTTTCACTCGATCAAAAGATCCCACTGGTCGCTGTTCACTGCTGGAGACTCCAGATCCCTGGATGCCGGGAGTCATGGTGAAACTGCAGCTAGAAATCAGCGAAAGGATGCAAAATGAAATGAGTAGGTTTTTGCAGTACATGAGCCTCCAGTCCGTTGGTCAAAGAGAGTCTATTGCGGTCCTGATGTTGTACTCCCGTTATTCAGAAATCTATAACGATTAATTTCCAGTCTTATCGATCGCTTCGATATTTCGATGGCATTGAGCTGTTACAAGTACCTGAACTGTTGAGTTTCACCAGATGTTGCCGAATTACACGGAATGGATGGCCGCCCTGTATCGATTGCGGCACTATCAGGTTCGGCCAGGATCTCCCTGATGGATCTGTAAATTTGGGTTCTACCGACCTACTCCTCATGATCTCCGCAGTGGAAATCGAACCTGTGATCGTAAGTGATGAAGGAATTGCTAATTGAACATCGAGCAGCAGACCTACCGCTTCCACGTCCGGGCAATCCTCTTCGAGGGGATCTTCGGTGGATTGATGTGGTCGACAGGCGAAATTGCTCGAAAGGCCCTCGGTGTCGATACCCTTCTTCTGACCCTGATCGTCATGGCCCCGGCAGTATCGATGGGGGCAGTGCTATTTTTCGGCGGTTGGATCTCTCGTACCGGACCTCGCAGGTTATTGAGAAGAGCAGCAACCCTCGGTCGCCTACCTCTGGCATTGATTGGCTTACTGCTGATCCCGGTCATCGGCGACTGGTCACGCACCGAGCAGGGACAGCAGCTAGTTCCATGGCTTTTCCTGGTTCTCATTACCATCTCGTCGCTGGCTTCTGTGCCCATCACGTCTGCCTGGAATGGCGTGCTCAGAAGTAATTACAGTGACAGCCAGCGGGGAGCGCTGTTTGGGCTGGCCCAGCGCTGGGGTTCTTTTTCCTCGGGAGTTTGCACCGTTGTCGCGGGCATCTGGCTTCACTATCAAAACGATGCCTTTCCGTGGATTTATCTGGTGGCAGCCCTGGCTGGTTGGTTCGCCTGCTACATCTTTGCTCAGGTGCCGATCCGTGACCGCGACCTGGCCATCCAGGAAACTCCGAAGATTGATAGTGCCCGAGCTCTCTGGCGCATCCTGGTCAATGACCGAAGGTTCCTCAGGTACGAGATCGGTTTTGTTCTTTACGGGACCGGATTCATGGCACTTGTTACAGCAAAACCGATCTGGACCGTCGATGCTCAATTCTTGAATCTGACGTGGCCAGTGTTACTCGGCACCAAGGGACTGATCAGTCTGGTGATGATCCTGCTGACACCTTATTTCGGAAGAACTCTCGACAGGATCGGGCCAGGCTGGTTGTCTGCCGGTTGTTTTCTGGGGCTATCCGTCTATGCGGTATTGCTGGGGATTGCCACGACTCCCATCGATTTCATCGTGGCAGAAGTTGTGTTTGGCATCGTGATGTCCGGTGTAATTCTGGGCTGGAATGTCGGTCCTCTGTCATTTGCTCCGATAGATTTTGGACGGGAGTACATGGCAGTGCATGTCGCTCTGGTCTGTGTTCGCGGACTGATCGGCCATCCAATTGGAGGATATGTTGCTGAATCAACGGGAGATCCTCGCTACGTCTTCGCTTTCGCATTTGTGCTGTGGATCATTGCTGCTGCCGTGATGTTTTCGCTGGGCAAGGGAACCACTCGTCAGGAGGAGGATTCGACGTTGGCATGATATAATGCCGCCTCATCGATCCAGGAAAAGAACGAGGGAGAGACTACAGATGCCACGCAAGAGAGGAAGCCGAGGATCATCCAGCCGATCCCAGTTCATCGAAACTGGCCTGGTATCTCTCGATCGATCGCGAGGACCGCTCTTCAGGGAAAAGGAAGTGGAGGGGAAGGGTTTCCGCGCCGATGGGCAGAGAGATCCTGAGCGTTGTCAGCGGCCTCACAACAAGATGAGAATCAGTGATCTGGAAGCCATCGATATCGCCCGAGCTTTTTCCGAGAAGCCTCATCTACGTGGCAAGGAAGACGAAGTCTTGAAGCGAGTCGGTCGCTCTCTCTCATTCATCGGCGACACACATAAGCCGCAGCGATTCGATTGTCCTCTTCTCGAGGGGGGCAAATGTATGGTGCATCGAGTTGCCAAACCGATTGAGTGTCTTGCCGAGTTTCCGGATGGCAGTTTCAGTTCCGATGGAATGCGATCACTTGAACGGCGTGACCAACTGAACAATGAGCTGTACGGCAATCGTTGGGAATTCAAGGCGATCCCTTTGATGTTGGCACGATACATGATGGATAGAGAAGGACCTGCCAGTGGCAAGTCTGGTTCGACTCTCCGCAAGGAGCAAAAACGAACTGAACGGAATCGCGCTGCCCGTTCTCAGGATCCACGACCGGGTTCAGGATCAACTCGATGACACTCATCGTTCACAATGTGAAGCTACCTCTTGGAAGTACCGAAGAGGATCTTCCCCGCCATGTTGGCAAATTTCTTGGCATGGCTCCCCGATCGTTACACAAAATTGTGGTGCAACGACGGTCCCTCGATTGTCGAAAGGGACGTCCACCTCACTGGGTATATGCCGTGCTGGTGGATCTCGATCATGAAACCTCCGAAAGGCTGGTGGAGAAGGGAAAAGCAAGACGCTGGGATCCACAACCGGTCGAGGTTCCCTTTCGGGAACAGATCCCGAGGCCGGTGGTTGTGGGGACCGGCCCGGCTGGTCTTTTTTGCGCCTGGAGACTGGTCCAGGGTGGAGCATCTCCTCGCATCCTGGAGCGTGGGCCGGAAGTTGTAGAGCGCTCAAAGCGCTGGCATCGTTTTGTCGAAGGAGGGGATTTTGATCCGGAGTGTCATCTCCTCTATGGAGAAGGTGGTGCCGGAACCTATTCCGATGGGAAATTGTACACCCGGGTTCAAGATCCACGTGTACCCGAAGTACTCGAGGCTCTCGTTGAATTTGGTGCTCCCGAGGAGATTCTCATCGATGCCCGTCCGCACGTGGGTTCAAACTTACTACCCAGTATCGTGAAACGGATGCGCTTGGCCCTCGAAGCGCAGGGAGCCGAGTTTTTCTTTGAACATCGGCTGACGGATCTGATCGTCGAAGAGAATGAAAATTCACGCACAATTTCGAAAGTTGTCATCGAAACGAATGGGGAGCAATATAACTGGAATGCGGAAGCACTATTTTTGGCCGCAGGACATAGCGCCCGGGATGTTTATCGAATGCTGGCCAAGCACCGAGTACCGATGAGCCCGAAACCATTTCAGATCGGAGTGCGAGTCGAGCATCCCCAGATCACCATCGATCAGATGCAGTATGGAGAATCGGCTGGTCATCCTCAATTGCCCCCGGCGGATTACAGCCTCGTATCGAGCGGTTCAGGACAGGATGTCTATTCCTTCTGCATGTGCCCAGGCGGAGAAATATTGCCGTCGACAGAGAGGGCTGGATATCTGTGCGTCAACGGAGCCTCTCGTTACCAGCGAAAGAGTCCCTGGGCAAACAGCGGATTTGTCATCACACTCGAGCCCGAGTCTTTTGAAGATGACGCCGATCCACTGGCAGGAATTGCCCTTCAGGAGCGGATCGAGCGGGCCGCGTTCGAGGCAGCGGGTGGTGATTTTTCCGCGCCGGCACTCCGATTGAGAGATTTCCTCGATGGCAGCATCTCGACCGACCTGCCCGATAGCAGCTATCCAAGGAATTTGACTCCCACATCGTTTGAGAAGATTTTTCCAGCGCAGATTCTCGATCCAATTCGTGCAGGATTGAGTGATCTGGTCAGTCGTTTCCCGGAATTTGGAGATGCAGATGCGTTGGTCACTGCTCCGGAATCGCGCTCATCGAGTCCGGTTCGGATCGATCGGAATCCGGATACCTACGAGAGTCAGGGCATCGAACGTCTCTTTCCACTGGGTGAGGGGGCTGGATTTGCTGGCGGTATTCTCTCAGCTGCACTGGATGGCATGAAGGCTGCAGAGGTCTGGCTATCGCGATGTTCGTCTCTGGATCAAAGTAAGCAGTAAGCAAGAGTGAGGCTTTTGGTATCAAAAACCAACTGATACAGTTTTTGAGCACCGTCAATCAGGGAGATTATTAGCGATGCGAATTTGCCTTTTGACAACCCAGGATCTCGATGCAGATCCGTTTCCCGATGACGATTGGCCTTGCGATCCAAGACCATTCATCCCGGAGGCTCAGTGGCATGTCGCGACGCTTGAGGGCAAGAAGGAGAGCATCGCTCAGGTCGAGAAGTTGCTCGAGCAGGGCTTCGACCTGTATTTCAATCTTTGCGATGGAGCTGCAGACCAGGACCTCCCGGGAATTGAAGTGATCGAGACCCTTGAGAAACATGGTGTTCCGTATGCCGGTGCCTCTGCTGAATGCTACGAGCCTTCCAGGGAGCGGATGAAGGAAGTATGTCACGAGCTGGGAATTGCAACTCCTGCCCACGTCCTGGCCCGAACTGAAGAAGATGTGCAAAGAGCTGCTGATACCCTCCGTTTCCCGTTATTCGTCAAGCATTACAGCAGTTATGCATCAGTAGACATCAGTCGTAGATCGCGAGTTGTGACACCTGCCGGTTTACGTGTCCAGGCCAAGAAAATCATGTCGCGCCATGGTGCGGCCCTGATCGAGGAATACATCGAAGGCATCGAGTGCACTGTACTGGTGGCCGAGAACCCCGATGACCCGGAGAATCCGACAACCTATACGCCAGCACAGTACAAATTTCCAGAAGGCGAGAGTTTCAAACACTCAGACATGAAGTGGGTCGATTACGATGGCCTCTCTTCTTTTGCGGTTACAGATCCGGTGCTCTCGGACAGACTCCGGGAAGAATCGGCACGCTTTTTTGTTGCCTTGAATGGAGCCAGCTTCGGTCGTTGTGATATTCGCGTCGACAAGGATGGCACGCCCTACATGTTGGAACTGAATTCGAACTGCGGCATTTACTATCCGAAAGCAGACTGGGGAAGTGCCGATATCTGCCTGTCCCTCGATCCCGCGGGTCATGAGGGCTTCACTCGACAACTGGTGGCCGCCGCATTCGCTCGTCACGCTCGGCGTGGTGCAAAGTCCTCGGTATCGATGGAAAAAGAGCCTCCGACCTTATGATCAGAGGCTCTTCTGCAGAAACGTCGAAAAAGACCTGGCGTCTACTGATCCGACATCTCTTTCTGATATTGTTCAAGCACCTTGCGAATCGCATCCCCATTGGCACCTGCATCAGCATTTTGTACCGCCAGCTTCTGCCATTTCACGGCAGATTTTAAATCGCCCTGTTCGTAGTAAACCCGTGCCAGGGTATCGAGAATGGCGGCATCCTTCGATTCGGTCAGTTTGTTGGCCTGAGCCGCTGCCTTCATCGCCAGATCGAGATCCCGGACCTCCAGTCCTTCGCTGTCAGCGATGGTCCACGCGATGGAGTTGAGGGTACCGGAGTTATCGAAGTTATTCTCGACCAGCTGATGGCCAATGGCGTAGGCTGCCTTGTACCTGTGAAAGCGGGTCAGGAGCAGATTGAACTTTTGCATCTTGAAGGAGTCATTCTTGGGAAATTGCAAAATCGCTGCATCGAGGATTTCCATCGCAGTGGTCTGATCATTGGCACGAACCGCTGTTGATAGTCTACTGCGGATCTTGTTCATCTCCCGCTGAAGAGCTTGATCGTCATCATATTTCTTGCGTGCGACTGCACGGTCCCAGGTTCCATCCAGTACTGCTGCCAGCGGCTCATCCATGAGCATCGGATGGCCGATCCAATCAATCTTTCCATCTTTGCCGATGATGAAACTGCTGGGGATCCCTCTTCGACCTGCAGCCTTGAATACTTCAGTTTTTACCGAGAGATCTGGATCCGTGGCGACGACGTATGCCATCGCCTGGGCCCAGGTCTTGCCCTCGATGATGCTGTCCTTGGCGAGGAAGCTCTCCACCTTGGCAAGTTCCTCGTCACTGATCGCAAGTACTGTGACCTGATCCTTGTACTTCTTCTGGATTTCTGCGAGGTGCGGCACGGCACCCTTGCAGGGACCTCACCAGGTGGCCCAGAATTCGATGATATAGACACGATTTTTATCGAGTTCGGAAACTTCTTTACCCTGCAGGAAGTGAGAAATTTCCAACGCAGGGAGAGGATCTCCGATCGAAAGGTCAGGCTCATCCGCGGTCGCTGGAATGGCACCAAATGACGATAGAAGGAGTATCAAAAGCAGCTTGTTCATCTTTGTCGATTTCCTTTCTCCACAGATACCGAAGTTCTCGATGATCACTCGAAGATTGTCGCCGCCCTGATCGTGGGGAGCAAGAAAGGAGATGCTGGGATCGCTTCGAGCGTACGTTGTTGTCAGTGGCGAGGACCACTAGCATGGAGCCAGTGGTTAACAGAAGGGCTGGAATGAACCAGGATTATACGTCGACTCCACTCAGATTTGAGCGAGTAGAAGAGGCTGAGATGAGGAGGCGATCTAGCGACCTTTTCGAGGCTCTATCACAACGACGATCGATCCGATCTTTTTCTGACGATCCGGTTTCCCGAGAATTGATCGATCAGGCCATCGAGACAGCATCTACCGCACCGAGTGGTGCCCACCGCCAACCATGGCATTTCGTGGTGGTCGATGATGCTGATCTGAAGAAGAAGATTCGCGAAGCTGCGGAACAGGAGGAGCGGCGTTCTTATGATGGCAGGATGCCACAGGCGTGGCTCGATGCACTCAAGCCTCTCGGTACCGATGCCGTGAAGCCATACCTCGAGGATGCTCCTTACATCGTGATTTTGTTTGCCGAGACCAAGCATCTGGAAGCGGATGGAACCACTTCTCCGAACTATTATGTCTCCGAGTCAGTCGGTATCGCCGCTGGTCTATTCATTGCTTCACTGCATCTGGTTGGCCTGGCCACCTTGACTCATACTCCCTCCCCGATGGGGTTTCTGAGAGAGATTCTCCAGCGACCTCGCACCGAGCGCCCTTATCTGCTGTTTCCCGTGGGATATCCCTCGGAAGGTTGCATGGTTCCCGATCTACAACGAAAGTCTCTGTCTCAGGTTCGAAGCTGGAACCTGGACGGGAGGCCAGAACAGTTGTCATGAGTACCGATGAGATGATCACCAGCCTGCAAAATCCTCGCGTCAAGCTTGTGGTACGTTTGCGTGATCGCCGTGACCGGGATCGGGAAGAAAAGTTCCTGATCGAGGGATATCGAGAATTGACTCGAGCGGTAGCCGTTTCTCAACCTCTTTCAGAGGTGTACTGCTGTCCAGAATTGTATCTCGGTTCCAACGAACCAGGTTTGCTAAAAGATGCGGTACAGCGCTGTGGAGCACTGATCCAGCCAGTGACCGAGGATGTTTTCAGGAAGATCTCTTACCGTGATCGCCCGGACGGACTGATCGCTGTTGCTCCCCGTCCTGATTGGGGATTACAGCGTCTTGCAAATCGAGATTCGAGCCAACCTGCACTGTATCTGGTGGCACAGTCGATCGAGAAACCGGGCAATCTGGGAACGATACTCAGGACTGCGGATGCTGCTGGGGTTGATGGGGTGGTGGTGGTGGATCGTTGCACCGATCTGTATAACCCCAATGTGGTTCGTGCATCCGTCGGAACTCTGTTCACGGTTCCCGTTGCCGAGGCGACCAGCGAAGATGCCCTGGCCTGGTTTCAGGAGCGAGGTGTTAGACTGTTTGCCACTTCTCCCGATGCGAGAGAGACCTATCACGAAGTCGACATGACCGGGCCGATGGCCATCGTCATGGGCAGTGAGCAGTACGGGCTCGATGAGCGCTGGTTGGAAAACACCGACCAGCAAATTGCGATTCCCATGGCGGGACAGGCAGATTCACTGAATGTTGCGACCTCTACCGCAATTGTCCTGTTCGAAGCGCTACGTCAGAGAGGCTCCGATTAATCGATGTGGGTATCGGTGGTCGGCTTGAGGTCTGCTTCTCGCAATGCCGCCTCGATCCGATCCCAGTCGAAGGCAGGTCCGGGATCCACCTTGTGGGTGCCGACATGCCAGTGACCGACAATTCCAGCGACCGGTTGGCCAGGTGCTTCTGATCTGAGCCGATCCTGCACCATGCCGCTGGCCAGTCGTGGTACGACTGGCTCGATACCCGGCAGAGTCTTGCAGAGTGCGATGAGCAGCGCCTCAAGGGATTGGTATTGCGCCTCGGTGAAATCGCGCTGATAGAGCTGCTGACCATGAATTTCTCCCTCGAACAGCGGATTTCTGGCGGGATAGGGCAGCGCGCCTTCCGCCGATGTTCCGGCCAGGGATTGCGGGTTGAGACGGGGTCGACCCTTCTCGACGATGTAGTGGGTATCGGCTTTTTCAGCGCTGGAAAAGGCTCCGAAGTGGGCGATTTCGATTCCGACGGAACGGTCATTGGCGGGACCGGCGTGCCAGGCACGTTCCTTGACATCGAGGGTTTGATAGATCGTGCCATCGACATCGAGCAGGAAGTGACAGGAAAGCCCTCGAATGTCGTGCAGGATGTGAAAACAGCGACTGGATGACCCGCATGCGTCATAATGAATCACAATGGTGTCGATGACCTGGCCGAGTTCTTCCAGATACCAGCCCCGCTGGACCACATCCTGGTGCAATTGTTCGCCAATACCTCGACGTATCGAGCCATAACGAGATATACGATCGGGTTGATCTCGGGGTCCTATCTGTCGTGGATCGTCATGTCTGTGAGCTCGATATCCGTCAAATCCTCCGCCATCCAGCCACAATACAACCGGGGCTCCCGTGTGGACAAATTGGCCTGAAATCACGATTTCATCGCCTTCTCGTGTTAATAAGTCACCTGGCAGAGAGCCGCACCCTGAACAGAAAATCAGATTCGTGACGACGAGAATCAAGGGAACAGCATGTAAACCTAACAAACTGCTTTGCGATATTATTCTGAATACTTCTTGTAATGAGGATGGTGGTATGAAAGTATAGGACAAACCTGACTCTCCTCGTGGCCGCGCCCGAAGTGGTGATGAGAGTGCCTTATCTCTGGTACTGGGGCAAGAGGGGAAGTGGGGTTCTGGTATGAATGTGTCGCAGCTTTTTTATCGCGACCGCTGGGGTTGTCCCAGTTACTAAAACCGGGGTTGTGAGGACCCTGAGGTGTGTTTCTTGACGTGAGCAGCATCCGAAAGGATGTAGTCAGGGAGCCCGATTCCTTGGTGAATCGGTTGGTCCGGAAGGGTGTATTCGAAATGGGTATGGAACAAGAGATGGATAATCTCGGACGACTCGATGTCGAGGCATTGAAGCAGCTAGTTGCTCTAAAAGAGAACAGCGGCAAGCTGAACCGCCTGGAAAGCAAGCGTCAAAGACTCAAAGCAGAACTGGAACGGGTTGAAGAAGAAATCCGTGAGTTCCTGGCCCAATTCCCCGAGGTGCGGGGCTATTTGGCCACTGCCGGAGGATCTCTTCGTCGACTCACCCCCTCAGGACGCCGTCCTCGAGGCTGGATCCGCTCCCAGGTGGAATCGATTCTGTCAGAAGCAACATCTCCGTTAACACCTGCTGAAGTCCGTGACGAAATCGCCGCCCGGCATCCTGAAGAAGCGACCAAGAATCTCTATCTGGCGGTTTTTCAGCATCTGCGCAGGCATGACGAGTTTGAGCAGGATGGTGCCGGTCGCTGGAAAATGCGACAGAACGAAAACGCCTAGTTCGGTAGATCCCTGGCCATACGGTTGCAGCCAGCTTCCCTCCAGGGGAAGTGGTTCGTTCCGAATTTCTCTTCCAGGGTGATACACTCCCAACAGCAGGACCACCATGAGGACCCCACAAGGGTCCCATTCTGGATCCAATTTTCTTGAACCGCCCAGGGAGAGCAATTTTGAATAATCCGGTCCCGGAGACGCCACCTCCAGAATCTCAGCAACCTGCAACGGCTACCAGTTGTGGGGGACTCTTTGCCAGCGTCATCGTCATCATGTTGTTTTCAATGGGGGCTGGTCTGGTTACCAATAGCATCCGTGATCGAGGTTCCATCAACCTGAGCCGCAATTATTTCCAGGGTATTACGATTCCACCCACGGGGTCCTCGAACCAGGAGAATTCTCAGGTATCTGGGCAGGATGTCGAGGTCGAACCAGGGAATAACTCGGTGGTCTCCCCTCACCCTGATGATGGAATTCAACGCCTTACCTTCGAGGAGGTTCAGGATAATTTCATCGTCGGGGAGGAAGAATTCGAGGCGAGCGGTGAATCGATCTATCTGTTTGTTGATGCCAGGGTTCGCGATCAGTACGAGGATGGGCATATTCCAGGCTCGATCTGGCTCTACCACTACGAGTCAGAAAATTTGATCGATGAAGTTCGATCCGAACTGGAGATGGCGTTCTTCATCATCGTTTACTGCAATGGGGGGGATTGTGAAGACAGCCTTCATTTAGCGGCGGATCTGATGTCGCTCTATAATCTTCCCCCGGAGAACATCTATGTTTACGAGGGTGGTCTCAACGAGTGGAAAGAAAAAGGTATGCCGGTGACCGTTGGATCGGAGCGCCGTTGATGGATCCGCTACGAAAACTCGACTCCACCGGGTTTCCGCTACTTGTGGCCCGTCTCGTGGTTGGTTTTACATTTCTTTACTACGGTGCTCAGAAGATCGCAGATCCAATTGGATTCCTGAAGAGCATCGAAGCCTACAACCTTTTGCCTACAGAGCCTTCGTGGATCATCAATCTCATCGCCGTGGTCCTTCCCTGGGTCGAAGTACTCTGCGCCGCTGCTTTGCTGAGTGGAATCAAGTTCCGTAGTGCTGCTCTGTTGACCTGCGCAATGTTGCTTGTGTTTACCCCGGCGATTTACCTGCTGGGTACCTCACTGATAGGAACCAAGCCAGAGTTCCAGGGGCTCTGCGATGTCATCGCCGATTGTGGATGCGGTAGTGGAGCGGTCCCGGTTTGCCCGAAACTCGCCACCAATTGTGGATTGTTGTTGTTGTCTGTCTGGGCGCTGCTGAGTCGTTCTACACGGTTTCGTGGTGGACTCATTCCAGGAGTGGGCTGACAGCCCAAAAGCGTCGGATCGGTCGATCCGTAGCCGATTTATCCTGACTCGGGTGGGACACTCTTCTTTGCCAGTAGCCGCTCGATGACTGCTTCCAGCAGGCCCTCTCCGCCGGAGCCGACTCGTACCCAGGCGATGGTTCCATCCCGATCGATCAGTACCACCATCGGAATTCCACCTACATGGTAATAATCGAACACGGTCTTGCTGGTGAGAACAAACGGATAGGAGACTCCAAACCGTTTGCGAAAATCGGAGAGGTGCATCAGAAATGCGTCTCCATCCATCCTCGTGACTCCCTGACCGCGTTTCGGATCCTCTTTCGATGGTAACCAGCCGCGAGAATAGGGCTTTGTCACTCCAAGTACGTTCAGTCCCTGATCCTTGTGGGACTGGTGGACTTGATCGAGACCTGGCATCAGGTCGCGACAGGGGCTGCACCAGGTTGCCCAGAAATCGAGCAACACCACTTCTCCACGCATCTGGGTCAGGGTTCTTCTGGTACCCCCGAACCACGTATTACTACTCAGGAGAGGAGCCTTTTTTCCGAGAAGAGTGAGTCGAACTGTTGAGTTTCGCCGAGCTCGAGTGTCGTTGCCATGGCGTTCGAGGTCATCCAGCAGCCGGCTCCATGCGCGTCGTGCATCGAGAGTCTCGCCGCGGGCAGCATGGAGATCTCCACGTAGCATCCACGCCTCGCGGATCTCGACACTGCCGGCTTCCAGCTGTTCAGTAGCTTTTCGGATGAGGGCAAGTGCTGCGTCGATCTGACCCATTTCGCTGGAGGCACGAGCCAGTGGGACCCCTGCCTTTTTTGCTTCAGCACTGTCAGGAAATTTCTCGACCAGGGATCCCAGAGTCGCGGTCACTTGTGCCTGGCGCCCCTGGAGTCCGTGATCGGTACCGATGACGAGAAGACACTTGCGCAGTACGGCAGCATCTTCCTCCGCTTTCAGCAAGATCTCCAGCTTCTGATTCTTGCATGCAGAGAGTAATTCGATGGTGCTTCGACGAATCGCGGGGAGATTTCCACTGGTCTCGGCAGTGACAAGATCACTACAAGCCTCCCGGATGGCTTCAGCAGCATCTGCATCATCGAGATGAACGGGAGCGACCAGCAAGGTCACCGAAAGCAGCAGGGACAGCGTCATCGATCCTCCTGGTCACAACCGGATTCATGCAGAGACGTACAAGGATACTACAATTTACCGGTTTCCAGCCAGCCAGGTCCCTTTGCCCGGCTCGCTGTTTCATCCTGGAGGTGTCGCGACAGGTGGAGGCATGGGAGTTCAGGAAGTCGTTTCTTGGCAACTCCGCACGTAATCACGTAGATGACTCGTAGGCTCCGCCTGGGTTCTGCTGGAGAGGAATTTTACCCGGAGAGATCAAGACCTTAGACTGGTGGTGGCGATCCGATCTGCTGTTGTGCAGTGAAGATTGTCCGGGAGGACAGATGGCGAAGAAGGGCAAGATTTTCAATCGACTGGGGCGACCCAGGCTTCTTCGCAAGGAGATATCCTTCGTCGAAACAGGTGTAGGGGTCCTATTGCTCCTGGTCATCCTGGGCATGGGTTACTGGCTGGTCGAACAGCGTACCAATTATGATCCAGGTGAGCGCGACATTGACATTGCATTGCTGGTCGCCCAGTCGGTCGAGGACAATCTCTACAAGACACCACTCAAACGGTGGCGCGATCCGAGTCTGGCAGATCAGATCTCAGCGCCAGTAGATCTCGGACCCTTCGATCCAGCACTGCTGAAAGATGGCTGGCGATCGGTTTCCACGCCCCAGATCTTCGAAGTCGATAGCCTTTACGAGAAGATCAACGGGCAGGCCGACCAGTACGTCAAGTTTGGCTTCCAGAAGTTGACGGTGATCGAACTGGAACACGCGACTACTGGCAGGTTGCTCGACATCTATCTCTACGATCAGGGAACATTTGAGGGCAGTCTCGGAGTTTACCAGGAGCAACGTGGTGCCAGAGCCACGGAACAGTTCGAGGGTGTCCATTACACACCGAATTCCATGGGTGCCATCGGTATGAGTGGTCGGATCTTTTTCCATATCCTCGCAGATGAACCGGACCGCGAGATCGAGACGATGACCCGGCGCGTGGTGATGGCGCTGGCGAGGTTAGGGCAACAAGGTGCACCCCCGAGCGGATTCGAGACATTGAACCGTGGCCTCGAAATTCCCTTCTCGAAGATTGGTTACCAGCCGAGTAACGTCTTCCAGTATCGCTTTGCTGAACACTTCTGGTTTGGAGAACTTGAAGGAGCAGAGGATGCACGCATTTTTGTTCACATGGCAATCTCGCCGAAAGATGCAGGTGAACTTTACAACAAACTGAAGGCTGAACTGGTTGAAGATTACGAGGTGATCGAGTCCGCCTCGACTCACACTCTCCTCAAGCACAATTTCCTCGGGACTTACCTTGCTCTGATGCACGAGGACGCTGCCGTATTTGGCGTTGAGAAGCACCCTGACGCGGATGGTGCTTCTGCGGCGTTGCAGCGTTTACAAACATTTCTTGGTAGCGAAGGTACCACGACAAAGAACGAAGAAGATCTGAACGGCGAAGATGGCTACTATGACGAGGCCGAGGAGGAGTACCGATGAGCGAATCAGAGAAGCCTACCGGTTCCCAGGGTCCCGACAAATCGGACTCCTCCGTTCCCGAACCGAGCAAGCCACCGCGGACCAAACCGATCCAGCATCCCGACTATGAAAAAAGTCCGATGGAACGTCGCAAGTTTCTGGGACGTATCGGCACTGCTGCAGGAATCCTTGGAGCCACCGGTTACCTGGCCTTCGCTCCCAAGGATTGGCCCCTATCTCTCAAGGACACCACGGGGTTGCGCAGCAAGCCGAGTTTCAAACCAGTCAGCCTCAATGATTTCAGGGTGGCGAAGCCGATTCAGCAGAATGCTGATGTTGGCATCGGCAGAGGTGGCACTCCCGATCAGATGTTGCGCAAGGCACTCGATGCAGTGGGTGGCCTGAAACACTACATCCAACCGGGGGACATCGTGCTGGTAAAGCCGAATGTTGCCTTCGATAGAGCTCCAGCTTTGGGAGCGACCAGCCAGCCGGCACTGATCGAGGCGTTGATCAACATGTTACTGGTTGATTGCCGAGCGCAAGAGGTTCGGGTTTGCGACAACCCCATCGAATCTCCCGCTGACTGTTTCATGAAGACGGGATTGCGCAAGGCCACTGAAAAAGCTGGCGGTCGTGTCTACTTGCCAGATGACAACGCCTTCAAGGTTCTGAGTACGCCCGGTGCCAAACTGATTGAAGAGTGGTGGTTCTTCCATCGGCCATTCACCAACGTCGATAAGGTAATAGGGGTTGCTCCGGTCAAGGACCACAACCTTTGTTATGCCTCGATGGGGATCAAGAACTGGTACGGATTGCTCGGTGGACGTCGAAGTCAGTTCCATCAGGACATTCACGAGATCGTTTCCGACCTTTCGATCATGATTCAGCCGACACTGACGATCCTCGACGGAACAAAGATCTTGATGGAGAACGGACCTACCGGAGGTGACCCTTCAAATGTGGTGACCGGAGATGTGGTGATGGCATCGCTGGACCCTGTTGCCCAGGACGCCTGGGCCTTTGAACACCTTTTAAAGCGTGATCCTGACCAGTTACCGGAGTATCTCCACAGGTCGGAAGCCAAAGGCAGTGGCAAGATCGACTACACCGGTCGACTCAAGGAGATTACTTGAGTTTACCTCCAGCGACTCCTGATCCGAGCGGCCCGAAGTCGGACTTGCCCGCCGTTAAATTCTTTCCGCCACCGGTACGCAAAAAACTACGTCTGACTAACGTGAGGCTCGCTTCCCAGATCTTTTTCTTCAGTGCATTCATCATCTTGTGCTGGTTGACCTGGACCTCTCGTCTCGAAGGTTATCCAGTCTCACGAATCCTTGAGATGGATCCGTTGGTGATGATCTCTACAATCCTTTCGACTGGTTATGTCTATCGTTACCTTGGCTGGGGATTGGTGGTGCTGGGATTGACCCTGTTAGTGGGTCGCGTTTTTTGTAACTGGATCTGTCCGTATGGAACACTCCACCAATTTGTCGGTTGGCTGTTCAACGTTCACAAGACCAAGGAGAACTTCGACCGAAATCGCTATCGCGACATGTACTTCTTCAAGTACGCCATCCTCACGGTGCTTCTCATCATGGCTTCGATGGGAGCACTTCAGATCGGGCTGCTCGATCCGATCTGTCTGATGTACCGCACGACCGCCACCGTTGTTGCGCCGATCTTTGACATGACGGTTGATTCACTTCCTGGCATGGATTCGCAATGGATCGATAATCTGAAGTTCGCACCAGGGGTGCCGAGCCGGGTTTTCGTCGGGTCATTCTGGATCGGTTTGTTCATGCTGGTGCTGGTCGGAGCCAATGTCTACGTCCCACGATTTTTCTGCCGGGTTCTCTGTCCGTTGGGCGCACTACTCGGCGTGTTCTCACGATTTTCCCTGGTTCGCATCAACCGGGATGTGCACAAGTGCACCGATTGCAATATGTGTCTCAACCGCTGTGAAGGTGCCGCTGATCCACAAGCTGAGGTTCGCGTCAGCGAATGTTTTTCTTGCATGAATTGCATCGATGATTGCCCCGAGGATGCTCTCTCCTTCACCATGGTCGGGCTCGACACCAAGCAGGTGAAACTACTACCCGATATCTCGCAACGTCGAATGTTTTTCGCCGGGGTCGTCGGTGCGCTGGGCTATCCCTTCCTCAAGATTCATGGCACCAATACCGATGAGAACTTCTCGCCTGATTTGATACGACCGCCAGGATCGGTTGCAGAGCCGGAGTTCTTGGAAAAGTGCATCAAGTGTGACCAGTGCATCAACTCTTGCCCGACGAATGTGCTGCAGCCTGCCACCTGGTCGGAAGGTGGCCTCGAAGGACTGTGGACACCGGTCATGAACTTCAACATTGCCCATTGTCAGTTGAAGTGCACGCTTTGTTCAGAAGTGTGTCCGACCGGTGCGATTCGCAAGATCACTGTCGATGAGAAGCTGGGCAAGGGTGACTTTGTTGAGCAAGGCCCGATAGTTTTGGGCACAGCATTCTTCGACAAGGGGCGTTGTCTACCTCATGCCATGGATATTCCGTGCGTCGTGTGTGAAGAGGTCTGTCCGGTTTCGCCGAAGGCGATCCAGACTCACGATGAGGAAGTGAAGACCGTTTTTGATGAGGTAGTGGTGCTGAATAAACCGTTCATGGTTCCGGATCTGTGTATCGGTTGCGGAATCTGTCAGGCTGAGTGCCCAGTACTCGATGATCGTGCGGTTTATGTCACTGCTGTTGGGGAAAGTCGATCAGCTGAACGCAGCTTGCTACTGAAAAAACGATCCAGTTCAGGGTAGGATCGGTAGCGGGCTCAAGGGCCCGGGAGGAATCATGGACAACAAGGATGTAGGTCGCCGGGATTTTCTGAAGAAGAGCCTGGTTGCAGGTGCAGGGCTCTCGGCGATGGGTGGAATGGCCCATGGACAGGATCCTGCTGGAAAGCCCAAGGGTCAGGATACCGATAAAGACCCTGATGGAAGTAAGCTGCTTCCCAAGGTTCCTCGTAAGGAGCTCGGGGCAACTGGCAAAAAGATTCCCATCCTTCTCTTTGGCTGCTCGCAGGTATTCGATCCCAAGTACGACAAGATGCTGCATCGTGGTTTCAAGGAGGGTGTCGATTATCTCGACACAGCGCTGGTCTACGCTGGTGGAGAGAGTCACAAGACGCTGGCTCCCTTCGTCAAGCAGGTGGGACGCGACAACATCTGGATCACATCGAAAGCCCCGCCTCGTCGTAACCGCGCAACCGTCGAAACCTACACCCGCGATCTGGATACCTGTCTCTCTCAACTCGAGGTCGACCATCTCGATCTCTTCTTCATGCACTATGTCTCCGATCCGAAGTACCTCGAGAAGGAATACATCGAGATGGGAGAAAGGCTGAAGAAGCAGAACAAGACCAAATTCTTCGGGTTTTCCTGCCACGATGGAAATGTCGTGGAGTTGATGAACAAGGCGGCCAGGGTTGGCGGCATCGATGCCATCATGTTCCGTTACAGTTTTGGCCAATATGGTGACAAGGAACTCAATAAGGCGATCGACAACTGCAAGAAGGCAAAGATCGGTTTGATCGCGATGAAGACGCAGAAGTCGGTGCCCGCGGAGCAGGAAGAGGTGATCAAGTTCAAGTCCAAGAACTTTACCCTCGGCCAGGCCAAGCTGAAGGCAGTGTGGGCAGACGAACGGATCGATTCCGCCGTTTCCCACATGGATAGTCTCGACCTGCTCAAAGAAAACGTGGCTGCTGCGAAGTCTCCGATCAAACTCGGGATGAATGATTTCCATCAACTCAATCGTCTTGCCGCCTGTACCAGTGGCTTCTCCTGCATGGGCTGTACTCAACACTGTCAGCCAAAAATCGCTGCCGATACTCGCGTTGCCGATGCGCTGCGATACCTGATGTATTACGAGTGCTACGACGAGCCTGAGAATGCCAAGCGCCTCTATCGCGAGTTATTGCCTGCAGAGCGGCAGATTGACGGGGTCGATTTCGCGGCGGCAACCCGCGCCTGTCCCGAGGGGGTCGATATCGCTACCCGGCTGAAGCTCGCTCAGGAATTGCTGGCCTAGCGGCGATAGCGCAGCGGATTTCGAAAACCGGGGTCGTGGGTTTGAATCCTACGGACAGGTGGCGAAGGACTCGCAATCGAGCTGGTCGATGGTCGGGTCGACACCACAAACTTGTGGTCCCGGCGGAGGCAGATCGCCGGCTCCATTGAAGAGCATTCCGAGCAGGGCCACCGCGTCTGCAATGTCAAAATTCCCATCATCGTTGGAGTCACAGGAATCCTCACACGCAGTGGGTCCGGCATTGCCGAACAGGGCTGTCAAAGCTGACACTGCATCAGAAATATCGAGCGAGCCATCGGCATTGCAATCCCCTCGGCGGAAATCAGATTCGGCGGCGACCAGTCGAAAGTCGGCAGACACCAACAAATGGTCCGATCCATTGGAGTCGTTGAGCTGTAGACCGTGCTCCACCAGGGTTGTCGTCGACAGATCCTGGGTGAACAGTACAAAGGAACGTCTCAACTCCAGGATGGAATCGGAGTAGATGATGTAGTCCAGAAGTCCTGGTAAATAATTTCCGTTATCATTTCTCCAGGTGAATGTTTGGCGCTGGACGACGTGACGCGGGCGGGTATCGGTCAGCGAGGTTCCATCTGCGTCCGGAGGAGCATCCTCTCCCCATTGCGCCTCATCGATGATATCCCCGCTCAACAGCGTCGTTCGTTGTTGTGATAAACCAACAAAATTCATGTCGCCAAGAAACAAAACAGGGGCATCGGGATTGGATGCAAGAACACCTGCAAGCCGCTGGTCGCGAACGAACGCAATGATCTCATCGCTTTCGTTTTGTCTGCCGGCATCGCTGGAGCAACAGGGAAGATGTGCATTGACCACAAGCGTCGGCACACCCCACGCTGCAGTGGTATCGATCCATGCTGCGATGTTGGCGGAGAGACCCCACGTCTGCAGAATCGGGAACCGACTGACGATTTTGCAATCTGCCTGGCCGGCGCCGTGCCAGACTCCACCTCCAGGGGCAGTAGCCCATGTTTCGACGTAATCGATGGTTTCTGCCACGGAGTGATCTGATATCTCCTGGAAGCAGTAGATATCCGCTGCTACTGCAGCAATCTGTCGGCCATGCCGATCACCGTTTCCGCCCCACGGATTGTCGTTCAGAACATTGTAAGTGACGATCCGCAAATCAGACGACGACTCACGCAGCAACGGGATCTCGATATCGGGTGGAAGTTGACCGGATGCCAGTGAATGGACAATCCCACCGGCGTCAGGGATGCAATCACCCCCCGGTCGATCGTCGCACAACAGGACTTCAATTTCTGAACCAAGAGAGATCATCGGGGAACTTCTTCGAAGACTGATCTCGAACTCGGTTGCCGATACCGTCGGTGCCGCAACAATTCCAATATCGGCATGGCCCAGAGGGAAGGATCCTCCCCCCGACCACAGGGTTCCCTGGCGTGCGCCAAAGTCCCATTCCAGATCAGCGCCAATCCCCGAGATGGCAAGCCCTGTACTGGGGTTCGAGTCGGTATCGATGTACAGAATCAATGTGTCTCCCTCATCCAGTTGCACCTCGGGTCCAGCAAACTCGAAGCGGACAAAGAGAGATTCATCATCATCGGCAACAGAAAGGGAGACGAGATCGTGCCCTCCGGTAACGGCATCGCCGATGGAGTCCAGAATCGGTGAGACTCCGCTCCAATCGTCGTAGCGCTCATCGATGACCACTGCGACCTGTGTGGCTGGCCCTCCAAGGGTCAACAAACTGCAAGATTCGGCACAGGAAACCCACTGCCCGGGAGCCGTAGTGGTGCCGACGATCGACAGATCGAGAGTGGTGAGAGGTGCATATCCAGTGAGTGTGTGCGTCGTTGCACTGCCTGGTAGGATCAATGTCGTGCCATTGACGGTCAACTCGATGGAATCGTAAGCCTGGGGATTTGCCCACGTGATCACCGCGCCGTCGTTAGTTGGAGTGCACGAAAAATTATCGATGGAAGGCAAAATCGACACGGGAGAGGTGAAGATCTCGGTACACCAGCTATTCAGGACACCATCACTATTCGCAGGAAAATCATCGGTGACATTCAGTGTCCAGATTCCTGCGGATCCCTGACCACTGAATACACTGAGCGGGCCGTTCGACGGTTGCATGTAGCAGCCAAAGTCATATGCAGTAGAGCCGTTAGCTACTCCCTCGTCACTGAAAATGACTCGAAGATCGTCCATATCTCCACCGAGACCATCATGAAGCCTGAGGGTCGTTCCTGATGGAGAAGTCACGTCAACAATAACGTCCGCAACAAATGCGTGACTGATATCAACGCTGACATGAACATCCTCGATCAGCAGATTTTGGGAGATCAGTATCGAATCGGAGATGGATACGGGAGTTCCATTATCTCCCCCGAATGGGATACCTGGTGCTGAGCAGATTTCCAGATCGGATTGCGCAACCACGACACTACCTGGAAACAGAGAAAGGCAGAGAACCAGTACCGCACGAATCACCGACATGACCACACTTCCCATTCGGCAGGATGAGTACTCACGGTACTATGTGATGAGATGGCTCGCAGTACTGGGGGTGCAAAGAAACCGTCGCGCTGCCATTTTTTGAAAAGCGTCCCCGGCAGGATTCGAACCTGCGACCTTCGGATTAGGAATCCGATGCTCTATCCAGCTGAGCTACGGGGACAAACCTGTCATTTGAACCGCGCAGCCTAGCTCGATCCCTTCTGCGGGTCGAGGAAATGGAGCTTCGCTTCGTGTAGCTGCTGTCCCAATTGTCTGACTGGCACCTCTATGCCCCTACTGACAAACCGACAATGACAGTTGTCAAAGGTTAACAAAACAATACATTTAATAGGACCATGTAATTATTAAACCTGGGAACAACACGGGGGAGATACCCAATGTTACACAACATCGCGACCTCAAAGGTCGCTCCGAGTCGTCGGTTTGAATCCGTTTCTCTGCGGGTTCTGTCTGCCATCGTTTTCTTCATCCTCGTTCAGGGGTTGCCACTGGCGGTTTCCGCTCAGTGCGCTACTGACGGTCTTTCCATCGGTGCCGGTTCAACTCACGTCGATCTAGACGGAAGTTGGGCGGTGCGAGGAACGGGAAGTAGCGTCGAGATGCTGAAAGAGGAGGCCGGCTCCTGGAGTTCGCTCCAGAGCATTGATCTGGCGGGAGCCACTCTCACGTCACTCTCTCTTGATTCAGATGTGCTGGCGGTGGCAACTTCCGGTCAGGTGCAGGTCTATTCCCATGATGGCACCAGTTGGCTGCTAGAGGAAACCCTGCTCGACGCGGATCCTACTTTTGGATATTCCGTGGCTCTGTCCGGTGGCACACTTGCTGTTGGTTCTCCGGGTTCAGATACGCTTCACTTTTATTCACGCTTGTTCACAGGCGGTGGAGCGGTTGTGTGGGTGGAAGCGACAACCATTACCGGTGGTTCTGGAGATGTTCTGGGAGAATATGTTTCGATGGCTGGCGATTATGCCAGTGCTACTGCTCCCGGTGCCAACGAGGTGAGTACGTATCAGTTCGCCGGTCTGCAACAGAACGAGTGGTCACTGGTAACAACTTTGCCCTACGATCATACGGCAGGATCCCAGGTAAGTTTGGATTTCTCCGGTGGAGAGCTTCGCCTCCTGACGCCCACTGCTACTGGAGCAGAGGTTCGCTTGCTGGATACCACCTCAGATCTCTGGCTCGTAGATGGAGTTTTGACATATGCTCCTGCAGCCGATCCATCGATGGTTCTTTCAGAGGATAAGGTTCTCGTTCACACCGATTGTGGAATGCGACTGTATCTGAGAACCGCTTCCGGATGGAACAACGGTGTTGCACTGGAGACCTTTGACGAGACACTGGCGGTTAGTTGCGTTCCAATTCCTGCGGGAAGCACCGCCGAGCCGATGGCCTTTGGTGGGGCAAGGGCAATCATTGCAGAGACATCCGCTACCTGGTTGATGGATGAGTTCTCCTATGCAGATTGCAATAACAACTCGACCCCCGATCGTTGCGACTTACTGACCGGCTTCCCCGACTGTAACAGTAACGGGATCCCGGATAGTTGTGACTTTGCCAATGGCGATCAGGATTGTAATGGAAATGGCATCATCGATAGCTGCGAAGTGAATGGTGGACTCGCACCCGACTGCAACGGCAATGGAGTTCCAGATCCATGTGATCTGATCGCTGGAGTTCAGTTCGATACATTACCTCCGGTGATAACCAACATGCCGGCAGACGTGACGGTGCAGATACCCTCGGGGCTGTGTCAAGGCGTGGCAAACTGGGCAGAACCTTCTGCCTCGGATGTCTGTTCCAATTTCACATTGACACCCGATTTCGCATCGGGATCTATTTTTCCTTCAGGCCCTACCACGGTCACTTACACCGCCGAAGATGAATACGGAAATATAGCTACGGCGAGCTTTGTTGTGAACATCGAAGATCCCAACGCTCCCGTTTTCACGTTTGTACCTGAAAATATAGTAGCGATTGCTGATCCTATCAGCTGTGGACAGAACCTCTTCTGGGATGATCCGATTGCTGTAGATTTCAACGGGTGCTCTGAGGTTACGATGACATCGTCAGTTGTTCAGGGAAGTCATTTCTTCGTGGGATCGACTGCGGTTGTCTTTACCGCGACAGATGCTGTTGGAAATCTTTCGGTTGCGGTGATGAGTGTTACGTTGATCGATGACTCTCCACCTGTGATCCAGCAACTTCCAGATATCCATCTGGATGCCACGTCGGTGAACTGTAGCGCCATCGCAGTCTGGGCGCAGCCAACTGTGACCGACTGCTCCGGGATTTCGCTGGTAGCCGATGCGACTCCGCCGATCCAGGTAGGAGTTGCTGATCGAGTGGTAAACTACACGGCGACTGATCCTAACGGATTCATTTCAACGATGAGTTTCTCGATTCTGGTTGAAGATGTGGATCCGCCGTTCATCTTGAACGTGCCAGCTGACCTGACTCTGAACCCGGAGCCAGGTACCTGTGGAACCACGCTTACCTGGGATGCTCCTGTCGTCAATGACAACTGTATCGATGTGGAACTACTCAGCAACTTTGATCCACCTTCTACTTTTGGTGTTGGTACCACAGTAGTCGAGTACACCGCTACCGATACTTCTGGAAACGTGACCACTGCTGGCTTCAATGTCACGATCATCGACCCGGATGATCCAGAGTTCATCACCACTCCAGGCAATGTACTGGTAGGCACAAATGATGACCAGTGTGGTTCTATTGTTGAATGGGAAGAACCACAGGCGATTGATTGCTCATCTGCAGTAGCCGTGACTTCTACTCACCAGCCGGGAGAATTCTTCCCGATAGGTACAACAGAGGTTACCTATACGGCGACCGACGTCAGTGGAAAGGTAACCAACCTGACTTTCCCGGTTACTGTCACAGACGGATTTGCCCCAACATTCGTCACCGCTCCGGGTAATGTGCTGGTTGATGCGATTGCCGGACTTTGTTCTGCGGAAGCCAGCTGGGCTGAACCGACCGTTACAGATGGATGTAACGGATTTTCCGTTGTTTCTTCGCACCAGTCAGCAACGGTGTTTGCTGCTGGAAACACTCAGGTGACATACACCGCCACCGATGATCTTGGAAATGCTCGAGAGCACACCTTCTTCGTGACGGTGAATGATGGCGAAGGACCTACTTTTGATACTCAGGTGGCGAATATCGCTGCACCGACCAACCTCGGAATTTGCAGCGCCCAGATTTTCTGGACAGAGCCCACTGCGGTGGACAATTGCACTGCTGCAACCATTACCAGGACTCACAGTCCAGGTTCCTTCTTTGATGTGGGTGTTACGACAGTCACATACACTGCTTCAGACGGCAGTGGTGAAGTTGCCGTGCAAAGTTTCACGGTGACGATCGAAGACGGTGAAGCACCGGATCTGTTCCAGATGCCGCTCGATATTGTCGTGCCAAATACACCAGGTACCTGCGAAGCAACAGTGACCTGGAATCCGCCGACAGCGATCGACCACTGTGATGCGGTAACTTCCACGGGTACCAGTACCCCTGGATCCAGTTTCCAGCTGGGCTCGACGGTTGTTACTTACACTTCGGCTGATCTCCAGGGCAACCAGGCATCCGAATCCTTCACGGTGACCGTGCAGGACACCGAGATTCCTTTCTTCACCTCTTCATTACCTGATGCGGCTCTGGTCAATGATCCTGGAGAATGCTCTGCTGTCCTGACCTGGGAAGAACCGACAGCGGAAGATCTTTGCGGGTTGGTGACGATGACTTCGAATCACCCTTCGGGGACAGCATTCCCACTCGGCACAACTACCGTTACGTACACGGCAACCGATGAATCTGCAAATGAGGCAACCTTCAGCTTCGAGGTCACTGTTGCCGATACCGAAGCTCCACAGTTCGTCGGGCTTCCACAGAGTTTCACTTCCGGAACCACTGGCGGTGGATGTGAGGGTACCGTGAGCTGGATAGAGCCTGCAGCACAGGATTGCTCACTGGAAAGCTTGACCAGTAGCCATGTGAACGGGTCCATATTCCCGCTTGGCGATACCGATGTGACCTACACAGCACTGGATACGAATGGAAATGAATCCACGGGAACCTTTACTGTTACCGTTGTGGATGACGATGCACCGGAATACATCACATTCCCACCAGGTGTACTTGTTTCAAATGAACCTGGTACGTGCAGTGCGGCTGTCACATGGACCGATGTAGATGCTCAGGATAATTGCTCGATTCCAACGATCGTACTGAGTCATTCCTCTGGTGATACGTTTGGATTGGGTGTCACGATTGTTTCCGCACAGGCAACCGATGATGCTGGAAACGTCGAGGTCAAAACGTTTACGGTGACGGTCCTCGATCAGGAAGACCCCGTTGTGGACACGGCTCCTGCTTCTCCGCTCTTGGTTTCGAATACAGGAGGAGCGTGTGAGCTTCCAGCAACCTGGGATGCTCCTACCTTCAGTGACATCTGTACTGCTGACCCGGTGATTACTTCCACTCATCAACCCGGGGATTTGTTCCCCGTGGGTGATACAGAGGTGATTTATACCGCGACTGACGATGCTCAAAATTCAATCAGTTCGAGCTTGATTGTCAGAGTCCTGGATTCGACTCCGCCGTTTATTGAGAGTATGCCGCCAAATCTACAGGTCTCCACACCGGTAGATTCCTGTGAGGCTGCAGCTTCCTGGACGGAACCGAGTACTTCTGACTGCAGTCTGGTAACTGCATCCAGTGACATCCCGAACGGTACCGTTCTTTCAATCGGTCACCACATCGTCACCTATACCTTCACGGATGAGTACGGAAACGATTCCACGGAGGACTTCCTGGTCACCGTTGTTGATGGAGAAGCTCCGCAGATCCATGGAGTTCCTGCCGATATCACCGTCAATAATGGTGCAGGTAGTTGCAGTGTTGCTGTTGTCTGGCCTGAGGCCACGACCACCGACTGTGTATTCAGTGGGTTAGATGTGGATCATGCCAGTGGTAGCGAATTCACCATCGGAACGACGACGGTGACCTACACCGCTTCAGATAGCCAGGGAAATCAAAGTACCGCGAGCTTCCTCGTGACAGTCGAAGACATTGAAGCTCCTCAGCTTTTCAACATGCCTCCCGACATCGAAGTGACAGCTGCGATGGGCTCCTGTGAAGCAGCCGCTTTTTGGGTGGAACCCACCGCACTTGATTGCGTTTCTTTCGAGCTCTCCAGTAGTGCTTCAAGCGGAAGTTCGTTCCCGATCGGTGACAATGTGGTGACTTACACTGCTACTGATCCGAGTGGAAATGAAGGAGTAGCTACGTTCACGGTTACCGTGCATGACCAGGAGGATCCACTGATCTCGCAGCTTCCGTTGCCGATCCAGGTCAATTCGATGCCAGACACCTGTCAGGGTATTGCTACCTGGACCGAGCCTACCGCGGCTGATTGCTCCGGTATCTTGTCGCTGATCCCGAGTCATCCGAGCGGATCGGACTTCCCCATCGGAACAACCGCTGTGACTTACACGGCAACCGATGGCAGTGGGAATACCTCCGAGTTGACCTTCACGGTCACTGTGGTGGATGTTGGCGACCCAGTCATCCTCCAGCTTCCGGATAGTTTGTTCTTCGACAATATTGAAGGCAACTGTGCCGGGATTGCCACCTGGACGACTCCTCTGGTCGAGGATTGTTCTGGAGCGACTTTGACCTCGAACTACTCCAGTGGAAATGTGCTACCTCTGGGTACTCATGTCGTTACTTACACGGCGGTAGATACTGCTGGTAATAGTGCGGAAGCCAGCTTCGAGGTGACCATCGAGGATGCCGAGATGCCCTTCTACGTCAATCTGCCTGCAGAGTTGTCTTTCCAAACGACTCCAGGCCAGTGTGATGGAGTAGCAACCTGGAATCCTCCAGTACCGGTGGACCTGTGTGGTGATGCAACATCGACTAGCAGTCACGAATCTGGAGTGACCCTCCCGATTGGAGTCACGGAAGTGACTCATACCGCTACCGATGACGCTGGTAATACAGCCAGTTACACAACGGTCATCAACATGCTCGATGGAGATTCACCGCTGATCTCGGATATGCCCGCGGATATCGTCCTCGACGCACCTGTTGGCAGCTGTTCTTTACCAGTGACCTGGGACCCGCCGACCGTTACCGATTGCACGGAAGTGACCTTGACACCCAGCATCGAGCCGGGCAGCGAGGTTCCGATTGGTATTCACGTAATCGTCTACACGGCTACAGATATTCAGAACAACATTGCCGAGTCCTTTTTCACGGTGACAATTCTGGATATTGAACCTCCTCAGATTTCAAATATGCCAACCGATATGGTTTTGACCAATGATGAGGCTCAGTGTGGTGCGGTGGTCTCATGGACTGAGCCGCTCGCTACAGATTGTAGCAACATCGCCAGTCTGACCTCCTCGATGTCGAGTGGCTCATTCTTTGGCGCCGGGGATACGCTCGTTACTTACACCGCGACGGATGATTATGGCAACGCTTCCAGTGCCAGTTTCAACGTCAATGTGGTGGATAAGGACGGCCCGGTCATCAGTGGACTTCCAAGTCTGATCCAGATTCCCAGTTATCCTGGTCAGTGCGGAGCGAACGCATTCTGGTCAGATCCGGTCATCACCGATAATTGCGAGATCTCTACGATTCAGGCCAATACTCCTCCGGGTAGTTTCTTCCCGGTTGGAGAGAGTTCCGTTATCTATATCGCTGTAGATGTGAATGAGAACGCATCTACGCACGAGCTAGTGGTACTTGTCCATGACGCAGAGAGCCCACAGATCGTTAATCTGCCGGGTCCGATCAATCTGTTGCCAGATCCGGGAGAATGCCAGGCTGTAGCAACGTGGCTTGATCCTGAATTCATCGATAACTGTCCCGGAGGTTCCATCACCATATCGATACCTTCCGGTTCGAGTTTCCCTGTGGGAACCACAGATGTGGAAGTGACGGCTACCGATGAGGTTGGAAACGTGACTACCGAGTTGTTCTCGGTGACCGTGGATGAGTGTCAATCTTCCTTCCTCAGAGGTGATACCAATGATGATGGTACCTACGACATCTCGGATGCGATCTACATACTGGGATACATCTTCTCCGGAGCGGCTGATCCGACATGCATGGACGCACTCGACGAAAATGATGACGGTCAGATACAGATCGCTGACGCGATCTATCACTTCTCGGCTCTGTTCATGGGTGGATCACCGCCAGCGGCTCCGTACGACTCCTGTGGAGTCGATCCGACGCCGGATAGCCTCGATTGTGAGGGTTATCAGAGTTGCCCCTGATCTGAACGGGGTAATCCGATCGAAATCGAAGGCTCCGACAGCTTCTGGCTGTCGGAGCCTTTTTGTTTGTAGCGATCAGTAGCGAGATAAGGTCCGACCTCCTTGACCCTACCGGTCGAAGTTCCTATGAAGGGAGACAGATACGCCATTGGTTTTTGAATCTGGAGGCGCTGTGTTCCATCCGTATGTCATCTCCCTCGTGCTTACCAGCATCTTCGTCAATGATCCGGAGGCTACAGCAGTACCTGACGAAGCCGAGAGTTGGCCACAACAGGCAATCGAATCTCTGGAGAGAATTGAGATCCCTGCTGGATTTCAGAAAAGACTGGTCGGTGCCGAGCCACTGGTAAGAGATCCGGTGGCTTTCGGGATCGATGAACGAGGGCGTGCATATATCTGCGAATCAGCCCGTCAAGAGAATGGGGTCGAGGACAATCGATCCAGCCCTTACTGGTTGATGGATGACCTGGCACTGGAGACGGTTGAAGACCGACTGGCCATGTATGAAAAGCACAAGGATCGTCGAGTCGACGGTATGAACTATTATCGAGCGCATGAGGATCGACTTGCTCGCCTCATCGATAGTGACGGTGACGGTATTCTCGATAAAAGAAACCTGTTCACTCCTCCATACAATCAACCACTCGATGGCACACTGGCCGGAGTATTGGTTGAAGAAGGGCGTGCCTGGATCGCTAACATTCCGGACATGTGGTTGGCAGAGGACACCGATGACGATGGTGTTGCCGACCAGCAGGTCTCGTTTCAAAGAGGCTTTGGTGTTCGCATCGCCCTGCGGGGTCACGATATGCATGGCGTGGTCAGGGGACCTGACGGGCGCATCTACTGGTCCATTGGTGATCGTGGTTATCACCTGGAAACCAGCGATGGCAGGTTGCTAGCAGATGCGGGCTCGGGTGCGGTTTTTCGCTGTGAACCCGATGGAAGCGACATAGAAGTGGTTCATGTTGGACTGAGGAATCCGCAGGAGCTTGCCTTTGATGATCGGGGCGATCTGTTCACCGGGGACAACAACTCCGATGCGGGCGACAGGGCGCGCCTGGTGCAGATTGTGTGGGGTGGAGAGACCGGTTGGAGGATGGAGTATCAGACGCTGGAAGGAGCCAACCAGCGCGGCCCCTGGAACCAGGAAGGGATCTGGCAACTCGATCATCCTGTTCAACCCGTCTGGTCCCTGGCTCCGATCGCTCACCTGACCAGTGGTCCTTCCGGGTTCGTTCACTATCCGGGAACCGGGCTACCAGAAGCCAACGCAGATTGTTTTTTTCTCTGTGATTTTCGAGGCAGTCCCGGCAGTTCGTCGGTCTGGAGATTTCGGCTCGAGGAAGACGGAGCAGGATTCCGTCTATCAGAGCCGCAAGTATTCGTCAACAAGGTGCTCTGTACCGACGTCGATTTCACTCCCGATGGCAAGATGTGGATTGCTGCCTGGGGTGGTGGTTGGGTTTCGACTGATCGCGGTCGACTGATGGAGGTCTGGCATCCAGAAAGCCAGCAGGCTAGCCAGCAGCACAGGGTTGGACACTGGCTCACCACAGATTTGGAGTCGTTACCTGAAACTCAAATCTCCGAGTTGCTAGGCCATCCCGACCGTAGAGTTCGACAACGGGTACAGTTTCACCTTGCCGGTGGGGGAAAAGAGCAACTTTCGATATTGGATGATGTCGCTCATGTTGGGGCAAATTTACAGTCGCGATTGCATGGGATCTGGGGTGTGGGTCAGTGGGTTCGAGGTGGCGAAGATCGTGCTCATCAATTGCGAAAGTTGGCTAAACTTTGCGATGACGAGCAAGAAGAAGTCAGAACTCAGACTGCTCGAGTGCTGGGAGATCTGAGATATGGTCAGGCCAGTTCTCGGTTGGTCAGATTGCTTGATGATCCGGCACCCAGGGTCAGATTTCATGCAGCAATTGCTCTGGGTCGCATTGGTGTACGAGATGCGACCGACCGATTACTGGAGATGGCACGCGACGACGGCCCCTCCGATCCGCTACTGAGGCATGCTGCGGTGATGGGTTTGGCTGGATCGGCGACGGTGCAGGATCTGCTGAATCACGCCCTGTCTGACAACCGAGAAACACGACTTGCGGTACTGTTAGCTTTGCGCAAAAAGCACCACTCCGGGTTTCTCTTTGCTCATCCGGGTGGTGATGGCCCGCGCAGGTCACCTGGTGTTCATCCAGTGATCTCGATCTTTCTTGCAGACGAGGATGCACAGATCGCCGCCGAAGCAGCTCGCGCTATTCATGACCTGCATGTGGCGGATGCGATGAAGGACCTTGCAGGTCGCGTATTGCATCACGCAGAAGCTCCAGCGGGTTCACTGGAGTACCTGGGAGAACATCGGCTTCCCTATCTACGCAGAGTCATCGATGCATCCCTTCGGCACGGCAATGCCCGTCATGCTGGCGCCCTGGTACGCCTCTCCGGCCGCAGTGATGTTCCGGCAAAGGCCCGGAGGCTGGCTCTGGAAGCTGTGATCAACTGGGTTCAACCGGGGCCTCGTGATCTCGTCAGGGGGACCATTCGCCCCTACGCCGGGTCGCAGAGAAGTTCTGAGCAGATTCGACCGGAAGTTACCACTCCGCTACTGGAGTTACTTCAGCAAGAAAACGATCTTGCAGGCCTGGTACAGATGGCCGCCAGCATCCATGGCGTTGAGTTGCCATTATCGGTCAATCAGAAAATCCTCATCGACTCAGGGCAGGAAACATCGTTCAGGATCCAGGCGATGCACCAGATCGTCGAGAAATTTCCAGAGAGTGTTGAATCAGCTCGTGATGTTGCCAGGGCTTCGGGAGTGGCTGAGCTGTTCGTCGAGGCAGAACGACTTGAGGCGAATCCTCAGAGTCGCTTTCAGACTCTTGTGCAGCTGTCGCAGAGTGGTCATGAGACCGCTATCAGGCAGCTAGCGATTCGGGCTATCGGAGCCGAAACTCAGATTCCCACCGAGAAGTTGTTCATGACCTGGCTTGACTCGATAGAAAAAGGCGACCTTGCTCCTGAGCTCCAACTCGATGTGTTGTTGGCCGCAGAGAAAACCTCAGTTGATACGGTCAGAGATCGTGCAATTCAATTGAGAGAGGGCGAGGATGAAGATCGAGTCAACAATTATCGCTGGGCACTGGCAGGGGGAAATAGCAGTCGGGGGAGACAGATCTTCTTTGATCATCCCGTTGCCCAGTGTCAAAGATGTCATTCACGTCAGAACAACGGTGGCGTGGCGGGTCCAGCTCTCGATGACTTGAAAGACAGAAGATCAAGAGAAGAGATGTTGCAGAGCCTGGTGGATCCTTCAGCGGTGATTCTGAAGGGGTATGAAACCGACAATGGGATCTCTGCCATGCCAGAAGCGCACTGGATTCTGACCCCCGACGAACTTCGCGATTTGCTCGAGTTTGTTAGCAGTTCCGGTGATTGACAACGCCTTCTGAATGCGTTTACATCGGAGAAGGCCAGGAGGTAGTGCATGTTGTTTCGTCCGCTCCTCGGCTACCAGTCTAATCTGTTCGTGAGCACGGCCATGGCGTAATCGTGAGCCAAGGCCTGGTTTGCTCCTCACTCCTCACTCCTTTCCGGATGGGTCGGGGTTTACGGAGTCGTGGTCGTCCTCATGAATAGAATATTCCCACGATACAACTTTTAGTCAGTTGAGACAGTTGGCTCGCTACTTGGCATGGACCGATAAGTCGATATACTCGATAGGGCTTGGGCTCTGGTAGATTAAAGAAAAACGGACGTAGGGTCGGCGGCCTGTAATTGGGCTGGTTCTTCCTGTTGGTTTCTTGATCTGCTTTTCGATTGTGGAGTTCCGACCATCTCTCGTTTTGGCGAGGGCGTCAGTTGAGCTCCGAGGAGGTGGAATGGTGTGCGCCAGGGAGTCAAATCCGTTCATGGCGCGCGCACCATTTTTTCGTTCTCCTCTTTCGGCAGTCGGTGATTTGGCTCGCCGGATCTTTCGAGTGAGCTGAGCATGTGTGGATTTGAAGTTGAATTTTAGTGAGACATGTCGGGCCGATGTTTTGGCTCGAGAGAGTGCTACTGCTCGCCAGTCCTCGGATGAGCATCTGAGGCGAGCAGAACGAGGTGCTACAGAGGTGTGTCTAAGAACAAAGATGGGGTGTGCTAGGGGTATCTCAAGATGCCCTGGAGTGACAGCGAAAGGAACGTTGCAAATGCTTCGTAAATTCATGACAGGTTTTGTTGTGCTGACCGTTTTCCTGGCGGTTACAGTTTCAGTCAATGCCGGTGGTAGTGACTATCTGTTTTATGCTTCTAGTGCTGCTGGTTCACAGGGCGACAGCATTACCAGTTCTTGTTTGATGGATAATTCCGGTGGCGACATTCAGGGTTGGTCCTACGGCATTTGCTCGGACTCGGCTGCCCTGACAGTTGATAACGCGACCATGGGATCTGGAACAGCCACTTCCAAAAATGGCGATTTGCCGGATTTCCACCAGATTGGTGTTTTCACTGATGGAGCGACACAGGGTGTCGTGATTTGTTTCACCGGTTGTGCGATTGTTCCTCCCGGAACCATGGGTTTTGAGATGATGGCGGTGGATTACACCATCGCCGGAACTTCAAGCACCCAGATCTGCTACTGCGATACGCTGAATAGCCCTCCGACAAGCACCGTCGTCGTGGTCGCTGGTGCCAGTATTGCTCCAACTCAGCAGTGCGGGGATGTCAACATCATCAACCCGAACCAGATGATTGCTAGCGATACCTCCACCACTCTCGGTAACGCAACTTCCTCTACATTGAGTCTCAACAACGTCACCATGGGACCGGTTGACGCCGTCACCATGAACGTGACCTACGATACAACGATTCTCACTCTTACCGGAGTCAACGACCTGTACGGCGCCGATTTCTTTGCTGTTCAGCCGGGAGGCAATGCCGGGGAAATCGTCATGGGAATGCTTGCAGACGACTTTTCTGACGGAGCTCTCAACAATCAAATTCCTCCAGGTGCGCAGTCTGATCTCGTCGGCCTTGATTGGGATACTGCTGGTGAAGGAACCAGTGCCATCGCATTTGTCGATGGTTTAGGAAATCCTGCTCAGGATAACGAAGTGGTCGTCGGCCAGACCGTTGCGGATCAGCCGACTCTGATTGACGGTTCCGTGAGCGTTGTGAACTACAACAATTTCACCCGTGGCGATTGCAACGGCGACGATACAGTCAACATCGCGGATGGAATCTACGGACTCAACTACCTGTTCCAGGGTGGTCCTGATCCAATCTGTGATGATGCCTGCGATAGTAATGATGACGCGGCGATTGATTCGTCCGACATGATTTACGTCTTCAACTACCGTTTCCTGGAAGGGCCGGCTCCTATGGCTCCATTCCCGGGCGGTGGCCTCGATCCAACCAATGGCGATGGTCTTGGCTGTGATGGAGATGCAGACGACCTGTAGAGTTCACCGAGTTACTCTGTAACTTCAAGGGCCCCTCGATCGAAAAGGTCGAGGGGCTCTTTTTTTGTCTCAACTAGAGAGACAGTTTTTCGATGACTGCGGTGGTGTGATCGATGTCCTCGGTCGAGTGGGCCATCGATAAAAAGCCCGCTTCGAAGGGAGATGGAGCGATGGCCACGCCCTGTTCCAGCAGTCCGTGGAAGAAGCGGCAGAACAGCTGTTGATCGGCCTTTGAGGCATCACTGAAATTGTTGACCGGGCCTTCGGTGAAGAACAGGCCAAACATGGATCCGGCTCGATTCCAGCAATGGGCGATTCCGTGTCGCTGCAGTGCCTCTTGCCAACCTTCTTGTAATTGCTGGCCCTTCGCTTCCAGTGCCGGGTAGATTTCCTGCTCCCGATCACGCAATTCAGTCAACAAGGCAATTCCGGCAGCGACCGATAGTGGATTGCCGCTCAAGGTACCCGCCTGGTAGACGGAGCCGTTCGGAGAGAAGTTCTCCATCAGTTCTCTTGATCCACAGATGGCGCCCATCGGCATACCACCGCCGACAATCTTTCCCAGGGTTGTCAGGTCCGGTTCGATTCCCAGCAAGCTCTGGGCTCCTCCTCTGTGGACCCGGAACCCTGTCATCACTTCATCGAAGATCAGCAGAGATCCGTGTTCGGTACACAGTTTCCTCAGCCCCTCGAGAAATCCTGATCGGGGCAATACACAGCCCATGTTCCCGGCAATTGGTTCGACGATGATCGCTGCCACCTGTTCCCCGTGGGAAGCCATATGAGTTTGCACCGCTTCCAGATCGTTGTAGGGAACCACTACAGTTAAATCAGCGGTGCTAGCAGGAACTCCAGGACTGGAGGGATGGCCGTGAGTGGCTGCTCCTGATCCAGCTGCGACCAGGAATGAATCGCCATGTCCGTGATAACAGCCCTCAAACTTGATACAGAGATCTCGTCCGGTGATACCCCGAGCCAGTCTGAGAGCCGACATCGTTGCCTCGGTTCCACTGGAAACGAGCCGTACCATCTGTGCAGAAGGCACCATTTCGACCACCAATGAAGCGAGTTCAGTTTCTGCAGCTGTAGGTGCGCCGAAAGATGTACCATTTTTCAAGGTACTGGTGATGGCATCGATGATCGGGGGATGTGCATGGCCGAGGATCATCGGTCCCCATGAACCGACAAAATCGATGTACTCCTGTCCCTCGCAATCGAAGATTCGACACCCTTCAGCTCTTGAGATGAAGCGAGGAGATCCTCCGACGGAGCCAAAAGCGCGCACCGGGCTGTTGACACCACCCGGAATGACCTGGCATGCCTGTTGAAAGAGATCTTGATTGTTGTCGTTCGACATTCTGGCTCCTGCTATCGATTGGGTGTCAGGGAGAATACGTCACATGTGCTGAATGAGCCACCACTGGTGGTCTGGCAGGCTCGGTTTTCTGCAGTGAAACGCCCATCTACCACCGGAGTCTCGCGTTCCCTCGCTTCCGTGTTCCTCCCGTCGCCATTAGGATGGTTCTTCTGGTCCGGGGAAGAACCGACAGGAGAAGCGCGAAAATGAAAATAATGGTCATGATTCTATTGCTCCTGAGCGTATCAGCGCGAATCTCCGGAGGGGATCGAATCACCGGACGTTCGTTTGCAACCCGTTCAGAGGTGTATGCCGTGCATGGTATGGCTGCTACCAGTCATCCGCTCGCAACTGAGGCGGCACTGGAGATCCTCAAGGCTGGTGGTAGTGCTGTCGACGCTGCGATTGCTGCCAATGCCTGCCTGGGATTGATGGAGCCGACGGGAAATGGCATCGGAGGAGATCTGTTTGCCATCGTCTGGGATGCCAAGGATAAAAAATTGCATGGCTTCAATGGTTCTGGAAGGTCTCCTCGTTCTCTCTCGCTGGAAAAACTGCGAGAAGAGGTCAAAGCACTGGGGAAAGATCAGATACCGGCTCATGGAACCCTACCGATTTCGGTTCCAGGTTGTGTCGATGGTTGGATCCAGCTGCACGAGAGGTTCGGCTCTCTGGCTCTTGATCAGGTTCTGGCGCCTGCTATTCGACATGCTCGTGCAGGATTTCCTGTGACCGAATTGATTGCTCACTACTGGCAGATCAGTGCTCGTGTGCTGGGTGACCAACCTGGTTTCCGTGAGACTTTCACCAGTGATGGAAGAGCGCCATCTGTGGGAGAGATATGGAAGAACCCTGATCTCGCAACCACTCTCTCGGAGATCGCCACCAGTGGGCGTTCTGGGTTTTACGAGGGCAAGATTGCCGAGCAAATGGCGTCATTCATCCAGAAACATGGCGGGTACATCACAACCGACGATCTAGCCTCGCATCGTGGTGAATGGATCGAACCAGTCAGTACCACCTATCGAGATGTTGAGGTATGGCAACTACCACCCAATGGCCAGGGAATCGCGGTGCTGGAACTCTTGAACATCATGGAGGGTTATCCAGTCAAAGAGTGGGGTTTTGGTAGTGCTGATCTTCTTCATCATTTCATCGAGGCGAAGAAACTTGTTTTTGAAGACCGGGCACGCGATTACGCAGATATGGAATTTCATGATGTCCCGGTGGAAGCATTAATATCAAAAGAACATGGCCATAGATTGCGAAGCAAGATCGATACGGCCAAGGCGATGCAGAGAGTCGACACCGGAAGACCACAGACCGATCATGGGGATACGGTATACCTCTCGGTGGCGGATGCTGCTGGCAACATGGTGTCTCTGATTCAGAGTAATTACCGCGGAATTGGCAGTGGAGTTTGTCCTACAGGTCTTGGATTTGGCTTACAGGATCGTGGTGAATTGTTCTGTCTCGAAGACGGCCACGCCAATGTCTATGCTCCAGGAAAAAGACCTTTTCATACCATCATTCCAGGATTTGCGACCCGCAACGGAGAACCATGGCTCTCCTTTGGAGTGATGGGAGGGGCGACTCAACCTCAGGCACAGGTATGGGTCTTGATGAACATCATCGATTTTGGCATGAACCTGCAGGAAGCCGGAGATGCCCCACGAGTGGTTCACGTGGGTTCTTCGCAACCAACCGGTTCCGTCATGGAAGATGGTGGTGAAGTGGCCCTCGAATCTGGATTTTCTTCCGAAGTCGTGCAGGAACTGCGAAATCGTGGGCACAGGATAGGGACTCGCAAGGGACTGTTTGGTGGCTACCAGGCGGTGATGAAGGATCCTCGCCAGGGCGTTTGGGTTGGCGCCAGCGAATCCAGGAAAGATGGCCATGCAGCGGGATACTAAATACGTTCACCTTTTAACGGGGCTGCTGATCTGCTGGTCAGCTTTCACGATGAGTTTCCACCTACAGGGGGACGAGCCTCCGTTGATGTCGAACTCTCTCAGAATCGAACCTTTGATTTTGAAGACAGAAAAGGGTTCATCCCTTCCGAATCTGACACGAACCGAAAATGGCTCGGTGATGATCAGCTGGGTTGAACCGATTCCGGAGGGAAATGGAGTTCGATTACGCCTATCGACGTTGTCGGATAAGGAATGGAGTGCTCCCATCACGGCCGCCCAGGGCAACAACTGGTTCGTCAACTGGGCAGACATTCCCTCGGCTGCAGTGCTATCGGACGGAACGATAGCGGTCCACTGGCTCGATAGGATTTCCGAGGAAACATACGCCTATGGCGTCAAGGTCAGCATCTCTCGTGATCAGGGAAAGAGCTGGAGCGAGGCGATCGTTCCGCATCGAGATGTCTCTGCTACGGAGCATGGATTCGTGGCGTTACGATCCCTGGGAAAAAAGTTTTTTCTTTCATGGCTAGATGGCCGCGCCATGGCGGGTGGATCCGGCAAACCGATGACGTTGCGATCCACCACCATCGCTGCCGATGGGACTCGAGGTACAGACCGGTTGCTAGATGATCGAGTATGCGATTGTTGCCCACTCGATGCGGTGATTCAGGATCAACAAGTGCTGCTTGTTTATCGAGATCGAGATCATCTGGAGGTCAGGGACATCTCCTGGCTGGAGATCAAAGAAAATAGCGTTTCGGCCACGGGGTTGGTTCATGAGGACAACTGGGTGCAGGAGGGATGTCCGGTGAACGGACCTTCGATAGCAGTCTCTGGATCGACTCGAGCCGTGGCCTGGTACACCGGAGCTGACCAGGTGCTTGGTAAACCAGCTCCTGAAGGAGCTGTCTTGCTGAGGGCCTTGAACCCTGGCGAAGATCAGACAAAACCGATTCGCGTGGACGATGGTCGACCGATCGGTCGCGTCGATCTCGCGGGTCTGGAAGATGGTTCATTCATGGCCTGCTGGCTGGAGCGCCAGGGAGACATCGCCGAGGTAAGGGTTCGTCGATGGAACTGGTTGACGAAATCCGAGGAGGGATCCTCCCGGCATCAGCTCTGGAAATCCCATGGTATCGGCAAGACCTCGCCGGGACGAAATAGCGGTTATCCACGCATCATCTCCGCTGGCGAGGGAGCTGCAGTGGTTGCCTGGACGGAAACCGGAGTCGATGGAGGGACTGTCGTGAGAACAGCGAGATTGCCTGCAGCGGGTAATCTCAAGCCTCCCGGTTAGCCATGGAGTTGAAGGAGATCGAGAGATAACAGTGGTAAGATCATGTTGGCTTGAGGGATGTGCTCAGATCAGTAGGCTGTGAGAGCGCTTCGCCGCAGGCATCCGGCCCGTAGATAGAGAGAGGCATCGCAGATGTCTTCAAATAAATTATCAGTGACTCCCGAGGACAGGTATCTCGATCGCAGAACCATACTTCGTGGCATGGGACTGGGTGTTGCGGGACTCTCGACGCTTGGTATCAGTAGCTTGGTGCGTGGAGTTACAGGAAGCCTCGGTGGTCAGGTTGATAACAGCGAGGCTTTCCGACCAGCTATCGGTGGTCTGGGCAAAGAACTGTTTCCCGCAAAGAGATCTGATAAGTACACCATCGATCCTCGAACTCTCACCCCTGAAAAAATTGCCTCGGTTTATAACAACTTTTACGAGTTCACCACCAACAAAACCGGAGTGTGGAGATTGGCCCAGAACTTCAAAGTGGATCCCTGGAAAATTGAGGTCGGAGGTGATGTCGAAAAATCATTCACCCTCGATTTTGACGATTTGTTGAAGCTGGCTCCGCTTGAGGAGAGGTTATATCGATTCCGTTGTGTGGAGACCTGGGCGATGCAGGTCCCGTGGGTCGGATACCCGCTGAGTAAGTTGATTGATCGGTGCAAACCGCTGGGTAAAGCCAAGTACATTCGATTCGTTACAATCCTGGATGAAGATCGGATGCCGGGTCAGAAGGATAAGCAATGGCCATGGCCATATTTCGAGGCTCTTCGACTCGACGAGGCGAGACACGATCTGTCGATGGTTTGCGTCGGCATTTTTGGTCATGGATTGCCGATGCAACACGGTGCACCCTGGCGAGTTGTGGTGCCCTGGAAGTATGGATACAAATCACCGAAGTCGATCGTCAAGATTGAATTCACAGAGAAACGACCGGCAACATTCTGGAACCAGGCATTGCCGAGCGAGTACGGCTTCTTCTCCAATGTCGATCCGTCGAAACCCCATCCTCGGTGGTCTCAGGCGATGGAGCGAGACATCGGTACAGGAAGAAGACGAGCCACTCTTCTCTACAACGGATACGCAGAACAGGTCGCCTCGATGTACACGGGGAAAGAGATCTGATCAGCAATTCAGATCAGCTCTTGTGTCTTCAGGCCACAACTCGTCGATCAGGTCTGCAATAGCTGTTGTGCTGTTGGCACCAATGATTCGATCAGATTTCTCCTTCAGTTCATCCATTGCGTTCCCCATGGCAACACCCAATCCAGCAGATTCGACCATGGGAAGATCATTGGGAGCATCTCCTATCGCGACACAACGATCTGCATCGATGTTTTTGTGTTCCTGTAGGAAACGTAGAGCCTCCTTCTTCCCTTCGCACTTTGGTTGTACGTCGACAACTTGAAGTGGACTGTCCCGATGTGATGGCAGTAAGTTGAGAGGAAACCAGGTCAAGTATGCTTCATCTGGAGAAAGCTCTCGTACCTGATTGGCAAAACTTTCTGTGTCATGGTGTCGATCCGAAAAGAGAGAGAGTCGAATGGGGCGATCGATGTGCATTTCGGATTCCGAGACGATTTCGATATTCTTCATATCGTGTAGAGCATAGTTGAGAGTTTCACTCCGAGGGGAGAGAGCTCTTTTGGATCCTGCACACATGACCACCGGAAGAAGCTCCTCCTCTTGTGCATATCGAAGCAAGGAACCCAGGTGTTGTGCAGACAGGTTTCTTTCTTCGATGAGTCGTTTCTCTCTGGGGCACCAGATGGCGGCTCCGTTGTAGATGACGGTTGGATTCAGAATCCCGAGATCCTCGATTACAGGTTTTGCAGATTGCTCAGATCGGCCGGTAGCGATCATGACATGGATTCCTTGACCGGATATTCGGCGAAGAGCATCTCGAGTACGAGGTAGAATTTTGCCGCTGTCTTGCAGTAGAGTTCCGTCGAGATCGAGAACAAGGGCTTCGTACCGGGGCATGTGAACTCCGCAGGATCGGTGGCATTTCATTCGTATCTGATCGGGACGGGGGATGTTGACTGCGATTCATGGACCTATCAAGTAGCCTGTAGAAATGGTATGGATCGGGCTTTTCCTCGAATAAAATCCTGGAAGGTGATCGGGATCAACGGAGTCCCGATCTGGGCCATCAGATCATTGAACATCGAGAAAGGCATGATGAAGATGACGAGTCACGCAGAAGGTGGACTGAAGATCACCTCGGTTTCTATGGGGAAGGGAAGAGTGGCCTGGAGGATCGATTTTCCGCCGGTTTGCCGAAAAGACGAGCGCTTGAAGGGACAGTGGGATTCTCTTGAGGAGGCTCTGAGGGTCCTCAAGGAGTGTAGTCCCAGATCCGGTGTCGAATCCGAGACCGCGGCTCTAGCAGATGAACGCTGCCCGGAGATTTCCTGGAGTGGTACCGCCTAGGATTCCGGTAGAAATTTGTCTTCCATCGGGAGTAATTTTAGAGGTCCAAACATGTTGGTTTTTGTGGCCACAGTGCATTGAGTGGCCATAAATGAGCAAATTAAGCCGATGCAGGGGATTTGATGAATCCTCTCGCTTTGGTGTGCTGTACAGAACCTCGATGGTAGCCTAGTCACGGTACAGCCCTCAGTAGAGCAGGAGCGGTTGAGTATTGAAAAGGAGAGGCATGGTCACCTTGAATCAATTCAAGATCGAGCCGAGGGAGACGATTTTTCGTCCAGATGCAGAGTTCTTGCGTGAATTGACCGCAAATATGCCCAACGCTTGTTCGACATCATTCAATAACTACAACGTTCAGACCCGGGTCGATTCCCGTTCCAAGAAATCGACGTACATCATCGATGACAACGAGTCATTGCACAGCGACCAGTGCATTAGCCGTAAAGAGGGTGATCGGCTGGCGGCGTTGCAAGACGAGTTTATCAAGAACTGCGACATGATCTGCATCGATGGTTACATCGGTAATCACCCAAAGTATCGCACTCCTGCTCGTCTCTGGATGGAGAAGGCATACGCCAACATCGCAGCGATGCAAAACCTGCTCTACTACCCTCTGGATGGTGATGAAGACGACTCCTGGGAGCCCGAATTGACGGTTGTTTACACACCCAGTGTTGTCGCCGAGGGTTACCCAGATGATCGCTGTATTTCGGTCGATCTGGAGGCAGGATTGACCCGTGTGATGAATTCGGATTACTTCGGAGAGTCGAAAAAGGGCGGTCTCCGCATGTGGAATTCACGGATCTACGATAAAGGGGGCCTGCCGCTCCACGCCGGTTGTAAGATGATACCGGTTGGCGATGACCAAAAGGTTGCCTTGATCGTGGGTCTGAGTGGTACCGGAAAAACAACGACCACGTTTACCCGTCAGAATGGATCTGGGCCGGTGCAGGACGATTTCGTCGCCTTGATGCAAGATGGAACTATTCAGGCGACAGAAAATGGCTGTTTTGCAAAGACCTTTGCTCTGTCGGTCGAAGACGAACCAACCATTCATGCGGCAGTCTGTCGGAGTGAATCCTATCTGGAGAATGTCGCCCAGGTAGATTCCGGGATGGTTGATTTCTTTGATGAGTCATATACCCAGAATGGTCGAGCGGTAATTCGCATGCAGGATATCGATGGAGCTATCGATGCACGTGAAGTTCCGAAAGCTGATTTCCTTCTGATCTTGAATCGCAACGAGAACATCATTCCAGGCGTTTGCAAACTCGATGCGAAACAAGCCGCAGCCTATTTCATGCTCGGAGAGACTCAGGGGACCAGTGCAGGCGGTAAAGATGAAGAGGGCAAATTCCTTCGAGTACCTGGCACCAATCCTTTCTTCCCTCGATTGCATTCTCAGCAGGGAAATCGATTCCTTGAGTTGCTCAAGGCACACCCGATGGATGTGTTCCTCATGAACACTGGTCGCGTGGGAGGATCGGACGCAGATGAGCGATCTCAGAAGGTCCGAATCGGCCACTCCAGTGCCATCGTCAAGGGAATCGCTGAAGGAACGATAACCTGGCAGGAAGATCCTGACTTCGGTTATCAAATTGCAACCGAGGTTCCCGGAATCAATGCAGAAGATCGTGGAATCCTCGAACCTCGTTTCCTGTACCATGAGCAGGGGCGAGGAGACGAGTACATGGCGCATGTCGAGAGAATTCGCAGGGAGCGACTCGACTACATGAACTCTTTCCCCGGCCTGGAAAACGAGATCATCGCTGCTCTTCAACAATAGCGGCGTGGGAGAGAGGCCTCCATCGAGTTCCTCACTAACTGCTTCGCTGTCTTGTTGACTGTTCTGTACGGAGTCATCCTTGCAGGAGAGAGTCGTAATTTGGTTGGTGATTCCAAAGAATCCACGACGATGGGTCGGTGGATACTGGGCACCACCTCCTTGCACCTTATCGCCCTTGTCTTGAGGGGTGTTCAGGTTGGTGCCTGTCCAGTCGCCAGCCAGTGGGAGGCTTTCTCACTGCTAGCCTGGTGTATCGCCGTCCTTCAGATGATCCTGGTTAAAATTTCGTCTGATCGTTCGACTTTGATTTATATATTTTCAATGGTTTTCCTTCTTCAGATTGCCAGTACTAGCTTCAGTTTAGGAATGGCAGAAGGCCCAGAGGGGGTCATTGATTCGTTAAAATCGGTACATGCATTTTCAGCTCTGGTGGGTGTCGCGGGGATTGCAATTGCCGGTGTTCACGGAGTGCTATGGATCATGCTACGAAATAGCATCAAGAACGGCCGTTTCGGCTATCTCTTTCAACGACTTTCATCTTTGGAAGAACTATCCAGGCTAAATAGACTTTCGACCGGAATTGCAGCTGCAGCATTAACTCTGACCTTATCGACCTCTCTCTTCCTGAATCGACCGTTTTACGAGTTGCTGAATCCCGAGGCAGCCGTAACCTTGGTCCTGTGGCTTATATTTGGTCTGTTAGCTCTGATTCCTCGCCAGACTGGATCCGTTCTGGTCATTAGAGCGTGGTTATCATTGATCGGATTTTGCGGAGTTATTTTCATCATAGGCTGGATCGCGATTCATGGGTTTCACAAGCAATGAAAATTAATTGCCTGGCACTGGATCACACTATTTTGCCGATTGAGATGCGGGAGAGAATCGCATTTACTCGTGAGGATGCAGTTCAGTTCCTCTCGCAGTTCCGGGATCGATATCAGATCGAAGATGTTTTGCTGCTTTCCACGTGCAATCGTACAGAGCTGTACATCCTCGCAAAAAACTCGCACGTTGGATTTGGAATTCTCGATGAGATTCTGGCGAACTGGCAGGAAGAACGAAATTTCCGGGTTCCCATTCGTTGTGCCGCCATTCATCCCCACAAGGTAGCCGTCAAGAGATTGCTTCGTGTGACTGCCGGACTTGAGAGTCAAATCCTGGGCGAGAGTGAAATTCTTGGGCAGGTTCGTGTTGCAAAGGATCTCTCTGACGAAGCTGGGGTTGCCGGGAAAGTGATTCTGCGTCTGTGGGAACGGGCTCTCCGATGTGGAAAGCGAGTTCGATCAGAAACGCACCTTGGTGACGGAGCTCTTTCCGTGGCATACGGCGCTCTCAGGATCGCCAAGAAAATCCACGGTTCACTGGCCGGATTATCGTTCGGCATCATCGGTGCTGGCGAAATCGCCGAATTGGTATTGAAGAATCTGGATGGCATCGAGGGGAAGAAATTATTCATTCTGAATCGAAGTCCTGAAAGAGCAGAACTCCTGGCAGCAAGGTTCCGAGGTGAGGCGGGTTCTCTTGATCAGTTGTCTGACACAATTTCCAAATGCGACGTTGTCATCTGTTCAACGGGATCTCAATCTCCCATCATCAAAGAAAATGAACTGACTGCGAATTTGGCGGATCGTAGCAGATCACTACTGCTGGTCGACCTTGGATTGCCCCGGGATATCGAACCGGGCTGCGGTAATTTGCCACAGGTGTTCTTGCATAATCTCGATGACCTGGCCCGTCTAATTGAAGAAAACCTGGAGGAACGGCGAAACGCAATTCCAGAAGCGCTGGAGGTTGTTGATCATGAAGCCCATCGCTTCGAGTTGTGGCTCAATGGTCTTCGCACCGAGCCGGCACTGCTTGCGCTTCGGAATGCGATGAAAGATGCCTGTCACTTTGAACTGGAACTGGTCAAGGATGAGCTAGATCACGAGACCTATGAACGCTTGAGGGTTCTACTTCACAGACTGGTGAAAAGGGTGCTTCACAAGCCAACTGAAGATATTAGATCGCACGGGGAAGAACTCGAACCACGCTTTCTTGAACGATTGGAATCGCTATTTCAGCTTGAAGATCGGGGAGAGAGCGAGGAATCCAGTTGAAAATTCGCCTGGGGACGAGATCGAGCAACCTTGCCCAGACTCAATCGGGGTGGGTCGGGGACAGGATCAAAGAGGTGATTCCCGATGTAGTTATAGAAAAGGTATTGATCGAAACTGGTGGTGACCAGGATCAAGTGACTCCCTTACATGAAGTAGGATCTCCGGGTGTTTTCACAGCCGAGGTGGAGAGGGCTCTGGCCAGAGAGGAGATAGATCTAGCGGTCCATTCGTTGAAAGATCTACCGATCGAGCAACCTCCAGAGCTGGTGATCGCAGCCATCCCAATCCGTGAAGACCCTTGTGATGCATGGATATCATCCGAATTTCCAGCTCTCGTTGATGTTCCAGCCGGTGGAGTGGTTGCGACTGGATCTTTGCGCAGAAGTGCGCAGATATTGCATAAGTACCCGCATTTGAAAGTAGCCGGGATCCGCGGGAATGTGGATACCCGATTACGCCTTTATCAAGAGCGTGGCGATGCGGGATTGATGTTAGCGAGTGCCGGACTGAAGAGATTGGGGATGAATGATCGAATTCGATCGAGCTTATCACCCACCGAGATCACTCCGGCTCCTGGCCAGGGAGCCTTGGCGATCGAGGTTCGGTCCACTGATCAAGAGTTGATTGACGCAATATCGAGACTGGATCATTTACCGACACGACATTGCGTAGAGGCTGAGAGAAGTCTTCTCGCGGCATTCGGCGGCGGTTGCCATCTTCCGATGGGTGCATACGCCGTGAGCTCTGGAGAGCAGATAACGATCTGTGGAGCCCTGGGGCTTCCAGACGGTTCACGGCTTATCCGTCTCGGTCTGGAAGGGCCGCTCGATGATCCGAAAGGCCTGGGGGAGAGATTGGCAGAGCTGATCAAGAAAGCAGGGGGTACTGAAATTCTCTCCCAACTGGATGCGGAATGGGATCAGTGATGGTCAGCGGGCAACTGCGCGGTTCCCGATGGATCTTGACCAGACCAAGAAATCGAGCTGAAAGCTGGTCCGTGGCCCTCAGTGCAGAAGGAGCCGAGATTTTTCTCGCTCCTGCAATAAAGCTGGTTGCAGGTGAGAGTGCTGCAATTGGATCTTCCCTGGGCAGTCTTCAAGACAATGGATTACTGGTATTCACCAGCGCCACCACTGTCCAGCACTTCTTTTCCCTGTTGGGGCAAGATGCTCACGAAAAACTGAAAACTGCTAGATGGGCTGCAGTCGGTCCTGCCACGGCGGAAGCAATCCGCGACGGAGGATATGAAGTCACAGTTGAAGGAAATGGAACCGGGGCCAGGGAACTGGCTGACCAGATAATTGCAGCAATTCCGTGCTGCCAAGCGATCCATTACACCAGTGATGCAGGACTACCTGCCATCGTCGATATATTGTCTGCTTCGGGATTTTCAATTGCGAGGGCTGAGGCTTCAACGACCCAGGTCGAATCGAGTCTGGATCCCATCCGCTGGCACGAAGATTTCCCAGGGACGTGGGCAGGGATCATATTTAGCAGCCCTGCGTCAGTTCAGGCCGTGATATCACGTGCTGGAGAAGTACGAGATACATTGCTCAGAATACCGGCTGTTGTTGCGGGATTGACCACGGCCGAAGAAGTGCGCCGGCAAGGCTGGGAACAGGTAGAGATTGCAAAGCGAGCAACAGCCGCAGATATTGTTGGTGCCTGCGCAAATCTCGTTGGTGGTGGTACGATGGGAATGTCCAGATGAGGTCCGTGGCAATGCCACAAGATAGGGAATGAAAGCAGGCCAAGAATGTCGAGTTTTCCATTCCGGAGAATGCGTAGACTCAGGCAGAGCTCTGCGATGCGTGAGCTGTTGGCCGAGACACGTGTCAGCCGACACGGTCTCGTACAGCCACTCTTCATCTGTGACGGGGAAGGTATCGAACGTCCTATAGAGTCCCTACCAGGACAGGCGCAAATTTCCAGTGATAGGATCGGCGAGAGGGCAAAACAGATTCAGGATGCTGGAGTTCCAGCGGTGATATTGTTTGGCGTCCCCGACAAAAAGGATGCGGAAGGGTCAGAATCCGTCGATCCTGATGGAGTGGTGCCCAGAGCAGTCAGAGCAATCCGTGAAGCAACATCTGATCTCATCATCATGGGTGATGTGTGTCTTTGTGAATTCACTGATCACGGCCATTGCGGAATATTGCAAGATGGGGAAGTCGATAATGATCCCACTCTGGATGTCCTGGCCCATCAGGCAGAAGTCCTGGCGGATGCTGGTTGCGACATCGTTGCACCTTCAGCGATGGCAGATGGTCAAGTTCAGGCAATCCGAGAGCGGTTGGATGGAGCAAACCACGGCAAGGTTTTGATACTGTCCTATGCGGCAAAATACGCTTCAGCCTTTTATGGCCCGTTTCGCGATGCCGCTCAGAGTACTCCCGCTCATGGAGATCGACGTGGATACCAGATGGATTCCAGGAATTGTCGAGAAGCATTACAGGAAGTAGCTCTCGATATCGACGAAGGAGCCGACATTGTAATGGTGAAGCCAGGGCTGCCGTACCTGGACATTGTTGCGAGGATTCACGATACATTCGAAGTACCTGTTGCCGCTTACCATGTCAGCGGGGAGTGGGCTCAACTTGATGCAGCTGCGCAAAAAGGATGGATTGATGGTGATCAAGCTTACCTCGAAAGTCTTGATTCTCTGCATAGGGCGGGAGCGACGATTATAGTGACCTATGGAGCCGAGAAAGCAGTCACTCTGATCGAAAAGCGTTAACTAGAAAGAAGGGGACTTCTTGAATCACGACAATTCATTATTTATCAGAGCTCTTCGCAGACAGCCTACCGAGAGAACACCAGTATGGTTCATGCGCCAGGCTGGGCGTTACTTACCTGGTTATCAAAGAATCAGAGGGGGGACCAACTTCCTGGATCTCTGTAAGTCTCCAGAACTCGCTGCAGAGGTGACAGTAGAGCCATTAGAAGTTCTCGATGTCGATGCCGTGATCATCTTCAGTGATATTCTCGTTCCCATCGAAGCGATGGGACTGGAAGTTGAATTTGGCGATAGAGGTCCGTGTATGGCGGATCCATTGAAAAATCGAGCTGATATCGAAGCCTTGACGATTCCAGATCCGGTTGTTTCTACCGGCTTTGTGATGGATGTGATTCGGGCCGTACACGGACGAGTTCAGGGGAAAGTTCCTGTGATTGGATTTGCCGGGGCTCCCTGGACTTTATCCTGTTACGCCCTGGAAGGATCTCCCAGCCGAACTTTTGCCGCTGCTCAGCGCATGATCTACGAGAGTCCTGCGGATCTACATCTATTGATGGAAAAGATCGCAGATACGGTTATCGCTTATCTTCAAGCCCAGGTCGAGGCAGGAGCGAATGCCATCCAGTTGTTCGATTCCTGGGGTGGAATGCTGGGACATCAGGCCTTCATGGAGTTTTCCCTTCATTATTGTCGAAGAATCATGGAGGGACTGGAAGGCTGCGGCGTTCCACGGATTCTCTTCATCCGAGGTGCTGGTAATCATCTCGAAAAGATCGCAGAAATGGTCGAGGAAGTTGGAGTCGAAGCAGTGGGACTCGATGAGATGACTCCTCCAGATCAAGCGATTCGCATTTTCGGGGATCGTTGTGCTCTCCAGGGCAATCTTCCGCCACAAGCGCTGTTCTCCTCGGAGGAAGATTTGCGCAGCCGGGTCCGGGCACTACTCGATGCATTCCGGGATCATCCCGGGCATGTCTTCAATCTGGGGCACGGCATACTACCACCTACACCAGTGGTAAACGTTCAGGCGGTGGTTGATGAGATCCGTTCCTACTCCTGACATCCTGCGAGACCGCGGAATCAGTATCGGAGTTGTCGGAGCGGGAATTACAGGATTGGCTGCTGCAAATCTTGCTCGTCTGAGTGGGGCAGATGTGCACCTCTTCGAGGCTTCTTCTCGGCCAGGAGGATGGATTCGCACATCCCATGAGGATGATTGGATTCTCGAATGGGGTCCTCATTCGATCTTGCCATCCAGCCCAACTCTGATTCGCCTGGCGAGCCAGGTTGGTCTCGCCGAGTCCTGGAGAAGTGCCGAAAAGAACGCCAAGAAACGCTTCATCTGGCGCGACAATTCTCTCAGGTCATTACCATCTAATCCGCTTCTGGTTCCATTTTCTCGTGCTCTTTCGCCACTGGGTTGGGCCAGGTGTGTACTGGAGCCCTTTATCGGCAGAGGTGGAGCTTCGGAAGAATCTGTGAGTGATTTCTTTCGTCGTCGATTCGGGGTTGAGGCGAGCCGTTATCTTGCCGATGCGATGGTGGCAGGGATCTCGGGTGGAGTTCCTGAACAACTGGAAATGGAGTCCTTCGCTCCGCGTTTGAAGGAATGGGAGCGGAAGTACGGCTCTGTGCTGATGGGGCTGTTGCGGTCGCCGCGCCCGGAGGGGATTCCATTCCGGGGTACTGGCACCCTCAGGCAGGGGATGGAATCCCTACCTCAGGCCCTCGCCATGGAACTGGAGGATCAGTTTCATCCAGATACCCCCGTTGTTGGGCTGGAGCCTTCGGAGAGGGGCTGGAAGTTGTCCCTCGAGGGTGCGTATCGATCTGATACGGTCGACCTGGACGGAGTGATTCTGGCATTACCGGCACTTTCGGCCGGTCGCCTTCTGGCCCCTTCTGTGGCCGGGGCAGCAGCCGGGCTGAATCAGATTCCGTATGCTTCCATGACGCTCGTACAGATTGGATACGATCCCCGCAGCTGCGCCAGAAATCCTCAAGGATTTGGATTTCTGGTGCCTCGTGAGCAGGGAATGGACATTCTCGGAACGATCTGGTCGTCGTCGATATTTCCCTGGAGAGCACCAGAAGGCCGTTCGTTATCGACAGTATTCCTCGGCGGGACCAGGGATCCTGACATCCTCGACCTCTCAGAGCAGCAACTGATCGATCAGGCTGTCTCGGCGATGGAAAAGGTCCACGGCTCTCGATTCTGCCCCTTGATGACGAGGGTCGGTCGAGCTCCGGGTGCGATTCCGCAACAATGCCCGGGACACGGGAAGCTGGCGAGTCAAATCCGGTCTGAGCTGTCAGTCCATCCTGAACTTGCGCTGGCGGGGGGATACCTCGATGGGATCTCACTGGAATCTTGCGCCCGCTCAGGAGAAGATGCCGCAACCCAGGTGGTTTCACATCTTGCATCCCGTTTGGAGTGACTGAGTAGCCATGAACCGGAAAATAGAGCATCCGAGCAGAATTCAGCCTCAGGAACATGCCGTAACGAATCCGACTCGAATGGGAAAAAGCACGATCTTTCAATCTGACCGGCTCCTGGTCGGTTTGAATTGCTTTGAGGCTGGTCAAGAACATGCGCTACATGCCCATTCTGACATGGATAAGGTCTATCTCGTGAGCTCTGGAGTCGGACAGTTTTTACTCGATGAGCGCGAAATACAGCTAAATCCCGGGGAGATGCTGGTGGCGCCAGCCGATGTTCCGCATGGAGTTCGCAATGACGGCCCAGAACAACTTCTGGTTCTGGTATTTCTCGCTCCAAGTCCTTGATGCTCTGATCAACCGGTATTACTTGCCGACTTTTTCTCCCTCGAAATCGTTACTCAAAAGTTTTTTTATTGATAACTAAAACCACAGCTATGCGAATACTGCAGTAGCCAGATATTAGTTAAGCGATAAATTAGAGTTCTCTTCTTCCATTAAATGATGCGGCTTGGGATTCGGTCTGTCTAAGGACCGAAATCAGTTTCGCTGCTTCAAAGACAATACAAATCCCTGTTTTTCCGGAGAAGGACTGTCCTGACCCGGTTAACCAATTCCTGCCCGTGAATAGCACGGGAATACTGGAGGTATAGAGCCATGAAGTCGTTGCCCCTCGCCTTCCTGGTCATTCTGTGTGTAGCTTTTGGCGTTTGCGCCAAGGTTGATGCTCAATGCGAGCCAACCGTGGATTGCAACGGTAATGGATCTGCAGACAGTTGTGATATCGCAGAGAACAATAGTGATGACTGTGACGGAGATGGTGTTCCAGACGAATGCCAGATCACACAAGATCCATCCCTGGATTGCAATCAGGATTCCGTTCTTGATGCATGTGAAGGGAATTTGGAAAATATCCTGAACCCGGTCCTGAATACAGCCGAGTTTGGTAGTTCCGCGGAAATGTCGGGTGACTGGCTAGCCATCGGTGCGCCTGAGGCTCAGTACACCGGTTCCGATTCTGGAGCAGTCCATCTTTACAGGAATATAGGTAGCCGTTGGGTCGAAGAGGCAACATTGGTTGCACCGGACCCGGATGACGGCGCAGAGTTTGGTCATAGTGTTTCAATACATGACGACCTCTTGATCGTAGGAGCTCCAGGACTGGATGGCGGTTCATCCGGACAGGTTGGTGCGGCCTACATTTTCCGCAACGATGGCTCGAGCTGGAATTTCGAACAAAAACTGATGGCCTCCAATGGCACCAGTAACGATGAATTCGGAATCTCTGTTGGAATCTCTGACGAAAGAGCAGTGATTGGTGCGTGGGCAGCACTCTCCGGCTCGGATTCTGGAGCAGCATATATTTTCAGCTTTGATGGAAATACATGGACTGAAGACCAAGTCATTCAAGCTAATGATCCAAGTGCAGCGAAACATTTCGGTGGGGCAGTTGCCATTGATGGCGATTTCATCGCAGTCGGAGATGAAGAAGCTGATCTTGGATTCATGGATTCCGTGGGAGCGGTTTACCTTTACACGAGCGTAACCTCGTCAACCTGGATTTTTACCCAGAAACTGACAGCACAAGATCCGCAATCGGGAGCCGAGTTTGGAAGTAGTGTAGATCTTGACGGAGAAAATATGTTGGTCGGTGCTCCGCTTGCAGATAGTGCAAATGGTGCAGCGTACCATTACGAAAGAACGTCATTCGTTTACACCCAAGCTGGAAAGTTGTCATCAGCTCAAGATGATGGACAGCTTGGTATCGACGTGGCGATCACCGATGATTACCTGGTTATAGGCGCATGGAAATCAAACGACAATGCCGGTGGAATTACCATTTTCGAGAAAAATGCATCCGGTGGGTACGACAGTGAAAGCTGGACTCCCAGCAATTTGTCAAACGGAACTCGTTTTGGATCTACCGTGGCAGCTGCTGGTCGCTGGTGTTGCGGCGCGTCATTGACCTCAGAATTCGCAGTTGCAGATCGTAGAATTTCTTTACCAGATTGCGATTTGAACGGGGTCGATGATCCTTGCGACATTTTCCTCGGAGATGCACAGGACTGCAATTTAGATGGTGTACCTGATTCCTGTCAGATCGCAAGCGGTGCAGTTTCAGATTGCAACAACGATGCAATCCCGGACCAGTGCCAACTTGACGATGGGTCCGAGCCAGACTGCAACACAAATGGAGTCATCGATTCTTGCGACATTGCGTCGGGTACTTCGCCAGACTGCAATGCCAATGCAATCCCAGATGATTGCGAAAACGATTGCAACTTTAATGGTGTTGAAGATAGTTGCGAGATCGCTGATGGGATTGCGTTCGATTGCAATGCTAATGGAATCCTTGACCAGTGTGATATCGCATTTGGATTTGCCTCCGATTGCAACGCCAATGCCATTCCCGATAGTTGTGACATAGTCACAGGGGTTGCCAATGACTGCAATTCAGACACCGTTCTCGATGTCTGCGAAATCCTTCTTGGAGTCGCCGATGATTGTAATTCCAATGGCTACATTGACCTTTGTGAACTAGCTGAAGGAACTTCTCAGGATTGTAATCTGAATTCTGTTCCTGATATTTGCGATATCGCCTTTGGAGTTTCTCCAGACTGTAATTCAAATCTAAATCCCGACGAGTGTGAACTCAGTAGTGGATCGCAGCCGGATTGTAATAGTAATGGTGTTATCGATAGCTGTGATATCGCCAGTGGATTCAGTGGAGACTGCGACACAAATCTGAATCCTGATGAGTGTGACGTTGCATTGGGTGCGATCGATTGCGATGGAAACCTTGTTCCAGATATCTGTGAAGTAGATACGGATCTCGTTCCACCGACGATAGTGGGTCTACCTGTTTCAATAGAAATCTCTGCAACAGCTGGAACCTGTGAGACCCCCGTGACCTGGGATCCGCCAACCATTGCAGACGACTGCGGTGTCGATTCGACAGTTACTTCGCATGAGTCTGGGGATATGTTCCAGTTGGGTACCACTGAAGTTTCGTATGTCGTTACAGATGTAAGCGGCAACGTGACTGGCCAAACTTTCAACGTCATCGTTGTCGATGATCAGATGCCAGGTATTGTCGGTGGGCCCGTAGATATCCAGATTGATAACATACCAGGCGAATGCCAGGCGGTTGTCAGCTGGGATGAACCTACTGCCTCTGATAACTGCGCAATTGGCAGCTTTGAACCAACGATTGCTTCTGGATCTTCCTTCCCGGTGGGAACGACTACCGTGACATACATCGCGGTCGATTCGAGTGATAACACAACAACCCATAGTTTCCTTGTTGTAGTTGATGACGTTGATCTACCGTCGATACAAGGACTTCCAGGCACTGTTATCGTGAATACGAATCCAGATCTTTGTACTGCTCTGGTTTCTTGGGCAGCTCCAACCATCGTTGACAATTGTCCTGGATCTACAGTCACTTCGGATCATAACCCTGGTGATGCTTTCCCGGTTGGCGTGACCATGGTCACATACACCGCAACAGATGCTCAGGGTAATCAGTCTCAATCTTCATTTGAAATGACTGTCATCGATGACCAGGAGCCATTGGTCAGCGGAATCCCCACTTCTCTCGTTCTCGATAATGATCCAGGAATTTGCGGTGCGGTCTATGAATGGATGGCACCTGAGGCCAGTGATAATTGCGGGAATCCGGCGATCTCAATCAGTCATACATCCGGACAACTGTTTGAAATTGGCACAACTAATGTCAGTGTGACAGTGGATGATGGAAACGGTAATGTCCTGAACTTCGGGTTCTCTGTAGAAGTTCTCGATTCGGAAGCCCCTTCGATTGCTCGCATGCCAGAAGATATCACGGTGATGGCCGAGATGGGGTTATGCACCACCAATGTTGACTGGGAGCTTCCCGACGCGAGTGATAATTGTGAAGCTGCAACCCTGGTTGCTAACCATCAGCCAATGACCGACTACCCGGTCGGGACAACTGAGGTAACCTATACCGCGACCGATATCTATGGCAACATCGCATTGGAAACATTCAACATTACAGTTGTAGATGATCAGGCTCCGGGCCTTTCGGGATTGCCTGCGGATCTATCCACAAATAGCCTTCCGGGTGTTTGTGGAGCAACTGTAGCGTGGGCAGATCCGAACACGGAAGACAACTGTGGGATCGCCTCTCTTGAAACAACCAATGATTCTGGTTCAGTCTTTGATGTTGGAGTGACTGCTGTCACGTACACATTGACGGATGTGAACGGAAATGTAACCAAGGATTCATTCCTGGTCACCATTACTGATGTTGAGAACCCGGTCATCGCAGATATGCCGGCAGACGTCATCCTGGATAACGAGCCAGGTGAATGCGGAGCAATTGCGACCTGGGAAAGCCCAACAGCAAGTGACAACTGCACCGTAAGTACATTGGAGCCAGATCATGCTTCAGGTGCATTCTTCCCCGTTGGAACCACTGAGGTCACCTACACAGCTACAGATGACTCCGGATTGCAGTCAACTGCTAGCTTCCTCGTGATCATCAATGACCAAGAGACTCCGACAATCACTGGCCTGATTGGGTCTGTCTCCTTCACCAACAGTGAAGGTGCATGTGATGGAGTTGCTACCTGGGATTCTCCGACAGCCGCAGATAATTGCGGAATTGAAAGCCTCACGTCGTCTCACGAATCAGGTTGGATATTCAGTGTCGGGGAAACACTCGTAACTTACACAGCTGTTGATATTCATGGTAATAACAGCACAGCTACCGTGACTGTTACGATTACAGATGATGAATCTCCGACATTCGTTTCAGCACCGGCGGACATTGCCTTGCCAAACGATGCTGGTGATTGTTCCGCGTTGGTTACATGGGATACACCGGAGCCAGCTGATAATTGCCAGGTGATGAGCCTTGGTACTACACATCTTCCAGGTACTGTTTTCACTGTAGGTGTGACCCCGGTGACCTACAGTGCCATGGATATCTATGGCAATGTTGCAACTCATACATTCATAGTTACGGTAATCGATAATGAGCTTGCAGAAATTCTTGATGTCCCTGCAACGATTGCACTGGATGCTGAAGAAGGACTTTGCACCGCAGTTGCCACCTGGGATCCTCCAAGTGCTGCTGATAATTGCGGAATCCTCAACTTCGAATCGACGCACACTTCTGGTGACGTCTTCCCGGTGGGAATGACTACTGTAACTCTCACCGCAACTGACAGTTATTTCAACGTAACAACCAGTACTTTTGATATCGAAGTGACCGATGCACAAGCTCCTTCAATAGTTGGAATGCCGGATGACATTCAGCTGGGTTCGGAGCCTGGTCTCTGTTCAGCACTTGCGAGCTGGACCCCGCCTACCGGTGAAGACAATTGCGGAATCCAGAGCCTGGTGTCTAGCCATGATCCAGATACCTACTTCAACGTTGGCACAACAGAAGTGACGATTACACTGACAGATCTCCACGGAAACGTGACAGAAGATGTCATGCTGGTGACAGTCACAGACATCGAAAATCCTTTGATCATTAATCTTCCTGAGAGAGTTACGATCCCCACAGAGCCTGGAATTTGCCAGGGCACAACCTCCTGGGAAGATCCCGACACCTCAGACAATTGCGCTGTGGATCTTCTGGAAGTGAGTGTTGAAAGTGGTTCCATGTTGCCCGTTGGTGATACGGATGTTGTTTACACCGTAACTGACATACATGGAAACAGCACCAGTCAGAGTTTCATTGTTACCGTAGAAGATCAGGAGTCCCCTCAGTTCAGTAGCGTCCCTGAAAACATCCTTCAGTCGAATGATCTGGATGAATGTGGTGGAGCTGTTACCTGGGCCGATCCTGAAGCGACTGATAATTGCGAAGTTCTGTCACTGACAAGTAGCCATGCAAGTGGTGACTTCTTTGCTGTCGGTACCACTGAGGTGACATTGACCGTAACAGATGTTCATGAAAATGTTCAGACGACCAGCTTCCTTGTTACGGTTGAAGATGATCAGGATCCCGTAATCCTGGACATCCCCCTCGACGTAACCAGTACAGCCGAGACCGGCCTGTGTGGTGCTTCCATCACATGGATTGAGCCAACTGCAACAGATAACTGCATCGAGGTCACTCTTGACTCGAGCCATCAACCTGGGGACTTCTTCCCTGTTGGTAGCAGCGACGTGATTTACACAGCCATGGATAGCCATGGAAATGTGATTGCTGATAAGTTCAAGGTCACAATCACTGATGATGAAGCTCCTGCTCTTGTCGGAATGCCATCTGATATGACGATTACAGCAGAGGCTGGCCTCTGCTCTGCGACAGTGAGCTGGGAAGAAGTAACCAGTACCGACAACTGTGAAATCGAAAGCCTTGGATCAGATCATCATTCAGGCGATTCTTACCCGGTGGGTGACACACTGGTTACCTATACCACCAGTGATATCCATGGAAATGTAACTTCTGAGGATTTCCTGATCACGATTACTGATGACGAAGCTCCGGAGTTCTTGAATATTCCTGAACGCGTAACGGTGTCCAGTGAACCTGGACTGTGTAGCGCGTCGGTTTCCTGGGATGAGCCAGTCGCTTCCGATAACTGTGAAATCGATTCCATTGAACTGACTCATAACTCAGGTAGTCAATTCCCTGTTGGAGAGACGACCGTTTCTCTAACGGCAACTGACATTCACAACAACAGCACAACTGTTGATTTCACAGTAGACGTGATTGATCAGGAAGCGCCACAAATTCTCAATACGCCGGCAGACATCACTTCTGGCACTGACGCGGGAGAATGTGGAGCGAGTTTGACATGGGATGCACCTTCGGCGACAGACAACTGCGAAATAGACACATTCGAGACGAGTCACACGAGTGGTGATTTCTTTGATGTTGGAAATACTGCAGTGATGTTGACTGCCACCGATATACACGGAAATACCACTACCGTTGCCTTCGTGGTGATCGTTGAAGACACCGAAGATCCAGAAATCGCAGGACTGCCTGCTGGACTTTCTTACAACACCGAACCAGGTATTTGTACGGCGACTGCTACATGGACCGATCCGGCCATTACCGATAATTGTGGTATCGACAGCAGTTCTTCAACCCATCTTCCAGGTGAGGATTTCCCTGTCGGAACCACAGAGGTTACCTACAGTACCGTTGATATACACGGTAACACCATGGAAGCTTCTTTCCTGGTGACTGTTGTTGATGAGGAAGATCCGCAGATCATCGATTTGCCTGATCGAATTACAATCCCGACGGAGCCTGGTCTCTGTGAAGGAATTGCCGGCTGGACAGATCCTCTGACGAGCGATAATTGCCAGGTGGAGTCACTTCAGTCCGATGTCGCAAGCGGTACGGCACTGCCTGTTGGAGAAACAGTCGTGACCTACACTGCGACAGATGTCCATGGAAATACCCATAGCGAAAGTTTCATAGTTACCGTCGAGGACCAGGAGTTCCCGGAAATCCTCGGTACACCGGCCAATATCGAACAGCATAACGATGCAGGCGCTTGCGGTTCCATTGTTGAATGGAGCGAGCCCACCACTACGGACAACTGTGGTGTCGAAACCACTGTAATCAGTCACAGTAGTGGTGAATTCTTCGAGGTCGGTCTCACTGAAGTAACTGTGACGACGACTGATATCCATGGCAATTCAGCCAGTGCATCATTCACGATCACCATCAATGACACTGAAGACCCGGTCATCAGTGGGCTACCAGGTGGTCTCTCGTATGCTTCAGAGACTGGCTTCTGCTCCGCTACAGCAAGCTGGTCTGATCCAGTTGTTTCTGACAACTGCGATGTGGATAGCCTGACAGCGACTCACCTTCCAGGAGATACCTTTGAAGTTGGGTCTACTGAAGTGATCTACACAGCAACTGATATTCATGGAAATGAAATCAGTGCCAGTTTCCTGGTGCTTGTGGTTGATGAAGAGTATCCAGTGATCCTCGATGTTCCTTCCGATATCACGGTATCAAACGATCCAGGAGTATGCGGAGCCACCGTTTCATGGCAGCAAGCAACTCCGACCGATAACTGTGAAGTGGTTGTGTTCGAAGAAACACACCTGCCAGGGACATACTTCCCGGTCGGTACCACTCCGGTAACTTTTGCAGCAACAGATGCGGAAGGAAATCGCACGCTGGCTTCCTTTGATGTAACAGTGATCGACAACGAAGATCCAGAGTTACTCGGTGTTCCAGGAAATATCGAAGTTTCTAATGATTCAGGACAGTGCGGAGCAGTTGTCAACTGGACAGCAGTAAGTGCACAAGACAATTGCGATACTGTCGATTTGCAAAGCAGCCACTCGCCAGGCGATGAGTTCCCGATCGGTACCACTTCAGTATCGGTTACTGCTACTGACCAGTATGGCAATAAGACTGCTGGTAGCTTCACAGTAGACGTTCAGGACTCTGAACTACCGTTACTGGGTGACGTTCCCGCCGACATCACGGTGAGTAATGACCCGGGTCAGTGCAACGCACTGGTCGATTGGGCCGCACCATCAGCATCTGATAATTGCCCAGGTGAGACCCTGACGGTAACTCCAGGCTCTGGTAGTTCTTTCGCGGTAGGCACAACCGAGGTCAGAGTGACAGTGACGGATGCCGCTGGTAATGCTGTTACTGATACTTTCTCGGTCACGGTTGAAGATCTGGAAGATCCGACAATCGTGAGCACTGGCGATATTACGGTGGAAGCTACACCAGAAACTTGTAATTCAGAAATCCAGATCTCCGAGCCTACAGCTATGGATAACTGCGAAGTTCTCTCTGTGGTCAATGACTACACAGATTCCTCTGATGCTTCAGGTACCTACGAGCTTGGTACTACGCTCATCACGTGGACCGTGACGGATACCCATGGAAATACTGCAACAACAACGCAACTGATCACGGTCATCGTTGACGAGACCGATTGCAATGAAAACGGCGCACCAGATATCTGTGAGATTGCTAGTGGAGCATCGGAAGATTGCAACACCAATGGAATCCCGGATGAGTGCGAAGCAGACTGCAACGGCAATGGAACTCCAGATGATTGCGATATCGCCTCTGGTGGTAGTGCTGATACAAACAGCAATGGAACCCCGGATGAGTGCGAAACTCCCTTCCAGCGTGGAGATGCCAACGACACAGGAGACGTCGATCTGACCGATCCGATCTACATTCTCGAGTACGTGGTTGGAATAGGTCCTGTGGTCAGCTGCCTGGACACTGCCGATGTCAATAACGATGAAAGTCTGGACATCAGTGACGTCGTATACCTGCTGCAGCACATGTTCCTGGCGACCGCGCCTCCAGCAGCTCCTTTCGGCTTCTGTGGACTCGATCCTGATGGAATAAGTATCGGTTGCGATTCTTACTCCAACTGCCCCTAACCCAATAGCCCGTTAAGCCTCAGGTATCCAAACCAGGGTACCTGAGGCCAGTAATAAAAGCCCAGTGCCGATTTTCTAAACAAACAAGGCAGAGAATCGGCGATAGAACAAAATGTAGTGTTCTCCATCTTGGAGGTGCGATGTTCCCCCGAATCGACTGCCTGATAGCGACTCTGTTTATCGGTATAGCTTTGAGTTCACCTGATCTGATTGCCCAATGTCAGCCAACAGTTGACTGCAATCAAAATGGTGTCGATGACCAATGCGATCTTGATTTTGGTTCTAGTGATGATTGCAACGGGAATAATATTCCAGATGAATGCGACATCGAGTTCCTGACGAGTGAGGATTGTAATCTCGACGGAATTCCCGATGAGTGTGAACCTGGTATTCAAGAACTGATAGGTCTTGGCCTGGCATTTGGCCAAGGTTTCGGTTCTTCCATAGATTCAACCCCACAATATGCCGTAGTTGGTGCTCCTCTGGATGATCTTCTGGGTACGAACACAGGTTCAGCGAACATTTTTCGCAGGATCGGTAGCCAGTGGATTGAGGAGATGAAGATTTTTGGCATTGCTGCTGGGGTCGAAGATCGCTTTGGTGAATCCGTCGCAGTTGAAGATGACCTTGTAGCGATTGGAGCTCCTGGTAAGTTCCTGGGTCGTGGAGCTGTGTATCTTTATCGTCGAGTCGGTAACGGCTGGTGGAACTATGAAGGTACAGTCACTGCATTTGACGCCCAACCAGGTTGGGCATTCGGTACTTCCGTTGATCTGGATTCCGGAATGCTCGTCGTCGGGGCGACGATGTCCGGCACTGGAAATGACGCTGGGGCAGTTTACCTGTATTCCCAAAGTACCGGTATGTGGCTTCTGGAACAAAAGCTAGAAGCTGGGGATCAACAGCCAGGGGACAATCTCGGAGCTTCCGTAAAAATGTTCAATGGAAAGATCGCCGCGGGAGCTCCCGGACGGGACTCGGGTGGTTTGAGTAATTCTGGAGCTGTAGTCATCTTCCAGGATGCATCAGGTCTATGGATTGAAACCGAGATGAAAACTTCTGGTAATCCTCAACCATTTGGGGAATACGGAACTTCTCTGGATATGAACCAGGAGCATTTGGTTGTCGGCGCGCCCGGAGAGGACGGAACCGATGGTGCTGCATACTTGTATGATCGCCTTTCATACATGTGGATAAATCCCCAGAGATTTACGCCTTCTGTTCCCGAAGAAATCGGTTCCTTCGGTAGTGATGTGGCGCTGGGAGTTAGAACGATTGTGATCAGTGCTCCCTTCGCAGGAGATGACCAGGGAAATGTCTGTTTACTTCGCCAAGAAGGTGGCATCTGGAACCCAGTAAGTAATTTAGTGTCGATTAACGACCAAGATCCTGGCGAAAAGTTTGGTAGTTCAATTTCATGCCAGATTCCATTTTTGTTGGTCGGATGTTCAGGAGAAGACTACGGAGAGACCGTTTGGATATCAGCCTTTACAGACTGTAATCTGAATCTTGAAGACGATATTTGCGACGTGACGCAAGGATTAGAGCCCGATTGTAATCTTAATAGAATTCCGGATTCATGCGAACTTGATGATGGAACCAAACAAGATTGCGACGGAAATGGAATTCCTGACGAATGCCAGATCGCCTCGGGTGATTTGATCGATTGCAACATCAACGGAATTCCTGACGATTGCGATATCGCTGACGGTTTCTCACTGGACTGCAACATTGATGGAATACCAGATGATTGCCAGGAAGATGCGGATCCATTCCATCCGGTGATCAGTAATCTTCCAGATCCGATTTCTGTGATTGCAGAGGAAGAGCAATGCGGAGCGACCATCACATGGACCGTTCCAGGAGCCACTGACGATTGTGGACTGGAATCCCTCGTTTCCTCACATCAGCCTGGGGATTTCTTTAGCCCAGGTTTAACGATCGTTACCTACACTGCTACCGACGTATCTGGAAATGTTTCAAATGCGATGTTCACAATCCTGGTAAATGACGAGCAAGCACCAGGACTTGAAGGATTGCCTGGCGTGGTTGCGGTTCAGGCACCGATCGATAGTTGTGAAGCACAGGCTAGCTGGAATTTACCAACACCTGTAGATAACTGTGGGATTTTCGCCTTAACGAGTTCGCACTCGCCTGGATCAACATTTCCAGTTGGAGAAACAACAGTTACATACACAGTGATGGACGTGAGCGGAAATACAGCGGAGTTCTCCTTCGCTGTTGAAGTGATGGACAATCATTTCCCAGAGATTACTGGTATGCCTGAGAACATCACGATGGGTACAGACCCAGATTCGTGTACTGCTGCAGTTAATTGGAGTGCGCCTCTGCCAGAAGATGACTGTACCATTGCGTCTTTCCTCTCCAGTCATCAAAGTGGAGATTCGTTCCCGGTAGGAACCACTGATGTTTCTTATACCGTCAGCGATTCCAGCGGTTTGATTGTTACAGAAACGTTTACAATTTCTGTCCAGGACGATCAACTTCCAGTATTTACATCTGTTCCTTCTTCCATGACTCTGGGCAACGACCCTGATTCATGTGGTGCGGTTGTTACCTGGATCGATGCAACAGCGACAGATAATTGTGAACTGACTTCGATCTCTTACTCAAAAGAATCTGGAAGCACTTTCGATGTGGGAACCACTGTGGTTACCATCACTGCTCTTGATGTAAATGGAAATACCGCCCAGCACCAATTTGATATAACCGTGCAGGACACGCAGGCGCCTACATTGACCGGGGTACCAGCGGATATGACCATTGGTAATGATCCAGCTCAGTGTTATTCGGTAGTGAACTGGGCATTGCCAGTGATGAACGACAACTGTTCTGTGGCCAGTTTTACTGGTACTCATGATTCTGGTTTTGCATTCCCACTTGGGTCAACGACCGTTAACTATTCAGTGACAGACTCAGCCGGAAATTCTCTGGAGTCCAGTTTTGTCGTTACCGTAAATGACATCGAAATGCCGATTCTCGTCAACATGCCCGTATCTCTCACTGTAGTTAATGATGAGGGACAGTGCGGAGCGAATGTTGAATGGGAAGATCCTGTACCCTGGGATAACTGCAGTCTCACTGATTTTGATGCGTCTCACCAATCTGGAGCTCACTTCCCGGTTGGAACGACTGCCGTCAACTTTGAAGTTGTAGATGGAAATGGTCAGCTAACGACCGCCAGTTTTGAAATTACCGTTGACGACGAAGAGGCTCCGAAGATAAACGGAATGCCGGCTGATCGTACGATTACAGCGGAAGCGGGTCTTTGTTCAGCTACAAATGACTGGATACCACCGGTACCTTCAGACAACTGCGAGATAGTGTCCTTTACAGCTAGCCATCAGCCGGGAGATTCCTTCTCTGCCGGAACTACCGAGGTCAGTTACATAGCTGTAGATTCCGCAGGGATCGTGATCACTGATCAATTTTTGATTACCGTGCTTGATTCGGAGATTCCTGAAATCATCAGAATCCCTGAAGATATTGTGTTGTCTGCTGATGCTGATGTATGTTCAGCCGTTGCCGAATGGATACTACCCGATTCCCAAGACAATTGTGGAATCTCGATGTTCAACGTAACCCATGCCTCGGGAGATTCCTTTGCAGTGGGCGTGACTACTGTTGACATCACAACGGAAGATCTTCATGGAAATACTGCGGCAGCATCCTTTACTGTCACGGTTCTCGATGAACAAGTTCCGGCACTGTCTGGAATACCTGCAGATATTGAAATGACTGCAGAGCTTGGGCTATGCGGCGCGACGGTATCCTGGGATGAGCCTGTTGCAACGGATAATTGCGAAAGCATCGATCTGAATTCAAATGTCACCAGTGGATCCTTCTTCGACATCGGTACCACGGTTGTTACCTACTCGGTGAGTGATTCCAGTGGAAACATCAGCGAATCCAGTTTTACCGTATCGATCAATGACGACCAGCATCCGGAGTTCCTGGAGTTACAGGAACTGGTATCGGTTCCAACTGACGCAGGCGCATGCGAAGCCACGGTGAACTGGGAACAGCATACAGTGGTTGACAATTGCTCCGTTTCAACAATCACGTCCAGCCATCAATCTGGAGAAATCTACCCGCTGGGAGATACGTTAGTAGATCTTCTGGCAACGGACGTGAATGGAAATGAAACGGCAGCATCCTTCACGATCAGGGTTGTCGATCAGGAACTGCCACAGATCTTTGGTCTTTCTGGCGACCTGGAAATCTCAAATGAACAAGGTGTTTGTGGCGCGACAGTAAACTGGGATGAGCCGGTTTACATGGATAACTGTTCGGCCACAGGCCTGGGTTCCGACATTCCGAACGGTGCTTTCTTTGCGGTAGGTACTACTACCGTGACTTACAGTGCTGTCGATTTGTCTGGCAATGAAAACTCATTGAGTTTTTCCGTGACCGTTACTGATAATGAAAATCCGGTATTCGTTGGTCTTCAGGAAGTAATAACAACATCCAATTCACCTGGCCTATGTAGTGCAGCCGTTACCTGGGAAGCCCCAGAAGCTACAGATAACTGTGGGATGTCTGGAATTTCGGTAAGCCACGATTCGGGACAGGTTTTCCCTGTCGGAGATACCGTCATCTCTCTGCTAGCAACTGATGTCAATGGAAATGACATGGCAGAGAGTTTCATCGTGAGAGTTCTGGATGAAGAAGCTCCAGTGTTATCTTCCTTGCCTCAGGATCGTCTCGTTCAAAATGAACCTGGCCAATGCAGTGCTACTGTGGTCTGGGATGAACCTGTTGCCTCGGACAACTGCGAGGCTCTCGCCATAGAAGTGGATCGCACCAGCGGGTCCCAGTTCGATGTCGGAACCTCGGTCGTGACCTTCAGTGTCAGCGATACTGCAGGGTTGATCACAACTGGATCTTTCGAGATCACCGTTGTTGACCTTGAATTGCCAACAATCACTGCAATTCCAGCGGACATTACCTTGATTGCTAATCCGGGTACATGCGTTGCTCAGCATGAGTGGGTAGCACCAGAGTCGGCAGATAATTGCATGGTGATTTCGTTCATATCGAATTTCGAATCTGGCGATTCTTTCTCTGTTGGATCCAATCCTGTTTCTTACACCGCGCAAGATCCAACTGGAAACATTCACACCGAAACTTTCACCGTTACGGTACTCGATCAAGAGCTACCGATGATTCACGATGTTCCGGCTGACATTCAGGTAAGTAATGATACCGGCTTGTGTGCAGCAGTAGTCGATTGGGTTCAGGAAACCTCAAGTGATAACTGCTCGGTAGAAGAACACGTTTCTTCACATATGCCCGGCGACACATTCGATCTTGGTACGACGGTTGTAGAAATCAGTGCTACTGACCCGAGTGGAAATGTCACGACGGATTCGTTCACGGTTACCGTGGTCGACGATGAAAATCCGCTAATTCTCGGGTTACCTGCTGACATCCAGCAGGACAGCGATCCTGGAGTGTGTGGTGCGACAGTTACCTGGGAAATTCCAACACCTTCTGATAACTGTCAAGCTCTCGAATTGACGTCCGACATTGACAGCGGATCAATATTCCCTCTGGGTGGCAGTACCATTACTTACTCGGTTGAGGATTCAAATGGGAATCTCACTACAGAAAGTTTTGTTGTCACCATCGATGATGTCGAAGCACCCTCCATTTCCGGCATGCCTTCCGATGCTGTGATCAGTGCTGAGCCTGGTGGCTGTGGTGCTAACTTTGACTGGATACCACCAACCATCGACGATAATTGCTCAATTTCTCAGGAAATCAGCACCCATCAGTCAGGCGATTTCTTCGACGTCGGTAGCACTACCGTTACCTACACCGCAACAGACCCTGCAGGGAATGAAACTGTCAGTAGTTTCACGGTCATCGTAGAAGATGACGAAAGCCCAGCGATCACCTCAGTGCCTCTGGATGTCACCGTGTCAACTGATGCTGGCATGTGTGGTTCTGTACACCTCTGGGATTCTCCGATAGTTACTGATAACTGCGGGATCGATCTGTTCCAGCAGACTCATAATTCAGGTGATCAGTTCCCGGTAGGGGGAACCACGGTGGTGTTCACCGTCCAGGATCTTGCCGGAAATGTCATGGAAGAACAGTTTGTGATCACCGTCATAGACGATGAGCTGCCTCAAATATCAGGAGTATCCGGAGACATCCAGGTCGATATAGATCCAGGACTTTGCTCTGCAGTGGTGAACTGGGTATCTGAAACATCCAGTGATAACTGCGCCGTACTCGAGCACCTCTCGAGTCACCAGCCAGGTGATACCTTCGATCTTGGAACTACCCTGGTTGAAATAACGGTAAGTGACGTCAATGGTAATGCTTCGAATACCTCCTTCACTGTTACCGTCAGTGATAATGAACCTCCTGCGATAATTGGATTACCACAGGACATCACAGTTGATTCTGAAGCCGGAGTTTGCGGAGCTGTGATCGATTGGATAGAGCCGACAGCTTCCGATAACTGCCAGACGCTATTGCTTGGATCTGATATTGCTAACGGCACCTTGTTTGAGATCGGTAACACAGTAGTCACATACTCCGTTGATGATCCGAGCGGAAATATGACTTCTGCTAGCTTCACTGTTACCGTTTTGGATGCCGAAGCACCTGTGATCATTGGAATTCCACAGAACATAGAAACCGTCGCGCCAGAAGGCTCATGCACCGCAGATGTTTCATGGATTGAGCCCACTGCGGTAGATTGTATCTCATTCGAGCTTTCGGCTGACGTGGTTAATGGATCTGCATTCGACATCGGAAACACCATTGTCACTTACACTGCCACCGATCCGGCTGGAAATACAAATACCGATTCATTCACAGTTACTGTCCTTGATCAAGAACAACCGGCTATCACCGGTTTGCCAGAACTGGTCCAGGTTGATTCCACTCCTGGGTCATGCTCCGGAGTCGCTAACTGGATAGAACCCGAAGCCAATGATTGTTCGGGAATCCTGAGTCTGGATTGGAGCCACGCAAGCGGAACGATATTCCCGGTTGGAAACACCGAAGTGACATACACAGCGACGGATGGTATTGGAAATGTTTCAACTGCTAGCTTCACTGTGCAAGTCGATGATGCCGAAAGCCCGATGATCCACGATCTATCTGCAGACATTAACTTGATCGCAGAAGCCGGCCTTTGCGGTGCAACCGCCAGTTGGGACGAGCCCACTTCAAGTGACAACTGCCAGGATCTTGGACTCAGTTCCAATATATTGAGCGGGTCTTTCTTTGATGTGGGAACCACTACGGTGACCTACTCTGTTTCCGATACAACCGGAAATCTAACAGAGGAAAGCTTCCTGGTGATCGTGCATGACACTCAGAACCCGGTAATTGAAGGGGTTCTTGTCGATGTAATCATAGGTAATCAACCTGGTGTCTGTGGTGCTACTCACGAGTGGGTAGTCCCTGATTTCCTTGATAACTGTGGTGTTGCAGAGGTTGTTGCGAGTCATCAACCTGGCGATTTCTTCTCGGAAGGCCTCACCACCATCACATATCTGATTACCGATTTTGCTGGCCTTACAGCAGAAGATAGTTTCACGGTCCAGGTTGCGGACCTCGAGGTTCCGCAGATTCTGACCATGCCAGAAGATGTGGTACTAGAAAATGATCCTGGAGTTTGTGGAGCAGCGCACTTCTGGGAGTTGCCAGAAACATTTGATAACTGTGACGTAAGTGCACTTGTATCCAACCACCAGCCTGGCGACATTTTCCCTCTAGGCCAGACGACGGTTACATACACAGCTCAGGACCCGACCGGAAACGTAGTCAGTGATCAGTTCATGATCACGGTTAATGATCTGGAAGGCCCAGTGTTCAATGGACTACCAGATGTGATAACGGTTAACTGTGATCCTGGTTCATGCACAGCACAGGTCGATTGGGTTCCTCCCGTTCCAACGGACAATTGCGAACTCCTCGATTTCTCCATCAGCGCTCAACCCGGAGATACCTTCACACTGGGAACAAGCACGGTTTCTCTCCAGGGATCAGATATCCATGGAAATGAATCGTTTGCAACTTTCACGGTAGTTGTTGTTGATCAGGAAGCACCCGTCATTACAGAAATGCCTGCGGACATCACCTTGACCGCATTTGGTGGGTTCTGTGGAGCTGTAGTTCATTGGGATGAGCCAGGAGCTGCTGATAATTGCCAACAACTTGGAGTGACCGCGGATCTCCCGAGTGGTTCATTCTTCGATGTAGGATCCACGCTCGTTACCTATTCTGTATCAGATCCGAGTGGTAATTCTTCGGAAGCGAGTTTCACCGTAACGGTGACGGATGACGAAGCACCACAGTTCAGTAGCATTCCAGTAGATTTCACCATTCCAACGGATCCAGGTCTGTGTGGAGCCGTTGTCAGCTGGCCAGAGCCAAGTGCTACGGATAACTGTGCGATTGAGAGTCTGGTACTTGATCTTGAGAACCATTCATTCCTTGAAAAAGGTGAATACTTTGTTACCGCAATAGTGACCGATGTACATGGCAACTCACTGACAGAAACGTTTACGGTGACTGTTGCCGACATGGAACTTCCGATACTCATTGGAATGGCAGAAGACATCACGATTAACGTTATGCCAGACGAGTGCAAAGCGGTTGCAAGTTGGATTCCTCCAACAACATCTGATAATTGTGGCGAAGAGATTTTGGCTTCGAACTACTCACCCGACACTTACTTTGTCGTGGGCGTGACCGAAGTGCGTTATGTGGTCACCGATTCCAGTGGAAATAATCATGAGGAAACGTTCAACGTCATAGTGGTGGACGAGCATTTCCCAGTAATTGAAGGCGTACCAGCCGACATCGAAATTAATACTGAGTCTGGAATTTGCACCACTGTTGTCGATTGGATCCAGGAAACATCTAGCGACAACTGCTGGATACAAGAACATACTTCTTCAAAGATGCCCGGAGATGTTTTTGACCTTGGATTGACCACGGTTGAGATCAGCGCCACTGATCCAAGTGGTAATGAATCGACAGCATCCTTCACGGTTACCGTGGTTGATAATGAGGCTCCACAGCTTCTCAATATGCCTGAGGATATAACCTTGGGAACGGATCCTGGTTCTTGCGGTGCAATGGTGACCTGGGCAGAACCAACGCCATTCGACAATTGTGAAACGATCAATTTCATTTCTGACATCAGTAATGGAAGTTTCTTTGACGTTGGTTCAACAGTTGTTACCTACTCGATCGAGGATCCCAGTGGGAATTCTCATTCCGATTCGTTCACCGTAATTGTTACTGAAGATGGAGCGCCTGAGATCACTTCAGTGCCAAGCGATGCGGTGATCAATGTCCAGCCTGGAGTTTGCGGTTCTACTTTCGAGTGGATTCCACCAGTCATTACGGACAATTGCACTGTTGCGCAAGAATTCAGTACACACCAGCCTGGAGACTTGTTCGGTGTTGGTAGTACAACTGTCACATACACTGCAATCGACACTGCTGGTAATGAAACCAGTGTGGGTTTTGTGGTTACCGTTGAAGATGACGAGCACCCAGTAATAGCTTCGGTTCCACTGGACGTGACGATTTCGACGGATGCTGGCGTTTGCGGCGCTGTTCACGAATGGATCGCCACAGATGTTACAGATAACTGCGAAATTGACATTTACCAGCAGTCACACAATTCGGGTGACCAGTTCCTCGCCGGTCAAACCACGGTTGTGTTCACTGCTCAGGATCTCGCTGGAAACCTTACAGAACAACAGTTTGTCATCACGGTGATCGATGATGAAGCACCAGTAATTTCAGGTGTTTCAGCAGACATCCAGATAGATACCGATCCGGGGCAGTGCTCCGCTGTTGTGGACTGGGTTTCTGAAACTTCGAGCGATAACTGTGGTGTATTACAGCATACTTCGAGTCATCAGCCGGGCGATGTTTTTGATCTCGGAATGACTACTGTCGAAATCATTGTGGTGGATTTGCACGATAATACATCCATTGCTACATTCAGCGTGACAGTTGTTGATACCGAAGCTCCCGCAATAGTTGATTTGCCACAAGATTTCACGGCAGTCTCGGAGGCAGGAGTTTGTGGAGCCATCATCGATTGGATAGAGCCTACTTCCACAGATAACTGTGAAACCGTTGGACTTGCTTCAGATCTACAGAGTGGCACCTTGTTTGATGTTGGCACTACAGCTGTTACCTATACTGTTGGTGATCCCAGTGGAAATTTGACCACTGCTAGTTTCCTTGTAACGGTTACAGATGATGAAGCACCGACCATCACCGAAATGCCACTTGACGTTTCGATGACTGCCCAACCTGGTGTTTGTGGATCCACCTTTGAGTGGATACACCCAACGATTGGCGATAATTGTGCTATTGCAACTCAGGAAAGTACCCATCAACCAGGCGAGTTCTTTGAGGTAGGGTCCACCACGGTTACCTACACGACTACAGACACAGCTGGCCACGTGACTTCAGCCAGCTTCAATGTCGAAGTTCTGGATGAAGAAGTACCAGTGATCGGTGACATGCCGGTCGACACCACGATTTCAATAGCCGCAGGAACCTGTTCAGCTGGATTTGAATGGCCAGAGCCAACTGCTACTGATAACTGTGCAATCGCGAGCCTGACTTCTAACATTCAGACGGGACACATTTTTGTACTCGGAACCACTACAGTAACCTATACGGCAGTGGATAGCGCCGGGCTCGTAACTGATGCCCATTTCAATCTAACGGTGATTGATGATGAAGCTCCGGTGATCTCGAGCGTTCCCGACAGGGTTCTGGTTAATACTGGAGATGTCCTGTGCACAGCAGTAGCCGAGTGGATTAGTCCGACTGCTGATGATAATTGCGAATTGATTTCCTTCACGAGTAGTCATGCTAGTGGAGATGTGTTCCCAACAGGTGATACCGACGTGATTCTCGTGGCGATCGATGCTGCTGGAAATATGACGGAAGTATCCTTCCTGGTTACTGTCACCGATATACAGATTCCAACAATCATAGGTTTGCCAGTTGACTTCAATGTAGTCACGAATCCTGGGATTTGTGGAGCTCTGGTATCCTGGGATAATCCTTTCGCCGTAGATAACTGTGGTGTTGATTCCCTCACTACTGACGTTCCTTCAGGAACGTTCATGGAGCCAGGGGTTACAAGTGTGACGTACACGGCTATAGACGTGAACGGCAATACACTCATCACTGGGTTCGATGTAACAGTTGTTGATTCTGAATTACCTCAGTTTGTTGCGCCTCCTGCAGACATTCAGATTCACAGTGAATCTGGTCTATGCGACGCTGAAGTTGTCTGGAATGAAATCATTGCAACCGACAATTGCGGAGTTCAATCGATAGAGAGTACACACACCATTGGTGATCGTTTCCCTGTTGGAATTACCGAGGTGGCGATAGTTGCCACTGATTTGAGTGGGAATTTCAGCACCCACAGTTTCTTTGTTACCGTCCTTGACGGAGAAGTGCCTCTGGTGACAGCGATGCCACTGGATACCACTGTTGAAAATGATCTGGGTGTATGTGGTGCTTTGGTTTCCTGGGAGGAACCAGTTGCTTCTGACAATTGCACGGTCGAGATTCTCGATTCCAATCACCTATCAGGCGATTTGTTCGAGGTTGGCGATACTCTGATTACCTATATTGCTACCGACTCCAGTGGAAATACCACGGATGTTGGGTTTACCGTTACTGTGCTTGATACTGAAGCCCCACAGATCGGTGGATTGCCTATCTCCATAGAAGCCTTCACTGATGCTGGTGAATGCACAGCAGTTGTTGATTGGGAGCTCCCGACCTATTCCGACAATTGCGCTGTATTCGACCACATGTCAACGCATGTACCGGGTGATGTATTCCCGATAGGCGAGACGGTCGTGACGTACGGTGTTTCTGACGTAGCTGGTCTGGAATCGACCTACCAGTTTGTTGTTACGATCAGTGATCAGGAACAGCCACAAATCAATAGTTTGCCCGACCACATTGTAGTCTCAAATGACCAAGGTCTTTGTGGAACAGATGTTTCTTGGAGTTCACCATCGGCTACTGATAACTGTGGAATCAGCAATCTCACTTCAGATATTGAAAATAGTAGCTTCTTTGCACTTGGAACCACAACGGTTACATACAGTGCTGTAGATGTTCACGGCAATACGACAGAGGCTTCCTTCCTGGTGACTGTTGAGGATACGGAAGCCCCGGTTCTAAATGGATTACCAGTTGCCATGGATCTGGACTCTGATCTTGATCTTTGCGGTGCTGTTGCTACATGGGCAGTTCCGGAATCGATTGATAACTGTGAAGTTTCTGAAGTGACTCAGACGCACGCCAGCGGAGATTTCTTCCCTGTTGGTACTACAACCGTTACTTACATGGTAATCGATACTGCTGGTAATGATTCAACTTACACATTCGATATCACCGTGACTGACGTCCAGGGACCATCGATATCTGGATTACCGGATTTGATGGAACTTGAAAATACAACAGCCCAGTGTGGAACAAATGTTGTCTGGGAAGAACCGGTCATTGAAGATGCATGCGGTACCACTGTAGTTTCTTCAAGTCACAGTTCTGGAGAATTTTTCCCGGTTGGTGATACTGAAGTCGTATATAACGTTACTGATTCCGCTGGTAATGAGACGGTCTTCGGAATGCTGATTTCAGTTCGTGATACAGAACTGCCAATCATAACGTCGATACCGGAAAACCAGGTTGTTACCGCAGCGCCAGGACATTGCGCAGCTGCAGTAAATTGGGTACTCCCGACCGCGACTGATAATTGTGATATTGGACAGCTGGTCACCAGTTTCTATTCTGGAATGGAATATGGAGTTGGGACAACCACGGTTATGGTCGTAGCCACCGATACCTCGAACAACCAGGTTACGGCGTCGTTCCAGATCACAGTGATCGATGAGGAAGATCCAATGATAGTTGGAATGCCTTCAGACGTCACTTACAAGACCGAAAGTGGTATCTGTGGTGCCTCAGTCACCTGGCTAGAGCCTACAGGTATTGATGGTTGTGGTCTGGCCAGTTTCGAGTCGAGTCATGAATCTGGAGCTTTCTTCCAGGTTGGAACCACGGTGGTTACCTACGTGGTTATCGATATCAGTGGTAATAGCGTGTCAGATACATTTAGCGTCACCATAATTGACGATGAAAGTGCCACGATCACGCCTCCTCTTCCAATCACGGTTACCGCTCCTCCGGGAGAATGCGGTTCAATTGTTGACGTGCCAGAGCTTGAAGTTTTTGATGCTTGTGGAGAAGTTGAAGTTGTAAACGACTACAACGATACCGCGAACGCATCGGGTTTCTATCCTCGTGGAAACACTTTGATCAACTGGACTGCAACTGATAGCAATGGAAACCTGTCCTTCACAGCAGGAATCGTGACAGTTCTGATCGATTCACCTGACTGTAATGATAATAATAATCCAGACGTCTGTGATATCTCTACAGGAACAAGCCTGGATTGCAATCTCGACGGCATTCCGGACGAATGTCAGCCGGATTGTGATGGGAATGGCATTCCGAACGATTGTGAGATCGCGCAGGGAACTGCTACAGACTGCGACCAGGATGGGCTTCCCGATTCTTGTGAGATTTCTTCGGGAGTCAGTCTCGATTGTAATAACAATGGACAGCCCGATAGTTGTGATATCGAATCCGGTGTAGAGCTCGATTGTAATCTCGATGGATTTGCCGATAGCTGTCAAATCGCGTCCGGAAACTACCTGGATTGCGATGGCGACGGCGTTATCGACAGTTGCGAATTGTTATCCGGTTCCGAAGTGGACTGTAACTCAAATGGGATACCTGACGATTGCGATCTGGCTGCAGGTCAAGGAACAGACTGCAATAACAACCAGGTACTGGATACCTGTGACCTGGCTAGCGGTATCGATACCGATTGCAATGCAAATGGAACCCTGGACGTTTGTGATCTGGCATCAGGTACTGTTGCTGATTGCGACCAGAGTGGTGTTCCTGATAGTTGTGAAATATCCAGCGGTGCGGCGCCTGATTGCAATGGCAATGGAATTCCCGATACCTGTGATCTTCAGGCAGGGATTGGTGAAGATTGCGATAGTTCAGGAGTGCCCGACAGCTGTGAGATCTCCAGTGGTGCAGCGCCTGATTGCAATGGTAATGGAATACCTGATTCATGCGATCTGCTGGCAGGCATCGGTGAGGACTGTGATGGATCTGGAGTGCCTGATAGTTGTGAAGTAGCCGCTGGCTCCGTGCCGGACTGCAACAATAACGGTGTTCCCGATTCTTGTGACCTCGCCGGAGGAGTCGCTGACTGCGACGGAAATGGGATTCCGGATAGTTGTGAAATTGGCAATGGTCAGGTCGCAGATTGCAATAACAATGGAATTCCAGATGCTTGCGATCTCGCAAGTGGTCTTGAAGAAGATTGCGATGGAACCGGCGTGCCTGATAGTTGCGAGGTCTTTACCGGTACTGCATCGGACTGCAATACAAACGGTGTACCCGATTCCTGTGACATTTCCTCTGGAGTTTGGGGAGACTGCGATCTCGATGGAGATATTGATAGTTGCGAAATAGATCTTGGAACCGAACAAGATTGCAACGGAACTGGTATTCCAGATAGTTGTGAAATTGCTTCAGGATCATTCAGCGATTGCAATGAGAATGAAGTACCAGATACCTGTGAACTACTGGATGGAACACTATTCGACTGCAATGGAAACAGCATTCCAGACGCATGTGAGATATCTGATGGGATTGAAGAAGATTGTAACAGTAATGGTATTCCGGATATCTGCGATCTTGCGAGCGGAGCAGCGGTTGATCTTGACGGAGATGGAATCCCAGATTCATGCCAGATCAACTTCCGTAGAGGTGATGGAAATAGTGATGGAATCGTAAACATTGCAGACGGGGTCTTCCTGCTGGTGAATCTGTTCGCTGGTGGAACTGATCCAGGCTGTGACGATGCTGCGGATGCAAATGACGATGGAAGTATCGATGTATCTGATGTGATTACGATTCTTGGCTTCCAGTTCAACGGTACGAGTCCTCCACCGGCTCCTTTTGATAGCTGTGGGGTAGATCCGACCGATTCGGACGGATTGGGTTGCGTTAGCTATAACGTTTGCCCGTAATCATCTTGGGGCTTGAGAGGCGTCGTGATTCTGCCCGAAATGGCAGGATTCGACGCCTCATTTTTAATTTCGAGTGGGTTGAATGACATGTCGAATGTTAACGACACTTCTGAGGTTGTTACTTTTGTCTGCTGGCTTACATCGGGCCTGTTAAATTCTACCTGACTTCCGTATAACCCCGCACAATGAGGTTTTAACGACTAATTAGCAACTGTTTGCGATAGGTTTTTTCTGCTTTTGTTAACTTGTCTGTATCAGTATAAAAGCAGGAAGTTTGAATATGTTACTAACTATTGCCAGAGGTGTGGATCATTAGGTCCTGTCCGACCGGGCGCTATTTCGTCCTCTCGCGGCCTTATCAACTGAGTTCGCACCTCCATTAAGAAAACTGGGACGGGGTAATCTCTTTCGATGATCGAAAGACCTTGCCGTATGTGCGGCATTGCCCCTGGATCGGGTATCCGATCGGAAAGGGATGGGTTGAGTTCCCATGCGTATAATTTTTTGGGCCGTATTGGCTTCCACACTCCTTGTTGGTCCGCTTGCGCTACAAGCGCAGACTCCTGATTGTAATAACAACGGCCAGCTTGATTCCGCTGACATCTCTTCTGGATCAAGTTCGGATTGCAACTTCAATGGAATCCCCGATGAATGTGAAAGCGCTGCCAATCCATTAGCGGATTGCAATTTGAATGGAATTTTGGACGCATGTGAGCCGATCCAGGTGAGTAACCTGTTTGGCGCCTTTTCAAGTGTGATTGCCATGTCTGGAGATACCCTTCTCGTGACAGACCCGGTTGAGCCTGCTGGTCCCGACGAAGAGCCTGAGGCAGAGCCGGAACTTCCCACCGCTCGGTTGGTGGAGGTCTTCAGGCGTCACAGTAATATCTGGGTTCTAGATGGACACATAGCTCCTGCTGACGAAGAGCCTGGAGATGCTTTTGGAGCGTCACTATCCATCGATGGAGACCTGGCAGTAGTCGGAGCACCTCTTAGTAATTCGCACAGAGGTGCTGCATACGTGTTTGTTCGTACTCAGTTGGGTTGGATGCAGGTTGCCAAGCTGACAGCCGAAAATCCATCTCCCAGTGACGAGTATGGAAGATCAGTAGCCATCCTCGGCTCTGACATCATTGTTGGAGCGCCCCAGGCGATTCCAGAGAATCCAAACAATCCAGATCAAATCTTTCCTTCAGGATATGCAGAGATCTGGTCACAAAATGGGACTGATTGGCAGCGCTCCGCTCATGTTACGGAAACCACACCCGCAGGTGGCGGTGAGGAAAATGGCAGCGCAGTGGCGCTAGCAGAGGGCGGCTGGGCTTTTGTTGGTTCTCCCAGTTTCGCGGCTGGATCAGGTCGAGTGCACGTTTACCAGAATCTCGGTGGATTCTGGATCCATCAGGCAAGCCTGGCTGCCAGCGATAGTATTCAGAATCTGGGCCTCGGAGCCAGCCTGTCGACGAGTGGATCCACTCTGGTCGCTTCTGCTTCTGGAGCCCTTGGTGGCCCAGCGGGTTTGGGACCAGTAGGTGCTGTTTATACCTTCAACAGAACGGGAACCACCTGGACCCAGGTCGATAAGACGATGAGCACCCACCCTGAAACTAATGGATATGGAGATTCCGTGTCCATCTGTGAAGACCAGCTAGTCGTTGGTGAGCCCAACGCAGATTCGTCACAGGGTCTCGCTCATCTGTACCGCCGTTCTGGTAATGGGTGGGAACTCAGAGAATCGTTACGTCCTATCGGAACACAAAATGGAGATCGATATGGAGCAATGGTTGGAACCAACGGCACCTGGACATCTGCTGTTTCCATAGGCCTTCCCGCGGTTTTCATGACCCATACAGAAGAAAGACCTGATTGCGATGGCAACGGACTTGATGATCGCTGTGAAATTACCAGTGGTGCCACGGCAGACTGCAATGGCAATGGAATTCCGGATGGTTGTGATATCACCTCTGGTTTCTCCCTGGATTGCGATGGCGATGGAATTCCGGATGCGTGCAATTTGTTAGACGGTACTCCTGATTGTAACAACAACGGGATTCCAGATAGCTGCGACATCGCTTTGGCTACCAGTGGAGACTGTAATGGGAATAGTCTTCCCGACGATTGTGAAACAGACTGTAACGAAAATGGCACTCCCGATGACTGTGATTTGTCTGCAGGAATCGGAGATTGTAACGCCAACAGTATTCCAGACAGTTGTGAAATTGCTTCTGGGCTGGAGGGCGATTGCGATCTGAATGGTGTTCCTGACTCCTGTGAGCTTCAGGCTGGCGAGCCGGATTGCGACAATAATGGTCAACTTGATGTTTGCCAGATTGAAGGAGGAGCCAGCGATTGCGACGGCGATGGAATTCCCGATGCTTGCGAACTGGTTAGCACTCCGCTGCTCGATTGTAATGCAAATGATCAGATCGATTCCTGTGATATTGCTCAGGGATTAACTGTCGATTGTGATGGCAATGGTGTACCCGATGAATGCCAGCTGACTGCTGGATCCTCGATCGATTGCAATACCAATGGCATACTGGATGAATGTGAAGATCCTCTCACTGTCGATCCTGTGGCGCCTGAATTCCTGAACATCCCCGTCAATATCCTCGCGAGTGCGGATCTTGGTAGCTGTTCGACAGCAGTGGGTTGGGTGTCTCCGTCGGCCTCTGACAATTGCGGTCCGCCTCCGCTGGTCAGTGCTGACCATCTCTCTGGAGCGCAATTCCCAGTCGGAACAACCGAAGTAACATTCAGCGCTCAAGATTTGTCCGGAAATATCGCAACTACCAGTTTCTTGATCACGATTACAGATGATGAAGATCCGACAATTTCCGATATGCCATCATCCTTCACCATCACAAACGATGCGGATGTGTGTGGAGGAACGGCAACCTGGCTCGAGCCGAATTCAGCGGACAACTGCGCAGTTGACTCCCTGGAAGTAGATGTTCCTAGCGGTAGCTTGTTCTCGATGGGTGATACTCTTGTCACCTACACGAGTACAGATTCGAGTGGCCGATCAACTACTGCATCCTTCACCGTAACGGTTCTCGACGATCAAAATCCAGAGTTTCTCACTGCTCCAGCTGATTTAGTTCTGGATTCGGATCTGGGTTCTTGCGGAGCCATTGCGAGCTGGGAGTCTCCAACCACCAGCGATAACTGTGGAGTTCTTTCGCTGGGATCATCGGCTAGTAGCAGTGATTTCTTCCCAACTGGAACCACTGAAGTATCGATGACATTGACTGATGTTCATAACAATACGTCAATGCACATATTCTCGGTGACTGTGAATGATGTTGAAAATCCGCAGCTAGTCAACATGCCTGGAATGATCAGCCAGACTGCCGATCTGGGTCTGTGCGGAGCCAGTGTGACATGGGAACCTCCAACCACTACCGACAATTGTCCGGGAGAAGCTCTGAGTAGCACTCACCTACCTGGAGATTTCTTTGAGGTGGGCGAAACGATGGTCACCTACACCCTGGCGGATTCCAGTGATAACACTGTGCTGGCTTCCTTCTCCATTCAGGTTACCGATGACGAAGCACCTCTGTTCGAAAGTGCTCCGGGGTCACAGGATCTGGGAACCGAGCCCGACCAATGTGGCTCAACCGCGACCTGGGATGCTCCTGCTACATCGGATAACTGTGGAGTTTCCTCTCTGACCTCAAGCCATCAATCTGGTGATTTCTTCCTGCTGGGTACCACCACAGTGGTTATGACCCTGGTCGATTTGCATGGTCAGACTACGACCCATCAGTTCGACATTGTCGTGTCAGATACTCAAGCTCCCCTGATTCACGATATGCCTGCTTCGGTTACCCAGAGTGCAGATCGAGGCGCATGTGGAGCCATTATAGAATGGACCGCCCCGACAACCTCTGATAACTGTCCGAGTCCAAGTCTCTTCACCGATCATCCTCCAGGAAGCTTCTTCCCGGTGGGAACGACAACGGTGACTTACACCGCTTCCGATGCAAATGGGCTTGATACCAGCAGTACTTTCCAGGTTTCAATCACGGACGATGAGGCACCTGGCTTCATCACCTCGCCGGGTGACATGGCGCTCACAACGAATCCTGGGGAATGCGTTGCGACGGTAGTTTGGGATGCACCGCAGACCGGTGATAATTGCGCAGTACTGTCTCTCGGTTCTGATTACTTGTCGGGTACGCATTTCGAGGTTGGTTCTACATTGGTCACGATGACCTTGGTGGATATCAATGGAAATGCATCGACCCATCAGTTCACAATTGCTGTGACTGATGACGAACTTCCGCAAATGGAAGGGCTTCCTGCAGACTTCTCCGTCACCAGTGAACTGGATTTGTGCGGGGCATCAGTAACGTGGACTGAGCCGACTACTTCCGATAACTGCTCTGGATTAACCACTATCAGTAGTCACTCTTCGGGAGACTATTTCCCGGTTGGTCCTACCGTGGTGGACTATACAGTCACGGATGCATCAGGAAATGAAGTTGAAGATTCTTTCGTGCTGACAGTGACTGACGATCAGGATCCTGTATTTGACTCTGCACCCGAAAGCATGACCTTGTCATCTGGACTTGGTGATTGTGGTGCGGTGGCAAGTTGGGACGCTCCAACGGTCAGCGACAACTGTGAGACAACAAATCTGAACATCAGCCACGAATCAGGAGATTTCTTCAATGTCGGTACCACTTTCGTAACCCTGTCGCTTGCTGATGGACACGGAAACCTTGCACAGCATACCTTTATCGTGACAGTGATTGACGATGAAGATCCACTCATGGAATCGATGCCAGATGATATATCCCAGTCGACAGATCCTGGGTTATGTGGAGCCAGTGTTAACTGGAATGCACCTACAGCCAGTGATAACTGTGCCCTTGGCGAGCTGGTGACAAGTCATCAGCCGGGTGAGTTCTTCCCTGTTGGAACGACAACGGTGAGTTACTCTCAAGCAGATGAGAACGGCAACGTAGTTACTGCCCAGTTCTTCGTCACGATTTCAGATGATGAAGCACCGTCAATCACGACAAGTGGAAATCTGACGCTGCCTGCACCTGAAGGTACTTGCACCCTGGATATCGATGTTCCAACCCCAACCACTGATGATAACTGTGTGGTTGTGGATCTGTACAACGATCTCAATGGTACGGATGACGCTAGCGGTACCTACCACCATGGAAGCACGGTTCTGTTGTGGGCCGCTACTGATAATCATGGCAATACCACTGTGGTTGAGCAAACGGTGACCATTGTTGTTCCGCAGCAAGACTGCAACGGCAATGGAAATCCTGATGTTTGCGATATTGCTGAAGGTGGTTCTGAAGACTGTGATGGAAATGGTGTACCAGACGAGTGTGATCTCGATTGCAATGAGAATGGATTGCCGGATTCTTGTGATATCGCAAGCGGTACCAGCTCCGATTGCAACGACAACGATGTGCCAGATTCCTGCGATCTTCTGAGTGGTGATAGTCTTGATACCAATGCCAACGGAGCACTGGATGAGTGTGAGCCGAGTTTCCGTCGTGGCGATGCTAACTCCGATGGAAGCGTCGATATCGCGGATGCAATCTTCATGCTTTACAGCCTCATGCTTGGTGGTCCAGCCTCGGGCTGCACCGATGCGACGGATGCCAATGACGATGGTTTACATGACATCTCTGATATCATTTATGTGCTGAACTACCAGTTCCAGAATGGTGGGCCTCCTCCAGCTCCAGGTCCGGTTTCCTGCGGAATCGACATGACTCCGAGTGATGGGTTGGGCTGTGATTCGTACGGAGGTTGTCCATAAGGGCAGCTGCATAGTCAGTGTACTGGAGGCCGGAGAAGATCTTGATCTTCTCCGGCCTCTTCCCATATCAACGTAATTGATGAGAAGATTAACGGACACACGGAGAGTCATGGCGGAGGTGACGAGATGGTAGATCAGAGTGACAGCTTTTTTGCCGATCTGGAGATTCGTTTGGCATTTTCCGAGCGTAAGGTGGAAAAGATGCAGCAGGAGATTGAACAGCTAGAATCCCGGCTCACCTCGACAGAGGGGAAGCTGAAATCCTTGATCCAGGTACTACCCGCAGATCTGCTACAAGGAGGCCCAGAAGAATCTAGTCTATGACCTTCTCATCCACTTCTTCATTGACGAATTCTTCAGCGTTTACTGGTGCTATTTCGTCGATGGCATCGAGGAGAATGGTTGAGACTGCTTCGATGTCCAGGATGTCCACCTTTTGTTGCTCCTCAAGCCCTCCAAAAACATCGAACACCACTTCGGTGAATTCTTTGTCGAGGTTTTCTCTACTTTCGACTGACAGCTTCTCGATGTCAGTTTCCTCATCGATCACCTTGCCGAAATGTTTTTCTTCGAGATGGCTTTGCAATTCTTCGAAAGCCTCAACCAGGTTCACAATCGAGTTCTGAATGTTCTCATTGAATGGCATTTTGCCTCCTGCTCTTTACGTATCTTACGGGAAAATTCCCTGACATGCTGAGATCCGGGCAAAAGAATGACGGCGCCTCTTTTTGTTTGAAAAGAGGCGCCGTTCATCGCTGGCATCCCCCGGAATGGGAAAGATAGGCCATTTCCGGATACCTGCCCGTTATCTGGCTTTTTGCTAGGTAGTACTGGCTTTTTTCTCCTTGGCCGCGGCTTTTTTTGCCGACTGCACCTTTTTGATGTATTTGCTGGGATCCGCCAGGACTTTTGGAACGCACCCCTTGCAACAGATTTTGATCAGAGTGTTACCAACGATCAATCTCTTGTAGTTTTCTCCCAGATTCTCATCAGAAATGACACACTTGGCGAGTGGGTAATTTCCGGTTTGAACCTTGGTAATGGCGCTATCGAGCTTCTTGACGATGCTCTGAGGATCTTTATTGAGTTTCCTGACACAACCTCCGCAACAGAGTCTGATGAGACGGTTGTTGTAAACAACGTCTTTGGCACTCTCGTCGAGCTTTTCATTTGAGAGCACGCAGTAATTGATCGGATAAGATTTCTTCTGAGCTTCAACGATTTTCTTGTCTACTTCTGCGAGATACTGCTCGGGATTTGCCTTGAACTTCGGAACGCATCCTCTGCAGCAGAAACGCACTTGACGTCCCTCGTGGACGAAATCGATCGGTTTCCCCATCGAGCCCAGTTTTTTTCCTGCTACGGCGCAGACATCCAGCGGATAAGTTTCTGAATAGGGAACCTTATCTTCTACGGGTGTTACCACAGTCATGGCGACAGTCAGTAAAAGTGAAAGCATTTAAGTAGCTACCTTTCTTCTGCTCGGGAGCGAGCCAAAAACCGATCCGTCCCGATCATATTTTTGAATTCTTCACGACAGATAGGGTATTCCATCCAGGTTCCCCAGGGAACCCACGCCTGGACCTTGATGGGTGAAATGGAGCGGATCTACGGTCAGTTATCGTTCTTTTTCTTCGGAATCGGGAGAAGTTGAATCTGCGATTCTGATCTTTGCCTTCACGGGAAAGTGATCGCTGTATCCTTCTTCCCACCTGCCCCTGAATTTCCGAAATCTTGCAGGGCGGCTGGCGTTCTGCACAGAATCTGTCATGAAATCGGGGTGATGTACTTCGACCGAATCCATCAGGAGGGAGACCCCATCGGGATTGAGCATACCGGGGCTGACGATGATCTGGTCGAAACAGTTCCAGGTCCAGCCATACCAGTAGTAGTAGGTTCCGGTATCGGATCCCGAGGCGAACTTCCAGGATGGATTCCATAGTCGAGGCGAAAAAGGTCCATCTCTGGATGTATCCAGATTCAGTGGATGTTCGACAGAACGCCTTTCTCTGACGGCTTTCAGTACGTTCAAAACGGAAGCATCCCATGGATCATCATTGAAGTCTCCCACGATCAACAAATCAGCGTTTGGATCCTGGGCGAGGTGGGCATCTATTACACCTCTTGCAGTGCTCGCTGCAGCAGCGCGTTTCGGCGCACTCTTTTCAGCTCCACCGTAGCGCGATGGCCAGTGATTGATCAACACCGTGATGGAGTGGCCTGAAACCAGCAACGGTACCTCCAGAACTCCACGTGTTGCGATGTTTCCATCGCCCATATCGATGGGGTGCAGGATTGGTGGTGAGGCAAGCTGAAAAGGATCGCGGAAAAGGAGAGCCAGATCGATGCCACGATGGTCTGGAGAATCTATATGAGCAATGGACCAATCAGCGGAAACAAGTGCGGGTTCAGAGATCAGGTCTTTTAAAACACGTTGATTTTCCACCTCGCAAACGGCAAGCAAGTCGGTGTTGAGAGATTCGATGGCTCGTGCAAGATGAGAAAGTTTTCGACCGTAACGATCTTGGTCCCACTCCTTTTCGGGTAGAAATTCATCGTCACCAGGATTATCTGGGTCGTCTTCGTAATCGAACAAGTTTTCGAGATTCCAGAATGCAACAGATACAACCACAGGTTCTGGAGTTGGATCTGCTGCTTGACTGGTCGTAATTCCGGCAACCAGGGCCAGAGTGATGAGCGTTGAGAGCATGAAGCCTCCATGAATCAGGTTTGACAACTAGCAGCATCGTCCCGCAATTCGCCACGCTGAGCAACCCAGATCAATTAGTTCCGATCTTCCTGTAAGGCCCGGTCCATGCTCCAATGTACCTGATCAGAGACCCGTGAGATTTTTCAGGAAAGATGCGATTAAGGAGAGATATCGATGAGCAAGGATCGTATTAAAGCTTCCTTTACCACTCTGTTGCTTGGGTCGGTGTTTGGAATCACGGTAGGTTGGTTTGCCGGTGGCACAGTCTCTGCTTCTGCGGAATATCAGGAATTGGTCGGGCTATGGAGGGCTGAGTTACTTGAGGAAACATACGACATGTCGATTGGTCTTGATGGATTAGGGAAACCGAGACCGGCGCGAGGAAGATTCGAACAACGCACTCAGCTTTTGTTGCCTCAGCACTACGGAAACCTGGTTTCCATCACCGGAAACGGAACCGCTGCGGTTTTGTGGTATCAAGATGGATTGGGTGTAATTCGTAATGCCATCATTCCAGATGCGAATTCACAGGCCGTTCGTGTGCAGTTACAGAATACAACCAAATTGAAGACGAAAGTTATGCGGGACTAGAGGGCGATCGACGCTTTTCGGTCACCGACCAGGAAGGGGATCACTTCATCTGCTCTCTCTCGGGCATCTTTTTCCCCGAGCTCGAGTAATGCTGCAAGGTATTCCGGTTGGAACATCAGCAGCGAGAGTAGATCGTGGCTCTCTGCTTCTTGAGTTCCAAGCCCTCGTTCCAGAAATCTGAACGGGCCTGGCAATCTGGCTTCAAATTCGCTGGCCATGGCTCCGGGGTCCTCACTGGGACGCGCAGTCAATAATTCGACAGGACGTAGTCCGTTACGATCTTCTTCTGGTAGTTTCTCCAGGAGTCTGTTGAACCTCTGTACGTTGCTGGAATCGAATTCGAGGGAGTCGAGGAAAATCGCATTCATCAGGATTCCTGCTACTTGTGCAGGGGGTGGGTAACTTGATGTGCCGACTTTCTGCGGTTCCAGTTCAACGGGCAAGTTACGAGTAGAAATGGCGAGAATACGATCCGCTCCCATGTGCATCACCGGTGATAGGGGAGTGGTTTGACGTACCCCACCATCTCCGTGCCAGGAATCTCCTATTTTTACAGCCGGAAACACGAGCGGTATGGCACATGAAGCCATGACGTGATCGAGGCGAATCTTGGTCTGAATTCCCGATCGATAAGTTCGTTCCCATCCCTTGGGGATTTTTCCATGAATCCAGGTAACTGATCGTCCCGTACTGTAGTCGGTGGTGGTGATGGCGAGCGATCTGAGGTTGCCCCTCAGGATGTTTTCTTCAATTCCGGGGATCTTGCCATTTTCCAGGCAGCTGGTCTCGTTACAGAGGAAATTGCGGAGTGGACTCGTGTCAACCAGGCCTCTTGTTGTGGGGGCGAATGAACTACCACCACTGATGAGCCGAAGTCCCCAGCGGGTGACGATCCTGGCCAGAGAGCTGGTGTTTGCATTGAATACCTGATCTACCGACAGTTGTGACCACAACCTCTTGAGATCTTCAACAGATTCATGAAAAGAGCCCTGATGACGGGCGAGATGGACCGTGTTGATGGCTCCCGCGGAAGTACCGGAAAGAATCGAAAAGCGCAGGTCGGGTAATCTGCGACCGATGTAGCGAAGAAAGCCAGCCTGATACGCGGCTCGAGCTCCTCCACCCCCCAGAACCAGGGCGATACGGTTTTTCGATTCGGTTTTCACTCCTGCTGGCCTTTCGGATACTTGACGATGTTCCCCTCAAGAATCCCATCTTCTGCCGAATACGACATATTTGAGGTGAATCTGGAGGTCAGGCTTGCCCGCAAGGTTGCCGCATGCGCTCATCAGAGCCGTGCATATTTCCGGATTGCGGTTCCCAGATCGGATTTGCGCGAGAGGAGAAGCAGTGCTTTCGGTGGTGATTCCGGTTCGGAATGGTGTTCCTCTACTCAGGGAAACGATCAATTCGGTCCTGAAGTTCCTGAAAGAAGGGGATAGGGGAGAATTGATCATCGTATCGGATGGTTGTACCGACGATCCTGCTTCGTTTCTTGCATCCTGGGTTCAGCAAGAAGAACGTCTTCGATTTGAATGTCTCGAACGGCATCGTGGTAAAGGGGCAGCGGTACGTCGGGGAGTAATTTCTGCCCGAGGCGATAGGATCGCATACCTTGATGTCGATCTTTCCGCAAAACCAGAAATGCTGACACCATTGATGCAATCGATCGATGCCGGTGCTGATATTGCCTGCGGTTCCCGCCATGTATCCGGATCCAGAATCGACAATCCGCAGGGGGTTCCCAGGGTAATTCTGGGGGCGTTGTTTCGAAAACTCGTTCAGATGATCACGAAGCTCCCGGTCAAGGATACACAGTGTGGCTGCAAGTTATTTCGAAAGGATAAGTTGCTCCCGATTTTTGATCAGCTCACCGAGGAGGGCTTTGCTTTCGATATAGAACTACTGCTGGCGTCACGACGGAATGGACTGGTCATCGAAGAGGTCCCCATCGTCTGGTCTGATGGAGGTAGTAGTTCCGTGAAGCCGATTCGAGATGGCATGCGGATGTTGAGCGCATTGATTCGTCTGGCTCGTCTTGATCGATCAATTCGGAGTGGGAATAGCTCCTGATCTGATACCAGTAGAGCTAGCCGATGCTCATGTTTCTTTCTGTTCTGATTCAGCAGGAAGATCAACATTCATCTCACTCAGAATTTCGCGAATGGCGTTTTCTAGTTTCTCGCCTCGTAATCCCTTGTGTCTAATCTTGCCAGTGGCATCCAGAAGATACAGGGTTGGCCAGCCAGTGACCCCCCAGCGAGATGCGATGGGCCCTCCAGTTCCTCCCCCGTCGTAAAAAGATATCCAGCTAATTTCTTCGCGCGCCTTTGCTTCCTTCAGCCGATCTCTGCCTCGATCTGAGTTGACACCGACAATCGCGAAGTGTTCACCATACTTCTGTACGAGCGACCGCTCGTGTGGGTACATCGCCCGGCAAGGTCCTCACCAATCTCCCCAGAAATCGAGAAGCACAACTTTTCCCCGGAAATCAGATAGCCGAAATTGGTTTCCATCGACATCAGCGCCTTCTATTTCCGGAGCTACCTTACCCACCTCCAGATCCGTCTTTTGATGAGGAGATAACATCGCTTTTGCGAGAACTCCGAAGGTCGTATCCCGGAAGGCAACCTCACCGTATCGATCTCGTAACAGTTCCAGGTTTTTCTGCAATTCCAGGGCGGCATCGTCATCTTTGCTTCTTCGGAGCATGGAAACCTTTGCGTGGATGGCCCAAGCATCGACATTGGCATGAGGGCTGACTTTAATCAAAGAGTCCATCAAGGGGATGACATTCTTACGGCCATAGAGATATCCAAACTCGGCGATCTGGATCAACTGAGGTGAATTGGGATATTCTTTGATGAGCCGATTTGCCTGGGTATTTGATGCCGCTTCCATCGTTCCTTCGGTACGTTTCCACCAGTGATTCCGGAGAACCCACAATTCGGCTCGAAGTCCGCTTTCTGTGCCGGAGAGTTCTCTGGCGAGGTTTTCAAACTGGGGCTCGAGTAGTTCAGCTGCAGATCTCGGATTGCTCTTCTTGACCTCGATTTCATGAAGAGCCTCGAGCGCCTCTACCCTTTTCATTTCACCATCGAGATCAAAGGGAGTCAGAATCGCCAGAAAACTGGAAATTATTGCAGTCAAACCGACAATACTCATGAGTTACCTCCTGTTCTCGTATCCTAGCACTGTCATGTGAATCGTGGGAGAGGTTAGCGATAACCTTGCGCCTTAGCTCTTGGCGACTAGGCTCGGACCTTGAGAGGACAGGAAGATGCGAACCATCCACATGCCAGGATCCCGAAAGTGTTCCGGTAGGATTGTTTGCCCCGTGAGGTTCCTTTACGGGTTCCTGCTACTATCTCTGGTTACGATCATCTCCTGTGGTGTGCAATCCGGAGATGGCAACTCGAGCCCGATCAAGGGAACCGCGACTCAGGCTGAGAACTCGGAGTCGGTGGTGGAGAGCTCGACAAAAACTGGCAACGGGGAAACAGATCAAAATGTCGAACGTGGGACTTCTGACAGGATAGGCCCTGACGTTGCGACCAGTGGTCCGACAGTGAGTCCCGAGCAGGGGAAATCGGACCCCGCTGAGACGCCTCCAGAGCAACTACAGGGACTTCCAGACCTGTCGCTGCTACAGGATCCAGAGTTTCAGAGAAGGGCGAAGCTGGGGCATCTGGTGGCGAAGAGACGCTGCATCCTCTGTCACAAGATCGATGGACGTGGAGCTGTGTTACAGCCACCCATGATCGAGGTGTCGGTGCGTCGGCTGGAACGTATGAAACAGTTTTCCGATCATCTGGAGAAGATGCAGCAGGAGGACCCAAATCGCTATGAGGCCAGAAAGGATCTGTTTCTGGCCATCGAAAAGGAGCCAGATCTGCTTCGGAAGATGTCGCAGTGGTTGCATGGTTATCTCAAGCAGCCAACTTTTGATAATGCTCAGGCAAAGATGCCGCTTCAAGTCCTCAAACCAGAAGAGATCGACCAACTTGCCAGTTATGTCATTCAGCTTGCCATCGAGGGGGTCAGAACCGGCGTGAAGCCTCCGGAATGATGTCATTCCTGGCTTTCATGAATTGTGACTATTGTGCCTTCGGGAGTTCTTGTGCATCTGAGAGAACACCATCATCACCTCTGCTACCGATCCAGGCATAACATCGAATACCATGTTCCCGTGTCGATCCGCCAGGGCTAGTTGAATTACAACAGCTTGCTATCCTGGAATTACTAAGAGTTTCTCTCAGATGCACTAAGCGTAATTTCAGGACGATCTCGGGGGATATCTCCTGATGCTGTTTAGGCAGAAACGCGTGCACTGATCACGACCTTCGGGTCGTCGGATCTTCGTGGGAGAATCGGGGGACACACCGTGGATAATGGATTTCCTGCATCCACGTACCTCTCGGCCTGTCTCCTCGGGTCGAGAGGTTTCTTTTTACTACCAGGCCTTCCAGTCGCTACACCCCGAAATTCAACTAATTGATGGAGCTCGGAAGCGGATCGGACTAGATACCTGCTAGCCCCAGATCGCTCTCATCGAGCAACTTGAATCCGTCCTCCAGAAGGAGATCTCTGGCAGTGTTGTTTTCGTCGACGTGAACGAGGAAAACGCCAAATCCGTGTGGGCGAGTCAACATCGGATAAGCATAGTGAATGTTGATCTCTGCCTGAATTAGCGAGCGGCAGATCATACTCAACCCTGCCCGCTCGTTGGGCACTTCGACGGCGAGGATCGGATTGACCGATGTCGGTACGCCGTGCTCGACGAGAATCTGATGGGCGGTACCTACTCGATCAACGATGATTCGAACGATTGCGTAGTCGGCGCTATCTATCACGGTGATGGAGTGGACAAGAATATCTTCACTTGTGAGATAACGGAGTATCTCGCGTAGCTTCCCCACCCTGTTATCGAGAAACAGGCTCAGCTGGCGCACGAAAGGATCGGAATAGTCCTTTTCCGTCTTCAGCATGAAGAGATCATAGCCCTTCCAGTCTCCCGCTCAAAAGGACCGGTTAGCGACCTGATGTACGGCTAGAAGCCTCCGTTGCCCGGACCGCCGTTATTCCCGCCGCTGTTATTATTACCGCCGCCGTTATTATTACCGCCGCCGTTATTTCCGCCGCCGTTATTTCCGCCGCCACCACGTGATCTTCCCCAGCCGCTTCCCCCCTGGGGAAGTTCAAGGTATTGCGCGTACTGATCGGCGTTGAGAACCTGTTCGATTTCAGCGTTCTGCTCTTCGCGAGTCTGTTCGAAGAAGTTACGCATCTCCGAGCGACCGAGATCGAGTTCGCGGGCTTCGCTCCACAATTGCCCCATCTCGACGGAGTGCTCGGACATCAACGAGGTGAACTCATCTGCCTGATTTCCGGTCAAACCCAATTGTTCTGCCATCCTGTTGGCTCGCTCTTGAGCTCGTTCAATCATCCGGTCCTGATTTCTCTGTTCGCGTTCGGCTCGCTCTTCATCACGAACCGCTGCCAGAGTGTCTCTGACCTGTTGATCGAACTGCTGGGGACTGACGTCCAGCGCTGAGCGGGGATTATTATCTGTCGTAGATACTCCCTGGGCGATGGCTCCCAGCGCACTTGAGTTTTGTGCGATCTTGAAGGCAATTGCTGAGACAACCTCTTCTGGAATTGCAGAGGTGCCTGCATCGCTGGGATCGGAAGAGTCGACCCAGGAAATCGTCTGGGTTGGTTCTGGTTTTTGCTCAAGCACCTCGAGCCGCTCTTGAAGGCTCACTACACGCTTGCTCAGGCGTTCTGCATGATCCAGCGCCTGTTGTGTCTGTTGATTGTTTTCATAGGCGCAATAACCGGTCGCCACGACCAGAATGCTTAAAATCACTATTGCAGGCTTCATCGTTCTCCTTTAGTTCAATGGAACCCATCAAGCTCCAGGCTGGTATTTGCACGCTGTAACGATAACCCCGAATTTACCTGAAAGATCCTTCAGGATCCCAAGATTTCTTCCAATTGCTGCTGACATTGCTGTAGCAAGCTCTCAGAGTCCTCCCGTAGAGCCTGAATCCGTTCCTCGATACCAGAACGCCACTTCTCATCCCTGATTTCGGAGAGATTGACCCTGACATTGAGGATGGCCCCTTCCAGGCCTGCACGAGCCATCCAGATGCCGGTGCCGGCATCCGTGATCCCCGCCGGGAGACCGCGGTGGGACATCTGGAGGGCAAGTCGCATCACCTCAAGGCATAGCTCTGCGGAGATTAACGGAACCTCGGTAGCATGACGATAGCCAGCCTCGATCGCCTTGGCGCGTGCTTGCTCCTGTTCAGCATTGCCACGAGGAAGTCTCATCGCCTCGATGACACCCTCGAAAGCTGCTGTGTCTTGATCGACAGCACGAAGGAGATCGTCCTTTAGCTGCTGTGCCTGGATGGCGATCTCCTCCATCTCGGATTGGCGTTTTCGATATTTTGGCTTGGCGAAGGTGAGGTTTGCCACCATCGATGCAAGTGCTGCTCCCAGAGACCCAGCCAGAGCTGCGATGGAGCCGCCACCCGGTGCTGCTGAATTGCGGGAGACCTCATCGACAAAATCATTGACGAGAAGTCCGGTCAACGGTCCCGTCGTTGAAGGCAACCCGAGTACCGAGGTGTTCGGGTCAAATGTTGAAATGTCTGAAAGCCCCAGAGATTGGACCGCGGTTTCAATCACGTCCTTGACAGGAATTCCGCGACTGGAACCCTGACTCGACAGGTAGTGTTCTCCGCTGTTTCGGATGGCTGTATAGGGCGTGACTCCAACCAGTTCCGAACCAGTGATGATGAGACCCCGCTCTGTTGCTAGCTGGCGACAAGCATCGAAAACGTGGTGCATATTGGTTTCGTGGAAATCTGTGAGATTGATGGAGATCTGGGCTCGTCCATATTCAGGGATTACCCAGCCAACAGCTCTGCAATGCTGGAACATTCCCCTTTTCATCACCATCTCTCCATCGAGTTGAGAAGGATCCTGGCCGAAGAATGCAGCTTCCTTTTCGATGGAGGTTCCGTGCTTTTGTAGGTGCTGATCCAGTTCTTCTCGTGTCGAGAAGATCTCAGCAGTGATTCCCGATGGCCAGATCCCGTTTTCTTCCTGATAGCGAAGAAGCTTGCCGCTGGAGTAGTAGGGTGTGCGCGCATTGATCCGCACCGCCCGTCCCTTCTCCCTGATTTCCATCGCGAGGTCGTTAGCTTGATTTTTTTCGCGAGTATTGAGATTGACGTTATAGGCGATCAAAAACTCTCGTGCTCCGACCGTGACAACACCAGGGCCAGGCAGGAAGCGTGCCGGCCCAAAATCTGGTTTCCAGATTTGATCGGCCATCTTGTCGGACAGTGCCTCGTATTCTCCCTTTCGGACATCCGCCAGGGAGATCCTGTCTTCACGCAATGCCGCCCGGTCGTACATGTAAACCGGGATTTGAAGTTCTTCGCCGATTCTCTTTCCCACTGCTCTTGCGATCTCTATGCATTGCTCCATCGAGATGCCACTGACGGGAATGAAGGGGCAGACATCGGTAGCCCCGTGTCTTGAATGAGCTCCCTGATGTGTACTCATGTCTATCAGTTGCGAAGCTTTCTCGACCAACCGGAATGCAGCTTCTCCGATCTGATCAGGTGGGCCAATCAGGGTGATGACGGTTCGATTGGTGTCTTCACCCGGATCGACATCGAGGACCTCGACCTGATCAACAGTTGCTGCAGCAGCGACGATGAGATCAATCTTTTCTCGATCACGACCCTCCGAGATGTTGGGTACGCATTCAACTAGAGCTTCTGATTTGGTATTGGCTGGCATCAAATCCTCCCTGGATTGTGACATGATGGAGAAAAATCTACCTCCGGTCGAGTGAACCTCATAAACCTCATTCGCCGTGAGCCTGGCGCAGATGCTGGAGCATTGGTGCACCATCGAGATCGCGCGACGGGTCTCTTCTCACGATATGGATATGTCCTGGATCTCCTGTTGTACGGACCAGCTCGACGACAAAGGTCGGGCCCTGGATCCGGTATGAGTGACGCTTCTCCTTCTCGATGGGACCCCACCAGGCGAAATGAATCTTATCAAGTTTCGCGCCGGCAATACGAGATTTCTCTGCCGCTTCCATCGAAGAGTTGAGAATCCCGAGATGAGAATCGAGCAGAGCTTCGAGCAAGATTTTCTGCGAAGGGTCCAGCTGGTCCCGTGCAATACCCGTTGTATCCGGTGCATCTGGATGCCCAGGACCGGTTATGACATCGCGTGGGATCTCGTCATCCTGGATGGCGATCTTCTTCTGCGCGGCAGTCAATCCTCTCATCAGAGTCAGAGCCAGCTCCTCTTCCTCGTCCAGAATTTCGGTGCCGGTGTTTGGTCCCATCAGGAGTACGGTCGGGGCAGTGCCCAGGAATGCAGGAGTGGAAGAAAGCAGCTGGTCGCCATCAAATAAGAATTTGATGGAGATATGATGTCCCTCTACACGCCAACCCCAGGGAGAATCCGTCGAAGGATTGCCGAAGATCGCAAAGGTGTATAGCCCTGGGTCCCGGTTCGGGTCAGGTTTACCAGACCGATTGGCCTGTGCACTCATCATCTGCAGGACATGCTCGACCGCAACGATGGCATTCCATTTCAACTGTCCGATATCGGAGAGAGCACTTCTTACCAGGCGTTGGGCCAGAACTCTCTCCTCGGGTTTCATTTCATTCAGCTTCAATCCGGGTCGATCACCAGGGAAATAGGTCCAGCTGGATAGCGCTTCACTCCCCGGTGACCCTGGAGTGGCGACAAAATGTATTTTTCCCCTTTGCTCTTCATCGAGAGCCTCGAGAAGGGCCAGTGCGCAATCGCTGATGCGGTTTGCCACCTGCTGAGGGATCTGAACCCCTTTTTCAGAACCAGTGATTCCTGGTAATGAAGAGATCAGAATCGGAACGAACAGGAAGGTCGACAGAAATAGATTGGTCAACAGGCGATGGCGACGAGGGAATGCGGTTGATTTCATTGGTTACCTCCGTCGACATCCTGGACCCTGATCCAGGTTTATAAAAGTGCTGTGTTGAGGATTGGTGAAATTACGAGCTGTGATTCGATAGGTAGATGTGATTCGGGTATCGATGCAGTCAATTCCTGTTGCCCTGGTGCACTTCCTCAGCGGCCACGGGGTGCGGCTTCTCTATTTCTCCTGCTGTTGAGCATGGGTTCGTCAAGAGTGCCTCGAATTCGGAAGCGCAGAAGTCGATTCGCGATATCTGAAATCAGGGGAACACCACCGAGGGTCTGGGGCTCCATCACCAGATTGAGGTTCTTGTTAAATCCGACGGTTCCTCGCCCGAGGATTTTTCCGGTAGCACTCTTCAACAGGATCGATCCCAGCCCCCTGAAATCGAATACCTGATCATGGATGACAAAATTGCCGTCAGCCTCCCTGATTCGATTGTTATTCCGATTGAGTCCTTCGAGGGGATTGATAATCGCTCCCGCCAGAAGTGGGATTTGTGCCAGTTTGCCATTCCGGATCGAGAACTTCCCATCACCCTGGACCGATTCGGGTGACCCGACGATCCCTTCCACCTGGGCAGATCCTCGCGCCTCACCTCGTACACCCTGGTTTCGAAACAGAATCTCGGAACCGAGTGCGAGATCTGCGTCGGTGATGTTCGCTTCCCCTGCAAAAACACCCTTGTCTGATTTCAGGTCAGCGAAAAAGAAACCGTTGAGGGGTCCGCCGTAGATTTCACTGGGCCCCAGCTCTGCCTGAAACAGCATCGATCGATCATCCGGCAATCGATCGATAATCCACTGGGATGGAAAACTACCTTCCACTTCACTCTGGATCGCCAGCCGGGGATGATCGATTCCATAGGTGAAACTCAGTGTTCTTTCAGGCGGAACCACGGCATGAAAGCGGGAGAATCTGAAATCGCCGTCAGAGAGTTGACCCGAGAATGTATGGCCCTGGCCCGGCTGGATTCCGCCGTGAATCACAAAGTTTGCAGACAATTCTTCAGCGCGAAGTGCGAAATCGAATCCAGCTTTTTTCAGTTGACCCTGCACGTCGTACTGGACGAGTTCAATCGGATCATCTTGTTCGTTCTTCTGATACCGATAAAGGACGCCGATATTACCCGTTACACTTCCGTCGAGTTTCATCTTGTGGAAGAAGTTTTTCAGATCTTGTGGCAGGTTCTGGACCAGTTCCTCATCGGAAAGGAGCAGTCCTTTGCCATCGGGTCCATCTTCAATGGTCAGATTCATCGATAGTAATGTGGTGTCGGTAGACGGCGGAAGATTCTCACTGGAGTCATCCGGCCCTATTTCACCGGAGACACTCACGATCGGTGAAAATTGCGGGTCAGTTTTCAATTCATCGAGACGAATACGACCTTCAGTGCTCGAAAAAACCACCTGCCCCTGATGAAAGATCAGTGGGTAGGGTAGCTTGTGGTAACGGAGCCGGACAGGCTCAACGATCCGTGACCGAACATAGATGTCAAACGGGGTCGAATCATCGGTACGAAGTTCGACGACGGTGTCGAGCGATCCTCCGCCTTTCAAGATGTCGAGAGAGCGAAGTCGCTGGGCGACACCATCTGGCAAGGCTGAAATCAGCTCTTCGTCGGGAACCAGTTTCGGGCTTTCGATGGGGATTTCCATCCTGTGAACCTGCCCGTTCACGAATTCAATCATTCCCGCAGGCAGCGCAATTTCGCTCTGCCCATGTCGTCCGGTCAGATTCTGAAACAGCACCTTTCCCTGATTCGCTTCGATGATGACCCGCCCGGAAAGATCATGAACCCGGTAGGGGAATCCCTGGTGAGCAATGCTAGCCTTTTGCGGATCCAGGACGATTCTCAGGTTGAGGGGGTCATCGGCACCCTGGCGTTCAAATTCGATGCGCAGGTTCGATCTGCCCTCGGGGGCGTAGAGATCGAAGATGTCAGAATAACGATCGCCGAGAGCTGTCCTGATCCGGTCATCCAGCGGTAAGGAACCACCTTCGATGATCAGATGGGTTTCTCCGCCAGGCTTTGCTTCGAAGAGTCCTCTGGCACGCACTGGTTCCCCGGCGAGTCCGCCAGCAATATCCAGTTCAACCTGCCCGTCGAAATAGCGAATCTCTCCTTGAAGCATCCGTAAGGGGTAGGGGTAATGCTGGTAACTTCCATCGACTTCCGCCAGGACGATTCGCATTTCCTTCACTTCGGGCGGATACTGATCACTTCCGGCGGAGACATGGAGTCCGAATTTTCCTGAAGGGGAGAAGTTGTTCCACACCCTCTGGATCGGTTCCGGTAGAACCTCATAAATCCGTGGTTCAAAAACGAGCCCGTCGATGGCAAGTTCAAGTTCGCTACGCCCTGGTTCGAGAGCCTCGAGTTCGATTTCACCGGAGAGCAAAGCCTTCGCTCCGAAGAATTCGCCTTCCAGTGGATCTTGAAAAGAGATGGCTTCCGGTGTGATTTCCAGTTTTCCCGACAACTGATCGACGAGGAGGTTTGGCTCCTGAAAACGAAGTGATCCTTGACTGATGCTGAGTTCCGTCGAATTTTTCACTGGTTGCGCATCTCGCAATATCAGCGTGTGTTTCAGGCTTGCAATGCCGGTCGGATGATAACTGTCCCAGATCAAGCGAAGAGCGGGAGGAATTCGATCCCGGAGATGTTGATCGAGCTGGATCCGATCGATATCCAGTGCCAGCTCGAAGTCGCCCATCGAGAGTCTTCCACCGCCTTCGATTCGGATGCTACGAACGGAACTATCGAAAGCCACGCCATCGAGATTCCACAGCTGCGGGTCGTCAGGAGAGACCTCGAGACGAAGGCTGGAGACCTGTAATCCTTCCGGGCTGTGAGCGATGGTATCAGGGCATGTTTCCACTCGCAGGTCCGAGATGATCAGCTCTGGTGGGGTCAGTGATTTGTTGAACTCTGTATCGACACTCGCGATGGGTGCAGGCCCCTGAACGGGAGCGATCGCATCTCTCATCACATCGAGAATCGTCAATTCACCCAGATGGTCTCGTTCCAGGGTCACAGTGGAACCGGAGATCTCTATTCTTTCGAGATGGGTCTCTCCCATCAGGAGAGCGAATGGATTCAATCCGATCTCTAGATGCGAGACTCGAACCAACTCTGCAAATCTACTTCCATGGGGAGGATGGATGACCAGATTGTTAACCACAATATTGGATGGCCATTTCCAGTTGATGTCTTCAATGGAAAAACCCGTGGAGAGGCGGTCTGCCAGCAGAGCTTGAGCGCGATACTTCATCTGCTCCGGACTCAGAAGCGAAGATCCGATCCAGAAAGTAACGCCGGCAAAGATAATCGGGACCACGATGATGAGCAGCAAGAGCCTGCGAAATCGTGCACGAAGTCTGGTCTTGGTGGCCTTTTTTCTCGCCCTGGGAAGAGGAGTCAGGACAGTTGTGTCGGATCGGTTGGTTTCATTTTCCAACTGTTCATCTCCCTTCCAGAATAATCTCCTCCGAGATCTTTCCGAGATGGTGCCTGTTAATCCTTCTGCCCAGTAAGCAAGTTACCTCGTAGGGTAGGATTCCACACCACTGCGCGATCTCTTCGGCTTCTATTCGTTGGTCTCCGGATGAGCCGATCAAGACGACTTCATCTCCTACAACGGTCCCGGGCACGTCCGTGACATCGATGACCGTGTAATCCATCGATACGCGACCCACTACCGGCACCCTTTGTCCCCGAATCAACATCTGGCCACGATTCGACAGGGTCGAGGGGAATCCATCGTGATATCCGATGGGTATCGTTGCCAGTCTTGATTGTCGAGCAGTTCTGTAGGTTCCACCGTACCCTATCGAACGGCCAGGGGGGTGATCTCTGAGGTATACGACCTGGCTATGAAGCGTGAGAGCAGGCCGTAAACCAATTCCTGCAGGGGACTTGTGAAAAAAGCCATAGAGGGCCCCCCCGATGCGCACCAGTCCTGCCCGTGGATCGGGATCTCTCAGGGAAGATTCACTCGCATCGACATGAATCTGCAGGGAATCGAACCCGGCCACTTCAAGATCATCGATGATCCGGTGCAAGATTTGCCGCTGGCGCTGTACCAGCAGCGGATCCGATGGGGTGGGAAGGTGTGTGCCAATCCCTTCGAGGTGCAACCCCTTGCACTCACCGATGGCCTTTGCATGAGCGACCGCCTGGTCGCAACTAACCCCTAATCTCGCCATTCCTGTATCGACGAGCAGGTGAACCTTGAGGATCCGCCCCAGCTGAAGTGCGACTTGATTGAGGATCTCGATCCTGCCTGGCGAATGGATGGTAACGGAGACATCTTCCTCGATGAGAAGATCCAGTTCCGGCTCTACCAGGGCGCCGAGAACCAGGATGGGAGTCGAGATCCCCGCAGCTCGGAGATCGAGAGCCTCCCTCGATGTTCCGACACCGAGAATGTCGATGTTTTGTTCGGCGAGTTTTTTCGCTACAGCGATCGATCCATGTCCATAGGCATCGGCTTTGACCACTGCGAGGATTTTCTTGTCAGGTAAATTGTGACGCATCCGTTCGAGGTTGTAGGCGATGGCATCGAGATCGATGACGGCCCAGGCTCTTTCCGGTTTCATGCCTGTTCTTCTCCCTCGATACGTTGTCGTCGGACCTCCTCCGCCCGGCTCACGCGGAGATACCGAGGATTGAGCATGTGAGGCTGTTGCCAGCCCGGGGGAGCGGCTTCCCCCGCCTCGATTTCATGGATCCTGATTCTTGCCAGTTCCAGTCCCTGGCCAGCACGAGGGATGTCCCACTGCTCTGATCCTGTCTTCAGGTGGGCAGGAAACTCAGCGGATCTCGAGCCGGAACCGATAAATTTCATCTCGGGCTCTATCAGGGAGTCGAAATCATCCCTGTGAACCGCCAGATCCTGTTCGAGTCTTTGCGCCCTGGCGTGTCGAACTTCGAACTTTGCCAGGTCCAGATCACCACTGCTGGCATCGAGAACAACTCCCCACTTTCCATCGGTGTCAATATTGGCTGCGATGACATCGAGGGAGGAAATACCCAGTGCAGGAATCTTGAGCGACCAGGCGATGGCTTTCGCAGCAGAGACTCCGATTCGGATCCCCGTGAAGGATCCGGGACCGATACTGACAGCCACTACTGCCAGATGCGGTTTTGCCTGATTGCGTTCGACGATGGAGTCGATTCTGGGAAGTAACTCCTTCCCGTGCACCAATCCTGGACTGAATGGTTCTTCATCTCGACATTCTCCGTCGTAGGTTCCCAGTGCAACGGATCCATTTCGTTGACTGGTCTCGATCATGAGAATGTAGTCCTTGGGAGAAAGGGTCATTTTGATGGATCTCCGTAAGTCCGCTGAAATTGAACTGCATTTTTTGCGTATTTACTCGCCGAGGCGCTGAAGGAAGCCAGTTCCTCTCGAGTCACTTCTCTTACCACTCGTCCGGGTACTCCCACGACCAGCGAACGATCTGGAATGTTGGTACCTGGGGCAACCACAGCTCCTGCAGCGACCAGGCTTCCAGTTCCTACTTCAACGTCTTCCAGTAGTACCGAACCCATTCCGATGAGCGATCCGCTACCGATGGATCGACAATGGACGATGGCTCCATGACCGATGGTGACATCATCTCCGATCACGAGTGGTTTGTCAGGATCCGCGTGAAGGACCGCGAGATCCTGGACGTTGACCCGTTCTCCCACAACGATCGGGGCGTCATCTCCTCTCAGGACTGCGCCGTACCAGATTCCTGATCCTTTTCCGATGCGTACGTCACCGACGATGGTGGCACTGCCTGCGTGAAACCAGCCGTCGACCTCCTGGAAGCAGCTACCAATGCGTAGGTCGACAGGATTCCCCGGTAGGGGGTGATTTTCCGGGGTATCGAGGTTTGCTGCATCGGATGGTGTCATTCAGATTTCTCTCCCGAAATGGTGTATTTGCGTGGCTTGCCACGGGTACCTTTGGCTCACGATAATCAGACATGGGGCGGGCAGCAACGCCTGCCAGGAAGGAGAGGCCGGATGCCACACGCTGTCGTCTCGGGCGGACCCGATCTCGACCAGTTCTGGCGCGAGTTCGAGCCCTATCAGCAGGTGAATGGATCGGAAGTAAGAAATCTCCTGGCGGCCTACCTGCGCAAAGATGCGACGCAGATGCTCATCCTGGCCCTGGTCATCGAACTGGGGGTCACGCAGCGCTTCTTGATCGTTGTGGAACAGAAAAAGACGAGCACAGTGATTCGCTGCCAGCAGCACACCCCGGTCGAGAAAACGGCTGGCGTGAAAGCCCTGATCGCAAGGGTGGCAAGTCTGTTCATCGAAGGGGGAGCGACCCTGGAGAAAACGAATATCCCGGAAATCTAGTTCCTGGCTCTGTTGACCAGCGTCATGACGCGAGTTGCATCGACCGGGTTTCGGACTTCTCCGTCTTTCTTCAGAGAGGTTCCGATGATGGCGCCGTCAGCCACTTCAAGGATCTGACTGATATTGTTTTCGTTGACGCCGCTGCCAGCCAGTAACGGGGTCTCAGGAATCGCAGTTCGCACCTGTTGCAGTTCTTCAAGGTCGAGAGGATCTCCTGTAGATCTTCCGGTCACGATCACCGCATCCGCGAGTCCTCTCCCCACCGTTTCAATCGCAGCCTCGCCAGCATCATAGTCGTTGGGTCTGGCAGCATGCTTGACTCCAACATCGGCAGCGATGGCAATCTGTTCAGCACCGATGGACTGTCTCATGCGCAAGGTTTCATGAGCCTGTCCGCTGATCCAACCCTGATCGGTCAGCATCGCCGAGGTATGAACGTTGACGCGGATGAAACTGCACCCGGTGGCCGCCGCAATCGACAGTGCAGAAGCTGCGTCGTTGCGTAGTACATTGACGCCGACCGGGACCGCGTTTGCGAGTTCGAGGATGGCGGAGACGATGACGCTCATCTCTGCCACGGTCGTGGCTTCTACCTGTGTCGGCTGGAACGGAGCATCGCCGAAGTTTTCGACGATGATCGCGTCGATTCCGCCGGCAAGCAGAGCTTCGGCATCCCGAATAGCATGCTGTCGGATACTCTCTCGGCTGTCGTCAAAGCGTGGGCTTCCCGGTAGTGGGCGAAGATGTACCACTCCGATGATGGCTCGAGAGCCGAGGCCGAAGGGGAATGCCATCCGACTCCTTTCAGGTAGCAGGATAGTGTACCTCGAAGCGGCAGGAGGAGCAGTGGAGATCGAGCAGGAGAACCATCAGGGGTGCGACGGGTTGAGGGATCGGACGAGACCCCTGATCTCCTCGGCGGAGAAGCCGCCGCTGACTATGAACTGCGAGCTCATGGCCTCATTGACCATGGCCACGACGACGATCTGATCATCGACGATGATCGCCATCTTCTGGCCGATCAAGGGCCTCGAATACTGTGTCATCTGGGCTGCGGCATTTTCCGTCAGAGTCATCGTCAGGGCAGGAGATCCAGCCATAGTCTCACTCGGACCGACCGTTTCGATATCGGTCGGATGCAGATCCCACCGATCGGTCACCCACTCCATCGTGTCCTTGGCGCGCCTCGGCAGCTGTGAGGCTCCCGCATCGACCCCGGATTCGACCACCCGGGCGAAGGAGATTCTCGGCTGTGGCGGCGGATTTACCGGAATCTGGGGATCCACCGCCGAGCCTGATCCGAAGGATGCGGGCAACAGCACCATGAACAGCCACCCGAGGCCGAGAATGATCAGCAACAGGACCGCCAGTTCGACCGCAATCCTAGTATTTGTCATGGGTTAGGACCCTTCCGCGGGGACTACAGGATACGTCGGGAAGGGTCTCCGATCCAGGCTGCCACCGAGACCCTTCTCCAGGCCCTGGAAGAAACCTCTTTTGAGACCGATGCCAATTGACCCAACTCCAGTAGATGCAATAGGTTGACGCTGTCGAGGCGGTTCGATAACCTGACCCTTTGCGGCCCGGAATGCCGGATCCGATCCGGTGGTTTATGAGGCTCTCTTCGACGTAGCCTGACGGCGTGGATGCTGGAGAAGAGTGGACAGACCGACCATCATTGCGGGGAACTGGAAGCACAATCCCGATCGAAATCTCGGCGAATCTCTCTGGCGAGAGGTCCTGGCGGGTACCATGGCTCGCATTCCAGCTGCTGGCCAGAATCCGGCGGTGCAGGTGGTCATCTTTCCACCGATGCCGTGGCTCGGTTGGTTGGATTCGCAAGATGGTCTTCGCGGTCTTGATCGCGAGATCCTGCAGTCCGGTGTTTTTGAGATCGGCATGCAACAGGTATCCGATCGCCCCGCCGGGGCCTTTACCGGTGAAGTGGGCGCGGAGATCGGATACCAGTTCGGAGCTCGTTGGGCTCTGGTTGGCCACTCGGAGAGAAGGACTCTCTTCGGAGAGACTGACGAGACTGTGGCAAAGCGTGTGGCGGCCGCTGCGGATCATGGAATGCGTCCGATGCTCTGTATCGGTGAGACGCTGGAAGAAAGAGATGAAGGCACGACCTTCGAGGTAGTTTCTCGCCAGTTGAAGGCGGGGCTGTCTCGATTGGATCGTCATCAGGAATTCGCGATCGCTTACGAACCCGTTTGGGCCATCGGAACCGGTCGTACGGCCACGGTGGAGCAGATCGAGCAGGTGCACCGTCACCTGCGAGAGCTTCTCCAGAAGGGTGGCGGAGAACGGTCGGCTGGCACGCCGATTCTCTACGGTGGAAGCGTGAAGCCAGATAATGCACGAGATCTACTCGGTCTCGACGTGGTGGATGGAGCCCTGGTCGGGGGAGCGAGCCTGGATGCGGCGAGTTTCCTGGAGATTCTGGATGCAGGAATTGCAACGGCGTGAAACGCCGCATTTCTGCCCTGCAGATGAGGTGAAGAGATGTTGACCTTTCTGATGGTTGTTCTGGGAATTGTAACGGTGCTGATGGCGTTGGCGATCCTGCTCCAGGAGCCGAAGCAGGCGGGACTCTCCGGAGCTTTCGGGCTGGGGGGTTCAGAGCAGATGCTGGGAACCAGTACTACCAGTGGTATTGCCCGTTTCACCATGGTCCTGTCCGTTGCATTCTTCTTGCTCTGTATCACGGTTGGTCTGATGGCCAGAGATGAACGTGGCGATTCACGTCTCACATCCGATCCGATCGAACCCGGGATCGGTGCGCTTGAACCGGGTGGGATCGGCATCTCCGAGGGACTGCCAGGCGATGTTGTCGGCACCGACGAAGCCATCGATGACGCCATCGATGATGCTCCTGGAACCGGTACTCCTGCTGATGCGGCTCCCGTAGATGATGCGCCGGCAGATGACGCACCTGCCGATGATGCACCTGCCGATGATGCACCTGCCGATGATGCGCCTGCCGATGATGCGCCTGCCGATGACGCGCCTGCCGATGACGCTCCGGCTGGGGATGCTCCCGCAGTCGATACCCCAGCGACGGCGCCTGCCGACACGGGTGGCTCCGATGAAACTGGGGGAACCGGCAATTGACCGACACCCTCAGGAGTATGACGGGGTTCGGATCTGGATCCCGGGAGACGGACAAGGTCCGGGTCAAGGTAGAGTTGAGATCGGTGAATCACCGATATCTCAAGATCTCATGCCATCTGCCCGATGCCTTTTCCTCGCTCCAGGGTCAGATTGATAATTTTTTGAGAGAGAAGATCGCGAGAGGTTCCGTTTCTGTTTCGATTCAGATTGAGGATACAGAAAACGGCTACGACAACTCCGGTTTCGTTGCGATCCAGAAGAACTACGAGAGGTTGTGTCGCCTTCGAGATGAGATTGCACCGGGTCAAGAGGTGAAAATCTCGGACGTGATCCAGATGCAGGATTCGGATGGCTTCGAGGACAAGGTGGATGAAGCTTCTGAAGCTCAACTGATGATCGCTCTCGAGGAAGCGGTCGCGTCATTGAGACAGATGCAAGAAAGTGAAGGCCAGAGGCTGCACGATGAGTTTCAACGGATTCTGGCCTGTATCGAGAAGGGGATTGGTGAGCTTGAAGAAGCTCTTCCGGAAGCGATGCAGTGGCTTGGTCATCGCTTTCAGGAGCGGATCCGCCAGTGGGTCGAACCGATCGGCGGGGATCTGGATTCACAGGATCTGGCCCGAGAGATCGGGATTCAGGCTGAAAGATCGGACATCACCGAGGAGCTGGCCAGGTTGCGGGGTCATCTCATCGAATACGCCAAGGTCATTTCCGAAGGAGGAAGAGCGGGGCGTCGTCTCGATTTCCTGACCCAGGAAATGTTTCGCGAGGCCAATACGATGGCCTCGAAACTGCCGCGACACGATCTCGCTCATACGGTTGTCGAGATCAAAGTCCAGGTGGATCGACTGAGAGAACAGACGCAGAACATCGAATGATTTCCTCCCCGCGGGGAGGGCCAAGAGAATGGACGGTACGGTGACCGCTCGCGGAATCCTGGTGGTGCTTTCTGGTCCCTCCGGGGTAGGAAAGACCGTGGTGAGCGAGGGATTGCAGGAGAAGTCCGGATTCGTCCGGGCGATCACGGCGACCACCAGAGCTCCTCGAGAAGGGGAGAAAGACGGGGTGGATTACCACTTCCTGGATCGAGAAAGGTTCGAGAAACGCGTCGAAGATGGTGGGTTTCTGGAGCACGCCGAGGTGCACGGAAACCTCTACGGAAGCCCCAGGGATGGAATCGAGCGGCAGCTCGAGGAGTCGAGAGCAGTGTTGCTGCTCATCGATGTCCAGGGAGCAGAGAAGCTGCGGCAGGATGAAGTCGACGCCTTGCAGATTTTCCTGGAACCCCCCGGGGTGGAAGAACTGAGGCATCGAATCGAGAGCCGCGGCGATGAAACGGAAGAGACAATTGCACTCCGGTTGCGCAATGCGCTCTCGGAGCTTGAGCAAAAGGAAAGATACGATCGTTGCGTCGTTAACGATGTCCTCGAGGAAACCATCTCGATGGTTTCAGAAATCATCGAGGAAGAGTTGGGTCGCAGGGGACTGAATTGAAATTGAACCGAAGAACAGATTCGATAACAGTTGAATCTGGAATGGAGGCACTCGTGCTGGACGTCGATATCGAAGACCAGCTCGTGCAGAAGACGGGCGGAAAACTCCAGCTCACTGCTTTGATGCAGAAGCGAATAGTTGAACTGAAGCGAGGGGCTCGGCCACTCGTTGAGATCGAATCTACTGATCTTCAAGAGATCGTGATTCAAGAAATTCTTCAGGATAAGGTTGTGCTTGCGGAACTGGAGGCTTCTGAAGCGAACTTCCTGACCGATGCGCGCAAGCTGTCCGGAGATGGCGATTCAGATGATGACAAAGAAGTCTACGGCTCTGATCTGAAGAAAGTCAAAGAAGAGCGGATCAAGGAACTTTCACAGTTCCTCAATCCTACCAAGGAATGATGGAGGCGATGCGACGCGTGGATTCCACGCGTCGCATCGTGATCTTCCGTGAACGATGCTATGAACTGGGAAACCAGAAAAATCATCCTCGGCGTTACCGGTGGTGTTGCTGTTTATAAAGCGGTGGATCTTGCTTCGCGGTGGATTCAGCGGGGAGCCACGGTTCGGGTTCGTATGACGCCGGCTGCCTGTCGGTTTGTTCAACCTCTCACATTTGAATCGGTGACTCGATCCGAGGTGATCTCCGAGATCTGGCATCCGGTAGGTACTCACGAACGTCCCGAGCACATCGGAGCCGGAGACGATGCAAACCTGCTGGTAATTGCTCCCGCCAGTGCCGACCACATCGCCCGCCTTGCCCATGGTTTTGGTGACGATGTGGTCTGTCTCACTGCTCTGGCCTGGGATGGGCCGACGGTGCTGTGCCCGGCGATGAATGACCGGATGTGGAAGAATCCAGCGGTTCAGGACAACACGAATATCCTGAGGGAGCGCGGATTTCATATCGTCGAACCAGGCATCGGCCATCTGGCCTGTGGTTCGACCGGGCCCGGCAGGCTGGCCGATCTCGAACAGATCGATGAGGTGGTTTCCGGCCTCATCCGCTCGCTGGAACTCTCTTGAAAGCCCCCGTCCTGCTGATTACTGCAGGGCCGACGCGTGAGCCCATCGATTCGGTTCGCTATCTCAGCAACGGTGCCAGTGGAACGATGGGCATCGAGGTCGCAACCGCAGCCATGGAGAGAGGTTGGGAAGTTCACCTGGCCCTGGGTCCGGTCGCTGTAGCCGCTCCCGACGGGGTGATCCTGCATCGGTTCACGACCGCCCGTGATCTGGATCAGATCGCCGCGGAACTGTGGCCCCAGGTCGACGCATTTGTCGCTACCGCCGCGGTTTGTGACTATCGTCCGGCGCAACGTATTGCGGGAAAACGCAAGAAGACCGAGGGGGATTGGAATCTCCGATTGGTGCGCAATCCTGATGTTCTGGCGGCGAGAAGCCTCCAGAAGGAAGATGACCAGGGATCGAAAGTTCTGGTGGGATTTGCCCTGGAATCGGATCGTGGCGAGCAAGAAGCACGGCGAAAGGCCGTGAACAAACGCCTGGATCTGGTACTTTGCAACACGCCGGACAACCTGGGCGTGACCGCGGGGGATTACGTCTGGATCGAACCGGGGGAACCTGCGGTCGAATTGCCAGATGTAGCCAAGCGAGATCTGGCCATTAAGATTGTCGAGTTCATTGGCACAAGGGTCGCTTCTCGCCGCTGCGACCGTGCCTTCAACGGGGAGTGATGAGCTCAAATCGTACTCAGCGTCGTTCTCGGGCAGACGCGAACCTGAAGACATCCAGTCTTGCCAGGGAGGCCGGTGCGCTGGCGTTGCTGGCGGTGACCGCCTACTTTTTCATTGCGCTGTATAGTGAATACCTGGTGGCCCATGGCCGTGCTTTCGACAATGCATGCGGCGAATTCGGTAGTTTCATCGCGTCCCGGCACTTCGAGATTTTCGGCCCTGTATCCAGTTTCCTGCTGGCACTGATCTATGCCGTGTGGGCCGGCTTGCTGCTTTTTCAGGTCCGATTCACCTCGTGGTGGCCGAGGATCTGCGGGCTCGCCCTGTTTGTGTCTGCGGTTTGCTTCCTCGAATTTCGATTCGCAGAGACCAGCCTTGTGCCCGGTATCGATTACAGAGGTGGCGTGATCGGGATGTTCTTCGGCTCGATGGCCTTCGATGCCATCGGGGTGACCGGTACCACAATCTTTTCGTTCCTGGCACTGGCTCTGGGTTTGATGTTTGCCACCGGAATGCCGGTGGCTCAGCTGTTGAGATCGGGTCTCGCGATGATCGCAACTGCGATCGCGGGAGCAGGTCAAAAAACCCCTGGAGTGGCTCGCAAGATGGCAGGAACGATCGGAGCTGCTGGCCAGCTGGCCACATCAAAAATTGGACGCTCCGCTCGCTCTGCAAAGGATTCCGCTGATTCAGAAGTGACCGAGGAAGAGAAAGAGTTACTGCTCGGTGATTCTGAAGACGAGGAAGAAGAATACGAAGACGAAGAAGGACTGGAAGAGTACGACGAAGACGAGGAGTACGAAGAAGACGAAGAGGACGAGGAGTACGAGGAGGACGAGGAGGAAGACGAAGAAGAGGATGACGAGGAAGAAGAGGAGTTCGAGGAATACGCCGAAGAAGACGACGAGGAAGAGCCTGCCCAGGAGCGCACCATCAAGCTGGGGCCAGAGAAGCAAGATGTCGCCATCAACACCTTTGAGGAGCACCAGCTCACCTTCGATGGGGTTTATTCACCTCCTTCCGTTTCTTTCCTGGATGACCCCGCAGTGGTGGATCATGAGGAGGGGCGCGAGGAACTGAATCTTGTGGCGACTCTCATCGAGGAAACGCTTCAGTCCTTCAAGATCGATGCCAAGGTTACAAATGTTCAGCGGGGACCGGTGATCACTCAGTTCGAGCTGAGTCTTGCAGCGGGTATCAAGGTTCACAAAATCGTCAGTCTCTCCGATGATCTTGCGATGGCCCTGTCGGCTCAGAGTGTACGTGTGGTGGCTCCGATTCCAGGTAAGCCCACTGTCGGAATTGAAGTTCCGAACAAACAGAGGGAAATGGTTGTCCTGAAGGAGATCCTGCAAAGCCGTGTTTTTCATGACTCCGAGAACAAGATCCCGTTATTGCTCGGCAAGGATGCCGCCGGAGAACCGATTGTCGAAGATCTTGCTCGAATGCCGCACCTGCTCATCGCGGGTTCCACTGGCTCCGGAAAATCAGTTTGTATCAACGCGATCATCACCTCCCTGTTGATGACCCGGTCCCCGGACGATTTGAAGCTGATCCTGGTCGATCCAAAGATGGTCGAGCTTTCATCCTTCGAGGACATCCCGCACCTGTTGACTCCGGTGATCACGGATATGAAGAAAGCCCCGGCAGCACTGGAGTGGTTAGTCCGGAAAATGGATCAGAGGTACGAGCTGTTTTCCAAGGCAGGAGTTCGTAATCTCGCCGAGTACAACAATCAGGATTTACAGGAGCGATATGACCTGCTCGCCGAGAAGACCAGTCACGAGGAAGCGGATCAGGCACCTGACCAGTTACCCAGTCTGATCATCATCATCGACGAACTCGCTGACTTGATGATGACCAGTGCCAAGGAAGTGGAAGCCAGCATCATCCGTCTTGCTCAAAAATCCAGGGCTGTGGGAATCCACGTGATTCTCGCCACTCAAAGGCCATCCGTCGATGTGGTCACGGGTCTGATCAAGGCCAACCTTCCAGCCAGAATCTGTTTCAAGGTGGCCAGCAGGATCGATTCGAGAACGATTCTCGACCGTGTCGGAGGTGAAAGGCTGCTCGGAATGGGGGACATGCTCTATCTGCCCCCGGACACATCCGATCTGGTTCGAGCCCAGTGCACCTACATCTCCGACAAGGAGCTGAAAAAGGTGATGAAACACCTGCGCAAGGAGTCGAAGCCACAGTTCTCCCAGGAGATCGATACCTTCCTCGAGGGGAAACCAGATGGCGGAAGTGGTTCCACACCGATTGCCGATGACCTCTTTGAAGAGGCGGTTCGTGTCATCCTGGAAACGGGGCGGGGGTCGACCACTCTTCTGCAGCGCAGGCTGGGAATCGGCTACACGCGAGCCTCGCGCCTGATGGACATCATGACGGAGCAGGGAATCGTCGGTGCCTTCAAGGGTTCAAAAGCGCGAGAGATCAAGCTGACTCTCGAGGAGTGGGAAGAGATGCAGGCGCAAACTTAATCCTGCTTCGAGAGTTTCCACCTTCTGCTGAGCATGTACATGGCAAAAGAAGCGAGCCAGTGGGCGCCTGAATAATGTTCAGGGTGAACTCCCGCCAGGCCTGCTATTTCATGTCTTTTTGCCATCGAGTGAATCTCAACCGGGTCTTGCTCCATCGCATCGGCAATCGCAGAGAGCATCCAACTTCTCGATAAATTCAATCCGGCGAGATGGGAGAGTTTCCCGTCAGTTGGATCGGGGCATTGCACCACCGTGGCGGGCCAACGTCCTTCACACAGCTCCGGAACAGCTGATTTGATCCATGAATTAAATTCATCCCTGGAGAAAATGCGACGCATCAGATCAACGGTCGCCAGTGAGGGGGACAGGAAGTCATGATTCGACGGTTCAAAGCGACAGGGTAAATCGCAGTCATTTTCGTGATGTCGTCTGGCCACTGATTGAATTGATTCAACACATTCCTCGTCGTTGTTCGAAATGGCCCAGTCATGGAACAGTCCGAGCGAAAACATCGACTGATCATGCTGTCCAGAGCGAACCGGATGCTCCAGTCGGGAACACCATCGGAGAAGGTCTCGGCGCGCTAAATTTTCAAGTGGGTCCATCCTGGTACTCAGCGGACTCTTCGACTCTCGTAATTCCGTTGAGAGTTGCAATAGCCAGGCGCGACCGTAAGGGATCTCGAAACCTGGCCGTTCCTCGGCGAATCTCACCTCCTGTTCGAGATCGTTCTCGTTGAGGGATGATTCGAGAACGGCATGACACTGATTGGCCAGCTTTTCTTCAAGTCCGATCTGGAGGGCTCGTGCCAGCGTCCAGTGGCTGTGAACCGCGGAGTGCCAGTCAAAGGCACCCCGGAAAACGGGAGTGAGTTGTCGAGGTAGTTTTAGCTCGTCGTCGTCACGGACAACCAGAGCAAGATAATAAGGATGCTCCCTGTGGATGCAGGCAAGAGCCATTTCGACCAGATCTTCGATATTCCCATCGACCGGCATCTGCGTTTCCTCCGCCCCCATACCAACATCCAGAGGTACTTTCGTCCATCACTGGTTCGATGGTTCTGAATCGACAGAAGTGATAAAATCACCGACTTGGTAAGATCTACTGACCGACTTCATCTTCGGTCGTGAAAGGGCAAGTTGGCTTCCTCGAATCCTGCCGCCATACATCTCGTTAGCCTGGGATGTCCAAAGAACCTGGTCGATTCCGAGGTAATTCTCGGGCGAGTGGGTGCAGAGGGGTTTGTTGTTTCTCAGAGGGCTGAGGATGCCGACATCCTGATGGTGAACACCTGTGGGTTCATCGAGAGTGCCAAGCAAGAGTCGATCGATGCCATCCTCGATCTGGTTCGACTCAAGGAAGACGATCCGGCCAAGCGAGTCGTGGTGGCTGGATGCCTGGGACAACGATACCCACAAGAACTGGCCGAAGAGATACCGGAGATCGATGCCATCGTGGGTATGTCTGAATATCCGCAGTTGCCCCGGATTCTCGATGGGCTGATGCAGGAGGTGCGTGACGCCCGGCGGGTCCATGTCGGGGATGCCTCCCATCCGGCCTGGTCAGAGGATTCAAGGCTCAGATTGACTCCCCGGCATAGCGCGTACCTGAAGATCAGCGAAGGATGCGACAATCCCTGCACCTTCTGCTCGATACCGTCCTTCCGCGGTCGTTTTCGTTCCAAGTCGCCAGATTTCATCATCGATGAGGCTCGCGAGTTGGTCGCCAATGGCACTCGCGAGATCAATCTGATCAGCCAGGATCTCACCTCGTATGGCCTCGACATCGATGGCAAATACCTGCTGCCGGAGATCCTGGAGAGCCTCGACGATGTCGATGGAATCGACTGGATCCGATTGCTTTACACTTACCCTTACAAATTTTCCGATGAGATGATCGATGCGGTGGCTCGTCTTGATCGAGTGATTCCATACATCGACATGCCGTTGCAGCACATCGACAACACCATGCTCAAGCGAATGGGCCGAAGGCTTGGTGAAGACGGTACCAGGGATCTGTTCCGGCGAATGCGTGAGCGGATTCCATCCCTGGTCCTGAGAACGACATTCATCGTCGGATTTCCCGGGGAAACGAGGGAGCAGTTCGAGAAACTTGTCAGCTTTGTCCGGGACAATGCCATCGAGAGAGTCGGCGTATTTCCCTGGTCTGCTGAGGAAGGTACCCCGGCGGAAAAACTACCTGATCGGGTTCCAGAGCAGGAACAGGAGCGTCGCATCGAGGAATTGATGCTGACCCAGCAGCAGGTCGCTTTCTCCTGGAACCAGACCCGTATCGGTACTGAGGTCGATGTCCTCATCGACAGTGTGTGCGACCAGACCGGATGTCTGCTCGGTCGTTCCTATGCGGAGGCACCGGAGATAGACTCTACCATCAGAGTCCCCGCCGGATCGGGTCAGGTCGGAGAGCTGGTCCGCTGTCAGATCACAGCCAGTGACGATTACGATCTGGTCGCAGAGCCGTTGGAGAATCCGCAAGGAGGAAACCATGAACCCGGAATCGCCGTTGACGGGAAGAGATTGGCGTAATCTCCCGAATCTCATCACCCTCGGGCGACTGGGAATCGCACTCCTGCTCTTCACGATGTTGACCCTCGAGATTTCTGGCTGGGGAATCATCAATGACCGTCATCTCGCACTCAATATAGCGACGATTGCATTCATCCTCTGCGTTGCCACTGACTTCATCGATGGCTATCTGGCCCGTCGCTGGAAGATGGTCACAGCTTTCGGTCGACTTGCCGACACTTTTGTCGACAAGATCGTGATCTGTGGAACTCTGATCTATCTGGTTTACCTGACCCCCGATCTGATTCGTCCATGGTTTGTCGTCATCATCGTTGCACGCGAATTCCTGGTCAGTGGTATTCGTTCCTACATGGAGAGTCAGGGGGTCGAATTCGGAGCTCGTGCCGGAGGCAAGCTGAAGATGGTCTTGCAATCGATGTTGATTCCGGCAGCGATGTTACTGGAAGCCAATGGTGAATCGGACATCGGGCCCGTGATTTTCCAGACACTCAATGTCGTCACGGTAATCCTGTTCTGGGGGACGTTGATTACCACCATCTGGTCTGCGGTCGATTATCTGCTCTTTGCCATCCGTACAGAACGAGAGAGACGGATCTCCGCTTGAAAACAGCCGATACAGTTTCCCGGATGGTTCTGACATTTCTGGGCGTGGGACGAATCCCCTGGGCTCCGGGTACGATGGGAAGCCTCGCTGCATTGCTGACAGGTGCTGTCTGCTGGCAAGGCTGTCCAGATGCCTTTCGCACCGTTTTATTTCCGTCGCTGGCACTGCTTGCTTCCATCGGTTGTGTCGTCTGTGGATCTCGAATCGATTCCATTTTTGGCCGTAAAGATCCGGGGGCGGTGGTGATCGATGAGGTGGCGGGTCAGTACGTGGCCCTGAGTGTCATCCCCTTCATCATGCTCGATACCCAGCTTGCGAATCTCTCCCTGTGGCTGCTGGCTTTCCTGCTGTTCCGTCTGCTCGATATTCTGAAACCGCTGGGGATCCGTCGCCTCGAAACGTTGCCGGCTGGTTGGGGTGTATTGCTCGATGACATCGCAGCCGGTGCTGGTGCCGCGCTTCTATTGCTGTTGATCGCACCGCTACTGGCAGGTCTCTAGCAGCTTCTTGCTTGCCGATCTGACGGCAGGAAGAAGAACAGCGATCCAAACAGGACCACCGCTGCTCCGGCCGGAATCATGAAGGCGATCTGCTGCGAATCGATGAATCCCGTCAGGGAAGGTCCGACTGCGGTTCCGAGACTGAAGCAAAGGGTGTTGATCCCCATCATCCTGGCGCGATTGCCGGGGCTACTTCGTTCGGCATAGATGCCGCCAACCGCAGTACTCATCATCGCGGAGACGGCTCCGAGACCCATTCGAATCAGCGTCAATTCGCTCAGGTTCTCGACATGGCCCTGGAGAATCACCAGGGGTATGAACAATAGCAGGCCAAGCAGCAGCAGCCTCTTCTTGTCGTAGCGATCACCGGCCCAGCCGCACGGATATTGAAACAGGCATCGAGTGGCGACGAAGATGGCGAACATGGTTCCCAGTTCGGACTGGGTCGAACCAAATTCTCGTTCGTAGTGGGGAAATAGAGAGATCACCGTGCTGATCCCTACCATCATGACGAAGATGACCAGACCGAGAAGGCGAAAGATCGGCTGTATCGGTGGAAGCGGTCGGGAGCGTTCTTCTTCAGTCCGGAACTCGCTGGGATCCTTGATCTTGATCGAGACGAGGAAGACGCTGATCAGCAGCAAGCTTCCCGAAACGAGAAAGACCAGGTCGTAACCCCCGGCATCTCCCAGGATGCCACCGAGGATCGGACCGAGGCCAAACCCCAGTAACCGGATGGTGGAATAAAGCCCGAGCACCTTGCCGCCAGAATCGTCGGGAGCATGGCGGGCGATGATCGCCATCATCGGCGGAAAGGTGAGACCCAGAAACGATCCCTGCAAGATTCTCAGCAGGACCAGTTGCCAGTAGCTGTCGAGGAGAGGCAGGCAGAAGGAACAGCAGGCTCCCAGCGTCATGCCACCGACGATCAAGGGTTTTCGGGTATCGAACCGGTCGGAGAATCGACCGGCAAAGATCTGGATGGAAGCCATCGCCAGGCCGGTGATACTGAACAGAAAAGCGGTTCGAGCTTCCTGGCTCGCCGTCGCCAGTCCGGGCAAGATGTCAGCGAGCCACGGGAATCGGGTCGCCAGGGATTCAGCCACTCGATCGGCTGCCGGCGAGGTGAGGGTGCCGAGAAACAGAGGAAGGGTCGGAATTAGCATTCCTACCGCTGCGGCCTCGCCAAATCGGCAACTGGCCAGCAGCCAGATGGTTCGTGGGATCCGTTTGGGATCGGTCGGCATCGACCCTCCAGTTGAACCGGTGGGATCGATTCAGCTCACGAGATTATGTTATCGTCCCTGAAGAGACACAAGTTAGGTGCAAGCTACGAAATCAGCAAGTAGATTGAAGCTGCAGGTTGTGAAGAGGAGCAGTTTTGGTACGAGGTGGTAGTTCAGGTCGAACTCGTTCTGCTCGTACTTCTGAGCGTCCACCCCGTCAGATCTTTCCCATCGCCGTCAAATATGGTGCTGTTTCCGGTCTCATCCTGGTCGCTTTTGTGCTGTGGGTCGGGAGTACTTCCACCGATCTGGCCCTGGAATCTTCCGCCGGGCAGGTCGACAGCAATGGTAATGAACTGGTTCAACTGGTCAGTGCCATGATCCATCCGTTCTGGGCGGATGATTCGCTGTCGATGATCGAGCAATCTCAGGCGCAAGAGCAGCTGTCTGCTCAGCTCCGTGAATTCATCACGGCTCCGGGAGAACACAAGGTGCTCGATATCCTGGTGCTGGATCAGACCGGTAGGAATCTGATTGCCAATGCTCGCGGTGGCGACCGTTTGAGCTATCAGCTGGGCCAGCCAAGGAATCTCGAGGGTTCCCGGGTCACGGTTCGATCCGGCACCCTCTCTGCGGGTACGGTTCAATCACCGGTTCGCTCCTTCGAGATCGAGCTTCCCGATCATGCCGGCCAGGTGCAGCTCTATCTCAGCTCGGTGGCGATTGACCAGCTCGAGCAAAGTCTTGAATCAGCGACTTCAAGACAGATCTGGACAGTGCTGCTGCTGGGGATTCCCTTCGTGCTGCTGGTCGGCTTCCTGTTGACCCGACCGATTCGCAAACTTCGAGAAGATATGACCCTGGTATCGCGGGGCGATTTGCAGCACCAGTCCACGGTCAGAACCACCGACGAGCTGGGGGCACTGGCTTCTTCCTTCAATCGAATGACCCGAATCCTCGCCGAGGCTCGCGAGCAGGAGCTCCACGCCCAGGCCGTTGCCAGGGATCTATCGATTGCGACCAGGATTCAGAACGCGCTCTTGCCGGAACAGTTGCCGGAGATTTCCGGGGTCGAGATGGCCTGTTACTACCAACCGGCCCGGGAAGTGGGTGGAGACTACTACGATGTGATTCCTCTGCCGGGTGGACGCGCCGGTATCGTGGTTGCCGATGTTTCGGGAAAGGGCCTCGCCGGTAGTCTGGTGATGACGATGACGAGATCGCTGGTCAGGATGGCTGCCCGGACTCAGCCCGATGCGTCATCGATCCTGGAGGAGGTCAACGCCAGCCTGTCGCGGGATATGACCGAGGGGATGTTCGTGACCCTGGCCTGGGCGGAGCTGGATGATGAGCGCAGTCAGGTTCGCATCGCGCGCGCCGGTCACAATCCTCCGCTGCTGTTGCGTGCCAGTGGCAGGGTCGAGCAATTTCAGCCGGAGGGGATCTCCCTCGGTATGGATCCGGGACCGGTATTCTGTCAGTCCCTTGAGGTGAGCAACGTCGATCTGGCTCCGGGAGATTCCTTGATTCTGTATACCGATGGAATTGTCGAGGCGATGAACCACGCAGGAGTGGAATATGGCCTCGAGAGATTTGCCAAGGTGCTCCAGAATCTGACCTCGGCGGCACCTGAGGAAGTAGTATCGGGTGTCATCGCAGATCTGGCACAACATGTTGATGGAGCAGAGGCCAGCGATGACATCACGCTGGTAGTCGCTCGAAGGGAGCTTACATCTTGAGCGAAGATTTGGTTGTGGTCCGCACCAGTGAGGGAGATCGTCAGTTCCTGGAGATTCGGGGCGTGCTGGATGCGGATCGAGTCGAGCAGCTAGCTCATGAGGGCTTTGAGGCAATTTGTGCCGGCTCCAGCGTCGAGTTCCGTCTCGGCGGGGTGACTTCCATCGATTTGACCGGTGCGCTGGGCCTGGTGGCGCTGGCCCGGGAGGCATCGGACCGAGATGTGCTGTTCCGGCTGGATGGCTATCCGGTTCAATTGCAGGTATTACTCGAAGAACAGGGGTTGTGGTCTCTATTGACCGGAGAGGAAGAACAGGGCAATGGTTAGGATTGTTGCCATCCTCAAGCCATATCGCCTCGAGGAAGCCCTTTCCCGGCTACAGGATCGGGAGTGGGTGAGGCATATCCAGACCCAGGAGGTCCGCGGCTACGGGATGCAAAAGGATCATCTGGAGGATTATTCCGGTGACGATGCCGGTATGGAATTTTTACCCAAGATTCGCCTGGAGATACTCGTCGACGACCTGTTTGCCCAGCTCGCGATGGAAGCGATCGCCCAGGGGGCAAGAACCGGGCGGATGGGAGACGGCAAGATTTTCCTGATCCGTGAGGCGGTCGATCTGGAAGTTTGACGCTGTCTCGATGGTCGGGGTATTCTTTGTCGTGAAGAGAGGACTACGGCTCGAGAAATCGGTGAGCGGCAAGTACCGTTCCCGGTGTCAGAGAGGGCTCCTCTATTTCGATGAGATGGTCTGGTTCAGGTGGTCTTGAACGATCACGATCTGGAATGGAGTTGTCTTGAACGAGCCGCAGCACACCTACGACCTTTCGTGGGAAATGCGCAGATTTGCCCTGTCTGAAGATTTCAAACAACTGGAAGCTTCGGCACAGGAACGGCTCGTGTCAGCTCTTTCGAAGAACCAGAGAATCTGGTTTGCACCCGACGATGAAGAACTGTACGTCGAGAAAAAGGTCGACCGGGTTTTTCAGAATTCCGGAAGAGGAGTTCCGGTCGGAGGTCAACGCCTCTAGACAATTGCCAACCCAGGTTGGCTACCGAATTTCCGGGTTGAAACCCGGACCATCGCGAGTGGGGGCCGACAGGCTCCAGACCCACACCACGTCTCTCGCATTCAACGTTCTGGTGCTTCGCAAGGAGCCCGGGAGGGGGACGTGTGCGCTTACAAGTTTCGACTCGCCTGGCTCAGCAGCAGGTTCTCGCACCACAATTAATTCTGTCGATGGACATCCTGCAACTGGGAGTTTCCGATCTGGAAGCCCGGATTCAGAAAGAGTTCACCGAGAATCCTGCCCTGGAACTGGTGGATCCGACAGAAACCAGGGAAACCCCGACCACTGACATCACCGATGCAGAGACCAGTCGATTGATGGAGATCGTCGATCGCTGGGAGAAGCCGATGACGGGAGAACGTCGCCAGGTGGTTTCATCCGATGCTTCCGATGCGAAACATGAAGCACTGATGAACACGGCAGATCGTCCCGAATCGCTCGAGTCGTTCCTGCTACGTCAAATTTTTCTGCTCGACCTGACTGATCAGCAGCGTCGCGTTTGCGAACTGGTGTGCGGGAATCTGGATGAACGTGGTTGGTTCATCGATGACTGCGAAGATCTTGCACTCTGTTCAGGAATTTCCGTCGTGGAGGTGCAGGAAGCTCTCGAATCGGTCCGGCAGCTCGATCCACCGGGTGTTGGAGCGCACGATCTTGCCGACTGCCTGCTGCTGCAACTCGGTAGCGATGTCAAGACCATCGAGTACCGGATCATCTCGGAGTGCATGTCGGAGCTGATGGAAAACGCCCTGCCGAAAATCGCCGAGAAGTTGTCAATTTCTCTCGGTGATGTGCAGGAAGCATGCGATCTGATCCGTCAACTCGATCCGGCACCCGGATCGAGTTTCATCGACACCAGTCACCAGGGAATCGTCCCGGAGATCACCATCGATGAGGTGGGCGATCGCTACGTGGCGCGCCTCTCCAGTGACCACCTCCCCGATCTGCGGGTTTCTTCCACCTGTACGGCGATCCTCAAGGAGCCGGAGGTGAAGAAGGAAGTGGCGGACTACATCCGCAGTCGTGTCGAAGGAGCCCGGTGGTTGATCCAGGCCATCGACCAGCGACGCAGAACCCTGATCGACATCGCTCAGGCGATCGTCGATCGCCAGCAAGACTTCCTGCGCGATGGCCCGGCTCATATCCAGCCGCTCACCATGCAAGAAATAGCCGATGCGACCGGAGTTCACATCTCGACGGTCAGCCGCTCCAGCAATGGCAAGTACATGCAAACCGCCAACGGTGTCATCGAGCTTCGTCGTCTCTTCACCGGAGGAGTCTCCCGGGAAGATGGCAAGCTGGAGAGTCGTGAGAGCATCTGCGAGGCGATCCGTGACATCGTGGATGCAGAAGACAACAACTATCCGCTCAGTGATGCGCAACTGGCGAAGAGTCTGGGAACGATGGGTGTAAAGATCGCCCGTCGCACCGTCACCAAGTACCGCGAACGCGCCGGCATCCCCCAGGCCAAACTACGTAAACGCTACCGGGTGTGAGTATCCTGCTGATCGAGACGTGCTGAGACTCTCTTCTGTCATGGGAATGCAGAGCAGATAGAATGGACAGGCTCGTCTCGATCTGGTCGACGCGTTGGTCGACTTGCCGGGAGGTCTTCGATGCGTGTTCCTGTTTTGTTGCTTCTGGTGCTGACATCTGTCTTTCTGATGGATGCGACATCGATGGCTCAGCCTGATCCCGATTATCAGCTGTCGCTGTCGAGTGGGACGGGCAATCAGGGAACCAGCGTCGATCTGACCGTTACCTTCGATAACACCGGGGCTCCGGCGCGTAGCTGGGCGTTCGGAGTTTGTTCCGATGCGGCCCTGGTCTCGGTCATCGATGTGATTGCCGAGAGTGGAACCAACACCAGTAACAATGGCAACTTTCCTGATCTTGCGGAGATCTACATCTCCTCGGAAGGTTGGGCCACCGGTGTGATCATCGATACCATCGGTGGGAATGGCCTCGGTCCGGGGCTCGGTTACGTACTCAACCGCGCCAGCTACCTGCTGGAGGGGGCACCCGGTAGCGATGCCAGCATCGAGTTCTGCGTCTATCCCAGTGCGCCGCCGATCACTCCCTTCATCAATCTCGGTGGAATGTCAGTGGTCCCGGTCATGAATGACGGCACCATCTCCATCGTCAGTCGATTCGTGCGGGGGGAATGTAACGGTTCTTCTCCCTTCGATCTGGCCGATCCGATCTTCCTGCTCACCTTTCTCTTCATCGACCCCACGGCACCTCCTTGTTTCGATGCGTGCGATGCCAATGACGATGGTTCCCTCAATCTGGCCGATGTCATCTACCAGTTATCCCATCTGTTCAATGGGGGACCGCCACCGTTACCACCGACCAGCCTTTGCGAAGAAGATCCAACCGATGATGGGCTCGACTGTCAATTTTTTGGAGCCTGTCCCTGAACTGGTGAGTTTGCACTGTTCTGCAACAGCTGTTTGCAGTGCGATGAAAAAGCCGGGAACCAACCCATCTGCTTGTGCGTCTTCCACTTGAACCATCAAGTTCAGGAGGGAGAGATACGATGGGCAGATTCTCTATATTGCCAACAGAACCATTTTCAAGCGCTGGTGGAGTAGGTTGGTGTAGGTATTTTCAGGTTCCTGCAGTAGCTCTGGTTGTCATGACGATGACTTTGACGATGACCCCACTGGTATCAGGGCAAAATGATGATTACCAGTTTCGCTTTCGATCGTCATCGATCCTGACTCCCAGTTCCCCTGCAACGGTGATCGCCATCATCGATAATCCGGGTGGATCGCTGGGAGGCTGGTCGATCGCCGTCTGTCACAGTAGCAATATCGATATCCTTTCAGGTGAGCCTGGACTCGTCACCCTGACGGGAAACGGCGGTGAACCGGCAGATTTCAGTGCGATGACCATCTTTCCCCAGGAAGGTGTGAGGCAGGGGGTGGTGATGTCCTTCACGGGGATCAACCCGTTGCCTCCAGCTACCGGTCACGAGGTGGCCATCTTGCAGTACGAACTGGTCGGCAATCCGCTCGAGGACTCGGAGGTTTTTTACTGCAGCCGGATATTCCAGGGAGAATTCAGTCTCTCTGAAACCCTGGCAGTCACTCCGTTGGGGGTAGGGATTGAACCGGTCACCATACCATTCATCCTCGGGTCGACGTTACCGTTTACTCGTGGCGACGCCAATCAGGATGGACGAGTGGATCTGGCGGATGGGGTCAAACTGCTGCAGATCTTTTTCCAGGGGGATCCTGTCGGTTGTCATGATGCCTGTGATCACAACGACGATGGCGCGTTCAACTTTGCCGATGCAGTCGCGTCGCTGCACTCAGCATTCGGGAATGCACCCGCGCCACCACCGCCTGGTCTGGGTAGCTGCGATATGGATCCGACCGATGATAATCTCATCTGTAGTGATTATCTGAGCTGCCCCTGAGTGACTTCGACGAAATCTCGTTGTGTTGCAACGGGCGAAGAGGCGATTCTGTGCATCGCCTCTTCGCCTGTTCCCAATTCACCTGTCAGGTAGTCCTGTCGAATCGAGGGAATCGATTTACCGCTTTCGGTGAGCTGAGTAGTATCTCGATGAGTGGAGTCAAATGTTCAAGAGCCGATCGATGAAGATATTGCTGGGAATCGTTCTGTTGCTGTTGCTGGTAACAGGAGGGTTGTTCATCTCCAAGGATTCATTAGTTCGATCCGCCGTCATCTCCGGCGGAGATCGAGTACTGGGTGCTGACAGCACCCGGCTCTCTTCGGCCTCCATCGATCTATTTGGCGGTAATCTATCGCTGCGCGGTCTGGAACTCAGCAACCCCGAGGGGTACCAGCAGCCGAACTTCTTCCAGCTCTCTGGAATCGATGTCGAGCTGTCGATGGTTTCCTTGCTCCAGGATCGTATCGTCTTGCCGAGGCTCGAGCTCGATGGCGTGGAAATCCTGGTCGAGACATTCGTCGATGGGGAGGGACCCCACCTCAACCTGCTCACCATCCAGAAGGAAATCAAGAAATCCGCTGATCAGCAAGCCGGCAGTGGTTCGACCGACAGCGGCAAGAAATTTGTCATCGATACCCTGTCTGTCAGTGGAATGAAGGTGGCCGGTGTGATGACGATTCCAGGAGGCGGCTCCTGGGACGTCGATCTATCGGTACCGACCTTCGAGATCGAGGGGATCGGTAACAAGAAGAACGGCATCGTGCTGGCGCAGGTGATGGTCGTCATCCTCGATGCGCTTCTCGACAAGGCGATTGAAAAGATCGAGACCGATGGTACCCAGAAGTTGCAGGTTCTCGGCGATGCCAAGAATGCACTCGATTTCCTCGGCAAAGGACTGCAAGGAACCGGGCTCGATCCCGCCATCGGCAAGAAGTTGCTGGATGAGGCACTCAAGAACAGCCTCGGAGATCTGCTCAAGAAAAAGAAGGAGGAGAAGGAGAAGAAAGAAGACTGAGCTGGAGCCACCCGGATGGGTCCGTTACTTCTTCTTGAAACCCTTCTTCGCCTGGCGGTCTCTTTCGTGCAGGGTTTGATCGGAGAAGGTGCCCGGAACCGCCGGTTGATGGGCCTCCCTGGCGAACTGCTGTAACTTTTCCAGCATCTCCGGATTTTCCTGCGATAGATCCTTGGTTTCCGACGGATCGACCGCCAGATCGTACAGCTCCCACTCCTTGCCCTGTGCCGGTCGTGTCGCTTTCCAGTTTTGCATCCGAACCGCTCTCTTGGCTCCCAGTTCCCAGTACAGGTACTGGTGCTGGCGCTGCTCGGCGGATTTGCCGAACAGTTCGTTGGTCATGGAGATGCCATCGCTGTCGGTGGGAGTCTCGACGCCGGCCAGATCGGCCAGTGTCGGCATCATGTCGGGGAAATAGCACAGGTGATCACTGACTTGCCCCGGTCCGATCTTGCCGGGCCAGTGGGCGATCATCGGAATCCGCAGTCCGCCCTCGTAAAGAGTGCCCTTCTGACCACGAAACTCGACCGCTGTACGAGGGTTGACGTTGGGTCCGTGAAAACCACGGGGTTTTTCCTTACTGCGGAAATAATTCTGGCCGCCGTTGTCACCACAAAAGACGATGAGAGTCTTCTGATCGAGTTCGAGTTCCTTCAGCAGTTCGATGATCTCTCCGACCTGGCGATCGAGCATGCTGACCATGGCAGCGTAACGACGCGCTTCTCGCGGCCACGGTTGATCTTTGAACTGCTGCCAGGCGGGATCCTGTTCGGGGATATCAAACAACCCATGAGGTGGGGTGATCGGCAGGTAGCAGAAGAACGGACCATCGGCATTGTCCCGGATGAACTGGCGCGCTTGTTTGATGATCTGGTAGTGGGAATAGGTTTTTCCCTGGCGGCCGCCGTTGTTGCCCGGCAGTGGCACTTCCTCGCTGTTACGGATCAGATACGGCGGGTAGTAACTGTGTGCGTGCACCTGATCGTAGTAACCGAAGAACACATCGAAGCCGTGTTGCTCCGGCACGCCGGTCGAACCGCGCCCGCCGCAGCCCCACTTGCCGAAACCACCGGTGGCATAGCCGGCCTGTTTCAACAAGGTGGCGATTGTCACTTCGCCGGCGCGCAGCGGTGTGCCGCCGCCGTTGGTGCGGATCGAGGTGTGACCGCTGTGCTTGCCGGTCATCAGTACACAACGAGTTGGTGCACACAGAGAAGAGCCGGCAAGACTTCGAGTGAAGCGCATCCCTTCGGCGGCCAGTTGATCGATGTGCGGAGTGTTGAAATGGGAATGGCCCATGTGCGACAGTTCGTAGTAGCCCAGTTCGTCTGCCATGATGTAAATAATGTTGGGCTGGCTGGCGGAGGCCTCTGCTGGCTGTCGAGTATCGATGGAGCTCATCGTCGAGCATCCGGCAAGCAGCATGCAGATGGAAATCCAACGTGGAGAAGGAAAATGAATCATGACAACGGCTCCCATCTGGCTGCAGGAAGGAGCCAGTCTATCTGCTTGAGCGCGCCGATGAATCCATCGAAATCTGACAACAATGGTAGGAACGCCAATCGCGGAATTCTTCGATCACACCCTGAATACCGTCAGTATCGCCGCCCCAGATGAATAGGTTGCTGTCGAGTGAGCCGTCAGAAATTCCACATCGAACATACTCAAGAGATCGAATCACACCGTCAGTGATGTCCTCGAAATTTACCGTGGTGAAACCTGCAGAGCTGAACTGTAGTCGGAGGCTGTCCATCGAATCACGGTTCTGGAAGTCTGACCAGCAGAAGACACCGTCGGGTCTCAGGACCCGCTGTACTTCTTGGAGGAAGGCACCGAAGTTAGTATAGCAGTGGGCACTCTCCACGTTGTAGATCACATCGAAGGAGGAATCCGGGAAAGGCAACGATTCGGAGTTCCCGACAACGAACCGAAGATTTCTCTGATCGCTGTACCACTCGTTGCACAGGTTGACGGCCTCTGTAGAGAGGTCCATCGCGACGAGGGAGGCGGGGCGGTGCCTGCGCGAAATCCACAGAGCTCCACCTCCCAGTCCCGAACTGACATCGAGTACATCCTTGCCGGTCAGGTCGGTGTCGCCGAGGGTTTGCTGGTAGAGTTCGATGAAGTTGCGTCTGTCTTGCTCGGCTGGATCGAGTTCGAGCTTCTCCTGGGCCATGTATCCGTAGTTGATGAATCGGTACTCGCTATTTCCCAGCTGGCTGATCAGTTTGTCGTACCAGTTTTTCCAGAGCTGATTACGTCCGGCAGGGGACGAAGCGCGCAATGCGGGGGTGATATCCTCGCATTCAAAGGTGAATTTTCCGTGTGGCTTCGATTCCATCGGAGAGCCTTTCGGAGATCCAGTCCTCAGTTCAAAACAGTGTAATTATTTGTCGGATTTCTTTCCGTCTTCCTTCTTCTTTTTCACTGAAGAAGTATTCGACTTGGAGGAGTTGTAGTTTTTTATTCCCCCAGCAATGTCCTTCAACTCATCATCGGAGAGTTTCTTTTTCTTATCTGACATGACGTGTCCTTTCGATGTAGTTACCTGAAAGTGCGCGGGTTACAGCTCCGCGCGACTCTTCATTATACAATCGAGGACAGCTCCAACTGGATGTTTGTCGCGCAAAGAGGCTGAGAATGGGGGACGTGCCCTGTGGCACGTCCCTCTGGTGATCAGTGCGACGAGCCCGGCCCCGTACAGACCTGACCGACATCCATTTTTCACCATCTCTCAGTGGTTCTCACTAGGCAGCTGCCATCAGTTCAAACCGATGTAATTACTTGGCAGGTTTCTTTCCGTCATCCTTCTTCTTGTTGTCGACTGAAAAAGAAGTGTTCGACTTTGACGAATTGTAGCTCTTTATACCCCCCGCAACGTCGCCGAGCTCTTCTTCTGACAGATTCTTTTGAGTCTCCTCTTCCGGTGTTTTGTTCTCGTCTGACATGTCGCGCCCCTTCCTCGATGGGTTCTACCGATCACGGCTCGGCAATACCGCTCCGTAACTTCGGAGACATTATCCGTGAGTGTATAGAGAATTGTTCCACTCTTCTACCACTTACAGCCGGGGCCATTCTGATCTGGGTCGGGCCCCGCATCTGGGTGCGGTTGGGCCGGTGATGGTCCTGAAGCGAATAACCAACTGAGTAGATGGATCGCATCTTGTAACTGTAATTGCCCATCGTCGTTGAGATCAGCGGCTTCTTGGCACGGAATCGCTGGGCTACCGGGGATCAACAGCCACATCAGCATGGTGACGGCATCCCCGATGCCGAGGCTGTGATTGCCATCGACATCCCCACGTCGGAAGTAGGCAACCGACTGGAACGCCTGGGGTACGAAGTACTCCTGATTCTCGATGATGACGATCAGATCATGGGGCCCTGGTGAAAGACTCGGGAGTGTCGTGGTGATCATTCCCGCCAGAGGTGCGATGGCAGCAACTTCGATCCCCTCGATGCGAAGGGATACCTCATCTCCGGTGAGCCAACCATCGCCGTAGATCTGTATCGGAGTTGCCCCCGCCTGGTGGACCAGCTGCGGTTCGACACTGTCGATGGTGATGTTCAAGGGACCGGGAACGGATGCGATTCCGCTGATGGATGGGAGCAGGGCTCCCTGATCATCGAATACCAGCTGCTGTTCGCCGGTTGTGGAGGCGGCTCCATCCTGATCGAGATCGATGGCCAGCAGCAGCGAATCCTGACCGGGATCGCCGACCAGGACTCCGCCTGCTGGAGATGGAAACAACACCATCGGAGCCACCACCAGTGATTGTGGGTTGGTCCCATCACAGAAGATCTGCACCTCTCCGATGGCGTCGATGGTGCCATTCTGATCACTGTCGTGGAGGCGCAATATCATGCCGTTTTCTTCATCGGCGAGATAGAACTGCTCACCGTCGGTGGTGGTGAGCGCATCGACGTTGAAAACACCATGGCGATTGGGGGTGGTAAACCAGGGTTGCACTTCGTTGGATCCCTGGGCCCTGCCATCGCCATCGAGATCCCGACAGGCATAGATGAAGCCAGAAGCTCCATCTCCGACCAGCAATGTTCCATCGGCAGCGAGGCACACCGCGGTCGGTGTGAAGTTCGACAACGGTGGATTTCCAGAAATCTGTAACCAGATGGTCGCTTCATCCGCCTGGTCCATGTCGCCATCTCCGTCGAGATCCTGCAGGCGAAGAACATGGCGCTTGGTGGTACTTCGGTCTCCGATATAGATCACACCGGAGGGGTCGATGGCCATCGATGATGGCACGGCAAGATCGGGCCCCGCCGCTTCATCATCATAGATCACCCGCACTTCAGCCGCTCCGGTGGCAAACCCGTCTTGATCGATGTCTCGGAGGCTGAGGAGGGAGTCGATGGTCCCTCCGTCGAGCAGGAGAAGGTCATCGGAGCGTGCGATGAGGGCGGAAGGCACTGACAGATTCGGGCCGATGGCGCTGTCATCGTAGAAGATTTGCGATTCGCCCGGTCCATCGTAACGGCCATCGGCATCGAGATCCTGGAGCCAGACAACATGGTCGCGAGTGGAATCGACGACCATCAGCGAGGGAGAACCACCGAGGGCTCGGTTCCCCGTGGAGATCGCAGACAAGATTTGCAAAACCAACAAGAACAGTACACAGAAGATTGAATCACGACGGAACAAGGAGAACCCCTTTCACCGGCGCCGATCGCCGGGATCGGGTGCAGAGCAAGAAGGGGGCCAGACCGGTGAAAATACAAATGGTGCTCTGCAGGAGGAAATCGGCGGTTTCCGGGTGGAAATGGAGAGTTCAGGGTTGGTCGCTGGACGTCCACCATCCCTTTATTGACGGTTCGTCAGACTGAATCCCCGGGTAACCCATCAGGTATTACTACCGTGATCATGCCCGCCAGCGGAGCCACCGCAGGAACATCGATCCGCTCGATTCGAGTGCTACTTCAACTCCTGTGAGCCAACCCCTGGTATTGATCGTCTCATTGGTTTATCGAGGCAGACAATTGACTCGACCAAACGGCGATACCAACGTAGGATCCGAATCATGACTGAAAATGTGCGTGCAATCGTTCTCTGTGCCGGGGCAGGCGTTCGCGTCGCTGAGATCACTCAAGGTAGGCCAAAGAGTTATCTTCCGATCGGTGACGAGACACTCATTCATCGGCAACTTCGCCTGCTTGAAGAGGCCGGCATCAAGGATGTCACCCTGGTAGTAGGGTTCCAGGAGGCGGTGTTCCGAGAGAGCTTCCCCGAATACCAATTCGTTGAAAACCCCGATTATCGATCCACAAATACCGGCTACTCCCTCTCTCTCGCTCTTCGAGCGACCGAGGAAAAGACCGTCCTCGTCATGAACGCAGACGTCTTCTATGACGAGACGGTAATACCCGGTGTAATTGCACATCCTGGAGCGTCCGTCGCGGCTCTTGATCGCAAACGAAATGGCGAAGAAGAGATCAAGGTGTTGCTTGCAGGCGAACAGATCACCGCCCTCGGAAAGTATGTAAATGAAGACCTGAGTGCTGGTGAGGCATTTGGCGTCTACAAGCTGTCCCCGGCCATGGCGCGGTATCTACGCCGGGAGATCCTGTTGCAGAACAACCCCAAGGCATTCTACGAACGGGCTATTGATCAACTCCTTCGAGGCGGCCATGTCATGAACGTCTACGACATTGGGGATGCTTTCTGCATGGAGATCGACACTCCTGAAGATTACTTCGAGCTGATCCGCACACTCGGGCTCGACCCCGGCGACGAGCAGGAAGCCTGACTCCGAGCGCAGGACCGTCGCCGAAAGTGGACAAAGCAAGAAGAGAGCCAGCTGCGGGGAAGGACCATCATCGACCCTCCTGGCCGATACTGACCTTCCAGGCGCTGAATAAGCGATCGGGAGCTGGTCGCTGGATCTCCACCATCCCTTTTTTTCACGGTTCGTTAGAATAACTCCCTGGGTGACCCGTCATACCTTTATGAGAGGGGTACTTGGGGTGCTCCTCCCAGGAAGGAGGAAAGATCATGCGAGTTTCTTTCCTGGCGTTACTGGGGGGGTTGTTGCTGCTGGCGAGCTCCGGTTGCCACAACCACTGTGGTGGAGGCTGCTTCAATGAGCCGTTCGTTTCTTCGAGTGAATTCGACTTCTTTTTCGAGGGTGATTTTTTCAACTACACATCCTCTGAGGGATACTACTGGTCGACTTCTCTCTTTGACTCCTTTGTTTCCTTTGAAGGGCTCGATTTTAACGGAGTTGTGAGAGTCAGAATCTATGACATGCTCAACTTCAAGATCTTTGACGAGACCTACATCGGAAACGGTGGTTTTTTGCGGGCCAAGTCGCTTTCGAATCTAGGAGTTCCTGGATTGTGGGAGGTTCGGATCGACACCATGGAAGTCGATGGATTTGTCAGTGTGATTCTCGACTGAGCTCGGTTCGCAAATGATTGATTATCGCCTACCAGACCGACTTCGGTTTGGTGGGCGATTTTCGTTCGATCCGGATTGCATCAGTTCGATTTCCCTGGTCGACAGGGTTCGATACTTGCCAGGAGCCAGATCGCCCAGCTCCAGACCACCGATGGAGATCCGCTTGAGATAGGTCACCTCGATCCCCTGACCGGAGAACATACGGCGAATCTGTCGCTTCATCCCCTCCTGGATCTGGATGTGGATCGTGGCGCTTCCATCTCTTTTGCGCCGCAACTTGTTCAGTATCGCCGGAGATGTTGTCTTTCCCACATCGGGCAGAAATACCCCTTTGCGCAGAGCAGACAGTTCTCGTTCTCCTGGAGTACGAGAAAGAGCCACGTAATACTCCTTGGTGCAGCGGTATCTCGGATGAGTGATTTCGTGCAGCAGGTCTCCATCGTTGGTCAGGATCAACAAGCCTTCGGTATCGAGATCGAGGCGACCAGCTGGTAACACACCCGCATCGACCACCTTCTTCGGCAGCATGTCCATCACCGTCAGTCGGTCGTGAGTGTCGTGAGTACTGGAGATGGTCCCTGAAGTCTTGTGATACATCACGGTCAGAGAGCGAGGAGGGGCGACCTTTTCGCCATGAAGAATCACCACATCCCGGCCAGGTACGATGCTATCTCCGAGTGACGCGGCTTTGCCGTTGACCATCACCAGGCCCTGCTCGATGAGGAGTTCAGCTTTTCTTCGGGAGCCATGGCCACATCGTGCGAGATACTTCTGGAGTCGTTCCTTGTTTTGAGTAGCCATGGCAGCGGGAGGATCCCTAGGAACCTTCCTTTTCGGCACGAGCACGGTAGTCAGCACCACACATCTGCTCGATTTCGACTAGCACATCTTGAACATCCTGGTCGTTTCCAGAGGCACGGGCTTCTTTCAGTTCTTCCAGGGATTCGGCATATATCTCGTCGATGATGCTGGTCATCTCGGCGATCTCACCATCGATCCTACCCAGCTGCTCTGGTGGAAGATCGTCCCCGCCCAGTTCCTCGCGGACCTTCTTCAATTGCCTGAGGCCGATGGCGCTCTTGCCATCTCGCAGATAACTACGTGCATCCGTGATGGTGATCTGGATGCGGTTATTCATGTGATTGATTTCTTCTTCACTGAAGATAGGAGCCTGCTGAGTAGTGCTGGCTGTGGAATTTCCACCCTTCGTTTCCGCGGTATCGCTCGAAGTTTTACTGGAGTTCACGGGGGACTCTACCGGGGTCTTCCCCTTTGAAAACTGGAATGAGATGGCAAAGAGGATGACGATGGTCATCACGCCACAGAGAAGAAAAACGCTCGATTGAACCGGCTTGCGCTGAAAATCGATCCCGAGCCCACCAGCACGAGATTTCCTCGCCAACCGTGTTGAAACCGCGCCGCCCTTCGGTCGTGTCCCGACCCCGGCAGTGGCTTTCGGCTTTTCTCGAACCACGGTAGATCCCTGGGATAGTCGCTGATCGATGGTGTTTTCGATGCGGATTGCCAGGTCGGAGTCGATGGCACCCTGGGCTGCCGCCCAGTCACCAAACCGCACATCCTCTCCGGTTGCACGATAGTGCTGGATGAAGAGGATGGCCTCGTCGCGAGTCCAGGCGCCATTCTGGATCGCAAATTTACAGAACAGTTCATCTCTGGCAGTAGTCATGCTCCTAATGCTGGAGCAGATCGTGCCGCCGGTCAAGGTGGCGCACCTTTACATCCGGTGCTCCAGCACCGATCCTCAATCGCCGGGAGGATACGTTGTCAGAGTCTGATACCACCATCTATGGCGTAGTCGTGGGAACCGCGGGTCACATCGACCACGGTAAGTCCTCGCTGGTCCGTAGATTGACCGGCATCGATCCCGATCGATTACCGGAGGAAAAGGATCGAGGTCTCACCATAGATCTCGGTTTTGCTCCGATGGAACTGGCAGATGGAGAACTGGTGGGAATCATCGATGTTCCCGGTCACGAGAAGTTCATCCGGAACATGGTGGCGGGTGCCTCGGGTATCGACATCGTTGTGCTGGTTGTGGCCGCCGATGATTCGGTGATGCCGCAGACACGAGAACACCTCGACATCATGACGATCCTGGGAGTGAAAAAAGGAATCATCGCCATCAACAAGATCGACCTGGTCGACCCGGAATTGACCGATCTGGTCGAAGAAGAGGTCCGAGAAACGGTCCAGGAAACCTTTCTGGCCGATGCACCGATCCTCAGGGTCAGTGCCGAAACCGAGGAAGGAATCGATGCACTGCGAGATCAGGTGCAAGAGATGGTCCGGGATTTGCCACCCAAAGATGAAACCGGCGTTTTTCGAGTTCCCATCCAGCGGGTATTTTCATCCAAGGGGCATGGCACCGTCGTCACGGGAGTCCCGATGAGTGGTGCGGTTGAAATCGAGGATCGACTGGAGATTCTGCCCGGCGGTGCGATGGGACGGGTGCGGGGTTTGCAGGCGTATCGGGTTCCGGTCGACAGGGCCAGGGCCGGCCATTCCACCGCCATCAATCTTGCCGACATCGACTATCGAGAGGTCGAGCGCGGCATGGTCGCAGCGACACCGGGTTACTTTCGCGCCACGGAGATGATCGAGGTCAGCTTGCGAGCTCTACCGGGCATTTCCGCACCACTGGTACACCGGATGCCGGTGCGGTTCTTGCAGGGAACGATGGAGGCGGTCGGTAGGCTCTATCTGCTCGATTGCCAGGCGCTGGTCGCTGGTGAAGAAGCGCTGGCTCAGATTCGACTGGAGCAACCGGTGGTGGTAGCTCCTGGTGATCGGTTCGTTCTACGTCAGACCTCTCCGATGGTCACTCTTGGCGGGGGTGAGGTACTCGATCAGTCGCGCTGGCGCCTCAAGACCGGCAAGGAATTTGTCGTCTCGGCGGTGCAGCGAAAGATGGACGCGCTCGGTAGCCCCGATGCGTTCCTGCTCAGCGTCATGGAAGAGGAAGAGCTGGAGATTCATGAGGTAGGGGATCTGGCAAGACGAGCAGCGATGACCCGGGAAGAGCTAGAAACTCACCTGCAAGCACTGCAGCAGAGTGACAGGATCCTGAGCATCTCCGATGGAAAATGGGTTGTCACAAGTGGTCTCAAGAGAGCTGGCGATCGCATCATCGACGCGATGGAGCGGGCATACCGGGAGGACCCCTACCGTATTTCTGTCAAGTTGCTGGAAATCCGCGATCGAACGCGCCTCTCTGATCGATTCCTGGAATCAGTGGTCGAGCAACTGGAAGAGAAGCAGCAGATTGAGCGAATCCGCGGCGGCCGGGTCATGATCCCCGGCTGGGAACCAAACCTTCCCGAGGCGGAGCAGAAAATCTTGCAGGATTTACGCGATCATCTTTCTCAACAGCTGTTCGAACCTGCGCGCCATGAAGATCTAGCCGGACCGCTCGGTACCGATGCTTCCACGTTGCAAAAGATGCAGAACTTGCTGATCGATCGTGGAGAAGTACTTCGCATCGCCTCAGACGTAGCGTTACTGGCGGACGCGATCCCCCAGGCGTTGCAGAAGCTTGCCGCTCTTTATCAACAAGAAGGTGCCTTCACCGCATCCCAGGCCAAAGATGTCCTGGGAACGACCCGTAAGTTTGCGATTCCCTTGCTGGAATACCTCGACAAGGATGGCTGGACCCGTCGCACCGGGGATCGGCGTGAGATTCGCCCCGAGAAACTGGAACAGCTACTTTGAACCTCTAGTTCGTACGACATGCAGGCCACAGGGCCATGTGCATCGATGGAAAGGGCTATCGGATGCTCGAAGGATATTCTCTCGTCATGGCTATTTTCTGGGTTGGCTTGCCGATCGTCGTTGCCGTCAGTGGTCTGATCCGATCTGCGGGTATCTACGGGGCTGCAGGAAGGAGAATGACGCGGGTCCGGGTGGGCTGTTATTTGCTGCTGGGCTTTGCGTTTGTTACGTTCATTGGGCCCAATGTGGTCTCCTACTTGCTGGCAGAGGACCCTGACCACCGGAAAACTCAGTATGCGATGGGATTTTTCAGTGCTACCGCGGCGTTATTGAATGTGATGGCATTTCGCATGATTTTGATCGCAGCATTGGATTCTGCCAGCAACAACCCGGTCGAAGATGAATTTGACCAACCAAACCTGGATCGTACGGAAGCTGATTACTGATTCAATTCCGAGGAGGAACCGGGGTGTTCGGTACTGTTTCGCACCGAGGAGATCGACCAGAGCACGGCAGCGACGAGACCGACCGCTCCACCGGTCCACATTCCGTAGATGAATCCGCTGAAACCCGCTTCCTTGTCGATCCGTGACGGTGGTCCGGAAAAGCTCCCTTCGGTGATCAACATTCCAAGGCCAGCACCGACGACAGCCCCGATCAACACCAGCGGAATCACTCGTATCAAGATTTGCAAGATGCAACCTCCTGATGGACGGGCGGTTTCGTCTGATTATTGACTGACGATGTCGGCATTGATGCCGTCGCCACCACGAGATCCATCGGCCCCCAGGCTGACCACCTCGATGCGGGTCTGACTGCTGTGGATCTGATAGGGTCTTCCCCACGGATCGAGCGGTAGTTTGTCGAGATACCCCAGTGTCAACTCCTCCATACTGGAGGGCCATCGTCCTTCATCGAGAAAGAACAGATCCGCTGCTGCACGGATCCCTGCCATATCGGAGGAGGCTCGCTGTGTTGTGGTGGGAGCGGAATTTTTCGCCTGCTCTGCATCCTGCTGCTGCACCGTGACGGCATCATCGAGGACCCGGAGGGATGCTCCGAAAGCGCCGCCACCATTTTCGACCAGCAGTATCACCTGATTCACTCCACGCTTGAGATTTGCAGTGACCAGGTGTCGCATCGGATCGACCCCTTGCTGGGCAAAATCTTCCACCAGCACCTGATCTCCGACCTTCAGGATACAACCATCATCGGAACCGACGGCGATGGTCACTTCCCGTTTCGATGGACTGATCAGGCTGCACTTCAAAGCGATCACGCAATTTTCACTTCGACCTCGCTCGGCGGAATATTTTTTCAGATCGACGATGCCGGTTTCGGCTGCAAGAAGCGTTTGATTGCTGGCACGTTCCCGATCAGACATCGCCAGAACCTTGCGCAATCCACTCTCTCCAGAGACCGGGAAGGGGTTGGAGGCTTTCCAGCGCATCACCCACTGCCCGGGAAGCAACGAGCCAATCTTCGAGGCGTGATTACCAAACGCCTTCTTGCCGGAGCTTCGAAGCAGCTGAGTCAACAGATCGCCGGCGACATCCACGGGGAGGGCTTGCAGGGCCACGACTCTTTGCCAGGGATCGGCATCGGCCGACGTCACCATCGAGACCAGCTGTTGCTGAATCTTTTCGATGTCACCACAGCCGATCGATCCGATCAGACGACAGGCAGTCAGTCGTACCAACCGCGATGGATCGGTGATACCCCAGCGAGCCAGGGTACGGCTGGTTTCCCCATCCACCTGGCTGGCCAGCAGCATCGCCGCTCGCTGGTTGGGCTGTCGCGCCTGCCATTCGGCGTGGAGTTTCGTCTCGGAGCCATCGTGCTTTTCTAACCACAGACGTGCCACCTCAACCGGTGCCGTGTACTTCCCATCGCCATCCGCATCGACATAGACCGGATTGGTGATGGCGATCGGTAAGATCGGACGTTTTTTGCCCGGCACGATGGGATCGAGATCATCATCTCCCTCTACACGTAGTGCGATCCAGCCATCGGTACGAACTGGAATCTTGCGCGAGTCGATCAGACGAACCACTTCTCGAGTATCCGGTACCGGAATCGTTTCGACGATATCGCCATCAACGATGACAAGAACGCGATCTACATCGATCCAGTCTGCTGCCTGTACCGTGGTTTTGAGACTTACCGCCGCTCTTTTTGCGGTGACCAGATCCCCCATTTTTGCATCGTCGACGGTGAAGGTGACAAACGGTCCGAAACTGGTGACGATCTGTCCCTGCTTGACGGTATCACACACCTCCTTCACCGAGATCTCTGCGGGCAGGTCGCTGGAGGAGGGGAAGTAGTTGCGAGGCCAGCCCGCAAGGTTTGCCGAGACGGTATGACTGTCGGAATTCCCGACCGCAGTGATCCGTGCGCCATGATTGAGTAGATTGTGCCAGTCCTGCAGAACCCAGTGATGACTCGAGCCGATCGGTTTGTCGGTGTTGTCGGCGTCGTAATAACCCCAGCCAGCATTCTCGTTGAAGATCTCGACGCTGTCGAAATCAACGGACCAGCTATTTTCTACCGATTGGCCGGTGATGGGGTCGAGTCCGGCGACCCGGAAGTAGTCGATTCCATCCCAGCGAGGGTGATTGACCTGGACCACGGGAACGATGCCGGAACCGTCACGATGACCGCGTACCGCGCGGAACAGGGCGGGGCCATCGCTGGCACCCCGGTCAAAAACATCGCCCCACGGTTCGAGAGGAAAGGCGTTGAAGTGGCCCAGGGGGACCGATATCTCGTTACCGACGATTCCCTGGAAGTGCTCCTGGGCATCGAGCTCAGCGATGATGTCAGAGTAGTCGGTATGGATGTTGTGATCGGTGGCAACTCCCACTTCCAGGGCTTCACTGGCGATGCTGATGATGCGTTCTGGCATGTTGCTATCGCCGTGTCCCGAGTGAGTCAGTGTGTGGAGGTGATAGTCAGCAGCAGCCCAGCCGCGGGTATCGACCTGATGCTCCAGCGAAAAGGTGACAGAGTTGGTCTGATCCTTTTCGATGGAGATGGACTGTTTATCGATGCTCCATTCCGGACCGCGGCTGGCATAGACCCACCAGTTGCCGACCGGCATGGTGATGCTACCGGCTCCTGACAGGGTGCAGATCACGTCGTCGCGGATGGCAAGGTCATCGGGGTTTGCCGCACGATTCTTGAATAGTACCGGTACCGATCCGTTGGTATTTCGGAAGGTGAGCCGGGCAGCAACGATTTCCCCCGCAGCATCGACGATTCGATAACTGAGGATGCCCTTGTCTCCAGATCCTCCGACGGGATCGATGACATCTGCGGGGACACTCATGACTGAAACGAGGCATGTAATCAGCAGGGTCAGTGGCATCATTTCTTCACCATCCTTTGCGCCTTATTGATGTGCTGGTGGATGGTAACCGCCGCAGACCGGGCTGGAACCCTTCAACTGCGGTAGACGTGAAGATCCGGATGGTCATGAAGGATACTACCGGGCAACTGTGAACTGTAAGGTGCCTTCAAGCAGCGATCCAGGATCTCCGATTTCTCCGGTTGCGGCACCAGAAGATACACTCGCTCGGCACTTCTCAGCTGGTCGAGGCCGATGGTGATCGCCTTGACCTTCTCGGGAACTGGCTGCGGGAAATTGTCGAGAATCGTCATCTGACTCAACTCGACAACTTGATAACCCGACCGAGGAGTGTCACGAGGTTCGTTGAAGGCGATGTGTCCATTCGATCCGAGTCCCAGGATCGCCGCCCGTGGCGGGCCGATTTGTGAGAAGAGAGCATCGAGTCGGTTCGCTTCTGTTTCCGGGTCTGCCGCTGGATCGATGCTGAACACCTGATCGTCAGGAATCTGCAGCGGTTCAAAAACCTGACGTCTGAGGGTGGAGCGGAAGCTCTCCGTTCCCCCAGGGGGAGAGATGTACTCATCGAGCTGCAGGAAGCGTAATTGCCGCCACAAGGAGGTTGAAGCTCGATCTTCTGCGATTATCTCGTACAGCAGTTCCGGCGAGCGGCCGGTCGGGATGCAGACCAGATCTCCCGGCTCGAGCTGGTCGAGCAGATCCTGCCGCAACCTGTGCGAGAGCCGTACCGGATCAGATTCTCGGATGGTGTTGATGGAGCCCAACGCTTCCCCCGGGTTCGATTCGAGGATCCTGGTCATGAAATGAGGATCTGAGGGCGAAGCCTAGAGGATCATGGACACAGGGCCAAGGGGCAGGATTGAAGGAATTCGCTGTGGATCCGTGTTTCATCGGGAGTTCACCATTATCATTCTGGTAGCAGACAGAAGGGGTGGAGCCGTCAGTTGAAACGGTTGCGCCGAAGTCACATGACGAGAAAGTGACGATATGCGAATCCATGATCACATCCTCGATACGATCGGGAGCACTCCACTGGTGCGGTTGAACCGGATTACCAGAGGGATACGCGGTACCGTGGTGGCCAAGCTGGAGGCATTCAACCCCGGAGGAAGTGTCAAGGATCGAATCGCCATCCACATGATCGATGCCGCTGAACGAGATGGTTCCTTGAAGCCGGGTGGAACCATCGTCGAGTGTACATCGGGCAACACCGGTCTCGGCCTGGCGCTCACCGCTTGTGTACGAGGATACAAGGCGATCTTCACCATGCCGGACAAGGTTGCCGAGGAGAAATCGAAGTTACTCAGAGCTTTCGGAGCAGAGGTGATCATCTGCCCGACTGCGGTGGAGCCTGCTGATCCTCGTTCCTATTATTCGGTGGCCAAGAAGATCAACGAAGAGAACGACGACGCGTTCTACCCCAATCAGTATTTCAACGAATGGAATCCCCACGCGCACTACATCTCTACAGGTCCAGAGATCTGGGATGACACCGATGGAAAGATAACTCATTTTGTTGCGGGTATGGGAACCGGAGGAACCATCAGTGGTATCGGAAAATTTCTCAAGGAGAAGAATCCTGATGTTCAGGTGATCGGTGGCGATCCGGTCGGCTCTCTCTACAAGGATTACTTCGAGACCGGAAAAATTGGCGAGGCGAACTCATACAAGACCGAGGGCATCGGTGAGGACATGATTCCTGATACCATCGATTTTGATTTCATCGACCAGGTGATTCAGGTGAGTGACAGCGATGCCTTCTCGATGGCACAGCAACTCGCTCGTGAAGAGGGAATCCTGAGCGGTTCTTCTGCCGGCACAGCGGTTTGCACCGCTCTCGAGGCGGCCAAGTCGATGAATCCTGATGACCTGATGGTGGTCCTCATTCCTGATACAGGGGAGCGATACCTGAGCAAGGTGTTCGACGAGGACTGGTTGCGTCGCAATGGGCTGCTTGAGAGTTCGTTGAGCCTCACTGCCGCCGAGATCCTCGATCGAAGAGGAACCAGGGTTAACCCGCTGATCTCCGTGACTCCAGATAGTGAGATTCGCGAGGCTGTCGAGTTGATGCAGAACAATGAAGTCAGCCAGATTCCTGTGCTGAGCGATGGGATCCCAGTAGGAAGCGTTCGTGAGGCATTGATCATCGAACAGATGCTCCTGGGTGAAAATGAGCTGGGACGACGGATCTCCGAGATCATGGAGGATCCGTTCCCGGTGGTGGAAGAAGGAGCGACTGCCGATACCATCTTCGCGATGCTGGCGAGCAGTCCATCGTCGGCAGTACTCGTCAAGACGGGCGATGGACTTCGTATCATCACAAAATATGACATGATCCACGCCGTCAGCGGAAGAAGGTCCTGAGGTGAGATTCTCAACCCGTGCCATCCATGCCGGTCAAACTCCGGATCCTTCGACAGGTGCCATCATGACCCCGGTATATCTCACTTCGACATACGAGCAGGAGGCACCGGGAACACACAAGGGGTTTGAGTATTCTCGCACGGGGAATCCGACCCGCACTGCGCTGGAGCAGAATCTGGCCGCTCTCGAGGGTGCCAGCCATGGGATTTGTTTTTCCAGTGGTCTGGCTGCTACCGATGCGGTGCTCAAGTTGCTGGAATCAGGAGATCATGTGGTTGCAGGGAATGATCTGTATGGGGGAACCCATCGGATTTTTACCCAGGTCTACCAGCAGTTTGGTCTCACCTTTGATTTCATCGATGCGTCAGACACACAGAAACTGGTCGATTCCATCACGGATAAAACGCGCGTTGTCTGGTTAGAAACTCCGACAAATCCTTTGCTCAAGATTGCTGATATCGAGGAAGTATCGAAGGTCTGCAAGGATCGCTCGATATTACTTGTGGTCGATAACACCTTTGCCACTCCATTTTTGCAACAACCCTTGCAACTGGGTGCAGATCTTGTGGTCCATTCGACGACAAAGTATCTCGGCGGCCATTCTGATGTGGTTGGAGGTGTCATCCTGACCTCGGATGACAGCTTGCATGAGCGCCTTGCGTTCATGCAGAACGCAGTGGGTGCAATTCCCGGACCGCTCGATTGTTTTTTGACATTACGTGGAACCAAGACCCTGGCCATCCGGATGGAACGGCACTGCCAGAATGCCGAGAAGATCGCGCACTGGCTGCTCGCTGATCCACGCATCGGCGAGGTCTATTATCCGGGCCTCGAACAACATTCTGGATATCAGATCGCCAGGAAGCAGATGTCAGCAGCAGGCGGGATGGTTTCTTTTGTCCTCCAGGGAGGATCGGAGCAAGATGCCAGGGAGATGGTTTCTCGTACCGATGTCTTCACTCTGGCAGAGAGCCTGGGAGGCGTGGAGAGCCTGATCGAACATCCGATCTCCATGACCCACGGGGCGATTCCTCCCGAGGTGAGAGCAGAAGCGGGACTGTCCGATGCCTTGATCAGGCTGTCGGTCGGGATCGAAGATGTCGAGGATCTGATCGAGGACCTCGATCGAGCGATTGGTTGATCCGAAAACTACCGGATCAATCCTCTATGCCATCGAATAGCGTGAGCCCCAACGCACCAAAAAACAGCACCGGTAACCAGGCCGCCAGCATCGGGTTCAATGCTCCCCTGGTACCCAGATTTGCACACGTTTCGGTAACGATGAGATAGATGGTTCCCAGAGCCAGGGCGATGGAGATCCCGAGAACGATGGATCGGCTTTCCGTCCTCAGGATCCATGGTAAACCCAGCATCAATAGAATGAAGTTGGCCAGGGGAAAGGCGAACCGGCGATGAAGTTTGACCTCCAGGTGCTTGAGATGTGGACGGCGCTTGTACTGATCACGTAGTTCTCCGAACGAGAGGTACTCAATTTCTCTGTCACTCGATTCGAGGTCGACGGGTCGCATGTCAGTGGTGAGTTTCATCTCTGAAAACGACTGAGACAGCTGCAGGGCACCATCGGCTGCCGGGATGGGAATCTTCATGCCTGACTCGTCAAACTGCTCCACCTCGCCCTCTCGCAACAGCCAGTAGGGTTCGCCACCGGGAGTGCTCTTCCAGAGGATCTCCCTTGCCCTGGTGATCTTGCTGGAGGTAGCCAACCCGGAGTGCTTGGTTGTGATCTCCACATCTTGCCCCCTCTTTTCGTGGGGAAGATAGTTACTGACCTGGATCAGATTGTTTCGGCTATCGGCCACCATTTCCGGCTGGATGCTGACCCGAGAGCGACCATAGGAATCTGCGAGCCGAATTTCATCCTTGAAAGATGGGACCACGAATTCCTGAACAACAATCATTGTGAGAGCCATTCCGAATGCGATCAGAAAGTAAGAGGCCAGAATCCGCGCAAGGGGTAATCCTGCAGCTCGTAATGGGGTGAGTTCACCACCCTTGTTCAGTTGTGTCGTGGTGAACATCGCTGCAAGCAAGGTCAGGATGGGAGCGAGGTACTGGGTGAAATATATGGGAATCATTCCCGCAAAGTATTTCAAGACGACCAGGGGTAAGGGGGCTTCCTGGCGTAAAAATCGATCCAGGCGAGAAACTCCATCGATGACACTGAAGAGACCAAAGACAGCGAAGGCACAGATTCCCCATGCAATCATGTAGTTCTTCATCAGGTACCGGTCGATGGTCTGGATCGGTAACCGGCTTTTAGCCCACCGTATTAATCTACCCATCAGCTTCGCCGCAGTTTCAACATCAGCACCATCGAAATGGCCGCGATGGCGTAGTTGCCTGACATCACCGTTGCCCAGGCAGGAAAACCTGAAGCTCGTGAGTACTGGATTCCTCCGTAGGTCAGGGGGAAGAAGAGTGCCATCACCGCCAGCATTCCAAAGAAGAAGGGAACCAACTTCTGGCTTGTATTCAGCAACAGAGCGATGGGAAATCCGAGCAGGGAAAAGGTCAGAACTGCCAGGGCCATGGCACGGCGCCGCCAGATTTCGGTTTCACCCCTTCGCACGGTTCGTAGGGCTTCTGCCCTTGCGGCTCTGGCCGCCCCCACGGCATCAGGATCCTCCGCTTCCTTGATCTCAAGCTCCCTGAGTCGCGCCGTTTCCTCGAATTCAGCGATCTTCAGCTTCAGTTCCCTGGTTGGTAGATCATTCAGTCTTCGTTTCACCGAGTTGATCGGAAAATCGACATTGAACTGGTCGAACAGAACCGTTTCAAATCGCCAGTCGAGAAAATCGCGATGCTCTGGAGTCACATCGCTGACTGGAAATTTCATGTCGACTCCATTGAGGATCAGGCGAATTGCATCAGCCTCGTCATCAACGATCAACTGGGCACGACTGGCGAGGATTTTTGTGGCGGGAGTTTTCCCAATCTCCTCGATGGTCGCTACAGCTCCAGGTACTCCTGAACCACTCGCCCCGATATTGAGCTGTTTTTCGATGTACACCTCTGTCAGATCTTTACCCCCTCTGATTTCACCCCAGTGAACCACGCCGCCCTGGTCATCGAGACGAAGCTGACCCATTTTCCCCTCGCCGAGATTTTCAAGTTGCTTCACCAGAAAACGGCCGATGTCTTGTTTTCTGTGCTGGAGCTCGGGGAGGATGGTTGATTGAGTCAGTAGCAATAGAGCTCCGACCGGTAGTGCGAGAACTGCCATCGGAAAGAAAAGTCGAAAGGGAGAGATGCCGCTGGCCAGGGCCGCAGTGAACTCTCGATCCGCGACAAAGCGACCATACGACAGGGTACATGCGACCAGGATCGAGATGGGAGTGGTGAAATACAGACTGTATAGCAAGCTGTCACGGAGCCATGGCAAGACGATGCCGATCGAGTATCCAGAGTCGACTGCTTTCATCGCCGATACGATTCCAACCAGCAGGGATATGAAGAGCAGGCTGAAGATAAAATTCAGCAGCAATTCCCTGAGGAGATATCGATCGAGGGTACCGAGTTGAAGCCTGTTCAACATTCGTCTCCTGATCGATGCTGGCATTGACACGGAATATTCTCGCAACGCGGACAGCCGCTACTGTATTTGTCGATGACGCATTGCGCGAGATCGACTCCGCGAAGCGAGGCGAGGCTGGCAATCCATGCCAGAACGTCCGCGAATTCAGCCTGCTCCTCACGTGAGCCTGGATCTCCCGAATTGAGAGTTCTCGCCAGTTCGCCGACCTCCTCTACCAGCCACATGAAAGAACCTTCAACTCCCCTGGCGGAGTCCTTCTGGTAGTAGGTGGATTCGATGATCTTCTGGAACTCTCGCAATCCGAGATCTGTGTTCGACTCAGGGTTCTTCACGGTTTCTGCTGCTCCGATCATGTCGATAGCGTAAACCAAGATGCGGGCTGCAGGATGTTATCCAGAATCTTTGCCGTAAGCATCGGTGGCGATCTGCTTTAATGCTTTGAGATCGACCTTGCCGGTACCGAGAGTGGGAATCTTCCCCACCTCGATGAAGGCATCTGCACGGGGAATCCACAGATTTGGAAGCCCTTCCTTGCTTCTCAGCTGATCGATCAGGTTCGAGGGCTCGAGCGGAAGTGGGCCATGGACTACCACCAGCTTCTCGCCCTTGGCATCATCGGGAACGGCGGTGACAGCCACCTGGGATTCATCGCCATCTTCCGAATCGGGATCGAGATGTTGATCGACCAGTTCTTGCAGTGCCTCCTCGACCAGAACGTGGGGTACCATCTCTCCGCCCAGTTTCGAGAAGCGTGAGAGGCGATCAGTGATGCTGAGGAACCCCTCGTCATCCATCTTTGCGATATCGCCGGTCTTGTACCAATCATCGAGAAAGGCTTCGCTGGTGAGGTCATCTGCTCCCAGATAACCTTTCATGACACTGGGGCCCTTGATGAGAAGGAGGCCCGCGTTTCCTGGAGGGACATCTTCCAGGGTATCGGGGTCGACGATTCTGGTCACGACACCAGGAATCGGCATACCGATGCTGCCAAACTTCCTGGTTTTCTGGCTGACATGACTGCCTTCGAGATCGGGCAGGTTCACCGAGACCACCGGGCTCAGCTCGGTACACCCGTATCCCTCAAGGAGTGGGCAGTTGAATTTTTCTTCCCAGGCTTCTGCCAGGGTGGCTTTCAATTTTTCTGCTCCGGCACCGGCCAGTCGTATCGTTTTGAAATCGATTGGATCGAACTTCCGAAGATACGTGCGATAGAAGGTCGGGGTCGAGAGGAACAGGGTACCCTTGTGTTCGCGAGTCAGGGTTGCGAGGGCATCGGTGTCCATCGGATTCGGGTGATAAATCGCTCCGATGGCATTGGCGAGGGGGAACCAGAGAGTGACGGTGTATCCAAACACATGGAAGAAGGGCAAGGAGCCGACGACTCGATCCTGGTTATCGACATCAAACACCTGAGAGATACTGCGGACATTGGAGAGGATGTTGTGATGGGTGAGGCGTACGCCCTTGGGTGTCCCTGTTGAACCACTGGAGAACATCACCGAGACATCTTCATCGGGATCGTGCGGGACTCCCGGCAGTCTACGCAGGATGAAGGATGGCAGCAGCGCCGTCAGCAGTGCCATCACCTTGTCGGAGCTGGTGACTTCCCTCATCAGAAGTGAAGGAAGATCGATCACCTCGACATCCGGTGCGAACTCTTTCGGATCGAGATCGATTTTGCTCAGGAACAGATTTGCCGAGATGATGGTCTTCAAACCGGTTTGCTCGCAGGCTGATCGCAACGCGTCATTTCCTGCGGTGAAATTCAGATTGGTGACGGTTTTTCCCATCACCGCGATGGCGATGTTGGCTCCCGCGCCACCGATTCCCGCCGGTAGTAGCACTCCCACGTGTTTTTGATCGGCCAATTTGGCGCGTAATTTTCGTCGTAGCAGCAAGACCAGGATCAGGAACTTGCGGTAAGTAACCGATTTCTCCAGCTCGATGGCTGCAATCCTGCCCGGCGATTTTCTGGCAGAGGTGAGGAACCGAGTGGCCAGGGTGACACCCTTCTCCTTGCGCGAATCGAGAGCTACTGAACTCAGTTCCTGTACCGCTTGCCTGACATCTCGAGAGCTTGTTTGCGGATCGAGGGGATCGCCGATGGCGATGGTGATGGGGTAAGGAATTCTCAGGGGCCATTTGAAGAAGAATCGTTTGCCGCGGAATGAAAAGATGCTGCCCCAGACCCGATCGAGATACATCGGAATGATGGGGACATTTCCTTTCCGGGCGATTCTTTCCAGTCCCTTGGAGAATGGCAGCAGGTTTCCGGTCCGGGAGATTCCTCCCTCGGCGAAGATGCAGACGATGTTTCCCTCTTCGGCACGTTTTCCCGCCTCGTCGAGTGCCCGGAGGATGGCCCGGGGTCCGTCTTCGCTGGAGACGGGAATGGCCCGCATCAGGCCGGTGACCATGCCGATCAGTGACCTGCCGCTGAACTGTCGATGCGCCAGGAAGTGAACGAATCGTGGAATTGCAGAACCGACCAGGAACGGATCGGCATAGGACAGGTGATTGGCGACGATCAAGGCGCCGCCACGACGTGGAAGCTTGTTTCCGCCGATCACATGAATGCGGTAAATCGAATGGACCAGCAACCACAGGGGGAATCGCACCGAGATGTGGGGGACTGCCAGAGAGACGCCGAGAGTGCCGACCAGTGAAAGGACTGCCAGGGCCAGGACTGATCCCTCCGGCGCCAGTGCCAGCAACTGATCATTCTGGAAGATCTCGAATACGAAGGCGGATGCGAAGATGAACAGGAAGGTGAGCATCTCCTGAGCTCCCTGGACCCGTCCTTTTTCCCTGCCAGTCGCTCGATCCTGGACAAACGCTGCCAGCGGGACGATGTACAGACCTCCACCGATCCCGGCAATGACCAGCATGGTGCCCCAGGACCAGAGCGTTTCGTCGACGAAAGGCACCAGGGCGAACCCTATCGTCATCAAGATCCCGCCGATCGGTACGATGCCAATTTCGATGTGATCGCCGGAGAGGCGACTGGCGAGCAAGCTACCGATGGCGATGCCGCTGGCGACGAAGAAGAACAGCCGAGAACCGCCATCGCCGAGATCGAGAATTTCTTTACCGCATTCATTCAAGACAGCCAGTGCCAGGGCGCCGATCAGGTAGAACCAGGCGCTTGCCAGGACCGCGCCCAGTAGCGGCCGATTACCTGCCAGAAATTTGACCTCGCGCAGTCCTTCCACCGGATTCCAGCGTAACGGACGGTCCGGGTCGGCAGGTGGTCGACCCTCGCCGATGAAGAGCGAGCTGGCCCAGCCACAGATCGACACCGAGATGAAGAAGAAACCACTCCACCAGTAGGGATGAACAGCAGGCGCATCTGGATCAGGTCGGAGGAAGGTATAGATGAGACCTGCCACCACCGTGCCCATGATGATGGCGACATTGGTGGTCATGTTGATGATGCCATTGGCGCGAGTCAGATCCTGCTCTTCGACCATTTCGGGCAGAATCCCGAATTTGGATGGGCCGAAGAACGCGCTCTGCGTTCCCATCAAGAACAGCACCGCCAGCATCGCGATGATCGACAGATTGGGATCGATTCCCTGCAGGAAAAAGGCCGCCATACCGAGCGACATTGCAACAATTTCGAGCACTTTGATTTTCACGATGACGTTGCGCTTGCGGAATCGGTCACCGATCGAACCACCGAGGATCCCGAACAGCACGAACGGAAGTGCGAAGACGGCCATCGCCATCGATTGGCCCTCGATCGGTAGCCAGGTGATGGAGACGTTGAGGGCGATCAACAGGATGAACTGGCGGAATACGTTGTCGTTAAATGCGCCCAGAAGCTGGGTAACCGTCAGAGCTTTGAAGGATTGGTTGTTTCCCAGGGCCACCCTGTTGCTCCATTCGGGTCATCGAGAAGTGGGCTCAGATCCGTCGGAGTTTAAAGACTTCCGGTGGTCTTGTCTTCCCGCTCATTGAATACGATCTCGATTGGCACGTCATATGCTTGGTAGACCAGCAGAACCCGCTTGCCTGAGTTTGAAAAGGTAGGAGAAATGGACCTATTCAGCCTGAAGAGATCAAAATTCGCCGAAAACAACCTGAAATGGAGTGAAGAGCCCTGTTTTGAAACGGAGGTTTTGCCCCATCTGGGTTCGGTTCGAGCTTTTGCCCTGTCATTGGCGAGAGAGACCTCCGCTGCCGAAGATCTGTTGCAGGACACGATGCTGAGGGCTTTTCGCGGCTTTGAGTCGTTCCGTCCGGGAACCGATTGCCGTTCGTGGTTATTCAGGATCTGTCGCAATCGATTCTACGATCTGTGTCGCAGTCGTTCTCGTCGGCCGGTTCACGAGGATGTGGATTGTGCCCAGCCGGTAGCCCTGGACCGTTCCTGGGAGGTGCAAAAGGAACTGGAACGACTGGAGAAGGGCGACAAGCCCGATCTCGATTTGATCGGAGATCGGGTCCGGTGCGCCATCGATCAACTCTCCGACGAGTACCGCCAGCCGTTACTGATGTGTGACCTCGATGGTCTCAGTTACCAGGAGATTGCCGAAGCCCTTTCCGTACCGATCGGTACGGTCCGCTCTCGCATCTCCCGAGCCCGTGCCCGACTTCGCGATGAGCTGCAGGAATACGCTCGCGGACTCGGATTTCCGGTCACGGTCAGCCCTGCCGCCTGAACTGAAGATGCGTCCCAACCCTCCCTGAACCCTCGAGCGCATTGCGCTCGGGGGTTTTTTTGCTCGGGAAACTCAATTCGCCTCGATACAACACGGTGAAGCGAAGCTCAGGATGTTCTAATTTGAGTCAGTTTTGATCGAGATCGGGCTCGGCTACCATTCGGGAAGAGGGGGGGCTGTTTTGAGATCCTACACTCTGGTGCGCTCCTGGCTGTTGCTGTGTGGGTTGGGTCTGATTCTCGGTTGTCACGGTTCAGAACTTCGTCAGCAACCGGCAGCTGGCCAGCCTCACATCGTCGTGATCCTGGCCGATGATCTCGGCTGGGGGGATCCCGCCGGTGCCGGCCCTGATTCTCTGGTTGCGACTCCCCATCTCGAACGGATCGCCGCCGAGGGGGTTCGCTGTACCGATGTCCACTCCCCATCATCGGTGTGTACGCCGACTCGGTATGGTCTGTTGACGGGACGATACGCCTGGCGAACTCACCTGCGTAGAGGTGTTCTGATGGGGCGTTCTCCGCTGTTGATCGAGCCTGATCGTACCACCTTGCCAGCGCTGCTGGCGGCGGGCGGTTATCGCACCAGTGGCATCGGAAAGTGGCATCTCGGATTGCAGGAGAAGGGGCCGACCGACTACTCGAAGCCGTTGGTTCCTGGTCCGAGCACCGTTGGCTTCCATCGCTGGTGGGGGATTCCCGCCAGTCTCGATATGGAACCCTACCTGTACTTCGAAGATGATCAGGTGGTGCAAGCGGCGACCGAACAGATTCCGGCCAGTGGCGCAGCTCGCCATGGGGGTGGCGGCTACTGGCGTGCTGGTGCCATCGCCCCCGACTTTCGCCATGCAGATGTGCTCCCTGACATCGGCAAGCGCTCGGCTTCAGAGATTGAACACCATCATCGCAACCATCCCGATGACCCCCTGTTCCTCTACGTTGCCCTGTCGGCACCCCATACTCCATGGCTTCCCGATGCACGGTTCGACGCAGTGGAAGCTGCTGGCATCTATGGGGCCTTTGTCAGCCACGTGGATTCCATCGTCGGGCAGATCGATGATGCTCTGACACGGATGGGAATGAAGGAACAGACCTTGCTGGTGGTGACCAGTGACAACGGGGCACACTGGACTTCGGGGGATATGGAGAAGTTTCCCCATCGCGCCAATGGATCATGGCGTGGCCAGAAAGCAGATATCCATGAAGGTGGCCATCGAGTTCCATTTTTCATGACCTGGCCAGCGCAGATGGACAAGGAGCGCCGTGGGCAGCAGTGCGACGTCCTGATGTGCCTGACGGATCTGATGCCGACCCTGGCCAGCGCTGCAGGGGTTGCCGTTCCCGAAGGAGTGGCCCCCGACGGGATCAATCTGCTGCCGGCGATTACTGCCGGTGCCACGGTGCCGAGTCATAGTATCGTGCATCATTCCTTCGATGGGATGTTTGCGCTTCGCAGGGGGCCGTGGAAGTGGATCGAGGGTCGAGGTAGCGGTGGTTTCACCCGGCCGCGACGTATCAAGGATGACGGCGGACCGTCGGGACAGCTGTACCATCTGGAGAATGATCCGGCGGAAAAAGAAAACCTCGCACTCACCCATCCGGATGTGGTGGCGTCCCTGCAGGCAGAACTCGATCGCATTCGTGACCGGGAAACACCGTGAACTGGATTCTGTCGTGAACAAACGAGCGGTCGACCGGGATCGTAGATCATCCGGCCGTTCACTGCGGCTCTTCTGTGCGCTCCATCCCACGGCATCGGAAGCGAGTTTCTTGCTGGACCAACTGCAGGAACTGGGATCTCTTCCCGATCACCGGCTGACGCCGGTCGATCAGGTCCACATGACTGCGCTCTTCATCGGGGAAGTTGCAGTGCGAGATCTCGACGAAGTGAAGGAGTCGGTAGAACGAGCAGCCATCGGAGTACCGCCATTTCAGTGGCAACCGGTTGCCATCGAAACGCTGCCAGTACGGGGGCCGGTACGAACCATCGCAGCGATGGGTCCATCTGGTAGGTCCCTCGATGAGTTGCACCGAAGATTTTCACAGCGACTGGCTCGACGTAGCAATCGCCGGGCGTTCATTCCCCATATGACACTGGCTCGACTCAAACCGCCAAAATCCGGGTTTCGCATCGATCATCCCGTGATCGCAGAACCGATTTCCTTCGAGACGGTGCAACTGATGCAAAGCAGGTTGTTGCCGACGGGAGCAGAGCATCACACGGTGCTGGAAGCTCCCTTGAGGGGATAGTTTGATGGATTCAGTTCATCGTTTTATTCAGAAGCGAGGGTGACGCCACATCTGGATGGCTCATCAGGGGTCGGTTATCTTGCTGATATTGGTGACAGATTGGCCGCGTCGGTAACCTGTGTGGATTACCACTCACAATTGTCAGCATCGCTTTGAAAGTGGGGGAGTCTTGAACTCTATCTTTCCTCCTGTGGTGATTCTCCTGACCCTATCGCTCGGTGCTGCTGTGACCGCTCAGGCACCAGTTTGGCTCGATTGGCAGCGAGTCAGTGAATCCAACATCCTGGCCGATCCGAGTCTCGGTCTTGAAGACGTCGAGGAAAAAGACTTCGCCACCGCTGATTTCGATAACGATGGAGACATCGATCTCATCTGCGTTCGCAAATTGCCCTACACCACCTTTGGCAATCGTACCAACGTGTTGTTTCTCAATATCGATGGAGTGATGACCGATCGAACCGCGGAACTGGTGCCGGCTTTTGCGGTGGCAGATAACTCCCGGGATGTGATGGTCGGCGAGTTCAACGGTGACACCTGGCCCGATCTGATCGTCGCCAATGCCGGTAACGATGGCAGCAACGGTCAGCAACCACGAATTTACATCAACCTGGGTGTCGATGGTTCTGGCAACTGGTTGGGGCTCGAAGAACAGCCGGGGCGGCTCCCGATATTGCTATCCCCCGGAGGATCGGAACCAAACTCCTGTGCCGTGGGGGTCGGCGATCTGACCGGCAATGGTGTCGACGATATCTACCTGGTCGACTACAACAATTCGGTCGAAGATCGGCTGCTGATCAACGATGGTAGCGGAAATTTCACCGACGAGACCTCGATGATGCCACCAGGATTCGTCGATTCCGGTTTCGCCACCGCTGGTCAGATCGGGGATGTCAATGGAGATGGTTGGCCAGACATCGTCAAGAACTCGGTGCCCGAAGTCCGGATCGCCTACAACGAGGGGGGAACGTCTTTTGGTTCTCCCCAGGAGCTGGTGGTTACATCCTGCTATCACTTCAATCTGGGTGACATCGATGGCAACGGCATCGAGGATGTGTTTGCGGTACAGGATCCTCAGGATCAATTTTTACTCAATACTTCTCCCCCGGGCACCATTCCCGTCAGCTGGCAAAACGTTGCCATCGGGGACAGTCCACTTACCGGCGGCTTCGGCGGAAATACCTACGTCGTCGACCTCGATATTGATGGCGACAATGATGTCGTCATCACCGATGTGGATACGGATGTGCCCAGTTGCGATCGTCGCCTCGCTTTTTTACGGAATGATGGTCAATCGCCACCCTTGCTGGAGGATCCATACCTTCAAGGACAGTGGACAGAGGCACATCACTCTGGCACTTACGATGTGGCAGTGGCTGATTTCAACGGCGATGGCGCTCCCGACATCTGGGTCGGCCACTGTCAGGGAAACGACCTCTACTTTCAGGTCTCCAATATTCCCGATGTACTGCCACCGACCGGGCTAACGTGTACCCAGCAGTTACTCGATGTTGCGATCAACTGGAACAATGCTGAGAGTTACGACACGGTCAAGATCAATCGCGATGGAGTGTTGATTGCCGAGATCTCTGGTAGCGTCACCACCTATACCGATGTGGCGCCGGTTACCGGTCAACACTCTTACACCTTGACCGCCACCATCGGTGCAGATGATTCGCCGCAAGTTGCCTGTATCGTTAGCGTGAGTCTGGTCGAGCCGATCCTCAACCTGACCTGTGACCAGCTGGAAGAAGATGTGCAGCTGCAGTGGCAAAACCAGAGTGCGGTAACGGGTGAGCCCTACGAGACGGTGCGCGTTCTACGCAATGGAGTCGAGGTGGCAGCGTTACCGGGAGAGACCCAGTCCTTTGTCGATCTGGTTCCCGATTATGGCATGGCAGCCTACCAGGTAATTGGCGATGCGCTTGGTGATTCGGCGGAGCCAGCCACCTGTACTCTTCAGGTGTTGCCGACCGATGTTTCTGATCTGGTGATCGGTTTCACTGATGACGATAATGGTGCTACCGATTCGGTCGCTGCAATTGTTCAGGGGCTGGCAGACAACAGCATTTTTGCTCTCTCCGCCGAAGTGGATGATCTCGCCGACCTGGCTACCCAGGGATATTTTCTGGACGGCTTTGAACGGATCTGGGTTGAAGTTGGCATGTTCCCCAACAATCACATGATTTCCAGTGACGAGGGGCAGGCCCTCGCTGATTTCGTGCTCGCTGGTGGCCAGCTTTACATCAGTGGCGGTGACACCTTCTGTTTCGATCCCGACACTCCCATCCAGGATCTGGTCGGTTTTGATGGCTGCGGAGATGGTGGCGCTGCAGTGGGCGACATCTCTGGAATCGTTTCTGCCGATTGTGGGCTGATCAACTTTGATCAGACCGTGGCGTACGATGGGGAAGCTGCCTACGTCGATCAGTTGCAACCGGTCACCACCGGCCAGGAGATCTTGTTTGCCAGTGAGGGCTATACCTGTGGGGTGGTGAACTATGTCGGCTTCGAGGGAGCTGTGATTTCACAATCCCCCGAGATGGGTGGTATCGGAGATGAGCATGATCGCAAGGACCTGATCGAGCGCTACATCGGTTGCCTCCCGGTGAGGCCACCGGTTGCGGCCTTCAGTTACTCCCCCTCTTCAGGGATGGCCCCGCTGACCGTCACCTTCCAGGGTGAGTCGACCGGTGTCATCGATAACCAACAGTGGCAGTTTGGTGATGGCGCCGACGACAGTGCTCTCCATCCGGACCACACCTATAGCGCCCCGGGAAGTTACTCGGTCACGCTGACGGTCGAGGGTCCCGGTGGCGTCGATCAGATCACCATCGTCGATGCGATCACGGTGGAACCGGCGCTACCTGGTTTTATCCGGGGTGATGCGAACCAGGATCAATCGGTCGACATCGCCGATGCGATCGCGATCCTCGGATACCTGTTCAGCGGTGGTGGTGACGGAGGCTGTCTTGCCGCGACCGATGCCAACGCCGACAGCACCACAAATGTTGCCGATGCGATCACGGTTCTCACTCACCTGTTCGCCCAGGGAGGACCGCTGGCTCCTCCTTTCCCCGGCTGTGGGGTCGATCCGACGGTAGACGAAGGCGATTGTGGAAATCCACCGTGTCAGTAGCAGCGAGTTGAGGATCGAAGATGGCCTCTTCGAGTTGAGTGGTAGAATGGAAGAACCAACCGATGATCCCCCTCGGTTCGGAGAGGAACCCGTGATGTCCGTGGGTAGAAGATGCTTCTCAGCACTTCCATCTCTGCTGGCGATGTTCACCGTGCTGGCCAGCCTGATGGCATCGAATCCGTTCCTGTCTGCCCAGACAGGGGGTCCGGGGGAGATTTTCAACCCGCTCGGTCCGATGCCTGCCCCGCCAGAGAATCCTTTGACGCCAGAAAAAGCATTGCTCGGAAAATTCCTGTTCTGGGAGGAGCAACTATCCCATGACAACTCGACCTCGTGCGGTACCTGCCACATACCCGAGGTCGGTGGTTCCGATGCACGGTCGGATAATCCTCGTTCGATACATCCGGGCCTCGATGGTTTGTTCGGGACTCCTGATGACATATCAGGATCGATCGGTGTTGTCCTGCAGGATTGTTCCGGTGGATTGATCGACGACGGTGTGTTCTTTCCAGAGCGGCAGGTCACGTCGAGGCGGTCACAATCGATGATCGGTGCGGGGTATCACCCTCTTCTATTCTGGGACGGTCGAGCCGGCCCTGAATTCACGGATCCGGAATCGGGACAGATCCTGATCGCAACGGGGGGAGCTCTTGAGGCCCAGGCGGTGGCTCCGATCCTGTCTCTGATCGAGATGGGCTGTGACACCCAGGACTGGGATCGCGTTCGTCAGAAGTTGATGGCCGTGACGCCACTGGCACTGGCGACCGATTTACCACCGGATCTTGCGGATGCGCTGATTCAATTCGGAGATTATCCATCTCTCTTCGAGAATGCTTTTGGCGATGACCAGATCGATGCCACCAGGATTGCCTATGCCATCGCCAGCTACGAGCGCACGCTGATTCCTGACCGCACCCCTTTTGACCTCTTCAATGAGGGGATTCCTGGCGTGTTAACTGATAATCAACAGCTAGGAATGTTGCTCTTCATCGACAATTGTGTTTCCTGTCACAGCACTCCCGCACTGGGTGATGGTGAATTTCGTAACATCGGAGTCCGTCCCATCGTTGAAGACGAAGGACGTTTCCTCGCCACCGGTGATCTGGATGATATGGGTCTGTTCAAAACTCCTTCGTTACGTAATGTCGGTTTGAGAGCCCCCTTCTTTCACAATGGAGGGAAAGCCGATCTGGATGAAGTTCTGGCCTTCTACAACGGTGGGGGAGATTTCGAGCCGAACGATCCTCTGATGGATCCGATGCAACTGGGCAATAGCGATCTGGCGCTGATCAAGGAATTCATCATCAACGGGCTCACCGATTCTCGAGTTGAATTCGGGTTACCTCCCTTTGATCATCCGACGATGCAGCCATTCTTCATCCGTGGCGATTCTAACGATGATGGTGCCGTTGAAATTTCAGATGCGATTCACGTATTGCAGTTCCTCTTCTCCGGTGGAGAAGTAATCTGCGAGGACGCTACCGATATCAATGATGATGGAGCCCTCGACATCGCAGATCCCATTGCGCTGTTGGCTCGATTGTTCACTGGAGCGGATCCCTTGCCTTTGCCCAGCGACATCTCATTTGGTCCGGATCCGACTGCCGATGGACTGATGTGCCTCAGGTAGGATTTTCAGCCGCATTGCCCGGCGTCTTTTGCGGTGCTAGAGTTCTTCCTAGCGATGAAAATCACAGCGACCAACCTCTTATTTGTACCCATCTTTGCCGCGTCCCTTCTGATCGGTAGTGCCCAGGGTGTAGAGCCCTCCGTCGACTTCTCTCGTGAGGTACGACCGATTCTTTCTCAGCACTGTTTCCCCTGTCATGGGCCCAACGAGGAATCGCGCAAGGCTGGGTTGAGCCTGATCAGTTTCCAGTTGGCCACTGCAGAACTCGAAACCGGATATGCAGCGGTGGTCCCTGGCAGTCGCGAGGACAGTGAGATGTGGCTGAGAATCACCGACTCCGATGATCCGATGCCTCCAGCCAAGGAACATAACGAGTTGAGTTCGGAGCAGATCGAGATCATCGGCAAGTGGATCGAAGAAGGTGCCGATTACTCTCCCCACTGGGCTTACGTTTCTCCAGAGCAGGTGGTTGTTCCTGAAAGTGATCTCGAGTGGCCGCTGTCAGAAATCGATCGGTTCATCGTGGAGCGTCTGCAACAAGAGGGACTCCCGCCGGGTCTGGATGCTGATCGGATCACCCTGTTTCGTCGGCTCCACTACGATCTCACCGGACTTCCCCCTTCTCTGGCCGCCCTCGATGCTTTTTTGCTCGATGAACAAGATGGGGCCGATGCCCGTGTCGTTGATGAATTGCTCGCCAGTCATCACTTTGGCGAGCGGCTGGCAAGTGCCTGGCTCGATCTGGTGCGTTACGCCGATACCGTTGGATATCATGGCGATCAGGAGCACCGGGTCTGGCCCTATCGCGACTGGGTCATCGCCGCTTTCAACTCCAACATTCCGTTTGATCGCTTCACCATCGAACAACTCGCCGGAGATCTTCTCGAGAATCCCGATCAGGAGCAGTTGATAGCGAGCTGCTACAACCGCTTGATTCAGACCAGTCATGAGGGCGGATTGCAACTCAAGGAGTATCGTTCCATCTACATGGCAGACCGGGTTCGTAATGTCTCCGAGGTGTGGATGGGTGCGACTCTGGGATGTGCACAGTGTCACGACCACAAATATGACCCCTATCAAATACGTGACTTCTACAGCTTCGGAGCGTTCTTCTCCGATATCGATGACGAGGAACACATCCGGGATCCGTATGGAGGTCTGAACACGACTCCGACGCGGCGTACTCCTGAGATGCGAGTGATGACCGATGAGGCCAGAGGTAGAAAGCAACAGATTGCCCGTGAACTCGAACAGGTGGAACAACACATCGAGACCGCCATCGAAGAACTCGAGCCGCATCGTTCGAAGTGGGAACAACAGCTGAGACAACGAATCGCTTCCGGAACGAAATCCCAGTCGATCTGGGTCGATGACGTGCTCGATACCGGCGGAACGGTCAGCGGTCAGTGGAAGTTCGTGAGAGAAGATGAGGTCGAGCCTCATAGTGGCGAACTGTATCGGCGACAGTCGAGTTCGGGTCTGGTACAGCATTACACCGTTGGCACGACGGAGAAACGCATCACGGTTGCCGATGGAGACATCCTCTATGCCTGGGTGTATCTGGACGCGGATTCGCCTCCGAAAGCGATCATGTTGCAGTGCAACACCGAGGGGGACTGGCAGCATCGAGCACTCTGGGGCGGAGACGAGATCACCTATGGTCGCCGTGAAAAAAGTGACCCTGCCTACCAGCGTATGGGTGTGCTTCCACCGGCGGGAGAATGGACTCGAATTGAAGTTCCCTTCGAGAAGATCGGACTGAAAGCCGGCACCGTTGTCAGTGGGATCGCATTCACCCAGTTCGGTGGCACCGTCTACTGGGATGATTGTGGACACGAATCAGCGAGTGCCGCTCCCACCGAGGTGATCGAGATCCTGTCGATTCCGTCCGGTGACCGGACCGCCGAGCAGCACCTGTCGATGCGAAATTTTCAGGCGAGAGATTCGCAGGAGGTCGGTGCTTTACGAGCTCAGAGAGCGAGCCTTCGGGAGCAAGCTGCTGGCATCGAGAAGACCTTGCCGTTGACCCTGTACACCCGGCAGCTCGAGAAGCCGCGTGAGGTCAGGATTCTGCCGCGCGGCAACTGGCTCGATGAATCCGGTGAAGTGGTCGAACCGGCGATCCCTGCTTTCTTCGGTCGATTGAATGTGGAAGGTCGCGCTTCCCGTCTCGACCTGGCGCGCTGGCTCGTCACTCCAGAATCTGCGGGGGGAGTCGGTGGGCTCACTGCCCGTGTTTTCGTCAATCGGATCTGGTCCCTCCTGTTTGGCGAGGGCCTGTGTCCGTCGGTGGAGGACTTTGGCGGCCAGGGTCGTCCTCCAACTCATCCAGAACTACTCGATTATCTTGCTCAGGAGTTCATCGAATCGGGCTGGGATATCAAGGCACTGATTCGAAAGCTGGTACTGTCTCGCACCTACAGGCAGTCCTCGAGGCCCGATGCCCGGGCGCTGTTGCAGGATCCCGAGAACCTGCTCTTTTCCCACCAGGCGAGATATCGGTTACCGGCAGAGATGGTTCGTGACACCGCACTCAGTCTCAGTGGGCTACTGGTGGATCGACTCGGTGGTCCCAGCGTCAAGCCACCGCAGCCGAAACATTACTATCGCCATCTCAACTTTCCGCCGAGACGTTACAAGTCCGACATGAACCCGGAACAATGGCGTCGCGGTGTTTACGTCCACTGGCAGCGCCAGTTTCTGCATCCGATGCTACTGGCCTTTGATGCTCCCGTTCGGGAGGACTGCACGGCGCGTCGGGATCGGTCCAATACACCTCTGGCATCGCTGGTGCTGATGAATGATCCGGTGTTCATCGAAACAGCTCGAGGGTTTGCCCGGCGAATTCTGGATCGAGATCTGTCGAGTGATGCAGAAGCGATCACCATCGCCATGAGAGAGGCGACCTGTCGTGAGCCAGAGCCGCAAGAAATCGAAGTGTTGACTGCCATGCTGGCCGCCAATCGCGAGTACTTCGAGGCAAATCCTGATCGAGCGAAGTCGTTGCTGGAGGTTGGATCGTCAGCGCTACCGGATTCGTTGAGCCAGACCGAACTGGCTGCGTGGGCGGAAGTGGCCCGTGTCATCTTGAATCTACATGAAACGATTACCCGTGAATGACCATCTCGATCAAATACGATCTCAGTTGCAGCGAGTGAGCCGTCGCCAGTTTCTCGGCTCGCTATCGCTGGGTGTCGGTGCCGCCGCTCTCAGTCAGTGGTGGCCGGAATTCGTGGGAGCTTCCGGGGCGACTCCTCTCCCTTCGGCCATCGCACCCAGGGCGAAGCGAGTCATCTTCCTGTGCATGGCAGGGGGACCGAGTCATCTCGAGACCTTTGACGAGAAGCCGAAGCTGGCGCAACTGGATGGTCAACCGATGCCGGAGTCCTTTACCCGGGGGATGCCGATCGCCCAGTTGCAGGGAAAAGAGCTGAAGTGTCTCGGACCGAGAGCCAGATTCCAGAGATATGGTGACAGTGGTCAGCTGATCAGCGATTACCTGCCACACATCAGTACCGTCGCAGATGACATCGCCATCGTTCGGTCGATGGTAACGGAACAGATCAACCACGATCCGGCGCACAGTTTCATGAACTGCGGTTCCATCATCCCGAATCGTCCGAGCATGGGTTCCTGGATCAACTATGGTCTCGGATCAGAGAGCGAGAACCTACCCGGGTTCGTGGTACTGACCAGCGTCGGTGGGCGAAACCCTCAGCCGATCGCTGCCCGTCAGTGGTCGAATGGTTTCCTACCGAGCAAGTTCGGTGGGGTAGAGTTCCATTCTGCAGGTGATCCGGTGCACTACATCACCAATCCACCAGGGATCAGTCGGGATCAGCAAGAACATCTGGTTGCTGCGATTCGCGATCTCAATCGTATCCGCGCCGGAGAAACTCAGGACCCGGAGATCGATTCGCGAATATCTCAGTACGAGCTGGCATTTCGCATGCAGATGTCGATACCAGAGTTGATGGACATCTCCGATGAGTCTCCCGAAACGCTTGAGATGTATGGGGCAGTTCCTGGCGATGGAACCTATGCGAGTAACTGTTTACTCGCTCGAAGGCTTGCAGAGCGTGGGGTTCGATTCATCCAGCTCTACCATCGTGGTTGGGATCATCATGGCGGTCTCAAGCAGTTCATGACGAAGTGCTGTGGTCTTTGCGACAAACCGACCGCTGCTCTCATCCAGGATCTCAAACAAAAAGGGATGCTCGATGACACTTTGATCATCTGGGGTGGAGAGTTCGGTCGAACTCCGATGTCACAGGGTGGCGGGGATGATCCCGGGCGCGATCACCATATCAAAGGATTCTCGATGTTCTTGGCCGGCGGAGGTGTTCGCGGTGGCGTCACGCACGGAGCGACTGATGATCTGGGATACAACGCGGTCGAAGACGTGGTCCATGTGCGCGATTTGCATGCCACTCTTTTGCATCTACTGGGGATTGATCACGAGCGGCTTTCGGTGCAGTACCAGGGGCTCGATGTGAAACTGACAGGTGTCGAGAAGGCCAGGGTCGTGAAGGAAATACTCGCCTGAGCGGTTCCTCCACGACCCGGTTATTTTAACTCAGAAGCGCGGGTTCAGGTCGATGGGCATGCGAGCTTCGACAGTGAACGGCGACTGGCTTCCCATTCGTACCAGACGAGCCAGATAAGGACGCAGATCCACTCCTGCAGCGGCGAGAATCTTCAACATCGGCAAATCAGTCAGGGAGCGGATGGCTTCGTCATCGCCACCTCCGAACAAGTCGAACAGTTGCAACGGATCGATTGGGCCAGGTCGGTGAACGATCGAAACTTCACCTTCCAGCTCTGCTTCACGTTTGACGTGGGCGACGGCCTCTTCGATGCCACCGATGGCATCGACCAGTCCCAGTTCGACAGCTTGGCCGCCTGACCAAACTCGACCACCTGCGATTTCACGGACCCGGTTTGGATTGATGTCACGACTTTCAGAAACGCGAGAGATGAAATCGTCGTAAACATCATCGACGGTGCCCTGCAGGCGGGCCAGTTCCGCATCGTTCCAGCCGCGGTTGGGGAACATCATGGTGGCCGATTCATCGAGTGCGACCGGATCGAAATGGATACCGTACTGTTTCAGAGCAGGACCGAAGGAGAGTTTCATTCCGAATACGCCGATCGATCCGGTGATGGTTCCTTCGGAGGCATAGATCGGCTTACCGGTACAAGTGATCCAGTAGCCACCGCTGGCTGCCAGGTTACCCATCGAATAGACCATCGGTTTCTTGCTGGCGAGATTTTCGAGTGCCAGGCGGATCACTTCACTGGCGGTGGCGGATCCACCGGGAGAGTCGATGCGAACCACTACACCCATCACCGAATCATTGTCAGCGAGAGCATCGATCACCTTGGCAGATGGTTCACTGACCATCGAACCGGGAGTGGCCGTGTCGCCGTCGACGATTTCTCCGCTGAGGTGCAGGATGGCGATGGAGTTTTCAGGAATCTTCTTTTCGCGAACCGGGCTAAACAGTTCAGTGAAGATCTGGAAAGGATTCACCGCCTGCCTGCGTTTCTTACCCGGTCTTATCCATTCGACTGACCCATCGAGGATGCCTTCAATGGTTTGTTCGAGGGTCCCATGTTGTGCCAGTAAGTCGACCAGCCCCGCTTCCAGAGCTTGTTTGGCGGTGAAGATCCGGATTCCCTGGAGTTCCCGGACTGTTTCTGTATCCAGATTTCTTCCCGCTGCTATCCGTTCGACAGGGAACCGATTCATCGATTCGAGCATCGCCAGATAATGATCGCGCAGATGATCACTCATCTGGGGCAACATGAAGGGCTCTACTGCGCCCTTGAAATCACCAACTCGGATGACACTTGCCTCGACACCGAATAAATCCATCGCGGTCTTGAAGTGGATCGGCATCATCGACGGAGAGTAAAGATCGATGCCTCCGGTTTCGGTGAGAAAGATGGTGTGACAGGATGATCCGATTGCCGCCAAGCTAGTGGTGGCATTTTCCATCCAGGCGAGGATCTTCTTGCCGCTGTCACGACCACGGTCGAGGACGTCGCACAAATTTGCGATCTGCGGCATGCTAAAACTGGCTCCACCTGACAGATCGAGGACGACCGCATCGATCTCCTCATCGTTGAAAGCAGATTCCAGCGCTTCTATCAGATCGGGAAACGAGCGTTGGCTTCCCACATTGCCCATCATCAGTGATGTGATATCCAGGCTTGGATCGGAATCGGGTTGGTCAGACCAACCGCCCTTTAGCTCGAACAGTCGAACTGTAGTTGCTTCTTTTTCGGTAGTGTCGTCGACCAGGACCGGGGATCCCTGAACGGTGACGGTCAGGGCCAAGATGAGGCTCAGAATGTTGATCATTAGATCTCCTTTTTCTCAGGTGATCTGCGATGATAAGCAGATCCGGAGCGGAAACCAGAAGATCTGTGACGCTGGACCCGGGAGAGCAGCGATGCGATGATATAAGGCGAAAGTGAGGACCGATGTCTTTGTTGAAAAGTGGGTTTGTCGCCTGTGCGTTGCTCTTCATCGCATCGCTAGGGTGGGCCCAAGATGATGCCCAGATGGAGAAAAACTATCAGGAGAAGCAAAAAAAGCCGTTTGTGAAGAAGATCGAGTGGGTCACCACTCTCGCCGAAGCTCGCGAGATCTCCGAGAAGAAGGGTTTGCCGATCCTGGCGTACTTCACTCGCTCGTATGCGCCGTGACCGCCTTGCGAATACATGGAGGGGGGTCCCCTCCTATCCGATTGGTGGGTCAAGGAGAGTAAAAGATTTGTTCCCTATCTCAATATTTCTGCCCGGCTGGATGACAAGCCCGATCAGCAGATGATGTCGGAATATGATCTTCGGGGTTTTCCATCTTTCATATTTCTGGATACCAGTGGAGGGCTTCTCTACGGTAAGGAGCCCTACTGGCGTCCCGATTCGCTGATGGCCCTTGAGATGGGGCTGGAAGAGGTGGAGTCCATCTTCCAGTTGCGAAAGCATGTGGCAGAAAATCCAGACGATCAAGTTGCCAGAGCCCGTCTCACTTTGATTGAAGGATTATTGAATCCTGCACGTGCCAACGTTGCTGCCATGGATGTGGCTGCCTCTGTAAAAGGTGTTCCTGCGGAACTGGTCGCCGAGTGGAAAGCGTCTCGATTGGCGATCCGCTTCCTGGTGGTTTTTGAACCGTACCGGATCGCATATCAGGAGGATGCCGCGGACAAGGACCAGAAGCGTGCGGAGGTGGTCACCTTCTGTTACGAGGGGGTGAAATCAGGGGAAACGATGGATGTGGACCAGGAGTGGTTCCGTCCCTTCTGGATCCTGGCCTTCGATGGTGCCCGCGAGGCTGAGGACGAGAAGATCGCTCGTACCTGTTTTGCTGCTTACGAGGATGCTTACGGGGTACAGGATCGATACTGGAAGAAGATGAAGGAGCAACTGGAAGAACTCGTCCAGAACAAGGCGGGTACTGCCGGTTGATCAGGAAGAGACCGGTGGCAGCAATCCAGCTTCCCGCAGCGCGTTTTCCCAGCGGGCCTTCTGGCCCGCCTCGAAGCGTGCCTCGAGGAAGATGCCTTCCTCTCGGAACTCCTCCAGCTCGACCGAGGCCAGAGTGTGAAGCTTCGCCGCCAGATCGGCACGCGAGTGCGGAAGCTGGTATTTACCCTTCTCCACCCGCTGTTCAGCGATCTCGATGATGCTTTCGATCAGCAGATCGATCCCGGTTCCTTCGGCGGCGCTGACCGTGTACGAATCGTCATGGGCGGCCAGCAGGTGTTGCAGGTCGATTCGTTGTTCGTCAGGGACCTGATCCAGCTTGTTGAAGACCATCAATGTCCGATGATTTTCGCAGTCGATGCGTTTCAAGGTTCTCTCCACCGATTCGATGTCGAATTCCACAGTGAGAGAAGAAGCATCGATGATATGAAGGAGCAGATCTGCTTCTCTGGCTTCCATCAAGGTGGCATGAAATGACGCGACCAGCCCGTGCGGCAGCTTTCGTATGAAACCGACCGTATCGGAGAGCAGTACGTCGAAGGGAACATCCAGTTCCCACCTGCGAGTGCTGGTATCCAGTGTGGAGAAGAGTCGATCTTCTACCAGCACATCTGCTCCGGTCAGCCTGCGTAGCATCGTGGATTTCCCTGCGTTGGTGTATCCGACCAGGGCGATGCGAAACGAACCTTCACGTGATTTGTGCTGAACTCTGGCCTGCTTCTCGATTTCGGAGAGTCGTGCCCTGAGAAAGCTGATCTTCTTGCTGATGATGCGGCGGTCCGATTCCAGCTGGGTTTCACCCGGTCCCCGGGTACCGACCGCTCCCCCTTCCATCCGCGACAGGTGAGTCCACATCCGCGTCAGCCGCGACTGGAAGTACTGTAGCTGGGCCAGCTCGACCTGGATCTTGGCCTGATGGGAGCGAGCATTGCGAGCGAAGATGTCCATGATCAGTTCCGCGCGATCGACGACTCGCAGTTCGGTGGCTTCCTCGATGTTGCGTCCCTGACCCGGTGAGATCGGATCATCGACCAGGATGACATGAGCCCCGATTCGCTTCGCCTCCTCTTTCAACTCCTCCAGCTTTCCGCGGCCGACATAAGTACCAGGATGAGGGCGATCTCGCTTCTGGAGCACCGACGATTCGACTCGCAAGCCGGCGGTATCTGCCAGAGCCATGATTTCTGCCACCGGGTCGACCGATCCAACATTGATGGAAGGATCGCCCGGCATCACGGCTTTGAGCACGACAGCGATCTCCCGATCATCCGCGGATGGCAGCTTGTGCAGTGAGCTATCGAAGGAATGTTTGGCCATTTGTCGGCGTAATCCAGAGTTCATTGAAGTGTGAGGAGCCCGTCAGCGGGTTCTCACTGCGGTCTGCCCGCCGGAGGGAACTCCGGCATCGGACCGGTCCAAGGTATCCGACCCGGTGAAAGGGAACCACTGCGGGTGTGCCAGAATCTAATCATCGTCAAGCCGTCGGTGGGCATCACCGATCCAGTCGTTACCATTCTTCTGTCTCGACCACGAGATCAAGGGGGACAGGTTGGCGGAGTTTCGCGTTTCGAAGGTAGATCATCATCCTCGGCGCATCGGTTGGCTCGATGGGATTCCACGTCACCAACAGGAATTACTTCGTTTTCCCGGAATTGAAATCCTGCAGACGAGCAAGGATCGAACGGTATTACGGATTCCCCCGGCACCTTCCCGACCGACTCTTGTTGCCAAGATCCATCGAGAGCGCGATCTGACGGCGCGTCTGCGGCGCTTTCTGGGCTGGGGCAGAGCTGCGATGGAGTGGAACAACCTGATGCGCGCCGAACAGCGAGGTGCTCCGGTGGCGCGACCGGTGGCGCTGGAACGACAACCTGATCACGACATCGTGTTCACCGATTATTTGCTCGATACCACATCATTTCCGCAGCACCTGGAACGGTACCAGGGCGACTCACGGGTTGCGATGTTACGAGTGCTAGGGCAGTGGCTTGCCAGGGTGATGCGCTCCGGGATCGATGCCCATGATATCCATACCGGAAATATTCTGGTGAGAGGTGTCGACCCGAACTCCACGAGTCTCTGGCTCATCGATCTTCATGATGCACGGATCGGTTGGGGAGTGCCGTCGCATCGACAACGGGCGATGGTACAGCAGGTTGTCAGAGCACTTGGTGCTGCTCGAGCACATGACGATGTCCTCCATTTTCTTGAGGGCTGGGCATTTGGAGCCCGTGCTCATGGAATCGATGGACAGTGGGCATGTGGTCCTGATCGGGAATCGGATGAGGTCGAATGGGCTACCGTTGAACCGACAAGATTGACCGAGACGTTGAGGAAAGCAGAACGGTCTGAGATCGAGCGCCGCCGCCGTCACATCTCACGAGCCCTTCAAAGTCCCATCGACAGCAGGCGAGACGGGCACGGTGTCGAGAAGGTATATCGTAATCGGGTAGACACTGCTGGCCCCCTGCAGGTAAGGCGGGGTAGGGGACGGGGTGGGATCGGTGGCTGGTTACATTCCGAGCCCACCATACCCAGGGCTTCCTGGTTTGGTGATCGGGTTCTCCAGACGGTCTGGCGCAGACCGCCTAGTGCCAGTCTCTTCATCGAGCGCTGTAGTGGCGAGGAACTGATCGTCGAGCAGATTCCCGGCAAGGATTCTCTGGCCGATTTCTTGCGGCACTCTCCTCATCGGTGCCGCGAACTGGTGAGGCTTGCGGTCGAGACCCTGGCTCGTTTCCACCGGGAGGGAATCCAGCTCGATGGGGCCGCGGCTTGCCACTGGTATCTGGAAGAGAAGCGAGATGGTTTGCAACTGCGACCCGATCCGGCGTTCATCCGTTATCGAGGAAGATTATCTTCCCGGCAAATCGCGGAGGATCTTGTCGGGCTCGGTTGCATCTTCGATGGCTCGCTGACACCGAGGGACCGATACCGTGGACTGTGTCATTACTTCAGCATCCGGGACAGGCAGATACCTGCCGAAACGGTGCTGGCGATGAGTCAGCATCTGGCGCAACGTTTTGCCGGTGATAGTAACCAGGAAGTTTCATCGATCCCGATTCGAGCCGCCAACGACCAGGATATGGCAGCACTCCATCGTCTGAACGAGGCGAATGCTCCCGAGGTGGGTTCCCTCAGTTCCGATGACTTTGCTGCGCTGGTCGATGTGGCGACGATGGTGCGAGTGGTCGATCCGGTCGACCAGCAGCAGGGTCCGGCCGGGTTACTGGTCGCGATGCGTCCCGAAGATGATTACGACAGCCCCAACTTCCTGTGGTTCCGTCGTTATTTCGAGAATTTCGCCTACGTCGATCGTGTAGCGATCGACCAGTCCGCTCGGCGTCGTGGCATCGGCTCGGCGTTCTACGCCTTGCTGGAGGCGTGGGCACGGGCGAAGGAGTTTTCTTCCATCGTCTGTGAGGTCAATCTGGAACCGCGCAACGAGAGTAGTCTCGCTTTCCATCACAACTACGGTTTCCGCGAGGTGGGCCAGAAACTGAGCCGCGGCAAACCCGTGATGATGATGCAAAAGAAGTTGCAACACTGATCTGACAACAGCCGGGCAGGTTGGATACCATGTGTCCATGTCTGTTCACTATCGCTTACCACTGGTGTTCATTTTCCTGGCGATCTTGATATTGCCGGCACTGGTCTCCTCCGGTTTCCAGGATGAGCCGGCAGCCGGCCCCAATCGCGGCGACGAACCACTCCTTGAGCAGTTTTCGCTGGAGCGCGCCGTGTCTTTTGCCGATACCACCGCCCTGCAGTGGGAAAAGGACAGAGACTGCGTTACCTGTCACACCAATGGTCTCTATCTGGTCGCACGATCTCAGGTCTCTGCTGATTCCGCTGAAAATCAGCGTGCCCGCGGGTTCGCCCGGGATTACCTGAACCGTTACGTGGTCGACAAGAAGGCTCCTTCGGGACAGCGCGGAGCGGTCGAGGGACTGGTTGCGACCAGTTGTTTCCTGGCCATCAGCGACATGGCTACCGAGGGGAAACTCTCCAGCGATACCCGCAGGGCCCTCGATCACATGTGGAGTCTGCAAGATGAAGATGGGGCGTGGGGTGCCTGGCTCAAGTGTGGCTGGCCACCCTTTGAAAGCGATGATCATTTTGGAGTGACGCTGGCAGCGGTGGCCGCGGGGATGATGCCGGAATCTTATCGCCGTAGCGACAAGGCGAAACTGGGACTGCAGCGTCTGGCGAAGTGGCTCGGCAAGAATCCACCGCAGAATCTTCACCACAAGGGGATGATGTTGTGGGCTGCCAAGGAACTGCGGGGGTTGCTCAGTTCCGGGGCCCGAAAGATCTGGAGTCGGGAACTACTCAAGATGCAGCGACCCGATGGTGGCTGGCGTCTGGTTGATCTCGGAGCCGGAAAGTGGAAACGACCTGACGATGAGGCCGACAAGTTACCCAGCGATGCCTACGCCACCGCCTTTTCCATCTTCGTTCTTCGCCAGGCCGCGATCGAGGCCGATCATCCCCAGCTGGTACGAGGTCTCGAATGGCTACGAAAGAGTCAGCGCGAGAGTGGCCGCTGGTTTGTCCGTTCGCCCAAACGCGACGGTAAGCACTACATCAGCCACGCCGCGACCATGTTCGCCGTCATGGCGTTCACCAGTTGCGGCGAGGAGCTCTGATCATCGCTTCGCGGTAGCCGATTCGATCTCGGCGGCAGCGACCGCTTTCTCCAGCGCTTCCAGTGCAGTAGTTCCTCGGAGAGCCTTGTTTCTCCGGGTGATCTCCAGGATCGAATTCTGGGGGAGCGCCCCCGCAGCAACAAGTATCGCCATGATTTCGGAGTTTTCACGAGTGCATTCTCTCGCAGCAGTGACCAGCGGCAGATTTTCGGGATGAATCACTGCCGGATTCACATCGGCACCGGCATCAAGGAGCATTTGAACCACCTGAACGCCATGCTGACACCGATACCGCTCAATGGCTTCACTGACAGGAGAGGTAACTTCGGGGCGCGTTTCATCTGAGCCCAAAGGCTCATCGTCGCTGTACTGCGAAAGATTGGGATCCGCTCCGAGTTCTAACAGCAAGGAGATCAGTTGCTGGGACTTCCCTTCCTGAATCGCACCCATCAATGGGTGAAAAAAACTATGACCATTGCTCAGGGTCTTGTCGTAGATATAGACCCTTGGGTTCAGCTGATCACCTTGCTCCACCAGCCATGCTATTTTTTTCTTCCAGAAAGGAACTGGCTTCTTGTCACCTTCATGCAACCACCGTTGAAGGTGAAATGATGTGCTTGAATTGTGATCGGGTGCAGTCCGGATCAGATACGACAAGATGGGGTTATTTGCCATCGTAGCTCGATCGATATCCGCACCCAGTTCTATCAGCATTTCAGCCGTTTCCTTCCAGTCTGACCTGGATGAGATCAAAACAGCTGCTAATGGTGAGTTGGTGATGGGGCTTGCTATATCAATATCTGCTCCTGCTGAAATAGCCGCCTGTAGCATTGACTTCTGTTCGGTGAGGTCCAGCTCTTCGTCGAGCACGATGGTGCGAACAAGATTTACGCTACCGAACTGCTGGTTGACCGGCATTCCCCTGAGTAAAGCCTCGTTCAGGGATGGAAGTGACCTGGCGGATTCGGACAGGACCAGTTGTTGTTCCTGGGGATTCAGCGTATTCCAGGCTCTGGTACTGGAAATCAACGCCATCATTTCGGGGCCACCCAGAAAAAGGATGAGCAACAACAGGATCAGAGTGACAGGTATCATCGGTCCGGTCTCATGATTTGAGTCTTGCAGATAGCGGGTCATCTGGCGCTCCTCCCTCAGAGAAGTTCCGTATCCATCGCTGAAATCCGAAATGCGACTAGGGTCGGACGGATGGGCCGAAGGCTTTTCTTGGATATTGCGGACGATTTCGAGACGGTCGGATCTTCTTACAGTGAATTGACCCGGGTCGAGGCACCCTGTGCCCAGCGCAGTTCGGCGGCGATGCCATCGATGAGGTGCTGGCGTTGCTCTGCCTTCTTGAGTCCTGCTGTCAGCACTGGCCAGGTGTAGGTCTCGACCGCGATGTGCGGTGGATCCTGTTTGCGCGACAGCGCCTCGCTCAACAGGGCTTGCGCCTCATCGCGGGTGGTGTGCAGCTTGCCATGACGGGCTTTTGACAGGGGAACGTGGAAGTGGGTTCTGACCTCGGCGATGCTGGATAGATCCTGTTGTTCGATTTCCGGCAGATCGGACAGGCGGACCGTGCTTCCATCTTTCATCTTGACCGCACTTTGATGGAGGTAGCGCGGCTCGATGTGCTCCAGCAACTGCTGATAGGCGGCTGGCGAACGACCCGGATTGGGCAAGGCGATGGCGCTGGTGATGTGAGCCTTACCGACGAGAATCCCAGCGCGGTCGAGGCGTCGCCAGTCCTCCACCGGTGAACGATACAGGACTGCCGAGTGACAGGCATCGAGATTGACGGTCCAGTGGCGTCGCAACAAACCTTCGGAGCGCGATGGATGACAGCGCAGATCGCGAGCCAGATCGGGCAGTCGCGGTTGCAGGTACTGGTTCCAGAAGGTGATCACATCCTCGGCACACTCGAAGGTGGTATCGGGTTCCGGTTCGGCGTTGAGAGCGATGAAGATGCCGGTCTGTTGCTCGAGTCGTGCCAGATGCGCGACCACCTTCAGGTAGCCGTCCGCCATCTTCTCATGGATCGCCGGGGTGTCGCCGGCAGCGCGATATCCTCCCCCGAGGGTCGAGATGGTCAGGTGCCGGGCATCGGGGACCATCCGGACCAGCACATCGGCGATGCGACAGGTGGTGTTGGCTCGGGCGACATGAGCCCAGGAGGGCAGGTAGACCTGTTCCTTGACGCGCTTGGCGTGAAAATCCTTGAGTGGGAAAGCGTTGACGGTGTAGAGATGCAGATCGAGATCACGGAGGCGATCACCGACCGATTCAGCGACGCCCTTGCGCGACAGCTGACCCGCCAGGCTCTGACCGATGTGCGGTGCGATGGCGAACGGTTCACCGGCGCAGACCTTTTCGCGCACGGCCAGGACGTAGTCATCGATGGCAGCGTGCAGATCGCGCACCGTCGAAGCGGGGTGCGCGTTCATCTCATATCCGAGTGGTAGGTTTTTTCTTGCCTGGCTGATGAACACGGAGTCTAGGGAGCTCCGGTATTGGAGACCACCGACCCCGAGACACCTTCGATGACACTGTCAGCAAGGGGCACCGCATACAGGTTGAGGTTGCCCTCGACACTCTGGACGGTAACTCCATCTCGAGCATCGATGATGGTGACGACTCCGGAGATGTACCGAATTTCCAGTGAGCCAGCTCGACCCCATATTTCTAGATCTCCTGTAATCTGGCTGATGGAACAGTTGCCACTTCCATCTCGCACCTTGACCGGGCCTTCGAAACCGGTGATGGCACAGGGCCCCTTGCCGCTGGAGATTTCGAGTGTCCCACCGCCGTTGTTGATCTCGATACCGCCTCTCAGGCTGGTGATGGAGAGTTCTCCCTGAAAGTCCGAGATGGAGATATCACCCATGCTGTCCTGGATGTCGACAGCAAACGATTTCTTCTCCAGCAATGGCATGCGTACGGTCAGATCGACAGCGTAGTCGATGCCATTTCTCTGCGAGGGGTCAATCACTCGAACTCTGGGTCTTCCGAGGGCGGTCTGATCGATGACCACGCGTGCTCCGGAAGAGAGCGCCGGGGCTCTTCCGAGTGTCTTTCCGTTGGCGATCACAGCGGCAGAAAAGATGATGCTGTCGACATGGGGGTCTCTCAGGATGTTCAATTTGCCAGGACCGGTCATCAGGATGAGGGTGTCGACGTGAGTGGGATCCAGGGTCTCGGAGATGTGAGCTTCATCCGCGTAGTTCGTGACGATCTCGTCCTCAAATTCAACATTGATCAGCGGTTCTTCGGAACGGATCGGATCTTCGACGACTTCCGGTTCGTCGATAATGATCGGCTCTTGGGCCAGTTCGACCTCGACGATTTCGATCGCCCCGGGTTCCGCGGGATCGGCAATCACGATACCGGGTAGTTCGGCATCGGGATCGACGATTTCCACCTCGGGGATTTCGATTTCTGCCGTTTCCACGACGACTGGATCCACGACGACCGGTTCCACGATGATCGGTTCAGGGATGGCGATCTCTTCCTCGATCACCTCCGGTGTCGTCGCAACGACCGGTTCTGGCTCACGCTCAGCCGCTACTTCTTCGATGAGTTTCGCCACGGCAGGAGCTGTCGAGGATTCGGGAGCTCGATCCAATGTGGCGGTTCCTCCCTGGGCAATCGCTGGAGCGACACCGGCAGACAATTGAAATGGCTGGGCCTCCAGGGGCTTTTTCCCGTAAGTGGCTCGCGGTGCTTTTTGTGGAGTGGGGCTCGAACCGCAGCCACAGATGGTGACAGCTGCGATGGCCGGGACTAAACAGAAGGTCAGAATGAACTGGGTTCGGATCATCTTGTTGTCTCCTCACGATTCTGGAACAGCCGCGCAGTGTATCACGGAGCTGCCCTGGAGTGGGGCAGAAGTGGGTCGGTTCTTGGGAGGGGAGCTTGCCACTGCCGATGGAAGCCCCCTCAGCCCGGTACAAGGTGGACTTGCCGAAAGCGGTGACTTCGGTGACGATGGAGCGGAACCCGGGAGGAGGGCTGATGCCCGATCTGGAACAAGACCTGGCCGATCTCGGCAAAGATTTCGCACTCGTTCGCACCGAGTTGGGAAAGATCCTGGTCGGTCAGGATGAAGTGGTCGAAACGGTTCTCATCGCGCTCTTTGCCGGTGGGCACGTTCTGCTTGAGGGAGTTCCCGGTCTCGGAAAGACACTGCTGGTCAGGACCCTCAGCGGTTGTCTTGATCTCGACTATTCCCGGATTCAGTTCACCCCCGATCTGATGCCTGCGGATATCACGGGCACCCGGATCGTTACCGAGGATGAAACGGGTCGAAAGAATTTTCAATTCCAGAAGGGGCCGGTCTTCGCCCAGATGGTACTGGCCGACGAGATCAATCGCGCGACACCCAAGACCCAATCCGCCTTGCTGGAAGCGATGCAAGAAGGAGAGGTCACGGTAGGTACCGATACACACGTTCTCGATCAGCCGTTCATGGTGCTGGCGACCCAGAATCCACTCGAGATGGATGGAACCTACCCACTCCCCGAGGCGCAGCTGGATCGATTCCTGTTCAAGGTTCACGTGCCATTTCCCGATCGTGTCGAATTGAATGAAATCCTGGAGAGAACGACCGGGGCAAAGTCGACGGAAGTGGCAGCGGTACTCGGGGGTGATTCGATTCTTGCTCATCGCAGAAGGGTTCGCGATGTCGAGGCTGCCTCACATGTTCAGGACTACGCCGTTCGAATGCTGCTGGCGACTCATCCTGCTGCGGAAGAAGCGCCCGAAATGGTGACCCGCTGGGTTCGTTACGGTGCCAGCCCTCGCGGAGTCCAGGCCTTGCTACTGGGGGGGAAGGTACGAGCGGCACTCGATGGCCGAGTCCACGTCGCCTTCGAGGATATTCGCCAGACCGCACCAGCCGCCCTGCGCCACCGGATACTGCTCGGATTCGAGGGGGAGGCGGAGGGGATCACCTCTGAACAGATCATTGCCGCAGTCATCGAGCAAGTCGGGGAAGTGTTCGAGGATGGCACGGCTGGGCCATGAGCGCGCATGACGATGTCGGAGAACCTCTACTCGATGAGGATTTCCTGGCACGTTGTAGTCGTCTTGCCCTGATTTCCCGTTCTGTGGTGAGAGGAAAATTGCGCGGCGAGAGAAGGTCTCGTCGGCGCGGTATTTCGACCGAATTTGCCGATCATAGAGACTATGTGGTCGGTGATGATCTCCGACATCTCGACTGGAATATCTACGGTCGCCTGGAGAAGCTCTTCATCAAGCTGTTCGAGGAGGAAGAGGAACGTAACGTCGTGCTTTTGCTCGATGCTTCTCGTTCGATGAACTGTGGTGAACCGGATAAGTGGAGACATGCCCGTCAGGTTACCGCAGCTCTGGGAGCGATTGCTCTCGCTTCTGGAGATCGGGTCCATCTTCGGATCTTTGATCGTGAATTGCATCCGGTCGGTGGATCGATGCGTGGGACTCGATCCATCTTGCGATTGCTACAGCTTCTGGAACAGGTGAAGCCCGGCGAGGCAACGGCATTGCTGCCAAGCCTTCGTGCTCATGCCTCGTCAGCTCCACCGAGAGCCTTGCAAATACTCGTCACTGATCTGATGGATCCGGCAGGCTTCGAGGATGCATTGAGACAGATTTCGGGTGGTCAGGGTGAGAGCTGGCTAATTCATGTGCTGTCACAATCGGAGAGAAATCCATCTCAGACGGGAGATCTTCGACTCCGTGATATTGAAAACGACTCTCATGTTGATGTCAGTTTTACATCGGCAGTTCTGGATGCTTATCAGCGGGTGCTCGACAACTTCTGCGAGGAAGTCCGTCAGGTCTGTAATCGTTATCGGATTCAGCCGGTCGAGGTGACCACTGATATCCCCTTCGATCAGGTGGTACTGGAGATGCTACGGCAACGGAGGCTGCTCGGATGAGCTGGATTGCCCCGGCGATGCTCTGGTTTCTGCTACTGGTGCCGGCGGTGCTGCTGCTGTGGTTTCTGAAGATCCGCCGTACAGAGACAATCGTGCCCAGTACCGTGCTGTGGAGCCGTGCCCTTCAGGATGAGAGGGTTCGTTCCCCCTTTCAGAGATTGATTCGTAACCTGGTCCTGTTGCTTCAACTGCTGGCAGTGATTCTGGCGGTTCTGGCACTGGCGAGGCCGGAGTTTGGATCGACACGATACTCCTCCAGACTGAATCTGATCCTTCTCGATGCTTCCGCCAGCATGAATAGCATCGAAAGAGATGGAAAAAAACGATTTGAAGAGGCTCGTGCCAGAGCGTTGAAAATCATCGATGACATCTCCGGAGAAAGAGCTGTCTTGATCCGATTTGCCACCAGGGCGGAAACACTGACCCCGGTGACATCGGATCTGAATCTGCTCTCGGATGCAGTGCGTCAACAACAACCGAGTTCGGGCCTGACTGCCTTTCCACAGGCACTGGAACTGGCTCTCTCGATTGCCAGGCAAGATTCAATCGTTCCTGCACAGGTGGAAGAGGAAGATACCACGGGCGAAGAAGCCCTTGCGCCGCAAATCGATGCCCGGATCTTCATCGTCACCGATGGAGTTCTCCCTCGCTGGGATGGGGATCCGATTCCGGTTCCCGTCATCGTCGAGCCGGTGGGAGAGGAATCTTCAAACTCAGGAATTGTGACACTGGCGGCTCGAAGAGAATTTTCCGATGAGGGAGACCTACGGGTTGTGGTCGAGGTCCGTAACAGTGGCGATGATCCAATTGCCGGAGAACTGGAGTTACTGCTCGACGGTCAGGCCGCCCAATCGACCGAGAGAAGGACCCTCGAGGGGGGGGAGCGCTGGACTCGCTCCTTTGCGCTGAAGGGATCCGGTAGCCATCAGCTGGAAGCGAGGTGGAAACCGGAGGGCGGCGATGCCCTGTCCCTCGATGATCGTGCCTGGCTGGTAGCTGCAGCCCCTCGTCCGATACGGATCGCACGTGTCGGAGCACCCAATGTACTGCTCGATGATGCCCTGGCAGTGATTCCTTCCGTTGAAGTTGAGTTCATCGAAGATCCAGCCGAGCTGGATCCAGAGACAGCGGCAGATGAGTTCGATGTCGTGGTCTGGGATCGAGTGGTTCCAGATGCTTTGCCGCTGGGGACTGGCCATCTGGTATTTGGCGCTCGACCGATCCAGTTCTGGCCCGATGAAGTTCCGCTGGTGGAGCAACCGAGATTGGTGTCATGGCGTCGTGATGATCCTGCTCTGCGATATTGCGAGCTGGGACCGATTGACGGCACCGTCATCGCGACCAGGCCACTGCCACCGATGCCAGGTACCACGATGCTGGCCGAATGTCGTGAAGGTGCACTCATCGCTCGTTTTGTCGCTGATGATTTGCGCGGAATCGTTGTTGCTTTCGATGTTCTCGATTCACCGTGGCCGTTGTCACCTTCCTTCCCCTTCTTCATCGATGCGGCTCTGCGTGATCTGGCTCGTATCGGGGGAGGTATCGAGAGCGGGCTGCATAGTGGCGAGCTGATCGAAGTTGTTGCGGGTCCAGGAGTGACCGAGGCAAGACTGGTGAATCCGACACTGGAGAAAGAAACAGAAGTGCCGGTGTTACCCGGGGGAGTATTGAGAATTCCAGCCGATGATGAGCTGGGAATTCACAGGATGCAGTGGCGTCGTGCAGATCAAGATCAAGGAGTGTGGCTGGATCGGTGGATTCCCGTCAATTTGCTCTCTCCCCTGGAGAGTTCCATCGAACCTCGTCCTTCGATTGGACTGGCAGGTGCTGAGGCGGTATCGGGAAGCCAGAACTGGAGCCAGGGTCGGAGACACCTGTGGATATGGTTTCTTGCCACTGCGTTACTGGTAATGTTGGTGGAGTGGATCGTCTTCCACCGACGCTGATGAGATGGTTTTGTAGGAAACACGTTCGAGGAGGAACCGCATGCGCTTGACGGTATATCTTGCCGGTCAGATTCATGATGATTGGCGCGATCAATTGAGGCAGCAAGCGGAAGCCCGCGGGCTTGCAGTTGAATTTGTTGGTCCCCAGGATGAGCATGACCTTTCCGATGGAATCGGCGAGCAGATCCTGGGTGAGCAGGAGAGTGCCCGCTGGCGCGACGAGCTTGCATCGCAGGTCAATAATTTGAGGACGCGGATCTTGATGCAGCGATCCGATGCAGTGGTTGCGCAGTTCGGCGACAAGTTTCGCCAGTGGAATGCCGCCATGGATGCTGGAATCGCCATCGCTCTGGGTAAGCCATTGATTGTGGTGAGAGATCCTTCCCTGCATCATGCCCTGAAAGAAGTCTCCCAGCGGGCGCAGATGACGGTCGATCGACCGGAACAGGTGCTGGACGCACTGGAATACGTCTTTCGATAGGTGATCCCGTGTTCGCCGGAATGACAATTTTGAAAACCTGAATCCTGGCAGGAGAAAGTATGCGATCTGCTCCATTTCTGTTCCTATTTGTCCTCGTCATTGCGACGCTACCTGTATCAGAAGCGGTTCTCGCTGACTCTGGAGCGATGATCGATCGAGGTGATCAACCGGTACAGGTTTTCATCATGCTGGGGCAGTCGAACATGCTTGGATTTGGGAAAGTGGGGCCGAGGGATCAGCAGGGAACCCTGGAGTACCTGATCCACAACGAAGATAAATATACTCACCTGCTGGATGCAGAAAAAAACTGGGCGAAACGACAGGACGTCAGATATGTCCAGCTGATGCATCGCAACGGCAATATGTCGACGTTGCGAAATGAGTGGCTCACCATCAAGGGAAATGTTGGTCCAGAGGTTCAGTTCGGTCATGTTGTGGGGAACGCTCTTGATGAACCGGTACTGCTCCTCAAATCCTGCATCGGCAACCGAAGTCTTGGCTGGGATCTGCTTCCTCCAGGGAGTGAGCAGTTTGAATTCGAGGAGAAGGTCTACGCCGGGTACAAGGAATCTCCTCTTTCCTGGGACAAGGGTACCGATCCGGTTCCGATCAACTGGTATGCCGGCAAGCAGTACGATGACGACATCACCAATGCCAAGAAAATTCTTGCCAACATCGGTGACTACTACCCGGGTGCTAGTAACTACGAAGTGGCTGGCTTTGTCTGGTGGCAGGGGCACAAGGATCAAAATGCGGCACACGCAAGCCGATACGAGCAGAATCTGGTCCACCTGATCAATACCCTGCGTAAAGACTTCAGTGCACCTGAGGCGAAGTTTGTGATGGCGACCATCGCTTTCGGCGGTGATCAGCTAGCCGGGCACGGACTCACGGTGGCGAATGCTCAGCTGGCTGTGAGTGGCGAGCGCGGCAACTACTCGCGGTTCAAGGGGAACGTGAAGACGGTCGATGCTCGCCCCTTCTGGCGTGATAAGTCCGTTTCACCAAGTGGGGCCGGTCACCACTATAACCACAATGCAGAAACCTACCTGGATGTGGGAAATGCTCTGGGACAGGCGATGGTCGAATTGCTCGACGAGGGAGCCACCATCAAGGGCGCACCCAGCCCGGATTGATGGCAGCTCACTCGTCGAATCTCGGAATCAGTCGCTGGCCTGTTTGATCTGAACGCCTCTGCGCTCCTTCTTCAGCTCTTGACTCCAGACACCGGAACGGATCATCCGGTTGTCCGAGTTGAACTGCTGGACATTCTTGAAGTAGTCCTGGATCTCCAGCTGGACACCACCATCTGATGCCGGTGTGCTATCGAAGAAGTCTTGCTGTCGTTGTTCGAGCCAGAAGCCAGCAGCTGTGCCTCGATGGAATGCGTAGTCACCGCTACCGCGACGTGCGATCACGGTCGATGTGAGAGCCTGTCCGGTGGATGCGAAGATTCCACGGCGATCCGTTGAGCCGGAAGAAACGCCGTCTGAACCGATGACCCGTACCTCGACTTCAGGAATCAGCGAGCCTTCGACAGGATCGACCGTTTGAACCCGGATGCGACTTCCATCGTCACCGACCACCAGTTGCATCTGATTGATGAGAACCAGGCCAGAGGTGTGGACATCACCACCCCTGATCAGGACCAGGTAAGCTCCAACTTCTTCGATGGGAAGTTCCACCTCGCGCACCGCTGGAAGGGCTCCACCTCCAGGACCTGTTTTTCCAAGATCCACGGTGGTCGAGACGGTGGGTGAGATTCCGCTCAGTTTGACTTCAGTGACCCGGGATAGGTCTTTTTCTCTCAGTGCCAGGGTCATCAAATCAACGCGATAGGCGAGTACTTCAGCCTGATCAACATTGCGGTACTTCAACTCAAGAGAAACGGTTTCACCTGGCCGAAACTCGGAGATCTCTTCCAGTTGCAGTTCTCGGGCGCGCAGCCTCGCCAGGGAGAGACGGGCATCCTCGAACAGATTTTCGACCCGTTCGTAATATTCGGCGGCCTTGTCTGTTTGATTGCTGGCATGATGGATCTGACCGATGATGTAGAGTGCCAGATCGCGGTTTTCACTCGGTCTGGTCCCTCCTGCAGGGTTCTTGTAGCGCGCGTCGGCAATCTCCTGCAGCAGTTTCAATGCGTCTTCTTGCGATCCCAGTGACCACAGAGCCACTGCGCGCGTGTAGCGGAAGGAGTCGACATAACGCGGCTCCGTGTAGATCTGCGCCAGTAGTTTCGATACGTTTGCGGCTTGTTTCCAGTTTGCCCGATCGAGGAAGGCGCTGACCAGATTCAGTCCCGCGTCGGCAGCGGTAGGATCGTCGTCGTGGAGCGCCAGGAACCTACGAAGAACGTCAATTCCGAAGTCAGCCAGTTCCTTGCGACTGAGTCCTCCACGATCTGACGCGGAGAATTTGGCTCGAGCCAGTGCCAGATCGGAGAGAGTTTGTTCAGCAGCGAGAACCGTTGGAAGATCCGGATATTCCATCACCAGTCGCATCAGCAATTGAAGTGATGCTTTCGGATCCTGATCCTGGAGCACCCCCGTAACCTTGAGATCACGGCCGAAGGTCTCCTGCATCACGGCGTGGAATACCTGAATCGAGCGCGAGTACTCTCCGAGGCTGCGATAGGCTTCTCCGATGCGAATCACATCGTCGAAGTCGATGTTGAGGTTGGGATCTCTTTCCTTGAGGACCTCGAAGAAGGAGACCATCGAAGAGTTATCACCGGCCTCGATGGCACTCAGCAGCAGGATGCGTGCCACGGTCTTGAGGATGTTTGGCTTCAGCTGATCGGAATACTCATCCCAGAGTGTCGTGTACAGTTCTCTCGCTTCGCGCCAACGACCTTCTTCCCAGTGCAACTGGCCACGGTTGTAGATTTCGTCGGGTGTGGCGGTATACACGTCCTCTGTAGGACGTCCGCGGGTCAGCACGGTCAGGCTTACGGCTTCGCCGATGCTCATGCGAGATGGCTCCGAAACACTGGTGATCACCGGAGGAGCAACCCGGTACTCGCCCGGAATTGTTCCGATCAACGAGTACTGTACGTCAAAGGTGTTCCAGTCACCGCGGAAGCGGGACCAGATGCGCAACGAGTTTCCATTGACCTGGTGCGAATCGATCAGTCCAGAGAGGCTGTTCTCCAGCAAACTCATTCCCGAAGGTATGGTGATGTCGATCTGAAGGTGTTCATGGTGATAGCGGTCTCGTGAATCACGATCACGGTTTTTCACGGAAAGAACCACATCGGTGCTGGAACCCAGTGGCAGTTGTTTCACATGGTTTTGCCATGTTCTGTCGGGGTTACGAGTTACAGAGAAACCGATGGGGAGCTCACGGCCGTCCTGACGCGGTTTGGAGCGGAGATAGGACATCTTGTTGATGGTGAACCGATCTTCGGTGATCTCGGGGTATTCGGTGGATTGTCCTGTCAGCAGTGCTGCCCAGTGTGGCTTGCCGGACCCCTTGCCGATCAGGCGGATTTCGACGGAGCCTGGTCCAGTTCCCAGATCGAACCGAGCACTGGATGAGGTATTGCTCGAGGTGGAAGTCAGAAGACGTCTCGGTTCACCATCGATGAAAATCTCAACCTCGTACTTCTGAGCGGAAGGAATTGAATCACCCTGAACGCGAGCCAGTGCAGCCAGAGCCATTCCGGCCCCACGACCTTGCCCCCAGGGACGACGACTTTCGAGCCACTGGGCACTGGTCGCCAGTTCGCTGACGGGACGACCTGCGGTTGCGCAGGCATGCAGGCACATTGCGGTGATGATCAAAGGATCACGGCACCAGCTGCCCTCGAGCTGAGCATTGGGACCGCCGTTCCAGGATCCGTCAGTGCTTCTTCGAGACAGCAATAAAGCGGCGGCTTCCAGAGCCATCGGCGAACGCTTCATGGCGACCAGAGAAGAGACCAGATGAGAGAGTGAGGCGTTGGAGAGTGTATCTCTGACGCGGTGTAAACGGTTGGCAGCTCCGAAGTCGCCAGCGTTGCAAATCGCCAGTGCGTGGAGAATCTGCGCCTTTTGATCGTCGCGATTGGGCTCGATGCCACGGAAGTTTCTTTCCAGAGATGGAACTCCACGACGGAACACCACATCGGGAACCGAGAAGCCAGCCAGTCGAGCATGACCGAGCGCGATCATCGCGGAAGCGCTTGCTTCCGGTGCGGAGACACCCCCAGCCCAGCTCCAGCCGCCATCATCGTGCTGGGTCAACGTCAGCTTTCCGATGAGGGAGACAATCCTGCCGCGAATCATCTTCAACTTCTGGGGATCGACCTCGAGATCACCTCGAGAGACCATCGAAACGACTTCGAGACTTCCGCGCAGTTGAGCCGCACGAGTCGCGGTATCGTGCCCCTGCTTTCGAATGGAGATGGGGCCAGCACCAGCAGCAAGATCGAGCAAGATCTGATCGAGGCTGCCGCCAATCCAGATCTGCAACTTCCGATTGAGCCATTCTCCATCACCGGGCAGGCTCAGTTTCTTTTCTGCGGTGGTGTCCAGGTTGCCACCGGCACGATCGCTGGCGGAGAGACCCCAGGGGCGGACCTGAATCGACCGTTGCTGGCGAATGATGCGGTTTTCGTCACCGTTACGGATTTCCAGGGTGACTTCAACAGGGAGTACCCGACTAACCGGGAGCGGCCCGATGGTTCCGAGTGTGACCTCCTGCAGGCCATCTCCCATCACCAGATCGGTACTGATCTCCTGGGCACCATCACCGCCACCGATTCGAATCGATAAAGTACCGGTACCGCGCTGGTCAGAAGAGTTGACGATCCGGATGCGAGGTTCGATGACATCCCCTTCCATGACACTGGAAGGCAAGATCGGATCGATCACGATGTCGTCGCGCGCGATGAAAGATGCCTCGGCATCACCAAATAGATCATCACTGGCGATGGCCTGGGCGCGGATTTTCCAGGACGTACTACGCTGAGGAACCGTGAAGGTGATTTCTACTCTGCCATTTTCATCAGAGACGAGGGCACCTTCCCAGTGAGCCGTAAATGATTCCGACGTACGTTGATCTTGCTGCTCTTCACTCTCCTCGTCTTTATCGATGCCGCCAAACTTGCCAAGTCGGCTTCGCTGAGTGTTCGGCCGGAATCCGAATCGTCCTGCGGCGTTTCCCCCGGCTCCACCCATTATGCCGTTCTGTTCTACAGATTTTTCCATCAAGCTGAGGGACCGCATTTGCGGCTCCATTTCGGCCCTGATTGTCTGGCCCGGCATGCCCACGATCACACTTCCCAAAGATTCCCGCGTTCTCTCATCGAGCAGTTCCTGGGCAATCTGGGTGGTGATCCCCTGGTACTCAAATGTGCACGAGGTCGAAGTGGCCAGGATGGCATGGCCTGAAAAGCTGTTGGACAGTCTAGAGCCGGAGCTCCGGGGTGGGCTGGAGAGTGGCTGGAACCAGCCGGGGTAAAGACCGTCGACTGCCTCATCCACGACCGCCAGCGCAATTTCGGCAGAGACCGGCTTGCCCTGAAGATTTCTGGTGAACACTTCCAGGGTCAAATCGGTCCCCGGGGTCACTGGCTTTTCGGGTGCGACCACCTCCAACAGAAGTTGTTTCCGCACACGGAAGTTGGTTTGAGTTTGATGAAGTTTGCGATTTTCCATCATGGAAATATCGACAGAAACTTCTGGATACATCTGTGGGTTCACTGCGATATCGATCGAGTTCTTTCCGGCTGCCAGGTCGACGACACGATATTCGAGGATCTTTCTTCCGATGATTGTCAGAAGAGCTGGGCTCTTCTTGCGCGTGTTCTGGAGGTCTAGCTTGATAGATTCTCCAACATCCAGACTCGTTTTTTCGACAAGCCAGATCAGGCCCCGCTGTTCGTCGTCACCGGAAATCGTCAATGCCACACGGCTCGAGACGCGGTTGCCGAAACGGTCAGTCCCCTCGGCAACGATGGATGCGCGACCTGCGGAATCGAGGGGAATTCTGACTTCAGCACGACCGTTGCTGCTGGTTGTGAGCACCTGTTCAGTAAGGGTATTCTCGATCCAGCGGCCACTGTCACGGTTTCTACGCACCAGTCTGAGTTTGACATCCCGTTCGACAGGTTCCCCTGCAACATCGAGGGCCTTTACGACGATCGGTAAGGATTCTCCTACCAGGTACTCGCCGCTGGCTCTGGGAATTTCGATGGATAGGTTCCATGTTGTCTCTGACAGGACCACTTCAACGGACTGCTCGATCTCGTGCTCGGGCATGTACACTTGAAAATTGATCCAGTTGTCGAACTCTTCGCGGGTGTCAAAAGAGATTTCCACTTTTCCCGAGTCATCGAGCAGGAATTGTTCCTTTCGACCATCTGGAAAGATGACATCGACATTGGATCCGGCCATCGGTTCCCCGTACCAGGTCATTGCCGAAACCGTTGCTTCGACAATTTCACCGCGGGTGTAGACCAATCTTCTTGGTTCGATTTTCAGATCCACAGTCAGAGGAGAGAATTCTTCGACGATGAAGATTTGCTGATGAGTGATTCCCCTGGGGCTATTGACCCGGATGGTCCAATCCCCGGTTGGGGCTTCCAGCGGCAGAGAGTAGGAGCCGTTGACAGTTCCTGCGTCGCTGAAGACATCGATTTCCTCGATGACGGTGATTCCACTCGGAGTGATGAGGGAAATTCTGCCATCCAGTCCCGCTGGATTGTGCCAGCTACCGTCGATGACATCCCTGACCACGGCACGCCAGAAAACCGTTTCCCCCGGCCGGTAGGTGGCACGATCGGTGAGAAATTGGCCACGAGGAGAGATACCGGTATGGCCGGTGGTGTGTTGCAGGTCCATTCCAGTGACTGCCGTATCCAGTCCACGCATCGCCAGAACCTTGACGTTTGCCATCGAATCCTGAGAGGTGGCCTTGTACTGAGCGGTACCGTCGGAGCCTGTCGTCACTTTCTGGATCGCAGTCTGATTGTCAGGATCGGGAATCGCGATCAGAACCTCGACTCCTTCTGCTGATTTGCCGGTGAGCATGTCCTGGGCATAAACCAGTATCTCATGCTGGCCTGCCTTGACGATGATGTCGATATCGGTACGCACGACCAGAGTGGTGCTGCTCATTTTTTCCGAAGCGACCGTGACCGCCCAGGTTCCGGACCCCTCGCATGGCAGTTCTACCAGTTGATGACAGGGCCGATACTTGGCGTAGTTCTCGACTTCCACTTCCATCGTTTTCCATGGATCGATGAGGTCGAGATCGAGTTGTTCGATCCGATTACGCGAATGGTATTTGCGAAAGTAAGCCTCGATGTCGATGGGATAAATACTGACATCGACCTTCTCGATGTTCCGGGTATCGAGAGCGAAGCTGGCAGGTTGGTTGGAACGATGGAGTTGCTCAGTCTCGATATGGAGGTGTTTCTCGGTCAGTGTTTGCAATCGCCGACGTGCTTCCGATTCCGAGGGAGTACCAAAGCAATCCTTGTAGGCGATCACCGCCTCTTCGAGCTGCAATAGATCGGATTCGAGGATCTTGGCGATATCGAGTCGCGCACGATTTCCCTCCCTGGTGTCGGGATACTTCCCGATAATTCGTTTCAGGTCTGAAATCGTCTGTTCGTACAGTTCGTTGGCCCTCGATCGGAGTTCTTCATCTTTCGAGTTTTCAGGGTCGTCCTCGAGTAATTTCCGGGCTTCTGCGCCATGAGAGTGAGCACTTCTCAGAAGCAGTGGGCGTGTACGTCGATCGAGTGGATAGAGCCCGGCAAATTCGGCGATGGCCGTGCGTCCTTCGGCCCAGCGAGAATCGGCCAGTAGCTGTTCGCCGGTCTTTGCATCGATAACGATGATCGATTCCTGCGCTGCGGACCAATCGGGACCATCAGGAGCGCGGCGGCTGTACTCGACGAATGTATCCCTGGCTTCCTTGAATTTCTTCATCTGCTGAAGAAGTTGACCGCTATTGAAGATGGCCTTTCGTCTCAATCGCTCCAGCAGCGCCTCATCTCCCTCGATTTCTTCATCGATGAAGGAGCTCCACTGGCTGAGAGCTGCCTCTGACTGTCCATCATCTCTCAGGAGTTCACCGATGCGAAAGCCGGATCTGATTCGTTGCTTGTGATCAGGAGCTTCTTCGATAAATCTTCGCAGGGCAGATACCCTCAGATCGGTTGAGCTGTATGTATCGACAATTGCCAGAAGGGCATCGGCTCTGACCTGCTGTAGAGGTGCTCCAGATTCCCCCTGGAATTGATCTCCCCACGGTTCCTTTGCAGCGAGCGCTTCCTCGATGACGGCGATGAGATCCTGCAGCGATCTGCGTGAAGTAATTCCTGAGGCACGTGCTTTGTCGAGAAGTACCAGAAAGAGCTGCTCACCTACATCTTCATGGTCCTGACGAGGATCGAACCGGGCCAGATAGCGATCGGCATCCTCTATCACCTGACGGGATGTCTTGCTGATACGAACCGAACACCTCACGGCTCCATACAGGGCACGTTCAAGCAACATCGTGGGAGGCTGCAATTGCGATGCTTGCTGGTAGAGCTGGCGTGCTCGTTGATATTGCGGCGTCTTTGGATCAGCTGCGGTTGGGTCCGGATCGGCAGAGATGCGATCCGCAACTTCTAGTAGTGCCAGGGTCAGTTCGCCGATTCGGTCGCCACCACGTAACCGGGTGGTTTCTTCCTCGATGATCTTCTGAGCTTCGCCGAAGCGTTCCATCTTCATCAAGATGGAACTGCGTCGAAGACGCGCCTTGTGTAACCAGGGGCTCTCCGGAAAAGACATCTCCAGTTTTTCCAGGACCTGAGCTGCCTCGTCGTAACGCTCTGCCCTTTCCAGTACATCGGCGCGGAATATCGACCAGTCGTCGATCCGCCCGGACTGGTCTTTTTCGAGGCCATCGAGCAATCTGAGCGCATCCTCGGTGGAGCTGGCGAACAGAGCATCCCGTAGCTCTTCGGAGATCGGCAGCCCCGGTACTTCCAGATCCTCATCACTGGCATTTGCATCGGCACTGACACCGGCGCTGGCTTCAGAACCTTTCAGCTGATGGGGGAAGAGGGGAGCGAGAAACAGGGTCAGTAGCGCGAGAAGGATTCCGGGTAGGATCCTGGGGGCCATGGCACCTCCGATAGGGTCCGGTGGGACTGGGTCCAGTAGGCATGTGGGATGGGTAATCCCACTTCGCAACCCATCCTAGGCGCTCTACCGCACCAGGCAAGGCTGGGGAGTTTTATTGAAAACGACCGGAACGAGATCAGGATTCCAGTATTCCGAGGATTTTTCCTCGAATTCCGATGGTGCAGCGAGCTTCGACCAGGGCATTCCTTCGAGTTTCGATGGCGTAGCCCTTCCACTCGAAATCGAAACTGTCCCCGACCCTGCGCAGGAAAGATCCCGTGTGCCAGGGGCGTGTTGGCGGATCCCTCCGACTCGGTCCCAGTAACAGGTGAGTGAGGCCACGTGGTTCGAGAGCTCGACGCACTGCTTCACTCAGTACTCCCAGAGGGATGTGGCCCGAGTGCTGGCCGATGTTGGAAGTGCCCGCCAGGGTAGCGATCCAGTGTCCCAGTGCAGAGTCCGGTTTCACCTGGAGTTGCCAGGGTCGTTCACCTCGAGCACGAACCACTTCTTCAATTTGCTTTTCATGGTCGGAACCGATGTTCACCGGCACCCAGTCTTCGCTCCCGGGGATCGCATCGGCAACGATGGCAAAGACAACCTTCTTTTTGACTCCGTCACAATCGGCCATCCACGCACCACCAAAAAATGATGGGTCTTCCGGGTCGTCTGGGTTTTCTTTGACCTGACCAAAGGTAAAGCGCCGGTCGCCTCCTTTACGGCCCACTTCATTGACGGTGCTCAATTGCCAGTCTTTGCCACCCTCAATTTTTCTACGCTTTTCCAGTTCAGCTGCGAGGATTGGATTGACGAAGCCTTTGCGTTCGGGCGAGAGCTCACAGAGGCAAGCTTCAATCAGCTGCAGGGTGGTGGTCACAAACCGCTCTGAATCGGCGGGGTCGAGTCCACAATCGTCATATTTGGGAATGGTGCCGAAACAGCTGATCAGTTCTTCCAGCTGCGATTTATCGATGATTCCAGCATCATGAGCACGCTGCACGATGTGAGTCGCAGCTGTAGCCGGAGGGACCGCACGGGTTCCGATCATGATCTGGTCTGGATCCACTTTACTCCGATCCGAGGGGGCCTGCCCCGCCACGATTCTCCCGTATTCTGGTGCTTTTCGCATCATCTACTCGGAACGCCTCTTCCCGGTGGTGCCTCCTCGGTGTAGACCGATGGAGAGGTGATAGTCCGATTTTGCGCAGAACGAAGTGAAGAGTGGGTGCCGCGAGCTCCATCGGGTGCCCCTGGGAGTTGTCGATGAATCGAATGCCGTCTGATTCGGTGCCGCTGGAGATGGATTCAGCCGAGGTGGGAGAGTGGCTCAAAGAGGAGCCGACAGCCAGGTTGGTCGATGTCCGGGAAGCGTCTGAACTGGTCGCGGGAATCCTGCCGGAAGCGGTTCATGTGCCGCTTGCGCAGTTGCCGGGTCAGATGGAGCAGTTATTCGACAAGAACAGTGCGGTGGTGGTTTACTGCCAGAAAGGGATTCGTTCCCATCAAGCCGTGCTGTGGTTACGAGACCAGGGGTGGGATCGCGCCACTTCCTTACGGGGTGGATTCGAGGCCTGGTCCGCTCTACAGCTTCCGGTGGCATTGGAGCCGGCTGAGGAGCGTCTCGGTGCCGAAGATCGGCAGCGCTATGCCCGACATCTGACGATTCCCGAGGTTGGATCCGAGGGCCAGGAACGACTGCTTGCCGGTAGCGTTCTGCTGGTCGGGGGAGGGGGACTGGGTTCACCTGCGGCGCTCTACCTGGCCGCTGCAGGGGTCGGAAAAATCACGATTGCTGATGACGATGTGGTGGAGCTTTCCAATTTGCAGCGTCAGGTGCTCTATCGCACCGACGAGATCGGTCAGGGGAAGGCGCTGGTTGCCGTCAGGACCCTGAAAGCGCTCAATCCGACGATTCAAATCGAGGCGGTAGAGCAGCGAGTGGTCGATGAAAACGTCACCGATCTGGTGGCCGATCATGACGTTGTGATCGATGGAGCTGACAACTTCTATACAAGATTCCTGGTGAGTGATGAGTGTGTCAAGCAAGGGGTTCCGACGGTACACGGCAGTGTATATCGCTTCGAAGGGCAAGTGACGGTATTCGATCCGGCTCGATCAGGACCGTGTCTGCGCTGTCTTCATCCGATCGCTCCGCCGGAAGGCAGCTGCGCCAGTTGCGCCGAAGCAGGAGTTCTGGGCGTAATTCCAGGCATTGTCGGCACGATTCAGTCTTCTGAAGTCATCAAGCTATTGCTGGGAGAGGGCACCACCCTCCGGGGGCGGCTGCTGCTGATCGATGCGCTTCACGCCACTTTCCGGGAGATTGAAATCCCCGTCCAGCCGCACTGTTCCTGTTGTAAATGAGACGAAACAGGCCGAATTTCAGCTGTGGGACCTATTTCTTTTTAATCTGTATATTGCGGAACGACCGGTAAGGCAGTTAATATAACTGAGTATCACTAAATTCCGCATATTTCGTCCTGTCTATCTTGAGATCCGGATGAACCTTGCGGGAACTCAGGAGTGAGGAGTGAGGATGAATCGGCTGAATTTGCTAATTTTAGCCCTTCTGGTGCTGATCGGCTCTGCAGATCAGTCTCTGGCGGTCGATGATACCGTGCTGATGTTAGGAAAGGCGGATGGGCTCTCTTTCGAGAACCCGACCGTGAGGATTCAACCTGGGGGTGTTGAAAGGTTCTCTTTCTTCTACAGCGACCCCTCCAGCAACGTCCAGGGATTTACCCTCACCGCCTGCTTTGAGGAACCGCTGGTGGCCCTTCCCGGGACCTACAGCATCGACGGGACGGTCCTTGATATCGTCGGTGCCGAGTACGTGAACGCCCAGTTTGACAACGATGAGGCAGACGGAGACGGCCGGGAAATCGTGGTCGGGATCCTGATTGATTTTCTACCTCCTTTTGACGGCCAAACCGCACCTCCTACCTTTCTTCCCCAGGAGATTGGCCGGTTTGACTTTTTTGCTCCCGAGGATGTGGATTGTTTCCAGTGCTATTCGGTTCAGTTTTGCGACAACATCAATGGCAATGGAAATGTGGTTCTTTCCAACAAGGTAGTCATCGGCAATGAATCGATTACACCGGCTGAATTCCAGGACGGTCAAGTCTGTGTTCCCGCTTATGCATTATTCCTCCGTGGAGATGTCAATAATGATGGATTAGTCGATGTGGGCGATCCAATCTACATGCTGAATTATCTGTTTCTGAATGGCCCCGAGCCGCCCTGTCCGGATGCGGCAGATGGGGACAACGATGGATTGATCAACATCACCGATGCGGTTTATCTGGTCTTCTATGTTTTTGGAATCGGGGTGGCTCCACCCTTCCCATTCCCGGATTGTGGACTGGAGAGCTTCCCAGATCTTGATGCGCTGGATTGCATAGTTGCATCCCCGGCATGTCCGGTCTGTCCCTGAGGAGCTAGAGATGGCGCGGCAGACTTCTACTCTCTTATGGTGTTCGTTCCTACTGGTGATTTTTTCGCACCAGTTGCAGGGCGCGGATCGACTGGTTCCTACCTCCTATCCGACCATCTCCGCTGCCATGGATGCGGCACTCAATGGCGACCGGATTCTGGTCGCCCCGGGAACCTATCCCGGTCCGGTTGGCTATCTGGGAAAACAGGTCGAATTGATCGGGGAGGAGGGGCCTTCTGTCACTTTCCTCGATGGCTCCGGTGTTCTCGATAGCATCGTGCTGATCGATTCGGTGGGGGATGGGGCAAGATTGTCCGGATTCACCCTGCAAAACGGATTTGGCACCTCATGTGGTCTTCCGCTGGCGATTTGTGGCGGTGCGGTTCTGGTGACCGAGGGTCAGCCCACCATCGACAATTGCGTATTTTCCGGGAACAGTGCCAGTCGAGGGGGCGGGGTTCATGCCGAGAATTCTTCCCTGACGATGGTCGATTGTCTATTTGTCGATAACTTCGCCAATCAGGGGGCCGCGGTCTCTCTCAAGGGGGGAAACAGCACCATTTCGGGCTGTGTGTTCAGTGGCAATAACTCCTACGGTTGGGGAGGCGGGCTTGCTGCAGATTTCTCGTGGGTAACCCTTTCAAACTGTAGCTTCAGCTCGAACACCGCTGAATCGGGTGGAGGATTTTTCATCACCGAATCGACAGCATTCCTCAGTGACCTGACGATCGAGGGCAACAGTGCAGTGGATGCAGGTGGTGGTGGTGTTATCGATGAGTTTTCCGATGCAGATTTGAACAATGTCGAGATCCTCAATAACAGCGCTCGTCTCGGTGGCGGGTTAGCGGTAACTCATTTTTGTGACGTCAATGTTGAAGGTTGCCTGATCCAGGGCAATACCGCTTCGGAATATGGTGGAGGCTTGTACTCATTTGAGAATTTTTCTACCTACCGTCGCAATCGCATTCTGGACAACAGTGCAGGTCTCAAAGGGGGCGGTGCTCTGTTGAGATTGTTCGCCGATCCTTTGCTAGAGAACTGTTTGATCATGGGCAATGACGCTGCGGTTGCCGGTGGCGGCGTGGCCTGTATCGAAGGAGTTTCGGCAAGGCTGGTACACTGTACTCTCGATAGCAATACGACCGCCGGCAGTGGCGGGGGGATCTCCGCCGAAAATTTGTCGACTCCCGTTCTCACTAATACGATTCTTTCGCGGAACGCCGCCGCAATCGGCTCCCAGACACATGATGGTTTTCAGTCGGGATACCTGTTCAATCACGTTGTCATCCAGGATGGCGATGTCGTGGATCCGCTGGTGTTGTTGCTCGATGCCGATCTGGATGATGAGGGGTACCCGGGGATTTGTTCGGCAGCCATCGACGAAGGAACAGTTCTGGCTGCGGATTTGCCCGATGTGGATATCGATGGGACTGTACGTCCTCTCGGTTCCAGGCGTGACATCGGAGCCTTCGAGGTTGAGGGCTATGGGCATTGTTTCGTCAGGGGCGATTGCAATTACAGCGGTGATATTGATCTGGCGGATGCCATCATGTCACTCGAATATCTGTTTACCTTTGGTGACGTACCGTTCTGCGTCGAGGCTTGTGATTATGTCGGAGATGGCGTTGTTGGTATCGAGGATTCGATCAGCACTCTCAGCTATCTGTTTCTGGCAGGTCCACCTCCGGGTGCACCCTACCCGCTACCTGGTCCCGCAACGGATGGCTCTGTTGTAGAAAGTTGCTGGATGCTCGGCGTCTAGGCGAGAATCCCTGGAACCAGTTTCCCGTGAACATCAGTGAGACGAAAATCTCGGCCCTGATAGGGGTAGACCAGCTTCTCGTGATCAATCCCCATCAGATGTAGAATCGTCGCCTGTAAGTCGTGCACGTGAACCGGATCCCTGGCGATCCGATACCCGAGTTCATCGGTCTCACCATGGACGTACCCTTTTTTGACTCCGCCACCAGCCATCCACATCGAGTAACAATGCGGATGATGATCTCTTCCCAGGAACTTGGAGCCATTTCTTTCCTCGTTCATGGCAGTACGCCCGAATTCACCGGTCCAGATGATCAACGTATCATCGAGAAGTCCACGTTGACGTAGGTCCCGGATGAGGGCAGCGACAGGTTTGTCGGACTCACCACACTTCTTGGGTAGCTGAGTGATGATGTCGTCGTGAGGTGCGGTTCCATGGGTATCCCAGCCCCAGTCAAAGAGCTGTACGAATCGAACATCTTGTTCGATGAGCCGACGTGCCAGCAGGCAATTGTTGGCGAAGGAAGACTTGCCCGGCTCGGCTCCGTAATCATCGAGAGTGGATTGTTTTTCGCGAGAGATATCCATCACCTGTGGGACCGAGGTTTGCATGCGAAATGCAAGTTCATACTGCTTGATGCGGGCAATCGTCTCCGGGTCACCGTCTTTCTCTGCAGCGATGCGATCCAGTTGCTGGATGGTGTCGACGGAACGTCTTCGGCTGTCACGATCAAGACCGGGTGGGTTGCCAAGGTACAGCACTGGATCACCACTGGTCCGACATTGAACGCCCTGATGAACTGACGGCAAGAAACCAGATCCCCAGACACTCTTGCCGGCACTGGGGGTCTTGTCTCCCGAAACCAGCACGACAAAGGAGGGAAGATCCTCATTCATGCTGCCCAGTCCCCAGGTGAGCCACGAGCCCATCGATGGGCGGCCAAAGCGAGAGGATCCACTGTAAATGAAGAGTTGAGCCGGAGCGTGATTGAACTGCTCGGTGTACATCGAACGGATCAAGCAGATCTCGTCGGCGACTCCCCCGAGGTGCGGCATCAGTTCGGAAATCTCCATACCGCAAGATCCATGTCGCTGGAACTTGTAGGGACTGGCCAGGATCTTCGGATGCCCTTTGATGAAGGGGAAGATCACACCGTCGAGAAAGTCATCGGGGCATGGTTGTCCGTCCAGTTCTTCGAGGAGCGGCTTTGGATCGAACAGATCTTGCTGCGGAGGAGATCCCGCCATGTGAAGACAGATGATCCGGCGCGCTTTCGGTGCGAAGTGTGGGGTGGAGAGATCTGGTAGCGATGAGCTTGCCAGAGCACCCTGATCTCCCATCAAGGACGAGAATGCCAACCCGCCGATGCCGAGCCCAACTTGGCCGAGAAACCATCGGCGAGTCATTTCCTGATGACCCTCAAGAAAGAGCTGAGATCGTGGGTCCATCTTCAACCTCTCACCAGGATTTCATCCAGGTTCATCAATACATTGGCGATGAGCATCAAGGTCGCCGCCCTCGGGTGTAGCTTCACCTCTTCAAGGGTCCATCGACCACTCTCCAGAAACAGCCTGGCCGCTTCCGGGTCCAGTTCAAAAGTCTGTTGTTGCTGGTGCGAAAGCTGGACCAGGTGATCGAGCTCCTGAGCGGATGGGGGCCGACAGGTAGCGCGTTCGAAGGCGTGAGCGATGGATTCAGTGAGCTGACTCGAGTGATCGAGTGAAATCCGGGCTAACCCGGCTGCTGCTTCGATCACAACCGGATCGTTCAGCATCACGAGAGCTTGCAGAGGAGTATTGGTCCGGATTCTCCTCGATTGGCAAACATCCCGGCTCGGTGCATCAAAGGTCAGCATCGTCGGATAAGGGGCGGTTCTGCGGAAGAAGGTGTAGAGACTGCGTCGGACACGATCCTCTCCTTCACTTTCTCGCCATCCCGCGCCGTTGTAGACCACCTGCCAGATCCCTTCCGGTTGCGGCGGGAAAACAGGAGGACCGAACTTCTTGGGCGACAGGATTCCACCGATGGAGAGGGCCTGATCCCTGACGATCTCGGCGGCCAGCCGGATTCGTGTAGCTCGGCTGAGTAACCGATTTTCGGGATCAATCTGTCGCTGGTTAGCACTACTGCGAGAACTTCTGCGGTAGGTTTCGCTGGTGACGATGCGACGAAGCAGTGCCTTGTGACTCCAGCGATCTTCTTGTTGCCACGTGATGGCCAACCAGTCGAGTAATTCCGGGTGGGAGGGTAAAGCTCCCTGGGTACCGAAATCTTCCAGAGTTTCGACCAGCCCGGTCCCGAAAAGTTGTTCCCAGACCCGGTTGACGTGAACTCGTGCGGTCAGTGGATTTTCCGCGGACAGCAGCCAGTGAGCTAGCGACAGTCGGTGCCGCGGAGTGTTCGGATCCATCGGAGGAAGGAACTGCGGAACTTCAGCAGTAACTTCATCGCCAGGAACCAGGTAGGAGCCACGATTCAGGATGTGAGTTGATCGTGCCTGATCGTTGGCAAGATCGACCATCACCGGTACCGGGACGGCTTTCGCCTCGATGCGGTTCTGTTCCTTCAGGGCCTGGTCATGAGCCTGTAGTTGCGGCTCCAGTAACCGCTTCCCGGCAGTTGAGAGCGTTTTTTTCCACCACGTTTCGAGCTTCTCGTTGCTGTCGGTCTGATCCTGGCTTGCCACCAGTGCCTCCCGGATCGACGCGTCGAACAGATCCGATGGATTTTCACTCCAGCGATCGAGGAAGGACTGGTACCCCAGGAGATCGTCTCTTTCCGTGTGTCGGGTGCTGTCCCTGCGGACTCCGCCCCACTCGATCTTGCCGCCGATCTGGGTCATGGCGACCCCGACCACCGTAGTTCCAGCCTCGAGTCCAATTTTTGATGCAGCGACCTCCAACCGGACCCATTCACCGGTGATAGGGAGATCACCGTGATGAAGCAGAGACGGAGTGCCATCGGTGCCGTGGCCGAAGGAAGTGGTACCCCAGTAGGCACGATGCTCCCACACCGTATCGTCGTCGAGCCGGACCTGCAGGAGCATCGACTCCGGGGCTTCCAGAATGCGAGCATCGATGAGGTAGCGGTCGCCCTCGGTGACGATATGCGGATGGAGAGATCGTTCGAAATACACCTGACGTGTTTGCCCTGCAGGAGCAACCTGGCGAATCACCTGGTCGATTCCTTCCGGAGCATCCTCCGGCGCAGCCACCCATGGCCAGGATTCCTGACGTCCATCGACCAGCTCCTGACATAGAGCAGGCATGTGGCCGTTGAAGGCGATGACATCGAGGGCGGAGGAATCCAGCTCGGCGGGGTCCGGCTCGGGGATCTCCAGTGCCCTGGCTGTTTCATCGAGAACGGATAATGTCTCTTCCACCCGTTGTCTGGCGGGGATCAGTAGTTCCTTGTCAGAGATACCGAGTATCGAGAGCACAGGGTGTTCATTGTTGCGATCGGCATCGGCACTCTGATTGAAGAAGTCGTAGAACTGGTAGTACTCCTTCTGTGACAGCGGGTCGTACTTGTGATCGTGACACTGAGCACATCCAGCCGTCAGTCCTTGCCACACCTGCATCGTGGTGTTGACGCGATCGACCACCGCTGCGACCCGGAACTCCTCATTCTGAGTTCCACCCTCGTCATTGGTCATGGTGTTGCGATGGAACGCTGTCGCAAGACGGGTTGATTCTTCCGGTGAATCGATGAGATCTCCGGCGAGCTGTTCGATGGTGAACTGATCGAAGGGAAGATCTCGATCAAAGGCCTGGATCACCCAGTCGCGCCATGGCCAGATGTTGCGGTTGCCATCCTGCTCATATCCCTTGGTGTCTGCATAGCGGGCCAGATCGAGCCAGATACTCGCCCACCTTTCGCCGAAGGATTCGGATGCGAGCAGTTCTTCAACCAGTTGTAGCCAGGCACCCTCGCGATCCTTCTCATGATCTGCAACAAATCGGGCGACCCGATCTGGAGTGGGAGGGAGTCCGATCAGGTCGAGATGAACTCTACGGATCAGTGTCCGGGGCGAGGCTGGACCATTTGCCTCGAGCCCTGCAGTTGCGATCTTCTCGGCGATGAAAGCATCGATGGGATTTTCTGAACTGCCGTGGTCGGGAATCTCCGACAATTGCGGGATCTGGAAGGCCCAGTGTTTTTGCCAGGAAGCGCCGCCGGAGATCCAGCGAGTCAGGGTTGAGATTTCCGCATCCGAAAGAGACTCGGCGTGATCCGGAGGAGGCATGCGATCGCCGAGATCGGTGGTGGTGATGCGCTGGATCAGCTCGCTATCGGCTGCGTTTCCCGGCTGCACGACCCTCAGTAGCCCTTCTCGACGATCGAGGCGCAGGTCTGCCTTGCGCGTCTTCGTATCGGGCCCGTGACAGGGAAGGCACTGACGGGAAAGAATCGGGCGTACTTCCGAGGCAAAACCGGGCGTGTTTTCGGCAGAATGATCAGCTGTCACCGATCCCAGCGTCCCGCACAGAAGAAGAGGTACAAGCAGACTGACAAGCACAGTTAGATCCTCCTCTTTTCCTGGCTCAGTGTACCGCTGGAGTCGCCATCACTCCATCCAGAGGTCACCGATCAGAGGGTCGAGGGGAGGCAGGTCCGATGTTTTCAGGAGAACAGGTGATCGTTGGTTGGATGCCAGCAGAAAGCTCTGTAAGCCGGGAGCAGCCGTTTCCACTCCGAAATCACCCGCTGCGAGAAGCCACCGGAAGAGACGAACAGATCATTCCGGGCGAATTTTCGTTCGACATGCAGCCAATGATCGCCAGGAGTGTAGTGCTTCTGGATTTCCAGTAACTCCAGATCATCGATCTCGGTGCAATCGCGAGAACTGCGATGATCGTGAATCCGCAGGCGGTAACCCTCCAGTGGCTGAAGCGTTGAGGCGATGGAGGGGCGAGTATCTTCATCGGCGAGTTGTCGATTCAGATTTTCTCCATCCCACCAGGCATTCTGATGGATACGCAGGGCGAATGTCAGCCCTTCCTGATCGATCTCCAGAACGAGCATCGTGTGCATGTAATCGGAATCGAGATCCTGGCCGATCTCCTGTCCGAGGAGCTGCTGCAATTGAGCTCGTTCCTTGTCGCCCCGTGACAGGTAAACGCGTTGGCTTGCGATGCGGAAGTCGTTAAATTTATGAGGGTGATGCAGGCTGGCTCGAGAAACCAGCAGATAGGGAGATTTCGAGAGGGTTTGTGCGCCATGCTTGCCGAGTTGATCCAGTTTTCTTCGGACCTCTAGTCTCGCGTCATTGAACTCGGGATCGGTCTGGGCATTCTCACTGAATCGTTCGAAATCAGAAGGAAGGAAGGTTGCTTCTTCAACAATCATCGGTCGAATTCCTCTTATTGTTACATTACTGGTTGCCGGTGGATGCGTTGCCGCAGCACCCTACACGGATTAGGGTATTCCTCAGAAAGTGGGTCGTACAGGGTCACTTTTCCTTGATCATTGCTTTGACCCGATAAGGAGGCACCAAGATGTCCACTCTGAATGCATTCTCACTCAAGGAATGGATTGAAGAGCATCGCCATCTCCTGAAGCCACCAGTTGGCAATCAGGTGGTCTGGGAAAATACCGACTTCATAGTGATGATTGTCGGTGGTCCCAACAAGCGAAAAGACTTTCATATCAATCAGACGGAGGAATTTTTCCACCAGCTTGAAGGGGATATCGTTCTTCGGGTCAAAGAGGACGGGGAGTATCGGGATATCCAGATTCGAGAAGGCGATGTGATGCTATTGCCACCAGGGATTCCTCATTCTCCACAAAGAGGTGCCAACACCGTTGGAATGGTGGTCGAGAGAAAGCGCCCTGAAACGATGGAAGACCAGTTCGTCGTTTATTGCGAGGATTGCGATCATCAGGTGTTCCATTCCCAGTTCCATCTGGTCGACATCGTTGCCCAGCTGAAACCTCTGATGGAGAATTTCTGGTCGGATGAGGCCAACCGAACCTGCTCGAACTGCGGGGCGGTGGTCCAGCCTGCAGCCAGTAGTGCCGACTGATTTCGTTCGGGGGGAGGGCTCATTGTCACTGAAGATAGACCTGCACACCCACATCTTGCCCCAGCAGTGGCCCGATCTTGCCGAACGCTACGGTTACGAGGGATTCGTCAGCATCGAACATCATGCGCCTTGCTGTGCTCGATTGTGGAAAGAAGGCAAGTTCTTCCGTGAGGTGGATGATCGTTGCTGGAGCCCGTCACGGCGTCTCGAAGACTGTGATCGTGACGGAGTGGATGTACAGGCACTTTCGACCGTCCCGGTGATGTTCAGTTACTGGGCAAAGCCAAAAGATGCTCTCGATCTGTCACGGATGCTCAATGATCACATCGCTGAAGTTGTGAGAGAGCGACCCGATCGGTTCATCGGATTGGGGATGGTGCCCCTTCAGGATCCAGACCTCGCCATCGAGGAGATGGAGAGATGTGTTCAGGATCTCGGATTTCCTGGACTCCAGATCGGGACTCACTGTGGCCCGTGGAACCTGGATGCTCCGGAGCTTTTTCCATTTTTTGAACGAGCACAGTCGCTGGGAGCGTCTCTCTTCATACATCCCTGGGACATGCTTGGAGCTGATCGGCTCGGATCCTACTTCCTGCCGTGGCTGGTTGGCATGCCTGCGGAAACCTGTCAGGCGATTTGCTCGGTCATCTTCGGTGGCGTTCTCGATCGTCTGCCCGATCTGAAGATCTGTTTTGCCCATGGCGGCGGCTCTTTTCCAGGCACGCTGGCACGGATCGAAAAGGGGTTTCATGCCCGGCCCGATCTGTGTGGTGTCAATGGTTGCAAATCGCCACGCGAATACACGGATCGGTTTTATGTCGATACGCTGGTACACGATGCTCCCGCCTTGAATTTTGTTATCGACATCTTTGGGGTCGATCGGCTTGCGCTGGGCACCGACTATCCATTTCCGCTGGGTGAAGATCACCCCGGTCGTCTGATCGAGGGGATGGAGTCTCTCAGCTCCGAACAGAAGCAACGATTGCTTGCAGGCACCGCACTGGAGTTTCTTGGCGTGGAGTCTTCCGTGTTTCAGAGCGATGCGACGGGAGCCAGTTGATGATGGATGAAAATTCGATGAGCCAGCAGGATGCCATCGCTCGCGACGAAAATGACCCACTTGGAATTTTTCGACAGGAGTTCCATATTCCCGTCGATGCCGGTGGTGATGAACTCATCTACTTCTGTGGGAACTCGCTGGGGTTGATGCCGAAGGCCGCTTTCGATGATGTGACCGCAGAACTGGAAGACTGGCGCGACCTGGCCGTGGCAGGTCACCTGGAGGGCAGGCGCCCATGGTTGCCGTATCACGAGTCCTTCCGCGAACGTGGGTCGAGATTGGTAGGTGCCAGGCCGGTCGAGGTGGTGTACATGAACACCCTGACCGCCAACCTCCATTTTCTGATGGCGTCATTTTACCGACCCGAATCGAACCGCACCAAGATCCTCTCCGATTCACCCTGTTTCCCCTCCGATACCTATGCTCTGAGGTCTCAGGCGCGCTGGCATCGGCTCGATCCGGATCAGACGATGGTGGTACTGGAGCCGCGCGAAGGGGAAAGCTGTCTACGAGACGAGGACATTCTCGCGGCGATCGATGAGCACCGTGACGAACTGGCCCTGACGATGTTCGCCGGTGTCAATTACTACACCGGTCAGGCTTATGACATCGAAGCGATTGCAGCTAGATGCCAGGAACACGGCATCCCCCTCGGCCTCGATCTGGCCCATGCCGCTGGCAATCTCGATCTCAAGTTGCACGATCATGGAGTCGATTTTGCATCGTGGTGTACCTACAAGTATGGCAACTCCGGACCCGGAGCCGTGGCCGGTGCTTTCGTTCATGAACGACATGCCAACAATCAGGATCTGGTCCGCCTCGCCGGCTGGTGGGGCAACGATCCCGCGACAAGATTTCGCATGGATGAAAACCCCGAGTTCATCGCCCAGCCGGGTGCCGAAGGCTGGCAGGTTTCCAATCCACCCATCTTCTCGATGGCGCCACTTCATTCTTCCCTGGAGCTCTTTGACAAGGCCGGCATCGGAGCTCTGAGAGAGCGGTCCATCCGACTGACCGGATATCTCGAGCAACGGATCGAGGCGATCGGATCGAGTCATTACGAGATCATCACTCCGCGTGAAGCTCACCGACGCGGAGCCCAGATTTCCATCCGGGTGCTCGGTGATGCGAGGGCGTTGCAGACATCTCTGGGAGAAGCTGGCATCGTTACCGATTTCCGTCCTCCGGATGTGGTCAGGATCGCGCCGACACCTCTCTACAACACCTTCGAGGAGATCCATCGTTTCGCCGAGGTTCTGCAACAGCAAGCTCAGGTGGAGATGGGTCGGGGGGGCGACTGACATGTCATCTCGCTCCGTCATCATTGTCGGGGGAGGGCTAACGGGCGCGCTGGCAGCGCTGGCGCTGGCTCGTGATGGTCATCGGGTCGATCTCTACGAGCGTCGGGGGGATATCCGCGATGCGGAGGTGGTTCACGGCCGTAGTATCAACCTGGCGATTTCGGTGCGTGGATTGACGGCCCTGGAGAGGGTTGATCTGCGTGAGCGTACCCTTGAAATGGCAGTGCCGATGCGAGGTCGTCGAATGCATGGCGTGGATCGGTCACAGGCCTTTCAGCCCTACTCCGCCAACCCTGACGAGAACATCTACAGTATTTCGCGTGGCGGATTGAACCAGATGCTGATCGAGGAGGCCGATCAGGAATCGGCGGTCCAGCTTCATTTCCATCGCAGATGTACAGCCATCGATTCTGAAACCGGGACCGTCTCCTTCATCGATGATCGAGATGAGAGCTGCATCGAAGCGACTGCAGATCTGGTGATCGGTGCTGACGGTGCTTATTCAGCGGCTCGTCAGAGCTTGATGGTCGGTGACCTGTTTGATTTCGACCAGTCCTATCTGAGTCACGGTTACATCGAGTTGTACATTCCGGCAGCCGAAGAAGGTGGCTTTCGCATCGAGAAGAATGCACTCCACATCTGGCCGCGACGCTCTTTCATGATGATAGCTCTTCCCAATGATGACGGCTCCTTCACCGGAACCTGCTTCTGGCCTCTGGAGGGGGAGAATTCCTTCGCTGCCTTGACCGATGAAGATCAGGTGAGAAATTTCTTCGATCAGTGGTTTCCCGATGTTGCGGATCTGGTGCCAGATCTGGAGCAGCAATTCCTGGAGGCAAACCCGTCGTCACTGGTGACGGTACGCTGCAAGCCGTGGGTTGTGGGTAATACGGTGCTGATCGGAGATGCTGCCCATGCCATCGTTCCCTTCTACGGCCAGGGCATGAACGCAGGCTTCGAGGATGTTCGGATCCTGTGTGAGGAACTGGAGAAATACGGTGATGATCAGGCGGCGGCACTGACCAGTTACCAGGAACTTCGTGTCGAGAACGGCAATACCATCGCCGATCTTGCCATTGCTAACTTTCACGAGATGCGTGATCACGTGGCCAGTCCAACATTCTTGCTCGGAAAGAAACTTTCAAATCTGCTGCAGGTTTTGCTGCCAGACTGGTACCGTCCCCTGTATTCGCTGGTTTCCTTTTCGAATACGCCCTACTCGGAGGCGGTGGAGATTGCGCGAGAACAGAGGAAGATCATTCGCCTTGCGCTGGCCATCATCCTTGGCAGCATCGTGGCGGTGATCATCATGATCTGGAGAATGTCATGACCCTTACTTATCACGACTATCTGGCGATCGAGAAGCTACTCGATTTGCAGGTGCCACGTTCGGATCCCCCTGAGCATGACGAGACGCTTTTCATCATCATCCATCAGACTTACGAGTTATGGTTCAAACAGTTTTTACATGAGATGGATCGTGCCGAGGATCGGTTCAATGACGAAGACCTCTGGGGTTGTATCGCTACCTTGAAGAGGATGCGGATGGTGTTGAAGACGCTGGTACAGCAGGTCGATATTCTCGAGACGATGACGCCGGTTTCCTTTGTTTCGTTCCGAGATCGCCTCGACACCGCCAGCGGTCTCCAATCGGTGCAGTTCCGGATTCTCGAGTTCCGTCTCGGATTCAAACGGCCACGTATTCTCGAGGCGATCGGCGATGAGGTACCGATGCGAGATCAACTGGCCGCCGCCTACGAGGCTCCAGCACTACAGGATGTTTTTCACCGTTTCCTTTTTCGCAACGGTTGCGATATTCCCGCCGAGGTTCTCGAAAGAGATGTACGCGAGCCGGTTACTGGAAATGAAGTGGTGCAGGAGGAATTGCTGCGCATGTACCGCGACAAACCGGATTGCTCGGTACTGCTGGAGTTGCTCACTGATCTGGACGAAGGATTGCAGGAGTGGCGCTATCGCCACGTGAAACTGGCGGAGCGGACCATCGGTACCAAGATCGGTACTGGTGGTAGCGATGGAGTTCAATTCCTCAAGAAAACCCTTTTCCAGCCACTGTTTCCCGACTTGTGGGCGATTCGTTCGCGGATGTAGAGGCAATCGTGAACCTCATCGACATCTCTCCCAGCTTGAACCCGTCGATTGCGGTGTTTCCAGGTGATTCACCCCTGACTCGCGAAGTGCTGCTCGACCTGCGAAACGATGACAACCTGACCCTGTCGACGATGCGCTCCACCGTTCACCTCGGCAGCCATCTCGATGCACCGAGCCACTATGATGTCGATGGCATTTCCATCGAGCAGGTCGACCTGGAACGGTGTATCGGACCTGTGGATGTGATGCGCGTCGATGTCGAGCGGGGATCGGTGATCGAAGAACTGCCCCGGGCTCCAGCAGAAGAACGTCTGATCCTGGCGACCGGGACTCATCCCGATCCAGACCACTGGGGTGGAGACTTTGCTGGCATCGCTCCCGATTTGATCGAGAACCTGTCCGCTGCTGGTGTGCGTTTGCTCGGGGTCGATACCCCCAGCGTTGATGTGGCCAGCTCGAAGGAACTGCCCGCTCACGATGCCTGTCGTCGTACCGGCATCCTGATCCTCGAAGGCCTGGTTCTGGAAGGTGTCGAAGATGGGATCTACGAGTTGATCGCGTTGCCGCTCAAGCTGACCGGTTTCGATGCCTCTCCGGTGCGAGCGGTTCTGAGATCCGAGTAACGATGAGAGTCAATCGCAGTCAGGTTATCGATACCCTGCTGTCAGCGTTCATTCCCCTGGCCTTGCTGTTCGAGATGATTTTGCTGAGCTGGATGGCCCTCGAAACCACCGAGATTCCGGCGGTACCCGGGGCGTGGAGTGGCATGGTCGGTTGCGGGATCCTGGCGATGCTGTTTGTTGGCTGGCAGCTGCTCAGTTCTCCCGGACGGCACCTGACCACCAGAGTGCTGTTACCGCTATCCCTGGCGATCCTGATGGCGGTGTTTTTGACCATCAACAGCTGGTTCTGAGCAGAATCTATCGATTTCGGTGGTTCAACAACGACGGTACCATCGAAGTCGAGGCGATGGCCTTCAGGAGGTCCAGTGCAGTTCACCATCCATCAGAAATTGGCAACGATCGCTCTGGTCAGCGCGCTGCTGGTCTGCGCTCCGCTCGGTGCGACCTGGTCAATTCTGCTGGTGGAACCGTTGACCGGGGAGATGGCGATTGCATCGGTGACCTGTCTGTCCGGTTTCAATCTTCTTTCTGCTACCCCGGTGGTGATGGTGGGGCGTGGAATCGGAGTCTGCCAGTCCTTTGGTGATCCCGATGGCATCCGCCGACCGATCATTCGAAACGGTTTTCTCGCCAATCTGACGCCGCCAGCAATTCTCGGAGCGCTGGCACAGGTCAACGGCCACAGCCTTCGCCAGTACGGAATTCTCAACGTCGACGGAGAAACTGCCACCTTTACCGGTGCCGGTTGTGCGCAATGGGCCGGTGGAGTGACCGGTGTGGTACCGGGACCGCGTGGACCGATCCACTACGCTGTCCAGGGCAACATCCTGGCGGGAGGATGTGTCGAAGATGCGATCCTCGAATCATTGAATGAGGCGAGTGACACTCTTCCGGCGATCTTGATGGCGGCGATGGTGGCCGCCGGTGAGGTCGGTGGTGATGGGCGCTGTTCCTGCAGTCCCGGTCAGCCGCAGCAGTGTGGCTGTCCGCCGGTTCCGGGGGGCAAGTCGGGCCACTGTGGTTACCTGATAGCGGTTCGAGATTTCGATGTCGATGACAGTCTCTGTAACCAGCAAGGCTGTGCCGATGGCGACTACTTCCTGTCACTCAATGATGCGTTCGGTGGCGCCGGTAATCCGGATCCAGTCGATGTTTTGCAGCAGCTATTCGATGAGTCTCGACTGGAGCGAATCGGTGTGCCCGATGCGATCACCAGTGAAACATCTTTTCGCCGCGGGGATGACGGCGAACTGATCCTGCGCATCGAGCTGCGCGACTGGCAGGGCGAAGTGGCCGATCCGGTGCTCTCTGTCCAGGTGGCGCCGGTGGCGACCGGTCTGTTGATGGTCGATCCGGGTGAGCCCGTTGATCTCGGTGATGGCGTGTGGGAATCGGTGCTGGAACCGCTCGATGTGGCAGGAACAGCGACGCTACGGATCCTCATCAACGACGGCATCCGACCGGTGCGTCTGATGCCGAGTCCCCAGGTGTGCGTGCAACCGCCAGCTCCCAATCAGCTCGATGATTGCGATGGCAACGGCTGGGCAGACAGCTGCGATCTGGTGCATGGAATCCTCACCGATGATGATGGGGATGGTATCGCCGATACCTGTGTTCGATTGCTGCGAGGCGATGTCACCGGCGATGCCCAGATCGACCTGTCCGATCCGGTGCTGCTGCTCGATCATCTGTATCAGGGGGTATCGATTCCTTGCCAGGTGGCTGCCGATGCCAGTGCCAACGGCAAGATCGACCTGGCTGATCCGGTGCGACTGTTGATGTTGCTATTCCAGGAAGGACCGGGGTTGCCCCATCCATGGCCTGGATGTGGATGGATCCATCTGCCGGCTTTCGACTGCCAGGAACCCGCCGCCGACTGTCAGTTGTGATGGGGAAGGTGCCGTTACGGCAGGCGCAGGCGCGTCGATTGTTGCGGGAAGATCAGGATGGTCGCTGAGGAGGCGCCGCCATCGAGCACGGTGCTGATCTTGTACTCTCCCGGAGCCAGCGTCACACGACAGGATCCGCGAGGACCGGTCGCTCGCTTGGCCCATGCTTGCGGGATCTGTGGCGCCGCCAGCGGTTCGATGGTGAACGGATGGTCAGGGACTACTTCGCCATCATTTCCGACCAGAGTCACGGTCACCTCTCCTGCAGGTTGCAACAGTGCTTCGACCGGAACGGGATGATCGACGGGGTTGGTTGAGAAGAAGTAGGGGGTCCAGCCGCGCTGATAGACAACGCCGAGGCCGCCCTGTCTCGGCCACCAGAACTCGTTGGGATGTTCGGTTCTCTTCAGCGGTGACAGCGCCCCGTTTTGATCGATGCGATAGACCGGTACCGTGGCAACTTCCGGTTTACGGTACTCGTCAGTGGTTTTCTGAACCTCGACGATCAGGCGGCAGGCTCCGGAGAACTGGAACGTCTCGCTCGTCTTACCGCTGATATCGAAGTGGGAGCTGGGAGCAAAAACACCTTCAGGCTGCTGCAGAAAAACCCACCGATAGCGTCCATGGGGGATTTCATCGATGAAAAAGCGACCATGATCATCAGTGGTGAAAGAGAAGGGACGTGGACCGAACAGGCTTCCCTGCAAACCGACCAGAGGTTCCCCGCCGGGTCCGACCACCTGGCCATCGAGGGATCCGGTGAGCAATTCGATGACCAGTTCCGTATCTTCGGTCAGATATTGCTGATGGGTTGTGCCTTCCCCGTTGTTCTCGCCCGATGTCCAGATGAAACGCCACTGACCTGGGCCGGGGAGAAGCGTTTCAAAATGACCGTCGAGGGCGACCGGTACCGATGAAGAAGCCTGGGTCTCTCGACACCAGGTCTGGATCGTTCCGCCATCGACCGGGATATCGTTTCTGAGAACCCAGCCGTAAATACGAATCGATGGTCCCAGTCGGAACAGCAATTCGCGTTCTTCTCCCTCGCCGATTTCCACCTCGCGTCGTGCCAGTACTCTCGAACCATCACGAATGCTCACCAGATGACGGCCAGACAGCAATCCTCCGATGCGCAGTTCACCATCGATCAGTTTCTGGGGTGGACCCTCTACCGATTCGCCCAGTTCACGAGCGGTTCGTGCCTGGAGCATCCGGACCTCCACGAATGGCCGTTCCGGTTGCTCGCTTTCACTGCTGTCGAGGGCGACCCATAGCACACTTTCGGGAGAAACTGCCAGCATCAGCTCTTCTGGATGGGAACTGGTGGTGGCTTCCGAGTCGGGGAGATCCTCGTAGCCCCATTGCCACCTTCCGGTGGCGAAGCCCGGAGCGCGCACGGTGACCAGGGCGCGTTCGGTTTCAGGGAGATCCACCGCGAACAGGCCTCCGGTACGTGTGCGGGCATGGCCCAGCGGCGTCGAGCCGGAAGCATTCCGAAAAGCCACGGTGGCCCCGAGTACCGGCAATCCAGTCGAGACATCGATGACCTGGCCGGCGAATCGCATGCGGGGCAGTTGTTCGACAGCTGGCGAAGAATTTTCTTCGGGATTGTCCGGGGTGAGGATGTCCTGTTGCTGGGTATTTGCATCGTTATTGCCGGTTTGCTGCGGGGAGTTTTCGGTCTGGTTGTTGTGGTCGTCAGGGATGAAAAACCAACCCAGCATGAAGATGATTATCCCGACAGTGATCAGGGTAACGGGGAGCATTTTCTGGTCGACGATGTTCAAGTCTGCGACTCCCTCAGTTGCGTGGCGCGTGAACGATCACTTTTAACTCGACCGCGATGGGAGTCGGTAAAGCTCCCACCTCGACGGTGGTTCGACTCGGTCGGATCTCTCCGAAGTACTGCTCGTAGACCCGATTGAAGGAACCGAAGTCCTCTTTCATGTTGGTCAGAAACGCGGTTACATCGACCACGTCTTGCCATTGCGCTCCGGCATCTTCGACCACTTTCTGGACGTTTTCGAAGCAGGAGCGGCATTGGGTCTCTATACAGTATTCTACGATGTTTCCCGCTTCATCGAGGGTCACCCCAGGGATATCGCTCTGACCGCGTGCACGAGGGCCAACGCCGCTCAGGAAGATGAAATCTCCGGCGCGGCGGGCATGTGGGTAGGGTCCAACCGGCTCCGGGGCTCGATCACTCATGGTAGCGTCATTCATCGCTTTTCCTTAACCGCTGGAATCAAAACGGATGCAAACATTGGTTGGTTCCTGGAAGAATTTGAGGGATTCGCTGCCGCCCTCTCGACCGAGGCCACTATCCTTGACTCCGCCAAAAGTGGTACGCAGATCTCGCTTCATCCAGCAGTTTACCCATACCGTTCCCGCTTCCAGTTTTTCCGAAACTCGAAGAGCACGATCGATATCACGGGTCCAGACGCTGGCAGCCAGGCCGTAGCGAACATCATTGGCGATAGCGATTGCGGAGTTTTCGGAATCAAAGGGGATGACGCTAGCCACCGGCCCGAAGATCTCCTCCTGATTGGTTCGAGCCGAAGCATCGAGACCTGTCACCACAGCAGGAGAGAGAAAGAAGCCATCAGAGCAGCGACCAGAGGGTGCAGCTCTCTCGCCACCACAGAGGATGTTGCCACCCTCTTCTCGAGCGACCGACAGGCAATCTTCCACCTTGTTTCGGTGGGTTTCGGAGACCAGAGCTCCTACTTCGGTCGATGTATCGAGCGGGTCTCCGATCCTCATCGAGTTGGCCTTTTCCACCAGCCGCTCGGTGAACGAATCGACGATACTGCTTTCGACCAGGATGCGAGATCCACACAGGCAGATCTGGCCCTGATTGGAAAATGCCGCGCGGGTGGCTCCTTCGATGGCTTCATCGAGATCGGCATCGGCGAACACGATGGTCGGATTCTTGCCGCCCAGCTCCAGTAGCGTTTTCTTGAACATCGGAGCTGCCACCGAGGCGATGGATGCTCCGGTAGCCGTGCCACCGGTGAAGGAGAGCGCTGGAATTTGTGGATGGCCGACGATGGAAGCTCCTGCCGTGGCTCCAGGACCTTGCACGATGTTCAGAACACCGGCAGGGAAATTGATCCGCTGGGCAGCGCGTGCGAGCAGGTCTGCCGTGACAGGAGTCACTTCCGAAGGTTTACCGACCACCGTGCAGCCAGCAGCCAGTGCTGGTGCGATCTTCCAGGTGAACAGATAGAGCGGCAGATTCCAGGGTGAGATACAACCGGCGACTCCGATCGGTTTCTTGACCGAGACGTTCCACAGGTCGTCACCGGGTATTCGAGTTCGGTACGCTTCGTCCTGCTGGTAGCGCGCAGCCCCGGCAAAAAAGCGCAGGTTTGCTGCGGCTCTCGGGATATCTACGGAACGTGCCGCGGTGATCGGTTTCCCGTTATCGATGCTTTCTGCGTGGGCGAGGTCATCGAGATCTTCCTCGATGGCGGCGGCGAGCTGTTCGAGGTAGGCACTCCTGGCCTCGCACGAAAATCCGGACCACTTCCCCAGGGCGCGGGTAGCCGCTGCAACGGCTGCATCGACCTCGGGTTCACTGCCGGAAGCGATGGTTCCGAGCTGTTCTCCGGTGGCTGGCTCGATGTTATCGATGACCGAGCCATCGCGAGAAGCGACTCGTTCTCCATCGATGAAGTGCAGCACCTCGCTGAGGGTGTCGCGATTCATCTGACCCCTTCCCAGGAAGTCGATCGGTTGGTCGATTCTAGATCACGCTGAGGCGTCCGCCATCTACTGGTAGGCAGACTCCGCTGATGTAAGAGGCTGCCGGAGAGCAGAGAAAGGCGACCACCGTGCCGATTTCCTCCGCCGAAGCAAACCGTCCCAGAGGAATGCTATCGATCCAGTCGCTGGCCACCTGCTGGGCAGTGGTGCCCTGGGCGGCAGCCCGCTTCTCCATCAACTGGCTGAGACGAGCGGTATCGGTGAATCCGGGCAGCACGCTGTTGACGGTGATGCCGTCGGGGCCCAGTTCCTTTGACAGGGTTTTTGCCCACGAGGCAACAGCACCCCGCGTGGTGTTCGAAACGCCGAGATTGGGAATCGGTTCGCGCACAGAAGTCGAGATGATATTGACGATTCGTCCGTAACCAGCTTCCTTCATGCCGGGAACAACCAGCTGAGCAAGTCGGTGGTTACACACCACATGACGCTGAATCGCGGTCAAGAATTCGTCGGAATCGGCCTGGAAGATGGGACCTCCTGGAGGACCACCCGAATTGTTGACCAGAATGGAAAAACTCCCGTTGTCTTCGATGTGAGATTGTACTGCGTCAGATAATTGATCGGGCTGATTGAAGTCAGCGACGACGCGCGTGTGGCCGCTGCCGGGTAGAGTTTCAAGAGCGGCATCGAGATCGGCTTCGTTACGGGCACAGAGCGTGACGCGGGCACCGAGTCCGGCGATGGAACGGGCACACTCGAGTCCGATGCCGGCACTGCTGCCACAGACGAGTGCAGACTTACCTTCTAGCTGGATCTCCATCTTTACTTTTCTCCGTTCATTCGACGCTGAAGAGTGGTTCTCCCAGAGTACTTTCGATCGGTGTGATTCCGAGACCCGGAGAGTTCGAGGCAGCCATCCGTCCATCGACACGTTTCGGCGCTCCATCGGCGATGGGGACGGTGACGTAGGAGTTGAAATCGGTGGCGGTCAGAAGTAGTTGGGGCGGTGTACTGTGTGCCAGGTGGGAGATCGCGGCGGTTACGATGTCTCCACCCCAAGCATCTTCGATCGTCATGGCGATGCCCATCTCGATGCAGAGATCCCGCGCCTGGCGCGCACGGGTCAAGCCACCAAATTTGGAGATCTTGATGTTGACGGCATCCATCGCCTGATCGGCGTGAGCTCGCATCAGGATGTCGATGCCGTCGATCACCTCATCGAGGACGAATGGATGATTGGTGTTTCGACGAACTGCCAGGCACTCTCCATAACTCTCGCACGGCTGTTCGATGGTGACATCGAGATTCTTAATCGCCTGAACCACTCGCATCGCGGAGTGCTGGCTCCAGCCGGTATTAGCATCGGCGATCAGGATGTCGCTGGGTTTGAGGATCTCCCGGACCTGATGAATCCGTTCGATGTCGACATCTGGATCTCCGCCGACCTTGAGCTGGAAGCGGGTGTATCCCTGTTCCCGATAGCTGCGTACCTTGTCGCGCATTGCGACCGGATCTTCCTGAGAGATGGCGCGATAGAGCACGAAGTCATCGCCATGACAGCCCCCGAACAGCGTACTGACGGGAACTCCGCATGCCTGTCCCAGGATATCCCAACAGGCGATGTCGATGGCGGATTTCACGTAGGGATGGCCCTTGAGACAAGCATCCATCTTTTGATTGAGAAGCAGTAACTCGCGTGGGTCCTCGCCGATCAGGTGAGGAGCAAGTACCGAGATCCCGGTCCGGGCTCCTTCCGGATACGCGGGAAGATAAAAGGGCCCGAGCGGGCACACCTCGCCGTGACCGGTGACGCCTTCATCGGTTTCGATTCGAACGACAGTACTGTCGAATACCTCGACCGATTTTCCGCCAGACCAGTTGTAGGAACCCTCGACCAGGGGAAGGTCGACCTGGAATACCTGGATACGACGGATCTTCACGATGCCTCCCAACGGACCGATTCTGAGCTCACGGTGAGCCCCATGGTACCCAGGCTTTACAGGACTGTCCTCAATCTGACAACCGATCCGCCGTGGAACCTCTCCAGTGGCCGTTTGGGGCCGATCGGACGAGATCCTTCCACGCTTGTGGGAGGCCAATTGTCGTGGTGTCATCCGGTGGTCTCTGACAGAGAGGATGCCAGATGGATCGCAGAACCTTCGTCTCTACAGGTATCGCCGCAGGAGCGGCTCTCGCCCTCGGAAAATCACCGCTGGCTTCTGGGCATGCTCGCGCCGATGAGATCCGTGTGGCTGTGGCCGGCATCCGCAGCCGCGGTTGGTCCCATGTGCATGGCCTCAATCGACTCGATGGAGTTCGGGTCGTGGCTCTCTGTGATGTCGACCAGGGAATTCTGGAGAGACGACAGCTAGAGCTGGCAGAGAAGGGCACCGAGACGGAAATCTATCGCGATTTTCGCGATGTGCTGGAACGCGATGACATCGATGTTGTATCGCTGGGCACTCCCAATCACTGGCATGCGATGCAGACAGTCTGGGCGTGCGCAGCCGGTAAGGATGTGTATGTAGAGAAACCAGTGAGCCATAACGTCCGTGAAGGACGGTTGATGGTGGAAGCGGCCAGGCGACATGGTCGGATTGTCCAGACGGGAACCCAATCACGTTCTTCCTCTGCCATCCGAGATGCCATCGCCTGGATGCATGCAGGCAACATCGGTAAACCAACACTGGGCCGCGGGCTTTGCTACAAGCCGCGTACTTCCATCGGCAAGGTGGATGGTCCCCAGGATGTCCCCAAGGGAGTTGACTACGACCTGTGGGTCGGCCCTGCCCCGATGAAGCCACTGAGTCGGCGACAGTTGCATTACGACTGGCACTGGGATTTCGATACCGGCAACGGTGATCTCGGCAATCAGGGCATCCATCAGATGGATCTTTGTCGCTGGGCTCTTGGCCATGATCGGATGCCGGACAGAGTACTCGGTTACGGCGGTCGTTTCGGATATGACGATGATGCAAACACACCCAACACCCTGGTTTCAGTGCTCGATTATCCGGAAGCTCCCATCATCTTCGAGGTAAGAGGACTGCCGAGGGATCTGGCTGCCCAGCAGACGAACTGGGGTGGCAGCATGGATCGTTACCTGGGCATGTCGATCGGTGCTGCGGTTCATTGCGAGGAGGGCACCCTCCTGATGCCCAACTATTCCAGCGCTCGTGTCATCGATCGTACCGGAAAGGTCATCAAGGAGTGGCGGGGAGCGGAGGATCATTTCCAGAACTTCATCGACGCGGTGAGATCGCGAGATGCCTCGCAATTGACCGGTCAAATCGAGGATGGACATCTATCCAGCGCGCTCTGTCATCTCGGCAACATATCTTTCCTCAGGGGCGAGTCAGTTTCTCCGGGGAAAGCGATGGGCAAGATCACCTGGCCGACAACCTCTCCGGCGGATCTGGAACGGATGGTTGGACACCTGAAGGCCAACGGGGTCGATTTCGCTTCAACCGGAATCATCGCCGGCAAATGGCTGGAGATGGATCCGGAAAATGAAAATTTCATCGCAGACGACGAGGCCAATGCGATGCTGTTCAGGTCCGGTCGAGCCGACTACGTATTCCCCGATGAGGCATAGTCGGTGAGTCACGACGGGGGACAGAATCTGGATCGTCGCGCCCTGCTCAGGGGCTTGCTCGCCACCGGCGGGCTGCTGTCGGTAGCACCTCATCTGACAGCAACTCATCTGATCCGGGCGGATGAACCGGAGCAATTGTCCCCGGCAAAATTTCGCTTTGGCCTGGTGACTTATCTTTGGGGTCAGGACCTCACCCTGGAGCGACTCATCGATAGCTGCGAATCTTCCGGTCTCGGTGCCGTGGAACTACGCACCACTCATGCACACGGTGTCGAACCGAGCCTCGACAAGCAGCAACGGGCTGAGGTAAAGGCACGATTCGATGACTCGCCGGTCATCTGCATCGGCATCGGTGGCAATGAGAAGTTGCATCATGCCGATCCGACCCGATTGAAGGCTGCGATGGATGCGACTCGGGCTTTTCTCAAGCTGAGTGCCGACATCGGCGGTAGTGGCGTGAAGGTCAAACCTGATCAGTGTCCCCGAGGACAGGAACTGGAACCGACCATCGAGAGGATCGGCAAGTCGCTGCAGCAACTGGGCAAGGAAGCCGCCGACATCGGCCAGGAAATTCGTCTCGAGGTACATGGCTCCTGCGCTCCACTACCAATGATCGAGCGCATCCTTGAGATTGCTGATCACCCTGCGGTGGGGGCTTGCTGGAACTGTAACGACAGCGATCTGTCAGGCGATGGCATCGAGAAGAACTTTGCACGGGTCAGCGATCGCTTCGCTCGAACCCTTCATGTCCGCCGTCTCGATGAGAAGCGCTATCCCTACCAGCAACTCTTCGACATGTTACGCGCCCAGAAGTGGGATGGCTGGATGCTGCTGGAGGCCCATGATCGTCCACCGGAAGCGAGGGTCGAAGCACTCCGTGCTCAGAATGCATACTTCGAAGCTCTTGCGGGAATCCGAGTGCCCCGAAAATCGAACTAGCGCAATTCTTCAGGGGCAACCACTGCTGAGACAGGAATAGATGTCCTGCGCTTCGCCGCAGTCGGGGAAGGGCGCTTCAGGTGCTGCTGAGGTGCTGAATAGATAACCGAGCAGAAAGACCGGATCGGCGATATTCACCTGGTTATCGTGATTGCTATCGATGGCTGCGATGCAGGAGCAGGGATCTCCGAAGAAGAGATGCGCGAGCAACTGGATGGGATCGGCGATGTCGATGGCCAGGTCGATGTTGACGTCCCCGCGAATGAAGTTCAGGTCACAATTGTCTGGCAGCCAGTCCTCATCCTGGTCGGTGGCAGTCCCCAGGAACAGTTCCATCAGGTCGAGTACACCATCATTGTCGCAGTCGAGTAGCGGTCCACCATATCGATCGAGTAGCGCTTCCAGATCAACAACATCGATGGAGGAATCTCCATTCATGTCGAAGATCTCGAAGCCGGCCTGGAAGCCTTCATCCGCTGCGACCAGAAACTGTAGATAGTCGTTGAAATCGATGTCTCTGTCCCGGTCTCCATCGCCGAGCAGATCGGGGTGAAATAGTTTCCATGTATTGTTTGCGGGAAGATCAGTGAGGGTTCTGGTTGCTCCTCCCGGGAAAGTCACGGTCAGCTCTGCCACGCTTTCTGCATCTGCAAGGCCATGATGAAGGATCCATTCCCCTTCGGATTTGTAGTATTGCCCAGCTCCGCGTTGAACGGCCCAGAGCAGCGTTCCCGCATCATCAAACATCTCGACACGGGAACCGATTGCGAAATGGTTGGGAGCCGGTGCCACCGGATCAAGGCGGATGAAATTGCCGCTATCATCATCGGGGTGCATGAAGAGATGCAAATTTCCGAGGTGGTCCTGCGTGAGGAGATCGATGTCTCCGTCCAGGTCAAAATCTGCCTGTATGCAACAATAACTGAATCCAGGAGTATCGAGGCCCAATGAAGGTGCGTTGTCGATCCAGGGCTGCGGCCCGTCCTGGACAAATAATCGGTTCGGAGCATTGCTGTCTACAACCAGCAGATCGAGATCTCCATCGAGTTGATGGTCGAAAAATAATGCGCCCCAGCTCACAATCCCGAACCCGACTCCATACGTGGCTGTCACATCGCTGAAGCTGAAATCCCCGTCGTTTTGCAATAAAGGATGAGATTCAACGTAATTTGTACAGTAGAGATCCATCTTTCCGTCGAGATTGATGTCTCCAGCACAGACTCCCATCGAATCGATGACGACTCCAGAACCCTGATCACTCCGTTCGATGAAAAGGCCTTCCTGATTTTCAAACATCCTATTGGGGAAGTCACTGGTGTAGCCCTTGTCGTTGGAGATATAGATGTCGAGATCTCCGTCGAGATCAAAGTCTTGCAACATCCCTTGCATGCCTGGTTCTTCCAGAAAAATCCCAGTGATGTCTGTAGGAGGAAGGAAGTTCCCTTGCCCATCGTTGAAGTAGATGTGGTCGCGAGATAACGAAGATCCTGCATTTCCTGTGACGATCAGAAGATCAACCCATTCATCTCCATTGAGATCTCCGAAGGCACCGCCAACGCTATGTCCTGGAAGGTCGAGCCCTACATGTTGGGAGATATCAAGGAACTGGAAGTCACCGTCGTTTCTCAAGAGGTAGTTGTTGTCTGTCCATGACAGGATCAGGATGTCCAGATCCCCGTCTCCATCGGGATCACCAGCAGCGATAGCTCCGGCATTGGAGATTGTCGGGGGATTTACCACATCGGTTCGATTGGTGAAGTAACCGTTGCCATCATTTTCGAGGAATTGCACCTGTTCGGCCACGCCGGTCAAAACCAGGTCGGCATCTCCATCCTGGTCGAGATCGACTGCTGCGAAGCCCTGGCCATGGCCAGGAGATGCATTCAGGTACTGGAAATCGAGGCCTCGAAGCACCGCTTCATCGACATAGGTGGCCGGCAAGGTCTGGCCACAGAGATCTGCACAGATGAAGGTGCCGAGCAGCGCGAAGATGGAAAGAGCGGGGATCGTTGCCCTTTCTCTGATCTGTCGCATCGGAAACCTCCTCAAGGCAATCGATCAATAGAAGCGTGTTGACACAATTTCCTATGATTCTCAATTGGACGAGAGATGCGTGAACACGTCAATGGATATCTCGACAAGTACATCTGGTCCAATTGTTCAGTGAGAAAGTGTGCGATACAGGTCATTTACGAGCAAAACCGGTGTCGAGGGAACCACCAGGCTGGGTCCACTTCGTTTGCTGTGGTTCTGGCCAGAGTAGTCTGGTGGCCGGTTGGAGCGGTGCTGTAGAGGCGATTGTGATGAGAACAACTCGCTGGCAGCGTACTGACACCACGTCACGGGCTCTGCTACCATTTCACAGGATATTTACTCCAATGTCAGTTCAGTGCATCGGAAGGTTTCGAGAGATGTCCAATCATCCATTCTCATCAACACCATTGTTGTTGCTCTCGGGCCTGCTGTTAATGGTGACGATTTCTTCGATTGCCGATGATCATGTCAAGTCTGAACAAGAAGCAGGCAAGATCAGTTTCTATCGAGAGATTCGTCCAATCCTGCAGGCCAATTGCCACGGTTGTCATCAACCGGCCAAGGCCAAGGGCGATTACGTGATGACGAAGTTTGACCAGCTTCTTGCCGGTGGTGGCGAAGAGGTGGCGATCATTCCTCATCAACCGGATGAGAGCTTGCTGGTCGAACTGATCACTCCCATCGATGGTGAGGCAGAGATGCCGAGCAAGGGAGATCCGCTGAAGCCGGAGCAAATCGAGTTGATTCGCCGCTGGATTGCCGGGGGAGCGATTGACGATACTCCGCCCAGTGCTGAGCAGAAGTATGATGGTGAGAATCCTCCCATCTACGAGTCTCCGCCGATCGTGACGGCGCTCGACTACTCTCCCGACGGCCGCTTCCTGGCGGTCTCCGGTTTTCACGAGGTGTTGATTCACGATGTCGAGAACTCGAGCCTGGTCCAACGATTGGTTGGACTGTCTGCGCGAATCGAATCGGTACGTTTCTCACCTGATGGAAAGAGGCTTGCAGTCACCGGAGGACTACCTGCACGGATGGGCGAGGTGCAGATCTGGGATACTGACAGGTGGGAGCTGTTGCTTTCCGTTCCGGTCACTTTCGACACTGTATACGGAGCCAGCTGGTCTCCCGACAGTCGATTGATTGCGTTTGGTTGCGGTGACAACACTTTACGTGCCATCGAGGCGGCCACCGGGAAAGAGATCCTCTTCAGCGGGGCTTCCTCTGACTGGATCCTCGACACTGTGTTTTCTCTTGATGGTTCACATGTGGTTTCTGTTGGACGAGACATGACCGCGAAGTTGACCGAAGTAAAGACGCAACGATTCATCGACAACATCACATCGATCACTCCGGCGATTCTAAAAGGAGGACTTGCTGCGGTGGATCGTCACCCGACCAGGGAAGAAATCCTGGTCGGTGGCTCCGACGGCACGCCGCAGATTTACCGGATTCATCGTGAGGTGAAGCGCGTCATCGGAGACAACTCGAATCTGCTTAGATCCTTTCCGCCGCTGGAGGGACGCATCTTCGGGCTTGGCTACCGAGGAGATGGAAAACGCATCGCCGCCGGGAGTAGCCTCGATGGTCGCGGTTACGTGTCCATCTACGCCAGCGATTTCGATGGCACTCTGCCGATGGGAATGAAGGGGATTCTCGAAAAGGTTTCGACTTCCAGGAGTGCCGCTGAACGGAAGAAGATTGAAGAGTTCCACGCCAGGGACATCGAACAGATTGCAGCCGTGGATTTTGATACTCCAATCTACTCCCTTGGCTGGCATCCCCAGAAGAATGAAATCGCTGTCGGTGGTGCCGATGGGCTGGTTCGTTTTCTCGATGGAGAGAGTGGCGCACTGTTACGGGTACTGATGTCAGCTCCGATGACCGGTGCAAAGAGTGACGACCTGGTCGCGATGGTGGTTGATCCCACTTCGGTAGAGATCACCGAGAAGTTTGGTTACCAGCAATTGATTGTGACGGGGATCCAGGCTTCCGGACACACCATCGATCTGACGCACAAGGCGACCTATGAAAGCTCTGACGAGATCCTCAGCGTGACCGGAGGAATGGTCAAGGCTCACGCCGATGGCAACACTCAGTTGCGAATCGATTTTGAAGGTCGGTCTACGGAGATTCCGGTGTCAGTTTCCGGTAGTGAGACGGTGTTTGAACCGAGTTTCATTCGAGATGTTTCTCCTGTCATCACGAGGGCAGGTTGTAACTCAGGGTCCTGTCATGGATCGAAAGAGGGAAAGAACGGCTTCAAGCTATCGTTACGCGGATACGATCCGCTCTTCGATGTCCGTGCCTTTGCCGATGATCATGCGGCTCGGCGAGTCAATTTTGCTTCCGCAGAAACAAGCTTGATGCTGTTGAAGCCGACTGCTGCGGTCCCGCACGAGGGGGGGCAGAGATTTGCGGTGGACTCGCCGTATTACCAGATCATTCGCGACTGGATCGCTGCCGGGTGCGAGCTCGATCATGAGGTACCCAGAGTACGTAGCATCGAACTGTTTCCCACTAATCCACTGGTACAGAAGATCGGCGAGCAACAGCAATTGCGTGTCACCGCGTTCTATGACGATGGCTCCAGTCGAGACGTTACTGCCGAGGCTTTTGTCACCAGCGGGAATACCGAAATTGCTACCTGTAACGATTCCGCACTAGTTTCGACATTACGCAGGGGCGAAGCACCACTGCTGGCACGATACGAGGGGGCTTATTCGTCAACGACACTCACCGTCATGGGGGATCGTTCGGAATTCCGCTGGCACGAGCCCGAGATCTTCAATCCCATCGATGACCTGGTTGCTGACAAGTGGAAGCGGATGAAGCTATTGCCTTCCGAGTTGTGTAGCGATGCAGAATTTCTGCGCCGAGTATCGCTGGATCTGACCGGGTTGCCTCCCACTGCCGATCAGGTGAATCGATTTCTTGGCGATGAAATGGATCAAAGAACCAAACGAGATGCGTTGATCGATGAATTGATCGGTTCTGAAGAATACGTGGTTCACTGGGGTAACCGCTGGGCAGATTTGCTTCAGGTCAACGGCAAGTTCCTCGGAAAGGAAGGTGCTGCAACTTTCCGTCAGTGGATTCACGATCAGGTCGAGGAGAACACGCCTTATGATCAGTTTGCTCGTTCAATCCTGACGGCTACAGGATCCACCAAGGAGAACCCTCCCGCTTCCTACTTCAAGATCCTTCGAACTCCGACAGATACGATGGAAAACACGACGCAGTTGTTCCTGGCGACGCGCTTCAACTGCAACAAGTGCCACGATCATCCCTTCGAACGATGGACCCAGGATCAGTACTACCAGCTGTCTGCATTCTTCGCCCAGGTCAATCTCGCCGCCGATCCAACTGGTGGCGATAAGAAAATCGGCGGTACGGCGGTCGAGGGAGCCAAGCCTCTCTACGAGATCATCTCTGACAAGGATAGCGGTGAAGTGGTTCATGACCGCACCCAGGCGATCACTCCGCCGCAATTTCCATACGAAACTGCACACGAAGTTACGGACGGTGCTTCTCGCAGAGAGCAACTGGCTGCGTGGATGACTTCGCCCGACAATCATTACTTCGCGCGAAGTTACGTCAATCGGATCTGGGGTTATCTGACAGGTGTCGGACTGATCGATCCTCTTGATGATATTCGCGCTGGCAATCCGCCTTCCAATCCGGAACTGCTCGATTATTTAACCCGCGAGTTCATCGATAACGATTTCGATGTGAGAAAACTGATCACAGAAATCTGCAAATCCAGAACCTATCAACTTTCCATCGTTGCCAATCAGTGGAACCAGGAGGACCGGATCAATTACTCCCATGCAACACCGCGCCGATTGCCGGCAGAGGTGTTGTACGATTCGATCCATCGGGTTCTCGGTAGCAACATGAAGATTCCAGGTGTTGCCGAGGGGACCAGGGCGTCAGCTCTTCCCGATGTCGGTATCCAGCTGAAGGACGGTTTTCTGGCGACCCTTGGCAGGGCAACGAGGGAGAGCGTGTGTGAATGCGATCGGTCCGATGACCTGGGGCTCGACAGCATCATGGCTCTGGTTACCGGTCCCACTGTTGATCAGGCGATCAGTGATTCTGCCAATGCCATCACGAAACTGGTCGAGCAACAGCCCGACGATGGCAAACTGATCGAGCAATTGTATCTACGAATTTTGAATCGACAGGCGACCAGAGCAGAGGTTGAAGCGATTCTTCCGATGTTCAAATCCATCGAGAGCGATCATCTGGCGCTGAAACAGGAATACGAACTGTACCAGGAAGAAGCCAAGCAAATCATTGCGCAACTGGAGGACGTTCGTCAGGTCAACATCGGGGAGGCCAAGGGAGAAGTGGCCGCCTACGAGACAGAGATTGCTCCACGGGAAGCGGAACTCGATCGCAAACAGCAAGAAGCGATTGCCCTGGCATTGTCGGAACAGGAAGCCTACGGCAAGACGATTCCGGAGAAGTTACTGCAGTGGGAAGAGGAGCAGGACTCTTCCACCCGCTGGACGATGTTGAAGCCAGAAAATCTGAAGGCTTCAAACGGTTCGAAGTTAGAACTTGAAGATGACGGAGCGGTATTTGCCTCTGGCAAGAATGGAATGGGCGACTATTCCTTCACCGCATCGACCGATCTTGAGGCAGTGACGGCGATCCGGATCGAGGTACTTACCGATGCGAGATTGGCCAATGGTGGGCCAGGTCGGGGCAATGGCAACTTCGTGCTGTCGGAGTTGCAGATCGATTGGATTCCGGCTGCGATAGGAGATGAATCTCCAGAGCCCACTCGCCTGGCTTTGCACAACGCCAAGGCGGATTTCAGCCAGACCAATTATGGTGTTGGCCTCTCCATCGATGGCAAGATCGATAACACCGGTTGGGCGATTGCTCCGAAAATGAAGGAGAATCACAATGCGACCTATGAACTGAAACAGCCGATCGGTGGCACCGGATCGACGCTGTCCTTCAAATTGCATCAGAACTACGATGCCAATCACGTACTTGGCAGATTCCGCGTCTGGGCCTCAACATCGGCGGTGCCCGTCGATCTGGGGCTGCCTCTGGAAATCGCAGAGATACTCGATGTCGAGGAGAATCAACGCAGTGAGGAGCAGAGTGCATCGATACTCAATTACTTCACAGCTATCGATCCAAAATTTCAGGAGCACAAGAAAATCGTGTCGGAGGCCCAGAAACCAAGGCCGGTGGATCCTGGACTGAAAAAATTGCACGAGAAACTCTCTCGTGTCGAAGTTCCGGTACCCGAGATTCCGAAACTGGTACGTCTGAATCGTGCGATGCAATTGAGTGAGCAGCAGATGAAGAACCAGAGGGTGACGATGGTTCACGATATCGCCTGGGCTTTGATCAATAGCCCGGCATTCCTCTTCAACCGCTGATGGCTCATCGAGAGAAAGGTAAATAGATGCTGAGGTTACCCGGAGACGATTGTTCCGACCTTTGTGATTCGGGACATATAACTCGCCGAGACCTGATGCGTATCGGTGGTGCTGGATTCCTGGGATTGACCCTGGGGTCTGTTTTCGAGATGCAAGCCATCGCGAGGGAGGCCGTCAAGAACGCGCCCGGTTGGGCCAAGGCCAACAACATCATCATGCTTTATCTACAAGGGGGACCGAGCCACATCGATTTGTGGGATCCGAAGGAAAATGTCCCCGATAACGTCAAAAGTGTTTTCGAGAGCATCCCGACCAAGATCCCTGGCGTTCATTTCACCGAGTTGTTGCCGAAGCTTGCCCAGGTCAACGACAAGATGACGATGATTCGCTCGATGAGTTATACCCCGAATGGTTTGTTCAACCATACCGCTGCGATCTACCAGATGATGACGGGCTATACGACCGACAAGGTCAGCCCTTCCGGACAGCTGGAGCCACCGAGTCCCAAGGATTTTCCAAACTTCGGATCACAGGTGGTGAGGATGCGCCCGCCCGATGTTCCGATGTTGCCATTCGTGATGTTGCCGAGGCCATTACAGGAGAGCAACGTCATCGGTAAAGGGGGGACCGCCGGATTCCTCGGTAAGTCTTACGATCCTTATTATCTGTTTCCGCCAGGTGATGATCTGAACATGACCAAGATGGACAAGATCAAAGTTGACGATCTGTCGATGGCTCCCGGGGTCTTTGCCCATCGATTGCAGCGGCGCGCCAAGATTCGCGATGCCATCAATGAGGCGATGCCACAGATCGACAAGGCGGTCGAGGATTACGAATTGAATGACTACTACACCAAGGCGATTGACCTGATCGTTTCTGGCAAGGCACGGGAAGCGTTTGACCTCGAGCAGGAACCGTTCAAATTGCGGGAGCGATACGGTCGCAACACATTCGGTCAGAGTTGTTTGCTCGCTCGTCGTCTGGTCGAGGCGGGAACCCGTGTTGTCGAGGTGGTCTGGCCCAAGGTCGCGAACTCTGACAACCACTCCTGGGATGTCCATGTCGAGCTTTCCAAACGGATGAAGACACAGGCGGCTCCGATGCTCGATTCGGGTCTGGCGACCTTGATCGAGGATCTCGACGACCGCGGCATGCTCGATGATACCCTGGTGGTGGCGGTCGGTGAGTTTGGACGCAGTCCACAAAGAGGTGTCAGCACATCTGGCAACGCCAATACCGACGACGGGCGCGATCACTGGCCTTACTGCTACACCGCTTGTTTAGCCGGTGCTGGTATCAAACGTGGTTATGTCCATGGCGAATCTGACGAGACGGCGTCGGCACCGCTCAGGGATCCGGTTCATCCGAGGGAACTGCTCGCCTCCATCTACCACTCCTTCGGGATTGCACCCGATACGATGGTACTCAATCACCTGAAGCAACCTCGCGAACTGGTGAAGGCGGAGGCGGTAGACGAGTTTTTTGAATAGCCATCAGCTCGATCCCGTGACCTAGTCAGGGAGCCTGGTCATGTTGAAGACCATCGGTTCCCCCGATTTTCCATCCTGAAAGCTCCACCAGTTGGTCGTGAGATTGTCCTTGTCGGAGAAGGTCCACCTCGCTTCTCCCATGTAGACCTCCGCAGGGTCATCATGGTTCGAGACATAATCGGTCACGAACAGAACACTGTCGTCGGCGATCATCTTTGCGTACAGGTGGGGCTGATTCCTGGCGGCACAGTAATGGGTCATCCGAAGCTGGTCGCCATCGAGGTAGATCACCGAGATCATCTCGTGGGGAGTTCCAGCGAACACGGTCTCTACCACGGCACTACCATTGGCGATGGTTCGGTAATTTACCGTTGAGGGTGGCATCCCGGATCCTGGAGATGCCGATTGCCAGTTCCCCTCGAGTGACCTGAAGACTGAGTAGAGGTCGCCTGCAGTACTTGATCCGGTGGTGACCGTCCGGGTGGTGGAGCAACCTGCAATGAGGGGAATCGCTGAGATCAGCATCAGCAGGATCAATCGTTGCATCGCCTTGTTCTTCTTGATCATCGGTTCTCCTCTTCTCTCCTGTTCACGAGTTCCTCAAAGGTCACTGTTTCTGGTCGTGATTGATCTGACGCTGGATCCACGAGGTCATCTTGTCGAGCACCTCTGTGGAGAAGGTCTCTTCGATTGTTGCGTATTCCGTGATCGCTCCCGTTTCACAATGCTGGAACAGGTGGTTCAAGCTGGGGTAGGCGATCGTCTCGTGGTCGCGGTTTCCTCCCCGTTGGAGTGCTGTCTTGATGGCATCGAGGTTTTCCTGGCAAGGCACCTGAAGGTCGAGGGTACCGTTGAGGGCGAGCACCGGGATCTGAACCTTTTCGAGAGTGGGAACCGGATCATGCCGGATAAACCACTGGATCCAGCGATTGCCAAGTTGCGCCTTGATTTGATCGGCCTGGTCCTGGTCCATATCCTCGGTAGTTTCCAGTATCTTCTTGATCTCTGCAGCTTGGCCCGCCGAGTCGAGATCATCTCGCAGGATCACGTCAAATAGCTTTCGGTTGAGGGCAAGTCCCGTCTGAATCTCTTCCTCGTCAGTGTCGGAAGCCCGGGAAATCAGTTCGTTTTGACGCATCAATAGCTGGTCGCCCCGGACCCCGGTTCCCGCAAGCAGGATGATGTAAGCGATTCTTTCATCTCGCACTGAGGCCATCGGCGCGATCACTCCCCCTTCGCTATGGCCGATCAGCCCGATCTGCCCCTTGGCGATCTCCTTGCGTTGCCGCAAGAAATCGACCCCACAGATGGCATCTCCGACGAAGTCCTCGGTCGTTGCATTTTCGGGATCGTTACCGGCAGAAGTACCGCCAACTCCTCGATCATCGACGCGGAGAACCGCAATACCCTGGCGAGTGAGGTGGTCTGCTATGACGAGGAAGGGACGGTGCTGGAAAATGCTTTCGTCGCGATCCTGTGCTCCAGAACCGCTGATCAGCAGCACCGCGGGGAAGGGCCCAGTTCCTTCCGGTAGCGTCAGGGTTCCCGCAAAGGTCACTCCCGCTGCCTTGTTTTCATAGGAGACCTCTTCGGCCTTGTAGGGGAAGGGGGGCTTGGGTTCTTGAGGTCGGCGAACGGAACTGATCTGTTCCTTTCTGGTCAGGGCGATGTCGAATTTGCCACGCCCCTGGTGGAAGGAGCCGGACAGTTCCTGTCCATCATCCGAAAGATCCATCTCCATCGCCAGAAATGCGATTCCGACGCAGATTCTGGAACGACGACCTTCCAGATGGTCGACCCGGGTCACCGCCATCTCTGCCGGGGATTGGTCAGGACTGACCATGTAGCCGCCCAGCTTTCCCCCGTCTTGAGTTTGCAGATTCAAGACGATGCGCAACTCGATGGCACCGACTGACAGGGGCCCCTCCCAGATACCGACGAGAGCATCGGAGAGTTCGGTCGGCATCGGTGTCAGGGCGGCTTCTCGCTTGCACTCGAGCTTCAGTTCTGCGCCGCCCTGTTTCCAGGTTCCCTCTAATTCTTGACCACTGTCTTGCAGGTTTGCCCGGTACTGGCCACCGGTGGCAGCCACCGCGATGGTGACGCTGCCATCACCGTCGACCGAGATCCCGCTCAGTGGCAAGCCATAGGAGTTCTGGGCTGGAGTATCGACGGTGCCGCTCCACCCTCCATCTTGATTCGCTTCGATGTGAAACACCAGTTCGATGGCGGCCCCTTCAGGATCGATTTTTCCACGCCAGGCTCCTGCCAGGTCCGCCTTGGTTGCCTCGGCACTGAAGGAAAGGGGAGTGATGGAAAGGGCCAGAAGGAACCCGAGCAGCAACAGTTGGGATGTGTTGAAATTATTCATGACGTGAATGATAGGCAACGCACGGCCTGTAGGTCAACCCGGATCATCGACTGGAAAAGTCAGCCCATTCTTTATCGATGCGTTGAGATGTGGCTACACCGTCAAAGACCAGCAACTGGTGACGAAAAAACAGATGGTCTCCCGGAGCGATTTCGAAGTCGCCGCTACCGGCAGGGGATCTTTCGAAATCGTGCTGGCCGAAAGGATTGGCGGCGAAAAGACCGTAGTTTCGAGCGTGCCACCACGTTGGATGCCTCAGGTTTTCAGGGTGATCCAGAATCGCAACGGTCACCACTTGCCCATCGATGGGTCCACTGTAGGCGACCCAACGACTACGCTTGCCCCAAACTGCACCAGCTTTCGCGCCATCTGCGTTGAAACTGTTACCCGCGGCTACCGGGCCATCGAGTCGCAGGGTGGGTGCCAGTCGCAGAGCAAAGGTGCCCTCCTTGGTGTCGCCGATCTTGACAGGCTTGTCTCCGGCCGGGTTCCACAGGCTCCAGATTTCGATGGTGTAGAGATCGTCCTTGACGCGGAAATCATAGGTTCTTGTTTCTTCGAGAATCTTTTCGTTACCCGTGACCCAGCTGAGCTTTCCGCTGACGATGAGAATCTGTCCATCATCGATGACAAATGAATCCCATTCTCTGGGAATCTGCCGGATATCACTTCCATGCCAGAAATCAGTTCCATTTACCGAACCGTGAGCGATCCATACCCCAGCATGATGGAGATGATCTTTCGATTCTCCTTCTGCCGCGTCTTCGATGGGGAATCGTCTCAGTACCATCGCTCCCGATGGAGAATAAAGCGGAAAGATGCAGGGACGTGCCTGGTCGAGACGAATTGTGGACAGGTAGTTACAGCCAGCGATGATTTCGACACGGTTGTTCAAGTCGTTCCATTGCACGGTGAAACCTGATTCTGCGGGCTCTGATTCTGTACTGGATCCAGTTGAAATTTTTTCGGTTGGGCTGGAGCAACTGGAGACCATCAGAGAAAGAAAGGTAATCAAGAAAATTGCAGTTATCGAGACCTCAAGAAGAGGCCGAAAAGAAAACTGTGTCTTCACCTTGCCTGCTTTCAATCGTCTTTCTTGGTGGTTTTCTTCTTGGTGGTTTTCTTCTTGGTCGCTTTTTTCTTTGCAGTTTTCTTCTTCGCAGTTTTCTTCTTTGCGGATTTCTTCTTGGTCTTCTTCTTGCCCTTCTTGGCGTCACGTTCTCGTTTCGCAAGGATGCGATGGGCGGCTTCGGAAGAAGAGACCTTTTCCGGATCCATATCGCTGGCAAGGGTGGCATTGGTTTCGCCATCAGTGGCATAGGGTCCGAATCGACCGTCCTTGATCTGGATGGTCGCTCCGTCGAGTTCGATGACGTTTTCAAAGATCTGAATCGGTGGTTTCGCGGCAGCTCGACCGCGTTTCTTCGGTTGTGCTAGCAGCGCTCTACAACGCTCTTCAGTGACCATGAAGGGGTCATCCCCTGCTTCGAGGCTTCGAGTTTCTTTTTCTGCCTTGATGTAGAGGCCGTAACGTCCATTGAAGACGCGAATCTCTTGCCCTTCAGTCGTTTTGCCGCAAACACGTCCTTCCTTCAGCTGGAGTAACTTGATGGCGACATCGACGGTCACGCTATCGGGTTCCATATCTTTCAGCAGAGAAGCGAATTCAGGCTTCTCATCCGATTCGGAATCTCCGCGCTGAACGTAGGGTCCAAAGCGACCGCTTTTGATGAAGATTGGTTTCCCGGTGGCACTGCAGTGTCCGAGTGGTTCATCTTTTCTTGCGCCGGCCTGAAGAATTTCGTCCATCTGTTTTTCGTCGAGCTCATCAGGACAGAGTTCTTCCGGGATGTTGCCCCGGATTTCCCCCGCTTCGAGGTATGGACCGTACCTGCCGACGCGCAGTACCACTTCCTCGTCACGAAACTTCCAGGGGTCGTTGCCGGAAAAGGGCAACGGGAAGCGACAGATCTGCGCCGGATCGATCGATTCCAGCCCCGCATCGATGAGACCAGAGAGGCCCGCTTCGCCATTTCCTGACCAGAAGCTACGCAGGTACTCCTGGCGGTTTTTCTGGCCCCTGGCGATGGCATCGAGATCATCTTCCATCTTCTTGGTAAAGGTGTACTCGACGATGTGAGAAAAATGCTCCTCCATCAGACGAACTACTGCAAATGCGGTCCAGGTCGGGACCAGCGCTTTGTTTTTTCGAAAGGTGTAGGCGGCTTGCTGGATTCTCTCGATGATGGAGGCATAGGTACTGGGGCGACCGATGCCTCGTTTTTCCATCTCCTTGATCAGCCCAGCCTCTGTATAGCGACCAATCGGCTGAGTTCGATGCTCTTCCGGATTCAGTTCCGAGGCCTCGACCGGATCTCCTACAGATACCGCCGGTAGGATTGTTTCCTTGGTACCTGCAGGATCGACTTGCAGGAAACCTGGATCATCGATGACGGTCCCTCTTGCCTGATAGCCTGCCGGATTTTCGTGATCCTCATCGACTTCGACAATCACGGTGTGACCGCTGGCAGGCTTCATCTGGGTGGCGACGGTTCGTTTCCAGATCAGGTCGTAGAGGCGCTTTTCATCCTCTCCTACCTTCTTGGCCACCTCCTCGGGGTCGACGAAATCGGCAGGTCGGATCGGCTCATGTTCTCCGCCAGCACCTTCAGACAACGCTTCGAAGTTGCGCTGTACATGCTCCCCTGCTCCAAACTTATCAGTGATCAGTTTTTTGATCGCCTGTTGAGCTTCCGGAGCCAGCACGTAGTTGTCAGTTCGTACGTAAGTAACGAAACCCTTCTGGAACAGGGCGTTGGCGGATCGCATCGTCCGAGCTGGGGTGAACCCCAACCGATTACTGGCTTCTTGCTGGAGGCCACTGGTGATGAAGGGAACCGGCGGTTTGCGTGAGTAGGGTTTTTCTTCCAGGGATGAAACCTGAAAGGAAGCAGAGGACAATCGATCATGCAAGGACTTCGCTTCTTCCGCGCTCAAGACCTTGCGAGCTGAAGATTCCGTCTTGAGCTGACCGTCGTCACCAAAGTCCTTGCTCTGTGCGATGGATTTATCACCGATGCGAAGTAACTTCGCATCGAAGTTGTCGCCGGCTTTCGTTCGAAAAACCGCATCAAGATCCCAGAATACTGCCGGGATAAAAACGAGTCGCTCTTTTTCACGTTCAACCAGAAGCCGGATGGCTACTGTTTGTACTCTTCCTGCTGAGAGACCCTGAGCGACCTTGCGCCACAGTAGGCTGGAAACAGGAAAGCCATAGAGGCGATCAACCAGTCGTCTCGCCTCCTGAGCCTCGACCAGCAAGCTGTCGAGTTCTTCAGGAGCGGCGATGGCTTTCTCGAGGGCACTCTTGGTGATCTGACCGAGTCGAAGGCGTTTCACAGGAACGCTCTTCTTGGGCTTCAACACCTGGAGTAGATGCCAGGAGATCGCTTCACCCTCGCGGTCGGCGTCTGTCGCGAGATAGAGCTCTTCGGCATTCTTCAACTTCTTGCGAATATCACTGACCGTCGATTTCTTGTCTTCGTCGAGAATGTAGATCGCTTCGAAATCATTGGTGATGCCAGTGACGACCTGGTTCTCTTTGTGTTCCTTGGGAACCTGGCTGGCTTTACGAGGTAGATCTCGGATGTGACCGACGCTGGCCTCCACGACAAAGTCCTTACCGAGGTACTTCTCGATGGTCTTGGCTTTGGTAGGGGACTCGACGATGACGAGCCGTCTCGACATGATATTTTCGGCCCTTCTCCCGGTGCCTGGCGTAAGGCCCCGGGGCTCTCCTTCTACGGGTACACGGCAATGGGCATTGTTTTCAAGCCATATTTTTTCGGTAGTGACCGGTGATCTGTGCTGGAAACGGCGCAAAAGGGGGTCATGCTGCGGTTTTCACGCTCTGAACAAAGAATGAGGAAATTGGCCTCAATCGTCTTTCAAGGAGCCGAAGGGGTCGATCAAGGTGCCTGAACTTCCAGAGGTGGAGACCACCCGTCAGGGGATTTCTGAGCCAATTCGAGGCTGTCGGATCGAAGAGGTGGTGATCCGCAATTCGAGTTTGCGCCAGCCGATCCCTGGTGATCTGGATGAGAAATTACGAGGTGCGACCTTTGGAGAGACAAAGCGACGAGCCAAGTATCTGCTGCTGGAGACATCAGCTGGAGTATTGATCGTACACCTGGGTATGTCCGGGAGCCTCAGGATCGTGGATGGCATCGAGGAGGATCGGAAGCACGATCATGTCATCTGGTATCTGGAAGATGGCCGTCAGCTTCGCTTTCACGATCCACGCCGTTTTGGAATTGTAACCTGGGCCGGGGCTGACCCGCTCGCTCATCCTCTTCTATGCAATCTGGGTCCTGAGCCTCTGGAGCAGGAGCAACTGGGAGCCGTTCTGTTTCAGAATTCTCGAGGGCGAAGTGTCAGGCTCAGAGATTTTTTACTCGATTCAAGGGTGGTCGCAGGAGTGGGTAACATCTACGCAAATGAAGCTGCATGGTTGGCGGGGATCCGTCCCGATCGATCGTGCAGTCGAATTGCGAGAGATCGTTACCTCCGTCTCGGGCTCGCGATCCAGGAAGTGCTATCCCGAGCTCTGGTTCAGGGTGGGACGACCCTCCGGGATTTCGTCAATCCAGACGGAGAGCCGGGGTATTTTCAGCATACCTTTGAAGTGTATGGTCGCGATGGGGAAGCCTGTAGCCGTTGTGAAGGCCAGATCCGTCGTGCAGTGAAGGGTAATCGATCTCTGTTCTATTGCCCCGGATGCCAGAAGTAGCTTCCACAACAGGTCCGCTTCCCACCGCGCCGAGGAGATCCTAGAATCTCAGGGCCTGGAGTGTTCTCGTAACACACTCCGGGAGCAACCCGTTTGTCAGGAGAGAACCAGTGGACAAGATCAAGGTGACGAATCCAGTCGTTGAACTCGATGGCGATGAGATGACTCGAATTATCTGGCAGTTCATCAAAGATCGTCTGATTCTTCCCTACGTCGAAGTTGATCTGAAATACTTCGACCTGGGTATCGAGAGTCGCGATGAGACAGATGACCAGATTACCATCGATGCGGCCAACGCGATTCGTGAACACGGTGTCGGAGTCAAGTGCGCCACCATTACTCCCGATGAACAGAGAGTCGAAGAGTTCGGTCTCAAGAAGATGTGGCGATCCCCGAACGGTACGATTCGTAACATCCTCGGGGGGACCGTTTTTCGTGAGCCGATCATCTGTGAAAATGTACCGAGATTGGTTCCCGGCTGGACCAGTTCGATCGTCATCGGTCGTCACGCCCACGGTGACCAGTATCGAGCAACAGACTTTTTGGTTCCGGGAGCGGGAAAGCTCACCATGACCTTCACGCCCAGTGAAGGGGGAGATATTCAGAACTTCGAGGTGATGGAGTTCGAGGCGCCGGGTATCGCCATGGGGATGTACAACCTCGATGAGTCGATTCGCGGATTTGCCCGCGCCTGCATGAACTACGGCTTGCAAAGAAAGTGGCCCGTCTACCTTTCAACAAAGAACACCATCCTCAAGGCCTACGACGGTCGCTTCAAGGATCTGTTTCAGGAGGTATTCGAAGCGGAGTTCCAGCCCGCTTTTGAAGATGCTTCAATCAGTTACGAACACCGTCTCATCGATGACATGGTTGCCTGTGCCATGAAGTGGAACGGTGGTTTTGTCTGGGCCTGCAAGAACTACGATGGAGATGTTCAATCGGATACCGTGGCACAGGGCTTCGGATCTCTGGGACTGATGACCAGCGTTCTGATGACTCCCGACGGTCAAACCGTTGAAGCGGAAGCAGCACACGGCACCGTGACCAGGCACTATCGCGAGCATCAAAAGGGCAATCCTACCTCGACCAATCCGATTGCGAGTATCTTCGCCTGGACTCGAGGGTTTGCTCACAGAGCCCGCCTCGATGGCAATGAGGCTCTGGGGCAGTTTGCTGAGGACCTGGAAACGGTTTGTATCGAGACCGTTGAATCGGGATCGATGACCAAAGATCTGGCCCTGCTGGTTGGAAGTGACACTCCGTTCCTGACAACCGAGGAGTTTCTGGCCAAGCTCGATCAAAATCTGCAGGCCAAACGAGGATCATGATCCTGAAGGGCAGCGACATGTCAGACCCGACCTCAGAGGGGATGTCCCAGCAGCGATGGGAACAAACTCACGACTACATCGAGGAACTGTTCAGCGATGATCCTGCAAACTGGACACGAGAAGATGAAGCTGCCGTGGAGGCAGGTTTGCCCGCCATTTCGGTGGGGGCAGCTGTAGGAAGATGGTTGAGTCTGCTGTCAGCGATGAGCCGGGAGGGGGGAGCCCAGCTGATCGTTGAAGTGGGAACCCTGGGTGGCGCCAGTGCCCTGGCCCTGGCCAGAGGCATGTCGCCCACCGGCAAGATCATCACCATCGAAGCAGATGCTCATCACGCTGATTTTGCCAGAGCTGCACTTTCTCGAGCGGGGGAAAGTCGCGTGGAAGTGAGAATCGGTGAAGGGCTGATGGTGTTACCTGACCTGGTAGCGGAACTGGGAGTCGAGAGCTGTGATCTACTCTTTCTCGATGCCATCAAGACCGAATATTCGGGTTATCTGGAAGCGGGTTTGCCGCTGGTGAGAAAAGGTGGTCTGGTGGTAGCCGACAACGTTCTCGGTGCAGGTAACGGCTGGATTCCAGAGTCCATCGATGAAGAACCATCCCGTGTAGCCATCGATGAATTCAATCGAAAGGTTGCAGCTCATCCTCGATTGCAGGGATCAATACTTCCCATGCGTCAGGGAGTGCTGGTTGCCCAGGTGGGGTGAGCATGGTCGCTGAGAAAATTCAATTCATCGATACTCATACCGCAGGTGAACCGACCCGGATCATCATCGATGGTTTTCCTCATCTGGAAGGAGAAACCATTTCAGATCGTCGGGACAATCTGGTCAGGCATCACGATCATCTTCGTTCTGGAATCGTTCGTGAACCGCGCGGGCATGAAGCGATGGTTGCAGCCTTGCTGCTCGATTCGTCCGTTGAAGAGTGCACTGCGGGTGTCATTTTCTTCAACAACGTCGGTGTACTCGGGATGTGTGGTCACGGGGCGATCGGTGTTGTGAAGGCACTGCACCACATGGGCAAGGTCGAAGCAGGTAGCTGTAAACTCGAAACCCCCGTCGGAATCATCGAGACCACCTTGCACCCGGATGGAGAAGTTTCGGTTCGAAATGTAAGAAGTTATCGCTTCGCCACGGATGTATCGGTCACGCTCGACGATGGCAACGAGGTGACCGGTGATATCGCCTGGGGAGGAAACTGGTTTTTCATCACTGAGAGCCCCGGGATTCCCATCGATTCAGCTCACATAGATGAACTCATCGGTTTCTGTTGCGGGATTCGAAGTGCGCTCGAATCTGACGATGTTACGGCAGCTTCCGGTGCTCTCATCGATCATGTGGAAGTGCATCAGTCCCTGGCCCAGGAGGAGGGACCCGGAGTTCGTTCTTTCGTCCTCTGCCCCGGTAAGGAATGGGACCGTTCTCCCTGCGGAACCGGAACCAGTGCGACCCTGGCGTGCCTCCATGCCAGTGGTCAGCTCACCGAAGGTGAATCCTGGATCCAGGTCGGGCCGTTAGGAACTCGATTCACCAGTACCTATAGCGCTGACGGAAACGCCATATATCCAACGATTCGAGGGAATGCATACGTAAGTGGCGAAGGTTGGCTTCATTTTTCTGAAGACGATCCCTTCCGTCATGGCATCGACTCCATCGACCTGTAGTCACCGGTGACCTATCCTTCGCTCGGAGGTCTCTTGCGTATCGCCATCGATGTCACCGCTGCCTGTGCTGCTCGGCCAACCGGTATCGGCAGATATACTGCCCAGCTGGCCAGATCCCTGGTGACTTCGGGAGCCGATGTAGAACTGGGTACACGCTGCTCCCATCTACGACATCGCCAGTATCGATTGGAGATTGAAGGCGCACCTGGATTCTGGATTCAGGAACCGTGGTGGCCACCACTGAAGAAACCAGATGTGGTTCATGTCACCGACTCGCGAGTACCGCGCTGGCGCGCTCCCCGCGTGGCCACTCTTCATGACGTGATGCATCTGCTTCCAGAGTATTCAGGAACAGAAGCGATTTCGACCGCTCGATTTCGTGATCGAAAGATTGCCGCTTACAGGGCAGTTGCCAGCGAGTGCGATCGGATCATCGCGGTCAGTGAAACCACGCGGAGACATTTTCTGGAGCACGTCGATTGTGCCGAGGAAAAAGTGGTGACAGTTCATCATGGTGTTGACCCGATCTTCCAACCGGTTTTACCCGAGCGGTGCGAGCAAGTTCTGTCGGAGAGGGGAATTCCCACGGATTCGATTCTCTATGCTGGTGATCTGTCGCGCAGAAAGAACATCCCGGGGATCATTCGTGGATTTCTGGCAGCGGATCTGGGCGACATTCCCCTGGTGCTGGCAGGCGATCTCACTTTTGGAGGTGATGAGCTGCTTTCGCTGATCGAGGAAGAGGGAAAAGGACGGGTCCACCATGTTGGTTGGCTCGGTGATGACGTGTTGCCCTGTCTCTATTCATCCGCCCGGGCATTCCTTTACTGCACATTCTATGAGGGTTTCGGATTGCCGATCCTCGAGGCGATGAGATGCGGTACTCCGGTGGTGATCTCTGATCGAGGTGCGGCCCCGGAGATCGCGGCGGGACATGCGCAACTGTGCGACCCGGAAGATCCGCAATCGATCGCCAGGGCGCTGATTCAGGCCCTGGCCTGTGACCAGCAGAAAATATCTCTGGCCACCGACCACGCCTCGCGATTTAGCTGGGAGAGATGTGCCAGAGAGACGCTGGAAGTGTATCAGGCGGCCAGCAAAGCACGGTTGCATGGCGAGAACCGTACCGCGATGGAAGTGACCGGATGAGTCAACCACGAATCGTCGTCATCGGGGCAGGGATTGTTGGCGCTGCCTGCGCAAGAAGTCTGGCCAGACGAGGTGGGCGCGTCGAACTGCTCGAGGCGGGAGATGGTCCCGGATTACACGGAGCGACGGCAGCAGGGATGGGTCACATCGTTGTCAATGATGGCGACCCGGAGGGGCTTCAGCTGTGCAAGCTGGGCAGAGAACTATGGCGAAGTGATAGCCCTCCGATGTCGACAGCGGATGGTTTCATCGAGGTCGGCACGCTGTGGATGGCGGAAGAAGATGATGATCTGGAAAATCTGTCCGAAGCTGCTGGTCGATTGAGTTCTGCTGGAGTTGAAGCGCGCATCCTGCAGGGCGAAGAGCTGTTCGAAGCGGAACCGGCCCTGGCACGGGATCTGGCCGGGGGACTCCAGTTACCCCAGGACGGTGTGCTGTATGCACCTGTAGCAGCAGCTGCCCTGGTCGAAGATGCGTGTCGCCAGGGAGCGACTCTTCGTTGCAGAACGAGAGTTTCGGAAGTTAAAGACAATCACGTGATTCTGGACAGTGGTGAGAAAGTCGAAGCGGACTTCATCGTCATCGCTTCAGGTCTTGATGCTCTGGAGCTCTGCCCTGGTTCCGAATCCTGCGTTCCCATTCATCCGAGAGAGGGTCATCTGGCGATTACTGCCCGGGGAACCTGCGTGGTGTCCCATCATGTGGTCGAAGCGGGTTATCAGAAGGGCGCACATGGAGAGGTGGACGAGGCGGTGGCCTGTGCTGTGTTGCCACGATCGACCGATCAATTGTGCATCGGGTCATCGCGTCGTCAGAGAAGAGCCGGAAAGATCGATTCGGAACTGATGGAGAAGATCATACGCCGTGCCGAGCGGTTCATTCCTGGTGTATCCGCTCTCCCGGTGATCCGTAACTGGACCGGAACCCGAGCTGCCAGCGCCGATGGTCGACCTCTGATCGGGCCGCTTCCCGGATCTCCCTCCATCCAGATTGCCGCTGGATTCGAGGGCCTGGGCATCACCCAGGCACCAGCAGCGGCAGAATTGATCTCGGCCTCCATCTTCGCCGAGGATCCACCTCTGGATCCCACCCCGTGGCATCCAGCCCGGAATTGATCGATCCTTGATACCGCTCAGGAGCGGTGCAGGATGGCGGGGAACTTCTTTTCTTCGGTGGGAGGCTGTCGTTGCGGATCAGGGTGACCGGGGTCGAACTGGAATTGCAGAGCTGTTGCACCCGAATTCCATTTCGGTTCGGTGTTCATACACTGACGGAAGCTCCGATGGCAGTGGTGAAACTGTCGGCGGAAACCTCCGATGGCACACCTCTGGCGGGTTGGTCCTCGGAACTTCTGGTGCCGCGCTGGTTTGAGAAGGATCTGGATCGAAGCGTCGAAGATGACATCAACAGTCTCGTCGATAGCATCGGTAGCGCCGGAGAGATTCTCAGGGACGGAACCCTGGCGAGTGTCTTCGATCACTACTGGAGAATGTTCGAATCACGAGTCCTCTCGGTTCCAGTGACGGCAGTCGATCGACTTACCCGCGGCTTTGGATGTGCCATCTGGGAGAGAGCGATGATGGATGCCGCTTGCCGAGGGGTGGGCCTTCCATTCATTTCCGCTCTCGATTGTGATCTGTTTCGCATCGATCCCTCGCGTTTTCATCCGGAACTCGCCAGCTGGAATTTTGAACCCGCTGGAATTCCTGAGAAGCTGGCGGTCCGTCACACCATCGGTTTGCTGGATGAGCTCGAAACCAGATCACCGGATGCACCGGAAGATGGCTTGCCGGTGACACTGGTGGAGGACATCCGGAGACATGGATTGCACTGGTTCAAGATCAAGGTCGGAGGAGATCCTCAACAGGATCTGGAGCGGTTGCGCAGAATAGCCGCCATCTTGTGCCGAGAGGCGGATCCGAATTTCAAGGTTACCCTCGATGGCAATGAACAGTATCCCGATCCCGATCTGCTGGCCGGGGTGATCCAGGAACTGGGAACCGATTCGGTGGGTCAGAAACTGGTCGATGCCATCGTCAGCTTCGAGCAACCAGTTCCGCGTTCCCTGACCTTTGATGAAGCGACCGCTCCGACCTCTCTGGCTGCGCTGGCTCCGGTCATCATCGATGAAGCTGATCATGGTCCCGAAGCTTTTCCCGAGGCGTTACGCCTCGGCTATCGCGGAGTCTCCGCCAAGAACTGCAAGGGTGTTTCCCGGTCGATCGCGCATCAGGGAATCTGTGAGGTGCGAGCCGGGGGGGCATTCCTCAGTGCCGAAGATCTCACCAATTTGCCGCCGTGGGGACTGCACCAGGACCTCCTGACCGTGGCTGCCCTCGGACTGGGTCACGTCGAGCGCAACGGGCATCATTATTTTCGTGGACTCGATCATCTTCCCGATCAGGAAGCAAAAGAACTCCTGAGCCAGCACCCCGATCTGTATCGCCCACTGGATCGATCGGGAGAGTTGACCATCGAAGCCGGTCAGCTGTCGATCGGCTCTCTCGATTGCGAAGGATATGGCACCGTCATCGAGCCAGCTCCCTCGGCACGGCAACCCTTCAGCGAGGATCGGACAGGAGAAAACGGATGAAGATCGTTTCTCCCAACCGCTATCGAGATGTCGATGCATTCCGTGCCCGGTGGAAGGAAATTGCCGTCGATCTCGATCTCGATGATGAGATCGAGGTACCGGGTCCGCTCGGATCTTCCATCGAAAAGAGTGGTTGGGAACTGTCGAACCGGTTTGCGGTCCATCCGATGGAGGGATGGGATGCGCTGGCCGATGGCCAGCCCTCCGGTGAGACGTTACGTCGCTGGCGTCGCTTTGGAGAGAGTGGCGCGGCTCTGATCTGGGGTGGAGAAGCGTTTGCCGTTGGTGAAGATGGTCGTGCCAATCCGAATCAGCTATTTCATCGCGACCTCGATACCACCTGTAGATCGCTGGAATCACTCCGCTCGGCTCTCGAAGAGGGGCGTGCATCCATCGGAGATGAAGCTCCCGCTCGATCGGTCATCGGATTGCAACTGACGCACTCGGGAAGATGGTCGAGGCCGACGATGGCGGGGCCCTCCCCGAGAATCGCTTTTGAGCATCCGGTACTCGATGGGCGAGTCGGGGCGAGCAGCGAGCATTTGCTCTCCGATACCGATCTGCAGCAGATCGCCGAAAGATATGTCGAGGTGGCAAGGTGTGCCCGCGATACCGGCTTCGATTTTGTCGATCTCAAGGCGTGCCACGGTTACCTGATTCATGAACTGCTGGCAGCGCGCACTCGAGAAGGGCCCTTCGGGGGAGACCTCGAGGGTCGGAGTCGATTTCTGCGGGACCTGATCGGTCAGGTTCGCAGTGCAGTTCCCGATCTCGGTATCGGTGTTCGTCTGTCGGTTACCGATGTGGTGCCGTTTCATACATCGGACCAGGGAGTGGGCGAACCGGACTGGCCTGCAGGTGAGGCGTACTCCCATGGATTTGGCATCGACCCGCAGGATCCGCTGCAACCGCAATGGGATGAACCGCTGCAACTGATCTCACTGTTGCAGGAGTCCGGCATCAATTGGCTCAACCTGACCATCGGGTCTCCATACTGGTGTCCTCATCGCCAGAGACCGGCGCAGTATCCGCCCAGTGATGGCTACCCTCCTCCGGAAGATCCGCTGGTGGGTGTGGCTCAACACCTGAAGGCGGTACGGAGAGTTCGCAGCGCCTTCCCCGATCTGGGTCTGGTCGGAACCGGCTGGAGTTATTTGCAGGAGTGGCTACCGGCGGTGGCTCAGCATGAAATTCGGAATGGTCACCAGGATGTGATCGGACTCGGCCGTTCGATGCTGTCCTATCCAGAGTTACCAAGAGACGTGATTCATGGCCGGGCGATGCCAAAGAAATTGATCTGTCGAACTTTCAGTGACTGCACGACCGCCCCACGTAATGGACTGTTGAGTGGCTGCTTTCCCCTCGATGAGCATTACAAGAAGCATCCAGCGGCGGAGCAGTTGAAGGGTGCCAAATCCAGTGCCAGGAAGAAATCCAGCGAGAGGAAGAGTGGATGAGTGATTCCCATCCGGTTCCCGAGGAACCGATCGTACTTCCGATGGTACAACCACCGGATCCACAGATTCTGGCAGAAGAAAAGAGTTGGCTCACCTCTCTGGAAGGTGCTTCTCGACTCACGCGCTGGACCACGTTTCTCAAGAGAGGTGGCCCTGGTTACCTGCAAAGTGCGTTGACCCTTGGCGGTGGTACCGCCGCCGCCACTCTGATGGCCGGTGGAGCCTTCGGCTACAGCCTGCTGTGGGTGGCACCGCTTTCGATGCTTCTGGGGGTGGCGGTTCTGTCGGCACTGGCGCACCAGACTCTATCGACGGGGATGAGGCCGCTGCCGGCGTTCCGTCAGCATGCCGGACCCTTCTTTGCCTTTGCCTTCATCGCGGGAGCTGTTCTGTCGAGTGTCATCTGGCACTTCGCTCAGTATGCTCTCGCCGCTGCCGCCATCGGTGACATCGGAGTGGTCACCGGAGTCGGCATTTCTCGCTGGGGCGGCGGCTTGCTGGTGCTGGCGTGGGCCATCACCTGGTCCTTCACCTATGGTCGGTCGCCGGCACTGTTGAAGCTGTTTGAACGCAGCATGCAGGTGATGGTCTGGCTGATCGTTGCGTGTTTTGCCGCGGTGGTCATCAAGACCGGGATCAGCGATCCCGGTGCGTTCTGGGCAGGTTTTGTTCCCGGAGGTGTCGACCAGACCTTTACCCCGGCCAGTGGCGATGCGACCAAGTCGGTCGATGCGCTCAGTATCGTGGTCGCGGGACTGGCGGCAGCGATCGGCGCCAACATGGTATTTCTCTACCCGTACTCGCTGCTGGCCAGAGGCTGGGGAAAAGAACACCGCTCGCTGGCGAGATTCGATCTGTTTGCGGGAATGTTGGTACCGTATCTCCTGACCACGACCCTCATCGTGGTGGCGGCAGCCAGCACCTTTGGTCCCGGGGGAATCCCGTTCCCGGGCAAGGGCTTTGCGCCGGTCGATGCGGCAAAGATCCTGGGAGTTACTTTTGGAACCGATACGTCGCGCATTCTGTTTGATCTGGGTCTGCTGGGAATGGTTACCAGCAGTATCACGATGCACATGGTTTGTTGCGGGTTCGCCGCCTGCGAATCGTTTGGCTGGAAGGTCGGCTCTACCAAGTTTCGAATCGCCTGCTTGTTGCCGGCTCCGGGAGTACTCGGCGCCTTTTACTGGGGCGATATCGCCATCTGGATCGCGGTCCCGACTACCATCCTGACCGGCTTTCTGTTGCCCGCGGTTTACATCGGAATCCTCAAGTTGCAGCGCTCGAAAGCGTATCTCGGTGAGGATCGGCCACAGGGCACCAGGGCGATGCTGTGGCAGGGTTTGATCCTGCTGGCGACGCTGGTACTGAGCGTGTTCCTGATCTGGAAGACAGTCACCGCGTTGCCTGGTTGGCTGGAGAAAATCACCGGATGAAGATCGAGCTATCGATTCCTGATGGAGATCCGATCTGGCTCGAAGATGGGGTGCTGGCCAGCGAGCCGGAACCGGAGGCCGCTGCGCCGGTTCGGATTGCCTACGCCGCGGCCCACATCATCCTGGAAGACTCGTACCGTGACCGTTCATCGGTGGATGCCAGTGACGATGTCAACTGGAGCCAGACGATGGCGTTTCGCCAGCATCTGGCGAGCCACGGTTTCGGCATCGCAGAAGCGATGGACACCGCCCAGCGCTTCGAACTGGGCTGGTCGGCAGCACGACGTCTCATCGAGGAGTGCGGCGCACTGCAACTCGATACGGGATTCATCGCCGGAGCGGGAGCCGATCAACGAGATGACATCGAAGACCTGACAGCTCTCATCGATGCGGTGGTCGAACAGGTTGCCATCATCCAGTCGGTAGGGGGCATTCCCATCGTCTTGCCGATGCCGTGGTTGTGTCGGTGGAACTGCGACGAGGAGCAGTTCGTCACGACCTATCGATCGATCTTCGAGCAGTGCCAGGGCCCACTCTTCATCCACTGGCTCGGTCCGATGTTTCTGGCCGAGCTGGAGGGTTATTTCCCCGGTGATTCGCTGCAAAAGATCCTCGAGATCGATCCGGCCAAGGTTCGAGGCGTGAAGATGTCGATGCTGGATCATGATCTGGAAGTGGCAGTCCGGCGACGATGCCGAGAGCGCGGCCAGATCGTCTTGACCGGCGATGATTTCCACTTCAGTGCTCTCATCGAAGGCGATGGAAAGGTACCGACCGGTACCGTCTCGCTGGGGGATCAGCAGATTCCCGAGGGCGAGTTCAGCCATGCGCTGCTGGGAGTTCTCGATGGTGTTGCGGTTCCCGCCGGACGCGCCCTGCGTCACCTGGCAGCGGGGGATGTAAGTGGCTACCGCCGCTGGATGGAGCCGTGTGAAGCCTACGGTCAGAAGGTGTTCGAGGCGCCGACGCATCTTTATAAAGCGGGATTGGCATTCACCGCCTGGCTCAATGGTCATCAGGCGCAACCGATGCTACTGAACCGTATCGACCGGAAGCGCGACCAGCAGCATCTGCTGGAGGTGGCTCGACTGGCCTCGGCAGCGGGTGCCATCGTCAATGCCGGGGAGGCGGCGGAAAAGATCGAGTTCTTTCTGGCCGGGGTTGATCGATGACATCTTCGGAGAAGATCTCGATACGAATTGACGGGACCACACTGGAGGTCGATTCAGGAACTCAACTGGCAGCCGCTTTGATGGGGCAAGGTATCTTTGCCCTCCGCGCATCTCCTGCTGGCGAAGATCGAGGAGTGCTCTGTGCCATCGGCAGTTGTCACGAATGCCGTGCAACGGTGGATGGACATCGAGGAGTCAGAACCTGTCTCGTCACGGTACAGGACGGGATGAAAATCGACACCGAACGACCCCTCGGAAGAAAACTACGTGCGATGGCCAGATTCTCCGAGGAGTTCGAGGAGGAGGCGGATGTTGTGGTGATCGGGGCCGGTCCTGCTGGTCTCTCCGCCGCCTGCCATGCTGCGGAGCTGGGGCAGGATGTCCTGGTGATCGACGAATCCCCTCGTTCCGGTGGAAGGATCTGGGCCCATCGACCTCCTGTGCCCGAGGTGGTGCGAGGCTGGATCGATCGTGCTCGACGTGCCGGAATCCGCCAGCTGGAATCCACCACGGTCATCGACGGTGAACCGGGTTCTCTGATCTCGGCATCGGTGATCGACGGTGGTCGCACGAGGATTCGCTGCGCCAGGATCATCGTGGCGACCGGAGCGCGGGAGAGATTCTTGCCCTTTGCTGGCTGGACTCTTCCGGGAGTGGTCGGGGCAGGGGCGCTGCAATCTCTGATCAAGGGTGGGCTCGATGTGAGGGGAAAGAAGATCGTCGTCGCAGGGACCGGTCCGTTGTTGCTGGCGGTGGCTCGACTGGCGACGACAGAGGGTGCCGAGGTGATTCTCGCCGAGCAGGCATCGATCACGCGTCGGATCCCCTTGTTGGCCTCGTTGCTGAGTTCCCCGGCAAGAGCCCGGGAGGCGTGGCGACTGTGGAGGTCGCTTCGCAGTATCGAGAACCGATCCAGCTGCTGGCCGGTCAAGGCGGAAGGGAAGCAGCAGGTGGAGAGGGTTCATCTGAAAACACCCTCCGGAGTGCGTATCGAATCGGTTGACCTGCTGGCGGTAGGTTTTGGTCTGGTTCCCGAGAGCCGGGTGGCCCAGGGTCTGGGCTGTCAGTTGGCAGCAGATGGATCGGTCGAGGTCGATCGATACCAGCAGACCAGCGTCGAGGGTGTACTGTGCGCCGGAGAGCCGACCGGAGTGGCCGGCAGTGAGTCGGCGCTGGTCTCGGGGCAGGTGGCGGGAATCGTCGCCGCCGGACAGACTCCCCCCGCCGAATTGTTGCGTCGTCTCCGCAGTCATCGCAGATGGGGAATGGCACTGGAGAGTGCCCACCAGCTTCGATCAGAAGTGGTGCAGCTCGGTTCGGCCGATGATCTGATCTGTCGCTGTGAAGATGTGTCCCTCTCGACAGTTGAAGGGATCGAGTCACTGAGGCAGGCCCGGATGCAGTGTCGGATTGCCATGGGACCGTGTCAGGGGCGGGTTTGTGTGCCGATCCTGAGTCTCAGAAATGGAACCGAGGCTGATTCGGTACGTCCGCCCTGGTCGACCTGTCCCTCCTCCTCGTCAGATCTGTCCCTGACCGATGGACACTAGGGCCTGCTGATCGGTTATCTTCCTCCGAATCACCTCAGTTCGGAGAAAGTCGATGGACCGCGGATCTCTCAGCCTCATCTTCATCCTGGCAGCGATGGCGATCGCCATCTCCGGAATGATAGCTCCCGAGAATCATCCGGGAGTATCGAGTCTGGAGGGAACCCACAAGGTGGCTTCCCTGGCCCCTTGCATCACGGCGACCCTGCGAGAGCTCGGCGCAGAAGATTCGATCGCGCTGATCAGTGACTACTGTCCCGATCAACCGGGTGTGCCCAGGGGGGGAACCGCATTGGCTCCCGATCTGGAACGAATCGTCCGTAGTGGTGCCAGGGTGTTACTGGTTCGTTCCGCGACAGCTCTTCCTCGCGGCGAACTGAGAAGAGTCGGAATACCCATCGAGTTGCCCTGGTCGACGGTGAGCGAAGTGGCCGACAGCATCGAGACCATCGGCTCGCTGGTCGATCGACCACAGGCTGCTCGGGAACTTGCCGGTCGAATTCGAGACACGCTTTCGGGTACCGCTGCGGTGGAATCTCCACGGGTGCTGCTGGTGATCGGAGAATCTTTCGATTCATCGGGAGGGCTGTGGGTCATCAAGCCGAATTCGATTCATGGTGCGGTGCTGGAGGCGGCGGGTTATCGCAATGCCCTCGATCAACCGTTGAGCGGAACTCCACAGCTATCCATCGAACGGCTCCATCAACTGGATCCCGATTTCATCGTGCACCTGATTCCTGGAGAAGAATCGGAGGGACCTTCCAGCGCAGAAATTCTCGAGGATTACGCCACGCTGGATCAGCTGAAAGCGGTGAAAAACTCCAGGGTGGGCAGAGTTTGCCATCCTCGCATCCTCGATGAGGGGCCGGAACTGCTCGATCTCGTGATTGCCATTCGACAGCAGCTGGAGCAGCTCGATCGGGGAGAATCCCGATGAAGGAGCTTCTGACTCTGCGCGATGCAACCGTTCTTGCCGGGGATAAGCCGATTCTCGATGGAGTTTCCATCGAAGTTACCGAAGGAGAACTGATCGCAATCATCGGTGCCAATGGCTCCGGCAAGACGAGCATGATCCGTGCCCTGCTGGGTCTGTTACCTCTCGATTCTGGAGAAGCGCAGGTGGAAGGCAAACCTGTTGCTTCGCTGGGAGGGCGACAACGCGCCAGCATGATGGCCTGGCTCCCTCAGGAGGGAGCCGCAATCGATGCATTACTGGTAGAGGATGTGGTTGCGGCTTCTCGCTATCGATTTGACGAGGCGCATCGAGTAGCTCTTGGCGAGGCACATATCGCACTGGAGCAAGTGGGAGCTTTGGATCTGGCGCGACGCTGGATGACGGAACTCTCGGGTGGAGAACGGCAGAGAGTTGAACTTGCATCTCTGGTGGCGCAACAAGCTCGATGCTGGTTACTCGATGAACCGGCAAACCATCTGGATCCGGTGTGGCGAGCACGTACTCTCCGATTTCTGGATGCAAGAGTCAGCGAGGGAATTACTGCACTGGTTGCGATACACGATATCCATCTTCTCGGTCATGTAGACAGATCGAGAACCCGGGTTGTGGGCCTGCGAGAGGGGAAGGTCGTCTGGCAAGGGCGAGTGGATGACGAAGATCTTGGAACCGGTCTCGAACAGATTCATGGGGTTCCCTTCGAGCGGATCGAGTCGGAGGGAAGGGAGTTCTGGTTGCCGGGTGGGGAAGAGCTGACATGATCGGTTCCCTCCGCTTACTCTCCTTGACCTTCTTGACCATCGCCATCGTCATGGCAACCACCTGGATCGGGCCATCTCTGTCAGGTCCTCATGGCGATCAGATTCTGACCGAGTTGAGAATTCCCAGGGCGATTGCCGGGGCACTGGTCGGGGCAGTTCTCGCTGCAGCGGGAGCAGTGGTTCAGATCCTGCTGCAGAATCCGCTGGCAACGCCGAGCACCATCGGAACCACCGCCGGAGCTACCCTGGGAGTCCTCGCTGCACTGGTGCTCGGCAGCGGCACCACTCTCTTTGGATTTCCTCTGTTACCGGCGGCGGCGTTCCTCGGGGCGCTGGTCGTAACTCTGGTGATATCGGCAGTGGCTTCACGAAATAGAGCACGCACCGAGGACGTTTTGCTGGCGGGAATTGCTCTGACGTTGGCGACCAGCGCTCTGGCGTCTGCGCTACGTCTGGGAGTCGATCAAATCACTTCTCTCAGTGCATTACGATGGTCGCTAGGAAGCTTGACGGTTATTGGTTTTGACCGGATCGGAATGTTGCTGCCATTCGTTGTCATCACCTTGCTGGGAATGATCTGGCTGATCAGATCTCTTGAAGTGATGGCATCTGGCATCGAACGAGCCCGAACTCGAGGGGTAGAGGTTCGACGTGTTCGGACCCTCGGGCTTGGTTTGGCATCGCTGGGAGTGGCGGCCTGTGTTGCCACCTGTGGTCCGATTGCATTTGTCGGACTGATCTGTCCGCACATCGTCCGTAGAATTGCCGGTGCTGCTCCGAGAATCCTGGTTCCCGGATCGATCCTGTTCGGGGCTGCATTCTTGCCGCTGTGTGATTCAGTCGGCCGGGTTCTGATGGAACATCGCGAGATTCCGGTAGGGGTCATTACCGCTGCTCTGGGGGCCCCTGTACTGTTCCTGCTGGTAATGCGTAGATCGCGAAAGTGACGCGTACGGGGTAACGGTTCCGTGCCCAATCGCGATGCAGGCGGGGATGCGACACCTTCCACGTGGAGGTAGGATCGGGCACGATCTGGGTCTCAGGCGCCTGACTACTAGAAGGAGTTCGATGAATCCAAATGCTGCTGCCCCGGTGAACTGGGCAGGTGTCATGCCAGCCGTGACCACCCCATTCAATCAGGATGACGAGGTGGATTACGCTTTTCTCTCGGAGCACTGTAACTGGTTAGTCCAGCAAGGTGCCTCGGGCATCATTCCCTGTGGTTCTCTGGGGGAGGGTGCGACGCTTACCTTTGATGAAAAACAAAGAGTCATCGATACCGTGGTCCGTGCAGTTGGGGATCGGGTTCCGATCATCCCTGGAATTGCTGCCGCTTCCACCCGCGAGGCGGCACGCCTTGCGGCGACCGCAAAAGTGATGGGTGCAAGAGGACTGATGGTGCTTCCACCATACATCCACAAGGGCCCTTTTCATGAGGTGGAGGCTCACGTCGAAGTGGTGATGGAGTCCACCGAACTGCCCTGCATGCTCTACAACAATCCGATTGCTTACGGGGTCGACTTTCCTCCGGGATGGATCGCAAGCCTCGCAGAAAAATACGAGAATCTCCATGCAGTGAAAGACTCCAGTGGTGACGCTCGTCGTATCACCGCAGTTCATTCTCTGGTTGGTGATCGCCTGGCGCTCTTTGCGGGTCTTGACGACATGGTGGTAGAAGCGGTGCGTCAAGGTGCAGTGGGTTGGGTGGCCGGTCTGGTCAATGCGTTGCCATGGGAATCGGTGCTTTTATTCGAGAAGGCGGTGCAGGGACTCGAGGATCCTCTCGCGGCTCGCGAAGCGGATCGAATTTACAAGTGGTTCTTGCCGTTACTGCGACTCGACTGCGTGCCGGAATTTGTGCAACTGATCAAGTTAGTCCAGCAGGAAGTGGGGCGAGGGTCGGAACAGGTTCGCGCGCCTCGTTTTCCTGCCGCAGGCCCACTTCGTACCGGTGCTCTTGAGGTGATTCGTGAGGTACTTGCTTCGAATCCGGTCCAGGATGTAGAGGAGAATCGATGACCATCCAGGGAGTTCATCTCATCGCAGGGGAGGATGTTCCGGGAGAGGGTTCCTTGCAGGCGGCCAACCCCAGCACCGGAGATCGACTGGAACCCGTTTTTCCGGAAGCCACTTCTGAAAACATCGATGCCGCAGTTCGTTCGGCGCTCCAGGTACATGTGGATCGAGCTGCTGCCGATCCGGCCAAGCGCGCGCAATTGCTGGAAGCCGCCGCCGATAGAATCGAGGCGATGGGTTCCGAGATCACCGAAAGAGGAATGCAGGAAACGGGACTCCCCGAGGCTCGCTTCGAGGGAGAGCGGGGTCGTACCTGTCAACAACTGCGAATGTTCGCCTCGGTGGCACGTGAAGGCCTGTTCCAGAATCCGTTCATCGAGACCGCTCTTCCCGAGCGAGAGCCAGTACCTCGCCCCGATTTAAGAACACGGATGCATGCTCTGGGTCCGGTTGCAGTATTCGGTGCCAGTAATTTTCCTCTGGCCTTCGGGGTTGCTGGTGGTGATACCGCCAGTGCCTGGGCTGCTGGCTGCCCGGTGATCGCGAAGAGCCATCCGGCACATCCGGGAGTTTGCGAACTGGTTGGCCGTGCATTGCAAGATGCAATCCGAGATGTGGAGTTGCCCGCCGGAATGTTCAGTTTGCTTCAGGGAGAATCCCACGACGTGGGAATCGGCCTGGTCCAGCATCCGGAGATTCGCGCCGTTGCATTCACAGGTTCTCGTGCAGGGGGGATTTCACTGTGGCGTCTGGCCGCTGAGCGAGAAGTTCCGGTGCCGGTCTTCGCCGAGATGGGAAGCACCAATCCGGTTTTCATCTCACCTGCTGCGATGGAGCAGCGACATCAGCAAATTGCTGAGGGTCTTGCCGGGAGTGTTCGTCTGGGAGTTGGCCAGTTCTGTACATCACCGGGAGTTGTCGTGTTCCTCGCCGATGACCATGCGGCTACCTTCAAGGAAGAGCTATCCAGGTCGCTGTGCGGTGACCCGGTGGGCACGATGCTTCACCAGGGGATCAGCAGTGGTTATCTCGATGCGGTAGAACAGCTTGCCACCAGAAGTGGAGTGCAGGTGATCGCCAGAGGTCCATCTACCGAGAGCGTCTGCGGAGTGGGATCTTCATTATTCCACGTCGATTTCGATGGCTTCATTGCAGATCCTGCGATGCAGGAAGAGGTGTTTGGTCCGGCAACTCTGCTGGTGGAGTGCAGTTCTTTCGATCAAATCAAGCAAGTGGCGAGTGCTCTCGAGGGACAGCTGACGGCAACGATCCATGCTACCGAGCAGGAGATTGAATTGCTGGTGCCACTGATTCAGTTGCTGGAGGACCGTGTCGGGCGACTGGTCTTCAATGGTTTTCCGACCGGAGTCGAGGTGGGGGAATCGATGCAGCATGGTGGTCCCTGGCCAGCGACCACCGATTCACGCTGGACCTCGGTTGGTTGTGCCGCCATCGAGCGATTCTTGCGCCCCGTCTGCTGGCAAGGATTTCCAGAGGCCGCGTTACCAGTGGAGTTGCGATCCGATGCCAGTGGCATGCGAAGAGTTGATGGCGTCTGGCACCAGCTCGGTAACTCTTGAATCAGGGATCGATGGAAACGAGCAGGGATGGAAGCCATGTGTGGTGGCTTCTGATCATCGGGATTTTCGGTGTCTCTACTTCCACACTGTGGATTCGCCTCTCCGATAGTGAAGAGGTGAACCTGGCGTTTCGTCGGCTCGCGATCGCCGTCCCGGTCTTGTGGCTTCTGTCTCGTCGGATCAGGGTGGCGGTACCGCTCACAGCCCAGGCCAGAGCGGTTTTCATCTCCGGGGCTTGTCTTGCGATTCACTTTGGTGCCTGGATGGCGTCGTTAGCCCATCTCTCAGTGGCTACCTCTGTGGTTCTTGTTTATGTCCACCCGGTAATTGTTTATGTGATTGAAGTGATCCGCCGGCAAGCTCGAGCCGATGCTCTGCGATTCGGCGGCGTGGTTGTCACCATCACTGGCACCATCATTCTGGCGATGACAGCTGGAGCGCAACTGGACGATCAAGGATTGAAAGATCCGGCTCTCGGTGTGACTCTTGCTCTCATCGGATCTCTAGCCTTTGTCGGCTATATTTTTGCCGGTAGAGCAGCAAGTGTTGAACTACCCACTTCGATCTATACCTGCAGGGCCTACGGGGTGGCTGCGTTGTTATTACTCACATACTTGCTGCTGACGGGGGGACTCGAGGCTCCCGACAGCGGTAAGGAATGGGGTCTCGCTTGTTTGCTGGCACTGTTTCCGACCCTGCTGGGGCATACGCCGCTAAATGCTGCGCTGGTGTACTTGCCACCCTCGGTGGTTTCTACAGCATTTCTGGGGGAGGTGGCGGGTGCTCCGCTGCTGGTGTGGGCAATGCTGGGCGAGACTCCTCCCGATGCCTTCTGGATCGGTAGCCCCCTGGTGGTACTCGGGATTGTCGCAGTGGCCTGGCGTGGGGCCCGGGAAAAAAGTGCGGATCAGGTTGAGGAGTCCTGATTCGTATCGAGAGTCTTCCGAACACCCAGCAACAACCCCAGTAGGAACCACACCATCAGAACTTGCAGTGGATTATCAATCAGGAACACGGGCGTTGCGATGAAGAGGGCTAACAGGAGGCCGATCGATTTCATCCGCGACTTGTGTTCATCAGAATCTGTAGCGGAACGCAGGTCATCTTCGGGGATCTCGACGGAGTGGTATTCGATCTCGCCGGGATCTTTCCAGCCGGTATCCAGATCACTACCACAAGCAGCGCAGCAGATCCTCTGAGTGGGAACAGGAGTCCCGCAGTGGGGGCACTCCATCGATTCCATCATTCCTCCTGGATGGTGCTAAAACGAAAGACCCGCGGATCCTAACCAGATGAGGATCCACGGGCCAGGCGGGTTTCAATCAGTTTATTCTCCGGCGTGGCGAACCGTGTCTTGTTGTTCCACGACAACTTCCAGTTTCTGATTGTCGTCGAGGCTCACCTTGACGACACCACCACAGCCTAGTTTCCCATCGAGGATCAGATCTGCGATCCGGTCCTGTAGATGATCTTCCAGAACCCTGCGCAGTCCTCTGGCTCCAGAATCGGGGGTTGCCCCTTCTTTAACCAGGACCTGTTTCGCTTCGTCGGAGATCTCGATGGTGAGATTCATTCCATGGACTCGCTTCTCCAGCTTTGCGACTTCCAGATCGAGGATCATGGTCAGGTCAGCTTCATCGAGTTCTTCAAACACGACAACTTCATCAACACGGTTCAGGAACTCAGGACGGAAGAAACCCCTTACAGAATCCATCACGGCCTTGCGAGCCACACCCGTGGAGTTTTCATCGTCCGAATCACCAAAGCCGAGAGGAGCGCTGTTCATCGCTTCACGTACACCGAGGTTCGAGGTGAAGATGACGATGGTATTTCTGAAGTCGACCTTACGCCCGAAAGCATCAGTAAGACGGCCTTCTTCAAGCACCTGCAGGAGGGTGTTCGAGATGTCGAGGTGTGCTTTTTCAACTTCATCGAATAGCACCACCATGTACGGCTTGCGGCGGACTTTTTCGGTGAGAAGTCCACCCTCATCGTATCCGACATATCCCGGAGGAGATCCAAGTAGTCGTGAAACGGAGTGCTTTTCCGAGTATTCCGACATGTCTATCGAGAGCAGGGCTTCTTCAGTTCCAAACAAGAACTTGGCCAGAGATTTCGCCACCAGTGTTTTTCCCACACCTGTCGGGCCGACGAATACGAACGAACCCATGGGTCTTTGTGGATCGCGAAGTCCTGCACGTGCACGGCGCGTGGCCCGACTGATGGAGTGAATCGCATGATCCTGTCCGACCACATCGAGGTGAATCGAATCTTCCATCTTCTTGAGGCGTTCAGCTTCTTCTTCCTGGAGATTCTGGATCGGTACTCCAGTCATCTCCGAGACAGTGCTGGCGATGCTGGATGCATCTACCTGACCGTCGACTTCCTTGGAACTGGCTTTCCATTCAAGGATCATCTGTTCCTTTTGGTTCTTGCTGTTCTCAAGGCTGTCCCGGATCTCGGCTGCAAGTTCGAAATCCTGCGAGAACACTGCTTCATTTTTCTCGCGCTGTAGCTGCTCAATTTGTTCCTCGATCTCGGTCAAATCGGGCGGGCGAGTTGTTCGACGTAGACGTTCACAGGAACAGGCTTCGTCGAGGACATCGATGGCCTTATCAGGAAGGAACCGGTTCGAGATGTATCGAATCGAGAGATCGACACTCGCTTCCAGGGCACATTCAGTGATCTGTACCCGGTGATGTGCTTCGAATGTATCACGCAGGCCTTCGAGAATTTCCAGGGCGTCATCTCGACTCGGTGGGTCGACGATGATCGGCTGGAAGCGACGTTCCATCGCCCCGTCTTTTTCGATGTGCTTTCGATACTCGTCAAGGGTGGTTGCGCCAATGCACTGGATCTCACCTCGAGAGAGTGCAGGCTTCAGGATGTTTGAAGCATCCAGGCTCGATTCAGAAGCTCCAGCTCCCATGATGGTGTGGAGTTCGTCGACGAACAGGATGACATTCCCTGACTCGGAGATCTCCTTGATGATCGCTTTGATGCGTTTTTCAAATTCTCCGCGGTATTTGGTTCCTGCCAGTAGCGAAGCCAGGTCAAGCGACACAACTCGCTTGCGAGACAACACCTCAGGGACCGTACTGTCGGCGATCTTCTGGGCAAGTCCCTCGACGATCGCTGTTTTTCCGACACCAGGTTCACCCATCACCACGGGATTATTCTTGGTTTTTCTGGAAAGGATCTGAATCACCCGATCAATTTCCTTTTTTCGGCCGATGACAGGATCGAGACGGTTCTGAGATGCCAGAGCAGTGAGATCTACTCCGTTGGAATCGAGAGTTGGTGTGGCAATTCCTGAGCGCTTCACGGTGCTTCCCTGCGACTGATCCACTTCGCCTCCCAGCATTCTTTGAATCACATTCTGGAGTCGATCTTTACCAAGATCTCTTTCGGCGAGGATTCGAGACGCTTCGCCTTCTTCTTCCTTGCTCAGACCAATCAGTAGGTGCTCAGTTCCGATGTAGTACTGATCGAGAAGGACCGCCTGCTCGCGGGCCAGTTCAAGACTGCGCTTGGCGTGGGGGGTATAAGGGGTTTCCCCATTCATCGTAGCGGTACTGCACGGAATTCGACCAAGACTCTCCCGGAGCGAGCTCAGGATCTCATCGACGGTACGATCGCAGCGAAGGATCGCCTGAACCGCGACGGAATCTGGTTGATGAAGCAAAGCCCAGAGAATGTGTTCGGTACCGATATAGCCGTGTCCGAGACGATTTGCGTCATTTTTCGCCAGTCTCAGCACCTTTTCGGCTTTTTCGGTGAACTTTACAGCCACGCTTAGCTCCCTCCTGAGAACCTTTCCCTACCCGGTAATTACCGTTCTTATGAGTTTAGGATGGTCAGGCGGATGGCGACAAATCGGGGATGGACCTCCGCGAGGCAGGAAAACGACTCAGAGGGCTTGATGATCGACGGGAGAGCCTCGTGTAAGATGCTGCAAATCGTGGATTTCACGGGTTGTTTTCCCTTTCCCGTTGTCTGGAGACCTTTGCTGATGGCTGATCGATCGTCTGCTCCTCTGTGGTTGGTATTCCTCTCCTTGTCGATGGTTCTATCGGGGATTGACCCGGTTTGTGCCCGGCAGGCCGATGATCGGCAGGAACTGAAATTTCTCATCGAAACGGGGGAATATCAGGAGGCGATTGACTGGGTCGAGGAAGAACCGGGCATCTATCCACTTCTGGAAGCGCGGGTCTTCCGTGAAACCGGTCGCCTGTCCGATGCGCTTCAAACCCTGAGCAAGCATCCCCGGTTTGCTTCCGACGATCCTGATCTTCTTTCGATGGCGGGTGGGCTCGAAGTCGAGCTCGGTCGCAGCGCTTCTGCAGAAAAGAAATTCAAGAAAGTTCTCAAGGTCGCTCCGGATCACTTTGAGGCGATGTGTCAGCTCGGCTTGTTGATGATTGCCCAGGGAAAGAGAGAAGAAGGCCACAAGCTACTTCGCAAGGTTCTCGATACTTACAAGAAAATGTCGAGGCCAGAGGCTCAGAAACTGTCGCCGGAACAGTTCGTCTGGTTTGGAAAAGCTTGCGAAGGTCTTCAACGATTTCGTGATGCATATGAAGTGATGTACGACAGCGCTCTCTATCAGGATCCAAAATCGGTTGCGGCGCACGTTGCCAGTGGCTGGGCTCTGTTTCACAAATACAATTACCCGGACGCTCGAAGCCACTTCCGGGATGCCCTGGAGCGGAATTCTCGAAATGTAAATGCGCTGATCGGGTTAGCCCGGGCTACCTGGGCCGACTTCAGATTTCCGGGGGACCGCGGTGAAGAAGTTCAGGAACTGATCAATCGAGCTCGATTCATCTGGGAGAAAAACCCCGAGTTGCTACTACTAGAGGGAGATCAGGCTTTTTCTGCAGAGCACTGGAACCGGGCAGAGCAGCGGTACCGGGAAGTGATCGACCTGGCTCCCGAGAACCTGACCGCCAAGGGATTACTTGCTGCTGTGTTGTGGTCCACCGCCAGGATCGATGAATTTCAGGAGCTGGTTCAACAGGTGGAGTCGGGACATCCGGCTCCTGCGATTTTTCATGTCACCCTCGCCGAGAGACTGGTTGATCGATTCTTTTACCGTGAATCCGCAGAACACGCACTCAAGGCGATCGAATTCGATCCTGGACATCCCAAGTCTTACGCCATCTTCGCGATCAATGCGTTGAGGAGTGGCATGGAGGAAAAAGGTCGGGAGATACTCGAGGAAGCATGGGTGCGTGATAAGTACAACGTGTGGGTAAAGAACACGCGTACTTTGATGGATCACATCGATGAAAAGTTCACCAGTTCCGATGAGGATGGCCTCATCATCCGAATGCGAACCGATGAAGAACCATTCCTGATGCCCTATCTTCGACCTCTCTTGATCGAGACGAGGACGATACTGGATCGGGATTACGAGATTGCGATGTTGCGTCCCCTTACCGTCGAAGATTTTTCTGATCATTCCTACTTTTCTGCCCGTTCCATCGGCCTACCCGGGCTTGCGGCGAGTGGGGTTTGTTTCGGTGCTCTGGTGACACTGACCACCCCCAATGCGATTCCGGGAAACTGGGGTGCTGTTGCGGTTCATGAGTTTGCTCACGTGGCGACGTTGCAAAAAGCGAAGCACAGGATTCCTCGCTGGTTTGGTGAAGGACTTTCGGTTCTGGAGGAAGGAAGGACGGAACCTCGCTGGAGGCGCGCCGAGCCGGTGCTCGTTTCTTCCGAGTTTCATGGTGGCACCATGCGGGGTATCGAAGACCTCCAGGGTGCATTCACCAATCCTAGATGGCGTGGAGAAATCCTGGTCGGCTACGTTCAGTCGGGGCTCATCTGCGAAATGATCGTCGAGAAGCATGGGCTCGACGCGATCAACAAGATGCTCGATGGCTATTCCCAGGGACGAACCACAGGGCAAGTGATCGAGGAAGTACTGGGACAGACGACTCAGCAATTCGATGACCAGACCAAGAGTTGGTTAAAAAAACGCGTTGCGGCAGCAGGGATCGGTCCCAGTTTCAACCAGCGTCACATCGATAATTTACGCCGCGAGGCGGAGGATCGAACTCGTGACGCTCGTGCCTGGGCATGGCTTGCTTCGGCCTACTTGATGTCAAATCGTAAAGCCGATGCGGAACTGGCCATCGGCAAGTCTGAAAAGTTAGACAGCGATCATCCCGATCTGCTGGCGGTTCGCGGACTGATGCAGATGAAGGATGGACTGACCGATTCTGCGCTGAAATCACTGCGGGCTGCCATCGATGGGGACAGCATCTGGGGTTGGCGCTGTCGATTGCTCGTGGCAAAAACCCTGCGAGATCAGGGCGACAGCCAGGAAGCGATGGAGCTGTATGCTGAAGCGACACGGATGGCTCCATCGGGAGTTCGTTCACCGGTCGGTGGGCGTAGCCCGTGGATTGCCCTGGCAACCATTCAAAAAGACCTGGGGTTCCCTGACGAGGCGGTGAAATCGCTTCGATCGCAGATTCGCCATGACCGCGATGACGCTCGAACTCGATTGCTGCTCGCCGAGACTCTGGCTGACCAGGCCGATTGGGAGGGTGTCATCGATGCGGCATGGGACCTCCCCTTCATCGATCCTTACAACGATAAGGGGCACGATTTGCTCGCTCGGGGATATATCGGGATTGAAGCCTGGGGTAAGGCGAAAAGGGAGCTGCAGGCGCGATTGAGCTCCGAGACTCCTCAGCTTGGTGAGATTTATCCCGATCTTTCCTGGGTTCTGTGGAAACTGGGGGACTCGGAGGAGGCCCGCAAGATTGCCCGGCGGGCCCTGCGTTTGAAGCCATCTGCGGTACGCCCTCGTCAGGTCCTCGATGCAGTGGGTGAAGATGATGCCGGAGATGATGGCTGAAAACAGAGTCCTGAAACGTCAAGAAATGGTCAGAAACCGTGGTTTTCTGGTCTCCTGAACGGGTCCGATTTCCTTGACCTCTCCCGGGGGCATTGGTACTTTTCCACTCTTGCTGCGAGGTCGATCACTGCTTTCCAGTACCTCTTTTTCGCTAGGTCGGGAGTGACGTGACGAAGATTGGCAGCTCCGATTCAGATCCCGACGGGGACCCTGCGAAGGCGGCGGATTACATTCGCTTCTCAAGTATGGGGTTCCAGGTTGTCATCACCTTTGTCGTCCTTGCTCTGGGCGGGCAGTGGCTTGATGTCACGATAGGGATTTCGCCCTGGGGAACCCTGGGTGGTGTCGGGCTGGGTCTGGTCGCGATGTTCAAGATCATGTTGCAAGAAGGTACCGGGGGTGGTGCTTCGCGATCGGGACCGAAGTCCAGATCCGACCAGGACGATTCTGGAGAGGCAGTCGAGTGAGCCTCTTTCGAACGTTTCTGTCACGGAGTTGCGGCGTGGTTCTGGTTGCCAGCGGCATCGCGGTGTGGTTTGTGAGCGATTCATGGGGCCGTGAAGGCCTCCTCTGTCTGGCCTGGTGTGCTCTCTGGGCTGTCGGACTGGGAGTTCTCGGTTTCAGAAGTATGCGGACATTGTTGACTTGTGATCCGCAGAAGATGACGAGTCAGTTACTGAAGGGTGTGCTGGAACGAGCGCTGGTACTGTTCGCGAGTATGGGTCTGGTTTATGCCATCGCGGGTGCCCAGTGGAGTCGTAGAGCGTTGCTGACCACCACGATTCTGTACCTGTTGGTACTCGCGGTGGAAGTTGTGACGCTCGCACAGGCGTTGAAAACGGGACAGCTAGCGCGGGTTGTCAAAGAGGTGTCGGCAGATGGGCACTCCTTGGAATCCTCCAACGACGAGGATTTGACGATGGGAAGCTCCGAAGGGGCGCAGAAAGAGGCAGGTAGATGACCGGGTTCTTGGTGATTCTCGCCGGTAGTGACCCTCTCAGTCACGTGCTCAATAGCGATTTGACCTGGCTTACCGAAAATTTACTGATCACCAAGCATGTTCTGTTCATGTTACTGGCAGCAGTTCTCTGCGTGCTCGTGTTTCCGATGGTGGCGGGAAAAATGGCCGGCGGTGCTACCGGAGGTCGCTTTGCCAGTCTTTTTGAAGTGGTCCTGCTCTACATCCGCGACGAGATGGCCAGGCCATTCCTCGGCGAAGACACGAACAAGTTCATACCTCTGATCTGGACCTTCTTCTTCTTCGTCCTGTTCTGCAATTTGTTGGGTCTGATCCCCGGGTCGGCGACCGCCACCGGAAACCTCAACGTCACAGCGGGTTTGGCTGTGATTGCGTTGGTCACCTATCACGTGGTGGGGATCAAGAGAAATGGACTGGTGAAGTACCTGAAGGCCAGTTTGTTGGTGGGGCCCTGGTGGTTGTGGTGGATGATGGTGCCGATTGAAATCCTCGGTCAGATCATCAAGCCATGCGCCCTGGCGATTCGACTATTCGCCAACATGGTCGGAGGTCACATGATGCTGGCGGTGATCCTGGGCTTCACCGGGATCCTGACAGCGGAAAGCTTGTTCCTGGGAACGACCATCACCCTGATTTCAGTGGTCAGCTGTGTTTTGCTGATGTTTCTGGAATTACTGATTGCTGGCATCCAGGCGTACATTTTTGCATTTTTGACGACAGTTTTTCTGTCGTTAGCGATACATCCAGATCACTAAGCCCCTGAGGGGCGTAGAAACGGGGACCCGCTCAAGGCGGGCATTGGAAAGGGATAGTAATGGAAATGCTCATGGAGCTTCTGGTTCTGGCGGCTGCTGACCCCAGTTTCGTTTCTAACGGAATCATGGGAGCCGGAATTGGAGCCGGACTCGCTGCTGTCGGAGCGGGAATTGGTATTGGTGGAATCGGTGGATCCGCATGCGAAGCGATCGCACGTCAGCCGGAAGCCGCTGGAGATGTTCGGGGAACGATGCTTCTGACCGCGGCGCTGGTCGAAGGAGTTGCGTTGTTCGTGGTCATTATCTGTTTTCTGATCTACAACACAATTAGTGGAATGGCGACTGGTGGCTAGAATGTTTAGCACTTTACGATCGGCCTTGGCTTTGCTGGCTATCGTCTCGTTGGTTCTGTTTGTGGCGTCGGGTCAATTGCTGGCAGCCGATGAAGCGGGTGCCGAAGGCAAAGGTCTCCTCACACCAGAGTTCGAGATCTTCATTTACACGATCGTGGTGTTCCTGATCGCTTTTCTGATTCTGCAAAAGAAGGCCTGGGGTCCCATCGCTGCTGCGCTCGATGAGCGCGAGAGCAAGATCCGCGAGTCTCTCGAGGCGGCTGATCGGATGCGTCAGGAGCAGCAAGAGTTCCAGGCAGAGCAGGAAAAGCTACTTGCCGAGGCGCGTAAAGAAGCCAGTGCGATCGTTGCTGAAGGTAAGCGAGATGCCGAGGTCGTGCGTGATCAGGTGGTCACTGACGCCAAAACTCAGGCGGAAGAGATCAAGAATCGCGCACTCGCAGATATCGATCAGGCCAAGGAAAAGGCGGTGGATGAGATTCATACTCATGCCGTGGGGCTCTCGATATCAATTGCAGAGAAGTTGATCGGGCATGCGGTCAACAAGGATGACCAGGAGCGGATCGCCAAGGACACCATTTCTGAGTACGAAAAGATCGGCTAGGAGTACGCGTTGGCAGTAGGAATAAAACAACGAAATCCGGTAGCTCAAGCCTACGCTGGTGCGTTGCTGGAGGTGGCGGTCGAGAAAGGCGAAGCGGATCTTTACCGAGATCAGCTGGCGGCGATCTCTGCCACTGTCGAGCAGGATGAACAGATCCAGATCTTCCTCGAAAGTCCGAAGATTCGCCGCAGTGATAAGAAAGCGGCTCTGGAGAAGGCTCTATCCGGCCATGTTTCGGAGATAGTGCTCAATTTATTACGGATTCTGATTGATCGAGGTAGGCAGGAATTGATCGACGATATCTCTCACGCCTATCAAGATCGAATGGATGCGATGGCAGGAAGAGTGAACGCGACCATCACGTCGGCCAGTAAGCTCTCATCTGCGATCAGAAAAGCTCTCGTCGGAGCGATCACGAAAAAGTTAGACAAGGAAGTGGTTTCGACCGAGCAGGTCGACCCAGACTTGCTCGCTGGATTGACTGTCCAGATCGGTGATTTGGTTGTAGACGGAAGCCTCCGCACTCAGCTGAGGAAGATCCGTCAAGAAGTGTCACAAACCCGATTCGGGAAAGACCTGATCGATGAAAATTAAAGCAGATGAGATCTCCTCTGTACTCAAGAAGGAGATCGAAAACTACCAGTCTGACCTCGCAGTAGATGAGGTTGGAACAGTACTTGAAGTGGGAGATGGCATCGCCAGGATCTACGGCATTTCGAACTGCATGGCAGGAGAAATGCTGGAGTTTTCCAACGGAGCCAATGGTCTCGCCTTCAACCTCGAAGAAAACTCCATCGGATCGGTCATCTTGGGTGAGTTTGCTACCCTCAAAGAGGGTGACGAAGTCAAAAGGACCGGAACGGTCATGCAGGTTCCCTGTGGGGAAGCGATGCTGGGTCGGGTCGTCGACCCACTCGGTAATCCACTCGACGGTAAGGGGCCGATCAAGACCGATCATTTCCGCCCCGTCGAGTCTCCGGCGCCAGGAATCGCAGACCGGAAATCGGTCCATCAGCCGCTTCAAACCGGCATCAAAGCCATCGATTCGACGATTCCCATCGGTCGTGGACAGCGTGAGCTGATCATCGGTGACCGGGGCATCGGTAAGACTGCCATCGCCCTCGACACCATCATCAACCAGCGCGACAGCGGTGTGATTTGTGTCTACGTGGCGATCGGACAAAAGGGTTCGACCATCGCGGGCGTGGTGGATCGCCTGGAGCGCGAAGGTGCGATGGATTACACCATCGTCGTCAGTGCTCCCGCTTCCTGCCCCGCTCCATTGCAGTACATCGCGCCGTACTCTGGTGCCGCGATGGCTGAGTACTTCATGTACAACGGTGGCCACACACTCTGTGTCTATGACGACCTTTCCAAGCAGGCTGCCGCTTACCGCCAGTTGTCTCTGCTTCTGCGTCGTCCGCCGGGACGTGAGGCATACCCGGGAGACGTCTTCTACTTGCACTCTCGCTTGCTCGAGAGATCTGCCAAGCTCTCCGATGACCTCGGAGGGGGATCGATGACTGCCTTGCCAGTGATCGAGACCCAGGAAGGCGAAGTTTCCGCTTACATTCCGACCAACGTGATCTCGATCACCGATGGTCAGATTTACCTTGAGCCGAACCTGTTCTTCGCCGGCCAGCGTCCGGCAGTGAACGTGGGTATCTCGGTTTCACGAGTCGGTGGTAATGCTCAGATCAAAGCGATGAAGAAGATCGCAGGTTCTCTCCGTCTCGACCTTTCGGCGTTCCGTGAGCTGGAGGCGTTCGCCCAGCTCGGTACCGATCTGGACAAGGCAACGCAGGCTCAGCTCGATCGCGGATTCCGTATGGTCGAGATTCTCAAGCAGCCCCAGTACAAGCCGATGCCAATCGCCGAGCAGGTGGTCATCATCTGGTGCGGATCGAAAGGGCATCTCGATAGCCTGGCAGTAAACAGCCTGGCCAGTTACGAGCAGTCATTGCTGGCACATATCCGGGATGAATTCCCAGAGGTTATTGAAGAGATCACCAGTAGCGGTGAGATCTCCGACGAACTCGAAGCCACGATGACCTCTGTTGTTGAGAACTTCACCAAAGATTTCAGCGCCAAGCAGCCTCAGAGCTAGTTGGGCGAGGAGTAAAGCGTGGCTACTGCCAGAGAGCTGAAAAACAAGATTCGGTCGGTGGATAACACCAAGAAGATCACACGGACGATGGAGATGATCTCCACCGCCAAGGCTGTGGTCTGTCAAAAACGGATCGAGGCGACCCAGCCGTACGGGGACAAGCTGGCCGAGATCTTGCGCGATCTCGGTTCCGGTGGTGGCGGCGAGGCCGGAGGGTTCCCGCTGTTACGCGTTCCTGATCCGGTACGTCGTGAAGCATTGTTCATCGTCACTGCCAATCGCGGATTGTGTGGTGGTTATAACACCAACACACTCAAGGTTGCTGAAAAGTACAGCGCTGAGCGCACCGCTGAGGGAGTGCAGATCGACACCTACATGCTCGGCAAGAAGGGCATCAGCCGTTTCAAGTACCTCAACAGAGAAACGGTTGGGAGCTTCACTCAGTTCGAAGATCGTCCGACCTTTGAAGAAGCAGAAGAGGTCATCTCTCCTCTGATGGAGAGTTTCGAGAAGGGTGAGATCGATGGAGTTACTATCATCTTTACTCATTACGAAAGTGCTTCCCGGCAGGATCCTGTTATCAGGAAACTGCTGCCGATTACCGTAGAAGATTCAGAAGGATCCAGTTCTTCAGGGCGCGAGTTCATCCTGGAACCGAGTCCCGAGTTGATCCTGGGGCGGCTGTTGCCGCTGTCATTGAAGATGCAGTTTTTCCAGGCGTTGGTAGAGGCGGCAGCTTGCGAGCAGATTGCTCGTCGGATCGCCATGAAGAACGCTACCGACAATGCCGAGGATATGTCCAAGACTTACACTCAGCTGTACAACCGAACGCGTCAGGGTGCGATCACCCAGGAGATCCTGGAAGTGATTGGCGGCGCTGAGGTGATGAGCTGATTCAACAGAAGGTTCCGGCGGCTTGTTTGTCGTCGGAGTAGAGAGTGGAGCCAGACTCGTGAGTGATACCGCAGTCCAAGGCAAGGTAGTACAGGTGATCGGCGCGACGATTGATGCCGAGTACCCGGAAGGGCACCTGCCTCCGATCTACAATGCCCTCAAGATCGATCAGGGTGACATCAAGCTGACCCTCGAAGTGCAACAGCATCTGGGAGGGAACCGGGTGCGTGCCATTGCCATGGCGTCTACCGATGGTGTCGTCAGAGACATGGAAATCTCCGATACCGGTTCACCCATCAAGGTTCCGGTAGGAGAAGAGGTACTCGGAAGAGTATTCAATCTACTCGGCGAACCGGTCGACAAGTTGCCGGCAGTAGAAGTGGACGAGTACCGTCCCATCCACACCGACGCCGTCGCCTTTGAGGATCTGGAAGCTTCGACCCAGGTTTTCGAAACGGGAATCAAGGTTGTCGATCTTCTCACTCCTTACTCCAAGGGTGGAAAGACCGGTCTCTTCGGAGGTGCCGGACTGGGTAAGACCGTGTTGATTCAGGAACTGATCAACAACGTGGCAACCAAGCACGGTGGATACTCTTGTTTCGCAGGTGTCGGAGAGAGAACCCGAGAGGGCAACGACCTGTGGAACGAGATGAAAGAAGCTGTGGTCAAGACCGCTGACGGAACCGAGTTCAGCGTTCTCGATCGTACCGTTCTGGTCTTTGGACAGATGAACGAGCCGCCAGGAGCCCGTCTCAGGGTGGCACTGTCTGCCCTGACGATGGCGGAACACTTCCGTGACACATCGGGATCGGATGTTCTGATCTTCGTCGATAACATCTTCCGCTTCTCTCAGGCCGGTTCTGAAGTGTCCGCGTTGCTCGGGCGGATGCCCAGCGCGGTCGGATACCAGCCGACTCTCGCCACCGAGATGGGGCAGCTCCAGGAGAGAATTACTTCGACCAAGAAGGGCTCCATCACCTCAGTGCAGGCGATTTACGTGCCGGCTGACGACCTGACCGACCCCGCTCCGGCGACCGCGTTTGCTCACCTCGATGCAACCACCGTTCTCGATCGTCGAATCTCTGGTAAAGGGATTTACCCGGCGATCGATCCGCTCTCTTCGACTTCACGGATTCTCGATCCGCAGATCGTCGGTGAAGAGCACTACGCTGTGGCTCGTGAGGTGCAGCGGATCTTGCAGAGATACCGCGATCTTCAGGACATCATCGCGATTCTCGGAATGGATGAACTCTCGGAAGAGGACAAGATTCTGGTCGGCCGTGCCCGCCGGATCGAACGTTTCTTCTCGCAGCCGTTCAGTGTTGCTGAAGTCTTCACCGGATTCCCCGGGAAGTATGTTGAGGTGGCAGAAACCGTTCGTTCTTGCAAGGAGATGGTCGAAGGCAAGTGGGACCACCTACCGGAGCAAGCTTTCATGTACGTCGGGACCATCGAAGAAGCGGTGGAGAAGGCGGACAAGATGAAGGCGGAAGGCTAAGCCGATGGCGGGAACGATACACTGTTCGGTACTTTCCCCCGAAGGATCTGTTTTTGATGGGGAAGCGACTTTCATTCAAGCTCATGCTCTGGATGGGCGCCTGGGCGTCTTGCCCGGCCACGCTCCGCTGATTACCGCCCTCGGCGAGGGACCGCTCTGGGTCCGTCTCGAAGGTCAGGAGGATCGAAAATGGCAGGTCAGCGGCGGATTCATGGAGGTCCTCGACAATCACGTTTCCATCCTGGCCGAAGGACTCCGTGACGAGTAGTACCGAAACCCTTTGATTACAAGGACTTGAGACGGGCCCCTCTGGGGCCCGTTTGCTTTTGTCCGGAACGCTACTTTTACACGACCAGAGATTGTGACTATCGGGAGTGCTGATTATCCGGGAAGATTGTGGTTCGTGCAGAAACACCTGAATTTATCAATTGAAGGAGGAGGAGTTCCATGCTTCGTCGTGTCTTAGGCTCTTTGATTTTGTTTACAATGCTATGTCCGAACCAGACTTCCGCTCAGACGGTCAGTCAGGGCTTTGTAGCGACAGAGCAGCTGGTGGTTGGCGGTGTTCTCGGCTCCGATCCAACGATAGTTGCGGGGCTGAATGCCCTGCTGGCAGACAACCTGGTCAATTCCCCGTTCTTGCTGGAAGTGGCCGATCTCGATGATCCGACCTACACCGATGACGACAACATCACCTTGAATGCATACGGTGGATTTGATGTCGATAGCAATCCCGCCAACGATTGGTCAGGGAGCAATCTGTTTGTCATCGATCCGAGTGATTATGATCCTGGGACCGGGCTCCCCGTTTCCAGTTTTCCGGATGGAGACATCGTCGGTGGTCTTTTGACGGCCGGTCCGGGAACCATCGTCATCTCAGGAATTCCGCTCAACGGCTTGACCGTGTCCGCGAATTTCTTCCCTGGATCTGACCCTGGTACCTATGAGTTCCAGAGCACCGAGACAGAAGCGTTTCTGACCACATCCTTCCTCGAGACCCAGCCCGCTCCGCCCCCATTCGCC
>JAYZTT010000003.1:0-40584 GCA_036125855.1 Planctomycetota bacterium
CTTACCGTCTCGGTTTCACTCCGGATGGCACGCGGCTCTACAGCGTCCACTACGCAGCGAACCAGATCGTTTGCATCGATCCGGTGACCCTTGATCTGATCGATTCGTTTCCCGCATTGGGGCTGAATCCGCTCGGGCTCACCTTCACCCCGGACGGCAGTACCCTGTTCGTCGCGACCGCCGGAGACGGGCGCGTGACCAAGTGGTCGATTCCGGGTCATCAGGTGCTCGGAGAGGTCGGTGGACTCGGAGCGCCTCGTGAGATGATCGCCTCACCGGAGGGAGATTTCGTCTACGTCACCGATCCCACTGGCATACGGGTGTGGGAAATCGCGGTCGACACCCTCGTCGCGACCCCTGTCGCAGTCGACGAGTTCCCCCAGGCGCTTGCGCTCACCGAGAACGGGCAGCACCTGCTGGTCGGGAACTTCGGCTTCGACCGTTCTCTCGATCACGCCTCGGTCGTTGATCGCTGCTTGCTCGAGGTCGTCGCACGGCTGCGCATCGGGACCGGTCCGGAAGAGATGGTCCTCGTCCCGAACACTCCGTACCTTGCCGTGACCAACTGGGGGTTCAGTCGGCACCCGAACACCGGCCCGGGTGAACTGGGCTCAGCGCTTGGCAACGTGGCCATCGTGCGTCTCCCGGATTTCAGCCTCGTCGGCGACCCGATCGATCCACCGATGATCGATGCCATCGAGATGATCATTCCGGTCGAGGGCGATTACACCTTCGGGATCGCGGTCAGTCCCGATGGGGACAAGATCTACGCCGCCAACAGTGGCTACCCCGGTCCCGCGATCGCCAACACCGTGAGCGTGGTCGAGTTCCCGGCAGGGATGGTGAGCGGTCGCTTCGTCCGCGGAGATCCCAACGCCGATGGCCTGATCGACATCGCCGATCCGATCGCTCTGCTGGGATTCCTGTTTGGAGGGGGGGAACTCGATTGCGCGAGTGCCGGCGATACCAACGACGATGAACTGCTCGACATCGCCGATCCCATCGCACTCCTGGCGGTGCTCTTCTCCGGAGCGCCGGAGCCCCCGGCACCGAGCAGTTGTGCGGCAGACCCGACGGCGGGTGGCCTCTGCTGTCTCGCCGACTGCGCACCCTGATGGGCGTTGCTCAGGACGCGGATTCTCGATCCTGGATCATGCTTTCAATTTCTTGCTGAAGTTTTCCGAGGATCTCATCGTAGGGGAAAGAACCGAGAGCTTCTGATCCACGCTTGAGATTGACGAAACTGGGAGCGCACCAGAGGCCGAGATCTGCGTCATCGGTTTCTCCAGGACCATTCACCCGGCATCCCATCACAGCGATGGTGAACGGGTGTTCAGCGTAATCTTCCGACAGTTTCTTGACCTGCTGGGCCAGTTCCACGAAGGCACTGTTTTCGACTCTTGAACAGGATGGGCAAGAGATGATGTTGGGCCCTTCTCGCTGGAAATGAACAACACTTCGAACTCTTCCTGCTGCGATGTCATCCAGGATCTCCTGGCCGGCGATGACCTCACGGTATTTTTCCTCGTTGGGCAGGGTCAGGGATACTCGCAGGGTGTCTCCGATGCCCCGGGAGATCAGCTGTTCGAAAGCGATACGGGTTTTGATGACCCCGTCGGGGGGGAGCCCTGCTTCCGTAACGCCGAGGTGCAGGGGTATCTCGGGACGCTGCTGTGCAAAGGTTCGGTTGGCTTCGATGACCAGATCTGGATCGGAGTCCTTGAGGGAAACCGTGTATCGGAGAAAACCGATCTCATCGAGAAGCGCGGAATGTTCGAGAGCGCTGGCTACCATCGGGGAAACCGAATCATCCTGTGGCCAGAGTTCCTTCTGAGCAGGATCGACAGAGCCGCAGTTGACGCCGACCCTCAGCGCGGTGTCTCCCTCGGCGGCCCAGTGCGCGATTCGTTTGACCTTATCTTGCCAGGGTACTGATTTCTCATGGTGATGAAGATGCCCCGGGTTGTAACGGATCTTGGCAACCCTGGGAGCCAGCATCTGGGCCAATCGCCAGTTCTCCTGAAGATCGATGCAGATGTTGGCCTCGACGCGCTGGCAGATTTCGATCGCTGCCTCTGCGTCTTTTCGAGAGTCGACAGCCAGGCGCACGATACCGGCACCCGCATCCGCCAGTGCCTGTGCCTGTTGAGATGTAGCCTCGATATCGCGAGTGGAGGTCGCGCACATGCTCTGGACCAGAATCGGTTCTTCCCCTCCGAGACGAGAAGATCCGACCGTGACGAGTCGGGTTCGATTTCTCGGCATCTTGGTAGGTTCGTCCACGGGTCCTCCACGGCTCCGATCGTCGAGCCATTCTGTTGTTCTGGATGGTCCCCCAAAGTGGCGATCTCGGCAAGTAGAAGGGAGACAGAGGTTGTGCGCTGGATTTTCATGATCCCTGATATAATGGGTATTGCGGTTGTACGAAGGGTCAAGAATCTGTGATCATCGGGCGAAATGAGAAATTGGCACTGATCCCCCTGATCCTGTGCCTTCTGCTGTGGGTGATACCCGGCTCCGCCAACTCCGCAGCGAAACTGCCGCTCGATCCCGGCCCCTCGGCGGCAGATTCGACAGCGGTTGACGAACTCGTCAGCCCCAGTCCCTGGAAGCCCGGGTCGGAACTGCTTGCGGTTGGTTTTTTCACCGCCGTGGCGATTTACCTGCTACTACGAGTCCAGGACCGATTACAGGATCGGGCGCGTCAGCGCTGGTGAAACCAGATCTCGACGGCCGGTGGAGAGCGGGAATCCCTGCCATTCTGGTCCTGCCTGTCACTGAGCCCCCTTCCCTCAAGCCGGGATCCATGGTCCAATGGATGAACAGTGAGGCAGTCGTTTGAGCGAATCTAAGCTCCGATCCAATGGGCGGATTGAAGACTGTAGGTCCCTTTTGCGTGGCAGGTTACGTAGATGGGTCCGGTGATCGAGGAGAGGCTGTAATTTCGCTTCTTCGTGGTCAGAAGAGGAGGGCATCGATGCGGTTTGAGACGCCGAATCATCCAGTTCGACCACTATTACCCGTTTCCCAGTCAGCGCTGGTTCTTTTTGTCCTGTTACTGCTGACGCCTGGCTCTGCAGATGGCCAGTTCACCGAGATCATCCCGATCTCTGATGTCATGGTTCCCGTCTCAGGTGTTTACCTCCATGTCGATCAGAATTGCCTTTCCTGTTCGCCTCAACAGGTTTCGATCACCGCCAGAGGTGACAACGACATCTACTTCACCGGATCGGTTCTCGACTTTCAGCAGATGTTCTCGGTATTGACCTCGACGGGGCAGGTTTTCTCTCCCGCTCTGACCCAGGGTGCTGTTGCGAGTTACTCCATCTCTCTGGAGCAAGAGTTTCCGGGAGAACCTCGATCCGTTTATCTGATCGATAGCGTGGCAGCTGGTTTTGGAGATCCGGTTCTGATCAGTTCCGGGATCAATGAGAGTTTCGATTCCTCGGTGGTTGTTTTGAACAGTGGTGACCGCGTCATTACCTGGACTCGTACTGGAAGCTCGTCAAATGAGTTGATGATGAAGTTTTCGGATCAAGCTCCGATTCTTTGTGGCGCTGGCAGCAACAGCAAAGCTCTTGCGGTTTCAGAGGATTCTGCGGTCATCGTCTGGCAACAAGGTACAGTTCTCAAGGCGATGATCACCGATGCGAGTTCCCAGGGTGCTGTTTTTGACCTTTACAATCTGCTTTCTCCCATCGAAGAGTGGGATGCGGCAGTGCAATCGGATGGTTCAATTCAACTGGCCGTCGATGTTTCCGACGAGCTCCACCTGCTGACCGGCTCGATTTTCGGCGGCATTGCCACGCAGCAGATCGTCAGCACGAGTACCGCTGCCATCACGGATGTTGCCATCGGCTCGCTCGATTCGGACCGACACACTGTTGCCTGGATTCAAAATCAGCAGGTACATCGCTATGTCGTGAACGGAACTGCCTCCCCGGTTTCGGGTCCGATTGAACAGATTCCCGGGAATCACACCGAATTCGACATGTCGTACGATGGTCCGGGTAACGAGCATTTCGTCATCATTTCAGACGGCGTTGCGTGGTATGCCCACGATACCCCGCCTCCGGAAGCGGATTTCAGCATTTCCACCGAAGACGACGGCATCGCCGACCACACCATCATGTTTGACGATCAGAGTGGTGGCTTGGTGGATTCCTATCTGTGGGACTTTGGCGATGGTGGAACCAGTACCAATTCTCTGGGTGAGCACACCTATGTGGAGCCCGGCTTCTACGCGGTATCCCTGACAGTTTCTGGTCCTGGAGGTTCTGACACCAAGGTAGTCAACAACGCAGTAGTGGTTGGCTCTCCCGACAACTCATATAAACTTGCAGACATCTCCGTATTTTCCGGGCAGCCGGTGATCCATCCGGTTCTCGGTTCTCATCAGGACGCTTTACAGGGCTACCAGATTTCCATCACCTACGACGAGACTGTTCTCACCATGACAGAAATTTCTCTCGAAGGGACGCTGGCGGATGCCTTGCAGCCGGAGTTTATCGCTACCTCCATCAATCCTGGTGGAGTCAATTCGAGTCTCTACCTGGCTGTGATCTTTGATACCCTGCCGCCGTTCGATGGTCGGACGATGGCTCCGGGAGTGGATCAGACTCTGTGCACACTGAATTACACGGTATTGCAGGGTACTCCTCTCGGTACTTCGACTGAACTTCGATTTGCTGACGATCTGGTTTCTCCTCCGATCAATAATATTTACGCCACAGACGGTGGTACCTCTGTCATTCCTTACTGGATTCACGGCACCGTTACGGTTTCCGAGCAGCCGCAGTTTTTGTTCATTCGAGGAGATGCAACGTATGACCAGACGGTGAATATTGCCGATGCAATCTTCTTGCTCAACTTCCTGTTCACCGGAGGTGATGCATCGGTTTGCCCGGATGCTGGCGACACCAATGACGATGGTTCGATCAATATCGGCGATCCGATCAATCTCCTGAATTTCCTCTTCACCAGTGGTTCCACGATTCCTTACCCCTATCCAGGGTATGGAATCGATCCAACTCCTGATTCGCTCGGTGCCTGTCTCCCCTGAGCGGTATGGTAAAAAATAGCTGCTTTCCTGCTGGAGAACTTCGTTCCTCTGGAATGAAGCCGCCTTCCTGTTTCTAATGGTCCATTCGAACGTGAATCAACAGCATGTGAGATTTGCGACCGAGGGAGGCTGAGAATGAAGATCCTGCGAAGTCAATTGATGGGGAAGTGGTATCCAGCAGAAGGAGACTCTCCCGCGATTCTCCACAATCCAACCACGGAAGAACCGATCGGTCGGGTCTGTTGCTCCGGTATCGATTTCGGCGAGGTCGTGAATCACTCCCGGACGACTGGTGGAGCCGCTCTTCGAGAGCTCTCTTTTTCCCAGCGTGGCGAACTGCTGATTTCAATGTCAAAGGCAATTCATGAACACAGAGAAGATCTTCTCGAGCTCTCGATGTCCACTTGTGGGTCAACTCGTAAGGATTCGAAATTCGACATCGATGGGGCCACCGGTACCCTCTACCACTACGGAGCGCTGGGCAAACAGCTGGGGGATATTCACGTATTGCCTGACGGCGACGGGGAGCAGTTAGGTCGTTCCTCCATCTTCTGGGGCCGTCACGGTCGGGTTGCGCGTAATGGGGTCGCCGTTCACATCAACGCGTTCAATTTTCCTGCCTGGGGATTCGCGGAGAAAGCAGCAGCAGCAATCCTCGCGGGAATGCCGGTGATCACAAAGCCTGCTACCAGTACCTGCATCGTTACCGAGCAGTGCATAGAAACCGTTGTCGAGGCGGGCGGTTTACCGGAGGGGGTTCTCGGACTGATCTGTGGATCTGTTGGAGATCTCTTCGAGCACCTTCATGGTCAGGACGTGGTGGCCTTTACCGGATCTGCTGAAACCGCGTTGAAGATCAGATCTCATCAGAACCTGCTGGCAAGATCGGTCCCGGTAAATGTCGAGGCGGATAGTCTCAACGCTGCGATTCTTGCCCCGGACGTGGAAATCGGATCCGAAGTCTGGAATCTGTTCGTCCGGGAGGTCTGCCGTGAAATGACCCAGAAGAGCGGGCAAAAATGCACCGCGGTGCGCCGAATCCTGGTTCCCGAGGATCGACTCGAAGCGGTCGAGGAGGCGTTTTGCGAGGAACTGTCCAGTCGTGTCACTGGATCTCCTTTCGATGAGAGAGTCAACGTCGGCCCGCTGGCCACTGCTGATCAGCTCGGCTCGGTTCTCGATGGGGTGTCTCGTCTCCTGGAGGTCGCTGATCTGGTCTACGGCACCGGACAACGAGTCGACGGTGTCGGAGCGGAGTCGGGTCGGGGTTACTTCATGGCACCCACCCTGTTGCGGGCAAAAGAGGACGGGGGAGCCGATCTGATCCATGATCTTGAAGTGTTCGGGCCGGTCTCGACGATCTGTCCATATGACGGGACTGCACCAGTTGCGGCATGTCTCAACAGTCGTGGTGATGGGTCGCTGGTGACCTCGGTCTACAGCGATTCGGAAGCATGGACCCATGAGTTGCTCCGACGCTGTGGGTCCTGGAGTGGCCGTTTTTATCTCGCCTCTGAAAAGATGGCCAGTCAGGCACCGGGATCGGGAATCGCGCTCCCATCTTCGCTCCATGGTGGCCCCGGTCGAGCAGGAGGCGGTGAGGAACTGGGTGGAATCAGAGCCCTCGATCTCTACAGCCAGAGAATCGCACTCCAGGGGTCCCGTCGAGTGGTGGAACGCTTCGTAGGAGATTGATCAGAGGTTTAACTTACCTCTTCACTTCCAGCTCTTTTTTGTGCTTGGAAATTAACTCTTCCTGGATACTGCGAGGTGCTGCTGCATAGCGGTTGAATTCCATGGTGAATTCAGCCTTCCCCTGTGTCGCTGATCGTAGAGTCGTGGCGTATCCAAACATCTCGGCAAGAGGAACTTCTGCTTCGATTCGTACGAAGCCGTCCTCATCAAAGGTACCGTTCAGAATCCCTCTTCTTTGAAGCAGTGTGCCGACCATATCACCCTGGAACTCGCTGGGACCTTCCAGGCTCACGATCATCAACGGTTCGATCACTTCTGGCTTGCCACGGGAATAGTTCTCCCGGAAACAACTCTTTGCCGCTGTTTGAAACGCCATATCCGAGGAGTCGACCGCGTGATGATTTCCGTCGAGGAGAATGACTTCGAGACCCTCGACGGGGGCACCGATGAGGAGGCCCTTATCGAGACTCTGCCGGAAGCCTTTTTCCACGGAGGGGACGTACTCTCGCGGCACATTTCCACCACTCACCTTGTTTTCAAAGGTGAACTGGCCCTCTTCCTGCGGAGCCATCGTACCGATGATTCTTCCATATTGGCCCGAACCACCGGTCTGCTTCTTGTGCGTGTAATCAAACTCGACGAGACGACTGATTCTCTCCCGGAAAGCCACCTGTGGAGCACCCACAGCAACCTCAGCCTTGAACTCCCGCTTCATCCGTTCGATGTACACCTCGAGATGGAGCTCTCCCATTCCCGAGATGATGGTTTCTCCACTGGCGGCATCAAAAGCGACGCGGAAGGTTGGGTCCTCCTTGGTGAATCTCTGTAGAGCCTTTGACATGTTGTCGCCTGCCTTGCGATCAACTGGATGGACTGCCAGGCTGATCACCGGTTCGGGAACATGCATCGAAGAGAGCACCAGATTCGTATCGGCAGAGCGGAAGGTGTCCCCGGACGCGCAGTCGATTCCGAACAGGGCAACGATATCGCCAGCTTCGGCGCTATCGATTTCATCCATGTTTTCAGCATGCATTCTGACGATGCGGCCGAGTTTTACCTTCCTGCCGGTACGCGCGTTGTTGACGAACTCACCCTTGACCAGTTTTCCTTGATAGATCCGGACATAGGTCAACTGTCCGTAGGGTCCATCCTCAAGCTTGAAAGCGTAGCTAAGGAGCGGATCATCGGGGCAGTTGGTCACGATGTGAATTTCTTCTTCATTCTCTGGATTGAGTGCGGTGTTCTCTACATCGATTGGGCTTGGCAGATAAGCATTCACCGCATCCATCAACGGTTGGACGCCTTTGTTCTTGTAGGCAGATCCGCAGTACACCGGACACAGATCGAGGGAGATCACTCCTCTGCGGGCAGCCTCGTGAATCAAGTCTTCTGTTACCCGCTCTTCGATCATCGCTTCCATCAATTCGTCAGAGAAAATGGAAACTGCATCGAGCATCATTTCACGACGATCTTCTGCAACCTCTTTGAGATGATCTGGAATCTGATCTCGTCGGATGTGTTCACCGTTAGGGCCATCGAAATAGATCGCCTCCATGGTGATCAGGTCGACGACGCCATCGTGATTTTTCTCCAGTCCGATGGGGATCTGGAACATGACCGAGTTCAGACGTAGCTTGTGACGTAACTGGTCGCATACCTTGAAAGGATCCGCACCGGTCCGATCACACTTGTTGACAAATGCGAGCCTCGGTACGTTGTAACGTCGCATCTGACGATCAACGGTAATCGACTGACTTTGCACACCGGAAACCGCGCACAGAACCATGATGGCTCCATCGAGTACTCGCAGTGCCCGTTCCACTTCCACCGTGAAATCAACGTGTCCCGGAGTATCGATAATGTTGACGTGGTTGTCTCCCCACTCGAGGTAGGTAGCAGCGGACTGAATCGTGATTCCACGCTCGCGCTCCAACTCCATCGAATCCATCGTCGCTCCCTTACCGTCCTTTCCCCGGACTTCGTGGATGGCGTGAATTCGATCGGTGTAGAAGAGGATCCTCTCTGTGAGGGTCGTCTTGCCACTATCGATGTGAGCACTGATGCCGATATTGCGCATCGTGGTGATGTCTAGTGTCATTCCAGTTCTCCTCGGGAGGCTACCAGCGGAGTGCTTCGAATGTAGCGAGTCCCGTACTCATGCCCCTGAGGGCCTCCAGGCGACGTAACACGGCCGTAGGGTATGAGGATATCGTTCGACACCTGCTGTGTAGACAGAATCTGAGGAAGTTGGAGGAGCTTTTCCTGCCAGATGGGCCCTGAATTGCTAAGAATCTGCTCTGGAGGGACGGATGGGCCACTGATCGGGGGGGATCACGTTCTTTCCGCGATTCTCCGGCTGATACTCGAGTCTCGTCAGTGGCGGGCCATCCGCGAGCGGACCGGCCAGTAATTCCGCTGTATCTGCCGCCGTGACCGTACGATACCACTTGCCTTCCGGTTCGATGGCGACCATCGGTCCGTGTCCGCATTGAGCCAGGCAACCGGACTTCACGATGCGAATCTCATCCCGGAGACCTGCCTCAAATACCCGTTCACGGAGTGCTTCGCAGGTTTCCATTGAGCCCTGTCGAGGACATGTGCGGCCGTGGACACAGACCAGGACGACTTTTTTATATGGGCGATTCACCGGCGGTCCTCAGTCAGCCTCGTTGAGGAGTCGTGTGATGATGGCGCGATACAACCCTTCATCCCAGAACATCGGATCGATGACTTCCCAGCGCAGGATTCCCTTGGCGTCGATGGCCATCAGAAGCGTTCCCCCAAAGTTAACGAGATGGCGCTCGAGAACTCCTTGATCCTGCCCCTCCTGGACACCGTATGCCCAACCGAGTTTTTTCCTGATGGCGATCTCGGTCATCGCGTTTGCTTCAATATTCCCACGTTCTTTTCGAAGAACCCCACTGACCCAGACGACTCGTAATCCATCTGCCGAATACTCGTGTTCCAGTTTCCTCAAGAGGCTGATGAGACGAACCTGACGACCATTGGCCCGGCTCGAGTCACAAAATAGACGCAATTCCAGCTTCTTATCGACATCGGGTTCAGGTGGAGGATCTATCCAGCGCAGTCCGTCCAGAGATGGAGCGGCGCGCCCATGTAAAACGTCGATTCGCTGTGCCATCGGAAGAGATTGAAACTCGAGGTAAGTCTTGGTGGTCATCGAAAGCGTCTCTCCACGATTGATTCGATCGTAGAGTTCATCGTTGTACGAAATCATCGCCTTCAGAGCGGCATCCCTGTTGCCCATCGCCAGTTGATAGAAGCCCTCGTAGAATCCGGCGCGCTCCGCCATCATTGCGAAGTCTTTCTCTTTTCCCTCCGGTACCTGCCACTTCTCATCCGATCCAGGGATTTCGATTTCGCCTCCCAGCGCCCCCGCCTTTAAAACCGGTCCCCATGTGCGCCAGAGTTCTCGGCCATTTTCGAGGACTCCCATATGCCGATGTGCTTTGTGGGTGAAGTAGACCAGGTGGGGGAGGAACGTACTCCTCGGATGCTTTTCGAGGCAGAGTTTTCCTGCACGCAGCATCTCAGGATAGCGCTCTGCTATCTCCAGCGCTTCGATCTGCTTGATCCTCAGTTCATCGAGATCCACTTCCGAAGTGTCCTGTTGCAACGCCTGGGCGAAGGAGTCCGCTGCGTCCGAGGGCCTGCGCATCTTGAGCAAGCAGTCGGCACGAAGTACCTGAGCTTTGCATCGAAATTTGGAGGAGATCTCCTCGGCCAGGGCGCGGTCAGCAAGATCAAGAACCTCGGACATGTAACTGACCAGTTCCTCGAATCTCTGATCCGCCGTGAGATCTGCGCCGAAGATCTTTGCTTCCTCATTGAGGATGGCGATGTGGCGGTCAACATTGAGGATCAGGAGACGGCCAAGATCGCAGCACACGGCTGCTATTTCTTCACCCTCTGGAAATTCGGTGACATATTTTCTTCCCGCCTCGATTCCTTCGTCCAGAATCATGAAGATTCGAGGAAGATCTTCTCGGTTCAGAGAACGTGGATCGGGGATCGCAGCCAGCTTCGAAGAGACCAGGTCTGCTACCTCGGCACTATTGTCATCCTTTTGAGTGTCATCACTGGCTGCATTCTTCGGAGCTACTTCCGATTCGGCGCCAGGATCTTGAAACCCTGCCAGCAGAACTGCAGGTTGGGTGAGAAGGAGAATGGCGACCAGGGGTAGCCAGGAGATTCGCCTGGCGCATTGCTCCGCATGGAGTTGATTCCCCGGGGTGCTCGCTGGAGCGAAGTTCATCTGAAGGCCTTTCTTCCGCGGTATAGCAGGCGCCGACGTGATCTTCCGGTATCCGGCAGCAACTTCTGGTTTCTGCCAGCACTGAGGATAACAGGTTTCCTTACAGAAGATCGAATTCTAGTGAATAGTACCATTGTGTGGTGCTTATTCGGAACCCAGGTTCGATCGGTCTCGGCTGGATATCGGAGGATGGTAGGATTCATGTAGGGATCGAGCCCTGAGCATTTTCAGGCCTCGATCGCCCCCAATCCAGGACCCCTCAGGAAGGCCTGCACCATGGCACTGTGGCTGGCGATTCTGTTGTTGCCCCTGTCGCTCGATCTGAGCATTCAGGACCCGGAGCCCGAAAAACCTGCTCCGGCAGCTGTCGAGGAAAAAGAATCACACATTGCTGACCCCAATTCCCTACTCGGCAAACCCGCTCCGTCGGTGGTGCTCAGCGATTTCGAGGGCAAGAGTTTCGATCTGTCCGAATTGTCTGATGAAGTCGTGGTGCTGGAGTGGACTCATCCGTCGTGCCGATTCAGTCGTCGGCTCAACAGTCAGCACCGCGTGACTCCCATGATCCGTCGCTGGACAAAAGAGCAAGTGAAGTGGGTGTCGATCGATTCCACCTTTTTTGCCCATCCGGAAAAGATCCGCCCCTGGGTTGAGAAAAATTCAATAAAGCACCCCTGTCTCATCGATCTGGAAGGCCTCCATGCCGAGGCATTCGGGATCCGTGTCACTCCGACCTATGTCGTTGTGAATCGGGGCCAGATTGTCTATCACGGTGCTCTGGATGACGACGTATGGGGAAGAAAGCTGGAACGGTCACTTTACCTCGACGACGCGATCCGTCATGCGGTTGCCGAGAAAGAGGTTGCCAGTCCCCTGACTCGCGCTTACGGGATGCAACTCCGGACTCGTCGAGTCGAGGATGAAAGGCGTGCTCAAATCGACAAGGCACGTCAAAAACAGAATCAAGAAGCAGGGGAAAAGGGGGCAGATTCTCAGCAGTCCCCATCTTCCGAGAATTGAACCCTCTGAGTTCACCTGACCTGGCGGCGAGTCCAATCGTCAGCCCTTTCTTGCCGTGACCACGGCGGATATCCTCCCTGCAGTTCTTTCGGTGGAGGACGAATCAGGGGGGGTGGGCACTTGCTCTACTGGCTGGGCCAGGAGTTCCAGAATTTCTGGGGGCCATTGCGGCTCCTGCAATCCCATCTGATATTGAGCGCCATCGGGGCAGTTCTTGCTGCTCTGGGCTCCGGCTGGGTTCTCAAGAACTGGCGTTCCGTTCTCCCGACCGATCGTGGCAGGGCTCATGCCATCGATGCTCCTGATTCGTTAGGGAAGCCAACGGGCGCGGGAGCTCTCTTCATTCCGATCACCATCCTCGTCGCTCTGATGGTTGCCCCCTGGGATCCTTATCGGGGACTGATCCTGCTGGCAGTTTTATTCGCCATGGCAGCTGGGTTTCTCGATGACCGCAGCACCGATGGCTGGGGGAGGCTGATCAAGGGGTCCATCGATCTGGTACTGTCGATCGTGGTTGCCTGGGCGATGATTGGTGGCGAATACTCCGTAGAAATCTGGTTACCATTTCATGCACCCAAGATGGGCGCTGAGGCAATCCTGGATGGGACCACGGGCATGCTGGCTCCGATCCTGCTCGACTCCTGGGAATATGGAATCATGGCGACCTGCTTGCTCTGGTTTTCCATCAACTCGACCAACTGTTCTGACGGGGTCGATGGGTTGTCGGGAAGCTTGCTGGGCCTGGCCTTCCTCGGTCTCGGTGGAGTGCTCTATGGAGTGGTCGGCCATGTTGAAACCGCACGATACTTGCTGGTTCCCTTTTATGAGGACGGAGCGAGCTGGGCCATCATCGTATCCACGACTCTGGGAACTCTCGCGGCCTACTTGTGGTTCAACGCGGAACCGTCCCAGTTGATGATGGGGGATGCGGGGTCGCGAGCCCTTGGTCTACTGCTCGGCGTGTTTGTTCTGGCGACGGGAAATCCGGTTCTGCTGGGGGTCGTCGCCTTGTTGATTCTCGCCAACGGCGGTACCGGACTGTTCAAGGTCGCGTTGTTGAAGTTTCTCAAAATTCGGATTCTCAGCTGGCTTCGCTGTCCGCTTCATGACCATTGCCGTGAGGAGCTGGGTTGGTCCAAGGCCCAGGTTCTGGTGCGGTTCGTGATCGCACAGGCGGTACTGGCACCGTTGCTGATCATCATACTGCTCAAGATCCGTTGAGTCGGCTCTGGAAGGGTACCGAATCGGGCTCCCTTCCGTCCCGGTGCTGTGCCGGGATCTCGAAGCAGGCTCTGCGTTTCGCTCGCCTCATCGAGGCCCTTCAGCGATCAGAAACCCTGCAGGTATGAAAAGAAAAAGGCCCGACACGCTCAAGCGTGTCGGGCCTTTTGACTTTCCGCTGAGCGATTCTAGTAATCGACCTGACGGAAGGTTCCACCATTCATGGCAGCGAGGTTGATGTAAAACGCTTCCTCACCACTGTAGAAGGAACTGGTGAAGTAAATGGTGTGGACCGGCAGGTTCTCGAAGTTCGCTGCCGTGATCGACTCCATGCAAATGTCAGCGTAGTTTCCACCACCGGAACCATTGCAGTAAGGTTCGCGTGCTCCGCAGATAATGATCTGCTTGTGAGCACCAGCTGATTGCTGGGCGAGTCCAAGTCCCGTCAATGCCGCATCGAGCAGGCAATGATTTTCAATCGGCGCCAGGGTGCCGAGCCAGGCCTGGGCGGAAGCTTTGTGAGCTGGTGAGGCGTGGCAGCAGTCAGGACGCCAGATGTATGTGGTTGAGTTGTATGCGACGATGGCAAAGTCAACCGCAGCAGAGAGCTGATTCAACGTCTGGGAAACTTCCTGACGGATCATGTCGAAAATGTCGGTCTCACCACAAAAACCATAGGCAGGCACGATGAAGACGAAGGTGTCTCCTTCAAACTCACTGCCATAGAAATTGATGGCTTCCGGCGCATCTTCTTCCTCGTCGTCGCTTCCAGCACCACCGGCTGGTAGATCGAGAGGCTTGCGCAGGCCAACGTCATCTGCAGAAAGGACTGCAACGGGGGCTACGACTAGCAACAAACCCATAAGGACTAACAGGTGAACGCGGTTGATCATCTTTCGTTCCTCCTCTTGAGAGGTTGATTGAGAGGAAGTGACTATCCTTCACCACCCCGACGTCTTGTAAGACGCCACCCAGTACCCGATTCCCTCACGGAAAATCCCCGGGGTGAGCTCTAAGGCTCTCACAGTTCCCTAGTGTAGTGGACCGGGGCCCAGGATACCAGTACCAGATAGGACCCCTTGCCTCGGATGGGTCGGCAGATTAACGTTTATCTACTGGCAGCCCGGATGCGGCGAAATTTGGCCCATCCCACCAAATTTGGACAATTGGGTAGTTCTTTTCTTATCGGAGGAAATTTTCGATGCGGTCAACTCTCTGGGCAGAGAATTCTAATTTGAACTTCCTCGTTCCCCTCACCCTTCTCGTCGCATTTTCGACCACTGTTGTGGCGCTTCCTCCACAGGAGGAAAGCCCGTCGGCAAAAGCAGTATGGAAAGTGGAACGGGTGCGTGGCGAAGAGGTCCTCGAGTACGAAGTGACCATCTACCAGGTTCCTGCTCCTGGTGGGCACCGCTGGGTCTGGCGAGCGGTCTCCCCCGACGGATCTTATCCGGGAGGATTCCCGATCGGATCGCTGCTGGTTCAGGGATCGAGTCGACCGAGACCCGAATTGTTCGATCCACTATCTCCCGGAGTGATGGAAATGTTGCTCTCGGTCCATGCTGCTACCGGCAAGGAAAATGGTCTCGGTTGGGCTGATGGAACTCCCGTTGGCTTGAGACGTCAGATTCCCGTCGAGAGATCAGAAGTTGCGGAACCCGATGGTAACTTCAGTCAGATCGGATCTCTGGCCGGAGGAGATGTTCAGGTGCGGGGCGGTTCCAGATCTCTGACGATGACCGAATTCTCCGAGACTTTACTGATGAGTGCAGGAGGTGCTCTCAAGTCTGCAAATTGGCTAGCGACTCTGGTTCGGGGTGAAGACGAAAATGCTCGGACCGAGAAGCGTCAGCTAAAGGTTGAGCGGCTGGAGGCAGGTCTCATCGAGGAGGAGGAATCGAAGGAGGTACAGGACAGTTACGAGTTTCTCGCTCCCGTCGTGAGAGTGTTGCGCAAGGGAATGTCCCTGGCGGCTGTCGAGCTAGCTGAAACGATGTTCAACAAGAGTCGAAAAGATTACGAAAAAGGCCCTCTCGGTGAGGTGGTCAAGGAGGTTGCCGTCCTGCTCAAAACGAGCAAGAGGATCGCTTCTCAGCCGCTGGATCCGGATGTGCGCGCTCGCAAGATGATTGGCCAGCCGGCCCCGGCTTTCACCCTCGAGGACATCGATGGGAAAGAGGTCTCCCTGGAAGACTACAGGGGCAAGACCCTGATGCTGGCTTTCTGGGGTTACTCGTGAGGTGCCTGCCGTGCGGAGTCTCCGCACCTCAGCAAGATTCAGAAGGATTATCGAAGCAAGAATGTCGTGGTACTGGCAATAAATGCCGACAATGACAGTAGAACCCGTATCAAGGAGTTCGTTGAAGAGAATGATCTACAGCAACGAATGCTGCTACGGGGCGACGGAGTGGGATTTCAGCAGTACCATCTAAAGAGGCTTCCTACCGTCTATTTCATCGACAGTAGTGGCGATGTGGTGGCCCGGGATGCTGGGTACCAGAGTTACGATCAATTGGAAAAATCGTTGAAGAAAGCACTCGGGCGGTAGCCCGGTGCCGGTCCGTCCGCCCCGGACCCAATGTGTGATCGGAGTGAGATATGAACTCGACCATTATTTTGAAGTGCGTTGCCGGGCTCGTCCTGTTGTCCATGACGATAACTACCGCGTCGATCCAGGGCCAAGGGGGCCCTTCGACCTGTTTCGTCACCAATTTTCTGACGGTATCGGAGTCGGATGACGTGGTTCGCGAGGTCAATCCAGACACCCTGGAGGTGATTTCGGAGTTTCCGATGTCGATCTCCGGTTCCGTTGAGATCGATGGATTGCGCGGCATCGCCGTCCATCCCACCACCGGAAACTGGTTCATGCTCGGGATGCTCTCGTTACCTCCATCGCCGGCACCTTCTCCATGGTTGCTGGAATACGATCCGATCAATCTTACTCTCAACCTGGTCGGTTTCACTGTCCTCGATTTCAATGATCTGGAGTTCACCGAGGCGGGAGAAATACGGGCCATCACCAACACTCTGAGCACCGGCGAGTCCAACTACTGTGAGCTCAGCGTCGTCACCGGAGGTCCTCTCGATCTGTGTCAGTACGACGGCAGCGACGGTGGAGATTCCATCGCTCTGGGAGACGGGGAAGAGGTGTTCCGGGCCTCCGGGGGGTATACCACCGGAGGAGCCATCCAGTTCGAGCGACCGGTGGTGATGGGGGCGAACAACTGTGAGTCGACGAATATTGCCCTCTCGGCGGCGCTGACCGCGGCGCCGGTTCGAAGCCTGACCTACTGGGATAGCGAAGATCTGTTCATCTGGGTTCAGGACGATGTCGACAATACCGCTTACCTGATCGATGAAGATGGCCAGGAACAACTTCTGGGAGAGTTTGATCACCTTGTCAACGGGATTGCATTGATTGAGATCCCGACTCCCTGTCCGCCGGGCGACACCTTCATCCGTGGAGATTGTAATCTCGATATGGGAGTCAACGTTGCCGATGCCGTGTACCTGCTCGGAAGCCTCTTCATCCCCGGGAGTCCACAGGTGATGTGCGGCGATGCCGGTGACTGCAATGACGACGGTGGTATGAATGTTGCCGATGCCGTGTATCTGCTAGGCAGTCTCTTCATCCCCGGGTCGCCATCCATCCCGGAGCCGAACATCGTGAACGGCTGCGGCACCGATCCGACCGATACAGACCCCCTGCAGTGTGATCAGAGCAACTGTCCCTAGTCACCGGAGCGTTGCAACTGGCGAGCGTTAGAACCCTTTCGGGTCCGGGTGTCACAGCCCTCCTGATCGGATATCCTCCCCGTGTCCCGAGCTACTGAGTGTAGCCGGGGTGCTGGGAGGATTTTTGATGAGTGATGCGGTTTCCGGGTTCGAGTTTCCTGAGCCCCCTTCATCCCCCGATTTTCCAGCTCTGGAAGCTCGGGTACGAAGTTTCTGGGAAGAGAACTCGATCGAGCAGAAAACCCTGGCCGCCCGTGCCGGTGCCCGTCGTTATGTCTTCTTCGAAGGTCCTCCCACCGCCAATGGCATGCCCCATCCTGGTCACGCTTTGACGCGAGCGATGAAGGATCTGTTCCCTCGTTACCAGACGATGCGTGGTCGCCTGTGCGAACGCAAGGCGGGCTGGGATACCCACGGTTTGCCGGTAGAGACGGAAGTCTGCAAGGAGATCGGCATTCATTCCAAGGGTGAGATCGAGGATTACGGCATCGAGCCCTTTGTCCAGCTGTGCCAGAAGTCGGTTTTTCGATACGTCAAGGAGTGGGAATCCCTGACTCGAAATATCGGTTTCTGGGTCGATCTCGATGACTCCTATGCCACCTATCACCAGAGTTATGTGGAAAGCGTCTGGTGGGCTCTCAAAAGACTGTTCGACCAGGGATTGCTGTACCAGGGCGAGAAGATTGTCTGGTGGTGGGCTCAGGGCGGAACCGGACTTTCTGCCGGTGAAGTGGGAGAGGGGTATCGTGAGGTCGATGATCCGAGTGTGTTCATCCGGATGCCTCGGCTAAACGATGACGGTTCGCCCGATGGCACCACTTTCGTTGCCTGGACCACCACTCCATGGACCCTGTCTTCGAACCAGTTCATCGCCGTCCATCCCGAAGTTCAGTACTGCGTTGCGCTCGATGGGGAGACGGGGGAACGACTGATACTCGCCGAGCAACTGGTCGAGACACTGGCTGGCAAGCTGAAACGCGAACTGACCGTTGAGCAGACGATGCCGGGAACTGAACTGGTGGGAGCGCGCTACCAGCCACCCTTCGATATCTACTGGAAAGATCTGGGAGATTCACGGGTTTCGACCGTGGCAGGGCAGGAGATCGCGGCGATGTGGCGGGTGGTCGCTGCTGATTTTGTCACCACCGATAGTGGTACCGGAGTTGTGCACCAGGCTCCCGCCTTCGGTGAGGTGGACCACGAAGTTTTGCTGTCCGAGCGTCAGCAGCTCTCTGACCCCGACTCGCTGCCCTTGATCTGTGCGGTGGAATCGGACGGCTCCTTCGGCAAGGTTGCCGGTCCCGAATTCGAGGGCAGGTGGGTCAAGGAGTGTGACCGGGATCTCATCCGACAGCTGAAAGAGCAGGGAACTCTCCTGCATCAGGAGATCTATCGTCATGATTACCCGTTCTGCCCCCGGGCGCGCGAGGATGCTCTGATCCAGTATCCGCGTCAGTCCTGGTTCATCCGAACCACCCGGTTCGTCGATCAGATGCTGGCCAATAACCAGCAGATTGACTGGTTGCCAGAACACATCCGAGCAGGACGTTTTGGCAAGTACCTGGAGTCTAATGTCGACTGGACACTGTCGCGGGAGCGCTTCTGGGGGACCCCGCTACCGATCTGGGTCTGTGAAAGTACCGGCCAGATGGAAGCGATCGAGAGTTACGCACAACTCCTCGACAAGGACGGGGTTTCCGGCCAGGAGATCTTCGAACAGGCCCGAGATCAGGATCCTGATCTCGATGAAAATCTGAGAATCCATCGGCCCTATATCGATGCGGTGACTTACGCATCCCCGTTTGCCGAGGGAGCCCGGATGCGTCGGGTTCCCGATGTCATCGACTGCTGGTTCGATGCCGGTTGCATGCCTTTTGCCCAGTGGGGTTTTCCTCATCAAAAGGTCGACCGTTTTTCGGAGCAGTTCCCGGCGGACTTCATCAGCGAAGCCATCGATCAGACACGAGGGTGGTTCTATGCCCTGCTTTCCATCTCGACGATTCTGTTTGGTCCCGATGGGGCCGCGCGAGGAGATGAGCGCATCCCCGAGGAGATCTATGCCGACTGGCCTCATCCTTTCCGCTCCTGCATCGTCCTGGGCCATCTGCTTGGCGAGGATGGGCTCAAGATGTCAAAATCTCTCAAGAACTATCGCACTCCCGACTACATCTTCGAGAAGGAAGGCGCGGATGCGATGCGCTGGCTCTTCTACGCGGGCCAGGCGCCGTGGACCAGTCTTCGGTTCCAGGAACAGGCGATCACCGAGGGGCAGCGAGAATTCTTGCTCCGTTTCTGGAACGTTTACTCCTTCTTCAGCATCTACGCGCGCATCGATGGCTGGCAACCGAAGGGGGATCTGCTGGCGGCTCCCGCTTCCGATACTGCACTTTCAGAACTCGATCGCTGGGTGATGGCAGAACTGCATTCCACCATCGACAAGGTACGCAATGCTCTCGATCAACACGACAACCTGACCGCCTCCACGGCACTCAATGATTTCGTCGATGCACTCTCGAACTGGTATGTTCGACGTGGTCGTGATCGCTACTGGAGTGAAGGGATGAATGCCGACAAGGATGCCGCCTACGCGACCCTTTACCACTGTCTGGTGACGACCACGCTGCTGGCTGCTCCCTTCGTGCCATTCATCACCGAGCACCTCTACGAAGCTCTGGTCAAACCGCGGGGCGAGCAGTTCTTCGAATCGGTACATCTCTGTGATTACCCCGAAGCGGATTCGAACCGTTGCGACGAATCGCTCTGCCAGCGGATGGCGATGATCCGTGAAATTGCGTCATTGGGTCGTTCCTGTCGTTCACGGGAGAAACTGCGAGTTCGTCAGCCACTACCGGCGGTCCGCATCGTGCTGGCAGATTCTTCGATGGTCAGTGAATTGTCTGCCGATGCGGATCTGATCTCCGAGGAACTGAACGTCAAGGGAGTCGAGTTTGTCGAGGATGCTTCCGAGTTTGTTTCCTACGAGGTGAAGCCGAACTTCAAGACGATTGGCCCCAAATTTGGAGCGGATGCTCGCGCCATCGCCGGTGCGCTGGCTCAGCATCCGGATCCCGCCTCGATGGTGCAGGCGGCAACTGCCGGTGAACAGATCTCCTTGCTCCTCGAGGGGGACAGAGAAGTGGTTCTCGAGGCAGAAGACCTGGACGTGCGAATCCACCAGAAGGAAGGCTGGAGTGCCGCCGAAGCACGGGGTGTTGTCGTGGTACTGTCAACCGATGTCACCCCCGAACTTCACCGCGAAGGCCTGGTGCGCGAGGTGATCAGCCATGTTCAGGGCATCCGACGAGATCTCGATCTCGGATATGACCAGCGGATTCGCCTTTCCATCGACACCGAGGGGGATCTGGCCCAGGCCATCGATGAACACGGAGAGCATCTGCAAAAAGAAACCCTTTCGGTGGAGATCTGCAAGGCCACCGACGACGTCAGCGAGTTCCGTGATATAGAGATTGATGGAACGACCGCAAAAATCGGCGTTCAGCCACTCTGATGGGCGATCGCCTGAGAGGTGGAGAGATGAGCTGGTTTCGGAGCCTGGAAGAGGCGAAAGCGTCTGCTGCTGAGGACCAACGACCGATCCTGGTCATCCTCGAAGCGCCTGGCTGACTCGGTTGCAAACGCCTGGATACCGTGACGTATCCAGATCCGGAATTCATGACCGCCGTCGAACAACTGGTCGCTCCCTTGCGGATCAATGTGACCGATCGACACCAGGACTTTGGTGACGTGACGGTGATGACGAAGGTTCCCTACTCGCCTCGGTTTCGATTCTTCAGTTGTGACCAGAAGAGATTGTTACGGGAATGGACCGGCTGGCTGCCGACGGACCAACTGGTCGCCGAGATGCATGTGGCACGCGCCATCGATCTCCATGAGCGAAAAAATCCGCTGGCGGCTGTCGAGGAATACGACCGTGCTCTCGAACGAGCGCCCGATGGGCCAGCCGTTGCGGAAATTCACTATCGCCGGGGCATGGCGGCGTTTCTGGGGAACCAGTTCGACCTCGACTTGCTCAGGAAGGACTGGCAAGCCGTGGTCGAAAAGCACCCCGGGACACGCTGGGCAGTTCATGCCAGCGTCATCGAGGACGTCCGCTAGAGGCAACCGTCCGAGTTCACTTCACAACCGAGAGAGTCCTCGGTCGGATCGACTCCACAGTCGCTGGGTCCAGGCGGTGCTGGTGGAGCATCGCCATTGAACAGGCTACCGAGCATCGAGATGCCGTCCCCGATATCGAGGCTACCGTCATCATTGCTGTCACAGGCATCCTCACAGAGTGGCACATCCCCTGCCGAGAACAGATAACCGAGCAGGAACACGGCATCTGCGATGTCGAACAGACCATCCGGGTTACACAGACCTCTTCGCAGCAGCGGAGCTGGCGGAGCGGTCGGAGGGGTCGCCACCTCGGCCTCGATGAAGGGGATGGCAGAAGGAGAATGGACCCCGAGGATCGCGATTCCGGTTTCCGGTGCTGCATCGGCATCGAAGCCAAAATTGTAGAGGAAACCCCAGCGGATCGGATTCGCCGATGCGCCACTGGCGTGATCGGTTGTCGACCAGGTGATTCCCTCTGCATCGCGCACTGCTGTCCAGTCGTCGTTGGAGAAGAAAACATTGTGAATCGTCGGCGCGAAGAAATCGATATTGGTGACCTCGACGTTGGCGGCGACAGGGATCATGAATGACCCGGCATTGCGTCCCATGTCGTGGTTGTAAATCGAGTACTCGTAGTGCCAGGTTCCGTCGCCGTTATCGGTGACCTTGTGCGCCAGGTAGCAGCGACCATCGATGGCCGGGACCGGTTGTACCACCTCGATGGATGCTCCGGGCCAGGCAGCCTGTACGGTACCGAGTTGACTCTCGGCGGACATGTCCATCGACCAGTTGCCACCGGGAGATCCCGAGACGCCGATCGGTTCCCAGGCATGGTTTGTGGTGTGATCGATGTCGCCCGGATGAACCACGGAGACCTCGGAGATCCAGGTCGAGCCCGGATGCAGGGTCGGGTCGAGATCGTCATCTTCAACGGTCAGGCGTTGCTCGACCTGATCCCAGGGGCCCGCATCGGACTGCAGGTAGGAACCCTCGTAGACGAAGCCGCCACTCCAGGGATCGATTTCACTACGCGGTCCCATGTTGATCTGGGCCGCGTTACCGGCGGCACCATAGGTGTCGGAACAACCGACTCCGGTATAGGTACTGGTGGGGCTGGGGTTGCAGCCGAAACCGCACGCATCAGCCTGGGCTGATGACCAGCCATGCTTGATCCACGAGCCACCGATCTGGATCAGACGATCGGAATCGAGCCGGAATATGTTGAAGGCCATCATCGGATGCCGTGGATCCGGGTTGGCGAACCAGTCGAGCGGTTCGGTACCACCGTTACACATCACCGACTCGGAGCCAAAACTGGCCTGGGAGCCCTCACGACCGACCATCACCAGGTTATTGGAGTCGCCGATGATCAGGTCCTGGCCGCTGCTGGGGATCGGTGCGGTGTCATACATGCGGATGCACCACTCCTCCAGCATTCCGTCCTCGCCGGTGATCTCATCGGAGATGCTGAGGGTCCAGCGCCCGATGGGATTGGCTCCAGTGAATGCGGAGAGATCTCCAAACGGTTGCATCCAACCGCCGCCATCGTATGGCGATTGGTTGTCAACACCGCTTTGCCACCAGGTCACATCGATGCCTCCACTGGCTCCTGCAGGTTGATTGTGCAGTGTCACCGTGGTTCCATCGGTCGAGAAGAGGTCGATGCGGAGTTGACTGGCATCCGGATGATTGATGTGGGTTTCGATCTGAACATCCCACAGCACCGTGGCAGGATCACCGCTGATGTCGATGAAGTCCTCGACCGGCTCCCCTGCATCCGGGATCACCAGCAGCGGTGCGCTACAGCCTTCCAGGGTGATCGGTCCGGTGACTGCGATGTCACCACAGAACGATGTACCCGGGGCACCACCGATTTGCGGCGTGGCACAGACCTCCATCAGCGTCTGGATCGCGGACACGGGCAGTACCGCCGTGACCACTTCGCCCGCCGTGAAGGGACCATCGACGGTCACCTGACCGGAAGTTACGGCACCGAATACCACTGCATCACAGGATCCGGAAAGCACCGCTTCGCAGTCGACCTCGGCACTGCCCGGCACCGAGCTGAGGGTCAGGCTATCGATGAGAGCGGGAACAAATTGAACATAGACGTCGCCGGAACCGGTTTGACCATCACCCCAGCCTCCGACGCGAAACAGGTATTCCTCGCCAGCGGAGACCTGAAGAGCCTCGACTGCCGATGCATAGGCTGAACCGCTTCCCAGCATGAAGCATCCGGCCAGATCGCCACTGCAGGCGACCTGGATCTTGGAGACACAGGTACCGCGATAGATGACCAGGTCGGTGTCAAAATTGACGAGGTTACAGAGGCTGACGGTGAGAGATCCTTCGTCCGGTGCGGTCCAGCTGTACCAGACATCCTGGTTCATCACGCCGAGCGCGCTACAACCGGTGGAGTCACTGTAAGGATCGATGCTGTCGCTGGCTGTGCTGGTATCGATGGGGTTGTTGCCGAGGACCGCCTCGATGGCACCGCTGCATTCATCGTTTACCGGGGCACCCGGCGGTGGCGGTGGGGCGGACGCCATCGAGATGTCGAAAGTGCCTCCCCCGATGTCGAAATCGGCCCAACCGCCGATCCGGATCAGATAGGTTTCTCCGTCGAGCACCGCCACATTCTCGAGGATGGTGTTCCAGGAGTTGGTTGTCCCCTGGACCATGCAGCCACTCGAATCACCGTGGCAAGCGATGGGGAGCAGGGCTCCACAGCTGCCACCGTAGACCGCGACATCGGTATCGAAATCGATGGTGTCGCAGGTCGTGATGGTCATCAGACCATCTTGACCGGGAGTGAACTGGAACCAGACATCGCTGTAGAAGCCACCGATGGCGGTGCCGGGGCAGGTCGGTTCCGGATTGGCATCGGGACTGTTGGTCGCCTGGCTCGTGTCGATGGGGTTGGACCCAAGCGTCGCAACGATCGCACCACTGCATTCGTCGTTGACCGCCTGAGCGGAGATCACCAACGGTAAGCAAAGAACGGGAACGATGAGCGCGAAAATTCTCATGGCACACACCTTTCTTTGGAAGACTCCATTGTACATCGTGAGAGTGAAGCGGACGACCTGGCTCATCCTCCCTGGTGGAAATGAGGGTTTTTGCGACAATTAGCGGTGGTAGTCGGTGGTGGGGTGGTTGGTCTTTCGCTGGCGCGAGAGCTATGTCGCCGTTCCATCGAGGTCGATCTGCTCGAATCGCGCGACTGTGGATCGGGCGCGAGTTCTGCGGCCACCGGCGTTCTGAAGGCCCCTCCTCACACCAGCAGTCCGTTTTTTCAGCTCCGCCACCAGGGCTGGGAGCAGTGGCCGGTTCTGGCTGCCGAGCTGGAGCAAGAAACCGGCATCGACGTGGAATATCGCCGTTGTGGAGGCATCGATATCCGCGATGGGACCCAGCGGGACCCTCAGCGAGCCATCGCCGCCTTGCCACAAACTGGCGGCGAGATCCGGGTCCTTTCCGCTGCCGATCTGGAGCAACTGCTACCGACGATCCGCCGCAGTCCCGGCGCCGGACTCTTCATCGAGAATGAGGCGAGGGTCGATCCCCGGGCACTGATTGGCGCGTTGCGTCAATCCTGTCTTCAGTCGGGAGTGCGAATTCACGAGCAACTGGGTCCCATCGCTGTCAAGCCGAAGGGGGAGGATGGGATCGAGCTGGTCGGCAATCTGCCACCAGAGCTGATCCAGCATCATGATCTTCCGGTGCTGCTGGCTGCTGGCTGGGAAAGTGCAGCGGCTCTGCTCGACATGCCCCCGTCGCCGCTACCTCTCGATCCGGTACGAGGCGAGGCGATCGCTCTCGATATCCCGGCACCGCCCCACATCGTGACCTTTGATGCGCGGCACGAATCGATCATCGATCCGGCGGGGAATCGGAGTCGCTTCTCGTGGATCCCGGCTCCCGGTGGAAAATCGTGGCTGGGAAATAGCGTCGGCGCAGAGCTCGACGATTCAGCTCCATCTTGTCAGCCGTCCCGATCAGGACTGGAGCAACTTCTCGATGTTGCCCAATCGATGTTTGGTGAGTCGGTGCGCGATTCGGTGATCGGACACTGGGCGGGGATTCGTCCCAAGGCGATGCGACATGGCGGTCCGTTACTGGGACAGTGGCCCGGCAGGCCGCAACTGTGGATCGCGACCGGCCACTACCGCACCGGTTTGCTGGTCGGACCGGTGACCGCTCGCATGGTGGTGGAAGCGTTACTCGACGCCACGCCGATTGCCGATTCGTTTTCGATCCCGGTTTGATCTTCAGCAGGACCGATCGGTGTTGACCTCGGAGAGGATCCAGGCGACCTTCTTGCGACCGTGGCGCAGGATGGCAAGGATCAGCGGGCCCCCCGCTCCGCCCATCGATTTGAGAATGGCACCGGGATCCTCGGAAACCCCTCGAGTCTTGACGGTCGCCAGCCCCTCACCGCGAGCTGTCAGCCATCTTCGCACCTTTTCCTGGCGCCAGGGCATCTGATCGACCACCTGGAAACTACGTAGCCAGGGACTGTCGATGGCGGAGTCTCCCGCCAACCAGCCGAGGCCAGGGTACAGTTCGCCGATGGAGAACTGTTCGAGCAATTGCGAGACCAATCCCGCTCGTTCGATGGCGGCCACGGGCAGGTGAATCCAGCCTGGATTCTGGTTCTCGTGGGGTGCCAGTGGACAGGGTGTTCCGCTGATGGAATCCCCGGAAGGTAGCAGCGTTGCTCTCCGTGCCACCGAACCGTCCAGCTTCCCTCGCCACAAGGTGGCCTCCACCAGATCGTTTCCATCCTGAATGAACTCCACCTCTCCACCGGGAAGATTGGCGGTATCGACACCCGGTCCACATTTCAACGCCATATCGGGATGACGATCCATCAGTGATTCGAGGATGTCTGGACCGGGTAGCATTTCGTTGTAGCGGTGCCGACGCTTCGAAGCATCTCGTCGGTCGGGATCGATGTGCAGGGGGAGGGGAGTCAGCGGCAATGCCGATGCGTCGGCATGGAGAGTCGACGGCTTCTGACCGGCGAGTTCGAGGTTGGCACGGGCCAGTTCGAGCAGCAGGCGGTCGTGATCGACCAGAATCACATCTCCTGCCTCTCCGATGGCTTTTGCGTCGCTGCCAATTCCACAGCACAGGTCGACGACGGGCGTCTGGTCGAAGACGCTTCGGAATCGGGCGGCCTTGTGACGAGCCACCGTGGTACGGGTCGCCTGCTGCACCGATTCGGCGGTGAGCCACAACTGCTCGTGATCCTCGAGCCGACCCCGGGCACGACGTCTTGCATCGAGCAGTTCCAGTACCACCCGCACCTGTTCCGGGGTGCCGTGGTTTCGCAACGACTGGAGCGCTGCCGGTGCGGTCGGATCGATGGTGGCAGCGGTTGCCAGCAGCGGGTCCAGGCGGCCTCGGATCAGTTCTCGCCAGATCGATTCCATGGCCTGATCGTAGAGCAAGAGCAGAAATTAGCGAAAATTTGGCAAATTCCTCAGTTGTTTGGCTTGCCTAACAACTGGGGCCGTGCTCTAACAGGGATATCTGATACGTTTGTTTGGGTATCCAAACTCGTAGCGGGTGACTCCGAACGCCTGAAAGGGAGCCTTTGAGACCTCAAAGCTGGTTCGCCACTCTGTTGTCGCTGTCGCTGGTCCTGCTGTTCATGACCAGCGCATCTGCGCAATTGGTCCGCAGTAGCGGCAGGCCCCAGGCGGATTCCGACCAGCGTGATGTCAGGCTCGGTGGCTATCTCGATCTCGAGTTCTTCATGAGCGATACCGGCAATACCTTCAAGCAGCATCGTCTGGTTCCGATGATCGACGCGACGGTCAGCGATTCGGTCCACTTTGCCTGCGAGATCGAGTTCGAATACGGCGGGTCCGATTTTGCCGGGGGCAGTGGAGAGACCAAGGTCGAATATGCCTATGCAGATATTGATGTCGGTAGCTGGGCACTTCGTTCCGGCGCCATCTTGGTGCCGCTGGGTGCTACCAATCTCTACCACGATTCCCCGATGCGCGAACTGACCAATCGTCCGCTCGTGGCCCGAAGCATCATCCCTTCCACCTTTACCAGTGCTGGTCTTGGCGGTCTCTGGGGAACCGATGATGGTACCTGGTCGGTGGAAGCCTATGCCCTCAACGGTTTCCAGGGTGGGCCTTCTGACGGTGTATCCGGTGACTGGAATATCGATGCGAGCAGTGGTCTTCGGGGCGCGCGTCCCAGCATGAAGTACAACGGCGATGATCGCGATCTCAGTTTCTGCGGTCGCCTCGCCTGGAGTCCGGTGCTGGGAACCGAACTTGGTTTCTCTGCCTGGAGTGGGCCCTGGAGCGACGATGGTGAACTCGATATGAACATCACGGTAATCGACTTCACCACCGATCTGGGCGGCCTTGCTGAAGCGCTTACCTCGACCGAACTGGAGATCGAATTCGGAGATGTCTCCCTGGATATCGATGGCAGTAACGCGGACATGGTTGCGGAGGTTCCCGAGGCGATGTCGGCGAGTTCGATTCAGATTTCCCGCCGCTTTTTTCCCGGGGTGATCGAAAACTATTTTGGTGAGGAGTCTTCTTGCGGATTGACCGTTCGTTTTGAACGGCAGGACCTCGGGCTTGGAACCGATGACACCCGACGGACTACCATCGGATTCAATATCCGTCCGTCCGACGAGACGATTCTGAAATTTGACCACGAAACGACGGAGCAGGGGGATAGTGATTCTGATCAGTTCATCATCTCCATTGCCACATACTTCTAGAAGTTGGATATCCAGTGTTGTTCCTGTTCACGAACTGCTTGTGTCTAGTTCTTACCCTCCTCACCGGTACGGTCGAGGCGCAGAACTCCAGTGTTGTGAATTATGCACCGACTTCTCATGACTCGGGGAGCCGTGTTGCTCCCGGAGCGCCTTTCTCAGAGGCAGCGGTTAGCGAGTCGTCCACGGAAACCGGTGAGAAATCAACAGAACCACTGCTGCCGCGTCGGTTATTCGAAGATCTCTGGCATGGCGGTGAGATTGTTGTCGATGGGGTGACGCTGCCGATGGAGGGTGAGTTGCGCAGCCAGATCGCCAGGAAGGCAAGGGTTGCAGTGAACAGCGACCCGGTTCGGTTGTTCCGGGTGCAATCTGAAAGTTCCGGTCAGAAGCTGGGCCACGTATTGGTTCTCGATGAGGTGGGGAAGTATCGCCCCATCACCTTTCTGGTCGCCCTGAACAATGAGGACCGGGTGCTCGATCTACAGGTCCTGGTCTATCGGGAGCATATCGGTCGGGGCATCGAATCCTCGCGCTTTACCCGTCAGTTCAGGAACAAGAACAGTGGTAGCAAGCTGAAGTTACATCGAGACATCAGAAACCTGGCAGGAGCCACGCTTTCGGCGCGGGCTGCGGTCAGGGCAGTTCGTAGAGCATTGGCGACGGTTCAGCTTACGGTGAGATCAGCTGACATGGAGCTGGACTGGCAGCGCAGAGATGGAGATCGCCTGATCGATTCCTGGTCAGGATCGGATGCCGGAACTGCGGAACCTGTTGAAACTACTGCAGTGGGGGAGGTGCCTGAATCCCAGCTGGTGTCGCGGGCTCGTCCTGCCATGGGCACCATCCTGCGGATCGATGGACACGGCCAGAATGCTGCCGAAGCGATCTCCTTGGCTTACGATGAGGTCGAGCGGATCGAGGCACTGCTGAGTCGCTGGCGCCCAGATAGCGATATCCTGCGAATCGAGCGAGCCCCTGCAGGGACTGCGGTGAAAGTGTCTGCAACCACCATCCGCTGTGTGCGCGAGGCGCTGGATGCGGCGGTCGCCAGTGATGGGGTTTTTGATCCGACCCTGGTTCCCGATGGCTACCAGAAGATCCTCATCGATGAGGTCGACTCGACCATCACCTTGATGGAGGAAGACCTGATCCTGGACCTGGGAGGGATCGGTAAAGGGTTTGCCCTGGATCGCGCTGCCGAACTCCTGGAATCGAACGGATTGAATTCAGTTTTGCTCGATTTCGGTGGTCAGTTGCTCGCGCTGGATCCGCCGCCGGGTCAATCTGCCTGGGATGTAGCGATATTTGATCCCCGTTCTTCCGGGGCTTTGCTAGGATCTGTGCCACTGGTCCGGGCCAGCATTGCGACCAGTTCCGGATACGAGCGAGGTGATCACATCATTGACCCTCACAAGCAGGAGTCCATTTCGGTTGCTCTTTCGACGACCATATTGGCCAACCGGGCGACCAGTGCGGATGCGATGAGTACGACTCTGGCCGTGCTTGGACCAGAGCACGCGGAGCGTTTTCTGGAGACCGTGTCCGGTGGCGGTGCGGTCATCCTGGTAGAGGGAGAAGATTCTCCCCGGACCTACGGTCACCTGCGTCACTGAGGAGCTAATCGAAGGGCGGGGGCTACCGCACAATGGTGGATGCTACTTCCCAGCCAATTACCCGCATTGCACTGATCGGTAACCCCAACGCCGGCAAGACCACCATCTTCAATGCGCTGGTCAGAGGTTCTTCTCGAATCTCCAATCATCCAGGAATCACCGCCAATGCGATCGTCGGAAAACGTGTACTGGATGGTGTCACCCTCAATGTGACCGATCTTCCTGGAACCTATAGCCTGGAACTGGATCTTCCCGAGGCAGATCTGTGTCGTAAGTATCTACAGGAGGAAACTCCGGATCTCATCTTTTTCGTCCTCGATGCCATGGCGTTTGGCAGGAACCTGAAACTGCTCGAGGAGATGGTCGAGACCGAAATCCCATTTGTCGTTGTGGTGACGAAGACCGAGGAAGCTCAACTCCGTGGCCACAAGATCGACATCCAGGCGATGCAAGACCAGCTGGCCGTGCCGGTAGTGGAAGCCAGTAGCAGTTCCAGAGTCAGAAAACTCGATCTCATCTCGGTGGTTGGCCAGGCGACATCTCCCTTTGCCGACTCGGAACCTGCTGGGGATCTATCGAACTGGCTGATCGATTTGCAGGCCAGGGTGAGTCTGCCGATGAATCCAGAAGTGGCGAGACGTCGACGGGCTCGAGATGATCGGCTGGACCGTTTCTTCATCCATCCCTGGTGGGGTCTGGTCTTCTTCGGGGTCGTGATGACGCTGGTCTTTGGATCGGTTTTCTGGTTGGCGAAGACTCCGATGGACTGGATCGATGTGTTTTTCGGAAGCGTCGGTGAGCAGATATCAGCCAGGATGGCAGAGGGTGCTCTGCGAGATTTTCTGGTCGATGGGGTCGTCGGGGGGGTCGCCGGTACACTGGTATTTCTGCCCCAGATCGTGATGTTGTTTTTCCTGGTGGCGATCCTGGAAGAGACTGGATACCTGACCCGGGCAGCATTTGTAGCCGATCGTTGGTTGCGACCGTTTGGTTTACCCGGGCAGTCGTTTGTTCCGTTGCTATCGAGCCACGCCTGTGCAATCCCTGCCATCATGTGCACCCGATTGATCCCGGATCGACGAGATCGGATCGCGACCATCCTGGTGGCTCCCTTCCTCTCCTGTTCTGCCAGATTGCCGGTCTACATTCTGCTGGTGGGTATCTTGTTTCCGTCTCGGCCGCTGCTCGCTGCTTGTGCCTTCGTCGGTTGCTATCTACTGGGAGCTGTGGCCGCGGTCGCCAGTGCTGGAATTGTGCGGTTGTTCTTGCTTCCTGGAGCCAGCATTCCGATGGTGATGGAGTTGCCTCCCTATCGATTTCCATCCCTGAAGGAAGCCGGCAGAGTTGCTCTGGAGCGGGGCTGGGCCTTTCTCATCAATGCCGGCACCGTGATCCTGCTGATCTGTATCCTGTTGTGGTGGATGAGTAGCTATCCAGCCATCTCGGAGAGTTCGAAGGTGACCGATCTGCGAGGCGAAGCCCAGTTGCAGGTCGATCCGGCACTGGCCAAGCAGATCCTGTCGGAGGCGGATTCGCTGGCGATGCGCGAGGCGACTGCTTCCTCCTACGCTGGTCAACTCGGCAAGATGGTGGAACCGGTGCTGGCTCCCGTGGGAGCCGATTGGCAGCTTTCGGTAGCGGTGGTTGCGAGTTTTGCTGCCAGAGAAGTATTCGTTTCCTCGCTCAACGTTTTACTGGGAGTCAGTGAAGATGAAGCCGAGAAAACTTCGCTGGAGCGACTCCGATCTGCAACTCGCGACGATGGATCACCGCTGCTACCCGTTTCTGCTGCAGGAGGGTTGCTCGTCTTTTACGTGCTGGCGATGCAGTGTTTGCCGACCCTTGCGGTGACACGCAGGGAGGCGGGGGGCGTTCACTGGGCTCTATTGCAACTGGGCTGGATGACCTTGCTGGCCTGGGTGCTGGGAACCCTCACCCGATCGCTTCTGATCTGGGCTGGAGTTTCCTGATGGGCTCTTTTCCGCTCGAAGACCCTCAGTTCTGGCTCGTCACGATGGTGGCGATTCTGGCCCTGTTTGTCCTTTTCAGGCGTCGGAAGAGCGGTGGGGGATCTTGCGACGACTGTTCCGGGGGCTGATATTCTACTTTATCTTCTGGTCATCCACTCCTTCAGCCGTTCTCATCGAACGGCACAGAGAAAGGAACTGAATCGATGTGGAATTCCATTGTTCTCACTCTCGCTTTGACATCAGGGATCAATTTCGGTGCGACGGGACTGGAAACTGCCATCACGGGCCCTGGGCCTGGTGATGAGGTTACCGACCAGCAGCAGGCTGCGGCGACCAAGGCCTACGACGCGTTGCAAGCTCGCATCGATGCGGCCTGGCAGGAGTACCTGGCACCTCTTCGAGAGGCCAAGACGCCAGAGGAACGAGATGCGGTCGAACTGGATCCGGCCGCCAGTCCAGCGGTCGTGTTCATCGCTCCGATGATGAAGTTCACCAAGGACCATCCCGGTACCGATGCCTGTCTCCTGGCTCTCGGGGAAGTGATCCGGATGGCCTCGCGAGACGACAAAAATTCCTGGATGCTGGATGAGGCGGTCGATGCCGTGCTGGTCGATTTCATCGACCATGAGGGGCTTCAGGATCTGGTTCGCTTCGCCCATTACAATCCGCCTTCGCAGGGAAACATCCGTCTTCTGCGGGGAATTGCTGATCGCGCACAAAGTAGAGAGGTGAAGGCTGCGAGTTTCTACGCTCTGGGCAAGCTACTGGGCAAGAGTCCCGATACACGCCCCGAAGGGCGTCAGTTACTCGGTCGTGTCGATAAAGAATTTGGGGAAGTGATCTTCCTGCGTGAGACCACCTACGGTCAAAAGGTCAAGGGCGACATCTTTGAACTGGATCATCTGCAGATTGGTCAGATCGCTCCCGAGATCATTGGCAAGTCGATTGACGGCAACCTGATGCAACTCTCTTCATTTCGGGGCAAGGTTGTGATGCTTGATTTCTGGGGCGATTGGTGAGGCCCTTGCCGGGCGATGTACCCACACGAGCGGTCGCTCGTGGAGAAGCACCCTGCAGACAGGTTTGCCATCGTAGGAGTGAATTCGGAACGAACAATTGAAGCTGCCAAGGAAGCGGTGAAGAAGAACAATTTGACCTGGAAGAACTTCTATGACGGAGAGCCTGCTGGCCCCATCGCGACCCGTTGGAATGTCAGTGGTTGGCCCACGATTTATGTGATCGATGCCAAGGGAATAATTCGCTACAAGGATGTTCGAGGAGATGATCTGGACGCTGCCATCGAAACCCTGCTGGCGGAGTTCGAGAGTGATGGCGAGCCGGAAGGCGCTCGTTAAGGCTCCTCGGAACTCGACTCAGAATGACCGAGTGGGCAGCCGCCTGCGCTTTCTCTTTTTTCTGGAAAAAGAGGGGCGGGGGCGGCTGGTTCCTTTTTTCCTGCCTTACGCCTTCTCCAGCGAGCAAGCCACAGTTCATCGAGACAGGCCAGCGACCCGCTGGCCAGAACCAGTAGCAGTCCGGTGCCGCCGATTCTCAGGGTGAACGGCGCGACAGCCCACTGCAGGTACAACCACCACGGCGAAAGCAATGACAGGGCCAGAGACCCGTACCCGATAATGGACAGGGTGATCTTTGGACCCTCGGTCCAGGGGGTCAGTTCGACCAGATGCAAGACGACAAACAGGAGTAAGGCGACCGCGAAGATGTGGTCATGGACGATGGAGAGAATCTCGCGTGGGCTCTTTTCGGCGTAGAGCTCCTCTGCCTCGTAGTCCTTTTCGTTACCCTGCACCCACTGCTTGGCGTTGTCGGTCGATAGGCCACCCGATCTCCCCGAATATTGCAGCAGCGCTACCACGCAGCCTGCGAGAACGGTCAAGAGGAACAGCGTCAAGAGGACTCGGGTGGAAGGATTGGCTCTGGCGAGAGTGAACCCGGACTGCTTGTAAAATTGTGTCACTGGGACGGATCCGTCCGTGCTGTTGGGTCTTGCATCTAGGCGATCGGAATCGCCTGTACCGAAGCTGCCAGCTGGTTGCTGATTCCAACACGGCTACCGTCGACATCGAGGATGCAAGTTCCCTTCGACTGACACACTCGAAGATCACACCCGCTACAGAGTCCCATCGCTTGAAACAGCGGCAGCAGGGCACTCGGAATCGTTTCGGTGACGATCTTGACCTTTTCATCGGGAGCGATTTGCGGCAGAGGTAGGGCCTTTTCCGGCAACGCCCCGGCTCTCGTAGAGGCCTGGGAATCGGCGGGAATTCCACGGGGTTCGATCGAATTATTAACGTTGCGGAACATACAAAGCCTTTTTCCTGGTCAGCCGGGTCTCCCCGGCTCTTTTCGGCCCTTATTTGCCCCCTCGTTGTCAGGAGGCCGTGGCCGCGATACCCTCCGGTTGCTGCAAATCACAACGGGAGTTTCTCCTCTACGAGTAGTAGTATAGCGTTTCGTTTGTGCTCACGTCAACCTGTTTGGGTTGCCAAACTTTAAGGGAGGGATTGTGACCGGCTGGCGAGAATTCGACCAGAATCCTGTGAGTCACTCCGCCGCGCACCACCTGACGACGATTCAGTTTCTGCTCGATGAGTTTGGCTACGCACGGGTTTCGGACGTGGCACGACACCTCGGAATTACCCGAGGTAGTGTCTCGGTGACTCTCAAGGGGTTACGGCAAAGAGGCCTGGTGGTCGAGGATGAGCACAAGCATCTAGGATTATCTGAAGAGGGGATCCGGATCGCTCGGGGGATTCATATCAAGAGGATCCTGGTGCAGACGATGCTGAGAGACGTACTCGGGATCCCTGATGACCTGGCCGAGCAGGACGCCTGCAAAATTGAACACCTGGTCAGCGACTACACTGCAGAAGCGATTTCCAAATTCTTGCAAAAGCTCTCGGGGATTGAATCGGCAGAATCGATTTCAAAGTTATTCGATGATCTCAAGAAGGAAATGGCTGCTGCAGAGATATCTTTTCCCAGCGAAGAGGCTCAAAAATTCTCTGATCGGCTCGAGCAACGATTAACCGAAGAAGAGGATCAATGAATCAGGGGATATCCCGAGAAGATGCCATCGAGAGATTGAATGGCCTTCTTGCCGAAGAGATGGAAGCTTCGATGCGATACTTGCATCTGAGCATGATGGTGCAAGGCCTCGACCGTCTCATCGTGAAAAAAGTGCTCCATGAGAATCTGGAAGAGACCCTGGAACATTCGGAACAGGTGGCCGAGAAGATCCTGCAACTGGGTGGCTGTCCAGCACCCAAAATTCATGTCGAGTTTGCACAACAACGGTATTCCGGCAGAGAGGCGCTGCAAGAAGCACTGTTATTCGAGCAAGCAGCCCTCGATGGATACCGGGATCTTCTGGAGCGCGTGGATGGGGGCGGGGATGTGATTCTTGAGGAGTTTGCCCGTCAGCAAGTGTCGGTCGAATCTGAGCATGTAGCTGAACTCAAGATGCTGCTGGAAGAGTGAACTGTTGGCCATCAGTGATCGACCTGGCGGCTTGACCGCTCTTGCTGTTCTCAACGGATTTTTTGCCCTGGTCAGCGGAGCCACCGCGCTTCAGCGATTGATCGATGGGCCTCGCATCACGGCCTATCATGCCGGCGAACTCGAGGGAAGACGGTGGTTGCGTCGACGCATCGAGGAGATGGTCGACTCTGGCATCGACCCGATCGATCTGCAGATTCTCGGAGTGGTGGGGCTGGTGGCTGCAGTCACCCTGGCGATCTCCATCTGGGGATTGCTGACCCGCAGGAAACTGGCGGGACGCTGGTGTTCCACCGTCGCTGCAATATCCCTGGTTACCGTTTCGATTCTTGCGATCAACTGGTTGCCGACAACGATATTGAGGGGGACAGGAATCTCCATCGTCCGCCAGCTCTTCTATCCGCTCTTCATGCTTTTCATGGTTCAAATCATTTTTCGCAAGGATCTGGCCCGATGACGAAAACTCTCAAACAGATTTTTTGCCATGCTCGGAATTCGATGAGTCACTCTCTTCGATCCGGCTCGGGAGTCGCGTTCATCGTGTTGACGGTACTGGCAGGGCTGGCTCTGGCGAACCTGGCATTTGCTCCCATCGAACTGGGCTTCGTTGAACTGGAAGATTTTCGCATCAATGCAGCCAAGGGGATCGGCATGGCCCTTTCCCTCGCGACCCTCCAGCAAGGTGATCCCGAGACCTTCCTGGGAAGACTGGAAGCGGGTGAACTCCAGGAGATGATGATGTGGGCCAGATATCTGGTGCTGGATCAACCGATGCTGCTGTCGATCACGGTGTTGTTGCTGGGACTGGTATTGCCGCTGCTCTTGCCGCTGGGATCGTTCGCTACCATCTCGGGAGATGTGCAGCATCGATCGATTCGCTACCTGCTACCAAGAACCACCCGGACCGCGCTACTTCTGGGCAGGTTGCTGGGGTGTCTGGTGCTATCGGGGATCCTGATCACCGGCCTGGTGGCCGCTATCATCCTCTACCTGGGCATCGTGCTCTCTCTCGATTCCTGGCAGGATCTGATCCCCTGGGGTATCCGCTGTCTCGGCGCGCTGCTGGTTCTCAGTTTTCCGTACGTGTCCCTGGGAATTCTCTGTTCCACCGTGTTTCGAGCTCCGATGGTCTCACTACTGGCTTCCGTGGGAGCGGCGGTTGCGGTTCCCCTGATCGCTTTCAGCGCCCGTGCGGCGTGGGAACCTCTGGGTCAACTGCTGTACCTGCTGCCGTGGGGCTACTCGCACCAGTTGCTGTCACCCGATGGCGAAACGGTTACGACTGCAACCCTCTACTGTCTGGGTCACGGACTGGCCTTCACCCTGCTGGCTCATTACAGACTCAGGAGGGCAGATCTATGACCTCCGCTGGCGGTGGACTGAATATCCGGGGACTCGGCCATCGCTTTGGCGACAAGATGGCCCTGCAGAACATCGAATGGACTCTTCCGAGCCGAGGTGTGGTCGGACTGGTCGGTCCCAATGGCGCCGGCAAGACGACCCTCTTCTCGATCATCGCCGGGTTCTTGCGTTTACAGCAGGGGGAAGTGGAGATCCTCGATGCTCCTCGTCCCGGCCATTCGCGCCTGGTGGGGCGAGTGGCAGTGATGCCCCAGGATGCCATCTTTGCTCATGACGTTTCGATTCTCGATCAGCTTCTGTTCCTCAGAAGCCTCGATGGAGTGACGGGTCAAACCGCCCGCAAGGAAGTGTTCGAGGCGATGCAGAGGGTCGAGCTGGCAGACCAACTTGATCGTGGAGCAGTCATCCTGTCCCACGGCATGGGCAAGAGACTCGGTGTGGCTCAGGCCATTCTCGGCAGTCCCGAACTGGTTCTTCTCGACGAACCCACCGCTGGCCTCGATCCTGCAAACGCCCGACAGGTCCGGGAAATTATCTGTCAGCTGGGAGAAACCGCACTGGTCGTGGTCTCGTCTCACAACTTGCTCGAGTTGCAGGAAATCATCGACCAGGTGGCGATCATCGTCGAGGGAAAGATGGTCGCCAGTGGTACCGTCGAGGAGGTGACCCGGCGTGATCGACGCTTCGAGATCCGTCTGTCGAAGGAACCCTCCGTCGAACAGCAGGAGGCACTTCGAGGCTGCCCGGCGGTACGTCACCTCGAAAGCAGTGCGGACCGCCTGGCAGTGGATCTGGACGCCAGTGGCGAAGGCGGAATCGATCAGGCCCTCACCGAGCTGTTGCAGATGATGCTGGATCAGGGATTCCCACCGCGTGAACTTCGCGAGGGAGCGAGTCTCGAGGAGGCCTACCTGCGCATCACGGGCGATTCGGAAGCGAATCCGGAGTAGGAGTTACGCTGTTGTTCCGGATGAAGGTGGCGCGTGCTCTGAACTGCTCCGCTTCGTCGGTGGCATCGGCCTGATCGAGAAGTAGCGCGATATCATCGAGCAACCCCGGCTCCTCTCCGATCCAGTTGACCAGTGCCTTCAGGTGGCTTGCAGCCTCCAGCGGTAGATTCCTCTGTAATGCCGAAAACGCCTGACGACGGCCCAGATCGGTACGCAGACCGACCAGTACGTTGCGGTTGCCAAACTTGATCCTGCTCTGGTCGAGCCAGGTAGAGAGTTGCTGCGGACCGTCGACTCGTTCGACAAGTTGGCCGTAACGCAACAGCAGGTTATCACTGGGATTTTCTTCAATCGCCCTTCCCCACCACTGCTGTGCCTGGTCAAGATCTCCCGCCACTGCACTCATGTATCCGATTCGTTCCTCCAGAACCGTGCCACGTGGTTCCAGCAGCGCATAACCTCCTCGATCGAAGCGCAGTAGATCTCGAAAGTGTTGCGCTGCGATCCGGGCTGCCGCTCTCTGCGGATCGGGAACAGGATCCTGTCCGGGGATCAGTACCTGGTCGAGATTGATCTGAGCCAGGGCAAAGTTTTGCTGGGCAAGATTCTGACTCCAGCGAGATTGACCCGCCGAGATGGTCAGCAAGATCGTGACCGTCGTGATGGCGAGGATGATTTTTCCGGCTCGTGAAGTAGCACCACCCTGGTACAGACTGGTTCCCTGGAGGGAAGTCTGCTGTTTCCGGAGCAACTGTGAGCATTTCCAGAGCAGGAATGTGGTGCAGAGAGCGATTCCGGTCGCCATCAGCATCGGAATCTGTTCGTAGACACCACGCCACGAGAACCAGGTCAGGATGAACACGAGGGCGAGCAAGAGTTCCCCGACCAGCGATGGGTGGCTTTTACGGCGCAGTTTTCGTGAATCCGCGGTCCTCCCTGCGAACAGACTCGGTTTCGCCGGGCCATAGGAGAGAACCCCGTTGGGGCACACATCGACACAATCGAGACACTTCATGCAACCCGGGTCGACCACCTGAGCATGAATCTTGATTTCACGAGAGATCTGCACGTTGGAACTGCAGTTTGCTGTACACAATCCACACGTCTCACACGATTGCATGTCGGCGACGATGGTCATCGGAGAGACTCGATCCGCCACGGTAAAGAACGCTCCGTAGGGGCAACCGTAGGTGCAGAATCCCTTGGCTCCGAGCAGGTAGACGGTGGCAAAGCCGCAGATGAGAAGGAATGGAATCGCCACCAGAACGCTGGGGAAGGTCGCCCAGAAATCCTCGACCATCAGATGATTGGAAAAACCGGGCCACGGTGAGACCGGTGTAAACCATCCGGTGATGGCAGCGAATTGCTGTTCCAGCCACGGAAAACTCCAGCGCTTCAAGGTCGGCCACAGGAACATGTAGAACGCCAGAAGGTAGGGGACATAACCCAGCAGTCGACTGCGGAACGGCTGTGGCCGAACACCGATCCTTCGCATCATCCAGCCGCACAGATCCTGCAGTGCCACCATGTGACAGGCCCAGCCGCAGAACCAGCGGCCGAGCACCGCTGTCGAGAGAATGACCACGATGAAGAAGACGAAGCCTGCGTTGACCTCACCATTTTCCAGGGTGTACATGCTTTCAGACGGCTCTACTGGCGACAGGGTGGAGCCGGTCACAAGCCAGTGCAGAAGATGAAGGGCGATGATCAGATGGACTGCGCCCAGAGCCAGGGCGCGACGCCTTCCCGATCTACCAGGGAATCGGCCCATCGGCCGTCGGTATCCCTCGCAGCCGTCGCGTGGACTCTTCACTGTCGCCAACCTGAGCCTCCCATTCCCCTGGCGAAGAATGATAGCCGCATCCGAGTCGACTGAGAACGCTCACGGTGCTGACCAATCGAAGCCGGGAAAGCAGAAACCGGTCGATAAGGGCCTATTGTGGTTCACAGAGTCGATGGAGAGAGCGCCGAGGTTTCCCCTCGGCGCTCTTTGCGTTTGGCAATGATCATTAGGGAGCAGAGATCATTTGGGAAACGGGCTCAGGTTCCAGTCGACAACCGATTTCACCTCTTCGTGGAGTGAGCGCAAAGCTTCGACCTTGGTAACCAGTGATTTCATTCCTTCAAGGCTCCCATCCTTGAAATGGACGCCATACCAGTCTCGATCATCTTTGTCGTAGTACTGGAGTGCGTAGCGCATCAGATCAGGGTTTGTGGCTTCAAGCCCGGCAACAAAGGGGCCCAGGAAAGTCTTTGTTCCAGATCCGGGTGTGCCAGATTCATATTCAAAGTAATCTAGATTTTCGAAGACATCCCCTTTTCTGATATCTGCCCGACCACGAGTCACATCAATCTCTAATTTTTTGGGCACATAGAAACTGGTAGCGGTTCCTCCACCGCCCCAGTTCTGTTCGAAAAAACAGACCGTTGCACCGTTCTCAGTGGGGATCAGATTGGGAATGACCTTGGTGATAAAAGTGAATTGGTGATATTCGGGAAAGTGTTTATCGGTTTCGGGAATGATCAGTTCAATCCTGTAGGAGAAAGTGTTCCCACAAATCCCTCCACCCACCAGCATCCAGCCGATTTGCCGCTCTTCGGAGAAGATGTTTTTAATCTCGACGGTTCTGTCGAAGGGACAGCTGAAGAATCTGCCGCCATCTATTCTCGATGGGTGTAAGAATTTCTCATTTTTGTAGACGCTATAGAGGACCAGCTGTTGTCTCCAGCCATATACATCCCTGAGGCTCACTTCACGGGAACGAGTCGTGAGACTGTACGTGTCAGCACCAACTGTGAACGCTTTTACCGGTTCCGTATCGGGGACCTGGGAAAACAAAACGGAAACGATAAGAACGATGATGTTCATGGAGTCTCCTGCTAAATCAGGGTTGATATAGCGACAGGGATCAGGTAGCCCCTGAAACCTCAATACCCGGGATGAAAACTTGGATCTTCGCTTTTTTCCACAATTGGCGCTCAAACTTCTGATGCTGCTTTTCGAGCAGTTTTTCGCGCAGAATCAGGCGAATCTGCCCCTGGGCCTCTTCAAAGTTCAGCGGACCTCCGTGAATCCTCTCCTCGAGCAGGATCTTGTGTGAGTAACCTCGACAGACAAACCAATCAGAACTTTGGCCAACAGCCAGCCCTCTGACCACTTCAGGAACTGGAAGGGTGCAGGAGCCTGGCTGGCCACTGCACCCTTTAGATCTGCGTTGAGGGTCTCCTAGTGATCCGGTACCCCGTCACCGTCGTGATCGTGTCCGCCACCCTCTTCTCCCAGGC
>JAYZTT010000004.1:0-17377 GCA_036125855.1 Planctomycetota bacterium
AACCAGGGCTTCGACACCTCATGCATCGTCAACTGCCAGCGCAAGGCGCACAACTTCTACCCCAACCACCTGTGGAAAAATGGCGAGAAGATGGTGCTGCCCGGCAACGGCTGGTTCAAAGCGCATCAAAAAATCGATGAACCGCTCGCCACCGAGGAGGAGTATTACCAGCGTTACCTCGGGGAGACCTACTCTCCGGATGTATTCCTCGACGAAGCGCTTTCCTTCATCGATGAGAACGTGGATCGACCCTTCTTTCTCTACTATCCCAGTCCCATACCTCATGTCGCCCTGCAGGTCCCGGTCGAGGATCTCGATGCCTATCCACGGGAATGGGATGAGAAACACTACCTCGGCGGTAGTTATCTACCGCATCCACGGCCGAATGCCGCCTACGCCGCCATGATCACCCACCTCGACAAGGAGGTTGGAGCCATCCTCGACCGTCTCGAGCAGCACGGTCTCTCCGACAACACCATCGTGATGTTCACCAGTGATAATGGCACCACCTGGGCCGGCGGCGTCGAGCACACCTTCTTCGACAGTACCAAGGGTCTCAGTGGCCTCAAGGGTAGCGTGCTGGAGGGAGGCATCCGGGTGCCTCTCATCGTCCGCTGGCCTGGCAAGGTCGAAGCGGGCAGCACCAGCGAGTATCCGTCATCGTTTCCGGACATGATGCCGACCTTCGCCGAGATCGCCGGCGCCTCGCTGGATCGCCCCACCGATGGACACAGTCTGCTGCCCGCCTTCGGCGGCGCGAACCCCGCCCGACAAAAGGATCTCTACTGGGAACACGGCGATCAGCAGGCGTTACGCCACGGCGACTGGAAACTGGTACGGCGCAGACTCGGCAAGAAGAACCCGGAGACGAAACTTTTTGATCTAGCAGCCGATCCCGGGGAAAAGAAGGATGTATCCAAGCAACGGCCGGAAATTCTGGAGATGATGATCGAGCGGGCTGCGGTTACCCGCTTCCCATCCGTGATCTTCCCCAATCCAGGTCTCGATCAACTAACCGGCCCGCAGTAACCAGACGGTACCGGTGAGCCACATCGGGCTCACGGACAGCCCGCATCCGGGTATGGCGCCGGTGGCGGCGCCCCGGAATCAAACAGGAAACTGAGCAGGTAGATCGCATCCGAGATGTCGATCCCGCCGTCTGCATTTGCATCGCCGGACGCCTCGGGACTCGGCGGGCCTCCTGCGGAGAAGAGGTAGGCGAGAAGAAAGACCGCATCTGAAATATCGATGGCACCTGAACCGTTGGTGTCGCCTCGGATGAATGGATCGGCGCATGGACTCGGAGGCAGCATCCACTCGAGGATCCGTGCCATCAGCGCACTACGATCTGCAGCCACGACAGACGAGAACGGAAATGCCAGCACCGCCGCCTTGTGATCCTCATCGACCATCACCACTGCGGCCCCGCCCCCTTGAAGTGTCCCCGCACCCGATGCCGGATCGTAGGAGAACGCCTTCTGTGCCGGTGGCAGCGCCGTCAATTCCGACTGGTAGCCACCGCTCGACAGTTGCAGGTCCAGGCCATCCCCCAGCGGATTCCCCGGCTCTCCCAGTAAACCTGGCAGACCCATATCCCACTGCTCGTGCTGGAGGAACAGGTAATTGGTGAACAGTTCAGTGCTGTCGAGAAATCCGGTGGCGTACGCTCCCGAGAGCACCAGGTTGCCACCGGCCTGCAGGTATTCCATCAGCAGTGCCTGGCGCACGGGACCCAGTTGATCGGGGAATCCGGTGTGGAAGTAACCGATCGGCCACATCACGACACCGTCGGTATACTCAGCAAGCAACCCGGTGGTCACCGGACCATCGACAAACGGATCCCATGCCTGGTAGCCGACACCAAGACCATCGAGAACATCCAGGTAAATGTCTTGATACCCCGTACCTCCAGCCTGGTAGTAACCATTGATCACCAGGATGTCGATGGTGGACTCGACCATCACTTCCACCGATGGCAACGATTCGTTGTCGGAGGCATCGATCGCAGTGATCACGTAGTGGAGTACGCCCGCTCCAGCTTCGCTGTCGACAAACACGTTTTCCAGCTGTGGAAGCGGATTCACCAGGGAGTAAGGCCCGCCGGCAACATCAGACCGGTGGACAAAATAGCCACTCAAGTCGGGCTCCGGGTTTGCATCCCAGGAGAGGGTCACGCTTCCATTGGCCGAGGCCGCAACGACTCCGGTCGGAGCCGAAGGTGCGACCACATCTGCTGCCGTAGCAGAGTAGGGCCCCTCGAACACCACGGTCGATGTCGCCAGGTCTGCCGAGACGGTGGTCTCGCCGAACCACGCCACCGCTGAGGTCATGTTGTCAGATAGCCCTGTGAGTTGCCCCAGCTGGTCATCGAGCGCAAGGTCGGTCGATTCCCGGTAATCTTCGATCGGCTGACCGCCAAGGGGGGTCGTCTCGCTGTACTGGTAATGGAAACGATTTACCCAGACATGGAACACCCCTCCGACAGGCAGGACCGACTGAAGCTGCGTCAACACCTGGCCTGCGTTGTCATTTGCCAGTGTGGTCGGCGTCGGAGTGGTCGGAACATCTTCGGCAAAGAGCCCTGTGCCCTGCTGAAGGTCAACAATCTGCGCATCGATGAAACTGTCGTAGTCTATTTGCAACTGTGCATCACCCGCCATCACCGCATACAACGCATCGAGAACCACGATGTCGTTTCCGAGCATGGCATCGAAGAGAGCCACCAGTAGATCGGGGCGCTGTTCTTCCAGGAACTCGAAATACACGCCGGCGTACCTGTAGAAGGTGAACGATCCATAGGTCGCACTGGTGATGTCGGCCACCGTCAAACGAGAACTATCACCTGAAATCTGATCGAGCAGAATTCCTCGTGGCAGTACCCCGTTGATTCGAGTCGCACCGACCATGTATTCCGCCAACCCCTCGTTGTACCAGACCAGTCGATTCCCTTCGTACAAGGTTCCGGACTCCCCGAAACTCCCTGTGATCAGGTATCGGCTGTCCAGGTAGTGCGTGTACTCGTGACGGAGAAGTTCTTCCAGGGTGTAGATGCTCTGGGCCGGCGTTCGGTCGTAGGTGAAGAGTGTTCCCCACCCTTCTATGAAGATCCCGCCGTTATTGGTCGACAGCCCGTACAAGAAAGGTTGATAGGTCTGATATTCCTGGGGGCTGCCGTAAATCACAAGCGTGATCACTTCGTTGCTGTCCCCGGGAACGGGCTCGAGGGCACCGCACTTGCGGAAGAACTGACTCTCGACCTCCTGGATGGCGTCATAGAGTTCGTTCGCCCCATCGAGGTCGATCGCGGTCAAGAATTTCAATCGTCCCCGGTCGAACAGGAACTCATTGGGAAGCGCGATCGCCATCACTTCGGCGCGAATCTGGTCGAGATCGAGAGCACCACCACCATAGAGGAGTCCATCAAATTGCGACTCGAGGTCAGTGACCGCCCTCAACCACGGGCCGGAGTACTGGACGTGGCTGTTGTACGCCTGCGTGAGGATGTCATGGGCAGCGTCTCTCGTCGCCGGTTCCAGAAACCCGAAGCGGCTCATCACCCAGATCGCATTGAGAACGACATACTCGCTATCACTCGTGTAGGTGAGATCGAGGGCCATCGTTGCAACCACCGCGATGAGGCCCGGTGGGATTGCAGAGTACCAGGGGCTGGAGGTTCCTCCCGAGTTGTTCTCGTTTCCGATCTGGCGGGCGAGGGTGAACAGGCAGCGATACGCCATCAGACGTTCCTGGTAATCGTCTTCATGGGCCAGATCGGAGGTGTAGCGTTCGAGCACTGCCTGGATCTGATCGATAACCATCACGCTGGCGTTGGTGCTATCGATGCTCACCAACCACTGCGCCAGGAGCGACACCGGAGGATCGACGGTGATCAACTCCGGCTGTTGACCGATGGTGACCATCGCCTGCACCGCCGCTGAAAATGTCGGGTCGTCGTAGGTCACGCTCGACTGGTAAAACTCGTGATAGAAAGCAATCTGGTAGAAATACGACATCCGGCGCAGCCGCTCGGAGTTACCCAGCAGATCGAGTGCCTCGGATTCGATGGCACTTGCGATCAGCAGCACATTGGCGGGTGCAATCGCTAGTTCGACATCTCCGTCGAAGGACCACAACTCGTCGAGGCAATCGTCAGTACTGGTTGCCACCAACTCGATGAATGCCGCACCCGTGGCCGCGGCAAAATCGGCAGAGCTACACGGCCCGGCCCAGGGGCTAGCACCAGCGCTTCCGGAGGATCGGGCCACGACCAGGGCATCTCGGTCTGCCCCTCGCGGTCGCGTTGCTGCCGCTCGGTCCGGATCCACGGCATGCCCGCCGCTACATGGCGCGTCGAGGTGGGCGGTCTCCGATTCGAGATCACCCAGAGGCGGTTGCAGAGATGGAAGTTGCCCCGGAAGCGATGGAGGTACCACCTGACCAAACGCAAACGATGCACAGAAGCACAACACGACCAGCGCCAATCGACGCATGAAGGCATAGGTACTGTGGTGCCTCGGCAGCATGATGACCTCCGATGATTACGAGCGACTCAAGATCCTGGATCAACCCCTACTCTACCGACTGTCCCGTACTGCGACAATTTGAATCATCGGTTCCCTCGGCTCTTTGGCTGGTTCATCCTGCATCCGGAAACCTCTCCCCATCGACATCATGTATTCAGATTCCCGCACGCAGGAGGCCCAGCATCGTGACCCGCAACTCATCGACCTCCGTGGTAGCCAATTGGCGATCATCGATACGGCACCTGAAGGCGGTGGATCCTCATCTGGGGCGAGTCATCGATGCATGCGGCAACATCAAACTGGAGATTCAGCGCCGTCGTTCCCCCTTCGAGTACCTGCTGCGTTCCATCATCTTCCAGCAACTCTCCGGCAAGGCCGCCGCCACCATCCACGGCCGCTTCCTCGATCTATTTCCGCTGAAACGTCCCACTCCCGAGCGGGTGTTGAAACTGAAACCACAAAAATTCCGTAGCGTCGGTGTCTCGGGAAATAAAGAACGCGCCATCCGTGATCTGGCCCGTCATGCTCGCGACGGCCAGGTGCCCGGCTTCGCGACACTCTCGCGGATGAGCGACGAGGAAATCATCGATACCTTTACCGCCATCCACGGCATCGGACGCTGGACCGTCGAGATGCTACTGATCTTTCAACTGGGAAGATTGGATGTGATGCCGGTCGATGACCTCGGCGTCCGCAAAGGCTATGCGAAGATGCGCGGCAAAAAGACACTACCCACTCCGAAACAGCTGCAGCGAGCCACCCAGAAATGGCAACCCTACCGCAGCATCGGCAGCTGGTACTGCTGGAGGGCTACCGAGATGTGAAGGGTTACTTCTCGCCGAGCAGGAATGACTCCGGGGGATGGTGCTCCCAGGTATCGAAGTCGTCGTGCTGGATGACCTCGGCAGCCAGATGGATGTTCTGCTCCATATCCTCGCGAGATCGCCAGCGGATCATGCCGATCAAACGACCTGTCTTTTCATCCTCAAACACACCGCCATCGATGAACCCATCGACCTGTTCGATGGCACCCCTGAAACGGTGCATCGAATCACGAAGGTGTTCCCGGTAAGCATCTTTGGGTGAATGAACAGACATGTGGACGAACATCAGCTCCTCCCATCTGAAGAGGAGTATACATCAAAAAAACCGCTCAGATTGGCTCGCCACACTCCTGGCAGAACCTGGAATCTTCCTCGTTGAGCTTTTTGCATACCTGACAGCGGATCATCACCTTTTCCGGGGCCTTGCCAGAGGTTAGCCCCCCCGATTCTTCCAGGGCATCCTGAATCATGCCACCAGCCATCCGGCTATAAGGTTCCAGATCTTTGCGTGCTTGCTTTGGTGCCAGCAACAATCCTGAGCCTGCCAGGCCACGAGCACTGATCGATCGAAGAATATTGCCAATCGCCAGAAGAACGAATCCCACCAGTGCTACCTTGAAACTCTCCGGTAACCCTCGCTCATTGGGCTCCAGCCCGTTAAAAAGCACATCTATAAAGGGAGCGGTAAACATAATGATGCCGATTCCTGTCAGGATCATTCCCAGGTAATAGCCTGTTTTTTGCTTCTGCGTGATATTGCGTGCCATACGGGCCTCCTCTTCGTGAGCAATGAGCTACATCTGGAGTGGTGGCTCACTTCCATCATCCGGTTTTATTATTTCATCGGACCGGTTCCATGAAACCGCAGCGTGGCTCACAACCCCTGGCCGGAATCGGTCGCCAGCTTGTGTACCGTGAAATGAACGAAAGAATCCGCCGCGCCAGTCTTCTCGAACTCCAGAGACCAGTTCAGGTGCATCTGCATGGCGGGTTTCATATCGGGAATCGTTAGTCGTACCTGCTTGCCATCCTTGGACAGGGTCGCCGAGGCAATCTCCAGCTCGGTCATTCCTTCCTCTCCCTCATCCAGATCGAGTCGCGGCGAACCGTAGTTGCGACTCCAGCGGTAGTTCCAGCCTTTCAACTTGAAAGCTGTAGCGAGAGCTTCGGTTTCGGTGGTGACCTTTTCATTGAAGGTGATCAGCAAACCATCGGTGCGGGCCCTGACCTGCAACGGATAAGGCAATGGAGTGTCTGTTTTCCTGACCCGGTAGAAACCGCCAGGATCTGTCTTGTTGGATGACCAGCCGAACAGACCGGACAGATAGAGGCTTCCATCGGGATGGAACCGGCCGCGCATGGTGCCGGTCGGCGTCTCGATGGGAAGTGGAACGAAACCGCCCTGGTAAACACCGTCAACTTCCTCTTCGAGGATCAGATAGACCTCACCGGTGCCGTAGGAAAGACCGAGCAGTTTGCCGGAGAGATCACCCCAAACACCTTCGGGCACACGCACCTGTGCTGCTGGCGATCGATCGACGGTCGGATGAATCCACAACAGTGGTGGATCATATTCGGTTCGCATCTCATCGACACCGAGCATGCTGCCACTCCAGTTGTTGCCCTGGAAAGAACCCGGCGTGATGCGGTTGATACGGTTGGCGGGAGTCCAGTGGCCTTCCTGGTCAGAACCCCAGGCGATGCCATCAGCATCGATGGCCAATCCGTTCGGTGCGCGGAAACCGGAAGCGATGATCTTTGAACTGGAACCATCGGCAGCGACCTGGATCAGCGTGCCGTGCTGCGGATGGGCCGGCAGCTTGGCGTGACGAGCTGCCTTCAGGTAAAAAACCGATCCGTCCGGTCCCTCTTGCAGGCCACCTGCGGGCTCATGGAAGTGCGCCGAGTTCATCGCATCGACATTGAATGCCTCGTAGTGATCGGTCTCTCCATCGTCATTGAGATCGACCAGTCGGGTAATTTGATCGCGCCCCAGCACCAAAATCTCTTCCTGGTCCGCCTTGCCCCGAGTCAATAATCCGAGCGGTTGACTCAAGCCGCTGGCGATACGTTGCCAGACCAGTTTATCGAGTCGTCCATCGAGACCGTCGACTCGCCACACATCGCCATTCCAGGTCGAGATGGCCGCAGCCTTGCCCCCATCGAGGAAATCAAAATCTCCAAACCGCATCCACGAATGCCACGGATTTTCATCGGGCCAGGTGATGCGATCAATTTCGAACGGGAGCTTCTGCTTCGAATCTGCACCTGCGGACAGTTCGGTGGCAAAATCGGTGAGACGAGAAAGTGGACCACGCCATTCCAGCAATTCTCCACGGCGATCATGATCGGTCGCACCGAAGACGATGACGCCCTTTCCTCCCCCTGCAGAATCAGCTTCTTCCTGCAACACAAAACGGGCTGCGAGATCGCCGCGAACACCATAAGCACGCACCAACGGTTCGCCCGTTTCGGTCGCCACAGCATGGATCATCGCCTCGTCGAGAAATCCTGAGTAGATGCGAATGCCATCGATATAGCCGCTAAACCAGGGATCTTCAGGGAAGTTCTCGGCGGTGAAGCCGATCTGCATGATCGTATCCTCGACCGGACTCCCGGGCGGGAGATGCCCCTCGCCATCTTCCTCACCGTCGACATAGAGTACGACCCTGTCTTCCCACGGATTCCAGGCGAAAGCGACATGGTGCCAGCTTCCATCGGTGATTTTCTTCTCGCCAGTCACCACACCGACCCAGCCTATATCGAAGCACAGATGACCATCCCGGATGAAAAATGCCTTGCCGTCATGAATCCACGGCCCCTCAGGCTTGGTCTGGGAAAATATGCTTCCATCTTTTGTGGTGTGGACCCACGCCGCAAAGGTCAGTGCGTCTGAAGTGAACTCAAAGTCATCGTGCCGGGTCCAGATGGCTCTTGCCGTCCCATTGAAATCGAGAGCGCGACCCTTGACCCCACGACGCCACGTTACCCCTTCGAGGCGTAGATCTTTTTCGCCATCGACGATGCTCGACATCGCTTCTCCGGAACTTTCGTCGCAATCCCAACCGGCCAGCAAGTCTGGCGGCTCACTGCTCTTGGGTATTACCACCAGCATTGATTCCTGGGTCGAAGCAACTTCCAGTTCGGTTTGCAGACCATCTCGATCGTAAATTGTGGCTAAGCCCTCTTCTTCACCACTCACTGACCAACCATCTTCCTCATCCCCGGCACTCCTCGAAATCACCTCAGAGCTTTCGTCGCCACCGAAAACGGCGCTGCGCTGGCCTTTGAGGGACAATTTCTCGGGCCATAAGGCTGCGGCGCCCCGGTTCCAGACCGAGAGCAGTGGCGAAGGATCGCGGAAATAGACCCGATTAACGATGGCACGGAAGGCTTCGAGTTTGTCGTCATCAAAGCGAGCGATGTGGATGTGAATCGGTGGCTGTTCCTGATCCTCCGGCTTGACCTCGACCACGATCCGGCCCTCATAGGTGGTCACTCGAGTCCTCGGTCCGCCACCGCGCACATCGATCGCCATCGTCGGCTTACCTCTTTGAAGCATGATGAACTCGCTGTTGGGACCGGAGAAGGAGGGAGACAGGAACATTCCATTTTCGACTTCGAATAAAGAGATGCGAAGAAATTGATCGACACCGATCAACTGAATCGATCTCTTCCAGGCGTCCACATCTTCTCCGCGGGTGAAGGCGGCTCTTTCGAAGACGCGCGTCTTGCCGACGGTGTAATGAAGCAGCACACCGTCGCGATCTCGTTGCAGACCTTTCCAGCGACCAACTTCTAATGGCAAGGGGCCGAAAGGAATCGGACGCGGATCGGCAAAGGAACCCTTGGCGCCGATCGCGAAGCCGGGGCCCGCTGGATTGGTCCAGACCGGATCGCCATCGATGCGCGGCCAGATTCCGTGGGGACCATCGTAGACGATGCCCCGCAGCTCGACGAAGTCACCCTCCCATGCCGCTGCCCAGCGCAATTCAGCACTATCGAACAGCATCGCGTGTTTGCCAGTTTCATCGAGCGGAATGGCGATTCCCTTGCAGGCGATGTTGTCGGGCGTCACCTCGATCGCCGCCGACAGAAACGGACCGTAATCCATCTGCTGCCACGGCCCATCTTGGCCAACAATACCGGCGGGAAATCCAACCAGCATGGAAACGAACATCAAGCACCAGCAAATGGTGGTCTGTGACCGTAAATTGAGCATCCAACCCCTCCCAAAGGGTTCTTCATTGGTTCTCGATCGATTCATGCTAGCCGCCCTTGGAGGTGAATCCGAGCAGGTATCAGAACTCCTCTCCGCTTCGCTAGCCCTGTGATGACCACTTCGGGTATTCTGTGGGCAGTCGGGCACTAGCCCTGAAGGGGACGCGGTGGATCATCGCATCGAGAAAGACACGATGGGCGAGGTCAAGGTCCCTGCGGACCGCCTCTGGGGTGCACAGACCCAGCGCTCACTGCAAAACTTCTGCATCGGCCAGGAGCGGATGCGTCGGCCGATGATCCGTGCGATGGGGCTCATCAAGCAGGCTACCGCCCGGGTCAACGCCGAACTCGGTGGCATCCCCGAGGAGATCGGCAGCGCCATCGAGAGCGCCGCCGAAGAAGTGATCGCCGGTGATCTCGACGATCATTTTCCGCTGGTCGTCTACCAGACCGGTTCCGGTACCCAGTCCAACATGAACTGCAACGAGGTGATCGCCAACCGCGCGAACCAAAGTCTCGGGCAACCGCTCGGTAGCCAGAGTCCTGTGCATCCGAACGATCACGTCAACCACGCCCAGAGCACCAACGATTCGTTCCCCACCGCCATTCACGTCGCCAGCGCCTGCGAGTGCCATGATCGATTGCTGCCCGCCATCGATGCGCTGAGAAAGTGCTTCGACGAGAAGGCCGCCGCCTTCAACGACATCGTCAAGATCGGCCGCACTCACCTGCAGGACGCCACCCCCCTGACCCTCGGGCAGGAGATCTCCGGCTGGTCCGATCAACTGAGAATCGCCGGTCAGCAGGTCCGAGATGCGCTGGCGCTGGTGCACGAACTGCCCATCGGCGGCACTGCGGTGGGAACCGGACTCAACACCCGTCCTGGTTACGCCGAGAAGGTTCCTGCTGCGCTGGCCGAAAAGACCGGCATAGAGTTCGTTTCTGCTCCCAACAAGTTCGCCCAGCTCGCCGGCAAGGAAGCAATCGTCGGACTCTCCGGAGCGGTGAAAAGCCTCGCAACAGCACTTCACAAGATCGCCAACGATGTTCGCTGGCTCGCTAGCGGTCCTCGCTGTGGCATCGGCGAGATCACCATCCCCGCCAATGAACCGGGATCGTCGATCATGCCGGGCAAGGTCAATCCGACCCAGTCAGAGGCGCTGACGATGGTCTGTGCCCGCGTCATCGGTAACGACGTCGCCATAGGCTTCTGCGGTGCGCTCGGTAACTTCGAACTGAATGTCTACATGCCCGTGATCGGCGATTGCATGCTGCAATCGATCGACCTGCTCGCCTCGGCGATGAATTCCTTCCGCGAAAACTGCGCATCCGGCATCGAACCGGTCAGTGAACGGATCGATGATCTGCTGCACCGCTCTCTGATGCTGGTGACCGCTCTCAATCCTCACATCGGCTACGACAAGGCCGCCGATGTGGCCAAAACCGCTCACGCAGAGGGCAAAACTTTGCGTGAAGTTGCCGTCGAGAAAGGTTATTGCAGCGAGGAAGAATTCGACAAATGGGTCATCCCTGGTGAGATGATCCGCCCTGCCGACTGACATCTCGAAGAGTGCCAGATCAAGTCCACTCATGCTCCATCAGGAGGAGTTCATGCAGATCTCCGGAGAACGAATCGCCAGGGTTGGCGTCATCGCTCTCGTGTCGGCTCTTGAGGTGATTCTGCTCGGTGGCTGTCGGGGACAGGTCCACGATTCAGAGCGCAACCCGGCCATCGACTGGCCCTCGAGACCGCCCGCTGACTGCCCGTTCGAGCCATCCGACAACATCGTGGGGATCACGTTCACCGGCAAGCACCGCGAGTACACCCATGCAGACTGCTGGTTCCCGTCGTGGGCATCCGATGGAAACATGTACTCCCCCTTCTCCGATGGCACAGTGGAAAACGTGTTACCGGACGGGAGCCGGGAGCCACTGTGGACCCTCGGGCAAGAGGGTCCAGACGCAAACTGCGGTTATGGAAAGATCGTCGGCGACGACCCGCTGAACCTCACGGTGATCGGGTTGGGCGCACTGCCCACGCCCACCGGCCCATACAACGCGCGATACCCGTCGGGGAGTCTGGTGCACGAGGGCATCTGGTACTACGGAAGTCATCCGGAGGGTCCTGGCGGACTCGGCCCTCTCGTAGGCTTCAGGATCTCCCGCGACTACGGCAAGACATGGACGGACGGACCCAACGATCCGACGGTACCGCTCTTTGCGGCCCCCTCACTCGATGGAGAGGGTAAGCCGACCGGGATACCTGTTCGGATTGGCGAGCCGTTCTTCGTCGACTTCGGAAGAAATATGGAGCACTCGCCCGATGGTAAGGCTTATCTCATAGCGCATGGGGCGACTGCACGTGAACCTGACCCATTGGCGCGTCGCGCCCACTGGAACATGGGCGACGAAGCCTATCTACTGCGTGTCACACCGAGCCCCGAGACCATCAACGACGCGAGCAAGTACGAGTTCTTTGCCGGACACGACGAGGACGGCCAACCGATCTGGACGCGTGAGCGTGCGCAGATGAAACCGCTCATCGAGTGGAAGGGCCGGGTCGGTCCCACCTCGATCACCTACAACCCGTACCTGAAGCGGTATCTGTTCTGCGTTACCGATGGGAGGGCGAATCACGGCGCCTACGACACATATATCCTCGAGTCACCGACCATCACGGGGCCGTGGAAACTGGTGGTATTCATGGAGCACTTCGGCGAAGAAGGCTACTTCGTGAACATCCCGTCGAAGTTCATCGGCAAGGACGGTCGAGATGCCTGGCTGTGCTACGCCGCTAACTTCAGTGTCGGAATGCCGGACCCTCCCCCGCTTGAATCCAGCCCGCCCGGCAGCAGGTATGGAATGAACCTGCAGCAGATACGACTGAGGGTGAAGAACTAGACGGTCCAGTCGCCCCGGAGTTATACGCGCTCGTACTCCAGCAGGTAGCCCTGGAAGAGACGTAGATGCTCCTCTTCATCGGCCAGCAAGGTCACACATAGATCTTCGGTGACTGGATCATCTTCACACATCTTGATGATCTTCTTGTATTGAGCCACGGCGGTCTCTTCGGTTTCGATGACTCCCCGGATGATGCTGAGAACATCAGTCGGATCATCTCCTGGCTGCAAAGATCTCTGATGAGGAGCAAACTCCATGCTGCCCGGGATCGTTCCCCCCAGGATGTGAATACGCCGTGCCAGATCTTGGGCGTGTTGTGTCTCTTCGACCACATCTGCAGCGAGAGATTGCTTGATGGGTTCGGCCTTGGCTCCAACAAGATTGGTCGAGGATGAGATGAAATTGATAACTGCTTCCAGTTCCATCCAGTAGGCGCGAGTCAGTTCCGCGATCAGTTCCTGGTTCAAAGTGAGCCCTTTCCATTGGCGATATTTCAGAACTCAAATCGGCCCGGCAAAAAAATCGACCGGGGCGCACTCTACTCGCCCCGGTCGTTCCTGAAGACCCGGCCCGTAGACCGATTTCCAACTGCTAGATACCCGCACGGTATTGTTTAGCGCACCACTAGATTCACCATGCGGCTCGGTACCCAGACGAACTTGACGATCTCCTTGCCATCGGTGTACTCCCGCACACGTGGGTCGGCAAGAACTTGTTCTCGGATCTCATCCTCTGTGATTTCAGAGGGCACCTGCACCTTGGTTCGTACCTTTCCGTTGATCTGCACCGGAATCTCGACCATCTGCTCCTGGAGCCATGCAGGATCGGCCACGGGAAAGGGTTCCCACATCAACGATTGGTCATGACCCAGCACTTTCCACAATTCTTCGGCTAGATGGGGTGCATAAGGTGCCAGCACCAGGCAGAACGGTTCGAGAATGGCACGAGGACGCGTTTCCATCGGATTGAGCTCGTTGACAAAGGTCATCATCTGGGAGATGGCCGTGTTGAAATGCAGCGCTTCCGTATCCCGATCAACCTTATCGATGGTCTTGTGAAGAATTCTCATCTGCTCATCGGTGGGTTCTGCCGAAAGAGTGTCATTAAGTTGGTCATCCTGATCGAAAAAGAGTCTCCAGACCCGATCGAGGAAACGACGTGCTCCCATCAGACCGCCGGTCGACCACGGTTTGTCCGCCTCGATCGGCCCCATGAACATCTCGTAGACCCGCAGTGAATCAGCGCCCTGCTCGGCGATGACATCGAGCGGATCGATGACATTGCCGAAGCGCTTCGACATCTTGCGATGGTCTTCGCCGAGGATCATCCCCTGATTGACCAGTTTTGCGTACGGTTCATCGACGGGGCAAACACCGATGTCGTGGAGGAACTTGGTCCAGAATCGTGAGTACAGCAGGTGACCCACAGCATGCTCGGCTCCACCGAGGTACAGATCGACCGGCATCCAGTGTTTCGCCAGTTCCGGATCGATCAGAGCCTGGTCGTTTTTCGGATCGATGAAACGCAGGAAGTAAGCGCTCGAACCGGCACTGCCCGGCATCGTATCGAGCTCACGCGTAGCGGGTGCGCCGGTGCCCGGTACCTCGGTGCTGATCCAGTCCTTGGCTCGCGCCAGCGGTGACTTGCCGGTGCCGGTAGGTGCAAAATCATCGAGATGCGGCAACTCCAGCGGCAGTGCCGATTCCGGCAGAGGATGGGCATTGCCTTCTTCATCGATGACCACTGGCATCGGCTCTCCCCAGTAACGCTGGCGAGCAAAAATCCAGTCGCGAAGACGATAGCGGACGATCCTCCGACCAATCTTCCTCTCCTCGAGCCATTCGATGCTCTTTGTGATGGACTCATCCTTGTCCAGACCATCGAGGAAGCCACTGTTGACGTGCGGACCTTCCCCGACCCACGCCTCCTGGCTGATATCTCCGCCGGAGACCACCTCGACGATCGGCAGTTCGAAGCGGGTGGCGAAATCCCAATCGCGCTGGTCATGCCCCGGCACACACATGATGGCCCCGGTGCCATATCCCATCAGGACGTAGTCGGCGACCCAGATCGGCATCGGATCACCGGTGCACGGATTCATGGCATGTGCACCGATGAAGACCCCGGTCTTGCCAGCATCGGTTCCGGATCTTTCGATGTCACTCTTTCTCGCCGCCTCCTGGCAGTAAACCTTGACCGCATCCCGATGCGCATCATCGGTAAGTTCATCGACGAGCGGATGCTCGGGGGAAAGAACACAGAAGGTGGCACCAAAGAGCGTGTCGGGTCGAGTGGTAAAGACATCCAGTTTCTGATCGGAGTCGACGATGTCGAAGGTCGCATCGGCTCCCTCGGATCGACCGATGCGATCGCGTTGCATCGATTTGATCGACTCGGGAAAGTCGACCTCATTGAGGCCGTCGAGAAGACGGTCGGCAAAAGCGGTGATTCGCAACATCCATTGCTTCATCGGCTGGCGCACCACTTCATGGCCACCGCGTTCACTCACACCATCGATCACCTCGTCGTTGGCGAGTACGGTTCCCAGCTCGGGACACCAGTTGACCATCGCCTCCTCCTGGTAAGCGAGGTCATGCTCGAGCAGCTTGAGGAAGATCCACTGGGTCCAGTGGTAGTACGAAGGATCGCAGGTCGAGAACTCTCGATCCCAGTCATAGGAGTACCCCATGGCGTTCAACTGCTTGCTGAAGGTCTCGATGTTCTGACGCGTCGAAACGTCGGGGTGAACACCCTTTTCGATGGCGTACTGCTCTGCCGGAAGCCCGAAGGCGTCGAATCCCATCGGATGCAGAACGTCAAAACCCTTCATTCGACGGTGACGGGCAACGATGTCGCTGGCGGTATATCCCTCGGTATGGCCAACGTGGAGACCGCTGCCGGAAGGATACGGAAACATGTCGAGAACGTAGTATTTGGGCAGATCGGAATGTTCACCGGCACGAAACAGATGATTCTGTTGCCAGTATTGCTGCCACCTGGGTTCGATCTCTTGCGGTTGGTATGCCATCTTCTCCACCTGTGTTCGCGATCCGGTTATCCTGTCTCTCAGTTCCGAACCGGAGTGCCGTCGTCGGTGATTCTACGCACCACGTCGGCTGGCAACCACCATAGCCGAGGAAATGATTCCCCGGTCACGAAAGAAAAGGTGACAGTGATGCGACTCCATCGCTACTGCTGTTGGGTGATTCTCCTTCTCGTGTTGATTTCAGGGTGCCAGTTGCCGCGCGGAATCACCGAACCGTTACAAGATCGCTGGGCGATCGCCATCCACGGCGGCGCCGGGGCACTCGCCAAGGACGCGCCACAGGAACTGCAAGACGCCTACCAGGAGTCACTCACATCTGCACTGAAGATCGGAACCGGGATCATCCGCAGCGGCGGCGATGGAATCGAAGCGGTCGAGCAGGTGATTCGGTATCTCGAAGACGATCCGCTGTTCAACGCCGGCAAGGGTGCTGTCTTCAACTCGGAGGGAAAACACGAACTGGATGCATCCATCATGGATGGCTCTGATCTCTCTTGTGGTGCAGTCGCCGGAGTCCGAAACGTACGCCATCCCATCACTCTGGCCAGAAAAGTGATGTCAGACACGCGGCATGTGCTGTTTGCCGGGGAAGGGGCCGAGATCTTCGCCAGACAGAGTGGTGTCGAACTGGTCGAGAACTCATTCTTCTCGACCGATCGACGCAGAGAGCAGTGGCTCAAGAAGACCCAGGGCAAGAAGGGAACGGTCGGGGTGGCGGTGCTCGATCGTCGTGGACACCTGGCGGCGGGAACATCGACCGGCGGTATGACGGGGAAACGCTGGGGAAGAGTCGGCGATTCCCCCATCATCGGAGCCGGCACCTACGCCGATGATCGCGCCTGTGCCGTCTCCTGCACCGGAACCGGCGAAGAATACATCCGACACGCCATCGCCTATTCGGTCGCCGCCCGCATGATGCTGGCCGGGGAGGAACTCCAGAGTGCCTGCGACACGCTGATCCATGAGGTACTACAGCCGGGAGATGGCGGCCTCATCGCTGTCGATGCGGCAGGAAACATCGCGTTCTCCTACAGCACCAATGGAATGTACCGCGCCGCCGCCGATTCGGACGGCCGTTTCGAGGTCGGCATTCATGACGAAATGACGGGAGAACCGGGAAGCTAGTTTCCCGCAGCGGTTCCGGAATGGTCGCCAGGCTTCCAGCGTTCTCCACTGGCGATGAGGTGAACCCGAAAATCAGCTGTGGCCACCTTGGCGGACGATTCCGTCTTTGACTTGTGACCATCGATCACCACCACCGGTCCACGACCCATCACCTGCCAGGAACCATCGGAATCGACGATGACCGCTGTCTGTTCATCGATGCCAACACCGATCTGGTCGGGATGACTGGCGACCGCTGTGAACAGGCGTGACCAACGTTGACGAGCGAGGAAGTGCTGGTCGACGATGACTTGTGGCCAAAGCCCCAGCCCTTCGACCAGTTCGGTGCTCCCTGATATCAGTGATTTGAGCTCCGCCTTGCCCGTCATCATGTAACGAGACATCACCGCGGCCCCGGCACTGGTACCGGCGATGATGGTTCCCTGACTGTGGCTCTTCTGGACCGCCTCGATCAGATCGCGTTCGCGAAAGGCTTCCATCAATCGCACCTGAGAACCGCCGACCAACCACATCAAATCGGTTTCCTCGATGGCCTTGCGTGCTTCGGTCGCGTCATCGGGAATCACTGTCACGCGTGTCGCTCCGGCTTCTTGCCACACCGCAACGGTCGCCGAGCCGGCCTCTTCTCTGCGAGATGCCCAGGGAACGATGAGGATGTCGGCATCGTGGCCGCCGGCCAGTTCGAGAGCACGAGGGCGAAGATCTGCAGGGAGAGATCCCCCACCCGCCACGATCAG
>JAYZTT010000005.1:0-378101 GCA_036125855.1 Planctomycetota bacterium
TAAACAATCTGAGTTTCCATGAGACTGATAAAGATATTCGGGGTTATTGATAGGAAGCGGATGTAGAAATCCTTATGTCAGTAGCGAATGGATAGAAGAGCTTTCATTGAAACGAAAAATACTCTCTCAACTAAAGATCCATGGGGTCTTCGCCGTCGGCATTCTGATGGCATCTGTCTTTCAGGCCCCCGGAGAATTGCCCGCACAGGATCTGATTTCTTCTTCTGTGGACAAACCTGCGTCCCCGCCCAACATCATTCTCCTGCTCTCGGATGACCAGGGCTGGAATGGTCTATCGGTGTCGATGCACCCCACCGCTTACGGAGCCCGCAGCAGTCTCATCGAAACACCTCATCTGGAGAAAATGGCTGAGCGTGGCCTACGATTTTCCGCGGCATACTCTCCCGCTTCCGTCTGCTCTCCCACTCGAATCAGTCTCCAAACCGGTCGCAGTCCTGCCGCTCTCGGTTGGACCAAAGCTGGTCCCGGGGTACGAGCCCCTCAAAACTATCCGATGGTCGGAGCCGTATCCCGACGCACCATCCACAGTGAAGAGACCACCATCGCGGAAGTCTTGAAGAAAGCAGGCTACGCCACTGCGCATTGGGGAAAGTGGCACCTCGAAGGCGGAGGCCCTGAGAAACATGGCTATGACGTCAGTGATGGAAACCTGGGCAATGAGGCCGCAGCAAAGTTCAAGGATCCCAACCCAGTCGATATCTTCGGCATGGCTGAGCGCGGTATCGACTTCATGGAAAAGCAAAAAAAGGCGAAGAAACCATTCTTCATGCAGTTCTCCTTTCACGCCCTTCACTCTCCTGGGAATGCTCTGGAAGCCACTGTTGAAAAATACAAGAAGAAGGTTCGGGGAGGACGTGAACGACAGGCACAGCGTGCCGCCATCGCCGAAGACCTCGACACCGGTGTCGGCCGTATCCTTGCGGCCATCGAGGATCTCGAACTCACCGAAAACACCTACGTCATCTACATGTCGGATAATGGCTCAGGTGGCGGGGGACGCGGCAGTCTCCTCGGCGGCGGTAAGGGCAGCCTACGCGAAGGCGGCATACGAGTGCCTTTGATCATCCAGGGGCCCGGCATCACCGCCGACAGTTGGTGTGACTCGCAAGTGGTCGGATTCGATCTCTTCCCCACCTTCTGTGAATGGGCCGGAGTGCCGAAAGAGAAGTGGCCCGCAGAACTGGAGGGTGGCAGTCTGGTGCCACTGCTGAAACCCAAAAGCAAGGGGAAGACCACAGCACCCGCCTCCATTTCACGCCCCAGAGAAGAACTGGTCTTCCACTTCCCCCACTACCAGTCGGGTGATCCTCCGCATTCGGTGATTTATCTCGATGGCTACAAGATGTTCCGCTTTCACGACAGTGGGAAGACAAAACTGTATGCCATCGACAAGGACATGGCAGAGACGAACGATCTCGCTCCGCAGATGAAGGAAAAAGTCGAAGCCCTCAGCCTCAAGCTGGCCACCTACCTCGAAAGCGTTGGTGCCAAGATGCCGACAAAGAACCTCCAGTACGATCCGAAAAAACCGAGCAGCGATCGTACAAAGCGAGGCAGATCACAAAAGTAACGGGAACGACTCCAAGGAGCAGAACCCGAGCGTTGTAACGCTTGAGGTAAAACTGGCTGCCAGATCGTCCAATGCCGTTCAGTCGGATGCGCGAGGCTCCTAGGCTCGGCGAAATACGTCATTTCGTGATCCCGAGGTCGTTTATCGCCGCCAGGATAATCCTCAGCTTTGTCACCAACCTGCTTTAAAATAGAGACTCGACATGCACTGCGATCCCCGCCAGAAGGGAGCATCATTGAACTACGCCATGCGAGGATTGCTCGGCACACTGATGCTGCTCCCGATGTCCCTTGCTGCCCAGGATCCTGACCACGTCATGCAACTGGCCTCGCGAACAGCCGTCGCAGGCGGAAGCGTCGAACTACCGCTGTGGTTCGATAACGTCCAGGAACTGGGTGCCTATCAGACCACCATCGCCCACGATCCAGATCTGCTGAGCCTTCTGGACCTGGTATCCGGGCCGATCACCCAGCAGCTATTTCCAGAATTTCTGCAGGTCTCCTTCTACCCCGACGGATTCACCCTGGTGGTCGCCTACATGCAGGCGGGCCTCGTGCACCTGCCGAGCGGCTCCGGCCATGAGGTTCATCGAGCGATCTACCATGTCAATGAAGGGATCCCTTCCGGAGTAACCAGCGTCGCCTTTTCGACCGATATCGGTAATCCACCGATGGTTTCCACCATGACAAACTGGCCGCTGGGCGCGCCCATCGATCCAACCCTGATCGATGGCTCGGTCGAGATCGTCGAGGGGTTTCTGCGTGGCAATGTCAATCTCGACGACACCATCGATCTGGCAGATCCCATCTACCTGGCTCAGTGGCTGTTTCAGCAGGGACAGGCACCCGGCTGTCTCGACGCGGCCGACAGCAACGATGACAGCGTCATCGACATCGCGGACGTCGTGACCATCCTCGCCTATCTGTTTCAATCCTCGGGAGGGAGTATCAGTGGGATCTGCGAGATCGATTCGATGGTCGATCCGCTCGGCTGCAACATCCCCAACTGCCCCTGAAATCCGCCGCCTTCGAACAGCTCACTTCGAGGTCAGCCAGTCGATTCCCTTTTTGATGTTGCCGTAGACGTTGCCTCGCCAGCCATGACCCCCTTCGTATTCGAGAATCTCAAGCCGAGCACCTGCCGCTCTCAGGTCCTTTCCGGCACGCTCGGCATCTGCAAACGGGCACACCTGATCCTCACGAGAGTGATAGAGAAAGAAGGACTTCCCCCTCGCCAGCTGAATTGGCGGGAGGTACTTGGGACGGAAGACCGACATCGCAACCAGGTAGCGGGAAACGACACTCTTCTTTCGTAGTGCATGGGCATACAGCGCCGGGCCGCTGGAAGACCAACCCAGCAGCACCACCCTGTGTCGATCTATTTTGTTTTTTCTCGCCACGTCGGCGATCACCTGATCGATGAATTGCTCGGTGGTGAACCGTTGTTTTTTGACCCGATTTGTCTCGGTCGGCCAGATAATCTTCTGCTCCGGGGTCCACATCTTCGAGACCAGCTGAACAGTGAGCCAGTCGGGACCGGTGCTGTTCTTGCCGATATTCTCGACGAAATTGCGGAAATCTGCACCTCCACCGCCCCCGGGTAACACCACCAGCAAGCCGAAGCCCTTCTTGGGAGTCTTTCCGGTGGTCGAGGAGCCATGAACAATGTAGCGCTTGTCCCTGTCGTCTCCGGCAAATCGTTCCTCGCTGGTACTGGCCAAGGTCTCCGCGAGATCGGTTGCGATCACGACAGGCGTCACCAGTAGAAGGATTGCGGCCAGGAGAGATTTCAACATCGGAAAAGTCCAATCACGGGCGGGGTGATGAGCATAAAACGTAAGGACTCGTTGATCCACCACCTGTCTGGTAGCGGTCAGTCGAGAAGTTGCTGGTAGCGATCCCACAGGGGACAGGCGACCCGTTGCCCCTCTGCGATCGGCTCCAGCGTCGGGATCTGCTCAGAGCATGTATCCTGGGCGATGGGACAGCGAGTGCGAAAACCACAACCCGATGGCTTGTCCATCGGACTGGGAACATCACCTTCGAGCATGATCCGACCCTCCCGCTTGAGTTCTGGATCGGGTCTGGGCACCGAACTGAGCAGTGCCCGGGTATAGGGATGGGACGGATTCTTGAAGATCACCTGGGTCTCGCCCACTTCGACCAGATTACCGAGGTACATCACGGCCATCCGATCAGCTACATGTTGCACCACGGAGATGTCATGGGCGATGAAGATCAGCGTGAGTCCCAGGTCGCGCTGTAACTCCTGCATCAAATTGATGACCTGAGCTTGAATCGACACATCGAGGGCGCTGACCGGTTCGTCGGCAATGATGACACGTGGGCTGGTGGCCAGGGCACGAGCGATCCCGATTCGCTGTCGCTGACCGCCAGAGAACTCATGGGGATATCGTTCTGCCTGTTCCTTGCGCAAACCGACTCGTTCCAGTAACTCCTCGACCCGCACTCGACGTTGTTCCCGATTCATATCACGGTGATGGACGCGGAGCGGTTCGTCGACGATCTCTTCGACCGAAAGGCGTGGATTGAGTGAGGAGTAGGGATCCTGATAGACCATCTGGATCTCGCTGCGATAGGGCCGGTATTCTCGTCGTGACAGCTGCGTCAACTCCACCGAGTCACCGCTGACCGACTGAAAATGGATCGATCCTGATGTCGCCGGTACCAGACCCATCACAGCCTTACCGAGGGTGCTCTTGCCACAACCGGATTCACCGACCACTCCGAGGGTTTCTCCCTCATGAATTTTGAGACTGATTCCATCGACCGCCTTCACATCCGCAACGTGTCGGGCAAAGACGCCACCATGTACCGGGAACCAGACCTTCAGATCCTTCAGTTCGATGATCGGTGGAGTGGTGACTACTGCATCGGTATCGGTCATGCTCCCCCCCCGTTTTCCTCGACCAAATGGCAACGAACTTCTCGATCCCCCTCCAGCTTCTTCAGGGGCGGTTCATCGGTACGGCAGCGATCTTCTACCAGCGGGCAGCGGGTGCAAAAACGGCAACCCTTGGGCCAGTCAAAGATGTTGGGGACCATTCCTGGAATCGTCTCCAGTTGCTCCTGGTCCTCATCGAGCTCGGGTCGAGGCAGGCTCCTCAACAATCCCTGGGTGTAAGGATGTTGCGGATCGCGAAACAGATCTCGAACCGGGGCAACTTCCTGGATCTTGCCACCGTACATCACCACCACCCGGTCACAGGTCTCTGCCACCACCGCAAGATCATGGGTGATCAACAGGATCGAAGCGCCCTGCTGTTGATTCTTCATCTCCAGCATCAGATCGAGGATCTGCGCCTGGATCGTCACATCGAGGGCCGTGGTTGGCTCGTCGGCGATCAGCAATGCAGGCTCCAGAGACAGGGCCATGGCGATCATCACCCGTTGACGCATTCCTCCCGAAAACTGGTGGGGATAAGCGGCTAATCTGGCCCGGGCATCGGAGATGCCTACCTTTTCCAGCATCTCGACAGCACGATCGGTCGCTTCTTCCTTCGAAGCCCCGGTGTGATGCTGGATCGCTTCGCGCATCTGGAACCCGATGGTGAAAACGGGATTCAAGGCGGTCATCGGTTCCTGAAAGATCATCGCAATCTCGCAGCCGCGGATCTTTCTCATCTCGTCATAGGAGAGTGCCAGAAGATCACGCCCCTTGAACATCGCCGAGCCCTTTTCGATACGGCCAGGAGGATCAGGAATCAACTTGAGCAGGCTGAGAGATGTCACGGATTTACCACACCCCGATTCACCGACCAGTCCCAGGACCTCTCCGGCGTATACGTCGAAGTCAACTCCATCGACAGCGCGGGCGGTATTCCCCTCAACCGCGAAGGAGGTGTGGAGATCCTTGACCTGCAACAACAGTTCGGGTGTTTCAGCTGGTGGGTTGGGTTGGTTTTCCATCGTCGTCATCTCAACCTCGAGAATACCTTGGGATCAAACGCTTCTCTCACAGCCTCACCGATGAGAACCACGAGGAACAAGGTTACTGCCAGGGCGATCACCGGCAGCAACACGAGATGAGGATAGATCAGGATGAACTGGAATCCCTGGTTCAACAGTCGTCCCCACGATGGATCGGTAGGAGGCAGTCCGAAACCGAGGAAATCGAGGGATACCAGCGCACTGATGTAATTGACGAAGGAGAAGGGGGCTCTGGAGATCACCGGAATCATCGAGTTCGGCAATATATGACGGATCATCACCTTGAAGTCACTGACACCGGTGCCGATCGCCGCCTGAACGTAGTCACGTGCCTTTTCCCGGTAAAACTCACCACGGATCTGGTAGGTGATCGCCATCCAGGAACGCAAGACCACCAGAAAGATCACCAGCATCCAGAAACTGGGATCGACGATACTGGCGATGATCATGATCAGGAACAGGAAGGGAACCGAACCCCAGATCTCGATGAATCGCTGTAACAGGATGTCAGTCCAGCCACCGTAATAGCCCATGATGGCTCCGGCGAGGATTCCCACGATGTAGCCAACCCCCATCACCATCAGGGCAAACCCGACGCTGACTCGAAATCCGTATAGCAGCAGAGGAACCACATCGATGCCCGAATCACTGGTTCCCAGCGGTGCTTCCCATGTGTCCAGGAACCGACTCGCCAGCAGAGCTTGATCGGGGAAACTCTTGCCCTCGCCCTGAGAGAGAACCTCAGCAATTCCATGCCGACCATCGGGATGCAGTTCCCGGACCAGCAGGATACCAAGAACATCGATGACACCCTGTTGCCGATCTCCCTCGAGAACAAATAATTTCTGGCCAACCTGAAACTGTTCTCCTTCGTCGGCTCCCACCTGGTAGGTCGACCTGCCACCGAGCATCTGATCATCTTTTCCGAGCAGAGTCCCGGAACAGTATTCAGAAGTGATTCCAGGCAACGGCAAGGAGGGGCCATGTGGCGCCGTACCGGGCAAGTCGAGTCGATTCTTGTAGGGTCCGTGTCGATACAGCGGCCACACGATGCTGGCATCACCGGAAGCAAACACTTCCTTGATGGCACCGAGTTCATCGATCTGGGAGCGAAGTTTCTCCAGTTCGACCTTCGCCGCCTGCAGGTCCTCGATCAGCCAGTCCTCCGGCTCTTCCCCGTCCTCTATCAACTCGTCGATTTCTTGCTGGGTATCGCGGATCTCTTCCTCGAGAGTCTCGATATCGTCCTTGCGTCCCTGCGCTATCGGCCCGAACGCCTTCTCGGGATCGACAACGATCTTGCCAAACTCCTTGTAGTCGAGAGGACCATCGCCAGGAATTCCGAAATCTCCGGAACGATCATAGGTAGGAAAGGGCCCATCCCGGAAAAAGATCCAGGTATTGAAAAGATCTCGAACCGCCGGATATGCAGTCTTGTCGCCGTAGCGAATCATCACCGGCCGATCGTTGACCAGGACTTCCAGAAATAGCGAGGTGGTGAAGCAACTGGTGATGATGACAAACGAGATGTAGCCACGGCGTATCGAGCGGAAGCGTCGCAGCCGTTTCTTGGCCAGTGGGCTGGTCCGCAGACGGATGCCAAACAGCAGCAACGCCTTGGTAAACAACCAGGGGATCCCCTTCTGGGTCAACAGGACTCCAGCAACCAGCACCAGCAGTGTCAGCAGGAAGGTCATATCGGCGCCCCCCTACTTGAACCGGATCCGAGGATCGATGAGGGCCCAGATCAGATCACTGAAGATGTTGCCGGTCAGGCGAATCAATACTCCGATCACCAGAGTCGCGAGGATGATCGGATAATCACGGCGGATGATCGATTCGTAACCGAGCAATCCCATTCCGGGAATATTGCACACCTTCTCGATCAGAAAAGATCCGGCGAACAGCAAACCGAGAAAGTGACCGATTCCTGCCGTGATGGGGATCAAGGAGTTGCGCAAGGCATGGACATAGATCACCCGTCCCTCGGGGAGTCCCTTGGCAAACGCGGTCCTGACGTAATCAGCTCCGAAGTTTTCCAGTAACGAGTTTTTCATCAACACGGTCATGCTGGCGAAGGAGCCGACGAGGTAGCCAAACATCGGAACCAGGGTGTGCTGCACCTGATCGATGACGCAACGCAGGTATTGGCCCTGTTCCCACCATTGATTCCAGCCATCGGAACGGAATCCGCCAAGCGGAACCAGGTTCCAGTAAGAACCACCTCCCAGCAGCACCAGCAATAACAAGCAGGCGACGAATCCCGGGGTCGCATAGCCGAGGAAAACCAGCACGCTGGTTGCAGTATCGAAGGCACCGCGATGGCGGATCGCCTTGGAGATTCCCAGTGGAATGCAGACCAGCCAGGTCGCCAGGTATCCGATCAGTCCAAAGTAGATGGAGATGGGGAACTTGGAAATGATGACGGTCAGGGCATCCTCGTTGTAGGTGAAGGATCTTCCGAAATCACCCTGAAGGATGCCACTGAAGGCGTGGCTGAAATGATAGTAGGAACCATTTCGATTGGCTTCGATGGATCGTGGTGACAGGTGCAGCTGGAGGGACTGGTACGCTTGTTCCTGTGTCTCTAGCTGTTTTTGTAACTCGGCCTTGATTCCTGAACCGGTGACCTCTTCCGGGGTCAGAGGTCTCATGAATCGTGTGCCGGAGAGGGACCAACCCAGAGTACCCAGTAACCGTTTCAGCTGAGCTCGACTGGACACTCCTATTGCCAGTAACTGATCCGCCTCAGCGGCTTGTTCGGAGAAAGGCGCTCGATCTGAATCACTCACTTCAACCAGGATGGTTGCTCCACTGAGAATGAACCCGCCCGCCAGCAGTGATTCCTCGAGCACGTCCTCGGCCTGCCGATAGCGTCCCCACAGCTCCTGTGATTGCTGCCAGTACCCGGGATCCTCGCGTCGGTAATCGAGGCTTACCGGTGATCGAGTCTTCTTCGGATAAACTCCTAGCCATTGCAGATAAGCCAGTGGGATCGGTTGGTCGAGATTGTAATAGGCCTTGAGCTCATCGCGGGCCTTCTCATCGAGGCCAGCACTTTCACCATCCATGCCACCACTGCCACCACCAGCTTCCCCGGCGGCAGCCGCGCGCATCTGATTTTCCAGCTGTTCGATGGGGCCGCCAGGTGTGATTCGCAGGACACCGTAGACGATGAATGTGATGACAATAAATGTCACAGGAATCAGCAGCATCCTGCGGATGAAGTAGGTCCACATTCCACTCATCGGTCGGTGCCTCCCCGGCGCACAGTAAAGCTAGAGAAGATGCTATTCCTTGACTTCTCCGCCGGCCTCCATGCGGGCCTTCAGACCCCATGGATCGAGTACGTCAGGACCAACAGGAAGAGTTGTCCCCTCTTCCCTGGCCTTGGCAAGACGCTGCTGTAACTCTGGTGTGCTCCACCAGTATTTCCACAGCGAGTGATCATCGCCGATCCTCGATAGAACCTTTTCCGGTTGCCCGAAATGATTCCACGAAAGGATACGCACGAAGGGACCGTACCAGGTCAGCGCAACGGGATGATCCTTGAAGATGAGGGAATCAATTTCCCTCATGTATTCAGTTTGCTCCTCGATGTCGAAAGTACGGTCGTACTTCTCCATCAACTGATCCACTTCCTCGTTGGCAATCCCCGAAATGTTGTTGTTGTAGGGTTCGTTGGCAAGATCGCTATGCCAGGCAGTGATCGGATTGGGGAACAGGATTCCCCTCCAGGCTTGCATGTGCACGGTAAATTGACGTTCACTGATCTTTTTCATCAGCGCGTTGTAGTCGACCAGTTTCAGCTCCATGCCGATTCCGATCTTGCGTAACCCTTCGGCGACTACCTGATGGATTCTGGTGGATGAAGCGAAACCGTATTCGATGGTGAACTGGAGCGCCTTCCCGGTCTTTTCATGGACACGGATGCCATCTTCATTTCTCTTGGTGTATCCGGCACGATCGAGGAATCGTTCCGCTCGACCGGGGTTGTAGCGGATCTTGCGATTGCGTGGGTTACCCCATCTCCCACCAGGGTAGTAACTGTCGATATATTCGTACTGATTGAAGAAGAGCTTGTCGAACAGGGTTTTTCGATCGACTCCGTAGCAGAAGGCCAATCTGACGTTCTTGTCATCGAAAGGCCACTGACGCATGTTCATCATGTAGCCGGAAAACGATTGTGGCTGTTCATTGTAGATCTTCTGCTTGCGGATCCAGCCGTTGCGAATCGCTTCAAAACCGGTTTCTTCCGCCCACCGTTGCGCTCTCAGCACCTTGTAATAATCGAGCTCCCCCGCCTTGAATTTTTCAAATGCAAGTTCCCGATCTCGTACCACGATCAACTGAATCTGATCGAAATTGTAGAGTCCCTGGGTGTCCCTTCGTTCCCAGCCCCACCAGCTTTCATTGCGATAGAGGGTGACTGAAATCTCCTGCTGGATGCTATCTTCGCGGAGAATGTAGGGGCCGGATCCAGGGATCATCTTCCAGTTAAACTCGTCGAGATAGACATCGCCGGGGATACGAATCTGATCGGCGGGATAGATGACCAAACTGACGGAAAAGTAGATCAGCAAGCGCCAGTTGAGCTTCTTGGTCTTGACCGAGATGGTTCGATCATCATGAACCACCGGAGTCTCGTACATATCGTTGAACAGCTTGGTGGAAGAGGGATCCTTGATATCGGGATCCGTGATGTGCTCGAAGGAGGCCAGTACGTCATCAGCCTTGATCTTGGTGCCGTCGGAGAAGGTAGCCCGCTCATCGATCCGGAACCAGAAAACCTGGTGATCCTCGTTTTTTTCGATGATCCAGTGCGAAGCAAGTGCCGGGATCCACTCGAGGGTCTCTGGATGAATGCCGAGCAGTCGGTCATGGGTCAATCCATAGATGTCGGTGATGGTCGTCAGGTTCGAGTTAGGACCGTCCATCCGCAGGGTCGGCAGGAAATTGGGAATATTGGTTCGAAGTACACCGCCCGGTTCAGCATCCAGACTTCCCAGAAGCTCGAAGGAGCTATTGGTGGTCCACATCCGACCATCAATTTCAACTTGGTCGTAGTCAGCGAATAGATCAACGGGGAGCACCAGTTGACTGGCCACCAAAAAGACCAGTAACGCAAGCAAGCGCAGATGACGGGACATCGAATCCTCCACTTCGGGAACTACTGATTGAAAGCAACGGCCCGGCCGCTTGGCGACCGGGCCGTTGATCGGGAATCGAGGACGTTCAGATGGTTAGCCCGCATATCATGAACAGGCTATCCAGTACAGAAAGGCTAGGGTGTCTCCTCTTGAGAGCCCTCTACCTGCTCCTCTGCTGTCGTCTCGACTTCCTTCTCCTTCTTGGCCTTGGCCCGCTTCTTGACCTTCATGACCCGAGTCTTGGGCAAACCGAGTGGCTCATCTTCGCCCTCGACGAACCGTCCCTGCTCTTCGAGCTGCAGGATCCGCTCGTAGCGAGTCAGAACATTCCGGGTACCTTTGAGGGTATCGCCGGTTCTCAAAGTCCTATGAATTGACATCGAATACACTTTCCACCGAAAAAACGGCTTCCGCTGATCCAGGCCCTGACACGGGCAAGTTCGCCCATCCTCTGAGCAATGCGATCTCACCCCGGGGGGACCATCCAGGAAGAGATCAGGATAACGGCCCCGGATCAGAACGGCAAGGGAAGCCGACGATCCAGCAGGGGTTGTGGCCCCTCCAACTGGAGCTCATGATCGCCGGGCGGGAAGCGGGGTTTCATGGTCTGGCGGCGAATTGGCTCACTTGTGCTGATCGGCCTCCTCGGCGCGCTGCTGACCTCGATGATCATTCCGACGTTGCCCGGGCGAGCGGATCTGGTGATCGGAAATGGCACCGATCCCGGCAGCCTTCACCCGCATCGGGCCACCGGAATCCCCGAGGGACGGATCATCCGGGCGATCCATGAAGGGCTGCTGCTGCTCGATCCGGCAACCCTGGAACCGATTCCAGGCTGTGCTGAAGCCTGGACCGTTTCGGCAACAGGAACTCGATATCGCTTCCAGGTCCAGCAAGGATTGACCTGGTCGGACGGATCCCCTCTCGATGCTCGAGACTTTCAAAGATCGTGGCTCGATCTGATCGATCCCCTGCAAGGTGCTCCCTATGGAGACCTGCTCGAAGGACTGGTCGGAGCAAAAGACTGGCGTTCGGGAAAAGGTAGTCGCAGCGATGTGGCGATCCGTTGTATCGGTCATCATGTACTGGAAGTCGATTTTGAACATCCGATTCCCTGGTTCCCCTACCTGTGTGCCCAGACTCCTCTGCAACCGGTCCACCCCGATGCCGATGGGCGCGCTGGAGTCGGGGTGCCGACCAATGGCCCGTGGTTCCTGACGCAGTGGAATCTTCGTGACCGGATCCGCATCGAAACCAATCCTCACTACCGTGGACCGGCACGACCGAAACTCGCAACCATCGATTTCCTGGCGGTCGAATCGGGAAACACTCAGCTCAATTTCTTCGCTGCCGGAATGTCGGACTGGACCGTTCGAGTTCCGACGCCAGCGATTCCCGTACTTCGTTCCGATGAGAACTGGTCGGGGAAATGGCGTGCCGATCCCTATCTGGGAATCCGCTTTTACCGACTCAATCTGCAGCGACCGCCCCTCGATGATCCGGCGATCCGGCGCGCCCTATCGTTGTCGATTGATCGGCAACAATTGTGTCAGGAGGTGCTCGGCGGTGATCCCGAACCGGCATACGGATTTGTTCCCTGGCCCGCTCCTGCCATCGAACGGCAGCGCCAGAAACTTGCCGATCGGGGAATCACCGAGCAACTGCTGCCGGTGCTCCCCCACTACCAGGGGATGGCCCTCGCCCGCCACAACGACGACACCATCTCGGCAATCCCGAGCGCCGAGATCGATCCCGACCACTGGCCAGCACTCGGTTACGATCCGCAACTGGCCCGGGACCTGCTGCAACAAGCCGGCTGGCAGGTCCCCGGGAATCCGCAGGGACGACCGATACCTCGACTGGAAATGCTCCACCCCTCCGGCGGAACCAACAGCATCGTTGCCGAATGGTTACAGCTGTCCTGGAAAAAACAGCTGGGACTCGAAACCCGGATTCGCGCCATGGAATGGCGCAGTTTCCTCGACGTCCAGCGTGCCGTCGATTACGACCTTTCAAGAAGTAGCTGGATCGCCGACTACCCCGATCCGGCAACGTTTCTGACACTGTTTACCAGTGACGCTCCGAACAGTCGTACCGGTTGGTCCCATCCCGAATATGACAGACTGGTCGCCGAGGCGCTGGCTCAAACCGACGTGGTTTCCCGCAACAAGTTGTGGCAACAGGCGGAATCGATCTTGCTGGAGAGCGGACCGATCTTGCCACTCTGGTCGATGACCTCGAACAATCTCGTGTCTCAACAGGTGACCGGTTTCTGGCCCAATCCTCTCGATCAGCATGATCTTCGATCGATCGACAGGAGGTCCCCCTGAGCCAGGCACTGCTTCGCCGATTCATCACCGCTCTGGTGACCATCTGGGCGGTCTTCACCATCTCCTTCTTCATCGTTCGAGCCGCTCCTGGTGGTCCCTTCGATGAGGAAAGAGATCCTCCCGCAGACGTCAAGAGGGCGATCGAGCAGAGATACAACCTCGATGCGCCGCTGTGGGTCCAGTATCTCGATCAACTGGGCGGCTGGTTACTGCTCGACCCGGGACCATCTCTGCGCCAGCCGGATCACGATGTCGCCAGCATCCTCGCTGCAGGACTGCCCGTATCGCTGCTGCTGGGTGGACTCGCCCTGATCCTCGGAACCACCGTCGGCATCTTGCTCGGGGTGCTGGCTGCCTATCGAGTCGGAAGCTGGCTCGACCATGGCGTGGTTGTCATCGCCTCCATCGGAATCTCCTTGCCGCTCTACGTCATCGCCGGAATTCTGGTCCTGTCGATCTCCTTTGGACTGGGCTGGCTGCCCCCCGCCGGCTGGCAATCGGCCTCGTCTCTGATTCTGCCGGTGTTGTGCCTGTCGCTGGCTCCGGCGGCGCAGGCCGCCCGCCTGGTTCGAAGCGGGCTGGTGGAGATGGCCACCGAGGAATTCGCGCGCACCGCCTACGCCAAGGGCAACGGTTCCTTCTCGGTATTGATCCGGCACTGTCTTCGTCCCGCGTTGATCCCACTGATTTCAACGCTGGGCCCCACCGCGGCGGCGCTGTTGACCGGTTCGCTGGTCATCGAACAGATCTTCGCCATCCCCGGAGTCGGAATGCATTTCATCCAGGGAGCGATGAATCGAGACTATCCGCTGGTTCTCGGGGCCGTCCTTCTCTACACCGTGTTGCTGCAGGTTTTGACCCTGCTCGGTGACCTGCTACTGCTCACCATCGATCCGAGACTGCGGGAGCAAGACCGATGAGAAGATTAAAGTCCATCGGTTCACCGATTCCTCTCGCCGCTTTGATGTGGCTCGTGTTGATGTTGCTGGTCGCCGTGCTGGCCCCGTGGCTGCCCCTGCACTCTCCGGAGGAGGCGACACCGCGTCAGGCCTGGTCGTCTCCCGGTGAGGACCATCTGTTCGGAACCGACGCCCTCGGCCGCGATCTGTTCTCCCGCATCATCTGGGGAGCTCGCATTTCCCTGGCGTGTGCCGCAGCCGGAGCGGTCGCCGCCTTGCTGTTCGGGGTCAGCTGGGGATTACTCGCCGGCGGAGGCAACGCACGACGAGACGACTGGATGATGCGGATCGTCGATTTGCTCGATTCGGTGCCACTGGTATTCCTGGTGATCCTGTTATCCAGTGTCGCGCGCGGATCGAGCTGGGAATATGCAGGCGGCGGTCTGGGCCTGTTCTTCATCATCCTGGGAATCGTCTACTGGACACCGATGGCTCGAGTGGTGCGTGGGGAAACCCGTTCGCTGGCGACTCGTGAGTGGGCGCTGGCGGCCACCGCACTGGGAACCGCACCGAATCGAATCTTGTGGCGACAGATCCTGCCCAATCTGGTTCCCACCATCCTGGTCACCGTGACCCTGATCATTCCCAGGATCCTGTTGTTCGAGGCTTTTCTGTCGTTTCTCGGCCTGGGGGTGCAAGCTCCGATCGTTTCCTGGGGAACCCTCGCACGGGATGCCTTCGAGGTCCTCAATCCGGTTCGGACCGCCTGGTGGATGGTGGCATTTCCGTCACTTGCCCTGGCGTTAACACTGCTGGCTCTCAACGTGGTCGGGGATGCGCTGCGCAGTGATCTCGATCCCAAGCGTCAGCGCTAGTCCTTCATCTTCGGATCAAAGGCATCCCGTAAACCATCGCCGAGCAGGTTGAATCCGAGAACCGTGATCATGATGGCAAGACCGGGGAAGATTCCCATCCAGGGCATATCGACCCAGTACTCCTTGGAATCCACCAGCATGCGGCCCCACGATGGTGCTGGCGGGGGCAATCCAATACCCAGAAACGACAATCCCGCTTCCGCCAGGATATTGCCGGCGATCATCAGGGTCGAAACGACCACCACAGGACCGAGGCAGTTTGGCAGCACGTGCCCGATCAGAATCCATCGATCGCTCTGGCCCAGCGCCCTGGCACCCAGCACGAACTCACTCCCTCGCAATGAAATCACCTGGCCCCTGACGATCCGCGCAACTCCGGGCCAGCCGACAAATCCGAGTGCTGCGAAAATCACGTACTCGTTGGGCTTCTCGAAAATCGCCAGGATCCCGATGGTCAGCAACAGACTGGGAAAAGCGAAAAATGTGTCGGTCAGTCGGGAGATGATGGTATCGACTCGACCACCGCGGAATCCCGCCAGACTACCGAGAATCAATCCGATCAGGACTGCGACCACTGTCCCGATCAGACCCACCCGAAGCGAAATCCCGGCTCCGTAAACAATTCGTGTCAGGACATCTCGCCCCAGTTCATCGGTGCCGAGCGGATGACCGGGAATTCCTGGTGGCTGCTGATACTCTTCCACCGTACGGAACTGCTCGGAGAAACCGTAAGATCCAGATCCATCGCCATGCACCGGAACCACGAAAGTCGGGAAGATGGCCAGCATTGCCACGACCAGTACGACGAAAGCACCCAGCATCGCAAGGCGGTTGCGACGGAGACGCTTGAATGCCATCTGTGCCGGTGATCTGCCTTTTTTAACTGCGGTCATCGCGCACCCTCGGATCGAACCAGGCATAGGACAGGTCCACCAGTAAATTGACCCCGACGAAAACAAAGGACATCAACAGGATGCCACCGGTGATGAGCTCTCGATCTCGCGTCTTGATTGCTTCCACAACTTCACGACCGAGGCCGGGCAGTGCAAACACCGTCTCGGTCAGCACCGCTCCGACCAGCAGGTAACCGAAGGAGTTACCCACCACCGTCACGATGGGGATGGCAGCATTTCTCATGCCATGTTTGAGGATCACTACCGCTTCGCTGAGCCCTTTCGACCTGGCAGTACGGATATAATCCTGGGTCAACACATCGAGCATCGCCGAGCGGCTGAGACGGGCAATCGTAGCCGAGGAGAGTAAACCAAGTGCCGTCGCGGGCATCGCCAGCGAGCGCAGAATGGTATAGGTACTGCTATCGTCAAATCCGGTACGGGGAAGTCCCAGAACGGGAGCGACATAGATGATCATCAGAATTCCTAGCCAGAACACTGGCATCGAGACCCCGATGATCGCAATCAGCATCGATGCGTAATCGATGAATGTGCGACTTTTTACCGCTGACAGGATCCCCGCCCCGATCCCGACAATCAGCGCCACCACTATGGAGAGCAAGGCGAGTCGCAGCGTCACCACGAACGCCTCCTCCAGAATCTCGTTCACACTCTTGCCCGCCTTGACATCCGATTCGCCCAGATCGAACTGCGTGAAGAGCCGCCACAGGTATCGGCCGTACTGGACCGGCAAGGAATCGTTGTATCCGCGCGCCTCGTTGTAGGCATCCACTGCTGCCGGATCAGCTCGCTGCCCCAGACGAATTCGGCCTGGATCTCCTGGGATTGCAGCGTTGAGCAGGAACACGATCAGCGTGACCAACAAGATGACAGGAACTGCTTCTAGCAGTCTGCGCAGGGTGTATGAGACCACGGAACCTCGTTATTGAGCGCCTGGTTTACCGAGTTCAACAAGATGCCAGCGGACATGATTGCCCTGGACGTCATCGCACATTCCCGTTGGGTTGAAGTTCTTCACGTAGGGCTTCTTCAAGATGGTCTCACGACCAAACAACAGGAATAGCCACGGACTATCCGCGACGATCTTGCTTTCTGCTTGCCGCAGCAAACGAATCCGTTCATCCATGTCAGTAACCGCATAAGACTGATCGATCAGGGAGTCGACCTGCGGATGCCCGTAAAATGACACATTGCCATTGGGACCCTTGTTCTTGGAGTGGAACAAGAAGGCGAGGAAGTTCTCAGGATCAGGGTAGTCCGCTACCCAGCCGAGACGAAAGAAGGGCGGTTCACCCGAATCGGTCGCTTCGATGAACGCTCCCCAGTCGAGCATCTTCAGGCCGATGGGAATGCCAACTTTCTTCAGGTCTTCCTGAACTGCCTGTGCGATCTTGGCGTTATCGCCCTGGGTATTGAACCAGAGATCAACGGAAGGCAGACCTTCACCGTTGGGATAGCCCGCCTCCGCAAGCAATTGGCCGGCGCGCTCACGATCCAGGGTGAAGGCAGGTCGCTCGGAGTTGTGGCCCAGGATGCCGGGAGGCAAGATGCCATTGGCCGGGAAAAATCTTCCCTCCAGCAGAACCTCCCCTAGAAATTTTCGATCCACCGACAGATTGACCGCTTCCCGCAATTTCCTGGCGCTCGCTGAATCTCCGGCGTAGGGAGAACCTTCTTTTTCCAGATTGAACCCGTAGTACTGAACCACCAGAGATGGCCACGACAGAACCTCGTTGGCCCGATTGGAGTTGCTCCACTTGGGATAGACTCCCTGGGTTACCGCCAGGACCTCAAAGTTTCCGGCCTTGTACTCCTCCAGTTGCGCCAGCGGTTCCGGGATCACACGGTAGTGGATTGCCGCGAGTTTTGGGGAACCCTCGAAGTAATCCGGGTTGGCTCGCAACGACAGGGATGTCCCTTCTCTCCACTCTTCCAGAATGAATGGTCCGGTTCCCGTCGGATTCCTCGAAAAGGAATGGCCATGCTCCTCGACCAGTTCGCGAGGAACCACTGCAGTATTGACCATCGCCAGGTGATAGATGAAGGGAGCATGCGGCTTCTCCAGGGTGATTTGCAGCTGACGCTCACCGAGTACTTCGATGCCTGAGATTTCGGGAGCATCTACCGAACTACTTCGGGCAGATTCGATCGCTTCGCTGGCACCGCGAATTGGCTCGATCAAATTGGAACGTTTTGACCGAACAGAGGCCAATCTTTGCAAGCTATACTTGAAGTCAGTAGCGGTAATTTCACGTCCGTTACTGAAACGAACTCCCTCTCGTATCGTGAAATTGTACTGGGTTCCATCGGCAGAAATTTCTGGCATTGCGGTCGCCAGACACGGCTCCAGCTGCAGCTGAGGATCGTAATCAAGCAGAGTATTGAAAATCTTCGAGGCAACTCCATCCGAAGTTGTATCGGATACGAGAATCGGATCGAGATCGGGCGGATTGGTCATCAATGGAACCCGGAATATTCCATCGGGATGTGGAGCAGAAACACTGGTGATTTGCCGAACTACGTCAGAATCGGAATCCATCCGCGCGGTGCATCCACAGATCAAAGTCACGGACAAAACACCCAGGCACGACAGCGACAGGCCAGTTCTCAAGAGCACATTCGACATCCTTGATTCTCCTCCAGAAGCTCACAAACCGATTCCGATGCGATTTAACGGTTCCGTACACTATCCGAACTGTAGCTCCAGTTCGAGCCCACCCGGCCACCAGGGTCGCCCGAGGAAACAACCAGATCAGCCCAATTGGACAGCACCCACCGAGATGACGGCTCATTGCCGCCATTGCACCCTGGATGTAGGTTATCCTCCCAGGAGAGACTCAATTTGCCACGGCAACCTCGAGGATCCCATCTCGGTCCCAATCCCGTGCTTGAAAGAGGAAATGATGAGTTTGCACTTTTTCCACCTCGATCATCGTCGTGTGGTCAATCCGCTACTGGCACTGCTGGTTGTGGCTCTTGCCACTGCCGGCTGCCAGCAGAATGGACAGCAACCGGTCAAGGCAAATGGCACAACCGCATCGACATCCATCGAGGACACGACAGAAGGCACCTTCACGAGATCAACGATAAAGCGCACAAATCGACTGCCGGAACCGGAACCTGACACTTCGATCCCGATCGGGACAGCCGATCCTCCCTTCCTGGGAGAACTTCCGTCCGAGGCGATCGTTGTCAATCGAACCGGTACCTACGGTGGTCGTTTCGTCTACGCCATCCTGGGAGAAGTGGAGACCTTCAATCCGATCGAGCCGAAGGGCGCCACCGATCAGGAGATCCGCTCCCTGGTCTTCAGTGGCCTGGTCGGCTACAGCAACGGAAAATGGAAACACGAGCCCTTGCTCGCCAAATCATGGGATGTTTCCGACGACAACCTCACCTGGACCTTCCACATGCGGGAAGGCGTCGAGTGGAGTGATGGTCAGCCCGTTACCATCGATGACGTACTCTTTACCTTCCAGGCAGTTTTCCACGATCAAATCGCCACCAGTATCAAGGACGGATTCAAACACCCCATCACAGGAGAGCTGCCACAGGTCAGCCTTGATCGCGAGAATAACGCCATTGTTTTCCAGCTGGCACGGATCGATTCGCAGTTCTTGACCCATATCGGTGCCGTCAGAATCATTCCGCATCACAAATGGAAAGATCACCTGCAGGCAGAAAATCCGACCTTGCTGCAACAGATGACCTCGGATGCTCCACCGGAAGATCTTGTAGGCTGCGGTCCCTTCATGCTGAAGAAATACGTTCCTTCCGAGAAGATTGTCTACCAGCGTAATCCACGCTACTGGAAGAAGGACGCCCGCGACCAGCGGCTTCCCTACCTCGATGAACTTGTGATCCTTCTGGTCAAGGATCTGAATTTGCAGTGGCAAAAATTCGAAGCGGGCGAGCTCGATATATTCATGGACCTGCCCGCAGATCACTACAAAGAAGCAGCAGCGATGGAAAAGTCGGGCAAAGCCGATCTGGTACGCCTGGGTGTCAGCCTCAACAGCAACTGGATCTGTTTCAATCTGCATCCGGGGAAAGACCCTGAATCGGGAGAGCCCTTCGTCGAACCGCAGAAAGCCTACTGGTTCCAGAATCTCAATTTTCGCAAGGCGGTCAATCACGCCATCGACCGCGATGGCATCCAGCGCACCGCATTCCAGGGTCGGGCAACCCCCATCTGGTCAAGTTTCACCCCCGGAAATCGATCCTGGTACCATGAGGGAGTGCCGACCTATCCTCATTCCACCGACAAGGCCAATCAGTATCTCGATGATCTGGGCTGGATCGACAGCGACGGCGATGGTGTCCGTGAAGACGATCAAGGTCGACCGATCCGTTTCAATCTCAACACCAACGTCGAGAACAATCTTCGACAACAAATCGGCAACCTCATCGCTCAGGATCTGACAAAGGTCGGCATCCAGGTCAATTTCAAGCCCATCATCTTCAATGATCTGGTAACCAGCCTGCGCGACAGCCACAAGTGGGACATCATCCTGCTTGGCTGGGGCTCCGGCGTCCCGCCTGATCCCGCCAATGGCAAGAACATCACCACATCGAGTGGTCGACTCCATGCCTGGTACCCGCAGCAACCAGAACCGGCAACCGACTGGGAACGACGTGTCGATGAATTGATGACGATGATGGACGAAGAACTCGACAACAAGGTACGCAAGAAATACAACGATGAGATTCAGGAGTTGATCGGCGAAAACATCCCGATCCTCTACCTGATCGCAGCCAATTCCTACTGCACGGTTCAAAAAGATCGTGTCGGGAACCTGTGGCCCAGCTTGCTCCGGCCACAGTTGACCTGGAATCTGGAATCGCTGTGGATTCGACCCTGATGTCGATGGAGATCAAACGTTGCTGACCTTCACCATCCGACGGATGTTGTCGATACCTCCACTGATTCTGGTGGTATCTCTGTTGACATTTCTGCTGTTAAAAACGGCACCGGGAGACTTCTACAGCCAGCAGGAGGCAGATCCTTCCCGGTCTCTCACCGAGGTGCTGCGACAGAAGGAATCGGCGGGGCTGCTGGTCCGATTGTCTCCGCCAGAACTCCAGAATCTCGGAGAGTTCTCCGATGACGGCTCGCTGTGGTCCTTTCGCGACGACGGGCAAAAAAAACCGACCATCCTGCGCAGACTACCTGAGCAAGGAGTCGATGAATCGGAAATCGTACGGGGACGTCTGGCCAGCCGTAGCCTCCTCAACTTCCAGATTGGCACCACCAAATACCAGTGCGATGACGAGGGGGTGGTCTATCGCAAGGTTGGCCCCATCGAGGGCTTCTTCTCCTGGTTCTTCAATGCCCTCACCGGAGATTTTGGTCGTTCCTACAAGTTCAATCGACCCGTATTCGGGATCATCGCCGAACGACTGTGGAATACCCTGATCCTGTCGATCGCTGCTCTTGCCATCGCTTACGGACTGGGTGTCCCTCTCGGAATTTTTGCTGCCGTGAAACCCAACTCCCTGGCGGATCATTCCGCTGGCATCCTGGCATTCATCGGCCTTTCCATCCCGACCGTATTTTCTGCATTACTGGCGGTGCTCTTTGCAACCTATACCGGCCTCTTTCCCATCGGAGACATGCGTTCCCTCGATTACGAGAAGTTGAGTTTCTGGGGCCAGATCGGCGACCGCCTGCACCACCTGTTCTTGCCCTCCATCGTGCTGGGAACCGCGGCGATGGCTGGCTACATGAGGCAGGCTCGTGGCAACATGATCGAAGCTCTCGCCCAGGACTATGTTCGTACGGCACGAGCCAAGGGAGTTTCCCATTCCGGAGTTCTGTTCAAGCACGCCTTCCGCAATGCCGTCAATCCTCTGGTCACGCTCTTTGGCTACTCCCTGGCAAGTCTGCTGAGTGGCAGCTTGCTGGTCGAAATCGTCATGAACTGGCCTGGACTCGGGCGACTGGTGTTTGAAGCGATCTCCGCAAAAGATGAACCGCTGGTGCTGGCAAGCGTTTTGATCTCGACGCTGCTGCTGGTCTTCGGCAACCTCGTGGCAGATCTTCTCCTTGCTGTTGTCGACCCCCGCGTGAGGCTTTCCTGATGACCCACACCGAGCCTGAACCGAAGCTACCTCCACCCAAGGGCCCGTGGCAGATGTTGTGGCACCGGTTGCGCAAGAATCGCATCGCGATGTTCGGTGCCTTCATCCTGCTGGTTCTCTACCTTCTCAGCTGCTTCGGCGGGTTTATCGCTCCCTATGGAATCAACGAGACCAACAAGTACACCGTCAAGTACGGACCGATGTTGCTGGGCAGTTACACCATCGAAAAAATCGGCGAGGTGGTCACCGAAGATGAGAACTTCAATGAAGTGGTCTACGATACATTTACCCGACGCTGGCAATGGTTCGATGGTGGGATTCACTTCCATGACAGCGATGGGAACTTCACTCTTCGCCCCCATGTCCATCCGCTAAGGGAGTACGTTTCGTGGGACGCGTATGGGGAAATCGAATACTTGCTGGCGGAAGATCGCAACATCTCGGTGCCTGTGAGATTTTTCGTCGAGAGAGAACAATCGCACGAGATTTTCAGTCTGTGCGGATTCTTCCCCATCCAGGGCGAACTCCATCTGATGGGGATCGCAAAATCGGACCAACCGACCGATGAGAACCTCCATACCGGGCTGTTCTTGCTGGGGACAGACATCCTCGGACGCGACCTGTGGACCCGGATCCTCTACGGTGGCCAGGTATCCCTGTCGGTAGGACTGATCGGCATCTTCATCAGCATCTCCATCGGCCTGGTGATCGGCGGAATCGCCGGCTATTTCGGTGGACTTGCCGATTTCTGGCTGATGCGGCTGGTCGAACTGCTGCTGGCAATCCCGGGGCTGTACCTGATTCTGACGCTTCGATACGCCATTCCGGACGAGCTCAGCCCACGCCAGACCTACATGATGATCGTCGCGATCCTGGCCATCGTCGGCTGGGCCAGTACCGGCCGGATGATCCGCGGCATGGTGCTGAGCCTGCGTGAAAGCGAATACGCTCTGGCTGCTCGGGCGCTGGGTGGTTCATCCGCCCGGGTGATCCTGCGCCATCTACTTCCCAACACAGCATCCATCGTCATCGTCACGGCCACCCTCTATGTGCCCTATTACATCCTGGGAGAGGTGGCACTCTCGTTCCTCGGATTCGGCATCACCGAACCCGATGCGTCCTGGGGTTTGCTTCTGAAGGATTGCCAGGTCTCGGAGGTGCTCAAATACAACCCGTGGTTGATCACTCCTGGCTTCTTCATCTTCCTGGCGGTTCTTGCCTACAATTTCCTCGGTGACGGCTTGCGCGATGCTGCCGATCCAAGAGCGTTCCTCGGTGTCTCGAAAAAGGCTGATTCTTGATATCGCCGGTCGTGTTCCTGCTTGCTGCTCTCGGCACTCCTGCTGCAGCAGCGGATGAATCCACCGCGCTGCCTCCATCGGTCCTGCTGATCGTCGTCGATGATCTCGGCTGGACCGATCTGGGTTGCACGGGAAGCACCTTTTATGAAACTCCTTCGATCGACAAGCTGGCCAGACAAGGAGTGAGCTATCCAAGGGCTTATGCGGCCTGTCCGGTATGCAGCCCCACCCGCGTCAGCATCCAGACCGGCATCCATCCGGCCAGACTCGCCACCACTGACTACTTCGGAGCCCCAGGGCCCGATCGCTGGAACAGAAAGACGCCATCGTTGCCAGCGCCTTATCTGGACCGGCTTCCGCTGGAGCAGCAGACCATCGCAGAGATTCTCAAACCTCACGGCTACTCGACCTTCTTTGCCGGCAAATGGCACCTCGGACCGGAAGGTTTCTGGCCCGAAGATCAGGGTTACGATGTAAATCGAGGCGGCATCACCAGAGGCGGGCCTTACGGCGGGAAAAAATACTTTTCTCCCTACGGTAATCCGCGGCTCTCCGACGGTCCGGAGGGAGAACACCTCCCGGATCGACTCGCTACCGAGACGATCAAGTTCATCGAAAAGAACCGTGCACAACCATTCCTCGCAGTTCTGTCCTTTTATTCAGTGCACACACCGTTGATCGCAAGAGATGACTTGACGCAGAAGTACCGGAAAAAGCGTGACCGACTTGGCCTTGAGCCAAAGTGGGGACAGGAGCGCCGACGCAAGGTCCGCCTTGTTCAGGAACATGCGGTCTACGCCGGCATGGTCGAGGCGATGGACCAGGCAGTCGGAAAAGTTCTGCAAGCCCTCGACGATCTGCAGCTATCGAGCAATACCATCGTGATGTTGATCTCGGATAACGGTGGACTCAGTACTTCGGAAGGCCACCCGACCAGCAATCTGCCCCTGCGTGCTGGCAAGGGCTGGATGTACGAGGGCGGAATACGCGTACCGTTCATCGCCCGTGGGCCCGAAATCATCGGCGAGGGAAGAAGTTGTGCACGAAACATCCAGAGTACCGACATCGTCCCCACCCTCCTGGAGATGATCGGGCAGCCACCACCGAAAGACCTTCAACTTGACGGGCACTCATTTGCCAGATCGTTGAAAAACGGTGACCAGACGGCGGCAGCCCCGCTCTACTGGCATTACCCCCATTACGGAAACCAGGGCGGAAGCCCCGCTTCCGCAGTGCTGGATGGAGATCTCAAGCTGATCGAGCATCTGGATGATGGCAAACTGGAACTGTTCAACATCTCGAGGGATCCCGGTGAAACCGAACTACTCAACGAGCAGCAGCCACGGCAACTGAAACGTCTCCACCAGTTGTTGCAGAAGTGGCGAAATGAAATCGGAGCGCGAATGCCAACGGCGCAAACGTCTCCGGTAAAAAGCGGCGACTAGCCCGGATGCAATCCGACAAAACAAACCAGTTCAGTGCCTTTCAGGTCTTCGGGAATTCTCATGGCAGATGCTTCGTTGACGGACAATTGCTCGATGTGGGCAATGCGAATGTCGCTGACACGGTGTACCATTAATCATATATTCGACGATGGAAGTGTGCCTCCGCCATTCTTCAGTAGCTGAGGAACCGATTTGACGGGGATGTCCGTCGGTCGCGTGGAGAATCCGAACTGCCCAGGAGTTCTTGGCATCGAGGAAAGGTTCAAACTCACCATGCAAAATCTATCGCGTTGTCTCTGCCTGCTGATCCTGATGCTCTGCCCCTCCATTTCATCGGGAGACATCCTCACCTTCCAGGCGGGTGTATCAGATCATGGTCAAACCACCGATACCTGGTTGCAAGGCGCCTCCGGCAATGCCAATCATGATGGAGCCACTGTAATCGAATGGGATGGCTCCGATTCAGGAGGCGAGAACTTCCTGTTGCTGAGATTTGACGAACTATTCGGAGGATTGCCAGGGCAGATCCAGCCAACTGATCAGATCACCTCTGCAACTCTCACCTACTCCCTCATCAATGAAGGCTATTCAGCAACCGTCAACGAGATTGTCGTCGACTGGAGTCCGCCATCACCCACGACCTTCAACAGCTTTGGTGGATCTCCGGGTGTACAGCCAGAGGATTACGGCGTGGCGGTGGGAATTGCCGCGGGAGGATTCGGTTTCCAGACGTTGAACGTCCGATCCAGCATCGAGAACTGGGCAGTAGATCCGTCCCTCAACAAGGGGTGGATCTTTCGACCGACATTTGGATCCAATGGTGTCCAGATGCGAAGCAGTGAAGCGACACAACTTTCGGAGCGTCCGATGCTGACGGTGGTCATCAATGAAGGTGAACCGCCCCCAGCAGTGGTCCTGAGAGGGCCATATCTCCAGAGGGTGACGCCAGAATCGGTCACCATCATGTGGAGGACCGATGTCCCAACGATCAGTCGTGTCCGATACGGAGATGCTCCCGGGGCACTCACACAGATGGTCACCGGGGCGACGGCGGTTACCGATCACGAAATCACACTCACCGGACTTGCTGCCAACTCGTCCTACTTCTACTCAGTGGGTAACCTGGATGTGGATCTGGAAGGCAATACCCTCGACCACTTCTTCTTCACCGCTCATACCACCGGGTCCGATGCACCGTTTCGAGTCTGGGCCATCGGCGATTTTGGAACCGGTAGTGAGGATCAGCTGACGGTCCGGGACTCTTACCATTCCTTCACCGGATCGACCTATACCGATCTGTGGCTGTGTCTTGGCGACAATGCATACCAGAGTGGCACGGAAGAACAGTACCAGTCCTCCTTCTTCAACGTCTACAAGGACCTGCTGATCCAGACCCCGTTTTCTTCTACCCGTGGAAACCACGAGACCGATGCTGCGGTCTATTACGGGATCGTGTCGAACCCGTCCGATGGTCAGTCAGGAGGGGTCGTTTCTGGTACGGAGGCATACTTTTCCTTCGATTATGCAAATGTACATTTCATCTGCCTCGATTCAGAGGGTTCGGACCTGTCCACGACGGGACCGATGCTGAGTTGGCTTGAACTGGATCTGGCCAGCACGATGCAGCAATGGGTGGTCGCCTTCTTTCATCATCCACCCTACACCAAGGGAACCCATGACTCCGATGATCCGGTGGATAGCGACGGAAAGCTGTGGGCCATGCGGGAAAATGCCATTCCTATCCTCGAAGCGGGAGGGTGTGATCTGGTTCTCGCTGGACACAGCCATGTCTATGAGCGGTCTTTCCTGATCGATGGGCATACCGGCACCAGTGGCACATGGAACCCGTCGATCCATCAGCTCGATGGAGAGAGCGGAGATCCTGCAGGTACCGGCGCTTATCAGAAGGTAGAACTGCCCAATCAGGGAACCGTCTATGTGGTGATGGGGAGCAGCGCACAGGCGGGATCTGGAACCCTGGATCATCCTGCAATGTATTACTCTGGATCGGTGATGGGTTCGCTGGTACTCGATTTTTCGGGCAGCGAGCTCGTTGCGAAGATGATTCGCATCGATGGGATCATCGAGGATGCATTTTCCATCAGCAAGTCACCGGCAATCGATTGCAATGACAATGGAATCCCCGACGCCGAAGATTTGGCCTCGGGTACCGACACCGATTGTGATGAAAATGGAACCCTGGACAGTTGTGATCTCGCCAGCGGAGCCATCGACAGTGATTCAGATGGAGTCCTCGACGCTTGCCAGGGAGTTCCCTTCGTCCGAGGAGACGTCAACCAGGACGGGTCGGTTGATATCGCCGATGTGATTTATTCGCTTGGCTACCTGTTCGGAGGCCTCACGCTGTCGTGTCACGATTCCGCCGATACCAACGATGACGGGACAGTTGATATCGCCGATCCGATCAGCTTGCTTGGATTCTTGTTCAATGGAGACGCCCCACCGGCACCACCCTACCCCCGGTGTGCTCCGGCGGGCCTGCTCAGCCAGTGCGCTGAGTTTCTCGGGTGTCCCTGAAGGAATCAGGGTCATGGCGCAAATAGCAACGGCGCGAACAACTGCGGTAAAAAGAGGAAACTAGCGACAATTGCCGATCGCATCGAGAGCTTCCGGATTGGCGATGCTGGACAGATCGCCGAGGTCCCCTTCCTTCAGATGTTTCGATCGAATCAATCTCCTGACGATCTTGGCACTTCGAGTCCTCGGAAGATCGTCGACGAAATAAACCGACTTGGGGCGGTCAACCTTGCCCAGCGCTTCCACCACCTGCGTGACCAGTTGCTGGCGCAAGGATTCATCTTCCTCGACACCCGGATGCAATACGACAAAACAAACCAGTTCCGTGCCTTTCAGATCGTCGGGAACTCCGATGGCTGCCGCTTCGCTAACGGAACAGTGCTCGATGAGGGCAGATTCGATCTCGCCAGGGCCAACACGACGTCCTGCGATGTTGAGGGTGTCGTCTGCGCGTCCCAGCAAGAACCATTGCTCATCTTCATCGACGAGAGCCCAGTCGCCGTGATTCCAGATACCGGGGAACCTGGACCAGTAAGTCTCGATGTACTTCTCGTCGGCATTCCATAGCGAGCGAGTCATCGAGGGAGCCGGACTCTTGCAGACCAGGTAACCCACTTCTCCCTCGACACTGTTGCCGGATTCATCGAAGACATCGATATCCATACCCAGACCAGGTGACTGGAGTGATGTTTCGACCAGCGGCAACACCGGCAACGGCGCGAGGAAGCAACCCACGATGTCGGTACCGCCCGAGATGTTGATGACGGGGAGTTTGCCTTTCCCGACCCGGTCGAAGTACCAGCGATAACTCTCAGGATCCCACGGCTCCCCGGTAGAACCGAGGATCCGCAACGAATCCATCGGATGTGCATCGACGGGGTCCGCCCCTGAACGCATCAGCAAACGAATCGCTGTCGGACTGATGCCCAGATGCGACACATGGTAACGTTCCACCATCGACCAGACGCGATCAGGACCTGGATAATCTGGTGTTCCCTCGAAGACGACGAAGGGAACACGATTGAGCCAGCAACCTATGATCTGCCACGGTCCCATCATCCAGCCGATGTCGCTGAACCACCAGAACAGATCGTCGACAGCTCCGACATCGAAGTTGTAACGCAACTCCTTGCCCATCTGGGCCATGCAACCAGCATGGGTATGGACGGTTCCCTTTGGCTTGCCGGTGGTTCCACTGGTGTAAATCATCAGCGCCGGATCCATCGATGCCATCATCTCGGTCGCTGCCTCTGATTCGAGAGGGCTCACCGAATCCTGCCACCAGACATCTCTACCCGTCTCCATCGGCGCACTTCCATCTCCTCGCCGCAACACGACCATGTGCTCGAGGGAGTCCACACCCTTGACCGCCTGGTCAGCGTTTTCCTTCAGTGGAAATTGCTTCCCCCTCCTCATTCCGAGATCAGCGGTAAACAGCAACCTGCTTCCGGAATCGACCAGCCTTTCGTGCACGGAAGGTGGAGCGTAACCACTGAAGATCGGGATGAAAATCGCACCCACTTTCATCGTCGCAAGCATTGCGAACACCACCTCGCCGACCATCGGCATCAAACAGGCGACCCGATCCCCCCTTTCTATTCCCAGTTTTCGCAGCAGATTGGCCAACCGGTTGATCTCGACCGATGCCTCATGAAAGGTCCATCTCCGGTCATCGCCTGCCTCGTCTTCGGCCACCAGAGCCAGACGGTCTGGAGACTCGGCCGCCGGGACGTCGACGCAGTTGAGCGCGATACTGGTCATCCCCCCCTGGAACCAGTCAGCCCACTGCGGCCCCTTCTGCAGGTCCAGAACCTTGTGGTATCGCTTCGACCAGACCACCTCCAGGTCGTCGAATACTGCGGGCCAGAACTGTTCGGGATTCTTCTGGGTCCATCGAACGAACTGACGGATCGAGGACTCCGGTTGCTCCTCATCGATGGCCTGCCCGAGCGAGGCCATCAGCTGGGCGATTCGGGTTTTCCCGACAGTATCCGGATCGGGTACCCAGATCGGCCGGTTCATCGGACACTCCTCGAAATCGACTCCTCCACCTCTTTCCAGTACTGGTCGCTCAACTGATCTATCAGCGCGAGGCCTTTGGCATCGTCGAGCAATCTGTGCTGGAGAGATCGGATGGGAATGATCCCTCGAATCGAGCCGGTCAAAAACGCAGCGCTGGCTGATTCGAGATGTTCGCAACGATGATGTCCCAGATGGCATGGGATTCCGATCTGCTCCAGAATCTCCAGCACTTTCGATCGCGTGATCCCGGCCAGGACGAGATCGTCGGAACAGGTATACACCTGACCCTCACTGATCCAGAAAAGATTGGAGCAGGCTGCCTCGGTTACAAATCCATCCGGCGACAGCAAGATTCCTTCATCCGCGCCACAAATTTCAGCTTCGTCCCGTGCGAGAATCGAACTGAGATAGTTCCCACTCTTGACATTCGGATTGATACAGCAAGGTGGAATCTTTCTGTGGCTGACGACCACGGCAGAAACCCCGGCTGTATCGCCGATAGAACTGTCAGCCAGCGCGCTGCTCGAAACCATCAAGCGTGAGCGACATGAGCGGGGACCGACCTCACCACCGAGTCGATCACCTCTTGTCAGGGTGATGCGGATCACCACATCCTCATCATCTGGGTGGCAACGAATCACCTGCTCGATGGCTTCCTGCAAAAACTCCTGGTCATATTCGAGCTCGATCTTCAGCAGCCGGGCACCCTGGGACAGTCTATCGAGGTGTGCTTCGACAAAAATTCCGCGGCGGTGCAACGTCCTGAAGGTCTCAAAAACCGAATCGCCATACAGAAGCCCGCGATCGACGATTCCGATGTGGGCCTCAGTCGCCGCTGTCACCTCACCGTCGAGCCAGCACCACGACCGAGGATTTCCCGATTCCTTCCGGGTCATGACAGGTCTTCCAGTAATCCACCCACTTCTCCTGCCAGGTGTTTTTCAACCACAGCCTCTGAAAGGGCCGGGAACACCAGTGAGCTATGTTCGCCACAGGCTCCAGGAGTCACGATTCGCCCCCCCGCAGATGACACCTCGGAAGGTGGAGATTCGACCGGACCGATGCGATTCATCGCTCGCGCCTTGAGTGTCACCGCCGTGGAGAGACCCTCGATCCATTCACCATGCCGCTGGCAAAAATCTTTACAGCCTTCCCAATCAACAGAAGGGAGCGAACGAGAATCTTCCAGAGGGCGAGTCAGATGAAGATCCAGAGCCCCAGTTCCATTGTCGACCAGAACAGCTCTCTCTTCCTTCCAGTAGATCACCTGGGGAACATCAATCGACAGATCGAGAGTGAAGACGGAAGTGGTTTCAGCACGGAATGGATGTCGAACCGAGTGCTGATCCAGAATCGAAAGGGTGGACGCTCCCGCACAGAGAAACACCTTGCGCGCAATTCCTTCTCTCGAACCTGCAACAAACTGAACTCCATCTTCGGTTTCGACCAGTGATCGAATCGGTGCCGAGGAATGGAATCTCCCCCCGGCCTTTCTAATTCTCCACATCAAGGCTCCGGCAACCGCCACCGGATCAACAGTGGAGCCTGAGTGATCATAGAAACAGCTGGGGCCATCGGGAGAGAGCGCTGACCAGCGCCGACTGCTATCTTCCGGAAGCAACGACTCGATGCCCTCCAACACCATCGAATTCTCGTCTCCAGGCAGCAAGACACCGCAACGATTCAATTGAGGATCGACCTCTAACCAATCGGCCCATCCTTCATATAACTCCCTCGATCTGGCAGAGACGGTAGCCCACTCCCTGGTTCCTGGATCCAGTAGCGGAACCCGGTATCCGAAGGGACCAACGCTGGGGGTTTCCAGGGCATCGACCAGTACGACCGAACCGGCTTCTCGCCGCAATAGATGGTCGACCACCGCCAATCCGGTTGAACCGGCTCCTATCACCAGATGGTCGCAATCGAGCGGTAGCAATGAGGTTCCTCCCTGGCGCTGATCCTGCCGTGAGACTATCACCTATGCCGTGAAGGCTCCAGTTCGCCAGCCCTTGACCCGGAGGGCAGAATTATCAAGGATGGAGCAACACCAGACCTCTCTTAGCGAGGAGGCATAGACCGTGAATCCACTCGAGTTCTTGTCGCGTCAGCAAAACAGGGTCGCCATGACCATCCAGTTGCTGCTTGTGCTGCTGTGCTGCTCCTGCCAGGGAAGTGGTATCCGTTCATCGGTGGAGAGCCCCTGGCCGACACTTTCGGCAGAAGATCCGGTGGTACGGATCCAGACGATCCACACCATCCAGGGCACCATGGACCGTAGCAACGCTCCCTTTCTCTTTCCGCTGCTCAACGACCCGGATCGCTGGGTCCGGTTCAATGCACGGTCTGCCATCCTGGTTCTGGCTGGTGATCTTCGTCACACAGCACCCCCCTACGACTATCTGGCCACCCCACAGATTCGTCGAGAGATGATTCAAGAGTATCGAAACTGGTGGAACCAAACCTTCCTGATTCCCGCCTCGTAAAATTTATCTCAAGGTTTTCCCCTCGACGGTCGACAGAGAAGAGAAGGTGACCCCCTGTCCAGTTGCGGTGCGGGGTCGCCAGTTTCAAATCTGGAGACCTGGGGAGTTGCGATAAGATGAAACAGGAACACGCTCACAAATCCCGCTGGCTGAACCATGCAGGTGTCTTTTCCTGCATTTTCCTCGGACTTCTGGTGTTCTCAGGTTTTTTCGCACCGCTGGGAGTCACCGGCACCAACGATACCCTCGTCATTCTGGTCGATCACGCCGGTTTCCTGCACCCGGGAAGCAAAATTTGTTTTCGTGGTGTCCCGGTTGGATCCATCACTGCTCTGGAACTGGTCAACTCTGAAGGACGAAATATCGCCAGAGCAGAATCCCCCGCAACGATGCAGGACCCAGCTAACCATCCAAGGATCAGGGCGACCTGCTCGATTCAGAATGGAATTCGAAAGTTCATCACCGAAGATAGCACTCTCGATCTGTTCACCGATCCTGCCGGCTACACCTACCTCGATGTAAAACCGGGAAAGGGTACCCCTCTCTCTGCGGAAGGAACCCTGGAACTCCATCAAGAACCGAGCATGGAACCGGCTCAGGAGTACATGCGGACCGTCAAATCCCTTCGTAATACCGCCGAGACCTTGACCGAATTGATCGAGATGATCGGTGCTGAAGACGGATTGAATGACACCCTGAGAACTCTCGGGGATGCCGGCCACAGTGTCAGGGATACGGCAGAGGAATTTCGAATCTTGATTCGTGACGGTAGATCACCAGTACTATCTTCCTTGCAGCAAGCAGAAGAAATTCTCATCGAATTACGCGCACATAGCCAATCGATCCCGGAGATGCTGGACGATGTTTCACGAGCAGGAAAAAAAGCGGAAGACATGATGATCACCGCCCATCAACTGCTCCATGAAAACCGGAGCCCGTTCCGCGAGACCATCGAAAATCTCCAGTACACCAGCGAAAACCTGCACGCTCTTGCCGCTGAATTACGGAGGAGACCGTGGCGGATCCTCAATCCCCCTGGAGATCGAGAAAGCGCGTTCATCGCCCTTCACGAGTGTGCCAATCGATACGCAGAAGGCGCTCTCGAGGTCAGGCGAGCCACCGAACAGGTCCGTGATCTGCTCGATCGAAGAGGCGAAGACTCGGAGATTCTCGATAAACTGGAGAACGCTCTGCATTTCCTCGGGGATCGCCTGACCCGTCAGGCCGATCTCGAAAAATCATTGCTGGAGCGAACACACGACCTGGCCGCTCCTCGTTAGGTTCCAGACCTGGATTGACGTTTCCTGTCACGCAACTGTCTGAGGGTTTCCTTGAGAACCTTGCCAGTATGACTCTTCCGACAAGCGGCAACCTGTTCCGGCGTCCCCTCAACGACGATCTGCCCACCTCCCTGGCCTCCCTCAGGACCCATATCGATGACGTGGTCAGATGATGCGATGAGGTTCAGATCGTGCTCTACCACCACCACGGTATCCCCTCGATCCACCAGCCGATGCAACATCTGCAAGAGCAAACTGACGTCGCAAAAATGCAAACCAGTGGTCGGCTCATCCAGGATGTAGATTCGTGTGCCCCTGCTCCTGCGACCCAGTTCTGAAGCCAGTTTCACACGTTGTGCCTCGCCGCCAGAAAGTGTCGTTGCCGGCTGTCCAAGCGAAAGATAACCGAGTCCTACACCAACCAGCGCTTTCAACATCGTGGCGATGGCAGGTATGTCCTCGAAAAGGACCAACGCGTTCTGGACATCCATTTCCAGAACATCTGCAATGTTGTTTCCCTTCCAGCGAACCTTGAGGGTCTCCTTTTCATACCTACGCCCACGACATTCCTGGCACTGAATCCAGACATCGCTGAGAAAGTGCATCTCGATCAGATGTCCACCTTTCCCTTCGCAGGATTCGCACCGACCTCCGGCAACATTGAAAGAAAATCTTCCTGGCCCCCAGCCACGCATCCGTGCCAGCTCGGTTCGAGCAAACAGCGACCTGATCGGAGCCATCACACCCGTGTAAGTCGCCGCGTTAGAAGCAGGCGTCCTGCCCAGAGGTTGCTGGTTGATCACACCCAGCCCATCAAAAGCCTGATATCCCTCGATCGATTGATGTTTGGCACTGGCGGGACGGGCTCCGGCCAGCTTCGTTGCCAGCTCACACGCGAGGATGTCCATCACCAGAGTCGATTTTCCTGACCCACTGACTCCGGTGACCGTTGTGAATGCACCTGTTGGAATCTCGACATCGATATTGGTCAGGTTGTTCGCCTGCGCCCCGACGATTCGCAGCTTGCCACCATCTCCTGGCCTCCGATCCGCGAGCCGACAAACGGACTCCCGTCCCGACAGGAATCTCCCCGTCGGAGAATCGGCATTTTTCTCGATCGATTTCGCATCGCCTTCCGCCACCACCTCGCCACCAAGAATTCCCGCTCCTGGTCCCAGATCGACCACATGATCCGACCTCCGGATCGTTCGGCCATCATGTTCGACCACCACCAGGGTATTCCCCTGATCGCGCAGTCCTTCGAGCGAATCGAGCAACCGATCCACATCCCTGGCATGCAGGCCGATGGTCGGCTCGTCGAGTACGTACAGGACACCCACAAGTTGATTGCCGATCTGTGTTGCCAATCGAATCCGCTGTGCTTCCCCTCCCGAGAGCGTCTCGGTAGATCGGTCGAGCTCCAGGTAATCGAGCCCCACCTGCTGCAAGAACCGCAGTCGACTTGAAACTTCCCGATGAACCTGGTCGGCAACTTCCTTTCGATATCCCGTCAGCTTCAGATCATCGAAGAACTTCAGGGCATCTTCTACCGTTCGACCACACACCTCTGAAATGTTTTCACCAGCGATCCGCACCTCCAGCAATTCAGGTTTCAGTCTTCCTCCACCGCATCGAGGGCAGGAAGAGATCGTCAAGTGATCCTCGATTGCCTTGCGCCAGCGAGGAGAATTGGCTCTTTGATGCCAGATCGAAACTCTCTTCAACAATCCTTCCCAGGTTGATCCCGTGACCCTTCGCAGACGACCACTGCCACGACGAGTCCGATATGACACCGGATACGAGATCTCTCCGGTCCCCTCGAGGATGATCCGCCACCCCTCTTCACCGAGCTTCTTGATCGGCTCGGAAGGATCAAAGCCATGCTCTGTCAGGGCGGCATCGATCACCTTTCGAACCCGGCCACTTCTTCTGCCGATCCAGGAGCCGAGTCGATGGTCCATCGCTCCACCGAACAGGGGTTGCGAGGGATCGGTGATCAACAACCGTGCATCGACCTGCTTGAGAACACCCAACCCCGAGCAGGTGCTGCATGCACCTGAGTGGTGATTGAAGGAAAAGAGTCGCGGAGACAGTTCTTCTGCCAGCATCATGTGTCCGTCAGGACAGGATGGCCTGCGAGTAAATCTTTGAGCCTCGGAGCCATCGGCGCTGGCAACGATCAACCGATCCCCGCCTCTTCGATAGGCTTCCTCAACACTTTCGGAAATCCGAGCTCGACCGGAACTCACCGGGCGGATGCGATCGACCACCACTTCTACCTGCTCTGCACTTTCCAGCGCATCCTCTTCAAGCTCCTCGATCCGAACCACTTTCCCATCGACACGGACTCGAGCGTAACCTTCCCGAATCAGATCGGTGCTGCAACCAAATGGTTTGTCGAGGGGAGCCAGGAGAATCGTCGGCTGACCCTCACGGTCATCGAGAATCCTTTTACTGGCAGCTGCCGGGGTAAACGATTCGAGGTCCTCTCCGCAGCTGGTGCACCTGGCGATCCCGGCTCTCGAGAAAAGGATTCGCAGGTAGTCATAGATTTCGGTAGAGGTCGCTACCGTGGAACGAGGGTTGGAACCGCGATTTCGTTGATCGATGGCGATGGCAGGAGCAATCCCTTCCACCCGGTCGACCTCCGCACGATCCATCTGACCCAGAAACCGCCTGGCATAGGTCGACAGACTTTCGATGTACCTTCTCTGACCTTCGGCAAACAAGATATCAAACGCCAGGGTGCTCTTACCCGATCCACTGGGGCCGGTGATGACTGTGAACTTACCGGCTGGAATCTCGACCCTGACATCCTTGAGGTTGTTCTGGCGAGCTCCCTCGATCAAAAACCGGTCCGCCTGCTCACCGCTGCCCGAACCACGTTTTTTGCCACGGGATGAGAAACTTGATTTCTTCAGTCCCAGTTCCACGGCCAACGCGTCACCGGTGGCAGTTCCCGACCTCGCAATCTGTTCCGGCGTTCCACTGGCTACTACCTTCCCACCATCCTGGCCACCACCAGGACCAAGGTCGATGACATGATCTGCCTGCAATACCACGTCCATGCAATGCTCGATGACCAGAACCGTATTGCCACGATCTACCAGTGCGTGAAGGCAACCGAGGAGTCGCTGGATATCAGCAAAATGAAGCCCGGTGGTTGGCTCATCCAGAACGTAAAGGGTATTGCCGGTGCCACGCTTTCGCAGTTCGGTAGCCAGCTTCACCCGCTGAGCTTCCCCCCCGGAGAGGGTCGTACTCGGTTGTCCGAGAGAAACGTAATCCAATCCGACCTGCAGTAATGTGTCGAGAGTTCTGTGAACCTGAGGAATATCAGCGAACAGTTGTGCAGCTTGCTCTATCGAGAGCGCCAGAACTTCTGAGATGTCATGGCCACGCCAACGAACGGTGCGAGTCTCGTCGTTGAAACGAGAGCCGTTGCATTCCTCACAGACAACCGAGATATCGGCCATGAACTGCATCGAGATCGTGATGACCCCGGCTCCCTCACAAGCCTCGCAGCGGCCGCCTTTGACATTGAACGAGAATCTTCCCTTTTTCCATCCTCTGGCACGCGCCTCGGGAGTCCTTGCAAACAAATCGCGAATATCATCAAGGGCCTTGGTGTAAGTCCCGGGATTGGATCGAGGAGTCCGACCGATGGGGCTCTGGTCGATGCGGATCATCTTGTCGATCTGATCGAGTCCGTCGATTCGATCATGATCACCGGGAGGATCCGTGACCAGCCCGAGATGGTTGGCCAGTGCCGGCAGCAGAATCCCCTGGACCAGTGTGCTCTTTCCCGAACCGCTGGCTCCCGTCACGGCAACCAGAGAGGCGAGAGGGATATCTACATCGATATCCTTGAGGTTGTGCATCCTGGCGCCATGAATGACGACACTCCCAGATCGATCCCTGCGCTGGGAAGGTATCTCGATCTGTTGCTTTCCAGCCAGGAACTGGCCCGTGATCGATCTGGTTTCTTTTCGAATCGCGGTGACCGAACCATCGGCGACCAGCTCCCCGCCTTTCGTGCCGGCTCCAGGTCCGATGTCTATGACGTGATCGGCACTGGCAATCGTGCTCCGATCATGCTCGACCACCAGTAATGAATTTCCGAGGTCTCTCAACCCCCGCAACATTTCAAGCAGCGACTGATTATCTGCCGGATGAAGACCGATGGTTGGTTCATCCAGAACGTACAGGACACCGCGCAAGCCACTGCCGAGTTGACTGGCCAATCGAATCCTTTGTGCTTCTCCTCCCGAAAGGGTGTCGGCAGATCGATTCAGAGCCAGATACCCAAGGCCGACCCTCTCCATGAACTCCAGACGCGACACGATCTCCGGGAAAAGTGACTGGCCAATACGTTCTTCATCGGGTGCCAGTCGCAGATTGGCAAAGAAAGCCCGGGCCTCGATGACCGTCATCGAACAGACCTGATCGATTCCAAGATCTCGATATCGAACCGCACGAGGCAGTGAATGGAGTCGGCTCCCTTCACAGGAACCGCATTCGGACCAGGGCATCATCCGCTCCAGTTCTCGCCCACCTTCCAGATCATAGGCCTCCTCCATCAGCTGGATAAAACCGGGCCATTCTGAACTGGCACCGACCGCCTCCGACCCTTCCACCAGCAACTTGCGAGCTCGATCTGATAGCTTTCGCCAGGGCCTATCGAGCGAGATTCTCTCGAGGCGCGCAACCTTTTCGAGCTGGGACCAGCGGACCGAAATCCCTCGAATCACTCTCCCCTGGCGGCGTAGATTCAATGCTCCATCTGCGATCGATAGCTGTGGATCCTTGACCAGGATCTTCACATCTGGAGATCTTCTCCTGCCCAGGCCATCGCAGCGCTGGCAAGCTCCTTGCGGACTGTTGAAGGAAAAAAGCCTCGGCTCCATCTCCGGAAAGGAAAGTGAACAGGCAAGACAACCAAAACGACTGGAGAAGATCCGGGAAGAATCACCGCAGACGATATTCACCAGCCCATCGGAGATACCGAGAGCCTTCTCCACCGATTCCGCGAATCTTCCTCGCTTTCCCTCCTCGAGTTTTACCTTGTCGAGTACGACCTCGATGGTATGCCGTTCATATCGCGCAAGAGTGATCTCATCAGCAAGTCGCAGCAATTGCCCATCGATACGAACACGGGCAAATCCCTGACTCCGTAGATCCTCGATTTCTTTGCGGTATTCACCTTTTCTCTCCAGGACGATGGGAGCGCAAACCAGAACCTCCTCACCACTGTGATGATCCCAGGCATGACTGACGATCTGGTCTCGACTGCGCCCTTCCACCGCCTCACCACATTTCGGGCAATATGGAACTCCCAGTCGAGAATAGAGCAAGCGCAGCAAGTCGAGGATTTCGGTGATGGTGCCGACCGTCGATCGTGGGTTGCGGGAAATTGTCTTCTGATCTATGGAAATGGTGGGGCTGAGCCCCTCCACCGTCTCCACCTTCGGCCGATCAAGACGCCCAAGATATTGACGGGCATAGGCACTGAGGCTCTCGACAAATCGACGCTGCCCCTCACGACAGATGATCCCGTGAGCCAGCGTCGATTTCCCTGAACCACTGATTCCGGTGACCACGACGAAGCGATCCCTCGGAATCTCAACATCGATGGACTTGAGATTGTTTTCCCTGGCTCCCCTGACGATCAAGGGTCTTCCTTGGCGGGAGCTCATCGATCTTTACCGGCGTGAAACCCGGGAGGAGTTGCTGAAGAGACCGCAGCCAGCAACAAAGGATGCAACCCCGGGGGCGCGGCAACGATACTGCCGCCCCTTAGCCAATCATCACCACCGGTCGAATCGGTAACGATGCCTCCAGCCTCGGTGACCAGCAGTGCACCAGCAGCAACATCATGAGGTGCCAGGTGAAACTCCCAGAATCCCTGAAAAACTCCGCAGGCTGTATGAGCCAGATCGAGACAGGCACTTCCTCCTCTTCTGATCTCCCGGGCCTTTCTCAGCAGCGACTCGAACACCTCCAACCCACCATGGTCCAGTTCCCTTCGTTGATAACTGAACCCGGTCGCCAGCAATGATTCAGAAAGGTCTGCGACCGGCTCAACTTGTACCGGATCCTGGGTGTTGTTCAGCAGGTCCCGGCACCAGCAACCGCCAGATCGTATTGCCCACCAGGTTTTCTTCAGGACCGGAGCATGAGTCACGGCAGCAATCGGAATCTCCTCAACTACCAGGCCGGCAGAAACACAATAAAAAGGATGCCGATGTGAATAATTCGTGGTCCCGTCCAGAGGATCAAGAATCCAGCAACGATCTCCTCGAATCGAGACGTCACCAGATTCTTCGGCGAGAATCGAATCCCGGGGAAACAGAGTCTCAAGTCCCTCGATCAGAAATGACTCCGACGCATGATCGGCCTCGGTGACCAGGTCTCGAAAACCTTTCATCTCTATCTTCAGATTCATCGAATCCTGCTCGAGGAGAATCGACCCTGCTCCCTCAACCAGTTCGATCACCGCCTCAAGATCCCCTCCCCCGGGGATCTCAAGTTGCACTGGCAGCACCGCTCCACCTCGCGAAATGATCATGGACTGCGATATCGACCATCTTTTGCATCAGTTCAGCCCCTTTCATGCCGGTCTTCCTGGCAGATAAGGGGAACAGGCTGTCCTTCGTCATACCGGGAACGGTGTTTGTTTCGATATATACAGGGTTGTTGTCCTGATCCAGGATCAAATCGGTCCGACTCGCAGTTCCGAGTTGCAACTCGAGGTGCATCTGGCGGATCTCACGGGCGAGATCGTGCCATTGCTCGGCATTCAGATCAGCCGGACAGATGATCTCTCGCCTGTCTCTCATCTGCTCCTCGTACTTGATCGCCTCGCTGAAGAATTGATCGGGCGGAAGGATGATCTCAACCGGCTGTAGAACCTGGGGCAGCACCCCTTTTCTTCCACCAAGACAAGGAACCGAAATCTCCCTCCCGACCACTAACTTCTCCACCAGTGCCATCCTCGATTTCTCGAAGACGGTGCGAATCGCATCCATCAATGCGGGGCGATCATCGACCTTGTAAACGCCTTGAGAGGATCCACCATGAGGAGTTTTCACGAAGCATGGATAATGGATCTCGCGATCAACACCGTTCAGTACATCTGATTGATGGCGATCCCAAACTTCTTCGTGAACCACCGCACCGGTCGGCACTCGAAGACCGATCCCTCGCATCCTCTGGCGAAATGTGATCTTGCAAGAGGAGACTGCACTACCGGTAACGCCGGATCCGGTATGGGCCATGTGGAACATCGAGAGCAATCCGGCAAGGGTACCGTCTTCTCCAGCGCCGCCGTGGAGGCAGTTGAATACGATGCCAACACCATCTCGCCGCTGGTTTTGAAGCAGTTCTATCGGATCCCAGAGGTCACCCACTTCTTTCAGATCAGGTGTCGTGCAAACCACCCAACCCTTCTGATCCCAGCGAACAGGGACAGGCTCGAACTCCGCTTCAACAAGCCAGCCGATCACCTCCCTGGCACTTCGGATGGAAACTTCACGTTCGCCCCAGTCACCGCCAAAGATGACCATGATTTGCTGATTGCTGGAACTCAACTACTTGTTCCTCTCCGCTGCGAAGCGAGCGATACTCGCAAACTGATCACAAAGTTCCCGTGTGACCCCGGGTGTGTCACCAAAGAGCCGGATCCCCTCCTGAGCTCTGGTACTTGCCTGCTCTCTTGCAAACTCTACAGAACCGCACTGCTGGAACAAAGTGATGACCCAATCAACATCCTGGGTAGTGGTTTCTGAACGTGACTTGTTCATCACCTGGATCAATTGATCACGGTCTCCATCAGAAAGCTCCCCTACCTCCAGAGCATGGGCATAGAGTATTGAGGGCTTACCTTCCCGGATATCGTTACCCACCTCTCCACCACGCCCCTTGCTACGAGACAGATCGAGCAGGTCATCCTGTATCTGGAAAGCCGGGCCCAGCTGGTCTCCGACATCCCACAGCGAATCGACCGATTCCTGTTCCAGAGCTGCCACGATGGCGCTGGCCACCAGGCCGAGCGCCAGATATCTGCCGGTCTTGGCCTGCACCGCTTGTTGATAACGATCCAGATCGAAGGTCGGATCACCTCTTCCGATCAGATCAAATTGCTGCCCGAGCACCGTTCTGCGGTGCACGTCTTGCACCGCATCCAGTAACCTGGAACGTTGTTGGTCCGAGATTTCAACTCGGCTCACCTCGCCATAGACCTCGGCCAGCAACCAGTCCGCAGCATTCAGTGCGGTCTCGATGCCATGGCTTTTCCACAGGGTGGGCCGATCACGGCGCCATTGATCGCCGTCCTGGATGTCGTCCTGAATCAGGAAGGCGCTATGGAGCCACTCGGTCAGGCACGAAACCGCCTCGACCACCTCGACCGCAGCGCCGAGACCCTGACCGAACCAGGAACAGAGGAGCGGACGGAACCGCTTGCCACCGGAAGTCGCGTGGCGCAGAGCCGATTGCAACGATTCGAGCTGAACCTGGTCGATTCGATCCGAGATCCGCTGCTGAAGCCGCGGACTCGCGGATTCGAGAAACGCCGGGAATTCCCCATCCAGGGCGATTTCAGGCTCGTTATCTGGCTCAACAGAACTCACGTAAACCCCTTATTCGAAACTAGTTACGAGACTGACCTCGAACTCTGTCGGATTCCCGGTTGCTGGTCATCGCCATCAAACCAGGGTTTTTTCCGATGGATGGGTCCCATCTTCTGCGACTTCCGGATGAACCTAGGTGTGCACCGTTGCCGTGTCAAGGGTGCCGAAAGCTACGGAAACCTGCCCACCGCGCTGCTTTACACGCATCCAGGGGCAGTTAGAATCAAGGGATCGGATCGCTGCGATTTCCGGGTGGAAAATGGCTAGATCCGTCTCCGAGAGTCCCAGACTGGCCTGCTGGTTGGTCGTCGACAGGAGTGTGCAGGTGGCACGCCGAGCAACTGCGATACGCCGAGAAGACATCCATCGCTTTCCCACGGGAAGCGTGCTGGGCTGCTGTCATCGCCTGCTCTTCTGCTCCTTGCTTCTGATCCTTGCGCTCACCACCGCAGTTCATGAGCCGTTGCCAGCTCAAGTCGCGGCAGGAGGTCCCGACGATCCCATCATCGAACTCGGTGATGCCGTCATCTTTCCCGGCGAGGACTTCGCCTGGGTTCCGGTCCTGATCACCAGTGACGTCGATATTATTTCCTGGCAGATGGGCCTGGAATACGATGAGTTAGTGCTCGCCTTCACCGGGATCGAATTCGCGGGTACCGCCAGTGAAAATCTGACTCCGATTCCCATCACCAGTCCCAGTACTCCACCATTCTTCGGAATCCAGGTCATCTATGCCGGTGGTGAGGGCCTTCCCGCTGGCATCGGCGTGCTGGCTGCTTACATCAAGATGTCACTCAACGATTCCGATCTGATTCCGGTCGGTGGATCGGTTGGATCCGGTGTCGGGGGTGTCTCCAATGAAGCAAGTCCTCTGCTGCTGACCTCTGTTCTGGGCAACACGGTGATCCCGGTTGTCATTCCGGGCAACATCACGGCCTACGATTTCCCGCTGTACCTGATCGAAAGTCGCCAGGGATCTGCCCTCGATACGACCCTGAGTCTGCCGCTTCGCGTGTGGACAGATGCCCCGGCAACCGAATTCACAATGGGACTGGAATACGATGAATGGATCGTTTGCGAGCTCCGCATCGAAGGATCTGAATTCGACGACCTCACCCAGGGTGAATGGACCCTGGTGGAGGAAGCGACCGCTACCGGAGTTCGACTGACGCTGACCGCGACCGGGGGAGCCGTTCCATCGCTGTCGGGAGCGATTCTCGGCGAACTGATCATCGCTCGACCCGAGACGGCACCAGGTGCCTGGAACTTCCATCTGGTTCCGGGAGAATCGTTCGTCGACCAGACACCTGTCGATAACCTGATCGACTCGACCGTGACGTGGAGTGATCATTTCATCCGCGGCGATGCGAATCTCGATGCCAGTATCGATATTTCGGATGCAGAAACCATCATCGCCGGAAACTGGCTGGGAGCATCACTCCCCTGCCAGGATGCTGCGGACGCCAATGACGACGGCAACCTCGATATCTCCGACGTGATCTTCGTGCTCTCGCACCTGTTCTCTGGTGGAGCACCTCCTCCGGCACCGTTCCCCGAGCCGGCTGAGGATCCCACCGACGACGATCTCGGCTGCCTGTGATCTTTTAGCCACCGATGCGAATCGTTTCAGGGACCGAATCAACGCCATCGTGAAGCGGATCGGTTTCCTGTCGACAGTGACAAGCGAACCTGCAGACAGCTACGTTCTTCAGTTGATTCCGCCATATCTGCCCTTTAGTCTCCTTCAGGGGGAGGGCCGTAACTGGCACCCAAACAACCAACACGAAGGAGAACCGATGACATTTCAGCTACCTGACCTCAACTATTCATCTGACGCGCTAGAGCCCCACATCGATGCGAAAACGATGGAAATCCACCACGGCAAACACCACGCCACTTACATCAGCAACCTCAACGGCGCCCTGGAAGATCACCCGACGCTGCAGGACTGCGACATCGCAGATCTCTGCCGCAACATCCAGGAGGTTCCCGATTCGATTCTCGGGGCGGTCCGTAATAATGGTGGAGGTCATTACAACCACAGCATGTTCTGGGAGTCGATGAGTCCCAGCGGTGGCGGAGTTCCAGGTGGAAACCTGGCAGCGGCCATCGATGGCGCTTTTGGCAACTTCGGAGGCTTCCAGGAAGCCTTTTCCACCGCTGGAAAAACTCGCTTTGGCAGTGGCTGGGCGTGGCTCATCGCAGCCGATGGCGGAGCAGTAGAAGTCTGTTCAACTGCCAATCAAGACAATCCGTTGATGCCCGGTTTTTCAGATCGAGTCGGAAAGCCACTGCTGGGCCTTGATGTGTGGGAACACGCTTACTACCTGAATTACCAGAACCGCCGACCAGACTACATTGATGCGTTCTGGAACGTGGTCGACTGGGACAAAGTTGCGCAACGATTTGAAGAAGCTAATTCCTGAGATACCCCATAAAATCGGGATACATGACTTAAGTCACTGACAGGAGGAATAGATGGAATGGGCACCTGGTGGATCAACAGTCCTGGAAGTAGTTCCCCCGACCCTCAAGAGCGGGTTGGAGGGCCTATACAGTCGAATCTCTCGAGTCCGAAGACTGGTCGCTAATGGCGATTTCGATGCCATCAACATTCCAGAAATCATCGACGAGGAAAACCGTAACGATCGTGGGGTCCGGGTTCAGAGCTTCGCCCCGCGCATGGAACCGAGGGAACTGGGCCGAAGAATCCAGGATGAACTCGGTCTGCCGGTGATCGTCAATCGCGTGGTGGCCTTTGAACCGCTCGCCGCCCAGATGGACTGGATCCGTGAAACGGTGGCGGGATTTGGCATTCAAAATGTGGTCCTGGTTGGTGCCCCCCATGATCGAAAAGAGTGGGCAGGCCCCTCCGTCAGTGAGGCAAATGCCGCGTTCCGCAACGATTTTTCAAGTGATCGCCTCAAGATCGGCAATATCTGTATCCCGGGACGAGAGGGCAGCCCCATCCCGGAATCGGCTCGAATGGAAGACAAGAGCCAGAACGGTGCCAATTTCTTCACCACCCAGATCATTTTCGACCCATCGGACATCATCCAACTCCGAAAGGAGCTGCTGGCGAACGGCTGTTCCGCCCGGAAACTGCCGATGCTGGTGAGTCTGTGCCCGGTGCGCAGGCAACGGAATCTGGCATTTCTTCGGTACCTGGGCGTCAAAATCGATGACCGCCTGGAGCAAGATCTGGCCGCCCTGCCGATGAAGGAGTGCCTGCAAAAGTCGATGGAGATCCTCTCCACGATCCAGTCAGAACTGGTTGAAAATGAAGGAGATCCACAGGATCTGGGCCCCCTTGGCTGGAACATCGCTCCGGTCGGTCAGATTCCGATCACTTCGATCCTGAAACTCATGGAACAGCTTCCCGGTTCGCTCCAGGCCTGAACGTAAAGGTCCTGAATCCTCTCCATTTTGGTTCTCGGAATTCCGCCGAGTTCTCTTTCCCCGTTGCCCCCTTGGCATAGAATCTTCCTACACGACTGCAGGAGTGGTCCACCACCTCCGCAGCCAGATTCGCTGCTGCTCTGACTCCAGTTGAAGCCAACGGTGAGAGGGAGGATTCTTGGTCAACACCTCTTTGATCAGCCTACCGAGCGCGGGATTCACCCCGTTTCTGGCAATCAGCGATACTCAATTTGGTGATTCCACCGACCTCCTGGCACTGTCTGTTTTTGCCGCTGTCGCCATCATTGTCGGCCTCGCTCTGCTGCTGCTTTCCGAGGTGCTCGGACCCAGAAGAAACGATTCCCAGAAGGAAGGCATCTACGAATGTGGGGTGCCGCTACTCGACAGTGCTCGCGAACCTTTCACCGTCAAGTTTTACCTGGTTGCCATCCTCTTCATTCTGTTTGATATCGAGACCGTATTTTTGTTGCCCTATGCCGTGGTATTCAAAGACCTGGGGCTCATCGGCCTCGCTGAAATGGGAGCCTTCATCTTTGTTCTCTCCGGCGGTCTGATCTACCTCTGGAAGAGAGGAGCACTCGAATGGGACTAGAGAGTCTACTTGGTGGCGAAGGGTTCCTCACCACCACCGTCAACACCATCGTCAACTGGGGGCGAAAGAATGCCCTGTGGCCAATGCCGTTTGGCACCGCCTGTTGCGCTATCGAAATGATGGCAACCTTTTCCGGGCGGTATGACATCTCACGGTTTGGTGCCGAAGTTGTGCGCTTTTCTCCACGACAAGCCGACCTCCTGATCGTCAGTGGAAGAATCTCATTAAAGATGATGCCGGTTCTGCAAAAGATCTATCGCCAGATGCCGGAACCGAAATGGGTGATCTCGATGGGAGCCTGCGCTTCCTGCGGTGGTGTCTTTGACACCTACACTCTGATCCAGGGAGTCGATCAGTTCATCCCGGTCGACGTCTACGTTCCTGGCTGTCCGCCAAGGCCAGAATCACTGCTCGATGCTGTCTTTGAGATACAAAAACTGGTGGGAGAAGAGACCTTCGACAGTGGAAAGCACGGCAGCTAATATGGCCAAGAAATACCCGCCTCACGCCGCCCTGCCCACTCCTCTGCAGAAGATGATCCTCGATACACTCGAGCACCAGGGGCAGACTCAGCTTCGCTGCATGGTCCCTGACCATCGAGCGCTCCTGGAAAATTTCAAGAATGAACAGGGCTATCAATTCCTCGTCGATGTCACTGCCATCGACCACCTGGGAACAGACACCCCGGAACGTTTCGAAATCGTTTACGTGCTGAGACGTCTCGGCGACCAACCCCATCAATTCCGGCTACACGCATGGCTCAGCGAAAACGAACCGAGTCTCGAGTCAGTCTATGATCTGTGGGATTCAGCGCGCTGGGGCGAGAGAGAAACTCACGATATGTTTGGTATCGTCTTCGAAGGCAATCCAGACCTCAGAAGATTCTTGATGCCAGAAGACTACCCAGCCTTCCCACTCCTCAAGGACTACCCGCTGACAGGAAAACAGGAGCGGCGTCAGTTCCCGCGGGTCGTACCACGCGGTGACCAGATGGTCGAAGAGGAACCTACCGATTACCCGACAAGCATTGGCCGAGGGATGCACACTCCTGAATACAATGAGGAGGTCCGACGTGACTCCAAGCCCCGCCAGTGAAGGAAGGGACACCCAGGTCCCATCCGCCAAGACACTGAAAAAGGAACTGGAAAAAGGTTGGCGTGACCATCGCGCGGGAACCACCTCCCCTGCAGCGATGAATCTGGTCGACGAGACCGGCGATGGTCGCCTGGTCATGAACTTCGGGCCCCAGCATCCTGCGACCCACGGCACCCTTCGAAGCATATTCACTCTCGAGGGTGAAACCATCTCGGAAGCGGATGTCGAAATTGGGTTCCTCCATACCGGCTTCGAAAAACTGGGCGAAAACATGACCTACCAGCAGTGGGTTACCGTTTCCGACCGGATGAACTACCTCTCCGCCATCAACAACAACGTCGGGTACTCGGTAGCGGTGGAAGATCTGCTCGGCATCGACGTTCCCCCTCGATGTGCCTCGTTGCGCGTGATCATGTCAGAGCTGTCCAGAATCGCTGACCACATCCTGTGCGTAGGATTGCAAGGAATGGACCTCGGAGCCTTCAGCGTGATGCTGTGGGCATTCGAGAAGAGAGAACTGGTTTATGACATCATCGAGGCGGTCTGCGGTGCGCGTCTGACCACCTCATGGACTCGCGTCGGTGGCATCATCCGTGATGTTCCAGAGTTTTTCCCGGATCTGGTTTATTCCTTCCTCGACGAATTTCCTCCGCTCGTTGAGGAGATCCACATGATGCTTCTCAATAACAAGATCTTCGTTGATCGCGTCAAGGAGATCGGAGTCGTCACCGAGGAGCAAGCGCTCTCCTGGGGAATCACTGGACCCATCGCCAGGGCCAGCGGTCTTGATATCGATGTCCGCCGGGATTCTCCCTACCTCGGTTATGACCAGTATGACTTCAAGGTTCCGGTACAGTCGGAGGGCGATTCTTTCTCACGCTACATGCAACGAATGGAAGAGATTGAGCAATCCCTGGAGATCATTCGCCAGGCGATGGCGACCCTTCCAGGCGGACCGGTCGTCCATGATGATTTCAAGACCAGCCTGCCAGCCAAGGATGCGGTTCATAACGACATGGAATCCCTCATTCACCACTTCAAGCTGGTGATGCTGGGACACGGAATCCAGCCGAAACCAGGCTCCTCCATCTACAGTGCGACCGAGGCTCCCTGTGGCGAACTGGGCTACTTCATTCATTCGGATGGAAGTGATACCGCCTACCGTCTGCGGGTCCGACCACCATCCCTGTACAACTACGCCATCTTCCCCCGCCTCGTTGAAGGCGGAATGCTTTCCGATGCTGTTGCTGTTCTCTCTAGTTTTCACGTCATCGCAGGCGAGCTGGACAGATAGGACTAATTTTGGAAAATACTCTCTCCTTCTCCCCCAAGACCAAGAAGCAATACAAGTGGTTGCTCACGCGTTACCCGACGCGAAAAGCAGCATTACTTCCGACTTTGAGGCTCGCTGAGGAAGAGTTTGGAGTGCTGGGAATCCCCGAAATGCGATTCGTCGCTGACCTGATGGAAATTCCTCCAGCGTTCGTCTTCGGAGTCGTCACTTTTTACACGCATTACCGCCGCGCTGGCACCGGGACCTATCACATCCAGGTGTGCAGTACTCTCTCCTGTGCCCTGCGAGGATCGGAAGAGGTGGTCCAGCGAATCACGGAACGGATCGGAATCAAACCGGGTGAAACATCCGAGTGTGGTCACTTCAGCCTCTCCAAGGTCGAGTGCCTTGGCTCCTGTGATACGGCTCCGATGCTCCAGTGTAATGATGATTACCATGAAGACCTTTCGCTGGAAGATGTCGACCAGCTCATCGAACAGCTTCGAGCCGAAGCGGCGCAGGAAGGTAACTGATGGCTTTCAAGAAGATCTTCACCGAGCACATCGACAAGAAGAATTGCCATACCCTGGCCTTCTACAAGAAGCAGGGTGGATACAAGCAAGCAGCAAAGGCTCTCAAGAAATGGAAACCCGATGACCTGATCGAGGAGGTCAAGGCCTCCAATCTGCGCGGTCGTGGAGGTGCGGGGTTCCCGACGGGAGTCAAATGGGGATTCGTTCCCAAACAGACTGACAAACCCAAATACCTGGTGGTCAATGCCGATGAATCTGAACCGGGAACCTTCAAGGACCGGGTCATCATGGAAAAATGCCCTCACTTACTGCTGGAGGGCATCGTCATCTGCTGCAAGGCGGTGGGGATCGAGACCGCCTACATCTACATCCGAGGTGAATTCGTGTTCGCCACACAGCGCCTCCAGCAGGCGGTCGATGAGGCGTACAAGGCGGGAATCCTTGGCGACGATAGCCTCGGATCAGGACTCAAAATCGATGTCACTGTCCATCGTGGTGCCGGAGCCTACATCTGCGGTGAAGAAACGGGGATGCTGACCTCCCTGGAGGGCGACCGAGGACAACCCAAGTTGAAACCGCCCTTCCCTGCCGTGGAAGGTGTTTTTGGCTGCCCCACCGTCGTGAACAATGTCGAAACCCTGGCGAATTTGCCCTACATCCTCGAAATCGGCGCCAAGGAATACACCAAGATCGGGCCAGAGAATTCACCGGGACCCAAGTTGTTCTGCGTCAGTGGTCATGTTGAAAATCCAGGAACCTTTGAACTGCCGATGGGAGTTTCTCTTCGAACCCTCATCGACAAGCACGCAGGAGGGGTCTGGAAAGGACGAAAACTGAAGGCTGTCATCCCCGGTGGTTCTTCAGCTCACGTCCTCACCGCAGACGAGTGTGACGTCGCAATGGATATCGAATCGCTGGCCGCTGCCGGCACGATGCTTGGATCTGCGGGAGTCATCGTGATGGATGACACGACATGCATGGTCGATGCGTTACTCAATGTGATGAGGTTCTATCACCATGAATCGTGCGGGCAATGCACTCCCTGCCGGGAGGGAACCGGGTGGCTGGAGAAGATCGTCCATCGCATTGCACATGGGGAAGGTCGCCGGGATGACCTCGACCTGATCGTCGATGTCTGTGACCGGATGGTCGGCAAGACCATCTGCGCCCTGGCAGATGCGGCAGCATTCCCGGCAGAGTCAATTGTAAAGAAATTCAAGGACGACTTCGTTGCAGCGATTGAGAATGGCGGCAGTCCTGCCTGGAAGAAACGTCACTCTTCTACAGTGGGAGGAGCGGCTTCTCATGCCTGATGAAAAAACCTCAGTGACACGCTGGCAGCTCAATGGGCAAGAAGTAGAAAACCCCACAGGGATGACCATCATGGAGGCGGCCAAGGAGCACGGTGTCGAGATTCCATGCTTCTGTTACCACCCAGGTCTCAGCATCGCAGGAAATTGTCGGATCTGCATGGTGGAGAGCAATCGTTCACCCAAGCCCATCATATCCTGCTCGGAAAGAATCGCCGAAGGACTGGAGATAGAAACCGAAAGTGATCTGGCGGTGGATGCCAGGAACTCGGTGATGGAATTCCAACTGATCAATCACCCACTTGATTGCCCGGTTTGCGACAAGGCGGGCGAATGCGTCCTGCAAGATCATTCCTACACCCACGGCCCCGATCGAAGTCGATTCGTCGAGGACAAGAATATTCGCCATACCAAGGAACTTGGCCCCACCATCTCCATCTGGGGAAATCGCTGCATCGTGTGCACGCGCTGTGTTCGCTTTTGCGATGAAATCAGCGGCACCAGCGAACTGTGTGTTGTTGAAAGAGGAGATCGATCGGTGGTCGATGTATTCCCGGGAATCCCCATCGACAACGCCATGGCGGGGAACACTGTCGATATCTGTCCCGTTGGCGCACTGATCTCTGACGACTTCAAATTTGAAGCGAGAGTCTGGAATATGGACCGCAGGGATTCAGTCTGTGGCGGCTGTGCCAGAGGATGCAATATCGAGGTCGAGACCCTGGACGGATACGTCAAACGCCTGATGCCGAGAGAGAATCTCGATGTCAACGACTGGTGGATGTGCGACCACGGCAGGTACGGCTGGAGACATCTTTACTCGGAGCAACGCTTATCGACAGCACGGAATGCCAGACAGGATCTCGATGATCGAGAGGCAACGACCGAGATGATCCAGTTGCTATCCGAATCAGATAAGGTCGGATTTCTGATCGACCCGTTCCTCACCTGCGAAGAGCTGCACCTGGTCAACAGCATCGCCTCCTCCCTCCCTGGATCCATCGTAGGCGGGTGGTTGCCACCAGACGGAGATGAAGAAAACTTCCCTGGAGGATTCACCATCAGTGCGGCCAAGCACCCGAATCGCAACGGGGCTGAACAGATCTTTGGTTCCAAGGTTTTTGCCAATGATGCAAAAAGACTGCTCACCGCTCTGAGCAAGGGCACCATATCGACTATGGTGACCTTCCACGGTGGGCCGTCACAGGATGGTCCTGGAAAGAAGTGGATCGATGCAGCAGGGAAGGCGGATACCCACATCGCGTTTTCCGTGATGGAAGGTGATTGGCTCAACAACGCTTCCCTCGTCCTGCCGGCCACGGCACCCCTGGAAAAAGAAGGCACCTGGATCAATGAAGATGATCGACTCCAGCGTGCCCGATCTTGCTGGAAACCGGACCAGCATCCATTCAGCACGGAGCTGGTGCGACTTCAGGAATACCAGATCTCTACAGAAACCAGAAATCGCTCTCTATCAGCAACAGGAATCTTCCGAGAACTTGCCCAGAACAGCGATGCATTTTCTGGACATACTCATAGTGAACTCGGTTCTGCCGGGTTACCCCTGTCGAGTCCCCCTGCCACTGTTGGTACGGAAGGGAATTCATGATGATGGATAGCGGTCTCTGGGTATTCGCGATTGCGATCCTGAAAGCGGTCATCATCTTCGGTGTCGTGCTGCAGATCGTACCGGCTCTCGTCTACTTTGAGCGGAGAATCTCCGCCTGGATCCAGGATCGGATCGGTCCTAACCGGGTGGGACCGGTAGGACTCCTTCAACCACTTGCCGATGTCATCAAACTCGCGTTCAAGGAAGACCTGACACCACAAGGATCTGACAAGTGGATCTATCGCCTGGCTCCCTTTCTGGTATACGCCCCGGCGATCCTCGCCTTCGCGGTGATCCCGGTCGGACAGGACCTGCAGGTAGCCTCCTTCGGGGTCGGAGTCATCTTTCTCCTGACCATCTCCGGATTTTCAGTTTACGGACTGGCATTTGGCGGCTGGGCCTCCAACAACAAGTACTCATTGCTCGGCGGCCTGCGCGCCTCTGCACAGATGATCAGTTACGAAGTAGCACTTGGACTGTCGATCATCGCCATCTTGATGACTGCAGAAACCGTCGATTTGAATCAAATCGTCCGGCAGCAATGGGGAGCCACCACCCTTGGATTGATGCAATGGAATCTGTTCCAGCAACCGATCGCTGCGGTTGTCTTTCTGATCGCGGCATTCGCCGAGACCAATCGACTGCCCTTTGATCTACCAGAGTGCGAAGCTGAACTGGTGGGCGGCTTTCATACCGAATACAGCGGTTTGAAGTTCGCCACCTTCTTCATGGGTGAATACGTCGCCATGATCACGATGTCGGGCCTGATGGTCACGATGTTCCTGGGCGGCTGGAGTCTGCCATGGATTGAAATCCAGACATCTCCCACCGCAGGCGACATCGCCCTGAGCGTGCTCATCTTTTCAACGAAGGTGATTTTGCTGCTGTTTTTCTACATCTGGGTACGTTGGACTCTTCCCAGATTTCGCTACGACCAGTTGATGAACATCGGCTGGAAGGTGTTCATACCCATTTCACTGCTCAATCTCGGACTCACCGCCGTATCGGGAGTTCTGGGCTGGAACTGGCTGATCCCCCTACCGTGGTAGGGCCAGAGTAAGAACGGAGTTCTCATGGCCAATCATGACGATGCCAGCGAGAAGAAGGAAACCAGGGAAACGGCCACTTCCGAGGCGCGGGAGAAGGCCAGCTTTGCCATTCCGGTGGCCAAGGGCCTCGCCAACACCCTGGCTCACGTCATGCGTCGCGAGCCAAACACAATTCACTACCCGGACGAAAAACGAACTCCCTATCCTGGATACCGTGGGGAACACCGCCTCAAGAGGGACGAACTGGGTCGTGAAAAGTGCGTTGCTTGCTTCATGTGCTCCACCGCCTGTCCTGCTCACTGCATCGAAATCATCGCCGAAGAAGCACCCTGGGACGATCGCGAAAAGCGACCCAGACTCTTCAACATAGACATGATGCGGTGCATTTACTGTGGGATGTGTGAGGAGGCATGCCCTTGCGACGCCATCGAACTCACGCCTGTTTACAACATCCCTTCGCGAACTCGTGGCGAAAAAATTTACGACAAAGAGAAGCTCCTGTCCCTGTGATGTCAGGCAATACATCGAGGACAAGAGGAGGAGATTGAAGTGCTAAGCCCCTGGCTCGAACATCTGGTGTACAGCTTCGCTGCCATCATAGCGATCGTCAGTGCAATTCTTGTCGTCACCCGTCGTAATCCGATCTACTCAGCTCTCTTCCTGATCGTAGTGTTCGGCGCCGTGTCGGTGATTTTCATGTTGCTCGATGCCCCATTCCTTGGCTTCATGCAACTTCTGGTCTACGCAGGTGCCATCATGGTTCTATACCTATTTGTCATCATGCTGATCAATCCGCGAGAGGGTGACTTGCCCGATGAGGGCGGATCGGTAGAAAAGGCCTTTGCAGCGGGTGTTTCGCTGCTTCTCTTCTCGCTACTGGCGTTTGCCATATCACACTCCGCTGAAATCGAACGGCTGTCGGTCGCCGGGGGGATCCCGGCGATGGTCGAGGTTCCGATTTCTCACGGCGGAATCGCTGCTTTCGGACTCGAGCTGTTCCATAACCACTTGCTGGTGTTTGAACTCACTTCCGTTCTGATCCTGGTCGGGATCATCGGTGCGGTCCATCTGGCGATGCGCAGAAAAAGCACCCAGTTGACACCCGAGGAGGCCGCGGAGGGGTCGGTGACCGCAGATGTTTAGTCTCGCCTCCATCCTGTACCTGAGCGCTCTTCTATTCGCCGTAGGAACTTACGGCGTTCTGGCCAGACGCAATATCCTGGTCGTCCTGATGTCCCTCGAGCTGATGCTGAATGCCGTCAATATTGCACTTGTGGCATTTGGCCGGGTCCATGCTCTCGATGCGGCATCGGGAGAACACGGAGCACAGATCTTCACACTGATGGTACTCGCGGTAGCCGCTGCGGAGGCGGCCATCGGCCTTTCACTGCTGCTGGTGATCTGGAGACGCTGGGAATCGATCGATCTTCGTAAACTATGTCGGTTGAACGGCTGAGGGGGGCCACTTGGATAGCAATCTGCTCTGGATACCACTTCTGCCTTTCCTGGGTTTTCTCATCAACGGATTACTCGGGCGCAAACTGGGGCATAAAACAGTTTCCACGGTCGCCTGCTCATTGCCGATCATTTCCTTCTTCATCTCCTATGCAGCATGGAGTCGCCTCGTCTATGGCGAGGACGCGCTGCACTGGGATGGATTTCCGTGGATCTGGCTAGAGGGTGTGCTGGAAGTGCCCTTTGCCCTCCATTTTGACGGTCTCTCGGCGGTCATGTGCCTGGTGGTCACCGGCGTCGGATCCTTGATACACCTCTACTCCATCGGCTACATGAAGGGCGATCCGGGTTATCACCGTTATTTCGCTTACCTGAACCTTTTCACCACTTTCATGCTCCTGCTGGTGCTGGGAGACAATCTCTTACTGATGTTCATCGGCTGGGAGGGTGTTGGTCTCTGCTCCTATCTGTTGATCGGTTTCTGGTACGAAGACGACGCCAACTGTACCGCCGGAAAGAAAGCCTTCATCGTCAACCGGATCGGTGATTTTGCCTTTCTCATCGGGATGTTCCTGTGCTTGCAACACTTTGGCAGTCTCGATATGTCAGTCCTCACCGAAGCAACCATCATCGATCGAGTCTCTGCCGAAACCTTGACCTTCCCATGGGGAGTAGCAGGAGTTGTCACCACAATCGCGGTCTTGCTCTTTATCGGTGCAACCGGAAAAAGCGCCCAGATCCCTCTTTACGTCTGGTTGCCAGATGCGATGGCGGGCCCGACTCCTGTCTCGGCTCTGATTCATGCAGCGACGATGGTGACCTCGGGTGTCTACATGTGTTGCCGCTTGATGCCGCTTTTCGAAGCGTCCTCTGCAGCGATGGGATTGATCGCCGCCATCGGAGCCTGCACCGCGCTACTGGCTGCGCTCATCGCATTCTCCCAGAATGACATCAAGAAAGTCCTGGCCTACTCCACAGTCAGCCAGCTGGGCTACATGTTCTTCGCCATCGGAATGGGTGCTTTTAGCGCTGCGTTCTTTCATGTTGTCACCCATGCCTTCTTCAAGGCGCTCCTGTTCCTCGGCTCCGGATCTGTCATCCATGCCATGCATCACGAACAGGATATGCGCAAGATGGGTGGCCTGAAGAAGCAGCTACCATTCACCCACTTCACTTTCCTCATCGGCACCCTTGCCATCGCCGGAGTACCACCTCTGGCGGGCTTCTTCTCGAAGGACGAGATCTTGTTTTCTGGCTATCAGCAGGGCTTTCTCGATGGCGATGGCAGTGCCCAGATTTTCTGGTTCATTTCCTTCCTCACCGCCGGAATGACAGCTTTCTACATGATCCGTTGCATGTCGATGACCTTCTGGGGCCAGAGCCGTGTCGACGAGGGGCTGGAAAACAAGGTCCATGAACCGGGGGGCTGGATCGGCTTTGCCCTCTTTGTCCTGGCGATCGCCAGTGCCCTGGGAGGGTTCCTGAATGTTCCGGAGTTCCTGGGCGGACACACCACTCTCGGCCATTTCACTCAGCTCCATCAAACCCCCATCCTCACTGCAGAACAGTCCGATGCACTGCACGCTGCAGAATGGCAGAGCATGTTCCTCAGCCTGTTGATCGCAGGATCTGGTCTGGTGATGGGAATCTACTGTTACGGAAAGGGACGCGATTTCCGCGAATCCCTCACCTCAAGTGCGGCTGGCCAAGCGTTTGGTAGATGGTCTTCAAGGAAGTTCTACGTCGACGAGTTCTACGAACGATTTATCGTACGACCGTTCGAAACGTTGAGCCATCTACTGTTCATTCTCTTTGATCGAATCCTCATCGATGGAATTTGTGTCAATGGCCTGGCATTACTGACCCGGGGCATCGGCGAGGTCGTCAGGAAGATGCAGACAGGGCTGATACCGGGTTATCTGCTGACATTCGGCTGTGGAGCACTGGTGCTCCTGTACATTCTGCTGAACTTCCTGCGGGAAGGCGGCGCACAATGATTCCCGAAATTCAGTCCTTCAATCTTCCAGTTCTCAGCCTGGTGGTCCTGACCCCCTTGCTTTGCTCGTTGCTTCTTTGTTTTGCTGACAGAAACAACAAGGCATTGATCCGACAGATTGCCCTGATGGGAAGCTTCCTGACCCTGCTCTTCTCGCTACTGATGGTGGGCAACTTCGATTCCAGCATCGGAACGATGCAACTGGAAGAGCAGCACAACTGGATCGAATCACTCGGTATTTCCTATCACCTGGGGGTCGACGGAATCTCGGTACTCCTGGTGCTCCTGACCTGCTTCACGATGCCGTTTGTCCTGTTGAGCACATGGTCCTCCATCACCGATCGGGTGAAAGAGTTTCATATTGCCATCCTGCTGCTTCAAACCGGAATGGTTGGAGCGTTTGTCGCTCTTGATCTGATCCTCTTCTACCTGTTCTACGAGGCGATGTTGATCCCGATGTATCTCATCATCGGCATCTGGGGCGGGAAAGAACGAATCTACGCCGCCCTGAAGTTCTTCATCTTCACCATGGTCGGCAGCCTGTTCATGTTCCTGGCGATCCTCTACCTGTACCACCACACGGGAACATTCGACCTGCCAGTTCTTCTGGAAAGACTCAGGACCACCAATCCTCTCGATTCTGGTCAGCAGTTCTGGCTGTTTCTGGCCTTCACCATCTCCTTTGCCATCAAGGTTCCCCTGTTCCCGTTACACACCTGGTTACCCGATGCTCACGTCCAGGCACCTACAGCGGGTTCCGTGGTTCTTGCCGGAGTCTTGCTGAAGATGGGGACCTACGGGATTCTCCGATTTGCCATCCCACTGTTCCCGGAAGCAGCCTTCGATCTCCAGTCGACGATGTGCTGGCTTTCCATCATCGGAATCGTGTTCGGCGCCTGCATGGCACTGGTTCAAAACGACATCAAGAAGTTGATCGCCTACTCCTCGGTAAGCCACCTCGGTTTCGTGGTGCTGGCTTGCTTCATTCCGAATCTGGAATCTCTCACCGGAGCCATTCTCCAGATGGTCAATCACGGGCTGTCTACCGGGATGCTGTTCCTGATGATCGGAATCATCTACGAACGTCGTCACACCAGAGAGCTCGCTGATTACGGTGGGATCTGCAAGGTAGTCCCGCTGTTCAGCATCTTCTTCTTGATCGCAGTGCTCTCCAGCATCGGCTTACCCGGACTCAATGGCTTTGTCGGAGAATTCTTGCTCCTCTACGGAGTGTTCAATTCCGTCCCATTGTGGGGATTCCTGGCCAGCAGCGGGGTCGTGCTCGGCGCACTTTACATGCTGAACATGGTCAAAAAGTTCCTGTTCGGACCGATCGTCCACGAACAGAACCGGTCGATATCCGACCTCAATACACGAGAGCTGATCTACCTGATCCCGTTTGTCGTGATGATGGTATGGCTCGGCCTGTATCCGGCACCCTTCATCAAACTCGTACAACCAACCCTGACCCTTTACGTCGAGATGTTGCAGAACTAGGAGCCCACGATGGAACTGACGATTTCTCGAGCTGAGATCCTCGCCATACTGCCGGCGGCAATTCTGTTCCTCACCGGCCTCATGCAACTGTTTGTCGATCTGGGGAAATCTTCCTCCGATACCAGGTCTGAAAAAACCCATCTGGCGATGATAGGTATCACCGGCATCCTGCTCGGCTTTTCCGCTCTTTTCATCCAGGGGATCGGTGCGTCCGCTGGCGTCCTGTACGCAGGAGCGATGACCGATGATCTTTTCGGGCGGATGGGCGCGGGCGTCATCATGGCAGCAGCGCTCTTTTGCACCCTGATGGCTGGTGGCTACCTGGCAAGCAGTGGCAATAACAAGGCTGAGTTTCATAGCCTTGTCTGCTTCAGTGCCGGAGCGATGGTGCTTCTTTGCCAGGCGACCAACCTGGTCTCCATTTTCGTCGCCATCGAGACCCTGTCCCTGGCAGTCTATGTCCTGGCAGGCTATTTCAAGAACCACCAGTCTGGCAGCGAAGGGGCCTTCAAGTACTTCGTACTGGGTGCCTTCTCCAGTGGATTCCTGCTGCTGGGAATGGCTTTCATCTACGGGTTATCGGGCGGAGCGCTTGCCCTGACCGATATCGCTTCCTCGAACGCTCAGAGCGACCCCCTGTTCGCAGTGGGTATCTTGATGATTCTGATTGGATTCGCATTCAAGATCGGCGCGGTGCCCTTCCACTCGTGGGTACCTGATGTTTACCAGGCGGCTCCGGCGCTATCTGTCGGCTGGATGGCTGTCGCGGTAAAGGCTGCCAGTTTCTTCGCGTTGTGCCGCTTTCTGCTGTTCGTCGACGGAGGTCAAATCCTCACCCAGATCCTGTCAGCCATCGCCATCGTCACGATGCTTCTGGGCAATCTGGCGGCACTCAACCAGCAGAGTCTGAAACGCATGATGGCGTACTCCGGGATCGCTCATAGCGGCTACCTGCTGATACCGCTGGTTCTGGCCACAGCGGGAGGTGGAGCCAGCGTCGGGGCCAGTATCCCCTTCTACATGTTTGCCTATGCCGCCACCACCCTGGCCGCGTTTGGGGTCATTTCAGCGATTAGCGTGGCGACCGACCGAGATGACGTCAATGACCTCAACGGCCTCGCCAGGAATCGACCACTGCTGGCAATCGGTCTCACCATCGCCCTGATTTCACTGGCGGGCATCCCACTGACAGCTGGATTCATCGGCAAGTTGATGATTTTCCGGGATGCCGTGCAAGGTGGGTACCTGCTGCTGGCACTGGTCGGGATCATCGGCTCCCTGATCAGTATTTATTACTACCTGCGACCTGTCGTCGCGATGTGGTTCAAGGAACCGAAGGACTCCTTCGAACTGATACCGGCTTCCTGGGGTGTTCAATTTTCCGTGGTCGTGTGCGGATTCGCGACCATCGCTCTGGGGCTGTTTCCTGGCTGGCTGGTCGATCTGTCGAAGCAATCGGTCCGGGCGATCCTTGGCTGAAACTGGCACAGCTGCCATTACCGGCCTAGAATGCCGGTCCGCATCGCCACCTGAGGGGGACCAGATGTTCCTCACCAGCTGGCCATCACGAGTACCAGGGAGTTAGGGGAATGATGCGTACTACAGTCTTGTTACTGATCATAGCTGGCGGGATCTGGTGGGGTTACTCACGCTGGGTCTCCGGAGATGTCCAGGATACAGCCCCCACGAATACCACCGATGTTTCTGCAGGTGTCCAGCAACCGGTATCCCCGCAACAAGACACTCCCCCCACTCCCATCGCTGGCTCTCCGGAGCGCAACGAGATCAATTCATTACGCAAACAGCTGTCTGCCGACCCCGATGATGGAACTCGCATCCAGCTCGCCAGCGCATTACTGGCAACTGGAGAAGTGGAAGATCGTGGCGAGGCACTCGGCATTCTTGGATCCATCGAGAAATCATCGAGCGAACTCTCCGCCACAGCACGTGTCCTCCTACTTCGCGAAGCCGATGAGCCACAGCGGTCCCGTTATGCCCAGAAGATTCACGAGCTGGGCAAGAACTCACCGGGTTACGGTGAGAGTTGTTTCATCATCGCGGAACAGATTGGTTTTGAAGACGACGCTTCTGCCGTGCAATGCTGGAAACTTCTCTCCGAGGCTTATAACAGTTCCGATGAAAACTCCTGGAGACAACCGATCCGGATGCGCCTGAGAGATCTCGTCGATCACTGGGTTCTCTCGCGTCGACCATTTTCGATGTGTAGCGTCGCAACTGTCGTCACCGGTGATTCCCTGCACGTGATCGCAAAACAGAACAAAATATCGGTCGATTCCCTCCGTTTACTCAATAACGTCAGAGGGAACACGATTCATCCGGGACAGAACTTGAAATTCCTTGGTGGGCAAATTCATGCCGAAGTCGACAAGAGCGACTACTGGATCGATGTTTTCATCGATGGAAATTGGTTGCTCGGTTATCCGATCGGCCACGGCAAGGAAAACTGCACCCCCACCGGAGAATTTACCGTCAACATCCTGCAGAAAAACCCGATGTGGCAACCTCGCGATGGCCGCCCTCCCATCGAATATGGAAAAGAGGGCAATCCACTGGGAGACCGCTGGATTGGATTCAAGGACGGCACTCACCACTTCGGTCTGGGGATCCACGGAACCGCCGAACCGGAATCGATTGGATCTCAGGCTTCCGAGGGATGTATCCGCTTGAGAAACCAGGATGTGGTGCAGATTTATCCCTGGTTCCATCGCGGTACCAGGGTGATTGTCCGCAATTGACCCGAATCGAACCCGGTTCAGCTTCGTAGTTGCGCCTGCAGTCGCTCCTGAAGCCGCTCGATCAGCTGCTGGACCGTCTCGTCCACCTCTTCGTGGGTCAACGAACGATCCCCAGCACGGAACGTCAGGTTAAAGGTCACACTCTTGTGCCCATCGGGTACCTGCTTGCCGCGATACAGATCGACGAAAGTCAGATCTTCGAGATTCTCCAGTTGTGCTGCCTCGACCTCGGTCGAGATATCCCTCCACAGGACGTCATCGGAAATCACGATATTGAGATCCCTGCGAACCCCCGGCTGTCTCGAAAATTCTTCGAATCGTTGATCCAACGTTGTGTACTCGATGAGACTTCCGAGGTCGAGTTCACCACACCAGGTTTCACCCGTGATCCCGTCAAGATTCACAGATCCGACAATTCCAAGGCGATCTGTAGCGACATGCAGCGCTGCAGATGAACCGGCAATCAGCCCCGAATCGCCAGGGACTGGATTCCATGTCACCGAATTCGCCTGTGCCTCATCAATCCGAAGCAGGTCCAGAACGGCGTCTGCGACACCTCGGACCTCGCGGTAGGCCTCCGTGCCTGACAGTCCTTCTGCGCAACTATGAACCCAGGCCAGATGGATCTTCTCCACCGGCCGGTCCACTCCTTCACGCCTGTGGAACACTCTGGCCACTTCGAATAGACGTACCGACTCGACCCCATGGACCCGATTACCGCGAACACAGGAGAGCAGCCCCGGCAGTATACTGCGTCGGAGCACTCCCTCGTTGGCACGCACTGGATTCCGAACAATCCACGGCTCCCCGACGCACCACCAGTCTTCGATCTCGACAAATTCACCTGCCGAACCGAACGAGAAAGTCAGGGATTCGTGGTGACCAGTCCCCTCCAGCAAGGATTTGACTCGTTCCTGCTGGTGAGCGCGATCGTCTTCAGGAACGGTTCGAACCTCCATCTGACGATCAGGTACCTGGTCGAGTCCGTGAATCCTACCGATCTCCTCGATCAGATCGATTTCACGGGTGCAATCTGCTCGCCAGGAGGGAGCGGTCCAGGAGCCTGGAGAACTTCCATCCGGATCCTGCTGAAAGCCGAGGCATTCGAGGATTCGGGTAACCTCCTGATCGGCGATCTTTTCGCCGAGGATCAATTCGGTTCGCTCCGGACGAACTTTGATGGGCGAACCGGGCTCTAGAAGCCCATCGCGAACCGTCTCAAGACAACCTGAAAGAACCTTCACCTTCGCTTCCTTGCACAGCAGATGAAAAAATCGTCTGGAAGCGATGTCGGCTCCATCCACATCAACTCTTCGCTCGAATCGATGGGATGAATCACTGTTGAGCTGCAATCTGCGGGAAGTTTCCCGTACCGGTACCGGATCGAACCAGGCACTCTCCAGTAATACTCTGCTGGTATTGCCACACACCTCGGTTTCGCTACCCCCCATGACTCCCGCGAGGGCAACAGCGCGGGAGCTATCGGCGATGACCAGATCTTCCGAATCCAGTTGGTGCTGGCTACCGTCAATCGCGTCAAACTTTTCGCCACGCTGCGCACGCCTGACGACGATCTCGGCCCCTTCGAGAAGGTCGAGATCGAATGCATGCAAAGGTTGGCCCAGATCCATCAGCACATAATTGGTGAGATCCACGATCAAGTTGATCGATCTCAGACCGATTGCGACCAATCTCTCCTGGAGCCACTGAGGACTGGCAACCGGTTCCAGATCGACAGCAATCCGCGCTGTGTATCGACCACAGCGTTCCTCGTCATCGACGACCACGGTCGCGACCTCATCCAGAGTTCTTCCGGTAGAGTCCTTATCCACCAGTGGATAATCCAGCTTCAGTGGTTCGAGAGGGATGTCCAGTAGACAGGCGAGCTCCCGTGCCACTCCCCGGTGCCCCAGATGATCAGGGCGATTGGAGGTGACCTCCAGCTCAAGAACATGGTCGTCTCCATGTTGTTCGATACCTTCACAGTTGAGGCCGCACATCGTCAGACGAAAAGCAACATCTTGAACCGGAAGATCGATCTTCACATGATCCCGGAGCCAGTTGAGAGATACCTTCATCTAATCTTCCCTGGATTCGATTTTCTGAGCCTGAGCTCAGGAAAACTGTTTGAGGAAACGAACATCATTCTCGGTAAAGTAACGGATGTCTGGAATATTGAAGGAAGCCATGGCAACCCGCTCGATTCCCAGACCAAATGCAAAACCAGTCCACTTCTCGGGGTCGACCCCTACTGCCTCCAGGACATTGGGATCGACCATTCCGCAGCCGCCCATCTCCATCCACTTGCCACGCCAGTAGAGATCAACTTCTGCACTGGGTTCAGTGAACGGAAAAAAGGAAGGCCGGAGTCGTAGCTTCATCCCATCGTCTTGCAATAGCTGCTGGAAGAAGGTCAGCAAGGTCGCCTTCAGGTGCCCGAAGGTAATCCCCTCTTCGATGACCAATCCTTCTAGCTGGTGGAACATGTAGGAGTGAGTTGAATCGACGGTATCAGGACGAAACACCTTGCCCGGCGCAATGATCCGAAGCGGTGGCGGAGTCCCCTCCATGACACGAACTTGCACTGTCGATGTCTGACTCCTCATCAGCAGATCGTCTTGCAGGTAGAAATTTTCGGACGGATCCCTGGCGATGTGATCGGCTGGAATATTGAGCCCTGTGAAATTGTGCCACTCATCCTCGACTTCCGGACCATCGGCGACCTGGAATCCGAGATTCCCAAAAATCTTGATCATCCGGGCAGATACCTGCTGCACGGGGTGACGGCTACCTCGCAGCACCTGGCGCCCCGGCAAGGTTACATCCGCCCCGGCAACGGCGGTCTTTTTGTTGCTGCCGGCTGAACTATCGACACCGAGCCGCTCCCTGGCATCGGTCAGAGCAGCTTCCACCTTCTGTTTGACGACATTGGCACGGGCTCCGAAGGCGGGACGCTCTTCAACCGGCAGTGTTCCGAGATTACGAAGGATGCCCTTCAGGGACCCCTTTTTTCCCAGCACGCCGACACGAACCTGTTCGAGAGTGGAAGCATCCGTGGCCGATTCGATCGCCTTCAATGCATCCAGTTCAAGTGAGTCTAGATCCCTGGAGGATCCTTCATTCATGACAGTTTGCCACGGGCGATATCAACCAGGGACACGAACGCCTCATGGTTGCGAATCGCCAGTTCAGAGATCATTTTCCGATCCAGTGCAACGTTGGCAGATTTGAGTCCATGAATGAAACGGCTATAAGAAATCCCGTTCTGACCGCAAGCGGCAGAGATCCGGGTAATCCACAGTCGACGGAATTGCCGTTTGCGATTTCGACGGTCTCGCGTCGAGAATACTTCTGAACGAACAATCGACTGACGGGCGGTTCTGTACTGGCGACTGCCTGCTCCAAAGAACCCACGAGCTTTTTTCAGAATACGCTTCTGTTTACGGTGACGAGCAACGCCAAAACGTACGCGTGCCATCTCATTCCCTTTCCAGAGGACATCCCGCAGGAGGAGCCAATCTCGACTCGCTAGAGGCTACAAGCCCGTCTACCCTGAGAACGTCGGCCGGTGCGCCCTTCTCGGCGCAGACTAAATGTTCAAAACCACAGTACTCAAACCAGTACGCCGGGCAAAAGCTGTCCGACGTAGCAACAGTCGGGTCTAGCCAACTCCGAGCAGGAACTTCACGATCTTCTCATCGCATCGGGCACAAATTTCGGCCCGACGACCACGACGAATCCGTTTCGCGCTCCAGCTATACATCCGGTGGCTTTTCCCCGCACGGTGACGCTTCACCTTGCCGGTCCCTGTTACCTTGACCCTTTTTTGCAAACCCTTATGAGGCTTGTGAGTCTTCCTGGCCACTTACGGCCCCTTTCCAACCGAGGAACTCCTTGCAGAGTCTCTCACTTCTTACTTTTTCTTGGCCAGCACCATCGCCATGCGATTGCGAGCTTCCTGGAGCGGTTCTCGCTCCATCTTTGCCATGTCTTCCAGATCAGCAAAAAACCTCATCAGGACCTCTCGGCCCAGTTCGGGATGCCGTTGCTCCCGCCCGCGATAGACCATCGTCACCAGAACTTTGTGTCCCTCGTCGAGGAAGTTGCGGGCCCTGCGGAGTTTCACATCAAAATCGTGCTTCTCCGTTTTTGGCCGAAGTTTCACCTCTTTGACCTTCAGGACCTTCTGAACCTGTTTCGAGTTCTTCGACTGTTCATATTTGAACTTCCCGAAGTCCATGATCTTGCACAGTGGCGGATCGGAATTGGGGTTCATCTCCACCAGATCCAGTTCTTTTTCCGTGGCAAGATCGACCGCCTCGGACAACCCGACGATTCCGACCTGATTCCCCTCTTCATCGATGAGGCGAACCTGGCCTGGTCCAGGTCGATCAATCACCCTGTACTTGGTCTGATCGGCGATGTCAGTCCCTCCTGTTCGATCCCATTTGAAAGCTCAAACCAGCGCGGGGATCACCGCTGAATGGCAATCCATCCGGCGAGGTCCAGCGCAGTTTTTCATGATCTCCAGGTCGCCCTCGGATGATGCCACATCGGGGCCTCCTGGAAACTCCGATGGATACACCGGAGCACCCCCCGATGGCAAGACGGAACTGCTGAATTCTGCACGAGATGGGGAAAAAACTCGGTTTCACGAAGCGATCTGGCCCCATCCTCACCTCCTCAGGACTCCTCGGGCTCTTCTCGAGGTTCCAGCTGGAGTCCCACCTCGGAGAGCTGGGACTGAGAAACATCGGTAGGAGCCCCGGTCAAGGGGCAGGTCCCTCGCTGGGTCTTGGGGAACGCGATCACTTCACGGATCGAATCGACACCCGAGAGCAGCATCGCCAGACGATCAAGCCCCAGCGCTATTCCACCGTGGGGAGGCGCACCATAGCGTAACGCCTCGAGCAAGAAGCTGAACTTCGCTTCCGCCTCCTCGGGCCCGAGACCGATGGAGGCAAAAATCTTCTCCTGCAGATCTCGCTGATGGATCCGGATGCTGCCGCCGCCCACCTCGAATCCATTGAGAACCAGATCATAGGCAATCGCTCGAACTTCCAGCGGCTTGCTCTCCAGCTGGTCGAGATCATCGGGATGAGGAGCGGTGAAAGGATGATGACAGGGAGTCGGATAACCCGTCTCCTCATCCTCGTCAAACAGGGGGAACTCCGTGACCCAGCAGAACTCCAGATCCCCCGGGACAATCTGTTCAAGACGTTGAGCAAGTTCTTTTCTGAGGAAGGAGAGAGAGCCAGTCACCACCTTTTTGCGGGAGTCGGCCACGATGCAGCAAAGATCGCCGGGCTCGAGTCCGGCACGCTCGACCAGTTGAGTGCCGATCTCGCCATCGAGGAATCGAGACAGCGGTCCGGCAGTTCCCTCCTCGGTACGCTTGAACCAGGCCAGGCCACCGGCGCCCTGGTTCTTCACCACATCTTCCAGTGATTCGATCTGTTTGCGCGTCCACGCCGCGGCTCCGGGGACACGGATTCCACGCACCAGGCCTCCCGCCTCGACCGCCCGGGAGAAGACCTCGAAACCGAGTTGCGGCGCCAGGTCCGAGGCCTCGAAGATCTCCAGGTCACTCCTCAGGTCAGGGCAATCGCTGCCAAATCTGGCCATCGATTCGGCGTAGCTGAAGCGCTGGAAGGGAGTCGTGATTTCCTTCCCTGTCAGCTTCTTCACCACGTCCACCATCAAACCCTCGATGAGCGCCATCACATCCTCGTCCTCGATGCAGGCCATCTCGATATCAAGCTGTGTGAACTCCGGTTGTCGATCGGCGCGAAGATCCTCGTCACGGAAGCAGCGAACGATCTGCATGTAACGATCGAAACCCGCCACCATGAAGATCTGCTTGAAGATCTGGGGCGATTGGGGCAGGGCGTAGAACTCGCCCGGGTTCATACGACTGGGAACCAGAAAATCGCGTGCACCTTCCGGAGTACTCTTGGTCAGAACCGGAGTTTCCAGATCGATGAACCCTTCCTGATGGAGGTGTCGGCGGATCTCATGCTGCATGTCGGATCGTTGCTGGAAGCGTTTCCGCACCTCGTCACGACGCATGTCGAGAAAGCGGTATTGGAATCGCAGTTCCTCATTGACCAGGTCCCCTGCCGCCATGTCGAAGGGAAGAGGTGGACAGTCGCCCAGCACGCTGGCAGATTCTGCAACCACCTCGATGTCACCGGTTTCAAGGCGAGGATTCTTCATCCCATCGGGGCGCGCCTGGGTCTGACCCACGACCTGAAGAACCATCTCGGAGCGGAGACTGTCGAGAGATTGTCCCGCCAGGGATTCGGGAGATACCGTCACCTGGGTAAGACCGTAGCGATCTCTCAGATCGACAAAGCGAAGCCCTCCGTGATCACGGATCGATTGAATCCAGCCGACAAGAGTGACTTGCTGACCGACATGATCTGCTCGTAGTTCGCCGCAAGTGTGGCTTCTTAACAACTCGTCTCCCCTTCCTCGATGGTCTGTCACATTGCTGGATTCTACGCCAATGCCGCGTTACGGCCACCATTCCCGGAAAGTGCTTCCGATCCAAGCCCCTCTACCCGCAGCATTTTGGCCAGTTCCTTCCAGCGAGTGCCTTCTGGACTCTTCTGCTGCCACCGATCGACCTCTCTCAACGCTGCCTTGCGCAAGCGTGACCCGGAGAGTGGGTGCCCATTTCGTTCACGGCTCTGGGCCCACCACAGCAGCACTGCCGCCCGACCCTCACGGGATTCGAGACGAACCACTTTTCTCCAGGCGCTGCTGGCAGCCTGCTCTCTCTCCGACGGATTCAGATCCTCACTGCGTTCCAGAGACAACCAGGTCGTTAGCGGTTGAGCTCTCAAGCGCAGGACCTTCAGCGCAGCGGTTTCCAGGTATCGATCTGCCTTGTGCTGACTCCCTCGATGGAGCAGTAGATGACGCCTTCTTTCGAGCGCTTCTCTGGCCCTTCTCAATCCCGCTGGCTCCGGATCGGCTCCCGGTTCCTGGCCGAAATCTGCAGTGATTCTTCGCCGCTCGGACTGGGCCAGGACCGTATGGCCCAGACGGTCGAGAATCTGCACCCGCTCCCGTCGGAGAGGGCCGACATCGCGTGCAGTTCCGCGGGTTCGAAGGCGCCCGATCGCCTGGTCGATGATTTTCAACGCCTCGAGCGGTTCGCCACTCGAAAAGACACAACGACTTTTCAGAATTGCATGTCGCCAGTGAATATCGATGGATTGCCGTTCATGCGGCGCTCGTTCCGGCAACGTCGATTGCAGGATCTCGAGGGCGATCTGGCAACGGCCTGCTGCCCACTCGGAAGCAGCGACCAGTAGATTTCCTTCCCAGGCAACGATCCCGGCGGGACCATCGAGAGTCAAGGCCTCCTCCAGCTGCAGCGCGGCCGATCGGGTCCAGCCAGCACCCGCTTCGCAGCGAGCCAGCAGCAACAGAGCTCTCGGTAGCTGCCCCCGGTAACTGCGCCGAACCTCCTCGATGACCGAGGATATTTCGCTTCTGGCCTCGGCTTCCAGCCCGAGACGCCAGCCCGCCTCTGCCGATTCGATCCGGGCCACCACCGCCGCTTCCCCCTGGCCTTGACGGCGACACAGAAGCTCGTGCAGCCGACTCCATACCCGAAGCGAACGGCTGTCGTCGACAGCCCTGGCGAGCAAGCACTGCGCTTCGGCGATGAATCGCGCCTGGCTGCCAGCAGTGGCCTGCTCGATCACCTGACTGGCCAGATCTTTTGCCTGCAAACGGGCACCACGAGCCAGAGCGCAGCGACAACTCTCCAGTGCGATCTCCAGTTCGAATCCGCTGGTTTGCTCCGGTACCTCGAAACTGGGTACAGCAGCCAGGCCGCGCCGGGCCAGAGTTCGCAGCACCCGAGAATGTTCCAGCGCCATCAGGATCCACTCTGGCTGCGTTCGGGCAGCTTGCGGATCGGTTGGCATTCTCTTTTCGAGAATCCTCAACGCCTCCAGCGGATCCCCGTCACGCCGGGTGGTATGAGCTCGTAGGCGAGCGAGCCGAATCGAGGCGGAGCCATCGTCGCCCTGCAGGGAAGCAGCGCAGATCCGCCAGGCTTGATCGCGACGGGCTGATTGGTCGAGTGAATCCTCGACACGACCCAGAAGTTCTGCCCAGTCAGACCTTTCCTGCGCGGGAAGATGATCGACCAGCGGTGTCAGGACCTCGATCAAACCAGTCGCCTCGGTCGCCGTAACCACTCGATCCTTGAGCCACACCTTCAGGCTCTCGGCGGCTGATCGCGGATCCCCTGCACTGATGCGATGACGAGCCCGCTGCAGTTCATCCAGGTTCTTCAGACCGGAAGCCACTTCATGCAGTTGTTGCCTCAGGTCGGCGGCAGTGGCCAGTAGCACTCCCTCCGCCTGAAACGGTTCACACCAGTGCAGATCGGAATCGATGCGGATCCAGCGTCTCTGCACCAACTTCGAGGCGAGAGCAGGAAACTGCCCCGGCCCGATCCCTGCCACCCGGGCCACATCGGATGGAACTGCCGGAGCCCTCAGGATCGACAGCGCCTGGAGGATTCGAAGTTCCTCGTCGGGGAGTTCTCGCGCCTGCTCGGTGGCGCGAATTCGCCAACGATCCTCGGGGTACTGATCGAGTCGGTTCCAGCTCCAGCGAAGGCCATCATGGCTCAACTGACCTGCCTTTACCCGTCCCAGCAAGATCCGCTGCCAGATCGCGGGACTGCCTTGCCCCCAGCGCTGGAGACGCTGCATCAACTTGCCAGGGACTCTGGCCGCCGGAAGCGCCTCCTCGAGCCACTGTCCCAGTTCGACCGCCTGTTGCTCATCGGATGAAACCCTCCGGGTGGGGCGATTCGCCACAACACTGCCGAGGTATCCGGCTGGTTGACGATCACAGTTGATCCACCACAGGACCCGGCAACCTTTCACGTGGCGATTCTCCAGCGCCGATCGCAAGGCAACAGAACCGGTTCCCGGATCCTCGATCATCGCCACGACCAGTTCGGTTCCGTCGGCCACCACGTCGGACAGGTCTGCCAGAACCCCGGAAGAAGCGGGATCAACGGAGATCACCGGAATCCCATCCCCCAGTAAATGGGTTCGTACTCGCTCAGCAATGCGCCGCCGATCTCCACATCTGCGATGCAGATGAAGCACGATTCCTGGATCTCCATCCTCGGCCACGGCACTGCGGAGAGCATCGAGGAGCGAAGCGATCTGATCATCGGAGGGACCCGCGTAACGAATTTGCGCTGCCAGGGACTGAACCGAAGATGCGGGATCGACGGTCGCTGCACCGACCTGCTGGAACCGGTTCCACAGTTCTCCCCCATCGCGTGGTCGATCATCGGGTCTCTTGGCCAGCATCCGGCCAATGCACTGCAGCGCTCGCGGCGGCAGGCCAGGACGAATTTGATCGAGATCAGGCGGATCTTCCTGCAGATGGGCCCGTCCCAGTCGGGAACGCTGTGGGCCACGAAATGGCATGCGACCACACCACAACTGATAGAACAGGATGCCAGCAGAGTACACATCGCCGCGGGCATCGGGTGGTTCCCCCAGCCACTGCTCGGGAGGCATCGAATGGGGTGTACCGAGGATCTTCTCCTCGCCGGGATGACCTTCTCGGTGACTGAGGCCAAAATCGAGCAACACCGGATCGAGCGGTAGCTGATCCACCGGCCGGGATCTCAAGCGGATATTGTCGGACTTGATGTCACCATGAACCCAGCCGTTACGGTGCATGAAGGCGAGAGCCTCCAGCATGCCACTGCACAGCTCGAACCAGCGAGGAAAGGAGATCCGCGGACAGATTTCTCCTGACACCGGTCCGCGCAGCACTTCACTGGTGAACCAGCGGGCTCCTTCGCGGCCATCGATCCCGTACTCCTCGACGCGCAATATGCCCGGATGGCGTAACCGGCACAGATTCATGAACTCCCGCTGATGCCGGATCCCTACCGGTCCATCGGAATCGATGGGAGAAACTCGTTTCAGTGCCACCTCGGTCTGGTGAACACGATCCCGTGACAGCCATACCTCGCCCATACCACCGCGTCCCAGCAACGAGACGGGGGTGAATCTTCCGGCAATCGGCATCACGGGCGCAGAATCAGACACGAGGCTCCATTTCCAGGCAGGGGAACTACAGGGTCCCATACAATTGTACGACGAAAGGCAGAAATGGGCCGGTCAGCGCCCTTCTGCCATGAGAATTGGTGGATTTGATCCCGTCGCAGCAGATCTACGGTACGATGGGTGTGACGTACGAGTGTTCTGGCCTCGCCCCCGTCACTGGCTAGAATACGTCGGCTCTGAACCGTCCGCCTAAAAAACGTGTGCACCCGTCGGAAGGCTAGGTTTCCCCATGTTGTCGATCTCGCGGTATCTGACCGATCCCCTCTTTATCGGCCCGATCCGGACTCACCAGGTCATCCGTCTCTCCCTGCTGCTTCCGCTGATGATGTGGTTCTCGATGTCGCTTCCAGGGCAGGTATCCGGAACGGTTTTTGACAACAGTACCGGTCAACCGATTGGCGGCGCCCGAGTCACCCTGCAGGCCACTACCGAGCACACCACGGCAGCTCCCGACGGCAGTTTCACACTCGATGTCAATGGCATTGGCCTGGTGATCGCCGGGGCCAGCAAGGGTTACTACAACGGCTCGATCAATGCGACCACTCCTGCATCCGGTGTCGCCATCCTGCTCGATCCGGTACCCCCATCGAACGATCCAGCCTACGACTTCATGGTTCCGTTTCAGTGCGCGGTTTGCCACGACTCGCAGATGCAACAGTGGCAAAATTCTCGGATGGCACTGACCGGTCTCAATACCTGGGTCTATGACCTCTTCGACGGCACCGGCACCGCTGGTGGCAACAATGGCTTCGTCTACTCTCAGGACTCGGCTCACGCTTCCACCGATCCAGGGGGGAGCTGTGCCTCGTGCCATCAACCAGAGGGCTGGCTGAATAACCCATTCGGACCACTCGACCCCCTGACAGGCTCCCCGACGGAAGCACAACTGCGCGGTGTTTCGTGCGAAGTGTGTCACAAGATTGCCGATGTCGATGAGACTCAGATTGATGCCACCGGCTTCATTCCGGGTGCTGTCGAGGTTTCCCGTCCTGGTACTGACAGTGGCGGCCTGGTGGTCCAGGTGATGTACGGACTGCTGGGCGATGTCGATTATGTGGTCTCGAATCAGATGCGAGGAAGTTACCAGCCGCAACTTGCCGCCGAGGCTTGCGCTGTCTGCCACGAATACAACAACGATCCCGATCATGACAATGACTTCAACGAAGCCAGTAGCATCGCGGCACAGGAAACTTACTCCGAGTGGAAAAACTCCCCGTATGGCGACCCCCAGGACGCCCTCTACCAGAACTGTGTCGATTGCCACATGCTGCCATTCTCCACCGACCCGGTGGAAGCTTGCGTGGTGCTGTTTCCGCCGCTGCTACGCGACCCATCGACGGTTCACGGCCACGACATCCAGGGTACAACTCCCCAGTTCCTGGAAAATGCTGTCAGCCTTTCGATGACCACTCAACAGGTGGGATCCAACCTCAACGTCGATGTGGTGATCGACAACGATCAGACGGGCCATTCGGTTCCGACCGGAGTGACCCTGCGCAACATGATCCTGCGAATCACCGCGACCGATTCTACCGGAACTTCACTGGCCCAGATTGCCGGTGACACCATCCATGAGCTTGGCGGAATCGGTGATCCCGCTACCGGCAACTTCGCCGGGCTTCCTGGAAAATTGTTCGCAAAGATCAACCGGGATGCCGCCGGCAATGATGGCATTCTCTTTACCGAAGCGGTCGAAATCGTCAGTGACAATCGAATTGCTCCTCTCGCCTCCGATACCACCAGTGTTAGCTTCGACGTCTCTGGCTTCGATGGGGCTGTCGATGTCGAGGCTCGCCTGATCTATCGACGAGCTCCCAGGTACATCGTCGAGGCCAAGAACTGGACCGTCGGCGGACTCGGTGATGCTCTTCCCGATGCCGAGGCACCTGATTTTGGTTACCTGATGGAATCGGCGGCGGAAACTGTCGGAATCAGTTCCGGGAGCCCGGCATTCCAGTTCGAAATTCCGGCACTCGTGGTCGGTTCTGATCTTCATGCCGATGTCGAGATCCTCCAGACCGGAGGGGCTGTCATCGATTGTGGAGCCTTCAGCATCGGGGTCAGTAACGACCCGACTCTGATCACTCCGGTGCTGGTTTCCGACGGCCCGGTGCTTTCCAGTCTTGGCGGCGGTTCAGGCCCCGCCTTCCACGAGATCAGCTACTTCGCCGATGGTTTCACCTCGGCGGTGGTGACCGACTTCCAGTTGCTCGAGACTCTTGCGTTTGGTGCTGCCACGGCGGTGATCACCGTCACCTACAACCAGCTAGCTCTCGACCCGACCAATCCACCGGCTGGAGATCTGCTCACCTTTTCCGACGATCTGGGATCGCCACCGGTCCAGAACCTGGTTTCCTCCAGTGGTGGCCAGGCCTACACACCCTCCGTCATCAACGCCTCACAGATCATCTTCGATAACTCCAGTTTCACGCGGGGCGACAGCAACAATGACGGTGGAATTGACATCGGAGACCCGATCTATTCCCTCGGAGTCCTGTTCAATGGCAAGGGGCCTGCAGCTTGCGACGATGCCTGTGATGCCAACGACGACGGGAGTCACGACATCGCCGATCCGGTGCGAGTCCTGTCCTTCCTGTTCTCAGGAGCTCTCCCACTACCGGCACCCACCCACCCCGCCTGTGGCTCGGACCCGACCTCCGACCTGCTGGAATGCGACAGCTCCAGCTGTCCCTGACCCGGTTCAACGAGCCCGGGAGATGCGGCAAGGAGCTGAGGGTTTGACGGCAGCCACCAGGAAGTTCTGATCGACGCGGTTCTGGTCGACGACTCAGAACTGACAGTGACTCCAGGCTCTCAGCAATCTCACCGCGCTCCAGCCAGTCCGTTGCTGCAACCGTTCCAGATCGGTGCCAGCTTCTCTGGCCAGGCTCTCGAGAAATCTGGCATCCTGGCTGAAGGAACACTGCGGTTCCTGTCGTGCCAGGACCGCCAGGATGTCATCGGTCCCGGTGACCAGAGCAGCCCCGTCCTGGATCAAGCCATGACAACCATCGTTGCCACCTCCGGTGATCGGTCCGGGGAATGCCAGCACTTCCCGCCCCTGTTCCAGTGCGTGTCGGGCGGTGCCCATCGATCCCGATTTGGTGGCAGCTTCGAGCAGGATCACAGCAACACTCCAGCCACTGATCAGACGATTGCGACGGGGAAAATTTCTCCTTCTCGGTGGGGTTCCCGGTCGATACTCGGATACCAGAGCGCCCCCTGCTGCGATGATTTTTGCCGCCAGATGTCGATGGGCAGCGGGATAGATGTCGGGCAAACCATTGCCGAGGATCGCCAGCGGTGCCCCTCCCCCGTGCAACGCTCCCTCCAGCGCCGCCGCATCGATGCCATAGGCCAGTCCGCTGACCACACGGAATCCGGCACGGGTCAGCTCTGCGGCGATTTCGAAAGCGGTCTTGCGCCCGGCTACGGTGGCCTTGCGACTGCCGACGATGGCCAGGGAAGCGCTCGCGACCGGCAGTTGGCCACTGAGATAGAGACGCGACGGAGGGTCCGGAATCTGGTCAAGGATTTGCGGCCAATCCACATCTGCGGGTTGCAGAATGCGGGGAGGAGCGATCGTGGCAGCGGTCGGCACCTTCCTCTGATCCCGATGCTGTGGCAATGCCCACCTCCTGAACTCACTTTCCCGGGAGGAAATTCTGACGCCATCGGGGATCACAAAAAGATGTCCGCCTCGGGTCGCTGGCCGTGCCACACGGCTCGATCGGTCGATCTTCGAGGTTTCCCCGGAGAAGTGGCAAGATCTGGTGCCGAAATTTTCGACTTCGTGTATCCTTGCGGTGGGCGTTGCCGCCGCCTGCAGCAGTTCGCGGAAGGTTCTCCTCATGGTTCGCACCTCGAAGGTGGCCCCCTGTCTATTCGTCGCAGCGGTGGTGATGTCACTGCTCTCGATGGGCCTTGAAGCCAGCAACCCTGCAGATATCGATCACCTGTTCCAGAGCATCGATCGGCAAGATCTCAACTCCAGCCAGCGGATCGCCATGAGGGCGTTGAGAAATCGATTCCTGGAAGAAAGAGTCCAGAATTCGAGGAAAGTAGCCGAGGGATCCCGGCAATTCGTCAACGAATTTTTACTGTGTGCTTCTGGAGTTCTCGACGATCAGCAGTTCCAATTGGCTATCGGAGTTGCCAAGAATCCCCGACAGCAACTCCGATATGAAATCCGGCAGCTACACGCAGAGATTGTTAGACTCGAGGGGATTCTTCGACAGCTGAATCGATAGGAACAGCATTTGATTCCACGACCAGGTCACCCGGAGTGCGCAGCGATCATCGCACCTGCCAGCCAGCCACTGCTTGCCACGCTCACTCCACTTCTCCTCCTGATGCTCTTCCTGCAGTCCGGTTGCCAATCGGGTCCGCCTCACGGCGGTGGCGACAGCGATTCGGCAGCCGCTGCCAGAACTGCCCAGCAGGAACAGACTCTCTGGAGCTCGACCTTGCACTGGGGCGAAGCTCGATTCCGTTTTGAACTGGAAACCGGTGGTGAAAATACCACACCACGGATCGAGCGCGGCCAGCGCGGCGATGTACTCCGAGTCGGTGATCTGGAAGTGGAACTGATCCGAACACGGTTCCGGATCGCTGGAGTCCACTACCGCTGGCAACCCGACAGCATCATCTGGATCCATCGCCCCCCCGACCACGACCGTCCGTTTTTTCGACAGGAAGGCACCCTGCAATTGACCTGGGTCGGCAACGGAGAAACTCCTGTCGTCGAGGAACAGCTGGCAGATGGCTCCCATGTCTGGACGATGGGAGCGGCTCGGGTCCGGCGCGATTCCGATGGAACGGTTCACTACCGGGGTCGAAGTTCCGACCGAACCCGGTCGGGACCCTGGAAGATCTTCATCGATGCCTCCGGGCGACTGATCGGCTCGCTACAGTGACCGCTCCAGCGGATCAGGAACACCTGCTGGATAGCCCTCCACAACAGCTGGATCAGAATCTGGCTGCCTGGTGCCAGCACCAGGGATCCCCCGACTATCGAGGCCGGCAGGTCCGACAGCACCTGATCGAGGGGCGAATCCTCGATCCTGCGGATATGACCTCGCTGCCACAACCGTTGCGCCAATCGCTGGCAGAGGGAATCCTCAGCGCGCCGTTCCGGAAAACCAGGATTCAACGATCGAACGACGGCACCATGAAATTCTACTTCCTGCTTCACGATGGCCTGGCCGTCGAGTCGGTCTGGATCCCCAGTGGGGATCGCGGCACGTTGTGTGTTTCCAGCCAGGTCGGGTGCGCTGCCGCCTGTACCTTCTGTGCCACCGGAACGATGAAGCTGGCCAGAAACCTGCATCCGAGAGAAATCCTCGGCCAGTGGTTAGCGGTTCAGCAGGCCACCACGGCAGAAGGGCTGGTCGGAGTTACCCAGCTGGTGTTCATGGGTATGGGCGAGCCGCTCCACAATTACGAGGCAGTATCACGAACCATCGACTGGCTGTCGTCTCCCACTGCTTTTCAATTCAGCCCGCGACGGATCACGGTTTCAACGGTTGGAATCGTTCCAAAAATCCGCCAGCTGATCACCGACCACCCCCAGGTGAGGTTGGCACTGAGTCTTCACAGTGCCATCGAATCGACGCGAAATGAGATCGTTCCGCTCAACTCGCGCCACGGGCTCGATGAGTTGAGTCAATTACTCGATGAGATCAAAACAGAAACGCGTCGGATCAGTCTCGAGTACGTGGTACTGCCAGGGGTCAATGATTCTGCCGAGGAAGCCGAAGCACTCGCCGCCTTTGCCTGGAGATCGGGCAGCCACATCAACTTGCTGCCGTTCCATCCGTTCGAGGGCGCACCCTACCAGGCTGCCACCGAGCAGCACGTGACGCAGTTCCTGGCCCTGGTCGAGGCGAACTACGATGGACCGGTAACCGCCCGTCGCAGTCGTGGGCTCGATATCGACGGAGCCTGCGGTCAACTGGTTCTCAAGACACGCCCGGATCCATCCAGCTAAAAAATCAGGGGAAACCGCGAGGCGGCTTCCCCTGATCATCCAGCTTCGATCGACCCAGAACCGTTAACAGCCGTCGGCCGATTTCTGAAGCACCGGTGTCGACTGCAGCAGATCGGGAACATCGTCCCAATCGAGATCCCAGGACTTTGGATCGGGAGCTGGTTCCGGTGCTGGCGCTGGCGCTGGTGCCGGCTTCGGAGCGGGCTTCGGAACCGGTTTCGGTTTCGGCTTCTCCCACACTGGCTTCGGCTTCGGCTTGGGCTTCTCCCACACCGGCTTCTTCTCGCCGTCAGCGGGCTTCGCCTCTGCGTTTGCTTCTTCCTTGGCGCGAGCCGTTTCACGTTCCTTGCGAACCTCGGCAAAAGAACGACCTTCCGGACGCCCGAAGATGGTCGAAGCAACGCCGGCGTTCAGGGTGATCTCATCGTAGTTCACCTCAAGACTGAGCTCGCCATCTTCAAAGATCTTCTTGGAAATGGGGGTCTTGATCCAACGATTGCGATCGTCGCTGAAACGAATACGCGTGTAATCGGCGAAGTAGACCTCCTTGGTGACGACTGCCGGAGCCTGACCTTCGCGCCAGGTCTTGCGCAGAAGCAGGCCATCGTCGTCGGCAAAAGCAAAGGTCAGCACCTGATTCCCGGCAAAAGATTTGAGCTCGACGAATTTACAGGGTCTGTCGAGGACCACGCCTTCGCCCTTGAGGCTGGCGATGTATCCGTTGTCCTGAAATGTAACGAAGAAGTCATCGATGTGCTTGTCCCAGACAAAAACGATCAGGGTTTTCCCCGCCAGCGGAGAGACCGCCCCCATCGCTTTCACCCAGGCCTTTTCTCCGTCATAGACCTGGACGAAGTTGAGCGGCTCGTTGTTTCTGGTCAATCCAAGACCGGGAAGTTGCCATTCTTCTCGGATCATCAGCGCGCCTTCTCCGGTGCGCTTGAGGAACCGAGACATCTTCATGATGGTCTCATTGGTGGGATCAATTTTCTTGTTGCGGAAGCGTTCCACTCGATCATTGATCGCGGTCATCGTTGCTTTGCCACCCACCGCTTCGATGTAGCGGCCAATGACCTCCAGAGCCGCCGGCTCACTCTGCGGGATCCCCAGATCATCTCCGCCAAGGATGTCATCAACTGGAACGGGATCTTGCTTGGCATCCGTTTCCGGCTTGTCGACCGGAGCGGGATCCTGTGAAGTTGAAAACGCCATGGCATTTTCGACCGGAAGACTCCAGATCAGCATGCCCACCAAGAGTAGGGCTGTGAGTAATTTTCCGGCGAGGGAACCCGATTTCATCAGCTACTGTCCTTCCAAAGTGCCCCACTGGGCCATTATTCTGCTGATTCGCCCTGGCTGGGGTGTTAATCCACCGACCGCTCGACTCCAACAGCGAGATCGAAGCGCACATCGAACAGGGCCAACTCTAGAATCCAAAGTACCAGGCCAGTGGCCCATTTCGGAATCTACCTGGGTTCAGGATACTGTTCCGGGGCCTCCGGGTCAAAACGACCTGGTACCGACTTTTTCAGGGGCCTCGTCGCCCGTGGTGGCAGGAACGGGTCGGGAAGAAGAATTTCCGAGCAGATAGGAGTACCCCTCACGGCGTAACCACGACCTGACGGTCTGAAACGGCACAAATAGGCCCATATGAGGCACTACCATGGGAGAACGTTTTCCATAGGTGTAAATCATGCTGCTGATCCCGACCAATTCACCGTCTTTGGCCAGGAAGATCCCTCCTCCGGAGTTTCCAAAATAGGTCGGAGCATTGACCATCCAGTACACCTCTTCCCCCACCGGCTTGTGCTGGGAAGAGATCTCACCGAGGGTGGGAAGCGGCTGGTTTCCGAGCGGACAACCGACCGCATAGACCGAATCAAAGACGGAGAGGGAACTGCAGACCTGCTCCTGGGCGACCACCGCCTCGTACGGCCACGGGCTCGATCGGTCGACACGAATCAGCGACAGATCGGACTCCGGCAGGGAAGCCACTTCATATCCGTCGTAACAGATTTCGCTCAATCGTCCTTTTTCGGGATCAAAAAAGCGCAACTCCTTGATCACGACCTTGTCGGAGGTCAGATCTCGAACCTCTTCGACGACGTGATAGGCAGTGACGATCCAGACATGCCAGATTCCATCTTCACCGACTTCATTTTTTAACACCACGCCACTACCCACGGTGCCATTGCCACGCAGCTGCACAATCGGGTAGATCATCCGCGCAACCTTGTTTTTATTGTTCTGCCCGGGAGTCTTTCGAGAGGATGAAGCCAGCGAGGGAAGAAGTGCTTCGATGCGAGAATCGAGATCCCTGATCTTTCGATCGGTCCGATCGATTTCGTTGCCGACCCAGCGCCGAAGGCCTTCTCTCTGGGAGTTCAGTTCGCTGAGAATTCGAGCCCTTTCTGCCGCCAGAATATCGGAGGTCAGATTCGCCACCACAGGCTCAAAGGGTTGGGAGTCCACCGACTCGACATCGGATACGCCCGCTGCCAGTTCCCAGCTCTCATCCGGGTAGTGGTTCGGGTTCGAATCGGCTTGCGGAATCGGCAACATCGGGACGGGAACCTCGGCGGGAGCCAGAGCCTGGGCAACATCTCCATCGGAGATGGGAGCCACGGTGAGCAACCCGTAAAGGGCTACCAGCACCAGCAATGCCAGAGACAGGTGTTTTCCAGCGACCTCGTTCATCGATCCCCGTTCCCCAGATAGGCCCTCGATGGTTCGACAGGGTAGGTTCCGAAAAATGGAGCCCACAGAGGAGATTACGATGGGGTGCGGAAACTGGACAAATGGCCCGCGACCAATTCCTCATCCGGATGAAAGAACCGGCAATAAATGCCACCCGGCAAACGGCCTCGAACTTGCATCCCGACCACCCTGGAGCTGCAGCTCTGCTCAGCTCTTCGCTGGAGAATCGGGTGAGGTGCCGGGAGGATCCGTCACCTCGGATCCAGCCTCGGAGCCAGTCTCGGAGCCAGCCTCGGAGCTGTAAAGCAGCTTGAGAAGACGGTCGGGAACATGAACAACGCGATCTGCCGGGCGTCCTCCCGTCTCCAATTTCACCGATTCCCTTTGCAGGGCCTGCTCGATGACGAGGTTCTTGGGAGCATCCAGTTCCACGGTGAATCGATCGACCAGTTTTTCATTGACGAATACCGCCAGCTCGATCTCCGATGGCTGCAACAACTCGTTACTGTGCTCGGGCCAGGGCTCGTCATTGAGCTGCCCCTCTTCGCCCATCTTTTCCCATAACTCATGAGCCATGTGGGGAGCAAATGGGTTCAGCAGCACCACAAACGTCTTCAGTGCTTGCCGATCCACTTCTTCCGGAGTCAGATCATTACCCCGCAACAATTTGACGAATTCCATGAACGCGCTCACCGCCTTGTTGAGACGGAAGGTTCGAATCGCTCGACTGACGCGACGGACCAGCCGGTGCTTGGCCACCAGCACGTTGCGGCTCACGAAACGACCTTCCCCGACCCGGCTCAATATTGCCTCGTGGGTCCTCTGCAGAAAGCGCGCACAGCCACGCAGTCCTTCTTCATTCCACTCGACATGATCCTGAGGAGGTCCCATGAAGAGCAGATGGAGTCGCAACGCATCGGAGCCATACCTTTCCAGGTAATCTCCGGCAACGACCCTGGGCCCGCGATGCCCGGCCTCATCTGCCCCTTGAGCACCATTTCCGGAAGCACGGATTCGCCCCTGATTGAAGAGCCTTCGATAGGGTTCGTCTCGATGCGTCACACCGATATCCGCCAGGAAGTGGCTGACAAACCGGACATAGAGCAGATGAAGTTCTGCGTGCTCGATTCCTCCCACACACAGATTCACCGGACTCCAGTGACGAATCAGCGACTCACTGGCCATCTGATCCGGATTGGCTGGATCGAGCGACCGAAGATGGGTCCAGCAGGAAGCGATCCAGTCCGGCATCGTATCGGTACAGCGCAGGGCAGGACCCTGACACTCGGGACACTCAGTTTTGCGCCACTCATCGAAACGCTCCAGCGGGCTCTCTCCGGCAACCGGCTGTGGCAACTGATCGATCTCTGGCAAGGTCACCGGCAGTTGATCTTCCGGAACCGGAATTCGCCCACACTCATCACACTCGATGATGGGAATCGGTTCTCCCCAGAATCTCTGCCGTTCAAAAGCCCAATCGTGCAGTTTCCAGTCGATGTGGGATTCCACCAGATCCCTCGCCTCGAGTACCGCCTGCATCGAGCGGCGGCTATCGGATCCTTCGGTGCCCTTGCGCCGACCCGATCTGCGCCGTCTCTTCGACAGCGACTGTCTCTCCAGCGTGGTGGGCAGACCAAACCTCCGGGCAAAGTCCCGGTGTTCCTCATGAACACCCGGGATTCCCAGAATGGCTCCAAAGTGAATCTCCGGCAGCACGTAACTACTGACCCAGATCGGCATTCGCGTGAGGGTCACCGGATTCAGGACGTACGCTCCGGTGGGAACCCCATCGGCCGAGCCCCGCGTGGTGAGCCGATCCCGATCACTGAGAGCCAGGGCGCTTTCCTGATAACTGCGAACATCCTCTTCCTGAAGACAGTCGACGATCTGCTCCAGCAGAGGATGCTCCGGACACAACACCACGAAGGTCGCTTCCGCCAGGGCATCGATCCGCCATGAAAAGACATCGATATCTTCCCAGCCGTCATGCAATTCAGAGGACGCCTTGAGAGTCAGTCGCGATCCTTCGCGGCGCCCGATCCAGTTTCTCTGCAAGGTCTTGGTCCGGGGAGGCCACTTCAGTTGCTTCAGTCCACCGTGGAGTGAATCGGCATACTCGGTGATCGCCACCTTCCAGCCATCGTCATACTTCACCAGGCCTCGTTGATGGAGCTTGAGAAATAACCACTGTGACCAGCGATAGCACTGGGGATCGGAACTGTCCAGTTCGTGATCCCAGTGAATCAAAGCTCCGAAATCGAGCAGCTGCTGGCGCATCTTTGCGATGCCATCTCGAACCACCTGTTCCGGATGGACCCCTGCCGAACGCGCCTCCTCCTCGGTAGAGACGCCAAAGGAATCCCAGCCAAAGGGTCGAAAAACTTGGCGTCCGCGAGCCCGCTGGTAACGGGCCACCACATCATTGGTGGCGATGCCACGCAGCTGATTGACGCTGAATCCATCGAGTGAGGGATTGGGAAACATGTCGAGACAGTAAAAGGGTCGCGGTTTTTGCTGCCCTTCCACGTCATCGGAACTGGCTGCTTCCATCCCATCGTCGGAAGCTGAACCCGGATCCTCGACCTCTGGTTCGGTAACGTCCGATGCGTTCGCATCCTGGCCGGCGTGAATCGGTGACGGAGGCATATTTGCTTCCCATCTTGCACGCCAGCGACGTTCCAGCTCCAGAAGGTCCAACGACAAGGTTTTCCTCGCTCCCAACGAAATCCAGGGGTCTCTCTTTGACAGGACACATGCTGACAGGATCGTAGGCGTTCCTCCACCACTGAACAATCGGTTCCCTTGACCTAAGATATGCGCGGGATATGCTTTGGAGGTTCGGCACCGGGGCTCAGGGCCAGTTTGACGTTGTAGTGCCCCTGTGCCTGTTGCGAATATGGGGCTGTAGCTCAGCTGGGAGAGCGCCTGACTGGCAGTCAGGAGGTCAGGGGTTCGAGCCCCCTCAGCTCCACCAATTTCAAGATTCCGCCTCGCAGGGTTTGCCCTTGCGGGGCTTTTTTCATCGTGGCTCCCTGCTCCTCCCTTACTTTCGGGTATTCTCTCATCGGCGACGCAGTTACGCCGAACGAACAGGAATTGAAGATGACGAGAACTATCTCCGGAGCATCGCTGGTGGTCCTGCTGGCGCTCTGCGCAGGATGTCAGTCGTACCAGCTGGATTACGGCGAGCCCGCGGCGCAGTTCCTCGAGGCGGATGTGGCGACTTCAGGAAAGAACTACCTCGGCCAGAAGATCACCGTCAAGGGCACCGTCACCCGGGTCGATGCCGACAATCGGCAAGGCGCATCGATCCATCTCGAAAACGGAATCCGCTGCAACCTCGGTAAGTTCAAAGCGATGGTAGAGAGCACCCAGCCGGGAGAGACGGTTTTTGTCGACGGTTTTCTGAGGCGGTGCACAGATGGCGACATTCTGCTGGAGCCAGCGATCCTCCGCGACCCGTCCGCGCCATTCTCCGCACAGCAATAGACGCTTGCAGCCGCGCCGCCAATCCCTGGTTGGTTTCTGATAAAGCAAACGGCCTGCCCCGTTCCGGGGGCAGGCCGTTTTTTCACTCCAGAATCGGTCGAAATCCCCTCAGGAAAGATCGAACCGATCCAGATTCATCACCTTGTTCCATGCCGATACGAAATCATCGACAAACATCTGCCTCGCATCGTCACAGGCGTACACCTCGGAGATCGCTCGCAGCTGCGAGTTGGAGCCAAAGATCAGGTCAACGGCGGACCCTCTCCAGCGCACGTCGCCACTGGCACGATCGGTTCCCTCGTAGAGATGCTCGCACTTGTCAGACTGTTGCCAGGAAGTGTTCATGTCGAGCAGATTGACGAAGAAGTCGTTGGTCAGGGAGCCGGGCTGATCGGTGAAGACACCGAATTCAGTCTCTCCGACATTGGCATTGAGGGCTCGCATGCCGCCGACCAGAACCGTCATCTCGGGCGCGGTCAGATTCAGCATGTGGGCACGGTCGACCAGCATTTCTTCGGAGGATCTGGAATTGGCAGCGCTGTAGTAGTTGCGAAATCCATCGGCCTGGGGTTCGAGCACAGCAAAGGATTCGACGTCGGTCTGCTCCTGGGATGCATCGGTACGTCCCGGGGTGAAGGGTACTTCCACTTCATGGCCGCCAGCCCTGGCAGCAGCTTCGACCGCGGCGCAACCGGCCAGCACAATCAGATCTGCCATCGACACCTGTTTGCCAGTGGCATTGCTGTTGTTGAAGTCGTTCTGGATCGATCCGAGGGTCTCCAGCACTTCGGTGAGCTGGGTCGGATTGTTGGCTTCCCAGTACTTCTGTGGTGCCAGGCAGATCCGCGCACCGTTGGCACCGCCGCGCTTGTCGGTACCCCGGAAGGTGGCAGCGGAAGCCCAGGCGGTGGCAACCAGCTGTGGAACCGCAACTCCCGAGGCGAGAACCTGTTCCTTGAGGGCGGTGATTTCCTGAGCCCCGATCATCGTGTCGGCACAGGGTGCAGGCACGGGGTCTTGCCATAGCTGCGGTTCTGCGGGAACCAGCGCTCCGACGCAACGGCTCGCCGGACCCATGTCACGATGCGTCAACTTGTACCAGGCGCGGGCAAAGGCATCGGCAAAGGCATCGACATCATCGTGGAAGCGCCTGGAGATCGGCGCATAGATCGGATCTTCTCGCAGTGCCAGATCGGTGGTGAACATCACCGGGGCATGACGCTTCGCTGAATCATGGGCATCCGGTACGGTTCCGTCGGCATCGGCAGTGGTCGGGTTCCACTGGGTGGCACCCGCTGGACTCTTGACCTGTTTCCACTCGTAGCCGAACAGATTCTCGAAGAAGTTGTTGTCCCATTGCACCGGGTTGGTGGTCCAGGCTCCTTCCAGTCCGCTGGTGATGGTGTCAACACCCTTACCACTACCATAGCTGTTCTTCCAGCCGAGACCTTGCTCCTCGAGAGTCGCTCCCTCTGGTTCGGGGCCGACGTACTGATCGGCGTCGGCGGCACCGTGGGCCTTACCAAAGGTATGACCACCGGCGATCAGAGCGACCGTCTCCTCGTCATTCATCGCCATCCGACCGAAGGTCTCGCGGATGTCACGAGCCGCCGCGATGGGATTGGGATTGCCATTGGGGCCCTCCGGGTTGACATAGATCAGACCCATCTGGACCGCACCGAGGTTTCCTTCCAGCTCTCGATCTCCGCTGTAGCGTTCGTCGGCGAGCCACTGCGTCTCCGAGCCCCAGTAGATGTCCTCTTCCGCTTCCCAGACATCTTCACGCCCTCCGGAAAAACCGAAGGTCTTGAATCCCATCGACTCCAGTGCGCAATTGCCGGTGAACACCATCAGATCCGCCCACGAAAGCTTGCGGCCATACTTCTGTTTGATCGGCCACAGCAGTGCTCGCGCCTTGTCGAGATTGGCATTGTCGGGCCAGCTATTGAGCGGAGCAAAACGCAGGGTACCGGAAGCGGCACCACCCCGGCCGTCGCCGATCCGGTAAGTCCCGGCGCTGTGCCAGGCCATGCGAATGAAGAGTGGTCCATAGTGCCCGTAATCTGCAGGCCACCACTCCTGAGAGCTGGTCATCACCTGCTCGACGTCCTGCTTGAGTGCCGCCAGGTCAACGGTCTTGAACTCCTCGGCATAGTTGAATTCCTGTCCCATCGGATTCGTTTGCGGGGAGTGCTGGTTCAGGACTTTCAGGTTCAACTGGTTGGGCCACCAGTGTTGATTGGCACTGGAACCAACGGCTCCGTGCTTGTGGGCGCCACCCAGGGCGGGGCACTTGCTCACATCTTCCATGCTCGCTCCTATCAAGTTGTTGGATTTATGGTCGAAACAGATGACCGGTTCAGCAGTCCGTCCGTTTCAGGGGCAGTGTATCGAGGCCCGATGAGGGAGTCGACCCAATGGCGCAGATTCTTCTGCCATCCCGGGGTCAATTCGGGCCAAGGAAAGCGGCTCGATGGATTCCTCCTGGATGCAAACGGTTCGGTGTATATTGCGCTGTCACCAGTTTCTATCAGACACTGGATTCGCAGCGGGAAGAAGCACCAGTGCCATGCATAACATCGTCGTCGATCAGCCCTACCAGTTTGTCAGCCCCTACCGCGGCAACCTCCTGCCGCGGTTGCTGGGACGGATACTGATCCCTCGCCTGCTGCGCAACCAATACGGCGTCAGCGCCAACGAGGTACACGGTGCCGACAAGATCCGCGCCTCCATCGATGCCGGCGATGGGATCCTGATCACACCCAACCACCCACGACCGTGCGACCCGATGGCCCTCTATCCCCTGGCCCATGCGACCCGATCGTTGTTCTTCGTGATGGCCAGCTGGCACCTCTTCATGGAGGGACGGCTCCAGCGGGCGATCGTCCGCCTGATGGGAGCCTTCAGCATCTATCGGGAAGGGATGGATCGAGCTTCCCTGCAATGCGCGATGGACATCCTGGAAAATGCCCGAAGGCCGCTGGTGATCTTTCCCGAGGGGGCTGTTACCCGCACCAATGATCTGCTCAATCCTCTGATGGAAGGAATCTCGACCATCGCCCGCGGCGCAGCGAGAAAACGAGCTGCCGGCGACGGTGGCAAGGTGGTGATCTTCCCGCTGGCGATCCGCTATCACTTCGATGGCAACCTGACCGAAACACTGGAACCGGTTCTGGCCGAGATCGAGCAACGACTATCGTGGCCTCCACAGCATGACCTCGATCTGCTGACACGGATTCGCAAGGTCGGAGGTGCACTTCTGGGCCTCAAGGAGATCCAGTACCTCGGTCAAACCCAGTCCGGTGATCTGTGGGAACGAGCCGAAAAACTGATCGATCGTTTGCTGCATCCTCTCGAGGAAGAATGGCTCGACGGTCCTCAGAGCGGCAGTGTCGTCAAGAGAGGCAAGAACCTGCGCAGCGTGATCCTCAAGGGGATGGTATCTGGCGACATCGATGACGTCGAACGAGATCGACGCTGGCAACAATTTGCGGCGCTTTCTCTGGCACAGCAGCTATCGCTTTATCCCCGTGGCTATCTCTCTCCGGAAGCCGCCGCCGAACGGTTCGTGGAAACGGTCGAACGGTTCGAGGAGGACCTGACCGGTCTCGCCCGACCCCATCCCCCCCAGCGAGTCACCATGCAAGTCTGTGACGGCATCGAGGTTCCGGCCGAGAAGGTGCGTGGTGATGACCCGTTGATGGGACAGGTCGCGACATCTCTGAGTATCGCTCTGGGCCTGGCTCCGGAGTAGGGATCGTGGAATTGGATCCCTGGCGGTCCCTCTCCTCATTCCATTTGTAAAATTGTTTATTATTCAAACTGATCTGTCACGTTTTGTCTCATGGAGAAGCGGATTGATAGGCCTAACAGTTAACTTTAGAATAACAAAGTAGTAAATCGTGTTAGCTATTCTATATGGCTCGCTCTTCCTATCGTGATCCGCGGCAGGCCGAGTCCCTTATATCAGGCGAGGAGGCCTACATGGGAAATCACTCCCAACATCCAGTCAAAAACCGTACCCCGATTCGTCGTCATCGTTTCGTTTTTCTCCTCAGCGGCATCGTCCTGCTGCTCATCATGACACCTAGCGTCACTGTTGCACAAACGAATTACTGTGTTGATGCTACACCCATCAGTGAAGGCACCGACATACCTTTCGACACTGCCACGAATGACATCAACGATGATAATCCTGATATCGACGATACCCCTTGGGGGTGTGGTACTGCGGCTCCTGATGTGTGGTTCGCCTACACGGCATCCTGCACCGGAATTGCAATTGTCGAAACCACGCAATTCGACGCTTGGTGCAGTAGGGAGGAAACCATCCTACAAGCCTTCTCCGCTTGCAACGGTACCTTGATCGCCTGTGACGAAGCTGAGGATGAGCCGCCATTCACTGACCACTTGAGCAAAATATTCCTGGACGTGACTGCTGGTTCCACTTACTACATTCGCATCTCCGCATCGGGGACATCATGGAACCTTTGTCTAGGTGCTGGCCTCCTGGACATCAGTTGCGGGCAATCTATCGGCTCGGATGAATGCGTTGATGCGACACCAACCGGTGAAGGCACTAACATTATCGTGGACACCACGAACGCAACCTACGATCCGAACGACACTCAGACCTGCACTCCCCAAGGTATCGATACGCCTGATGCCTGGATCGCTTACACCACATCCTGCACCGGAATGGCTACGATCAGGACCAACTGGGGACCCCCGCACGGTGATTTTCATGAGTGGGCCCTGGTGGAAATTTTCGATGCTTGTGGCGGAACCGCACTCCACTGTATCAATGATAACGTGCCGTCTGAAATTTTCCTTCCTGTTACCAGTGGAAGCACTTACTTCCTTCGCGTCCTGGGCACTGGTACAGAAGTAGGACTTATCGTCCTTGACATCACTTGCGTGCCCATTGTGGGCTCGGATGAATGCGCCGACGCTACACCTGTCAGCGAAGGCGAAGGTATATTTGTGGACACCTCGAGCGCCACCGCCGATGCGACTGGGGCCAGTTGCTACACCGACGAATATCCGGATGTATGGATCACTTACACCCCATCCGATTATGGAGTCGTAACCATCGAGTCGACCTACTCAAATCAGAACTACCCAGGCCCTGGACCTTACGGAAACGCCGTGGAAGTACTCGATGCTTGTGGCGGAAACGTACTCGCCTGTGATCAAAATAACTATCCCGGGGTCATCATGGAACTGGGTTTTGTCACCCCTGAAAACACTTATCTGATCCGCATCGCTAGCCGGCACAGAGATTTCCCACCCCCAGCCGATACTGGACTCAATCGTTTCAATATTACCCTCGCAGCAATAGAGAACCCCGTGTGTGAAGCTGCGACAACCATTTCTCCCGGAACAATTTCAACGGACACCACCGGCGCAATGTTAACCGATGACATTGACCATTTGACCAATTGTGGTGATAGCGCAGAGTGGGGTGGAGATAACTGTAATAGTGAAATGAGACATCCAATTTGGTTTACCTGGACCGCTCCAACCAGTGGAACCATTGCCTTGAATACCTGCGGAGATAATTGTTTCGATGATTCAGTGCTCGCCTTCTATGAAGGAGAATGCGCAGATCTGTTGTTACTGGAATGCAGTTGCTACGAACATCACGGCCCCTGTGGCTACTATGAAGAGTACATGGCCGCCCTGATGCACCCTGTCGAAGCCGGTGTTACCTACTACATTCAGCTAGGGAGCGGGGGGGCGGCTGAGGCAGGTGGTGACTGTGAAATGGTTTTCGATTTCTTTGCCGATGAAGATTGCTTCAATGGCATCGACGATGATGGAGACGGTTTGATTGACTGTGAAGATCAGCCCTGTTCGACGGGTATCTTTGAGCAAACTTCCCCTGACCAATCCGATTTTGGCGAATCTGGTGGCGAGCGAGGTCAAGCCGGCGTCTTTGCAGACTTCGACGACGATGGCGACAACGATTTCTTCGCAGCAAATAATTATCGTTGGTCGCAGGGCTACGTCGATGTGTTATGGATTAACCAGGGCGGTGATCAAGGCGGGACCCCAGGAGAGTTCGAACCTTCCTCGCAGCTTTTCCCGGAGGAAGAAACTGAAGACGTTGCCGCCGGCGATCTCGACGGCGATGGCGACCTGGATATTTTTTGCGTCGGCAAAGAAGATCACCGTGTTTGGCTCAATGATGGCAATGGAAACTTCACTAATGATTGGACGCAAGACGGTACGCCAGAAGGTTGGTTCTCTGGCAGCGAGACAGTTGAACTATTCGATTTAGACGATGATAACGACCTCGACGCGGTCATTGGTGTGAGATTTGATGGTTTGGCACAGGTCTATGCCAATAATGGAGATGGGATATTCACCCATATGCCCAATAGCGCAGATCCAACGGATTTGGACGCAAATGGTTCACGCACAAACTGTATCGCGCTAGGAGATTTTGACCTAGACGGCAATACCGACATTTTCCTGGGCAGGGCTCAGTATATAGACCGGATTTGGCGTGGTGACGGTTTTGGATCATTTGAAGATACCGGCGCGATTTTCCCCAGTACAACAACTAGTTCAGTTTCTACCAGTGACCTGGATGGGGATGGCGACCTCGATCTTGTTATTACATCTGTTCCTTCGGGTAATAGCGTGGTTACCGACCCAGAAGATGCGATACACGGCACACAAATTTGGCTGAACGATGGAAGTGGATCTTTCGTCGAAAGCGGCCAGATTCTGAATGAGGATTACCATGCCCCACACCACACCCTCGTTGACCTGAATATGGATGGTCATCTTGACCTGTACCTGTCAGACGAAATTGGCGTCCTCGACCGCATCTGGCTCAACGATGGTTCGGGAATTTTCTATGATGCCCAGGTAGCACTGGAAATCAGGGATTATGATTACCCTCCAATAATTGGAGATGCCAACAACGATGGAATTCCGGACCTCTTGTATCGACAGAATTATTATAATTACCTCTATCTACATACCTTTTTAAACATGGATTGCCTTCCGGAGAATTGTGACAACGGAATCGATGATGATAACGATGGATTGATCGATTGTGCAGATCCCGAATGCTCCGAGAGCAACGGTGTCGGCTGTGACGATGATGGCGATGGCATTCCAAATGTCTGCGATATCGATTCGACCGGTGGAGAAGACTGCGACTCCGATGGTCAAGACGACAGTTGCCAGCTGGCAGCTGAGGACCCCGATGGCGATGGCGACATCAATCCGTGCGACCCAGATGATGATAACGACGGATTCGCCGACGGAGATGACAATTGCCCGTCCGTGGCGAACGAGGATCAGGGGGATAATGACCGAGACGGGATAGGCGACGTCTGTGACACTGACGACATCGATGGAGATGGCGTTCTTGACTTCGAAGATAGTGCGCCGCTCGATCCGTACCAGTGTCGCGACGTCGACAACGACGACTGCGATGACTGCTCAAGCGGAGTGGATAATCCCGCGGAAGACGGAACCGACACCGATAGTGATGGTCTATGCGACTTCGGTGATCCCGACGACGACGACGATGGCGTTCTTGACGGAGATGACAACTGTCCGATAGTGCCGAACCCCGACCAGAACGAAGTCCTCGTGGCCGAGGCCACGCAGATAGATTTCGCACTGAGGACGTTCAGCGACGACGCCACGGTCCTCGAGCTGGAAGACGACGACGTTCAGTCCGTGACCATCCCCTTCGCGATCCCGTTTGCCGGTGGTTCCTACACCGAGGTCTTTGTCTCTTCGAACGGATTCGTCACCTTCGATTCGACCGATGATAGCGGTTGCTGTAACAGCCAGGATCCGCTTCCCACGGTTGGGGAGCCGAACAACCTGGTGGCTGGTTACTGGAACGATCTGGACCCGAGTAGTGGTGGGACCATCAAGTGGGAGGTCTTCGGCGAGGAAGGGGCCCGCGAACTCGTCATCGGGTTCGAGGAGGTCCCTCACTGTTGCAGTGATGGTAACTCCGAAGTGTCCTTCCAGATCGTTCTCTCTGAGGCGGGGTACGCGGAGGTCCATTGTGACATCTGCCACGATGACGACGAGGGTTACCACACCCAGGGAGCCGAGGGGCCGAATGGCCAGCTGGCTGCGGTCCTCGAGGATCGCAACTATGCAGCGTTCACGTTGTTGGAGGACGGTGCGCGTTATGTGCTACAGGCTCTGGACAACGACCAAGATGGATTGAACGACCAATGTGACGTGGACGACGACAACGATGGTGTACCCGACAGTGATGACGATGCGCCGTTCGATAACACCATTTGCCGTGACCTCGACAACGACGGCTGCGACGACTGCTCCAGCGGAGTGGACGACCCAGCGGCCGACGGCCCCGACACCGATGCCGATGGCCAGTGCGACTTCAGTGATCCCGACGATGATAACGACGGAGTGGCTGATGGCGATGACAATGCGCCGTTCGATAACACCATTTGCCGTGACCTCGACAACGACGGCTGCGACGACTGCTCCAGCGGAGTGGACGACCCGTCCAACGATGGTGCCGACTTTGATAATGACGGCATCTGTGACGCTGGCGACGACGACGATGACAATGACGGATCGTTAGACACCGATGACGACGATGACAACAACCCGAACGTTTGCTCCGATACCGATGGTGACGGCTGCGACGACTGCTCCAGTGGCATCTACGACCCGTCCAGCGACGGTGCCGACTTCGATAATGACTGCATCTGTGACGCCGGCGACGACTACGTTGACAACGACGGATCGTTAGACAGCGACGACTACGATGACAACAATCCGAACGTTTGCTCCGATACCGATGGTGACGGCTGCGACGACTGCTCCAACGGCAGTTACGACCCGTCCAACGATGGCGCCGACTTTGATAATGACGGCATCTGTGACGCTCGCGACGACGACGATGACAATGACGGATCGTTAGACACAGATGACGACGATGACAACAACCCGAACGTTTGCTCCGATACCGATGGTGACGGCTGCGACGACTGCTCCAGCGGCATCTACGACCCGTCCAGCGACGGTGCCGACTACGACAATGATGGCCTGTGTGACGACGGCGACGACGACGATGACAACGACGGAGCGCTAGACGACGATGACGATGATGACACCAATCCGAACGTTTGTTCCGATACCGATGGTGACGGCTGCGACGACTGCTCCAGTGGCATCTACGACCCGTCCAGCGACGGTGCCGACTACGACAATGATGGCCTGTGTGACGACGGCGACGACGACGATGACAACGACGGAGCGCTAGACGACGATGACGATGATGACACCAATCCAAACGTTTGTTCAGATACTGATGGTGACGGCTGCGACGACTGCTCTAACGGCAGTTACGACCCGTCCAGCGATGGTGCCGATTTCGATAATGATGGTCTGTGTGACGCCGGCGACGACGACGATGACAACGACGGAGCGTTGGACAGCGACGACAACGATGACAACAATCCGAACGTTTGCTCCGATACCGACGGTGACGGCTGCGACGACTGTTCCAGCGGAACCTATGCCCCATCTGATGATGGAACCGACACCGATGGCGACGGCCTGTGCGACAGTGGAGATCCCGATCCAAACGGCTGGTATCTGCACTTCATCCGTGGCGACGCTAACAACGATGGACAGGTAGACACGGCTGATGCAATCTACACCCTCGCCGCTCAGTTCTACGGAGGCCCAACCTGGCCATGCAGGGATTCTGCTGATATCAACAACGATGAAGAAATCGATGTTGCCGATGCGATCTACTGTCTCTCTTACATCTTCCTGGATGGTGCAGCACCTCTGGCACCATTCCCGGGTTGTGGTCAAGATGAAGCGGAACCGGCCGGCCTCACTTGCGAAGCCGCCTCGCCGGGGTGTCCGTAACCTAGCCTGGTAAGCAAACCCGTGCCCTCCGTGATCGCATCCGCGAACACGGGGGGCCAGCCCTACCAGGTACTGACGTTGATTTGCCACTTTTCTCGACCGAAGACCCGATATTTCCGGATGGTAAAGAAAGGACGCTCGGAAACGTCCTCAGCCCTTGCCAGAGGGTGCCCATCTCATGACAATACCGGGACTTGAGAAGTCGGATCCACCCGGGATCCAGAACTACCCGGAAGAGAGAGATTCCAGTGCCATTCGGATCCCCCAGGCTCCACAAATCACCTCAACTGCGCTCCTTCATCCTCCTGACGCAGTGGCTATTGGCCTGCACCTTGTTGCTCATGCCGGGCGATCCGGTCACCGCGCAAGAGGCGGACCCCTCATTAAGAGATGTAGCCATCACGGTCAAGATTGACCGACAAATTGATGATTCAGTGGTGCGCCGTTTCAACGATACGATGTCGCAGCTCATCGCACGAGAGGTCCAGTTTGTGATCATCGAACTGGCGACACCTGGTGGCACCATCGACGCCAGCAGAAAACTCGCCGAGGCCATCGATAACCTGTCCGACAAGGGGATTGAGACCCTTGGCTGGGTCCCCAATGGCCAGGCAGCCTACAGTGGTGGAACGATGGTCGCCCTGGCATGCCGCAACCTGGCGATGGGAGACAACAGTCGTATCGGAGACGTCCAACCGATCGATCTCTTTGGTAACGAGCTCCCGGAGAAGATCCAGACCACGGTCCGAGCAGATATGCGCCGATGGGCCCGCGATCGCGGATATCCCATCGCCCTGGCGGAAGCGATGGTGACCAAGGAAATCGCGGTACTGCAGGTCCGGGTATCCAATGGTCGGACGCTGTACCTGACCGAACAGGAACTGGAAGATCTACCGGTCGCTGACCGTAACAGTGCACAGATCAAGCGGATCGTCGAACGAGGCGAGATCCTCACCATCGACGAAAAAGAAGCCTTTGAATACGGATTCATTTCTCACATCTGCCTGACCACGGAACAGCTACTTACCGATTTTGGACTCACTCAACTGCAACCGATGAGTGCCGATCAGGCACTTGGACGGCAGCGCATCGGTGATCCGGGCGGTTACGCACTCGATGCCTTTCGTGACTGGCCGCGCTTCGTCAAGTTTTTGCTGATCCTCGGAGCCGCACTGGCCATCGTCGTCGAGCTGAAATTTCCGGGAGTCGGTCTCGGTTCGTTGCTGGCGTTTGGATTCCTCGCCCTGTTCCTGGCCGCCAACTTTGCCGACGGTGGCGTCAGCTGGATCGAATTGAGCCTGTTTGCTTGCGGTACGTTGCTGATGCTCGTCGAGTTGTTCGTGATTCCCGGTTTCGGAATCTCCGGCCTGCTCGGCATGGCGAGCATCATCGCAGCCCTGGGCCTTTCTCTGCAGTCGATCGATACACCACTCGACCTCAAAGCACTCAGTCAGGATTCCCTGCTGGTCGCCTTCGGATTGCTGGCCGGACTGATCTTGATTCTGGTTGTCTCCTATGTCCTGCCCGGCGGCACTCGTAAGACCGGAAATCTCATCGACCGCTCATCTCTGGCCAGTGACGATGCCCAGCAGGCCTCTCCCGACTTCTCCGGTAGCCATCTGGAACCCGGCAATCAGGGCGAAACCCTGGAAAATTTACGACCAGCGGGAAAGGTCTCCTTCGATGGAACGATCGTCGATGTGGTCTCCGAAGGGAGTTATATCGACAAGGAGCAGTCGGTCGAGGTGGTCCTGATCGAGGGTAACCGTGTGGTCGTCCGATCGATCGAGGAGGCCTGAGTATGGAGTGGTGGCTCCTCTCGATGCTTTGCCTGACCGGGCTGATCCTGTTGTTTCTGGAGGTATTCATCCCGAGCGGTGGGATTCTGGCCATCGCCGCACTGCTGTGCATCGGCTACTCGATCTGGGAACTGGTCCTCCAGGGACATACCATCATCGCGATGCTGTGTGCGGCGTTCACACTGATTTACATCGTTGCCCTGGTCAAGTTCTGGCTCAACAAGATCGGCCTGAAAACCGACCTTGGAGAAACGGATTCGCTGGGAGACGATGTCCGTTCGGCACGAGAACTGATCGGCCAGAGAGGTCTGGTGATGACGGATCTACGCCCGGCCGGTATTGCTCTGATCGCCGGCCGCAGGCTCGATGTGGTCGCCAATCAGGGTTACATAGATAAGGGAGACTCCGTGGTGGTGGTGCAATCGGATGGCAACCGCATCATGGTGAAAAAATCCAACGAAGAATCAACACAAAACGAATGAGTTAACGGTAGCGACGCTACCAGATGGGAGAGTATTCATGTTCGCGTTCCCCGACTTAGGAACGACCCTTGTTCTGGCGCAGGCGCCAATGATCCTCCAGGTGATCGGATGGTTCGTTGTCGGAGTGCTGGCTCTGGTCCTGTTCATCTTCTTTATTACATTCGGTCGGCTGTACATTCAAGCGCTGTCCTCGGGTGTCAAGATCGGCATCCTGGCCTTCATCGGAATGTGGCTACGGAAAGTTAGCCCCCGCATCATCGTCGACTCGCTGATCATGGCCCACAAGGCGGGAGTCAGGGATGTCCAGACCGACAAGCTCGAGGCTCACTACATGGCCAAGGGGAATGTCAGAAGGGTAATCCAGGCGCTGGTGGCCGCCAACAAGGCCAACATCAATCTCAACTTTGATCAGGCTGCCGCCATCGACCTGGCCGGCAGGGACGTTCTCGACGCGGTACGTACCAGCGTCCTTCCCAAGGTCATCGATGCTCCATCTCGGGACCAGGCTCGCACCACTGTCGATGCGGTGGCCGGTGACGGGATCCAGCTAAGAGCCAGGGCACGTGTCACCGTGAGGACAAATCTCGCTCGCCTGGTCGGAGGTGCAACGGAAGAAACGATCATTGCTCGAGTCGGCGAAGGAATCGTCACTACCATCGGATCTGCTGGTACACACAAGGACGTCCTCGCGAATCCGGATCTGATGTCCAAGAGGGTTCTGGAAAAGGGTCTCGATTCTGGAACCTCTTTCGAGATCCTCTCGATCGACATTGCCGACGTCGATGTCGGCGAAAATATCGGCGCGAAACTGCAGGCAGAGCAGGCAGAGGCGGACAAACGAGTCGCCCAGGCGATGGCAGAAAAACGCCGTGCACTGGCGGTCGCCCAGGAACAGGAAAATGTCGCCACGATTGCCCAGAACCGCGCCACCGTGGTCCTGGCCGAAGCAGAAGTTCCGAAAGCTATCGCCGAGGCGTTCCGCAGCGGCAATCTGGGAGTGATGGATTACTACCGCCTGAAAAACCTTCAAGCGGACACTTCGATGCGCGAGTCGATCGGAGATGAAAATGAAGGAAATCCAGATGATCATGTCGAATAAGGGAGATTCCTGATGGGAAAGATCGGCTGGATCTGGTTTCTGGTGTTTATCGTTCTCCCCATCATCCAGAAGGTGATGGAGGCGAAAAAGCAGCAAACGGTCAATGAGACCAAGAAAAAATTCAACGAGCGTAAAAGCGACAGACGTAGAAAACTCCGCGAACAGCAGGTCGATGAACCCGGCTGGATTCAAGCCGACAGGGAACCGGTCGCTCCTGTTGATCTCGACCAGGTCGAACTGGGAGGGGGCTGGGTTACCGTCGCTGAGCCGGTGCCTGTATCCAAGAGCACACAGGTCAAACCGCCAGCGCCGCTGCCGGCAGCAACCTCGAAAGCGGAGATCGAATCCGACCCGGTCGAGGCTCTCAGGGAACAACTGGCGCGCTGGGGAGTGGAGATGGAAACTCCCGAGCCGACCGAGGATCCCTACCTGATCGATCGAGATGCTCACGATGGATTCCACGAACACCAGCCTGCCGGCGAAATTGCAGACCAGATTCTCAGTTCTTCGATGGGGTCAGCCCCCATGAAGACCAGAAAAAGCTACCTGACTCGCAAGCAGACTCGCTGGAATCTGACCCGAAAGCAGTTACAGAACCGACTGATCTGGTCGGAGATTCTCGGTCCTCCGATTTCTCTACGGCCACCAGATTCACAATGATGGGTCGCCAGTATTGGATGACGAAAGTGAGGCCGATCTCTACTATGTGAGGAATTGATTGCGGATCACCGGGCCGGAGTGGCGGAACTGGCAGACGCGGCGGATTCAAAATCCGCTGACCTTACGGTCTTGTGGGTTCGAGTCCCACCTCCGGTACCAGCATTTCATCAATAGCAGCAGGGATCACTCCCAACGAATTGAAAAGGGCGCGTCGGGTTTCCCGACGCGCCCTTTTCGATGGCAAGTGAGATAGGTGAAAACTACCGTTTGGAGAACTGGAACGATTTACGAGCTTTCTTGCGGCCCGGCTTCTTTCGCTCCACCATCCGGGAATCACGAGTGAGGAAAGTGCCCTGGCGCAGGGTACTCTCATTGTCTTCACTGACCCTTGCCAGGGCCCGAGCCAGGCCCATCACAACTGCCCCGACCTGTCCGGTGGTTCCCCCACCTTTGATGTTGGCCCAGACGTCGAAGGCCTGCTCAGCACTGACAGCCCGTAGTGGATCAAAGAGGCGTGATTGATCAGGAGAGAGACGGAAATACTCGTCGTGTGGCTTGCCATTGATGGTCATCCTGCCGCTACCTTCTCGGATGCGGACCCGGGCGACTGCAGTCTTTCTTCGACCAACGCCCCAGACGTAATCATTCGGTTTCGCCAAAACGCTCCTCCTGTGTTCCTGGATTCAAAACTCCAGGGATTGTCCTGCTAAGAACCCTCGGATGTAAATTTAACGGTTTCGAAGTGCGGCTGCTGTGCTTCCATCGAGTGCTGATCGTCGGCGAAGACCTTCAATTTGGTCAACATCTTGCGTCCCAGGCGCGACTTGGGAAGCATCCGTCTCACCGCCAATCGGATGACCTGCTCGGGCTTGTGTTCGAGCATCCACTCCAGATTGTTCGACTTGAGTCCACCCAGGTATCCCGTGTGATAGTAATAAAGCTTTTGCTGGACCTTGTTGCCACTGGTGCGAACCTGGCGGGCATTTGTCACCACCACGAAGTCACCACAGTCGACGTGCGGAGTGTATGTAGGCTTGTCCTTACCCATCAGGATCTGGGCAATTTTCACAGCCATACGGCCGAGGATTTCCTCGGACGCATCGACGTGATACCACTTTCGTAGCACATCTTCCTTGCGCTGAACAAAACTGCGCTGAGGAGTGTAATTTTGCATCTTCTCCACCCTGTTTCGGGATCGCCACAGCGCGGCACACAAGCCCCGACCGTGGCGTCAGTCAATCTGGCTCCGACTCCAGAGAAACGCCTGCCTCCTGCCAAAAATCGGCAGGACCACCGGCACCCTCAGGCCCTGGAACGGAAGCCAGGATCCTATTTCCAGAGACTTTTGCTGTCAACGGTCATCTACTGTTCTGGCAAGGATTTCCGTCAATCTTGGCCGATCCGGGGCTGATTCTGGAGGGATTCCTGCAAGGATCTCAGCAACTGCCCTGACTGATCCCTTCCTCCCTCCCCCAGTAACGGTAAACGGTGTTCCAGACGCGCCCTCAGACGCTTCGAGTCGCTACCTCCGGCCTGCAGGAGCCATCTCTCAACCACCGGATCGTCGAGCCATGGGAGCAGCGGAAGTGGACCGGCAGAGACTCGTGACCAGGCCTGCTCGATGGTTTCTCTTCGATTTTCGCCTGCCGGCACCGTTTTCCCCGCCACCAGCAATATTTCACCCGTTCCGGGCGGATGCCACACCTGTACCGGCCCCAGTTCCTGTCGAAAGGAGGAGAGGATCGCTGCGAACTCAGCCACTCCGATGCGATACAGCTGCAGCCACTGGATCACGACTCCCTCCGCCGCCAGACGCCTGGAGAGCAATTGATGGAAATCGGGTGTGAACAGCGGAGCAGACCACGGCAACCACGGTTCCGATGGCTGGATCACGATCGCATCCCAGAGACGACCATCTCGGGCGAGCAAGGCTCGTGCATCGCCGAGAACTATGCTGGGTGCCTTGAGTCCAAAGAGGGCTCGATGTTCGATCGGAAAAGCTTCACGTCCCGCATCTGACAGCAGCGCTTCCTTCACCGCCGGTTCGATCTCGGCGACGACCAGGTTTCCATCCCAGGTATCGACTGCGGTCGCCACGGTGGTGCCGCCCCCGAGGCCGACGATCAGCAGATCTCCCTTTCCCGGTCCAACCCAGGATGGCAACAGACCCAGCATCACCTCGGTCGGCAGATCGGCCAGGGATGGAACGGTGGGATCGATGGGGACACTGCCCTCGATGCGTCCTCCGATCCGCAGGTAACTGGTATTCTGATTGGGATCCCGTTCGATCTGCACCCGCCCCAGATGCCCATCAAAGGAGCCCAGGATCTCACGTTGCTTCCAACCTTCCAGTGCCACTCCATCGACGATCTCTTTTCGAGACCACTGAAAAATCCCGGCACTGAGAAGATCTGGCTCCCAGAACTGGGATGCGCCGGCTAACAGCAACCCTCCACACAGGAAGGAAGATGCGGCACCTCCTCGGCTGCCACGTCGCATCGCCGGAACACCCGCTGCAACGGTGCCAAAGCCGCAAAGCATGAACAGAAAAAGCGGTCCACGGGTCGGGATGATCCAGAATGCTGCCAGACTCGCTCCCACCATCGAACCGATCAGGTTCGATCCCTGGAGGAACCCTGCACCTCGGTCCAATCTTCCCTTCTCCCCGTGATCCACCATCAAGGCCGGGATGATCAGGCCGGAACAAAAACCGGGCAAGCCGAGAACCACGAGCAGCATCAGCAACTTTGCCAGTGGCAGCCAAGAGCCTGGAGTTTCTCCAATCAGGGAGACGAAGTGGAGATAGAGGTAGGGACTGAACGCGATCAACAGCAGCGAAATCCCCTGCGAAACCAGCCACGAAGACCAGGCGAATCGTCGCAAACGAGAGATTCCCAGTGTCTGGCGCAGTTGCGGCATCAGAACCGCCCCGGCAGCGCCACCGATCAGCCACATCCCGGATGCGAAACCGAAAACCAGCAAACTGGATCCCAGTACTTCTCCCAGCACTCGAACCCAGCCCAGTTGAAGAGCGAATGCGATCACCCCGACCCAGAACGAACTCAGAATCGCTCTGCGGCTAACGCGTCGATCTTTTCGCACCGTCTCCGATTCGGTTCGTCCCGGAATTTCTGGACCGAAGCTCGCCAATCCCAGCAACAGCAGCCCGACGATCAGTGTCCCCAGTTCACCCGAGATGGGTAACAGTAGTAGCGGGGTGATGATCGCCCCGAACGCACTTCCCAGATCGAGCGCAGCGACTCCCGAAGATGATCTGCTCATCACCTGTTCGACAGATGCATTGAAGGAAACGGTTACCGCCGCTCCCAGCGGTATCGATCCACAGAGCAGCGGTAAAGAAACGAGAATCTTTCCCCAGAGGGTCGAGATAAACCAGGTATCCTCCACGAGGCGTGGCAGCAGGACTCCAATCCACAACGCTGCAGCGATGCAGCCGAGCAAGGCGATCCGGCACCAGGTCGTTGCCATCGACCTTCTCTCCCGTACCCGGGCTGCAGCAATCAAACCGATGGTGAACCCGACGAGAGCCACGTTCACCGCCAGCGCGACACCATCGAGACTGCTACCGAGGACCGTTGCCAGTTGTCGTGCCACGAGGATCTCGAGAACCATCGTCGCAGCCCCGACCAGAGCAAGGATTCTGAGGGCCATCACGGATCCTCGCTCTCTGCTGGCGGAGGAGACAGCTGCTCCAGAACCTGCTGCAGTGCCGTTTCGATACGTGATCTCACCTGGGGATCCTCGTCCACAATCTCTTCGAGGTGCTTTCGATACCACACTGCTGCTTCTTCAAACAAACCTTCCTGGTGAGCCATCGCTCCCATCTGGCGATAGATTCGGTTCTCGAAGACACCCAGCTGATGCTGTTGTTTCAAGAACTCGAGAGCGACAACCGACCCGTCGATTCTCCGAACTACCTCGCCAAATTCGAGAATAAATTCTCCTCTTTGCTCGATGGGAACCCGATCCAGCAAACGCTCATAGCCTTGCTTCGACAGCATCCAATCACCTTGACTGGCGTCATGACGTGCCAGACGAAGCCATAACTTCAATCGTCGATCCTTCTCAGCAGGACCTTCTGCATGTTTTTCCGCCTCAACCAGTGCTTCCCTCGCCTTGCCGGGTTCTCCCCGGGCCATCAGCCGATCTGCAAGCATCGTCAGTGCCGTGACCCGTGTTGGATCGATCTGGGCCTCGAGACCGGCTCCGCTGTCGATCCTCTGACGGACCAGCGCCTGTTGAACACCCTGTAAAGCCTGGGGGTTGTCGGGCACTACTTGCAGAACCACCTTGAAGTGCTCCAGCGCCAGTTCGATGTCTCCGCCGGCCAGCAGCAACTCCCCCAGCGACAGATGTGCGGGAAGATGATCGGGTTCCTCCTGCAACAGTTCTTCCAGTTGTGAACGAGCAGCTCCCGCCCGACCCAGCTTTAACAAGCTCTCTGCTTTACGATATCGGGCGCTACTGCGTCGACCAGCCTCGTCGAGCCCGAGCAGCGCTTCATCAAACAATCTCAGGGCATCCTCATGCCGCTGCTCATCCAGCGCCAGCATCCCTTCCTGGTAGGACACACGAGCATTGGCTCGTCCTCCCAGTTTGTTCGCCACCTCTCTGGCGGATTCGTTGTAACGCCTCCGATCATCGCCCGTCGATGTGGCGGCCAGGTACAGGAGGACTTCGAGACGGGTCGCGTCCTGGAGTTTGGGTAGCTCGAGAAGTGACAGGGCTGCACCACGGGCTCCATCGATATTGCCGAGACGTTCTCGGATCTTGAATAGCTCACGCCAGGGTGCTTCTTGCAGGGAGACCGCACTTCCATCGGTGTCCTTCTCTTGCAGCAATAGCTGCAATTGTTCCTCGGCAACCCGGAGATTTCCCTCGCCTCCGATGCTGGCCAGTAACCCGGAGCGTATTTGCAAGGCCTGCAGATAGTAGCCCTGCTGAAGTCGGTCTCGCTGCACCTCCGACAGGATGGAAATCGTCTTGCCAAGATCACCAACGGCCTGGGAATTCCAGCCGCGTGAACGGGCCGCCTCGGCCAGCCCGAACCAGGCACGGGCACATTCAGGCTGTGCTGCCACGGCACTGCTCCACAGCGGATAGGGGCCCTGCCAGTCATCGAGACGCGCCCTGGTCAGCAACGCCAGCAACAGCAACAAGATCACTGCCACCGGAGATCTGGAACCCGGAATTCGCTTCTCGAGGGAGACCAGTCCACCAGCCAGAGAGATCAATAGTGCTGTCAACGGCAAGTACATGAAGCGCTCCGCAAACCGTTCCGGATGCGGAAAGATTTGTAGTACCGGGGAAAGCAGAACGATGAACAGGGGCAAACTCAACGCCACTCTGCGAGACCCATTTCTGAGAGCACGCCACGACAGATGGAGTCCCACCAGTACCAGCAACCAGCTAGCGATGGTCGTCATCGGAGAAAATGGCCCCTCCGAGGCGGTGAAGGCGGCATGGGAGTGATCGACGGACAGCCCGACCGGCCACAGAAATAGACCCAGGTAACTGACGATGGCCCGCCCCATCGTCCACAGTGTGGTGGTGATCGATCCACCCCAGTATTCGGTTCCCGCACCGGGATCTTGCGACGATAGAACTCTCCAGGAAAGAAACACCAGCACTGCAGCACAGGGCAGCCAGGTCGGGATCCGTTGCTTCCAGTTCACCGACCCACCGGGATCTGCCGGACTCATGTAAGAGACCGCGATCAGTGCAACCGGCAGGGTTGCCGCCATCTCCTTGGTGAGCATCGCCAGGGCGCCGAGAGCGGCCACGACAAGGCCACGGGCCCAGCTCGGCTGATTTCCTCCGCCAACGGATACCAGCAACGCAGCCAGGTACAGGACTCCAAACAGGACATCTCGGCGACCGGAAATCCACGCCACAGCTTCTGTCTGGACCGGATGAGCCAGAAAAACCAGGGCCAGAGCACAGGAGGCCCGCCAACCACCTCCGGGCAAGATGAACTTGATCAGGAAAAACAGAATCGTGGCAGCAATTCCATGGAGCAAGATATTGGTGAGGTGAAATGGGATCGTGGCCCCCGATTGATCCGGCTGCTCGATTCCCCACAAGCGGGCGTGCAGAACATCGATCCGGTACGAGATGAATCGAATCGGCCGAAACTCAATCCTCACCTCTCCCAGGGACGACTCGGATCCGGAGAACAACGCTACCCAATCCCGAACCTCCTCGACCGGTCCTTCGTAATCTCGCCACAGCCAATCATTGGTCGAAACCAACCGCACGTCATCGAAGACCCAATCTCCCTTGAGTACCGGCAGATACAAAAGAGTGGCAGCGACCAGAAATCCCAGCGTGATGAGAACTCGCATCTTCCAGTTCATCGCAACACCTCGGAAACGATCTTTCTGAGTTCCTCGGCACTGCGCTGGCGGGAAAACCCGCCAAGTTCTCGTTTCAGTAATGATTCTCGTGACCGGGCCAGGAGAGCTTCATCTTCGGCAACTTCCCCGATCAGTTCAGCCAATCGGCTACTGATCTGATTGTCGGTACGGCCCTCCAGCGGGAACCACCCCTGGCCATCCGGAAACAGATCTGGAATCCCCCCCACCGGTGTCGACGCGACAGGTAAACCGCGCGCAATCGCCTCCTGAACCACCAGGGGTGTCCCCTCTCCCATGCTCGGAAGCAGTAGCAGGTGGCTGCGATCCATCGCCTTGAGGATTTCAGCGGGAGGTTGTGGCCCCCTCATCTCGACACCCTGCTCCAGTTCGACAAAATCGTTGGAACCTCCACCGATCACCTCAAGAGATAGCGGTACTCCCTTTTTTCGAGCCATGTCAACGGCAACGAGCATCCGCAGATATCCTTTTGAGGCGATCCGTTCTCCAACCCAGAGAAGCTTCAGGGGAAATTCGGCAACCGCTGAACGACCACGTTCCAGGAACTCCGAATCGATCCCGAGCGGCAAGACCTCGACCCCCGGAATTCCGTGACGATCCTGTAACTCCCGAGCCATCGGCTCGCTGGCTGCCAGCACCCGGTCGGCAGAACGAAGGCCGATTCGCAACAATCTGGATCCAAAGGCGGTTCGACCAAAGCGATGTACATCGGAACCGTGACACCAGACGATGAGTGGACAATTGAGTCGCCTTGCGCTCTGTCGGGCGATCACGGCAGCTGGTACCGCCCAGTGAGCCAGCACCACACCAGGAACTGAATTCAAGCGCCACTTTCGTGATTCACGGTGTGCTGAAATCAACCAGGACAGAGCGGCGATGGGACCCGCCCCGCGATTACGCGGCGATTTCCCGCCGGACCGATATCGAAAACGCCTGACCTGAAGGGGTCCATCCTGTTCCTCCAGCGAATCTTCGCGATGGACCTGAGGAGCGATCAGTTCCGTGTCAAAATCCGCGGCGAGATCGAGGTGTAAATCCCGGATGAACCGCGCTCGCCACGGCTCCTTCTTCCCTGGCCAGGAAGCGGTCAGAACCCGAAGGCCTGGACGGGTCATCACCGATCCAGTTCCCGGCTCAACAGGGCCCGTTGACGCCGTTGAACCCGGTAAGAGGGTCGATCACGTCCTCGGGCTCCGAGCCATTCCGCCATCACTCCAGCAAGAACAAACTGGATCCCTCCCAGAACCAGTAGCGAACCCAGGGCCAGTAATGGATAGCGATAACCAATGGTGCCCTCAAAGAATCTCAGATAGGCGATGAAGGCCAGGATTCCGAGGCCAGGAAGGCACAGGAAAAAGCCCAGTCGAAGGAAGAACAGACCGGGTCGACCTCTTCCCTTTAATTGCACGAGAATTGCTACCAGATCGAGCAGCGCCGGGAAGGCTCTCATCGGCCCGAAGTGGGATCGACCGGTCTGGCGAACCCGATGAGACACCTGCACTTCTGCCACCCGATAACCCCAGTGAGCCGCAACCAGATGCATGAACCGGAAGCGTCCCCCCGAAAGAGGCAACTCACGAGCCAGTTCTCTCCTCATCAATTTGAATCCACAATTACCGTCGTGAAGTGGAGGTCCTCCTGCCAGACGCACTAACCAGTTAAAGAGCAGCGAAGAGAACTTCTTTCCGATACCGTCACGACGGTCATGGCGCCAGCCGATGACGAGATCAGCACCCTCGTCATAGACACTCAACAAACGATCGAGCTGGCGCGGGGATTCCTGTAAATCTGCATCGATGGTCGCGATCAGTTCTCCTTGTGCCTCATCGAACCCAGCCGCAAGAGCATCTCCCTTGCCGAATGGACGGCGCAAACGAATTACTCGACAATGCGGCTCCGACTCACAGAGTTGCTCCAGTAATTCCGCAGTTTGATCCGTAGACCCATCGTCAATCAGGAGCACCTCATAGGAAGGCACTCTCGATTCCTCAAGAGCTGGAACCAACTGCTCGAGGAGATTCCGGGCACCCTCACGCTCGTCCCGAATGGGAACAACCATCGACAGATATGGAGGATCGATCACCTAGAGCACCTCCGGTACCTGAACACCACGCTCACGAAGCACTTCCGAGAGATCCCAGAAGTTCTGGATCACGTAATCAGGACTGGTTTCACCCTGGACGTTGCGGAATCGATCCTCTCGCTGCACCAGAACCGTAACCATTCCGATTTCATTGGCAGGATCGATATCCATCGTCGGATTATCTCCGACATAAATGCACTCCGAGGGACGGAGATTCAGATCGATACATGCTCGCTGGTACAATTTAGGATTCGGCTTGGAGATACCTACCTGATGAGAAATGAAGATGGCGCGCTGCTCGAAGTGATCCAGCAAACGCAGCCGGATCAGTTTTTCAGCCTGTTTCACTTCGAGTCCCTCGGTGATGATCCCCAACAACAGGTCGGTCATACCGAGCCGCCGCAAAACTTCACTGGCATCCTCGAACGGCTCCAGCAGTCGGGTCTTGGTATCGTGATAGGCAACGATCCCGGCAGCGACAATCACGGCTGGATTCAATCCCTTGAGGGTTCGACGCGGCAATCTGAGCAATAATTTATCGAAGTGTCGTTCATAGTTGGACGAGAATTCGCGAATCACCTCGTTCAGTTCCTCGAGCAGGTCTTCCCGGGGCACATTGAGGCCCGCATCGATCATCGCGTCGGCGCTGGCAGCACGAGCCAGCGATGCGAATTTCATCGTCGAAAAGAGAGTGCCATCGACATCGAAGAAGACCGCCCGGATTTCACTCATTTGGTCTCCCTCCACAAATGAGACAGGGGTCGTATCCGAGTCTTAGTCTCGGAAACAACCCCCGCCTATTTTCAGTGACACCCGTTGGATCAGTTAAAGAGCTTACGTTCCTCAGCACGGAGATCGACGATCTTCGCAGTAAGGAGAATGTAGAGGCTCCTCTTCTCATTCAAGTTCGCCCTTCGACGGAACGCATTTTTGATGATCGGCAAATTACCCAGTATCGGGATCTGGGACTCGTACTTCAGCTCATTCAAACTTCTGAAGCCACCGAGCAGTACTGTACCCCCATCGGGGACCGTCACCGAGGTGAAGGCCTGTTGCAGCGAAATCTCGGGAAGATCAATCTCGACCAGACTGGCAGCGTTATTCAACGTTCCCAGACTGATGGTCACCGTCGAGATCACCCCGTTGATCAAGCTGGCCAGAGTGGGTCGGACATCCACCGTGATGTAACGACGATCAGCGGAAATCACCGGGCGGACATCGAGCACAACTCCATCCTGGAAGGTATCGATGACCGGGTCGGCGACTTCCGACACGACCAGTCCAGTACCCCCCGAGACCAGCTCGTAGTCCTGAACGTAAGAACGCTGGGTGATCACCGAAACGTGAACACGCTGGCCGTTCGAAGCCGTGACCTTTGGTGCCGTAACAATTCTTGCCGCACGCTTTTCCTGACTGGCCCGGATGATCGCGTTGATCTGGAACGGGTCGAGCCAGGTGACCTGCATTGTGAGACCACGAAGGGTGGCATTGAGACGACTACCCCGGGCAGCCCCGACAAATCCATCGAGGATGTGCTGCATTCGTCCAGCAGTACGATCCTGTCCCATGATGAGGGTCGGATCGGTGGGATCTCCCAGGTTGTTGAATCCAATATCGGAGCCGCCGGTAGCGGTCGTGTTCAGGGTGCCATATGCCGTACCGAATCCCTGACCGGGTGGCTGTCCCAGATTCCTTGAATCGACTCCGATGTCCTCGAGGAAATCATCCACCATGTCGATAAAGCGGGCCTCGACGACCACAAATACGTCGCTGTTGGCGCGCAAATTCTCCATGAAATCGTGAATCGCGAGATGCAGGTCACGAGTAGCGGTCACCAGGATCTGCCCCTTGTGGCCACTGATGGTCGAACCAGATTCATCCCACAGATCGACACCACCTGTCGATTCCTGGATCAACTCCACCAGATCATCGGGGGTCAGTTCTGCATCTTCTTCTTCATCAAATCCGCCGAAATCAAACGGATTGTCGCCACCCTCTTCCGAACTGTCATTACTGGAGACCCGGATCGAGGGACCCGGGAAATCTCTGATCTTGTTCAAGATGTCGGTCACGTTGTAGATCTCAAAAATCAAGTTCCCGAAGGCATTCTCTGGCTCGGTGATAAACAAGATGTTCTCACGGAAGGTGAATGCCTTTCCGGTCGCTTTCATGATGAGGTCGAGCGCTTCCCCGAGTTTTACCCCATCGAGAGACAGGTTGACCGGAACATCGGTCGCATCGATTTCCGGATCGATACTGATGTTCAGGTCACTGACACTACGCAGGAAGTCCACCACCTCCGCCAGAGTTGCATCGGGAAAATCAAACGAGGTCGAGCCGGTCGACAGGGCTCTGCGAATCTTGCGGATTTCCGGAGACTCCTCAAGGCTTGCGGTCGACAGGCGCTCGAGACGACGCTGAACTTCCGTTTGCCAGAAATCGCGAGAATCGGGGAACCGGAACGGGTCCTCGTAAGGAATCGCACTCCGCTCCAGATCTTCCCATACCCTGGTGGTTTGTTCGGTTTCCCTGTCGATGTAGGTCAGGTATCGATGGGCAGCCAGATATTCCTGAGCCCGCTCCTGCAACCTCTTCGCGGCTGAATTTTCGGGATCGATCTGAAGGATCGTCTGCGATAGCTGGATCGACTCCTTGAAATCTTCTCTGACCATCGCATCTTCGATGCGATCCATGAGAGTCACGATGCGCTCCAGACGACGCTTTTCTGCCTCGGCGGTCAGCCGCTCTGCTTCGCGGAGGGCAAACTCCTCCTTGTCACGGCGTGAGGTAGCATCGCTGGTAATCTTCATGTTCCGGGCTCGATCATAGAGAGCCTGGGCTTCTTGCTGCATGTCGGTCACGTCGACACCATACTCGAACCAGATCAAGCGCTCCCGGGCCCGCTGGAGTAGATCCAGAGCCTCGTTATTGCGATTCGCCTCGAGTGCCGCCTTGCCCTCGGCGAGAAAACGAGCCGCTTCACTCAATCGTTGCTGTTCCAGGACCTGTACCTCTTCACCGAATTGCTGAAGGATGGTACGGATTTCGCCGTCGCGACGACCAAGAAACATCAAACAGCGAGCCAGGTTGGCTTTTGCCTCCTGCAAGCTAGGATCCGCATCGAGAGCGCGGCGGTAAGCCCGTTCGGCGGCAGAATAGTCCGCTTCCGCGAACAGCTTGTCTGCCTGGCTGAGAAGCCACTGAGCAGTGCGACGTCGCTCTTGCTCGGCAAGGGACATTTCATCGACGACCTGTTGCACCTTTTCGTCATCATTTGCCGCAGGAGTCGGATCCTGCAACTTGGCGAAAAGATCCTGTTCCGATTCAACAGCTTCCGGGCTTGGAGAATCGGCCGATACCACAGATCTCGGTTCTGGAGAACCGCCACAACCCATTACTGAGCTGAGAATAATCCCGACCGATATGAGTCCAGAAATCAATCCGGAAAACTCACGGCAGGCACGTGTATTTGGAGCATGGGTCTCGATCACGAGAGCACCCTTTCTTCTTCCGCCGATCACCTTCCAGGAAGGCTCTCGACGAGCTCGGCAAAATCTAATCAACACACATTGTTGCTACGAGGTAGTCCCGTAACAAATTGGATCCCTTTACTCATACGGATTCTCCGGCATCGCAAAGCGGACCTGATCTAGCTCTAATTTGTAGACTATGTTGAGAACGTCGATCACGTACTTGTACGGCACATTCTCTGCGAAATCGATGACCACTGGAAGCGTTGGATTATCCCCAAGAGGCACAAAAGTGTTTTTTCGCAGCAGGATGTGATCCTGGATGAAATCCAGATCCGGACCAGGGACTCCGGTATACGCCTCGAAATCGGAGTCCAGTAGCCCACTGGTGGGCACCAGGGCCTGATCCGCGTAGGCGACCACGCTATTTCCCTGCATCATGAGGGTGACCCGGCAGGTTTCTGACATCATCGGCCTGCTGTTGGAGTCACCGCGATTCTTCGGCAAAAAGGTGCGGAGGGTCCCCTCCGGCATCTTGAACTTGGTGGCCAGCATGAAAAAGATCAGCAGGAGGAACACAACATCAATCATCGAAGTCATGTCGGCTTCGATCTTGCCGGTGTCACGATTGAACTTCTTGCGGCGCAATTTTTCCTCCTTCCTCTCTCTTTCAAGCCATTAAAAACTCACGGCTGATCCGAGTACGGATCCTCAAATCGTTCGCCGATGGCAGCGCATCGAACCTTGTAGATGGCAGCGTCCTTGCAAACAGCAAAGATCTTGTGAATGACTCCAGCCCCAACACCCTGATCGCAACGAATCGTCACTTCCAGTCCAGACAAGCGTGTCTCGGGATTGTAGGGATTATCTTCCCAAACACCGTAAGCTTGCGCCTCCGCTTTCAGCTCAACCAGCAAACGATCCGCAGTCAGGGGAGCACCGTTCAACAACTGCATCATCTCTTTGCCATTCTTGTCAAAGGACACGTTGACAAAAAGAATTCTCGAACCCGCCTGAGGCTCCTCAACTCGAGACTCGCTAGCCACAGGCAAAACAACGACTGCCTGCTGGACGGTCAGCTCCGTGACAACCATGAAGAACACGATGAGCAAGAACACGATGTCGATCATGGGGGTCATGTCCATCTCGACCCCCTCCGGCATCTTCTTCTGTTTCTTGCGTGCCATTTCGGTGCTCCTACACAGCGATGCTCAGCATCGAGTTACTTGGCCTCAACTTCGTCAAACCGATCCATCAGTTCCGAGGCGATACTGCTCACCTCGACCGCCGCACCATCGATTTTTGTCTTAAAAATGAAGTAAGCTACGGTCATCGGAATCGCCACGATCAGCCCCATCATGGTCGTCATCAGGGCTTCAGAGATTCCGCCAGCCAGATCCTTCGGTTTTGGCGAGGTCTTGCTGGTCGCAATCACGTTGAACGCTGTCACCATTCCCATGACCGTACCCAGAAGCCCGAGCATCGGTGCAATCGCGGCAATCAGCGAGATGTAGCTGATCTTCCTGTGCAGCTCGGCGGCCTCCATCTCCCCGGCCTCCTCCATCGCGTCCTCCACCTCTTCGTAAGGACGATCGATCTTGAGGAGTCCTGGCGAAAGGACACTCGAGAGGTAACAGGGCTGCTGCTCCATCGCATCGAGGGCCGACTCGTAATCTTCCATATCAAATAAGCCCTCAACATGAGCCAGCAATTCAGGCGGCACCAGAACGTCTCGACGCATCTGCATCGCATACATGATGATGAGCGACACACCAGCGATCGACATCAAGATCAGGATGAAACCGACCGGACCGGCTTGAAGAATATTGTCGAGGATGGACACCGTTTCAGTTACCGGTGCCGGATCCGCTGCAGAGGCCTGCGCAAATAGCAGGGGTGTGATTCCAAATCCCAACATCAATAATGTCAGGGTGAGGAGAGCCACTGCGGAACGTCCCCTACCAGTGGAACCCGTCTTCTTCATCGTTATTCTCCCTCTCAGCACTCCCGAGATACTACCTCGGAAATGAGATCTCTTATTTATTCCAGGCCGAATTAGGGACCAACTTCTGCAAGCGCTGGGTGAGTTCCGCAGCTCTTTCATTCTGCCCTAATTCCACTGCCACCGTTTTCGCTCTGTAAATTGCCTCGGCAAGGACCTCGCTCTCTCCGGTGGTCGCGATCACCGCGGCCCGGAGATATCGAATCATTGCCCACTGCAGCTCGGTCCGATTTCCCGACGCCTGTTCTTGCGTCGCCCGACCCCAGATCAGCCAGCCTCTTGCTTTGGCCCCATCGAGCCGTGCTACTCCCGAAGTTCTACTCTCCAGAATTTTCTGCCGAACCGTATCTACCGCCGAGGACCACTGGCTCTGACCCAGCTGACAGCTGGCGTAGCCGAGCCATGCGGCACTTACCATGCCAGAATCTGCCGCAGAATCATTGGCCACGGCGGAAAAAATCTCTCTCGCTTCGACAAACTTGCCCTGGCCCAGCAATATTTCACCACTTCCGAGCCTGGCGCCCAGGACCCAGTGCTTTCCCAGATTCCCGCCAGCCAACGGTGCCAGGGCCTGTTCGGCGCTCGACCAGTCCCTGGCGAAGCGGTGAGCCTCGGCCAGAGCGATCCTCGCATGGGGAACATAGAAGTCCTTGCTGGCCTCGAACTGGCCCAGGTAACCCTCCAGAGCCGTCACAGCGGCATCCCGTTGAGAGGAGTCCTGCTGGCTCCAGCGCATCAGACTCAGGCCATAGAGGTACATCGAATCGGCTTTCTGACGCGGATCTCCGAGACTGGTAGCGGACCGCAAGGCGTTCGCAGCGCCCTCCCAGTCGCCCTGCTCAAGCGCTCCCCGCCCCCGGCTAAGGCTCGATGGCTCCTGGTCAAAAACCAGTTTTTCGACCCGGTCGGCAGCAACTTTTTGCACCGTCGAGACTCCGGGTAGACGATACTGAACCTGTTCCCAGGTGGCAGAAACGATCTTCACATCGTCGTAGTTTCGGCCACCCGAGACGATAATCTGATCGCCACGGACCTCGCTGGCAGGTAGCAATCCCGCCAGGGCCAGAATCAGTGCGGCCCCTGCTCGGCGCATTGACGCTGCCGACATGGGGTACACCATCGATGATCTGTTTCCGCAGTTTTCCAGCATCATTGACAATCCTTCTCAAGTTGATCAAAGCGAGCTTGCAAGGACGCCGGAGCAAAACTGGCTCCTTCGCCACCGGCCATCAATCGCCGACTCCGAATCAGTTGAACCACCTTCTCACACAACGATTGCGCTTTCATCACTTCCATGTACTGCAACCAGGTGGCCCAGTAGTCGCGCTCAAACAAGGGAGGAGCCCCTCCTTCGAAGATGAGGGAACGACGGCGCTGATCGAGGATTGCCAGAGCTGCCGTCAAATCCTCCGACATCGAATCCAGATGTTCGGATGATCTATCCGCTTCATAAAACCCTCGATGAGCCACAGCTCTCTGGACAAAAACAAATGGAGCGTCCTGGTAGACGCCGTTGTAGGTCATATCGTTATAGCGTTCCAAGATGTAGTCGAGACTTTCCAGCGCATCCTGGTGCTTTCCAGCGACGTTCGCGGCCTTGGCAAGGAAGTAGGAGACTCCAATATCGAGAGTCTCATCCCCTGTATCCATTGCTGCTTCCTGGGCCGATGCCAGCATCGAAGCAGCCTCCGTGGCAAACCCACCATCGATCAGGATCGAAGCAAGCCCGAGACGAACCCCCGGCTCGGACTCTTCAAATTGAGCTTCCGGCAGACGAATCCACTGCATTACCAGTTCACCTGCGCGTCTTTTGTGCTGATCGGACCCGGACAGGCGATAGGCATCGATGAGGTAGTAGGTAGCAGCAACCAGGGACGGTGAATCTGCCCAGAATCTCCGGATCTCATTCAAACACCGTTCCGCCGCATCGAGCTTTCCTTCGCTACACAGGATCTCCTGCAGCAAGAGAAGAGCTCCTTCTCTGTAGATGCTATTACCACCGAGCTCATCCAGAACCGGAGTCAAAGCATCGATCGCTTCGGAACTGGACTTTTTCCGATCAGACCAGTTCAGACGCGCCAGCTCGTAGCGCAGTACCGCCTCACCACCAACATTTCGCGCTTTTCGCGCCTCAGACAGTAACGGCAGCAACTCTCCAGAAGCATCGATGATTCCCTGTTCGATGTCCGTCGATATCCTGAACAGACAGCGGGCTCCACCAGCCCTGGCGCGGAAGAAAAATGGGACCAGTTGCTCATTATTGCCATCGGAATAGTTTCGTGAAACCCGGCGGAACAAATCCCTGGCTTGTGGGTAATTGCCATCCATTTCCGCCTCAGTCGCTTGCTGAAGCTTTAACTGCTCACTACCCAGACCTTTTGAGTTGTCAGCAAAGAGCTTCTCGGCAACCGGCAAGAGTTCATCCCACGCGCCATTCTCCTCCGAAGCAAGATCTCCCACGATGGCAAAGAAGTTCTGTGACGCCATCGCAACCATTTCACTCTCGGGATAGTTCTCCGCCAGTAACTGGTATGAGATCGCCGCTTCAACAGAGCGTCCCAGGGCATCGTTGGATTCACCAATCTCGTAGAGAGCCTGGGCTCTCCATTTGGCGCTCTGTTGTTCCTTTGAAGATGAAGTCAGTGAGAATTTGGCGCACTCGATGGCGGACTCGAGCAGGCCTCGGTCTCGATAGCCGCTCGCGGCACGGGCGTAGACTTCGGGAGAGAGTCCCCCCACCTTCATATCAACAAGGCGGCTGAGTCCTCTGGAAAGTTGATCCAGTACCTCCCGGGTACCACTGGGATCGGCTTTCCAGGAGTCGCTATTATCAAACTTTGCGATGAGGGTATGCAGCATCTTGATACCCTCGAGACCATCGCCCCCGGCGATTCGAGAAATCGCCTCTTCGATATCCAGTACCGCCACCATGGTGGCGAAATCAGCTTCTTCAGGGGTTTTTCGGTAGGGAAAATTGGAATTGATTTCCTCATACAGGAATTCGATCAGTTCCAGCGCTTCTTCCGGTCGACCAGCACGATTGTAAGCCTTCAAAGATCCGGTCAGCGATTCGATTCTCATCCGACGTATGAAGAAAACCACCTCATTATCATAGGGAGGATCGACACTCGGCTCGATATCAACGAGCAATTCCAGTTCGTTGGCAGCCTCTTCTGGACGACCCAGTGCTGCCAGCGCCTGGCCGAAGATCAACTGCGCTTCATACCGACGACCAAAATTTTCATATCGCTGGTCGACAAATTGCTTCGCGTTCGTGGCCAGTTCCTCATACAGCTTCAAAGCGGCCTCATCGCCATCAGGCAACATGGCAGAATAGACCTTGAGCGCATTGAGTAGCTGAAATTCCCACAAATCCCGAATCGAAACCTTTTCTGCCAGTTCAATCGACAGCTTTTCCCGATCGGTTTCGCTTCGGGCCTCGCCCAGCTGATTCTCCAGTGCCGTCACTTCTCGATTCTGTAACAGAGTGTTGTCCTCGAGGACCTTTCGAATCTCGTCAGACCAGATGCGATCACGGTCTTCGAGAGCTCGCAATCGTTCCCCAGGGCTGGTCGAGAACACGGCAGCGGTATTGGCATCATCCAGGCGCAGCAACGAAGCCAGGATCGCCTCCAGCTGGGCACCCTTGGATCTCGGATGATCCGGATACCTCTTGGCCAGGGCCTGAATCGTCGCCTCGTAGCCATCGATGTCTCCCTCTACGCGAGCTGCATCGGCCAGGAAGTATTCGAGGGAACCACGAGCCGAACCGCTAGCAGTCTTCTTGCGAGCCTCGATCCAGACGCGGGCAAGGTCGGGACTATTGTAGGTACCCAGAAGTTCTCTGACGAAGAAGTTCTCCTCGGAAGTGAGATCACCACGACCGATGGCCTGCCCCCAGACTGACGGCGCAGTCCATAGCAGAACCCCTAACATCAGACAGAGAACCGCCTGAGTTCTTTGAGGCACCGGATTCGTAATTCGTCGTAGCTCCATCAACTCCACTCCCGCATCCCCGTAGCGGGCACCGCAACCGAAAAGGAAGCTCAACGCTGAACTTCCTTCTATATCTAACTAGTTAAACCGATTCCGTTCCTCATCACGGATCACCGTGATCTTCGCGCTGATCAGGACAAATAGGTTGGACTGCATGCGAGCTTGACCTTTTCGCCCGAGCAGGAAATCAAAGAAGGGTAGGCGAGAAATGCCCGGAACCCCGGTTTGAGAATCCTGCGTGATGGTCCTCTTGAGGCCACCGACCAGTACCGTACCTCCGTCAGGAATCGTGACCGTGGTCTTGATGTTGGTCACCGACAGCACCGGGAATTCCACGTTCAAGTTGGTCAGACCCAGGGTCAGCGTCTTGAATCGTGAAGGCAACTGGACCGCAAGGGTTGGTTCGATCTCCAGGATGACGTACTTCCGGTCATGACTCACGGTCGGTCGCACCTGCAAAATGGAACCGGCATTGAGGATTCCGATGACCGGATTGATCACCGGAACAACACCGGTCTGGTTGACCTCGGCGTCCTCGATGTATGCACTCTGGTCGACGACCAGGGAGTGCGAAATCTGGGTATTGAATGCCGTTACACGAGGAGCATCCAGGCGCTTGAACTTCTGGGTCTTCTGGTTCGCCTCGAGAATTGCTTCCAGTGCATAGGTATCCAGCACGTTGAACTGAATCGCCATGCCACCACTGTTGCCGATTTCAAATGGAGAAACTGATGATCCAAGTGGAAGAGAGAAAGCGCTGTACACAGCGGCTCTGACATCGATTTCTCCCTGGGCATCGACAATCTCGAAACCGGACGCAATCTGCGTGCCAGCTCCGTCAGTGTCATTGATGGGGTTGGGAAGATTCGAATTGAATGGGTTTCCGTAATCAACACCGATCGACTCGAGGAAATTGTCCTGCAAGTCGATGAACCGACTTTCCACCGTCACCATCACACCTGTTGATTTTCGTAACGCCTCGAGCAACTGAACCAGCTTGCGGTGATTGTCGAGGGTCGTCCGGGCCACCAGTTTGCCATTCTGGTACTTGACGCTCTCCCCATCCGGCTCTCCTTCGTCGCCGTACAGTGCAGCGATGACCAGTTCGACCAGCAGGTCACTATCGAGGGTCGTCTCCTGGGTATCCTCTTCATCACCGAGATCGAAGAGACCTCCTCCACCACCGGCGTCGCCATCTTGACTCGACTGAAGGGCGAGCTTGGGCGCACGGAAATCGGGGTGGTCCTTGGTGATGTCGGAAACCTCATAGAACTCCAGGAAGAGATCGTTGCGCAAGGAATCGGAGGGGCCGATGAGAACCGCTCCCGATCTGAGTACGTAGGTGAATGGAGGATCGTTGCCCTGCAGAACCAGATTGAGAACATTTTCCAGCTGAAGATCCGTGACCTCCGGCAGTCGTACGGTTCCATCTCCGCCTTCCAGAGCTTCACGCGCTTCCTTGGTCAGTACGAAGTTGATTCCCGACAGGTCATTCAGGAACTGGATCACCTGGTCGAACGGCTCATCCTCGAACTCGACGCTGGCAACTCGCACCCGCAATTTGCTGCGGATCGACTTCTCTTCAACGCTCTCCACAGCCTGGAGACGATCCTCAAGGCTCTGCTCCTTACGAGAAATCCGCATCCAGTCTTCTCGAGGTGGGAAGTTGAAGATCTCGGTGTAGGGAATCTCCGACTCCAGTTGCGAGATGAACGTGGTTTCCCATTCCACCGCGGTCTGCATGCTCGAATCGAGCACCTCGTAAAGGTGCCGCAACTCCGCAGCCTCGCGCCGCAGGGCACGGACATCTTTACGGGAAGGATCGAGATTCAGGACCTCATCGCACAGGTCGATCACGCCCTCATAGTCACGCTCTGAAAAGAGTCTGCGCGCCTGTCGTAGGATTTCCGTGATCCGATTCTGTATAAAGGAAACCGAACGGGCCATTTCCGATTCAGCTTCCGACAGGATCCGCATCTCCCGTTCTCGACGTTGCAGTGCTTCCGCATCACGCTTCAGGCGAATTGCTTCACCCTTCGACTGACTCGCTCGAGTCTGCTGGTCAGTCAGATCGAAATCGAATGGAAACCAGCGAACTCTTTCGAGCACCTGATCGAAGGTGGTGATCGCTTTGTCGTAGTTCCCATCGTCCATCGATCGTCGGCCAGCGAGATACAGTCTTTCCAGCTCAAAGACGTCCTGCTGGAGCCTGACATTCTTTTCCTCGACGAGACGTCGACGAAGATCCTGAATGTCACCACTACGATCGCCAAGGATGAGCATCACCGTCTCCAGCAACTGCTGAGCGGTCTGATTGGTCGGGTCAAGGCGAGTCGCTTCTTGCAACTTCTCCTCGGCCTCAACATATCGAAGTTCGTTCATCAACTTCTGAGCCGCTTCAGTAGCAGACTGAGAAGCCTTCACGCGCTCTTGTCCCTCGAGGGAAATGTCACGGATCAACTCATCCACGTCTCCGTCTTGATAGGCAGAAACGGGAAGGGCGAATCCGCAAACGAGCATCAGGACGGACGCGAAAATGCTCAATGTGGTTCGCGTCAATAGTGCCCGCAGGATGTTCGTCATCGATCTCTCCTTGCTTCGCACAGCCATGCGGCTATCGACCACATGGACCATTTTCAGGGCATAGCCGAAAGATGAGCTCTGTCAGCCTTCGGTTCTTTCCGATTTCTTTTGCAGAAGATTCACGCGAATCTTCCACCGCGATTCCGGGATCAGCACAACCGAACCCGGGTCTTCTCAACTTTCCCTCACAACACCCCGCAGTTGCTCGCGACTCGACTCCTACAAGCGCAGATCACAACAACTGCAAAAGCACTGCTTCACTCGAACTAGCGATCATCTCCACCAAACAGCCCACCCCCACTCGAACGTGGCTTCGCCGGAGGTTCCGGCTTGGCCTCATCGGTAGGAGCTTCTGCTTCAGTTTCAGATTCTGCTTCATCGCCATCCGAAGAATCCACTGCCGGGTCCGGATCCAGGTTTTCCCAACCGGAAGGATCCAGTGGCAACGGATCGTCATTGTTCTTCAGATACAATCTCTTTCCCGATTTACTCTTCAGTACCACCACCCGACCATCTGCTGTGTTCTGGATTCGCTCCAGAGCCAGACCGGTATTGAACAACTCAGCGGGTTCCTTGCCATCCGGCGACTCGGAGATGATGCTCGTGTTGCGCATCGCGCTTGACGACTTCCAGTCCCAGTAGGAGTACTGGACCGTCACTCGACCCGGGATCAGATTTCCCGCCGAATCGAGGCGACCGATCTGAGCTCCACTGACTCTCCAGACCGAATTGGAAGGAAACAGTACTGCGTCACTTTCATCGGATGTCACCTGATCCTGGCCACTGGAAAACGCCACCGAACTGGCGGAAAGCCCCCGGGTCAAAATCCTGTAGCTGTAAGACGTACCCGGTTCGAGCCCATCGACCAGCAGCTCGAATTCAGCGCCGGAACCGGAAACCGATACCGTTCGGATCTTCTCCCAGGCCCCTTCCTCGGCACGAACTTCTAGATTGCAGGAGACGATCTCTGCTCGCTCAAATATGGCATGACGACCCGAAACACGATGCTGCGTACTCTCGTCAGTCGCATCCCTTACAACCGAGACGGTAGAGATTCTTGCCGCCAGCAACGTTGGAGGAAGAGCCACCTCGGTCTTGAACAGATCAAGCCGTGCAGGACGACGGTAAAAAGACCATTCAGGAACAACGATTTCCCCCTGGAAGGAAAAAGCCTTTTTTACTTCACTCTCGACCGCCGGTGGAGTGCGGTCCCCGAGATCCTGTTCCGCCTCACTCTGGTCGATCTTCTGATTCGCTTTATCGATGTCGGCAGAAAATTTTCCGCCTTCATCCGGCAATAAGGCAGAGATGGAAAACCCACCCACCAGGATCAGGGCTGCCAGGGCGATGGCGATCTTATCGATGTTCTGCACTTTCCTAGCCTCGTTCCTACTCTGATTCCACGGCTGAAACGGCCTCGATCACATCCAGTTCCAGTAACAGACGAACCGGCGGCTCTGAGTCGAGACCCAACTCGCCAGCTGTTATCTTTTCAACGACTTCGTAGACCAATGATTCCCGATGTTTTGCCATCGCCAGGTGACGGATCTCGAAATCGATAAAATTGTGCCTCAGTAATCCGTCGACGATGCCACCGATACGGCTCGGAGGAACCTGAGCACGCAACACTACCGGGAATTTGATCAGCCCATCGTCTGAGCTATCACCCCCGCCGCGCCGAGTCTTCTTGTCGATGGAGAGTTCCTCGATGCTGGCACCCTGAATCGCAATGATTCGATCGACCAGTTCCTTCTGAACCCGCCAGCGTCGCTCGTAGGCGGCGATCATCGCGGGATCACCGGCCTCTTCCTGAACCTGAAATGGCAGCTCAGCTTCGGCATCGATGCCGACATGCTTGCGGTAGCGGCTCTGGAGCAGATTGAAGTCATCGCGATAGCGTGTCGACCAGGAGCTGAGGTCCCCGACAACACCCTCGATGAACAGGGCAGAACGGTTTTTGTGGAACTGCTCCGCACGATCAATTTGCTTCTTCCAGTTGGCCAGGTACTTCTCCTGCGCTTCGACAAGATCCTCGGTCGGAAGATCGTCTGCAGACATCTTGGCGTATCTCTGGATCGCAGTTTTTTTCGACTTCAACTGACCGGTGACTTCGTTGTAGCTCTGCATCTTCGGCCAAACGAACAGGAAGAAGAGCAAAATCCAGCCCACCAGAATGGCACCGAGAATCGACCAGAATACTTTATCCTTCATGGTGCCCCCTACCCTTCATCCCCATCACCGTCGACCTGATCCTGACTCGGTAATGGTGGGTGTATCCAGCGAATCGTCCATGGATAGAGCGTCACACCATGATCCTGTTCTTCGACACCTCGATTGCGTCTTCCGCCACCCTTGAAGCTTTCATGATCACTCCACATCAGCATCGTCTCTTGCCCCACTTCTCTCGTCACACGAGAGCCGCTTGCATCAGCAGGTCCATATTTACTGGCAAGCGCATCCTCGACGGGCGTGACGATGAGATCCTTCAATTTCTGGTCGTTGCTCTGGGCGTCACCCTGGTCATATCGGAATCCCTGAATTACAACCAGGTAACGATCATCGAAGACCTTGATCCCTGAATCGACCTTACGAGCATCATCAATCACCGTGCCATACTCGTCGACTCTTACCTGCTTGATATCGAGACCAGACAACCATGTTTTCTGGCTATTCAGGACCTCCATATCCGCTTCGACCTGGCCGCTCATGCTATCCAGTTCAGGTCCATCCTCGACACGAACCGATTCTCGCTGGGCCTGGGTTTCGGAGGAGACAATCAGGGGGAGCATCTCCATGATCTCGCGGGGAGCCAGTCTCCCTTCCCCACGGGAGATCAACTCTGTCTGACGCGAGACAACCTCCGTCTGCTGTTCAGCAAGATCACTGAGGCGACTCTTGTTTCGATTGAGTTGACTCACCTTGTCGGTGGAAGCCAGCACCTCTTCAGCACGGTCGATCTTGCCGCCAAAGTTAAAGATGAGGAAAACGATGAGCAGGTACAAACTCGCCGCAGCCGCCAGCACCGTTTTCTGTTTCTTGCGAAATTCAACCTCGTCTTGCTTCTCCTGCGGAAGAAGATTGAGATCAACTTCTCCCAATCCGAGAGCCTGCAATCCAGCACCGATCGCAGAGCTGAAGGAAGGTAAATCCTGTTGAATGCCAGACGAGCTCGCTTCTGCTGAGATCCGAACCCGATTGAGGCTCTTGGCCATCTGTACCCGGATTCGCAAGTTTTCCTCGAGGAACTTGCGCAGACCCACCAGCTTGCTGCTACCCCCGAACAGGAACAGATCCTCGACCTTGACCTCACCGACGCGAGATTTGTAGTAGCCGATCGATCGATTGATTTCACTGACCAGGTCTCTCAGCAACGGCTGCAACACCTGGAAAATCTTGGCCGCATGTTCAGAACGAGCTGCAGTTACCTTGAGGTTTTCCGCCTCCTCCTGGGTGCAACCGAACTTCTCCTGCAACGCCGACGTGAAATCCTTGCCGGCGATGGGAAGGGAACGGAACCAGAAGCGAGGTCCATTGACAATGATCAGATCGGTGTGATCGGAGCCGATTTCAAGTGCCACGACCGGTCGCGTTGGGCGCAGATCAAAGCGGATCAAGTTGAGGAGACCAACATTACCCAGGGTCAGAACATCGATTTCATGCCCCTCCTGAGAAAAATCGACCAGAATGTCGGAGACCTCGTCGGAACGAACCGCGAAGATCCCAACCTCTTTCTCTCCCTCTTCGGTATCGCCACTGACGTGACTGCCCCAGATCACTTCATCGATGGGCAGGGGTATATTCTGCTGGGCTTCATATCCGATCAGTTCATCGAGCTTCTTACCATCGACCGGTGGAATTGGGATGAAACTGGTCAACGCCGAGCGGCTCGGCAAGGCAACGACCAGTGCATCACTCAAATCGTATCGTGCCGCCAGTGATGATATTGCAACCATCATCGCTTCGGCACCGGCACCGCTCGGGTGGTCGATCTTCTCGGCCTGAAGAATCTCAGCTCCGCTGCCGGATCGCTGGATCTTCAAAGCCTTCAGGGAGGTCTTTCCTGAATCGATGCACCAGACCTCAACAAAGTCGGCCATGATACCTCTCTCTACCGCTGCGCCTTCATAGAGCGACTTACTCGTTCGCCAATTTCACGCGCTCGTCTTGCTGGTCGGAACTGACCCGTTTTCAGCAACGGATGCTCGCAACCGTTGACCAGCTGCTACGTCTCAACACCATCGCGTTCATCGCATGCGTTCATCGCAACAGTGACGGCCGTAACCAATTCAGTGACGATGCAAACCGAAGAAACACGAGGAGCATGACCGAATCGAAAATCTGTCGCCTGGGTCCAAGTGAGTCGACGCAAGCAGGCAGCGAATCGGCTCGACTCACTGCATACCTACCCCGTGCGTGTCTCTCGACCGCTCTCTCGAAGACCACCGCGCAAAATTCCCGGCACGATGTCAGTCCCCCCCCGCCTCGAACCGAGAGAAACTCTCACTTCAAGGGAACAGGGTGCATTCCTTTCCCGTTTCCAGGGGGATCTGTCCGCCACTCATCGGAGCACTGAGGCGCCACCGAGGAGTGGGTTTCCGATCCCCTGGAAGTCCGGAGTATAGATCCAGCAGGGGGTGAGTCAACGTACCGAGGATTCTGCAGATCCAGTATTTGGCGGGTTTTGCGACGCTCAGCCCCGCCCCCGCACCGGCGTCAGATCGAGTCGCTCGATGACCAGCTGGAAATCTTGCCAGCACGCGGCCTTGTACTGCTCCTGGCGAAGCAGGAAAGCGGGGTGGTAAGTGGCCAGCACGGGGATTCCCTGCCAATCGTGGAGCTTTCCGCGCAATCGGGCCAGAGAGGTCTCCTGGCCCGTCAGCCAGCAGGAAGCAGGCCTGCCGAGGGCGACCAGCATCCTGGGCTGGATCAACTGGATCTGCCGTTCCAGGTAGGATCGGCACGATTCGGTCTCGTTTGGCTGAGGATCTCGATTCTGAGGCGGTCGACATTTCAGTACGTTGGCGATGTACACCTGCTCACGGCGGAGACCGAGCGCTGCAATGATGCGGTCCAGCAGCTGCCCGGCGCGCCCGACGAACGGTTCGCCCCGGCGATCTTCTTCGTGACCCGGAGCCTCTCCCACGAACATCAACTCGGCGTCCGGGTCCCCGACCCCGAAAGCGGTCAGATTCCGAGACTCGCAAAGGGGGCAAAGCTGGCAACTGGCCACCTCGGCAGCCATCTGATCGAGCAGATCGGCCTTGGTTTCACCCCCGGAGCTCAGCGGGTTCCCGTTCTGGTCGCCTGGCCGGGCCGCCAGACGCCGGATCCCCCAGCTGCGAATCCCCTGCAGGTGAGCTTCCTGGCCAAAATGGGGAAATTCCGCCGCCGCCGGGGTTCCCTGCTGCCGGCTCAGCTCCTCAGACAAAGCGGAGCTCCCTTCCGGTTCGATCGTTGATCAGCAACCGCTGTCAGCTGCTGACCGTGACGACTGTGGATCACCGCCGCGACCTCGCTACCCCGAGACAACACATCGGGTCGACATGGCTCGATGGTGACTCTCAATCCCTCCCGACTCAAGCCCTGGCCCTGACACTCCCCGGAGTGATCTTGAACCGATTCGATCAGCACCTGGACCCGGTCGCCAATCCTCCGATCGAGCTGTTGCCCCTGGACTTCCAGGCACAGCTGCCGTGCACGTTCCATCCGTTGTTGCCGCACCTGTGGTGACAGATGACCATCCAGGCGAGCCGCCTTGGTTCGGGGTCTCGGACTATAGGGAAACAGATGAACCTTCTGAAAACCGAGCTGCTCGATGAGGGAAAGGGTCGCTTCAAAGTCCTGGTCCGTTTCCCCCGGAAAGCCAACGATGACATCGGTGGCAATGACCGCCTCGGGCAGCCGTTCCTTGACCATCGACATCGCCTCTACGTATTCCTGGACGCCATAGTCGCGGCGCATTCGCTCCAGGATTCTGTCGCTACCACTCTGCAGGGGTACGTGGAAAAAACGGCAGAGGCCTTCATCTTGCTCGAAAGCATTCAGAAACGAATCGGTGAACGCCCCTTCTCCGATGGAAGAGAGCCGTATCCGATCGATGCCATCGATTTGCCTCAACCGCCGCAATAGCTGCCCCAGGCCATCCTCTATGCCCAGGTCACGCCCCCACTGGCGCAGATGAATCCCGGTCAGGACCAGTTCCCTGAAACCAGCTGCTGCAAGACGCTCGGCCTCGGCGATCACCGGATCGAAATCCCTGCTGCGCGAGCTCCCCCTCAGGTACGGGATGATGCAATAGGTGCAAAAGGAGTCACAACCGTCCTGGATCTTCAGATAGGCGCGGGTTCTTCCGGTCATCCCGCTGACTTCCAGGCCGAAAATTTCCCTGGATTTACGACCGCCAGTTGAAGGGAGAGTCGCACCCCCCTGGATCACCTGCGCCACCTGGTGCTTCTCCTCGTTACCGATCAGGTGCACTACCGATGGGATACGAGACAATCGTTCTCGATCCTCCTCGGTCATGCAGCCGGTCACGATGATGGTGGCCTGGGGATTCCTGGCTGTGAGACTGCGAACCCGCTCCTCGACCTTCTGACCGGCACGCTCGGTGACGGTGCAGGAGTTGACCACCAGCAGATCGGTTCCGACCGGTTCGTCACATTCGACATAGCCCAGATCGATGATTTCCTCACGGATCGCCTGGGTGTCGTACTGGTTGATCTTGCAACCAAAAGTTACGAAGGCGCAAGTCGGCAAGGTGGACCTCTCAAACATCACAGGAGCAATCTCGCTACGCTTCCACCGATTTCGGATGGACGCCTGCTTCATCTTCTAGCCAGCAGTAGCTGTGGTGTCCTTCTTCGACCTCGAAATCGATCGGCACTTCCTCGCGACAGCGCTGTCCGCCACTCGAACATCGAGTGTGGAAGGGACAACCTGAAGGCGGGTTGATCGGGGAAGGTACGTCCCCCTCAAGCAGGATTCTCGACTTGCGACGGTGAGGATCGGGTTCGGGAACCGCCGACAGCAATGCCTTGGTGTAGGGGTGTCGCGGATTCTTGTAGAGATCGGTGGAACTGGCTTCTTCGACAATTTTGCCCAGATACATCACGGCCACTCGATCACTGATGTGCTCCACCACCGCCAGATCATGGGCGATGAACAGATAGGAGAGGTCGAACTCATCCTGGAGATCGAGCAGCAGGTTGATGATCTGAGCCTGGATGGAAACGTCGAGAGCACTGACCGCTTCATCGCAGACGACAAATTCTGGCTCCACCGAGAGGGCCCGGGCAATCCCGATCCGCTGCCTCTGGCCCCCCGAGAACTCATGGGGATAGCGATTGATGTGATTGATCGGGTCGAGGCCACAGCGGTGCATCAGGTGCTCGATCCGTTCGCGAATCTGCTTGTCGGTTCCCATCTTATGGATCCTGGGGCCTTCACTCAGAATCGACCCCACCGTCATTCGCGGATTCAACGATCCATAGGGGTCCTGGAAGATGATCTGCATCCGCTTGCGGAGACTCTGCAGGTCACTACCTTCCGTCGCTCGAACATCCTTGCCATCAAAGATCACAGTACCCTCGGTTGGCTCCACCAGGCGAAGAATCGATCTGCCGACCGTGGTCTTTCCGCAACCTGATTCTCCGACCAGACCCAGGGTCTCTTTTCTTCCCAGCTTGAAACTGATGCCATCGACCGCTTTGACATGAGCCGTGACTCGCGAGAAGACACCGCTTCGAATTGGAAACCAGGTCTTGAGATCACGAACCTCGAGCAATGAAGTCATCGTTGCACCTCCCCACCACCGGACTGAACCTCTTTCAGGTTATCCCAGTGATGACAGGCCACCTCATGGTGGTCATTAATGGGGTCCAGGTCCGGTTCACTGGCGGCGCACTGCTCGGTGGCAAACGCACAACGGGGTCTGAACTTGCACCCCGTGGGGAACTCGAGTGGATTGGGCACGTTGCCCTCGATCACTTCGAGGCGGTCACTATCGCTATCGAGGCGCGGTAATGATCGAAACAGTCCGATGGTATAGGGATGCTGGGGTCGATCAAAAAGCTCCTCGACCGGCGCCCGCTCGACCACCTTCCCGGCATACATGACGACCACGTGATCGGCATTCTCGGCGACCACCCCCAGGTCGTGGGTGATCAGCAAGATCGCCATCCCTTTTTCTTTTTGTAGCTTTCTCAGCAGCTCAAGAATCTGCGCCTGGATCGTCACATCGAGGGCGGTACTGGGCTCGTCAGCGATCAGGAGGGCCGGATTACAGGCCAGAGCCATGGCGATCATGACTCGTTGTTTCATACCGCCAGAAAGCTGGTGGGGATACTCGTCTACCCGGGTATCAGGAGATGGAATCCCGACCAGGCGCAGCAGTTCGATCGATCGATCTCGCGCCTCGGAGCGGCTCATCCCCTCGTGCAAGCGTAACGCCTCGCCGATCTGATCGCCGACCCGAAATACCGGATTCAAGCTGGTCATCGGCTCCTGAAAGATCACCGAGATCTGGTTGCCCCGGATCTCACGCATCTGCTTCTCAGTACGTTCCAGCAGATTTTCACCGCGGAACCGAATTTCACCACCTACGTATTTACCGGGTGGAGTTGGCACCAGCTGGAGAATGCTCATCGCCGTCACAGACTTGCCGCAGCCAGATTCCCCCACTACGCCCAGCGTCTCACCCGGTTTGATCGAATAGCTGACACCATCGACCGCCTTGGCGACACCGTCGTCGGTATAAAACCAGGTGCGAAGATCGTCGATCTCCAGTAATGGAGATTCTTCATTCAATTGATTTCTCGTTTCCGGGCAATCGCATCGATCTCAACCTTTACGCCTTTGGGCAGGGCTGCCGCTTCGATGCAGGCACGTGCCGGATAGGGTTCGGAAAAAAACTGTGCGTATTCCTCGTTCATGGCACTGAAGTTACCGATGTCCGACAGGTATACGGTCGTCTTCACCACATCGGAAAATTCACAATCCGCTGCCGCAAGGACTTCGCCGAGATTGGTCAGAACCTGCTTGGTCTGCCGTCCGATGCCGTGAACGATCGAACCGTCCTGGGGCACGATGGGGATTTGACCGGAACAGTACACCCACCCATCGACCGCAATCGCCTGAGAGTAGGGGCCGATGGCGGAAGGTGCCCCCTCGGTCGAGATGGTACGGTGCCCATGATTGGCCAAATTGACACTCCTTACGCGAAGATCTGGTAAAACTGAAATCCGCTCCAGTAAAACGACAAGAGGAGGATACTAACGGGGAGGCTCCGCAGATTCCACCGTGCCGGGGCCGAGCAACTCCCAGAGTCGCCTTGAAACCTCCTCAGAGATCTCCTCGGGAAGATAAGATCGCACATCTCCGCCGAAGGAGGCGATCTCTTTGACGTGACGGCTGGAATAGTGCGAGAATTCGAGAGTCGGCATCACAAAAACGGTCTCTGCTTCATGATCGGAAGACAGGTTTCGATTGGTCAGTGCCATGGTGTATTCGGTTTCAAAGTCGGCAAAGGTTCGAATACCCCGGAGCAAGATGCTGGACTTCTCGCTGGCCAGCAAATCGACGACCAACCCATCGAAGCGCAGGATTCGTACTCCAGACATCGAGGCTGTGCAGCGCTCCAGCCAGGCAATCCGATCGTCGGCACTGAAAACTGACTTCTTGTCCCGATTGACGGCGACCGCCACGATCAGCTCTCCGAACAGACGAAGGCCTCGTTCGATCAGATCGAGATGACCTCGGTGCGGAGGATCAAAGGTACCCGGATAAACGGCAGGCCCCTTCATCGAGACTCCTTCCTCAACGCATACGACCCGAATAGGAAGAACCGAATCTCGACCCTCTCAACGCCCCCATCATTTCGGGCAATCCGATATCGATCCGGAAGGTGGTATCGTCCGATTCTCCCCGTTCAACATCCAGACTGAACATGGCGCGGAAGGTACGGAAGTTTCGACCGACCTCCCACCAGTGTCCGATTGGTTCCTCTTCCAGTGCATCATACTCGACAAAGAGGCTCATGTCCCATCGCGAGGAAGCGTTCCAGCGACCTCCGACCAGGATGGTCTCATTGGTCTCGGGTCTTTCACGCCAGGAAAGTTCAAACAAACCGGCATCCACATCGAACCACCGCAAGCCGCCATTGCGTTCGCGGTGCGTGCCGTTCCCGAGATCGTGCACCATTTCACTGAAGAGACTCCAGCCAGCCGTGCCATGGAGCACCATCTCCCCGTACAGATCTCCCCACTCCTGGCCATCATGGTCCCGATCTGCCTCTGGATAATAGAAAGCTTCCACTCTGGCCTCGGCAATGGTCCGGGTTCCCATCTTGTGCAGCCGCTCACGATCGGTTCGTGAAGATCTGGTTTGCAATCTCTGGACCACGGAGAGACGCACTTCATCGAGCAGATCAAGGGTGTCGATATCGTCGATCTGCATCGGGACTTCAGCAACGGGAAGGGAGTTCTCGAAGAGACTCGAATACCCTGCCGTGATATCGATCACATGCCTGAGGCCATCGATTTCCCAGTCAGAATTTTGCACACCAAAGACGCGAGAGAGTCGGGTTGCCGCCTCAAAACCGGCATGAAACTGGGTTCTGTCGACACCATCGAAAGCGGGTGACTCCCATGAGGTCCAACGCACCCCTGCGCGCGGCATCCAGCGAACCCAGCGCGACAGACTCTGCGGCACGAAGAACTCGGTTCGAACATCTGCTCTGCGGTTCTCCAGCTCAGGTTCTGACGAACCTTCTGCGGGAAGCATCCTGAGATTTGACAGTGCCAGATCGGAATCCCATCGAACCGGTCCAAGTAATTCGGAATCAAGCACACGAAAGGTAAACTCGGGCTTTCGCTCCGTCACACTGAGAAAATCGGACGTTCGAACATTGGCACTGGCAGTCGCAGCATAATCCCCACCGAATACCTGTCGGATCGATAAGAAATTCTCGGGGTCCTTCATCGAACGGGCTTCGGCTCGGAAGTACTCGTCAAGAAAACCGGCATCGCTGATGTTCGCCAGTTCACCATCGATGTAGGTTCCCGAGCCCATACGAGCATGAAAAAATGCCCTGGCACGAGAACGATCAGGATCAGCGATCAGATCGCCGTTACTATCCTCGGTCGCCTCATCTTCAATCGCCCAGTAGGAACCATAGCCATACAACTCGAGGCGTCCATCGGGCTCGGCACCCCAGCGACGAGGATCTCTGCCCATTTCAAAATCCAGCCCCCAGCCGGTTCCGCGATCGGAAAGGGAATCGATACGCGGGGTCAAATCGATCTCATCCTCGAATCGGGCCGGTAGCAGAAAGTCGCCATTCCAGGCGGTATCGATGCGGGAGCCGAATCGAGAAGAGCTTGAAACCCGTAGATCGCGCAGGGGAAAGGATCGTCCCCAGCGGCTGTCCCAGGTGGCATCCGGTAGCGGCAGCAATGGAAATCCACCGATCTCGAGTCGGGCACCCTCGACATCCAGCAAGTATCCACCCGGCAACTCCTCATCGGCTCTTTGATTCACTTCAGTCCGGGCACGCGCCCTTCCCCGTTCTGCCACGAGCGCCCATTCCGGGTCAAAGAACTGGTCGGTGGTGAAGACGATCCCCTCTCCCTCGAGATCCCGGAAATCATCCACTCTCAGGTGCTTGGCCTGGACTCCGATCCGCGCTTTCGGCAAACCGTGGATGGCGACATCGGAAACCCCGGCGACCCACGATTCAGCGATCAACCGGGTGCGCTGTGGATCGTCAAAAGGCAGCACCCGTAATTGCTCGACCAGTTCCTGACTGATGACCAGTCGCGCATCGGAAAGGACCATGCGCCGGGTATCGACCTCAAGAAACACGGTTTGCGCTCGAAATGATTGCTCGCCACGACTCAGGATCACTTCACCGATCGCCAGAATCCGCGGGTGGATTGGCCCCGTCTCCGGATCCACTCCATCGAGGAACACGCCGATCGCATCGGCCCGCAGTGAGAAGCCTCTTCCTTCAAGAATTACGTTGCCGAGGACAACCAGAGAGCGACTCCCATCCTCGGAGGAGATATCCGCTTCCAATCGATCATAGAATATGGAGAAATCTTCATCGGTACCAAAAAGACCTCGTGCAGAGTCCTGGGCATCGAGGCCCACCGGAATCATCCATTGCAAAATGACGAGCAGAAGAAGGCAGCGGCTGGGGACTGATAACCAGGCCGCATGAAAGTGGAACATCAAGAAACCTACCCCGCCCTGCTTCGACGTGAACCCGGCTCACCTGCCATGAAAGCAGCCCCCAAAGACCGAGAAGTCTCTGTGACAGGTGGCACGGTAGTCCCTGGCTGTAGCAGAGTCAACGCGAGCAAAACCTCAGGGGCGTTTTGAATCGGAGCGGATCCTCACCTGCAGCAGGAAGTTGACGAGAAGGTTTTCGATGGTGGCTTCATTGTCGGAACTGCTCTGCTTCCCGAAATGGGACAAAACATGAACCACCCTCCCCCGTTTTACAGGAAAAGTCACTGCCACGGCGCCCTCACCACAGGCTGCCTCGAGATCCTGGCTATCGATGAGCACCTGCACCTTTTTCGAATGGATGCTGAGTGAGGGACTTTCCTTATCAATCTTCCACCGGTGCTGGATCAAACGAATATCGGGATCCCCGATCTCTTCGATCTCCACCGGATCTCCCTCGCCCACCGCCGTCTTCCCACGGCCTAGATCCTTGTCACCTGGATCATCCTCGACGGCTGGGTCGTAGACCTCGTCTTCCTCATCGTCTTCATCGTCTTCCCAGTACTTTCGGCGCAATGCTTCGATGTCTACTGGTGGGATGAACACACCTCTCAGCAACGGATGCGCGGTCATTCCTCGTTCGGGACTGATTCCCACATCGCCACCTTCGAGAGGATTTCCGGAGCGGATGAAATCACTGAATCCGAGCTCAAGAATCTCGACCAGACACCAGTCTTCCGTGAACAGGTAACCACCCCGTTCAACAAACTTGACCAGCTTATCGATGGCAGGCTGCTTCATCTTGAACTGGACGGTGTCATGGGGAGCTGGGCCCTCGCAGCGGTGGAGTCGCTTGCCAGTATACGCACCTGCGGTGTGACCGGGGCTCTGGCAGAACTCATGAATCTGGGTGCAATTGACAAATACCGCGGCGACCCCGTCGAGCCGAAACGATGATTTCTCCAGCTCTCCCTTTTCCACTACCGTGTGCTTGATTCGGATCCGATCAAGAACGTGCTCGATATGATCGAAGTTTGTATCATTGCCATTGGCTGCGATCGGCCCCTTCACGACAAGAACGGCTCCTGCAGGCATCTCTTCCAGACCCAGGAATTGGCGCGCGCGTACCGGATCCAGTGGCCGAGCCAGACCGGTGGTCGGAGCGTGATCATCCGCCTGATCACGAATCACCTTCAGCCCTTGCTCGCGCGCCTTGCCCCACCACCCCTGCCAGTTGATGAGACTGTTGCCCAGTGACTGCTTGGTCAGGGCCTCCAGTGCAGAGATGATGGCTAGCTTCAATGCAGTAGCCGGCTTCTTCCCACCTCGTTCCTTGGCATCCTCACGCTCCAGAATCGGTAGCAAAACATCGACAGTCCGACGTACGGGAACCTCTGCGGCGATATCCACAGCCATCATTTGCATATCCGTGGGGCAGTTGGATAGCACGCGGCGAATCACTCGATTGACGTACTTCGATTTGCACTTCCGCAAGGCATTCAGAAGATCTCTCGAGACCGGCTTCGACTTGTAGCGGACGATAAACTCGCCCATCTCGGTGAAAGCATCGGCTCCCTTGAATCCAGCTACTCCCTGGAGCAGGAACCAGTAGATGTCATCAGGGCCTCGGGAAAGAGAGGCAGCAGAGCTGAGGACTGCAGCGGCAGCCTCTCGGCCAGGGATCTTTCCCAGGGTGCGTAACACCTCGGCAAGAGCCGCCGAATCGCCCGACATCGCCGCCTGCTGGACGAGCTTTTTCATCTCCTTGGCGGAAAGTGGCTCATCATCGAAGGGGACTTCCGACAGGGTTTGTGACGCTTCTGGAAACCCGAGGGCTTCCGAATTTCCCACTTCAAGGATTCTCCCGCTGAGAAACATCAGCAGGATGATCGCCAGCACAGGAAGCCAGCATCGAAGAGAAGGGATCATCCGAGGCTCCTGTTCATGACGATCAGACAGTAGTGGCTCGTGAACTCAAACGAAGTGCACGGAACGATCACTGGTTGGATTATACACCGAGAGCCAGGGAGTGAGAATTCCCTACTCCTGGTCAGTTTCCAGCAATCTGCGGACCACGAAGGAGACGATGGAATCATCGCGGAATGTTGGGTCCATCTTGTACCAGGCCACCTCACCCTCGCGATTGATGGCCACCAGGGTGCCACCACCCACCGCACAGTTGTAACCTCGATAACTGGGGAACCCGTCATCCATCTCAATCCCGACAGGAAAGGCGATGTCCAGATTTGCAGCCTCGCCGCCCAGGGAGTCGATCTGCTTCGTCAGATCTTTTCTTCCCTTGGGGATGGTGATCCATGCCACGCGCAATCCTTCATGCCAGTGAGCGGTATATAGTTTCTGAAGATTCTCAAGAGTTTGCACGTACCGACTGTTGCTGTAAGGCGCAAAGAGCAACAACAGGACGTTGCCCTGTTCCTGCATCGGATCGAGAGACACATTGGAAACCCAACCATCTCCAAGATCGAGTGGAGGTGCCTTCTTGCCCGCCAGCCGGAGCAAGCTCTCATAGACTCGCTCGGTACGACTGACGTATACCTGTCCAACATTGGTGATCTTGTTCTCGGCTTCTCTCAATTTCAGAAGATCAAGTTCGTCACGAAAACTTTGAGCAGCAGCGGTGTAATCTCCGAGAACGAAGGAGATGAATCCCAGTGAGAAATTGATCTCCTCGTGATAACGCTGGAAATCTTTGCGGGCCTTGACGGTCAGGTTGACCGGCTTACCGTTCAGCTCAACCGGTTTACCGGTGGCCGCGGAATGGATGAACTCTTCGATCGATCTCCACCACCCCAGCGCTTCTATCATGCGACCTGATTCGGTAAGGGCTTTGCCACGAAGGTGCAAGACGTGCGGCAAGAGGTCAGACTCGACATGGTCGACGAGGAACGAATCAGCGGTCGACAGAGCCCCTGCATGATCCCGGTCCCGGATCTGCGCGTTGAGCAATGCGCAGCAGACGATGTCTCGCTCTTCGATTTCCGGGCACTGCTCCAGCGCTAGCTTGTACATGGCGATCGACTGGGGATACTGTTGCGCATGCCAGAAGGCGTCTGCCTTGAGACGAAGCACACGGCAATCAACAGGTTCTCCTTCAGCAGTTCTGGCCACCACCTCGTCGAGCAGCTGCAGAATACGTTTGAAGTAGTTTTCTCTCATCACGGCAATCCACTTCGAGTCGGGATCGGTACCCGTACGCTCCCTGTAGAGCTTCGTCGAATCGATGAAGGTCCGATTGCCGTTCATGATGAATAATTTACAAAGAACCTTGATGACATCATCTCGATGTTCACCGTCGGGGTATTCGGCAAGATAGCGCTCACCTCGAGCGAGAGTCTGGTCGGTGAGATCCTGGATCTCCCGTACCGTCATCCCTTTGGGATTGCGAACATCTTTGGGAAACTTGGCGGCAGCAGAAACGATCTGCTCGGCCAGTTTGACCTCGGTCTCGTCACTCTCATCTTCGTCACCGAAAATGGAGCTGGACTCGATAGGAGCCGACAGCCCGAGAGCAGATTCGCCCTGGCTACCGAGTAAGATGTGGAGAATCGTGACCGAAGAAAAGAGCAACACTGCGAACAAGAACCGCGGAATCCCGACCGTGAAGAATGGACCACGCAACGGCAACAGAGTCTCTTTCTCGAACATCATCGATCCCTCCAGGAACCCACCGAAACGGAACTACTGGCGCAGGTCATAGTTCCGGATCCCACTAGGAACAGGATATCCAGAATAGCCTCTAAATGCCAATTCCCATGTGATTCCTAGTCTCAGGTATCGGTTCGGGAGGCCAATTCGGAATCGGGGGCAGCCAGTTACGGGTCCGGACGCAGATCGAGGACCCGCTCCCCGGTTCCACTGACGGTGATCTGCCCCCTCGGTGGTGGCTCCGGCCCCTGCTCATGTTGCTGAAAAGTCACCTGGTAATCGCCGGGTGGCAGTCCCTGGATCAGATATTGTCCCGACTCCTGCGCATCGACCCGTTTTGTCACCGGACCGACCGCAGAGACGTTGCCGTTACTGAGTAGATTGCCGGAAGCACTGCGGATCTCGCCCCGGATGGTCGCGCCTCGTTCGAGGACCACTCGCACCCGCGCGCTACCCTCGATTCTCTTGACCACCGCGACGGATTCGGCGGGGACATACTCATCGTGACGGATGGTCACTCGATAAAATCCATCGGCGAGACCGACCAGGGTTCCCCGTCCACCCGCATCGGTGGTGGCTCGATCATCGGAACGTTGCCGTCGACTCCGCTGGGAGGAAGAGGCATCGGACCCCGCCTCTTCACCCTCTTCCATTCGATAAGCTCGCAACGTCGCACCCTGGACCGAACCTCCCGCCAGATCGACCACATCGACGATGATGCGTCCCCCCGGTTCCAGTTCGATCACGACCGTTTCATCCGCCTCGCGCCCGGGAATCGCAGCGCTGAATCGAGCCGTGAGGAATCCCTCTGCGGTGGCGGTGATGTCGTACTCTCCTGCTCGGAGATCCTCGACCCGGAACAGTCCTTCATCACCGGTGCGATCCGATTGCCCGCGACTCCGGGAACCGGCCGCCCGGACCGTCACACGAGCACGCCTGATCGGGTCCCCGGTCTCGGCATCGACGACAAAACCGCGGAATTCAAAGCTCTGATCCATCACGATCTCGATCGGTCCCAGCTTCGGATCCACTTCATTGAGACGGCTGCGCAGGTAGCCACTGGCATCGGCGCGGACGCTGATCGGGCCCGGCGCCAGTTGATCGATGGAAAAGAAACCATCCGCTGCCGAGGAACTTCTGCGCCAGGCTCCTGAAGAATCGGAAGCGGAAACCTGTGCCGAGGCAATCGGAGCCCCGAACTGGTCGATGACGACCCCTTCCAGTACCGCTTCCTTCTCCATCCGGAGTTCGACGACGCGCTGTTGATCGGCCGTCAATACCAGTTCCCGGATACGGGCATCGCCGAAGCCGTCGGCACTCGATCTGACGTTGTAGGTCCCCGCCTCGAGTCCACGGATCATGAAATTGCCAGTGGCATCGGTTCGAGCGGTGCGATTCCTGCCACCGGCTCGGTTGCGGAATCCTCTTTCCGAGTTGTAGGACAGCGAGACCGAGGCACCCTCCAGCGGCACCCCTTCTCCCAGTACAACGCCGCTGATTTCGGCTCCCCAGCGCAGATGAAGATTCACTTCCGCAGCGAGTCCATCGATGGGCTGAACCACCACCTCTTCACTTTCCAGCAAGAACGGAAAGGAGGCCTTCACTTGCCAGCGCAGGCCTGGCTGTGGCAACTCAAGACGATAATCGCCAGCCGGGGAGGACCAGGCGGTGGCATTCAAGCGGCGTGGACCGCCAAAACGATTGTTGTTGTTGTTGCCGTCTTGTCGTTGCTCGCTGGCGGTAACACGCGCCCCGGAAAGGGGAGATCCATCCGGCGCCAGGGCCAAACCAGTGATCACCTCGGCATCGGCAAGGACCAGATCACCCAGATCCCCTCCCTCGGGGTCGGTCTCCTGGCGTAACTCGGCATATCCTCGGGCCCTGACGACGATTCGATCTCCGCCCGTTTCTAGCAGCAAACGGAAGCGTCCCTCGCCGTCGGTGGTGGCGCCATCGGCATCCCCCCAGCCGCGGTCGATCTGGACTCGCGCTCGCGAGACCGCCTTTCCACGGGAGTCGATCACTCTTCCGGTCAGCACCGGCGCTGCTTTCATCGTCACTTCCAGGTACGGGCCATCAGCGGGTACCGTTTCGCGCCAGCGTCGCCAACCATCTCCTGTGCAGGTGACCCGGTAGCTACCGGCAGGCAGCGTATCGATGACGAACTCTCCGTTGTCAAAGGTCTTGGTCCGCTCCTCGGTACCCCCGCGATTGCGCTGATCGATGTTGACGGTCACATCGATCTCACCGAGCGGCTGGCCCTCTTCATCTCGGACGATACCGCGCACCACCGCACCTCGTTCGAGTACCACTTCCGCCGGTACCGTCTCATCGAACACGATCTCGATGCCGCGTAACCGGCCATCGACGAATCCCATCGACTCGGTGCGAATGTCATAGGATCCGGGCGGTACTCCCTCGAGCAGGAAACGGCCATCGCTGCCGCTATGGGTATCTGGCAATGGTGGAGGAATCTGACCCCAGTTGTTCCAGTTCGCCTCGGCGAGTCTGACATGGGCTCCGGCAACGACCGCTCCATCGCTGGAGACGACGATGCCATCGATGATCGCTCCCGGTTCCAGTTCGACGGTGATTTCCTGCGGATCTTCCAGCAGTACTCGCCTCGTGATCTGTGCCCACGGTTTTTTCTGAACGATGACCTGATACTCGATGAGAGGTAATCGAGGAAAATGTACCAGCCCATCTTCATCGGCACGGCCGAGCCGGATCGGTGGATTCAACATGAAAAGGGTCAGTTCCTCACGGGTCATGTACCACGCTTCGGAACCGGAGCCGCTGTCGACGATCGATCCGCGCAGATACACGTTGGCATCCTGTCCGGGAGAATTGCCAGCCCTGACCCGAACCGTCAGGCTCGACCCGCTTCGACACAGGATGTCTTGCTTCTGCGGTGTCCCGTCAAAATCGATGATCTCGGGGAACGGAGTCAACAAGGTACCGGGCGCGGATGCCGCCAGCAGGTACCGACCCGGCTCCAGATCATGGAACTGGTAGTGGCCACTTTCGTCAGCCAGGACCTGGTCCACCACGGTCAGCGCCCTGGCGAGGTTTTCGCGCAGGGGTAGCGACGTCACTTGCTGCCAGGAGGAACGAAGAAGGTTCCAGTCGAGTACTTCCCATACCGAAAGTCCATCGCGTTCACTGACGTAGGCGGGAAAGTTGGCGCGGTAGAGAAACACCTCGGCAGCGCCGGCGGCGGCCCCCTCGGGGGTCAACACCTTGCCGCTCAGCAGCACCACTCCTGGATCGATCTGGATGTCGGTGAGTTCGTCCCGGGTCGGGATCAGCGGCGAGTCAGCGAGTTCGCTGCTGCTGGATTCGATGGCGGGGTCCGAAACGATTCCCGGTAGCGACGGATCAAACAGCTGATCCTTCAGCAGCAAGGCGAGGATCAAAACCAGAGCCACAACGATCGATGCAGCAATCATGGCATTTTTCGACATCGAGACGACCCCCTTCATGGGGCACGGATCCTGGAACCCCCTCTATTCGACCAGATCTGGCCGCTGATTGCATCCTTCCTCTTTCCCGGCGGGACCCCCACAAAATGATGGTGCAGGGGGATCACCATCCTCGTAAAGAAGAGGAGAAGCACCTTGGTGAAGACCGATGTTCGGAGCAGGGATCGACGCCTGGTGACGCCACCGCTGTTGCTGCCGGCAATCAGCCTGTGGTGCGGTACCCTGTGCTCGATCAGGTCGACCAGTCACGACTCGTCAGATACAGCCCAGTGGTTCCTGCTTGTCACGACCGGGTTGTTGAGCCTGGTTCCCGGACCCCGATTCATCCTGTTACGACTGCTCTTGCCATTTCTACTCGGAACGCTGCTGGCAGTACCAACAGCACAGGAAGCGGCAAAACTCCCGGCGGGACCGGTGCAGATCGAGGGCAAGATCGGTTCGGTCCCTCGCCGTAGCCTCGGGCGCCAGCGAAGACCCCAGGCACAACCGAAAACGACCTTCCAGCTGGAACGGCTATCGATCGGGGATTGCCCGATTGCAGGGGCCATCACCGTGTCGATTCCTGGCCCTGTAACGGTCGGTCGTGGAGATCAGATCGAGGTGCTGCTGGCCGCCGGTTCCGGCCCTTATCGCAAGGTCGCCAGGGCAAGCCACTGGCAAGTGATCTGCAGCGGCAAGCTGTTGTCGCTGTTCGACCGATTGCGTCTCAGAGCCCTCGACCGACTGCTCGCCATCGACGCACACTGGGGTTGCGCTCTGTTACTGGGAGAACGGGGCGTGCTCGAGGCGGAGACCCGCTGGGTCATGAAACGTACCGGTCTCGGCCACCTGCTGGCGGTCAGTGGACTCCACATCGGCATCTGTCTCGGGTTCTTTCTCCTTTGTGCCCGGATCTGCCTGCCGCCATGGTCACACCGGATCCGCTGTCTCGGTGCCGTCTTGCTGGTCTGCCAGGCGTTACTGTCTGGAGCCGACCCCCCCGCCATTCGAGCCGCATTCACCGGCGGATTGATGGCCCTCGGAGTCATCGAAGGACGCAACGTCTCGGCCATCCAGTGCCTGGCCCTTGCGTTGCTGATCTGGTGCGCCATGGGGCAAGCACCGCCGCGCGCCTCGGCGACCATCTCACTGGCAGCGGTCGGTGGAATTTATTTTGCCACCGGGGCTCACATTTTTTCACGAAGTACCCTGCGAGCCAGTTTTGGAGCCTTCTTCGGGGCTCATGCCGCCCTGGTCTGGTGGAGCCCTGAGATCTCTCCCTTCTCGCCCCTGACGACCATAGTGATGCTTCCCGTGGTTGCCGCCACGATCCTGCTCGGTGTCATCTCATTGATTCTTTCGCTCTTCCATGGCGAGGAAATTACCCGCAGCGGCTGGCAGTTGCTGTCGTTCTTTCTCGACACTCTGCCAGCGCTGGCCGACCGGCTACCGTGGAGTCCATGGATCCTTCCGACCATCGGAGCACCTGCGATCACCCTGACGATGACTACTCTGCTGGGCATCTGCGCCGGGAAGCCGCGGCTGGCAGCCGCAAGCTTGCTGCTGGCGTTACTTGCGATGACGATCCACTGCTCCCTCGAGACGCCGCCAACCGTCACCCTGCTACCGACGGGCAGAGGTCAGAGCGTGCTGTTCCGGTCTCCCGAAGCAACCCTGTTATTCGACGCAGCCGCCACCGATCAAATCGATGGAGGAGCGAGCTTGATTCGCAAATCGCTCTGGAACCAGGGGAGTTCTCGGGTCGACTGGCTCTTCATCTCGCATGCCCATCTTGACCACTTCTCCGCGGTTCCCGAACTGGTGGAAACCGGCACAGTCCGGGGAATTGTCATCGACAAGAGCTTCGGCAACCATCCAGCGGGAGGCGCGCTAGTCGAGATGGCGACACGACACGGGGTGAGGATCCACACCGTCAAAACAGGAGACCGGCTGAGCCTCGGCCCCTGGCGGCTACGAGTCATCTCCGCAGCGGATCCAGCTACCCCCTCCCCTCGTCTCTCGATCAATGATCAGTCGGTGGTCATCGCGATCCGTGGGCCCGGGGGAACGGCGATAATCCCTGGCGATGCGGAGACTGCGCGACTGGTGGCCAGTCGCGCATCGGGTCCCATCGAGCTGGTTCTTCTGCCCCACCACGGATCGCCGATGCAGCGCCTATCGAACTGGATCGCGCTGCTGTCGCCAGAACAGACGCTTGTCGCGAGACCTGGAGCGCTACCGCGGGCCACCATCGGCGCACTCCGACCTCTGGGAATCGATTCGGTGCCCGGCAATCGCAAAGTAGCAAAGGGCAGCAAGGAGGACTTGCCGTCGATTCCGCTATTGTCGATGATGCCAGCAGCACAGGCACTACCGATGCGAACAAGGGAAGGCTGGAGAAGATGGCGGCTCAGTCCACAAACCGGTTCCGGACCCTGCACTGGGTTGGGGAAACCGATGGCCGCCTGCACCTGATCGATCAGACACTGCTTCCCGACCAGGAACAGGAACGCGTACTCGAACAACCGCAACAGGTGATCGAGGCGATCCAGCAACTGGCAGTGCGAGGGGCCCCCGCCATCGGAGTCGCTGCCGCTTACGGCCTGTGCCTGGCGGTACGAAACTGCCAGCATGTCGACGAGGTTCGGACTCACTTCAACAGTGCTCTTCCCGAGATGCGAGCTGCCCGCCCCACCGCCGTCAACTTGCAACACATGGTCGACCGGATGGCGCGTGTCGAAAGTTCCGACGAATGTGCCGCACTCGACGGTACCGATCTCAAGCAACGGTTGCTCGGCGAAGCTCGAAACATCGACGAGGAAGACCAGCAGTTCTGTCTCGCCATCGGGCAATCGGGCGCGGGATTGATCGAGGACGGATCAACCATCCTGACCCACTGCAATGCCGGAGCACTTGCGACCGCCGGTTCAGGAACCGCACTGTCCGTGCTCTATCAGGCATGGAATCAGGGACGACGCTTCCGGGTCCTGGCCGATGAAACACGCCCACTGATGCAAGGTTCACGATTGACTGCATGGGAACTGCAAAAAAATGGCATACCGGTCGATGTGATCTGCGACGGCGCTGCCGGCAGTTTCTTCTACGATGGTCAAATCGATCTGGTGATCACCGGTTCCGATCGAGTGGCCGCCAATGGCGATGCCGCCAACAAGATCGGGACCTACACCATCGCATCCCTGGCCCGATCTCATCAGGTCCCCTTCTACATCGCCGCCCCCTCATCCACCTTCGACTTCAATATCGCAAGTGGCCACGAGATACCCATCGAAGAGCGGTCCGCTGAAGAGATCTGGCAACCGGCAGCCCGCCAGCAACCACCCGAGGGGATCGGATACCGCAACCCCGCCTTCGATGTCACACCAGCCTCTCATATCGCCGGTTGGATCACCGAGGTCGGGATCCTGCAGCCACCCTTCCAGGAGATCCGTAGATGATGGCCAGCAACGAAACGCCCGACAGAAGGCGCAAACCGCTCCTGGCCTACGACGGTGACTGCCGGATGTGCATCCGCAGCATCCACTCGCTGGAACTGCTTGGACTGCTCGAAGGGGTCAATACCGAAGCGGCGGCGCTGGTCACCGGAGATGATCGACAACTGCTCGATACTCATCGACGCTCCGGTGAGATCGTGTTACTCGATGCAGAGCGCCAGGATGTGAAGACGGGAGCCGCGGCGTTTCGCTGGCTTCTGCAACGAAAACTGCCCCGCTTCGTCGGCGCATTACTCGATCTGGCACCGATCTTCCTGTTGATGTGCATCGGGTATCGATTTATCGCTTCCTGGCGACGACTGATCTCACCACCCCTGAGTGCTCCCGATCCAACCTTTCCCGAACCGGAATGGGTCGCTCGCTATCGAATGATCGGCGCTATTGCCCTGATCGCAGCGATCTACTGGCTAGTACCGCTGATCATGGGAAGCCCACCACCGTTAAATGATGAACTGGATCGAGCATTGACCATCGCCGCTGCTTCGATGGTCGCCATATCGGTGGTTGTGATCACGCTCATCGCTCAGCGAGGTCGCAGAATCGATTATCTCGCCACTCTTTCGGCAGCCATCTTCGTCTCGACCATCGCACTGGCCATCCTGGTACTTTTGAAAAAGAAGTTCGAAGGCAGCGGCAATCCATTGCTGGAACCCTGGGGGCTTTTCGCCGGCAGCACCATCTGGGGCTTCGCGATACTGTTTCGATGCCGAAAATGGCTCGATGCCTATTCCGTTGACAGCAGCGACAGCGAAGACCCTTCGGGCCGACAAGCCCGGCCCAGATTGAGCAGATTCCTGGTGCTGGCCGCCATCCAGGTCTCTTGCCAGATCTGGATCGCTTTTCTCTACGGCGTCTACTAGCTGCCGGAAACCTGGCCGCGCAATGCCTCATCCTTGGCCGCAACCTTGCTTGCCATCGTTGCCTTGTGATCTACGAGGCGGTCACGCATCGCACCATCGGAGACCCCGACGATCTGAGCCGCCAGGATGGCCGCGTTGGTCGCGCCGGGTTTGCCGATGGCGACCGTCGCGACCGGTACACCGGGAGGCATCTGGACCGTCGCCAGTAGTGCATCAAGACCATCGAGAGCACTCGAATCGATCGGCACACCGATCACCGGCAACGTCGTGCTGGCAGCCATCACTCCTGCCAGATGGGCGGCATGACCAGCAGCCGCGATGATGGCGCAGTATCCTTCGTCGGCAGCGGTCTTGCTCAGTACGTGGGCTACCTCGGGGGTGCGGTGGGCGGAGCACACACGGACTTCCGCCTCGATGGCAAACTTCTGCAGCTGGTCGACGCAACTCTCCATCACCGACCAGTCACTATCACTACCCATAACGATGAGAACCTTGGCACTCATGATTGCTGTTCCTTCCAGGTCTGCCAGTTGACCCCTGTCACCCTCTCGAAGAGCTCCTGGTAACGCGCCGTCGTTCCAGCCACTACCTCGTCGGGAAGATCGGGAGGAGGACCATCACCGGTCCAGCCACAGGAGGCGAGATGGTCTCGCACGTATTGCTTGTCGAAAGATGGAGGACTGATGCCCACCTCGTACTGATCTGCTGGCCAGTAGCGCGATGAATCGGCAGTCAACACCTCGTCAGCCAGCACCGGTCCGTCGCCATCGATTCCAAATTCAAACTTGGTGTCGGCCAGGATCAGTCCCTGATTCGCCGCGTGCTCGCGACCATGGGAGAAGATCTGAACCGACAACGCTTTTAGCTGTTCCATCAGATCATGACCGACCATCTCGCCGGCCTTCTCGATGGAGATGTTTTCGTCATGTCCCTCGTGATTCTTGGCTGCCGGCGTGAAGATGGGATCGTCGATGCGATCAGCTTGACGCATCCCATCCGGGAGAGGGATTCCACAGATGGCACCGGTTGCTTGATAATCCTTCCAACCACTACCCACGACATAACCACGTACGACACATTCAACCGGAATCATGTCGAGCTTCTTCACCAGCATCGCTCGCGGTCCCCATTGCTCGGCGGCACCACGGAACGGCTCGGGAAAATCAGCAGGGTCGGTAGAGATCAAATGGTGTCGGATTCCTGAAGGCAGTCGATCGAGCCACCAGCGCGTCAGCTGGGTCAGGATCGCTCCCTTTTCCGGTATTCCCTGCGGCAATACCACATCGTAAGCACTGACTCGATCACTGGTGACCAGCAGCAGTTGATCGCCCAGATCGAAGATGTCACGTACCTTGCCACGCAGAATCGGCTCCACACCCTCAACTGAGATATCGCGAATTGCCGTGGAAATCATCAGCCCACCTTTCCTCCCTGGAGTCTCTGCAGGATACACCTCGATTTCTACCCTGTCACCGCGAGCTACCACATTAGAGCAAATTCTCTCGGCTCCCATCGGGACGAGCTTTCCAGCGCTGATGCATCCACAACCAATCGGCAGGAACTTCCCGGACCATCTTTTCGATCCGATCACTCACCGACCGGGTCACAAGATCGAGGTGGCCACGAATATCCGCTCCTCGCGGTAAATCAGCAAGCTCACAGGTAAGTCGGTAACGGCGTCCCGCTTCGATCCGACGAGCCGTGAGATAGATCACGGGCACCCGGTAGCGACGGGTCAACACGCCGATGGAAGGAGTGGTTCCTGCTGGCCTTCCCAGAAACGGCACGAACACGCCACTTCGATCGTTCTGGTCGACCAACAGGGCGATGGAAGTACCCTCTCCCAGTGCCCTACCCATTTCGGGAAGAGCCCCTGCTGGATCGAGGATCTTCGGGATCGTGCCTCTTCGTATCCAGTTGAGTAATCGATGGATGTAGAGATTTTTGATCGGCCGCGAGAGCAGGCCAGTATGCCAGCCGCGTTCCACCAGGGTCGGCAGGATCACTTCAAATGGTCCCAGATGACCACTCACCAGCAGAAACGCTTCGCCGGCTCGATGCCGTTCCTCCAGCTGCTGCCACGGCCCACTCCATACGATGCGTTTGCGAAATTCTGGATCGCGCAACCAGCGACCGATTTGCAGCGCCTCGACCGCTGACATCGCGACCCGACGCCACGATTCCAGCCCGACACGGCGAATCTTCTCTTCACTCCACGAGGAACCGTAAGCATGACGTAGATTGCTGAGAGTCACCCTTCTTCGACGACCGGCAATCAGCCATGCAGGGCGGGCCAGGGCACGCGCATAGAAACATGCTACATTCCCGGGAAGAATCGCCAGGGGCAAACAAAAGAGCGAGGCGATCATGGCGCTGACCAGAGCCAGTACTCCGGAGCGCTGGCGAGGCCTGGCTCGTATCGATTGCTGTGGCTCGGTGGCAGCCGGAATTTCGGTATTCATGCCACCTCCCGCTTCACTTCCTCAACGATCCAGCTCTCAACCATCTCGATCCGATTCCCGCAGCAACCACTTGAGCGTATCCTGTCCTGTGTCTGTCGGAAGGAAAACCAACGAATGTACTGTACGTTACTACTTCTATTATGCCTCGGAAGTGACGACCAGCTCGACAAACCAGGGCCACAGGATCGCGTCGAATTGCACGACGGAACGGTGCTGGTGGGCCAGGTATTGCAACTGGAAGATGATCTCTATCATGTTGAAGTGGCCGGAATCGGCAAGATCGAGGTCAAGGCTTCGAACGTCATCTCCGTCACCATCACCAGTACCGAAACCCTCGTAACCGACGCTGGAGAAAATCTCTCAGGCCCACTACAGCTGACCGGCGGCAGCTGGACCGTCAATAATCCGCTCGGCGACAGAACCATCCCCGGCGAACGGGTGACCTCGATCAATCCCACTCCCGTTGTTGCTCCCACTTCCAGTCAGAAGGCAACCATCACCCTCAACGGCTCTCAAACGACCGGCAACACCAGAACCGCATCGGCGGTCATGAACCTGGATTACACGTTTCGTTATCTCACTCACCGATTCGTATCGAAGGTCGATTGGACCTATGGAGAAGATGACGCGATCATTACAAAACGAAGCACCGGAGCCGAGATCAAGTACGACTTCTTTCCCGATGATCACTGGTATCTCTACACAAATTTTTCGGCACGCAATGATGCCTTCGCAGACCTTGCACTCCGAACAACTGCCGGAATCGGTGCAGGAATACAGATCCTCGATACCGACCACATCGACTGGTCACAGGAATCAGGCATCTCGGCCCTCAATGAGGATTTCCAACTCGCCGAGGACGCAACAACCAGCACCCTGCGGGTCGCAGGAAGGGCCGAATGGACTCTCAAGGAAGAACACCTCGAAGCTTTTCATGACCACACTCTGTATGTCGCCCTCGATAATCCTGACAAGATACTGCTCCAGGGTCGATTGGGTGTTCGCACCCGGATTGCCGGGGGGCTTTCTCTCAATGCCCAGATGAATCTACGACACGACAGTCAGCCTCCAGAAGGGGTCGAAAGCGACGATGTAGAGGTACTGCTTGGACTCGGATACACCACGACCTTCTGATGGCGGTAGCCCTTGCCTGACTGCGGCTCTACTGCGAGGATTCAGGGAATCGGTTGTCCTGGAAACGAGCAAGCGGATAGCAAGCAAGGAAGTCCCGAGATGACATCGTCCACTTCAAGAACTGAAGCCGCCTCGGATCAGGATCCCCAGCATCTCAGAAGAGCCGAGGAACGGCTGACCGATATCCAGAGATTATCCGAATTGTTTCCCGATCTTCCTGTCGAGGCTCTGATCAAGGAAGACCTGCTACGAATCGGCATTTCATTTTCGAGAGATGCGCTGGAGTACTGCGCAGGATTCAAGAGCAAATCTTACTTCATCTTCAGCTTTGACATGATTCCCATCGACCAGATGGACCAGCAGGAAAATCTACGTGCTCCCGAAGAAATCCAGCTCTTCGATGGTCCCTGGAATCTGCGTCGGACCACCGTCTCGATTCGGGTCAATCCGACGTCTCCCTGGAATGCAGTCCGGGAAGGAGAATCCCTGATCCTGCGCTGCGGCGATCAGATCATCTCAAGAATCGATCTGCAGCAGATTCCTCAGTACTACCAGACGAGCCTGGAGTCAGGCCAACCGGTACATGAAGTCGCTCCGACCATCGAGTGGGGTTATCTGATCTACCTGACCGTGTACAGGAAATGTCAGTACTTCGGCTTCAAGGAAGAATGTCGCTTTTGTGACATCAACGAGAACTACCGTCAGCAAGTGTCAGCAGGACGCCCCTATCGCACGGTCAAGCCGCAAGATGACGTGATCGAAGCACTCTCCATCATCGATGCAACATCGAACCAAACGAAAGCCTACACACTCACCGGCGGCTCGATCATCCGAAATCTTCGCGGCCAGGGTGAGGCAGAATTTTATGCCAGCTATGCGCGGGCCATCGAAGAACGATTTCCAGGTCGCTGGATTCCCAAGGCGGTCACTCAGGCTTTACCTGTCGCAGAGCAACAAATCCTCAAAGATGCCGGGATTCAAATCTATCACCCCAACTACGAGATCTGGGACGAACGTCTTTTTTCCATCCTCTGTCCAGGTAAAGAAGCTTACGTCGGTCGATCCGAATGGCACCGAAGAATCATTGCAGCAACGGATATTTTCGGTGCTGAAAATGTAATCCCGAATTTTGTCGCGGGAATCGAGATGTCTCAGCCGCACGGGTATACCGACCCGGAACAGGCCGTCTCCTCGACCCGAGAGGGACTCGATTTCTTCATGAGTCAGGGCGTCTGCCCCCGCTTCACCGTCTGGTGCCCGGAACCGCTATCGCCACTGGTCAAGGATCAGCCGCAGATGCAGCCGCCCGCCCCGCTCGAGTACCACGCCAGACTGCTGGTCGCTTGGCGCGACTGCCATCGCGAACACGGGCTACCGGTACCTCCTGGCTATGGACCTCCTGGTGCAGGAAACGCCATCTTCAGCGTTTCCAGTTTCATGGATGTGATCGAGGTTGCCGGCGAGAGTGATTCCTAACCTCCGGAACGTAACTCGGGGAAGCCACTTTCTGGATCGATGGAGATGGAGTAATTGCCCTCCAGGAATCCTAGCAATTTCTTTCCGAACAACTCGCCCCGCCAGCCACACATCAATTTGTGGGCGTCAGGATCAATTTCGCCAGCCCAGTATTGACGCAGGAGGTCCTCCACATCGTCACTTTTCCCGACCAGTGGAGGGGCAATCCTCTCTGCTCGACACAATGCTCGCAGAGCTGACGTGACCAGTTCGAGAGCGGCCTCTTCACGAGGTTCCAGGCGCCGACGTTTGAGCACCACTGGATAATCTTTGCGGTCGGTATCAACACCGATCTTCACTGCTTCCAGGATCTCTTTCCCTGACCGTCGTACATCCCGAGAATCGAGCCCTCTGATGTCCGACAACGAATCGAGATCCTTAGGTGCTCTGCGGGAAATTTCTACCAGCAACTCATCTGACAGGATTCTACGACGTGGTCGATCACGTCGTTGAGCCTCCCTCTCGCGCCAGAGATACAGATGACGGAGTAAAGCAAGACCTCTACCGTCCAGACTTCCAGACCTCTTGACCCGGCGAATGGAATTATCGACAGAAGGATGATAAGTCGATTCGTTGGAGTACTTTCCCATCTCCACCAATGCCCACTCGATTCGATTTTCCTGTTGTAGTTCTTTTTGCAATTGATCGTGAAGTGGTAACAGGTACTTGACATCATCCAGAGCGTAGCGCTCCTGGCTATCGGAGAGCGGACGCCGCAACCAATCGGTCCACGACTCACCCTTGGGAACTACCTGGCCCAGCACCCTGTCACAGGTAACCGAGTAAGCCGGCTGTAGTCCCATTCCGAGAAAGGACGCTGCAATTTGTGTATCAAAAACATTTTGAGGGGTCTTCTTTGCCACCTGCTCGAGGATTTCCATGTCCTGAGAGCCAGCATGAACCACCTTGGTGATGGCAGGATCATCGATCGTCTTGACGAGTGGGCTGAGATCTAGATCGGCGAGAGGATCGATGAGCGCCAGATCAGTACCCACAGATATCTGGATCAGTGCCAGTCGAGGATAGTAGGTACGCTCGCGAATGAACTCGAGATCGATGCCATAGCGCCCTTCACCAGTGGCCCGTGCCATCCATGATGCGAGTTCATCCGAAGTTTTGATGTACAAGTGAGCGATCTCCTAATCTTCAGACTACTCGTCGGTAAATGCTCGATCGATCAAACTGGCTTGTTCGGCATCATGTACCGACTTCGATCCACTGGCCGGACTCGCGCTCCAGGCCCGTCCAATAAATTTCACTCTTCGTCCACCGCCCAGGAAACCACCGTCACGATCTCGCAGGAATGACCAGGCCCCCATGTTTCGTGGTTCGTCCTGTATCCAGCGGACATCGCATTCTTGTGGGAGCAAATCGAGAACCTTCTGCAATGAAGCACGTGGGAACGGATAAAATTGCTCAAGACGTAATATCAATACATCTTTCAGCTCTCTAATCTTACGTTCCTCTAACAGGTCGTAAACCACTCTTCCTGAAGCTATCAGTACTGTCCGGATGTCGGGACCCGGGGTCCCATCGACGATCACTTCCTGGAAACACCCCCCGGTAAACTCCGCAGATTCACTTCTGGCAGCTGGTAATCGCAGTAATCCCTTGGGGGTCAAGGACACCAGTGGTTTTCGGGCAGAATCATGAATCTGACGTCGGAGTGTGTGGAAGTGCTGGGCCGGAGTACTCGGCTGGACCACTCTCATATTTCCTTCGGCACACAACTGAAGGAATCGTTCCAGGCGAGCGCTGGAATGTTCCGGGCCCTGTCCTTCATAACCATGAGGAAGCAGCAGGACCAATCCTGAGGTCTGTTTCCACTTCTCCTCGGCACTGGCAATGAACTGATCGATGATGATCTGAGCCCCGTTGGAGAAGTCGCCAAACTGCGCCTCCCAGACGGTCAGCGCCTCCGGTCTCTGGACGCTGTATCCATATTCAAAGCCCAGAACTCCGAATTCGGAGAGCAGGCTATTGTAAACCTCGAAGCTACCGGAAGCCTCAGGCAGATGGGAGAGCGGATGGAAGTGACGACCCGACTCAACGTCCACGATGGTGCTGTGGCGCTGACTGAAAGTGCCACGGCCGCTGTCCTCCCCTGAAAGGCGGATCGGAACACCCTCTCTGATCAGAGATCCGAAGGCACACAGTTCTGCAATCCCCCAGTCGAGTTCACCGTTACGGGCAAGCTCCAATCGACGTTGAAATTGCTTGTTCAGTTTTTCATGGAGCTGGAACTGGTCGGGGGAACGCGTCACGAACTCCAGCAATAGCTCCAGTTCAGACGCATCGATTGAAGTATCCACCGAGGGGACTGCAACGCCTTCCTGCTCCTCATGATCAGGTCTCACCCTGGCACCCTGTTGATCGGGCACGCTCTCCTTGACTGTACGTAACGAGTCATCCAGGATCGTCTGGAACTCGGCGAGCATCTTTTCGGCAGTCGCAAGGTCCACTTCACCTCTGGCGAGCAATCTCTCTGTCACCAGTTTTCTCACCGAACGATGATTCTCGATTCTCCGGGTCATCAGCGGTTGAGTGAATCCAGGCTCGTCCCCTTCGTTGTGACCCCAGCGTCGATATCCGACCAGATCGATGAAGACATCCTTGCCGAACTTTTCCCGGTATTCAAAGGCCAGACGAACCATGCGCACCACCATCTGGGGGTGGTCCGCGTTGACATGGAAAATGGGTGCTTCGACCGACTTGGCCAGATCGGTACAGTACCTGGAGGATCGTCCTTCCGTCGGAGAGGTGGTGAATCCAATCTGGTTGTTGATGACCAGATGAACCGTACCTCCGGTCTTGTATCCCTCCAGCAAGGACATGTTGAGAGTCTCGTAGGTAATCCCCTGACCCGAGAGGGCAGCATCTCCGTGGATCAAGACGGGCAGTACTGAATTTTGATTGTCGTTCTGATCCTGCAGGGCACGCGTCATCCCCTCCACCACAGGACAGACTGACTCCAGATGGCTGGGATTCGAGGCAAGGGTCACTCGTAGGCTCGAACCATCAGCAGTACGGTGCTGACCTTCTGCTCCGAGATGATATTTCACATCTCCTGACCCCTCCGGGTTTTCGACATCAAAATCTTCGAACTCGGCAAATACCTGATCCAGAGATTTTCCGAGGATGTTCACCAGGACATTTAGCCTGCCCCGGTGAGACATGCCGAGCATCACATCACCCACTCCATTATCAGCACAGATATCCAGTAATGAATCGAGTGCTGGGATCAGTGATTCTCCGCCTTCCAGGCTGAATCGTTTGTGACCTACGTAGGAAGAGTGCAGAAATTTCTCAAATGCCTCGGCTTGATTCAACTTGCGCAGGATGTGCAACTTTTCCTCGATGGAGAGGGGATCATCATTTTCTGAAGATTCCATCCGATGTTGCAACCACTCCCGCTCGGCACCATCCGAAATGTGAGAAACTTCGACTCCGACGTAACGGCTATAGGTACGTCGCAGGATATCGATGATCTCTCTCAATTTCCGTGGACGCTCCTGGCCTGCCACTCCGCCACAGAGGAAGGAACGGTCCAGATCCCAGATGCTGAGTCCATAGCTGGAGAGTTCCAGCTCGGGATCTGGCTCAGGGCTGCTACCCAGGGGATCCAGGTGTGCTACCCGGTGACCTCTCGACCGGTACGCATCGACGAGTTGCAAGACCTTCGCCTGGCGATAGGCAGGAGTTGAAGCTTCATCGGCACCAACCGGTGCAGCGGAGACTTCCTGCGACCACCGATACGGTTCATGAGGAACATCGAGCTGTTCAAAAACAGATTCGTAAAATCGATTTTCGCCTAACAGCGTTTTTTCCACGGTTGCCAGGAAGGAGCCAGATTCAGCACCCTGTATCACCCGGTGATCATAGGTACTGGTCAAGGTCATCACCTTGGACAACCCCAGGCTACTGACCGTATCCGCGGTCAGTCCGGCACAAGAGGGTGGATAATCGATGGAACCGATGCCGAAGATCGCTCCCTGTCCCATCATCAACCTCGGGACCGACATGCTGGTCCCGAGCATCCCGGGATTCGTGATGGTGACCGAGGTGCCCTCGAAATCATCGATGGTGAGCTTGCCTCGACGGGCACGAGAAACCAGATCGTCAAAAGCGGTCAAGAATTCGCGAAAACTCAACTGGCCAGCATTTTTGATGTTGGGAACGACGAGGGATCGCTGACCCTTTCTTTCGATATCGACGGCAATCCCGAGATGAGTACAGTTGCGGACGATTCTCAGATCTTTCCCACCGGAACGCTTGAACCCATGATTCAATCCCGGATGTTCACTCAATCCCTGAACCAGCGCCCAGGAGATCAGATGGGTGAAGGACACCTTGGATCGAGCCCAGGCCAGTTGATGCTCATTGATGATCTTGCGGTTCTCTTCCAGCAGCCGAACCGGCATCGACCTGACGGTGGTGGCTGTCGGAACCCCGAGACTCTCCTCCATGTTTTCAACAATGCGCTGGGCAACTCCAACCAGGGGAACTTCTTCCCCCTCCGATGTCTGACTGGTGGTCGGTGCGCTGACAGATTTCAATTCGGTCACTGTCATCACGGGTGCAGCAGCAGCAGCAGGAGGATCCAGAACCTCTGCCGGCTGAGGGATCTGATCTGTCGACTCAGGTGTCGGCTCCGGCACCTCACCTGCTCGATCATATCCCTCGAAAAATTCTCGCCATGCTGCACTGACACTCTGAGGATCACGCTGGAATTGCTCGTACAGGTCATCCACGTAACCAGAGTTTGATCCAAAACGATCCAAGGGGCCTCCCCACTGGTCGGAAATGCCAGCTGGATGCGAATCCAGCTGAACAACAGCCCGAAACCACAGCGATCAGCCCCATCTTCAACCGGATGAAGGGCCGCGGTGGGATGCTAGAACTCCCGGGGTATCCCGGTCAAGCTGACCTACTCCATATCAGGGTAGTTAATGGGGAAATTGTCAGCCTGCCACACCGAGGAACTGGTCAGGGACTGGGATCTGCCTCTTCGTCACCCTCTGGATCTCTGGCCTGAAATCCCCCTTCAGGTTTTCGCATCGCATCCGCGAATTCACGTAACCTGGCCATCGCTCTGCTATGGCGACGTCTGGTTGCATCCACGTTGATGGCCAGAAGTCGTGCTACCTCGGTATACTCCCTACCTTCGCTATCGATCCACAGTAACAACTGACGATCATCATCAGACAGCATATCGAGACAGCGTCGGAGCAACTCCAGATCTTCTTCTCGACGAAGTCCTGCAGATGGAGAAGAAATCGATGCGGATAGATTCCCCAGAGGATCCAGTGATCTACTTCTTCCCGCTTCCAGTGCTCTGCGTTTTTCTCTACGAGGGTCTCTTTTTTGAGCGAGCTCTTTTTCGATCAAACGATTTACATTGTTCATCATGATCTTTTTTAACCACGCTCGAAATGCCGGCAATCCACGATTATCAAAATCGTCTCGTAAGCGGTAAACATCCAGGGCGGCTTGCTGAAAAACATCGGTGGGATCGATCCTGCGTCTGATATCTGGACCGAGTCGAGCTTCGATCCCTCTTCGAAGAGGAGGAAACTCCTTTTCGATCAGTTTCTCGAATGCAACAGTATCTCCGTCAGAGAACTTATTCAGCAACTCGATGGACTTTGAATCAGCGCCCGGTTGCTGGTCAGCCTCTGGCACCTTATCGGTAGCATCGGAATCGTGGTCTTCCGATTCGGAATTATCAACAGGTTCGGGGTCTGTCATGAACGCCTCCGTTGCGGCATGATATCGCGGTCTTGGTAAGAATTCATTCCCCATGGGTAGGGAGATCACCGGTGTCGAAAGAAGATTCACCTGACGAAGAGCCAGGAATCGCTCCCCTAGCACCAGAAGAGATCCTTTTTGCCCGTCTTTTGGGCGGTCAGGAGTCCATCGAGAGAGCCGTGGAAAAAGCCTGCCAGGACAATCCTGAACTGGCTGGGGCGCTGCAACAGCAGCTACAGCAGTACCAGCGACGAAGAAGTGAATACCAGTCTCCCCCGGAAGGATCCACAAAAACGGGTTCACCGACCGATATGGATGCCCTGGCAGAACGACTACTCGACCACTACAGCGAGGAGCTTGATCTAAATTCTGACGACCACAGTGACGAGTCGATTCCTCTCTCCCCGGAACTCCATGGTCGATACGATTTTCTTGAAGAGATCGCACGAGGTGGAATGGGTGCCGTTTTCCGGATCGCGGATCCGGTCCTGCAGCGAGAGCTTGCGATGAAGGTGGTGCTCGGCAACAGGGATGGCGATGCCCCTCCTCAACGATTGCGCAGATTCCTGCGTGAAGCACGAGTCACTGCTCAACTTTCGCATCCGGGAGTGGTTTCAGTTCATGAACTCAACAGCGACGAAGAAGGTCGTTTTTACTTCACGATGGTCAAGGTCGAGGGAAAAGAATTCCGCGACGTCATGCGTCTTGCCAGGGACGGCTCTCAGGGGTGGGATCGAAATCGTCTTCTGGAAATACTTCTGCGTGTCTGCGATACCCTTGAGTATGCACATGCCCGCGGGGTGGTTCACAGAGATGTGAAACCTTCCAATATCATGGTTGGGCAATTCGGCGAGGTCTACATGATGGACTGGGGCCTTGCGCGGATTCTAGCCGACAAAGAAGATGAACCGATTCATGACATCCTGTCCGATTCCCTTCCCTCTTCCGTCCCGGGATCGACCGTCATCACCCGCGATGGAGCGGTAGTCGGAACTCCCTCCTACATGTCTCCGGAACAGGCCAACCCTGAAGGGGATGAAATTGGCGCATGGACCGATGTCTATGCCATCGGTGCCATCCTCTACGAGATCTTGACCGGGCGCCCCCCCTACCGCACCGGTGATGTTCCCTTGCCGGGGCATAAGGTCTTACGATTGCTCAAGAAGGGTCCACCACAAGATCTCCAGGAGATGACCGCAAATGTACCGGATGATCTGGCAGAGATTTGCCGATCCTCGATGCAACGTGATATTGCCCAGCGCCCCCAGAGCGGCGGCGAGGTCTCGAAGATGCTCCGCGACGTTCTGAAGACCAGAGAACAAGCTGCCGAGCAAACAAGACAGGCCAGAGAGCATGCGGAGAGATCGAGGACGGTAACTCGATTCCTCACCGATCTATTTCTCTATGAAGCCGGTGAAAATCCTTCTCTGCACCGCATCAGTGGACATGAACTGCTCGATAGAGGAGCCCAGGATCTACTCGAGGGAATGAGCGAACAACCGCAGACCAGAGCTACCCTGCTGGGAACCCTGGCATCGATCATGCTCGATACCGGTGCCGCGGAAAGAGCTGCGGAGTTACTCGAAGCAGAGAATCTATTGAGAAAAAAGCATCCGACATGGCCCGCAGAGGAACGGGTCCATTCGTTACGAAAACTGGCTCGGTCCCTGCAGATTCTCAGACGGCTTTCCAGTGCCGAAGACGCGCTGCAGGAAGCACTCGATTCGATCCCGGTGGGAGATCCCGATGCGTTGACCCGAGACGTCCAGCATGAACTCGCCCAGTTGCTCAATATTCGTGGCGACTGGCCTCAGTCGGAGGAGATCCTGCGCGATCTCTTGCACAATTTCACCCCGGAGAATCGCCTCGATAAGATCCCCTATCTCATCACTCTGGCCCGATCCGTCAACTACCAGGGTTTCTGGGAAGAAGCCAGAGAGTCCCTCGATGAAGCGATTCACCTCGCCGAAGCAGACGATCCGGCGTTGCTGGCAACCGCTCTTCTCCATAGATCTGGACTGGTGCTGGAACCGCACAGGGAGGACGTCTCCCGGGAGGGACTCCAGGCTGCACTCCGGGACATCGAAAAATCGGTCCAGATTCAAAGAGAGCTGCGAGGCGAGAAGTCAGATCAAACCGCCCGTCACTACCGAGCCCTGGCATGCTGCCAGCAACGGCTAGGAGATCTCGACGGAGCGGAACAGAGCGCCAGATCTGCACTGCTCTCTGTACGCCTGCTTCATGTCATACAACACCCATTCTGCGCTCGCTCCTTTGCACGCCTTGCTTCGATATTGCTCTATGGAGGGCGGACCGAGGAAGCGGAGAAACTTCTCGCTGAAGCTCAACTGAATATCAACTCCGGAAATATCAGTACGGAACTGCAGTTTCCTGCGCTTGAGGCGAAGGCACGCCTTCTCTCACTGGCCAGGGACTGGGAGGGTGCAACCCAGATCATCCACGAAATGGACTCCACCGGTGATGAACTGCCTCCCGCACAGAAAAGAAGGCGCATGGATCTGACACGGCTGTGCGAGGATGCAGGCCTGAAAGCTCCCTACTCGGAATAGTCGGTGAAGGAGGCCACCGATGTGGCGTCCAGCTTCTTCACCACGGCAACCACAAGAGCAACCGCTTGCCGGTAATCTTCCAGATCGATGACGCTGGAATGTGTGTGTATGTAGCGAGCAGGTACCCCGATGACGAGAGTCGGAACCCCTCGATCATGCAGGTGAGTCGTCGAGGCATCGGTCCCGCCGCTCCTGCGAACCGCGATCTGTACCGGAATTTTTTCCTGTGCAGCGACATCTTTGACCATCTGAACCAATCGCCGGTTGGACAGCGCTGTTGGATCAAAAAATCGAATCTGAGGTCCCTGGCCGAGGATCGCCTGACGCTCTGCCATTCCCGGAAGATCATCGGCTGGAGTTCCCTCGAGAATGATGGCCACATCGGGTCGACTGATGGCACTTGCAGTCTTGGCTCCTCGACATCCCAGTTCCTCCTGCACCGCAGCAACCGCAACGGGCAAGCAGGGTAGATCCGGTTCGGCGCAGAGAGTCTTGAAGGACTCGATCATCACTCCGACACCGACCCGATCATCAAAGGCTTTACAGCAGTACCGTCCCTTCGATGCCATCTCCTCGAAGTGCCCGCGTGGGCAGATGGGATCCCCTACCTGGACTCCCCAATCCTCCAGTTCATCGCGACTTCGAGCACCCAGATCGATGTACATCTTGTCGAGAGGAAGCACCTTTTCCCTTTCCTGTTTTGACAGGAAATGAGGGGGCTTGCAGCCAAACACACCAGGAATCTTGTCGCCGGTCGAGGTGAGAACATCGACTCTTTGAGCCAGCAACACATGTCCCCACCAACCTCCAAGGGGAACAAACTGGACTCGACCTTCCTTGTCGATCGATTGCACCGAAAAACCGACCTCGTCGATGTGAGAATCGAGAATCACCCTCGGACCTTCCCCGACCCCTTCCACCACGACACTGCCGTGTGCGTCATGCTGGAGAGATCCCAGTGGACCCAGTTCCCGGTGAACGACCTTACGTACTTCCCCTTCGGCCCCGGGAGGACCGGCGGCGAGACTCAGCTCACGAAGCAGTTCGAGAGATACGCTGTTGTTGTTCTCACCCATGAAAATTCCTCCTGACAGCACGGAACAGGACCCGGTGGCAGCAACCGCTGCCCGTTTCACCCTCAGGGTAATTCAACCGGCACCATCTCCCCCAGTGAAAATTTGCCGGAACGGACCCGGACCCGATGCGAGAGGATCTCAACTCCGGCCTCAACCGCCTTCTCAAGAGCATCGCAATAAGCAGGATCGATGTCATCGGCAAAGCCGACCTTGCTGCAATCGGTACGACCAAGCAATAGAAAAAGAACTGCTCTCTTGCCTCTGTCGGCAAGTTTCGTCAAGACTTCCAGATGCTTGCGTCCTCGCTCGGTCACCGAATCGGGAAAATCGGCACGCTTGAGATCCTTGCTCGATAGCATCGTCACGTTCTTCACCTCGATGAAGACCTCACCGGTCGATTCATCGGGTCGTTCCTGATCTCCCAGAACGATATCGAGCCGGGTTCCCTGACCGATCCGAACCTCTCTTCGAAGATGCTCGAACCCTGCCACAGAGGAAACCTTACCGGCGAGAATTCCATCGGCAACGATCTGGTTCGGCAAGGATGTGTCGACCAGTGCTTTCCGCCCGCGACGAACCTCGATCAGGGTCAGGGTCCAGGGCAGCTTTCTGTTGCGATCATCGACATGTCGTAACCACGCCACCGGCTCCCCATCGATCAACGTTTTCATGCTCCCCGGATTGGGACAATGAGCGGTGATCAGCCCGTGATCGGGGATTTCACAGTCAGCAAGAAAGCGCTTGTAGCGACGCAACAAGCGTCCCTCGACCAGGGTAAAGGGAGTCATCCGAGGCTCCTGCTCGCATCCACTGAAGGACGGCAACTGGCCATAGAAGCACGTAGAACAGCCCAGAAGTACATCCAGGAACCTCTCTCCCGCTCCAGGGCTGCCGATTCGGTTGCCCTCCCGCGCGGTTCTCGGAGAATCAGAATAATGTAAGGAAGTGGCTCCTGCCTCGCCAGCAGGATCCATCAGCAGGTGAAATACCTGCGGCTGGAGGGAGGATGTCGATGAGCGACAACCAGAACAACAAATCCTCCTCCGATGATGACATCGACCGGGCCCTGCTGGCCCTTCTGCGGTGCCCGTGCGCCGAGCAGTGCCCGCTGGAACAGCAGGAAAATGGCCTCTCCTGCACCGGTTGTGAACGGGTATTCCCGGTCGTTGACGGAATTCCCAGCATTTTCCTGGATGAAGATTCCTAACCCTGACGCTGGAGGCACTGGTGAACCAGTCGCGTGAAGATCTCTACCGAGATCCAGACCCGGAAGAAACCACCGAGTGGCTGGAATCGATCGATTCGGTCGCGGAAGGTGCGGGCCCGGATCACGCCGGTGGACTCCTTGACCGGGTGGTCTGGCATGCTCAATCCAAACGGATGGTCACCGGCCCCCATGGAATCACTCCTTACCAGAACACCATCTCGACCGAGCAAGAACCTCCCTATCCAGGGGATGAACAGCTAGAAGATCGCATCGAACGCATCGTTCGCTGGAATGCCATGGCGATGGTGGTGCGGGCAAATACCCAGCACGATGGCCTCGGTGGCCACATGTCTACCTTTGCCTCGGCAGCCACCCTGTATGAAGTGGGCCAGCAACACTTCTTCCGTGGTCTCGATGATCCCGGGGGTGGCGATCAGATTTACTTTCAGGGACATGCCAGCCCGGGGATGTACGCTCGAGCCTTTCTCGAGGGTCGCATCGACGAATCACGTCTCGATCGCTTTCGCCAGGAAGTCACGGGTGAAGGCCTTTCCAGTTATCCCCATCCAAGATTGATGCCCGATTTCTGGCAATTTCCGACGGTCTCGATGGGATTGGGCCCGATCAATGCCATCTACCAGGCACACTTCAACCGCTACCTTCATGCTCGTGGATTCAAGGACACCTCGAATCAGAGAGTCTGGGGATTTGTCGGAGATGGCGAATGTGACGAGCCAGAGACTCTCGGAGCGATCCGTATCGCCCAGCGAGAAAAACTCGACAACCTCATCTTTGTCATCAACTGCAACCTGCAACGGCTTGACGGTCCGGTCACCGGAAACTCCCAGATCATCCAGGATCTGGAGGGGGTTTTTCATGGCGCCGGCTGGCGAGTGATCAAGGTGGTCTGGGATCGTAACTGGGATCCGATCCTGGAGCAGGACCGAGACGGTCTGCTGCTGCGGAAAATGGGAACCATCGTCGATGGAATCTGGCAAAGAACCGTTGCCGAGGATGGAGCCTGGTTACGGCAACAACTCACTGCTGAGGATCCCCGGTTAGTCCAGCTCCTGTCGAGCTGGAGCGACGATCAGTTGCAACAGCTTGGACGCGGAGGTCATGACCGTCAGAAGGTGGCCGCCGCATTCCATCAGGCTTGCCAACCGGATGGGCGTCCTACCGTCGTCCTTACCAAGACCATCAAGGGGCACCAGTTAGGTCCTCAAGCCGCCGCCAAGAATGTCTCGCACCAGTTAAAAAAACTGAAGGGCGATGAAGTTCAAGCGGTAAGAGATCTACTCGAAATACCCATCCCTGACGGGGACGTCTCTTCAGCGCCTTACTACCATCCCGGTGCCGATTCTCCAGAAATCCGCTATCTCGAGGAGCGCCGCGCTGCCCTCGGCGGTTACATACCGCGACGTCGTTCCACTGCAGCGGTCCCGGCACTGCCCGAATCGATGGTGTTCGAGAAATTGCACGAGGGGACCGGATCCTCGATGCCCGCCTCGACGACGATGGCATTTGCACGCCTCTTCAGGGAGCTTCTCAAGGCGGATCAGATCGGCGAAAGGATTGTCCCGATCCTGGCTGATGAAGCACGGACCTTCGGGATGGAAGCGCTATTCAAGCAAGTGGGAATCTACGCTCCCGGCGGTCAAAAATACGAACCGGTTGATCACTCGCTGCTCTTTTCCTATACCGAAAAGGCAGATGGCCAGATCCTCCAGGAGGGGCTCAGCGAATGTGGCTCCCTCGCCACCACGATTGCCTCGGCAACCAGTTACGCGACCCATGGAGAGGTGACACTACCCTTCTACATCTTCTACTCGATGTTCGGCTTCCAGCGCGTCGGGGATCAGATCTGGGCACTGGGAGATGGGCGAGGGCGTGGCTTCCTGCTGGGAGCCACTGCTGGTCGGACCACCCTCAACGGCGAGGGACTCCAGCACCAGGATGGTCATAGCCCCATCTTCGCATCCGCCTTTCCTTCCTGTGTTGCCTACGACCCGGCATTTGCCTACGAGGTGGCGGTGATCATCGAGGAGGGCATTCGCAGGATGGTCGGGGAGCAAGAAGATGTGTTCTTCTATCTCACTCTCTATAACGAGAATATCGACATGCCCGCGATGCCCGAGAATTGTCGCCAGGGCATTCTTGACGGACTCTACCGCCTCTGCGAGGCGCCCGCGGGAGACGGACCGAACATCAGGCTACTCGGTAGTGGCCCGATCCTCCCCCAGGTGCAGGCTGCTGCAGTCACCCTGTTTGAACAGCATGGCGTCAGGGCCGAGGTGTGGTCTGCCACCTCTTACCCGGAACTGCGGCGCGAGGCGCTGGAAACAGAACGGTGGAACTTGCTCCACCCGGGATCCGAGGCAAGAACCCCCCTCGTCTCGCAACTGCTCGATGAGAGTACCGCTCCGGTGGTAGCCGTCACCGATTACATGCGTGAGCTACCCGACATGGTCCGTCGATGGGTTACCGCTCCCTGGACCAGCCTCGGAACCGATGGTTTTGGAAGATCCGATACTCGCGAAGAGTTGCGGCGATTCTTTGAAACAGATCAGGCTGCCATCGAAATCGCGGCGCTATCTTCGCTGGCAAGAATCGACCAGATCGATGCGAAAGTGGTCGAGGCTGCGATGGAGAGAAACGGCTTCGATCCGGAACAATCTCCACCCTGGATGCGATGAATCCACTCTCGTGCCCTGACCTGAAAGTATCGCTCCCTCAATAGCGGTAGTGGCCCGACTTGTAGGGACCTTCCTTGGGGATGCCAAGATACTTCGACTGGACATCAGTCAGCTCGGTGAGCTTGACTCCCAGTTTCCCAAGGTGCAAACGAGCAACCTTCTCATCGAGAACCTTCGGTAACACGTACACCTTTTTGTCGTAGTTCGATCCGTTCTGGAACAGCTCGATCTGCGCCATCACCTGATTGGTAAAGGAAGCGCTCATCACGAAGGAAGGATGGCCAGTAGCACATCCGAGGTTCATCAATCTTCCTTCAGCCAGAACGATGATCGAATGTCCATCAGGGAAAGTCCAGAGGTCGACCTGGTTCTGATGTTCATCGGGGTTCTTCAGGTTCTCACAACTGATTCCCGGAAACGATGAAAGCCCAGCCATATCGATTTCATTATCAAAGTGACCGATATTTGAAACGATGGCGTTATTCTTCATCTTTTCCATGTTATCCACGCTGATGATGTCTCGATTGCCGGTGGTCGTGACGAAGACATCTCCATCCGCCACCACTTCATCGAGGTGGGTCACTTCGTACCCCTCCATCGCCGCTTGCAGGGCACAGATTGGATCGATCTCGGTGATCACAACGCGAGCTCCCTGCCCCCGTAATGCCTGGGCACAACCCTTACCGACATCGCCGTAGCCCAGGACCACGCAGATCTTGCCGCTCAGCATCACGTCTGTAGCCCGGCACAGGCCATCGACCAGGGAGTGACGGCAGCCATAGAGGTTGTCGAATTTACTCTTGGTAACCGAGTCATTGACGTTCATCGCCGGGAACAGCAGTGAACCCGCCTCCTCCAGCTGATAGAGGCGATGCACTCCGGTGGTGGTCTCCTCGGTAACGCCCTGGATGGAATCGGCGATAGCAGTCCATTTCCCCGGCGTCTCGACCAGACTCTTATTCATCAGATCGAGTACGTAGCGCCACTCTTCCGGATCACCCGATTCGAATTCAGGAACGGTCCCGGCAATTTCAAACTCTCTACCCTTGAGGACCATCATGGTGGCATCTCCACCATCGTCGAGAATCATGTTGGGTGGACCTTCGGGCCAGCTCAGAGCAGAAACGGTACACTCCCAGTACTCCTGGAGGTTTTCTCCCATCCAGGCGAAAACCGGAACACCCTTCGGTTCGTCCACGGTTCCCTCGGGCCCAACCACCACTGCGGCAGCAGCATGGTCCTGAGTGGAGAAGATGTTGCAGGAAGCCCAGCGAACCTCGGCACCGAGATCGACCAGGGTTTCGATGAGAACCGCAGTCTGGATCGTCATGTGTAACGATCCCGAGATCCTGGCACCGGCGAGCGGTTTATTCCCCTTGTACTCCGCACGCAAGGCCATCAGGCCCGGCATCTCCTGTTCGGCTAGCAGAATTTCTTGACGACCGAATTTTGAAAGTGCCAAATCCTTGACGCGGTATTCGATTCCCTGCCGGGTCTCCTGGGTGGGCATACTGGCCCCTTTCCTGACTCCCCTAGAACTTCCAGGCTCTCCCCTTCAAACGAGAGGTGAGCCGCTCCTTACCCATGGATGGTAACTTCCGACAAACCCCTCATCGAGGGACTCTGGCAACATCCTTGAAAGGAAATAGGGGTGCTGGAACAGCCCGGCAGCACAGGGCAAGGGGGATCACCGGTACCGCTCAGCGGCCGAATTTGGGGTTGTGTAGGACGATTTCCGGGCGACAGCTACAGCCTCACCTGGACCCACTCCGATATCGATCGGATCTGATCCTCGAGCTCGTCTTTCTTCGAATCGGGGTCGAAGGGCGGTGGAGAGTCGGGAAACAGCGAATGGATTCCCTGATAGGCCAGGATCCGGAGATCGCGGTGGGGCGAGTTCAGATCCTCGACCATCAATCGGGCAGACTTCTGCAGCCCCAGTTGCAGCGCAGCCCGGAGAGCGGTCTCTCGCAGCACCGGATCTCCCGCTGCAGCGCGGGCGATCCCGATCAGTTCGTCTCCAGCTTCAGGAAGTTTATCCTCACCAATTTCACGTGCCCTGCGCCAGGTTCGGTACCAACCCTCCATCTCGGTCGGCCCCTCAAATCCGAGTGGCCTCACCTGCTCTTCACAGCGCTCGATCACCTTTCGAACACCACGGCTCACCGCTCTCTCTCTGACCAGTGCCAGATAAGGAACGACCGTCGGTCTTTTCCAGGTCGGGAGTGCTACCACAGCTTCTTCCAGGAGACCGAGCATCCGCGGGTGTGGACGTAATCTTAACTGCCGCACCAGGGTCGGTAGATGAATCGACTCACCGGTCCTGGGGATCACAACCCAGTCATCTGACTCATCGTCAGATCCTTCGGCGCCTCCCGTGAAAATCACCACGTCGCGAGGCCCCCGGGTCAAAAGAGAACTGGCACGCTTCAGGATGAGCAGCGCAAATGCGGTATTCAATCGATCTGAATCCCACCCCACCTTTCCCAGTTTCCAGCATCCATCGGCTTGCTGAACATCGAGAAGGTGGTCACTCATCTCCTGGTACCAGTCATGCTCTCCGAAGTGGGTGACATTGCCGAGGTCCCCGACCTTCTCCAGGCTATACATTCCATAGTAGGTCTCGTGAGGTTTCCAATCGGCTTCAAGCCAGGCACTACCGTCGCGTATCGAAATCCGGATCTGTTCTCGCAATTCGGGCGACAAGCTTTCCCCACCAAACTGATAGACGATCAGTAGCGACGAGACCCCGGCACAGGTCATGTTCCAGCTTCCATCCTTGGGTTTCACATCGATGTAGTGAAAAGCACGCTTCTTTGCCGTGGACATCTCGGAGCCGGTCAGAGGCCGTTGAACGTCGAACTCCTCATCAACCGATGTTCCGCCACGACGGGAACCACTACGAGTGATCCGTTCGGGAGCCAGCTTGATCTTGGGAGCAACCGTCGCGCCGTCCACCTGCTGAAGCGACATGCAATAGAGAGCCAACTTTTGCCAGGCATCGTCCGGAACCTTGAGTTGCCTTCTGCCGATTACGCCCATCGCCAGGGCCGCGAACTGGGTCACGGAAAGGTCCGCGTCTCGCGAACTGTGATGGTAACGCCAGCCTCCTGTATCGTTGTGCCCGGAAATCAAGATCTCGACCGCCCGATCGAGATCACGACGATGATCTCGCGCCTCTTTCAGCAATTGAATGTCATCGATATCGGGATCGGCGAGGATCGCGTCCTGCTCCGCCTGGGTAATTGCCGCATCGAGAGCAAACACCCAGCATGAAACGTCATAGATACGCCCGTGTCCCCCCATCCCATCGGAACAGGCCTTCAGATGACTGCGGATCACCGGATGTTTCGCATCGATACCCGCCACGATCAGCGCGTAAGCCTCCAGCGCCCTGGCTCCCAGGGTCGCTTCGAAGTGGGACCGAAGAATCCCATCGGGATCGCGCTGAGCCTTGGCAAGTATGAAGTCGATCCCCCCCTCGATGCTGCGGGTCACTCGCTCATCCTTGTCGAGGGTCTTTAACGCCTCCCGATTGATGCGCTGCTTCCGCCCGGTCGATTCGAGAGCACCCGTTGCCCGGAAGAAATGTACGGAGGTGGCTCCATCCCCGGCAATCAGACCGAATTCTCCAATTCCTCCACCGATCCCCTTCTCGGCGTGGATCCGCTTCCCGTTAACAAAGAGAAACAGATTGCTACCGCGACGGCGAATTCTGACCAGGAACGGTTCATCCTTCTCGACGTAATCGGCGAGCGGGCAGATTTCCACGCGGTGATCATCCTTGGGTAAGCCCCGGAAGATGATTTTTCCGCCATCTCCGCCCAGAACCACCCGGCCCTTGCCAAACTGAATCCCGGAATAATTGGCTCCGACCTTTGCCAGAGACATCTTCACTTCGATGTCAAAATTTCCCTGACCCATCGTGTGATCGGCCAGCGCTAACTTGTTTCGTCCTTTTCCGACGAACACATCGCCCTGGGGTTCCCAACCTCCCGACGGGATGTAAATTCCGCGGGCAGTTCCACCACGGATGAATTCCTTCGCAGCCAGCCGAGGATGAGATTCGGAAGAAATCTCTGTCGACAACGCCTCGACCGAAATCACACGAGGAGAGAAGTTCACGACCAGAATGGTCATGAATAGAAATATACTGGTAGCCACCGGTAAGAGGACGATGGCGGGCCAGACGCGCCGAGGGACGCGACCCATCGGGGCCTCTCTCTCAAAAAGGCGAAACTTCGAAAAGAAGAGCTCAAGCACCCTCTGGTGTGATATTAACAGGATCTGAGCAGTTGGTCACGAACCCCCTCGATCCTTCCTGGAGGTCTAGGTATCCTCGGCTCGTCCCTAAATGGCTACTGAAGGAGGATTAGCAGCATGTCGGAAACAATTGAGAACCTGTTCCAGGAGGGACGTTCTTTTCCTCCTCCCGAGAATCTGGCCCGGAACGCCAATGCTCAACCCGATATCTACGATTCCGCCAGCGCGGATCCCCACGCCTTCTGGGTCGCGGAGGCCCAGAAATTGCGCTGGAAAACCCCCTGGCAGCAGGTCCTCGATGATAGCGAGGCACCGATCTATCGCTGGTTCGTTGGCGGCTCTCTCAACGTCACCGAATCCTGTCTGGATCGACACGTCGAAACCACACCGGATCGCATCGCCTTCCACTGGGAGGGAGAACCAGGTGACTCGAAATCTCTGACCTATGCGCAGCTACTGGCGGAGGTATGTCGCACCTCCAACGCCCTGAAAGAACTGGGAGTCGGGAAGGGTGATACGGTCGCGATCTACATGGGAATGGTGCCGGAAATTGTGGTCGCGATGCTGGCATGTGCTCGCATCGGAGCGGCCCATTCGGTGGTGTTCGGTGGATTCAGCGCAGAGAGCCTGCGCGAACGGATCGACGATGCCTCCTGCAAGGCGGTCATCACCCAGGACGGATCATGGCGACGTGGCAAAGTAGTCCCTCTCAAGAAAAACGTAGATGACTCCCTGGTAGGCCAAACAACCGTCGAACACGTTCTGGTGCTGCGCCGCTGCGAAAACGAGGTGGATTGGAATCAAGGAAAAGACCACTGGTGGCACGAACTTGTTCCTGGGCAATCTGATCAGTGCGCTGCCGAGGAGATGGATGCAGAAGATTTGCTCTACATCCTCTACACGTCAGGAAGTACAGGAAAACCAAAGGGAATCGTCCACACCTGTGGTGGATACCTGACCGGGGTGAGCGCCACATTCCGCTACGTATTCGACATCCAGGAGGACGACCTGTACTGGTGTACAGCCGACTGCGGCTGGGTGACGGGGCACTCCTACATCGTCTATGGCCCCCTGGCCAATGGCGCGACCAGCCTGATATACGAGGGCACCCCCGACCATCCCGATCAAGATCGTTGGTGGAAACTGGTCGAAAAATACAACGTCACGATTCTCTACACGGCCCCCACCGCCATCCGGACCTTCATGAAGTGGGGCGACCATCTTCCTGGCGGTTGCGATCTCAGCAGTTTGCGCCTGCTCGGTTCTGTCGGTGAACCGATCAATCCAGAGGCCTGGATCTGGTACCACAAGCACGTCGGAAACGAACGCTGTCCCATCGTCGATACCTGGTGGCAAACGGAAACCGGCTCCATCATGATCACACCTCTGCCGGGAGTCACCACCACCAAGCCTGGCTCAGCCTGTACCCCATTCCCGGGAATCGATGTCGCTGTCGTCGATGACGATGGCAACGAAGTCGGAGCAGGACATGGTGGATTACTGGTCATCCGATCTCCCTGGCCTTCGATGCTACGAGGGATTTACCGGGATCCAGAGCGTTACCAGGAAGTGTACTGGAGTCAATTCGATGGCCTCTACTTCCCCGGCGACGGCTGCAAGCTCGACGACGATGGATATCTATGGTTACTGGGCCGGGTCGACGATGTGATGCTGGTTTCCGGTCACAATATCTCCACTACCGAGGTCGAAAGTGCGCTGGTTGATCACGAAGGGGTCGCTGAAGCAGCCGTGGTCGGCCGAACCGATGAACGGACCGGACAGGCCATCGCCGCATTCGTTGTATTGCGAGGAGACTTCGAAGAGCGGGATCATCTGATCAACGACCTTCGCCAGCATGTCGCCAACAAGATCGGCCCGATCGCCAAGCCGGCCAGCATCGTCTTCACGCCAGATCTTCCCAAGACTCGATCGGGCAAGATCATGCGAAGACTACTGCGAGACATTTCCGAGCAGCGAAAACTGGGAGACGTGACGACTCTGGCCAACTCGGACATCGTGGAGGCGATCCGCGAAGGAGCCAGTGCCGATCAGGAGTCCGACTGAACCGCTGGATCAGAGGCGAGCGCGGCGTCGCAGCGGGGGTGAATTCCTCAACTCCTGCTCGATCGCCGTCTCCCAGGCGTCCGGGTCAAATCCTCGTGGGCCCCGGTCCCCGGCGTATCGAATTTTTCCGTCCCGACCGACCAGGTAGAGGCGATCAGGATGCCCCTGATAGGCGCGATTCACCGCATCGTCCATACCATCGACCACTGCAGGCATCGGGAGCTGAAGATCGGCGGTGCACTGCGTCGCGGTCTGGCTTCTTTCGCTGAAACTCACCGGATCTTGAAGCAGTGGACCCTGCAGATTCGGAACCGGGCTATCGAGCGCATGAGCTTCTCGGATGTAGACCAGGTAAAATTCCACGTCGCCGGAAAACCGCTGATAAATCTCCGTCAACCGACCGGCTGATCTGCGAAACGGCGGTCACGTATAACTCCCGAAAATCAGTGCCACCGGCTTCTTGCCGGTAAACTTCGATAATTGAATCCTCTGATGCGCGTCAGTGGCCAGGGGCAGTACAAAATCCGGAGCAAGATCGCCAACCGAGGGGGCCGGTCCACCACGCTGCGGCCTTCTGCCTTCCGGGTCACGAGCCTGCCCGTCGCCACCACTCCCATTGCCTGCCCCAGGATTACCCGATCGACCCTGGTTGCCACCAGAAGCCTCCACCTCGATCCGCCCATCTCCATCCGGGTCAGCCCGGTCAAACATCGAGTCGACCACCTCCAGCGAGACGAAGCCGCTCCCATCGGGATCGATGCGATCGATCAGAAATGTCACCATCCGTCCGAGGCCCTTTTCCTCCATGCGAGCCCGAAAGGCATCGACGGACAGTTGCCCTTGCTCGGTCATCGCCTGAAGTGCGCTCGCCCATTCTTCACGGGTTACGAGCCCATCCGAGTTAGAATCTCCCAGCGCTCCGACGATTCTTGTCGGTCCACGCCCTCGATTCCCTGCTCCCCCCCTGCCGGCTCCGGCTCGCCCACCACCTCGCCCACCTCTTGCGCGTGATTGGTTTGAAACCCACTGCTCGATCTCTTCTCTCGTCAATCGCCCATCACCATTCAGGTCGTAGCGATCAAAAGCGCGGGAGGTACGGTCGAATTCCTGTTTCGTGACGACTCCGTCACCGTCGTCATCGTGGCTCTGGATAATTTCCCAGACCTTATTCTGAGGTGATGAACTGCCGGCGGGATCGATCTGAGCTGGAACCGAGTTGAAATAGCCACCAAACCCGACAACCAGGAGCACCGCCACCAGCCAGCTATTGAAGGACGACAATACCCCACCTACCCATCACAGGTTCCAGACGAAAAGACAGAGGGCTAGTTCGGATCTTCCGCAGAGCTGTCGTCCGGTTCATCCACCTGCTGCAACAACCCCCATGCGGTCAAAAAGGCCAGACGACCGACATTCTCCATTTTGACGGGGATCAAGCCTGACACGTCATCGTCAGCGGTGTGGTAATCATCATGCAATCCCCCGAAGAAGAACACTGCGGGCACGTCAGCTCGTAAAAATGGTGCCTGATCGGACCGGTTCAGGAATGCATCCATGCCGCTCTCATCGATGGTCAGCCGCAGTACCCTGGCCATCTCTTCGATCACGGAACCGAGATACTTGTCGGATGCTCGTCGACAGACCTTGATCACCTTGGGATCGTTTCTGGAAATCATGTCCAGATTGACCATCCCCTGCATCGCATCGACGGAATAACCACCATCGGCCACGAATGCAGTGGAACCGTGCAAACCCAACTCCTCGGCATCAAATGCGACAAATATCAGTGTTCTCTTGGGGCGAAGTCGATTGAGCGCATATGCCTCTGCCAGTTCCAGCATGGCAGCGACACCGGAGGCGTTGTCGTCGGCACCATTGTGGATTTCACCTTTTCCTTCGCGTGATGATCCGGCGACTTCCCCTCGGCCAACATGATCATAATGGGCACCGATGATGACGTACTGTTCACGTAATCCTGCATCGGAACCCAACAAGCGACCGACCACGTTGCGACCAAGACTCAGATCGCGACCCTCTCGATTGACCTCGAGATGAACGAACGGGCGCCCCATCCACAAGGCACCTTCAATTTCCGATTGGTGCTTCCAGGACCGTTCAGGACGACCGGAAATCTGCCAGATCTTTGCACCTCCCTTGCCATAGACCCGCATCACCGGGATCGGCAACAGGTTTGACACCTCGGATGATGTCCAGTCCTCGTCATCGGGCGGCTGATATGCATCTCCGACCAGAATCAGCCCAACTCCACCGCGCTCGACGATGTCCGCGCATGCCTGATCCAGAATTTCATCCGAAAGGAGTTCATCGACTGACAGCACCGCAATCTTGTCCTTGATGGGATCGCGTTCCATCTGGTCTGCAGTCTGCATCGGCTCAAGAAAATATGCACAGCCGGTGGCCAGTTCTCCATCGGGAGAACGAGGATGAGGCAGAAATTCGACATTGTAATTCAGAGCTTTTGCAGTCAGAGCATTTTCCGACACCAGGAGCCGCAATCGATTTCCTGCCTCGATGGGGCCGCGCGCCCCTCTGCGTCCAGGAATCGAGAACTCCTGATACCAACCACCATCGGTGCCACCGGGAAGGAGCCCGTTTAGCTCGAAGGCCTTCTTGATGTACTCCGCAGAATCTCGACAACCACGACTACCTGCCAGACGCCCCTCTCGCAGATCGTCCGCTAGCCAGACGACATGTTCGAGACATTCTCTCGCTGTGATGGATCGTGCGGCATGCTTGACCTCGGGCGAAAGTCTGTCACTTGAGGACCTTGATCGCTGCGCCTCCACTACCGAGGTCATCAGAACCGCTGCCAGTGCCAGGAACAGCACGAGGAATCGAACTCTCGCTGTCACACGGGATGCGCGAGAGCTCTGTTCTGCAGCAAAATTGAAAAAAGTGGACAACAGGATCACCGTTCCCGATAAACGATACGGCCCTTGCTCAGATCGTAGGGCGATATCTGTAAGGTGACGCTATCTCCAGGGTTGATACGGATGTAATGCTTACGCATCTTTCCGCTGATGTGAGCCAGAACGATATGTCCGTTTTCTAACTCACACCGAAAGGTGGTATTGGGCAACGACTCCTTGACGATCGCCGTCACCTCAATCGGCTCCTCCTTCGCCATCCGAATCCTCTCTGGTCGGTTTTTCGATTTCAGTCACTCGGTTTCAGTCACTCAGTGAAGAGTGACCTGATCCCTGCCACGAAGTCACGGCCTTGAAAGCTCCTGACAGCGAGAGTTTAGCCCCGGACACTCTCAACTGCCACTGCTCCCCGGCTCAGAGACGGTAATCCTGCTGCGATTTCTCTGTGCCTGGACGATGGCTACGGCCAGCGCATCGGCAGCATCGGCGGGACGAGGAGGCTTTTCAAGCCCGAGTATCCTCTGCACCATCGCCTGGACCTGCTCCTTGCTGGCCCTACCATTCCCCGTCACTCCGAGTTTTACAACCGTTGCAGCCAGTTCCACGACCCTCAGACCAGAGAGGGAACAGGCGAGAATACTGGCAGCTCTTCCCTCGCCGGTGACGAGGGCACTACGAGGATTCTTGCCGTAAAAAATCTCCTCGATTGCAGCAATATCCGGCTCAAATTCGGATACCACCCTCTTCACCTCGAGATGAATTGCCAGTAATCGCTCCGAGTGACTCAGGTCTGTCGAGGTGGTGATCGCACCGTAATCGACCAGCGAAAAGCCCGGACCATCCACCTCGATGACACCCCAGCCCATCTTGGCGAGGCCAGGATCGATTCCGAGTACTCTCAGAGGTTTCAATTCATTCATCCTTCTTACCCTTTTCCCGGTAGAAAATTCGAACCGGGACCTCAGGTACCTCGAGAAGATCGCGGAGCTTATTTTCCATCGCTCGCCGGATCTGGGGTGTGAAAAAATCAGGCTTGTTGACAAACATGGCCACCGTGGGAGGCATCACCGCGACCTGAGTTGCGTAGTAAATCTTGGGTTCTTTCCCATGCTTGACCCTGGCACGTGGTCCGTTCCTGATTTCGTCCACTGCACGATTGAGGGTCCCGGTACTGACCCTCTTGTTCGCCTGCTTCGACAGGGACTGCACAAGAGAGATGCATCGTGTGACATTTCGCCCCTCCTTGGCTGTCATGAAAAGCACCGGAGAATAGGAGATACTGGGAAGAGTCTTGGCGAGATATTTTTCGTAATCTTCCATCGTGGTTCGATCCTTGGCGAGATCCCATTTGTTCACCGCGATGACACAGGGGCGGTGGCGATCCACTACCTCACGGGCAATCCGCATATCCAGCTGCGAAATTCCGTGAACCGCGTCGATCACCAGAATCACGACATCAGATCTTCCGATGGCAGCGAGTGCTCGGCTCTGTGCGTAAAACTCGATGGACCCCTTCAACTTCGATTTGCGGAGCATCCCGGCGGTATCGATGACGACAAACGGAATACCGTCCTTTTCGAACCGGACATCGACTGCATCGCGTGTGGTGCCTGCGAGTTCACTGACGATGACTCGTTCTTCCCCGATCAAAGCGTTGATGAATGTCGATTTCCCGGCATTTCTGCGGCCAACGATGGAAATCCGAAGAGCAGGAGTGGGACTCTTCTCGCCACTTTCTGGAATGTCCGCGACAAACTGCTCGATCAACTCATTGACGCCCTGGCCATGAGCCGCAGAGATCGGCCAGGGAGTGCCAAGCCCCAGCGACCAGAACTCGGCAATCGAATCGAACTCTCGATCCGCCTCACACTTGTTCACCACCAGATGACAGGTCTTGTCGAGTGGTCGCAGTCTATCGGCCACGACCTCGTCGAGACTCTGAAGACCTTCCTTCGCATCCACGAGCATCAAGATCAAATCGGCACTCGCAATCGCCGTATCAATCTGGTGGTGTATATCAGCATCGAGCTGTTCTTCATCGGTGATTCCCAATCCACCGGTGTCGATAATCTCGATGACGCGACCCATGATCTCCACTTCTGCAGAAACCCGATCACGAGTCACTCCGGGACGGTCATCGACGATGCTCACACGACGCTTTGCCAGGCGATTGAGAAGAGTAGATTTGCCGACATTGGGGCGACCAACGATGGCGATCCTGGAAATCATCTCGAATTCCCAAACCAGTGAAGCAATGCAACGACGGTTTTCCCGTCGATGATTTCACCCATTTCAAGCAGTTCTCTTGCCGCTTTCGGAGTGACCGCATGCACCTCTACCCACTCATCTTCATCAGGATCTTGCCCGACATACTCAAGTTGTTCCGCGAGGAAGATGAACATCTTCTCATCACTGAACCCCGTGGCAGGAAGGATCTCTAGCAACGATGTCATCTTTCCCGCCTCGTAACCGGTCTCCTCACGAATCTCTCGCCGAGCACAATTGATCGGGTCCTCGCCGTCCTCGATCAAACCGGCAGGAATCTCCAGCAGGTTGTGACCGAAGGCTGACCGGTGCTGCTCGACCAGAAGGATTCGACCATCGGTGAGCACCGGGAGGATCACAGCAGCGCCGGGATGACGCAGGACGTCACGATCCACCACCCGCCCGTCCGGTAGTTTTTCTCTCCGGGTGTACATCTGATATCGACTTCCCTGGTAGGAGAGAGACTCATCGACAAATTCAAAGCGTGGATCGGCCCGGAAGCCCCGGCCTCGTTGACCGAGAAGCTCGGAGTCAGAATCAGGAACTCCGGGAACGGGATCTGGCTGGTTCATGCTCATCGCCATTTCAAATCGTAATCGACCACCATCGGGGTCGTCGACGCGCCACGATCAGTCTATCGGCTCGCGACCGCGATTTGGAGTGGATCCGTCGGTTCCACTGCGAAGAGAGCTGGTCACTCGGAATCTGGCCGCTACCTTCCCACCCGGGAGAATCGCTTCCACGACATCCACCAGATCGACTCTCCCACCTTCAAGGATTCCTTCTCGCGCCCTTTCCAGTTGCTCATCGGAGAGCGAAAAGTTCATTCGCACCGTCTCGGCGGCAGGAATTTGAAAATCTGCCTCCAGCGAACGAAGCCAGACTCGCAGCGAATGTCCTTCGTTCGATAATGTTCGCCAGTAGAGGATCGGGTAGAAAGGATCGGCAGCCGCCATCAGAGCCCCACCAAATGTGGTGCCCATGATGTTGCGAGTCAGTATCGACTTTCGAACAACCACTTCAGCGAACTTGAATTTCGGATCAATCTCTCGGACACGCACTCCCTGAAAGAGAAATGGCGGCCAGAGATTCAGCATCCAGTGGATCTTCCTGGCAGAAGTTCGAGCCCTGATCATACCGGCTCCAGATCCTCGTCCTGTATGCGCGCTCGAAGAGCAACCAGTAAACAGGAGAGATCTGCTGGACTGACGCCAGCGATTCGGCGTGCAGAAGCCACGGTATCTGGACGCAGATGAATCAATTTTTCGCGAGCCTCTGAACGGAGTCCAGAGATGGTCTCATACTGAATATCATCGGGTATCTGCCAGCGTTCCTGCCTGCGGGTTCGTTCTACCTCGTCCATCTGCCTCTCGATGTAGGCCTCGTATCGAACAGCGACCCGGATGCGATCCTTGAGTCGTTCCTCCAGTTGCCAGTCGTGAATCTCCGGTTTCTCTTTTTCCACATCCTCCCAGGTTGTTCCCGGGATCCTCATGCGCTGATGAAGAGTACGAGTCCCTATCCGTGTGTCATGAAGTCGACAGATGGTTTCCGAGATTTTCTGCTTGTCAGCCCGTACAGCATCCGCCTGACGCGAATCGATCAATCCCAGTGCTTCCCCCTTGGTCGCCAATCGCAAGTCTGCATTGTCATGGCGCAGCATCAATCGGTACTCTGCACGAGAGGTAAACATCCGATAGGGTTCCCTCGGATCACACCGGACCAGGTCGTCAGCAAGCACTCCCATGTAGGCTTCATCGCGACCGAGTATGAATGGTGGCTCCCCCGCCAGCGAAAGAGCAGCATTGACCCCCGCCAGGAATCCCTGAGCCGCCGCCTCCTCATAGCCACTGGTGCCGCAGATCTGACCCGCCAGGTAGAGACCAGAAACTGCCCGACACTCAAAGGTGCGTCGTATCTGATGAGGAGGAAAGAAATCGTATTCCACGGCATATCCGTGTCGCAAGAACCGGGCGTTTTCCAGTCCTGGAATCCTTGCCACCAGTTGCTCCTGGGCATCGGCAGGTAAACTGGTAGAAACTCCGTTGACGTATATCGAGTTGGTTTCGAGGCCTTCCCTTTCCAGGTGAATAATGTGGCCACTACGTTCGGGAAACCGAACCACTTTATCCTCGATAGATGGACAGTAGCGCGGTCCTATTCCATCGATCTGGCCTGAATACATGGCGCTGCGATGTAGATGTTCCCGGATCACCTCATGTACAGATTCATCGGTACGTGTGATGTGACAGTTCATCCAGTCACGCCGTGGCGGATCGACCCAGTGGCTGAATCCATCAGGATTCTGATCCGGCACCTGAACTGACAGGCGATCCCAGTCGATCGAATCTCGATCCAGGCGCGGTGGAGTTCCCGTCTTCAACCTTCCGGTCTCCAACCCCATCGCCCCGAGTGCTCCGGTCAGATGGGCAACAGAGCCTTCTCCAGCCCGGCCACCCTCGGAGATGTTGTCACCGACATGCATCACGGCACGAAGAAATGTCCCGTTGGTCAAGATGACCCGCGATGAACGAAGTACCGATCCATCCGCAAGTTTCACGCCCGCAGCCCGATCCCCTTCGACATGGATGTCTTCTACGGATCCCTCGAAGACTCGCAGCTGAGACTGGTTTTCAATGACGTGTCGCATCTGACGTGAGTACAGTTCCTTATCGACCTGAGCTCTCAGTGACTGGACTGCTTCCCCCTTGGAGGTGTTCAGCATCCGGTAGTGAATCCCGGACAGATCGGTGACAATCCCCTGTGCACCCCCCAGAGCATCGATTTCGCGTGTCAACTGCCCCTTGCCCACTCCACCGATGGCCGGGTTACAGGAGAGAGCGCCAATCGTCTGCTCCTCCAGGGTAACGAGTACCGTTTCCTGCCCCATCCTGGCCGAAGCGAGAGCGGCCTCACAGCCAGCATGCCCTCCCCCGACCACGACTACGGCCGCCATCGTGTCATCGGTCATCACGACATCTCCGGTTCTGCCAGCAGGCTCTCCAGGCGGTCGAAAAACTGTGGATCCGACTTCTCGACGCAGTCTGGCTGGAGCACGCGAGTACCGGGAATCCTCAGGGCCAGCAAGGCGAAAGCCATCGCCATCCGGTGGTCTCCCTGCGGATCGAGATCCGCAGCTCTCAAATCACTTCCGTCGCTGCCAACCACCCTGAAGAGATCCCCATTCGATTCGGCGCGAATCCCCACCGCATTCAAACCCTGACAGAGCACCGCCAACCGATCGCTTTCCTTGACGCGAAGGTGGGAAACACCAGAAAAAATTGATTCTCCACGAGAAAAGGCCGCCACCACCGATAGCGCTGGAACCAGATCAGGATTTCCCGCCATTACCCGGGAAATGGCACGCACAGGGGAACCACTCACCCGGATATTTCGATCCTCGATCACCACCTGGCAACCCATCTCCGCGAGGATCTCACCGATGCTTCGATCCCCCTGAAGAGATGACTTCCCCACACCTTCAACGGTTACATCTCCCGAGGTGATCGCCGCAGCACAGAGGGGAAATGCAGCAGCAGAAGCATCCGCTTCGATGCGGATCTTACCGGCACGCAACTGGTTACCAGGAGCAATCGTGATCTCCCTTGCTGAGAGTTTCACCTGGATTCCAAAAGCACGCAGCACAGCTGCAGTCAAATCGATGTAGGGGCGCGAAGAAATCGGCCCCACCAGACGAATTTGAAGACCCTGTGGAAGATGGGGTGCTAGCAACATCAACGCACTGGTGAACTGGCTCGAAGTGGCTGCCTGCAACACGACCTTGTTGCCTCGAAGCCCACCACCGCGCACCCAGACCGGAGGACCTTCACCCGATTCGATACACTTCGCTTCACAGCCGAGATCACGCAGCGCATCGATCAGGGGAAGGATCGGCCGATGACGGGCTCCCTCGATGACCGTTTCGCCATCGCGCAGCGCTGCCATCGCGGTGAGGAAACGCATTCCCGTGCCATTGAACCCCAGATCGATCTGACGATTCCCCGCCTCCAGTACAGCCCCACAGCCCTCTACATGAAGAGGCCCGGGAAGTTTTCCTTCGATCTTGCAGCCGAGGGTACGCAACGCCTCGAGGAAGCAGCGGAGATCTTGATTATCGGGAACCCCGATCAACTCGCTGTCTCCGGTCGAGAGCACGGCATTGAACAGCACCCGTTGCGCCACTGATTTTGACCCCTCGATGCGAACAGAACCTCGCACCACGGGCAAGCGCGGAGGAATCCAGAACTCGTTGGCCGTGACCTGATCGCTGTTCATTCCCGCATCATACACCTCCTTCCCCTTGACGGCAGCAGGACCGAATGGTTGCGCCATGCCCGGAAGATCCTCATCCTGTGGCCATTCGCCTCCATTCCGGGGGCAGTGAGGAGCCGCCCCATGAGACGTACCGCCACCGCGATTGTTTTGCTGATCATCCTCTGTCCACTGGCCTGGGCCCAGACACCCTCTCCACAGGAATGGCTCGGCCGCGCCCCGGGAACTGATTTCGAACTTGCCGATTGGGCGACCATCGGAGGCTGGTTCGATCGGATCGGCGAAGATCTGGCCACCGCCCAGACTCTCGAAGTGGGAACCTCGACGGAGGGCAGACCATTCCGGATCTGTATCATCTCTTCGGCTGAAAACCTGGGCAAATTGCCACGCATTCAGGCGATGAGCCGCAGTATTGCGGATCCGAGGAATCTATCGGAGGCGGCAGCCCAGAAGTTGCTCGACGAAGCGGTTCCGATCCTGTTCGTCTCTTGCAACATGCACTCGACGGAGATTGCCGCGGCAGAAATGTCGATGACGCTGGCGTGGAACCTGGCCACTTCGATGGAGGAGCCCTGGGCCTCTTCTCGACGCGAAGTCGTGACCGTCATCATTCCGACGATGAATCCGGATGGCCTGGATCGGGTCGTTTCCTGGTATCGCAAGATCGTGGGGACTCCCTACGAGGACGCCTCTCTTCCTGAACTGTATCAGCTGTATGCCGGTCACGATAACAACCGCGATTGGTTCGCACTTTCCCTGCAGGAAACACGAATCATGACCCGGCTGCTCTATACCCAGTGGTTCCCCACCATCTACTGGGATGTTCATCAGCAGGGCTCAAGACGGGAACGAATGTTTGTTCCACCGTTTCGTGATCCTCTCAATCCGAATGTTCATCCGATGACGATATCGGGAATCGGTGTGCTCGGCTCTCGAGCGATGCTCGATCTGACTGCAGCTGGCTTTACCGGGATCTCCTCTGGGGTGACCTATGACATGTGGTGGAATGGTGGAAATCGCAACGTACCGGTCCGGCATAACATCATCGGATTGCTCTCAGAAGCCGCCTCGGCAAACCTGGCAAGCCCGATCTGGATCTCACCATCCAGTCTTTCGGCACCGAGAGGCATCGAGACCGGCTACGCTCCCTCCAGTCGGTTTCCTGCGCCATGGCCAGGGGGCTGGTGGCGACTCAGTGACATCCATCGTTATGAAATCGCCCTGGCAGAATCACTTCTCGGAAGTATCTCTCGTGAACCAAAAACCTGGCTCCGTAACTCCCTCAGCGTCGCTCGCGACGTGGTCCGAACTGGCCGTGAAGAAGCTCCTCGCGGCTGGCTCCTGCCAGCAAACCAGACAGATCCCGACGCCATGCAACGATTCATCGACATCCTGCTGGCACAGGGATTGGAGGTAGGAGAGGCGACCGAGGCCTTTGAAGCCGATGGGAGACCCTATCCCGCCGGAACCCTGGTGCTGCACCGGGAGCAACCCTTCGGCATCTTCCTCAAGGACCTGTTCGAGGTGCAACGCTATCCAGATGGACCGGCTCCCTATGACGTGGCCGGTTGGACCCTGCCATTGCTATTTGGACTGAGGCGAGTCGAAGTGCTCGAAAAAATTACCGTCGAAACGGTACCTGTCACCGAAAGCTCTGGAGTGGGTGCTCGTTACTCTCTGGTTCCGGCACAACGGAGGGCAATTTTGAAGACCCTCGATGGCGATCATTCCACTGTCGTCACCGAGTTCTCTTCAGCCGATACATCTCGGATCCCCGATCTATTCAAGGCACGAGAAGCCGGCCAGAAGATCTACTGTACTTCCGATGGCAACTGGGCCATCGCGTCCAGGGATCAACAGACCGAGCCATTGCCAGAGGCGGAGATCAAGGGGCTGGAACTGCCTGGAAGTCGGGTCGGCGTCTACGCGCCCTGGACCGCCAGCATGGATGAAGGGTGGTTACGCTGGGTTCTGGATCATTATCAGGTTCCTTATCAACGGATCCGCAATGAACAGATCCGCGCCGGACAACTGGATGAAATCATCGATGTTCTGGTGATTGCAGATATCAGCAGCCGAACCATCAAGAACGGCCGGAGTCAGGGAAGTGTATTCCCGGAACTTACCGGAGGACTCGCCCCGGAGGGCGTCATCGCCATCGAAGATTTTGTTCGTGGCGGTGGGCGGTTGATCTGCACCGGACGATCCTCGAGCTTCGCCATCGATTTATTTCACTTGCCGCTTGAATCGATCAACACAAGCGCTGCAGAAGGTCAATTCCAGTGCCCCGGATCGATCCTGAGAACCGTTCCGAAGGCATCATCGCGGTGGACCGCAGGACTACCCAGGTCGACGCCCATCTTCTTCTCGAGATCGCTGGCATGGAAAGTCTCGGATGTGGATCCCGAAGCCAGCCCGGGGGTCCGGCCCATCGATAGCTTGCTACGCTTTCCATCACAGAGCATCTTGCTGTCGGGGTGGGCGGATAATGAGCAGGCGATTGCTGGCGCAACAGCCTGGGCCACTACCCGAGTTGGCCAGGGTCGAGTGCATCTCTTTGGCTTCCGTCCCCACTACCGATCCTGGACCCATGGCAACTTCGGGATTTTACTGAAGTCGATCCTGCAACCCTGATAGGTGATGCGATTTTGAGTACACCCGATCTGAGCCCTTCTTCACGGCTTCATGCTCTCGATGGACTTCGTGCTGCCATGATGCTGCTCGGATTGGTTCTTCACTCGGCCTGTAACTACCAGCACACTCCTGCCGATGCTGCCTGGGGATTCAGGGACGCACGGACTCACGAATTCTTCAGCTTCGTGGTTTCCTTCATCCATGCCTGGCGAATGCCGATCTTCATGTTCATCTCCGGCTTCTTCTCGGCACTCCTGGTCGAACGCCGCGGTGCCGAGGGCTTTCTGGCGAACCGGATAGCCAGACTGGGCATCCCCTTTGCCATCTTCCTGCCACTGACCTTACCCCTGACAACCTCCGGGTTTTATTTTGCCAACGTATTTCGTTTTTCCGGAAGCGTCGAAGCAGGTTTCGAGCGGTATTCCATCGACATGATGGGTAGCCTGTTCCCTCCCATAACGATTCACCTCTGGTTTCTCTACTACCTGATTCTCTATTGCCTCATCAGCTTCATGCTTCTGCATCTTGGTCACAAACTGCTGCCGAAGAAGATCCGGACCTTACCCACGAAAATCATCGGTACGATCATGCGGGTGCCAGGCGGAACGATTCTGTTATGCATCCCCTTGGCCTGTACTCTCAAGAACAGCGCCGGTCTCCTGGTGACCGGCCTCTTATTTGTTCCGGAACTCACTTCTTTTCTGAGTTACGGGATACTTTTCCTGTGCGGCTGGGCGTTCTGGAGTCACCGCAGTCTCCTTGAAAATCTGAGAAGCTGGCCCAGAACCATCTTCTGCATCGTTTTGACCTTGCTCCTCTACCCCATCTGGATGGAATTTTTCCTGCAATGGGTGGGTCTACCTCCGGGTCAAGTCACTGCAGCCCTGTGCAAGATCCTGGCTGTCGAGAGTCTCGAAAGATCGACAATCTTGTGGCTCGGGGCATCGATTTCGACATTGATGATATGGAGTGCAATCTGGGGATTCCTTGGCCTGTTCCTGCTCATCACCAGTCGAGACATCCCTCTCATCCGCTACCTCGTCGATGGATCCTACTGGGTCTATCTGATCCATCTCCCCTTCACCATCTGGATCCCGGGACTGATCGCCAATGTCGAGCTCGGTGCATTTTCCAAGTTCTTCATCACTCTCTCGGTCACCACAGTGGTCGGCTTCATCAGCTATGATCTGCTGGTCCGGAACACCGTTCTCGGTGAGATTCTCAACGGTCGTCGCTGGCCCCGGGCGCTCGGCAGGGCGTTGCGAAACAGGAGTCTGTTGCCAGAGCAGGGCCAATAGCACGGATGGGCCAGAATTAGCTCGCAGATGGTAAAATTCATGCAGTGATCGAGTCATGGAAGGCTCGATCCTGACCTTTCACCTGCGGAGGTTCGATGATTTCTCATCTCCTGGCCCTGACTCTCCTGGCACCTCTTCAGGTACCCCCGGAGCCAGCGCCGTTGGTCATGGATACCGTCCCCCTGGTTCCACTGTGGGAAAGGAATCACGGCTTGCCTCCGATGCGGTGGTCGGTCGCTCTCTCCGAATCGGCTCGACAGGAAGCCACTGATCGGCAGGTCCCGATCATACTCTGGGTCCTGCGTGACAAGGATCCCGCCTCGGAAGCATGGGCTTCCCAGAAAATTCTGGACAAGAAATACATCGAAACGCTCGAGCAAGAAACCGTTCCCGCCGTCGCCTGGCTTCCGGCACTGGATGGTAGCAAGCACACCGAGGAACGAGTCCGTAACGATATCGATGCAGAACCTCATATCCGCTGTCCCCGCTTGCGAAGCTGTCGTTGCAAGCAACACATCGATAACGAAGACCTGCTCAAAGGTTTCGATATTCCTGATCTGCTGCCTGCTGCATTTGTCGTTGATCCCGATGGAGAATCACTACGGCAATTGGCTCCGGAACTTCCATTTCAAGACGTCGATAAATTGAAGTTGCATTTCGAGGCCAGTAGGAATCCAGAACGAGCCACTCGACTCCATCTGGAATTCATGGAAATCCACCTGCAACGTGCTGAGAAGTATTTTGCCGAGGCTGAATACGCCAAGGGAAGCAGGGAACTGGTAGCGGCAAAACGGAACCTGCACAGATTTGGTCCTCGACTTCACGCTCGCTGGGACGAAGTTTGCAAACCCTATCTTGGATATGGAAAGAGGATGTTGTATCGAGCCAAGCAGATGGGGCGGATTGACCCGACTCGTCGAATCCAGCTGCTACGTAGTATCACCGAAGAACTGTCCGGGTTACCCCCCGGCGATACCGCGCTGGCACTGTTGAGGCGAGACCTGAGACTGCCACGAAAAGACTGACTGTTCAGGGATCACCGGAGCTAGAACATTCCCAGCTGCAGCCGCGCACCCTCGGTCATCCGATCCTTGGTCCACGGCGGGTCCCACACCACTCCGACCGTACATTCCTCGACCCCTGCGACCTCGGTTATTTTTTGCTCGACCTCACCGGGCAAGGTGCCCGCAACGGGACATGCAGGAGAGGTCAATGTCATATCCACCTCGACCCTGGCATCGATGATATCGACGCGATAGATCAGCCCCAGCTCGTAGATATTGACCGGAATCTCGGGATCGAAGCAGCTCTCCATCGCTTTCACGACCTGATCCTCGAGGGTTCCCTCCTGTGCCTGTAGCCCCGCCGGACGTATCCCTTCCCCGCTAGCTTCCTCGGAGGAATCAGGACCATCCGTTGTTTCTTGAGGTTCTTCCATCATTCGGTGCAGACCTCTCCATCTTGTTCGTCCAGAGCCTGAATCAATGTATGCCATACCAGTGTGGCGCATTTGACTCGTGACGGAAATTCTTTCACTCCCCCAAAAACCTTGAGCTTCATCAATCCGTCACGCGACGGAGGGCTCCCATCACCGGCCACCATCCCGCGAAACTCGGAGAAAATCTCGCGAACTTCAGCTTCTGATCGCCCCTTCAGGACTTCCGTCAGGATCGATGCAGATGCTGTCGATATGGCGCAACCGCATCCTTCAAAAGCGATCTCCTGTAAAATCCCGGCCGAGTCACGGTGCAGAAAAATCTCCACCTCGTCTCCGCAAAGCGGATTGTAACCGCGCGCCGATAAATTCTGATTTTCTATGGGACCAAAATTCCTCGGTGAACGGGAATGCTCCAGTATCATCTCCTGGTAAAGTTCTCGGAGATCGCTCACCTGAACACTGCCTTGGCTGTTTCGATGGCTTCTAGCAGCGAAATAACATCTGCTGTTTCGCTATATACCGCGAAGGAAGCGCGGATGGTCGCCGGCAACCCGAAGTATTTCATCAGTGGCATGGCACAGTGGTGACCGGCTCGGATCGCAACTCCACTTTGATCCATGATGGTACCCACGTCATGCGGATGGATTCCCTCCAGGATAAAGGAGACGGAAGATACCCGTTCAACCGGATTCCCGATGATCCTTAAACCCTCTACCGCGCCAAGTTTCAAAACAGCATCATCGAGGAGAACCTGTTCATGGGCCTGTATCGCTTCCAGACCAATACTCCGGATGAAGTCGATGGCGGCTCCCAGTCCGATCACGGCGCCTATATCCGGAGTACCCGCCTCGAATTTCCAGGGAACATCTGCATATGTGGTCCCGTCGAAGGAAACACTACGGATCATATCTCCCCCGCCCTGCCAGGGAGGCATCGAGTCGAGCAGTTCCATCCGCCCCCACAGCACACCTGAACCGGTTGGCCCATACATCTTGTGGCCACTGAATGCGAGGAAGTCGCAGTCCAGATCCTGAACATCTATCGGTAGGTGTGAAACAGACTGGGCGGCATCGAGGACGTTCAATGCGCCGACCCTGCGGGCAGCTTGAAAAATCAACTTGACGTTATTGACGGTTCCGATGGCGTTGGAAACATGGCCGATGGAAACGATTCGCGTTTTCTCGTTCAACAGGGTATCGAGGTCATCGAGAACAAGTTCGCCATCATCGGAACAGGGAATCACACGAAGTACAGCGCCCATCTCCTGACAGAGCATCTGCCACGGAACAATATTGGCATGATGTTCCAGGGTGCTGATCAGAATCTCATCTCCGGCTCCAACACGATCTCTCCCGATGGTTCTTGCCACCAGGTTGATGGATTCCGTAGTTCCTCTCGTGAAAACCACTTCTCGTGAATCAGTGGCATTTATCAAACCGGCCACTTTTTCCCTGACACCCTCGTACCGTGCAGTAGCTTTCTCACTCAGGAGATGAACGCCGCGATGGATGTTGGAACAATCCTCGCGGTAGTAGCTATTGAGCGCAGCCAGTACAGAGGTCGGTTTCTGTGTAGTTGCAGCACTATCGAGATAGACCAGTGGATGACCATGAACAACCTGATCCAGGCAGGGGAACAGGGACCTGACCGTCGACAGTTCAACAGAAGCCTGGCCAGGTTCGTCGATGGGAGATTGCCTGTTCAAGAAGAACTCTCCCCGTCTCCAGGAATCGAACGCTGTAGTTCTTCGATGATGAACTCACGCAGTTGAGAGGACTCCATGCCAGCCAGCACCTCGGAAGTAAATGCACGAACCAGTAACTTCTTCGCCTCGTCCAGGCTGATCCCCCTGGAGCGAAGGTAAAAGAGCGCATCGTCATCCAGTTCTCCTACCGTGGCCCCGTGGGTACATTTCACATCATCAGCATAAATTTCAAGACGAGGTCGGGTATTCATCTCCGCGTCTCTTGAAAGGACTATGGCATCGTTGGATTGCACGGCATCGGTGCGCTGTGCGTCTTGATGAACATGGATCATTCCTGTGAAAACGCCTCGGCTTTTCTCGGAAAGGACACCACGGTAGATTTCACGGCTGGTGCAGTCTTCTACAGCGTGCTCGATAGTCGTGTGGTGATCGACAACTTCCTTGCCACGTGCCACGTAAGCTCCGAGCAAATCAACGTGGCAACCGGGCCCGGAGTGAGTGGCGTGAATCTCGTTACGAATCAGATTGGAACCGCAACAGGTCACCAGATCATGAAATTGCGAACCTGAATTCTGGGTCACTCTTGTGCCGTGGAAAACCGAATCGCAACCAGGTCGAAACACACGTATCCGGTCGAGGACCGCATCGTCACCCAGACTCATTCCCCAGCGAATATTGCCCAGTACCTCTCCAGTGGAACGCACTTCCTCGACGATTTTCAACCGAGAACCGGGGGCGCATCGAACCAGCCCCGTGATGTGTGCCGATCCGGCTCCAGTTGAACCGTCGAAGGCATGCAACACGTGAACAGTACCTGGCTCCCCCGAGCCCTCTCCTGAAACTTCGATGAATACACCATCATCCAGCATCGCATCGGAGAGGCTTCCAAAGGGGTGATCATCCTCCGGAAAAGAACTACAGAGGAAATTCACCATCTCTGGATTTGATTCGTTACGAAGTGCAGCGATGGATCCGATCTTGATGGCATCGCCGAGAGCAGACAGGTCGGATAGCTGCTCCTGGAAACAACCATTGATCAGCACCACCCTGGCGATCGCATCGAGGGGCAGATCGGCATGCTGGGGCACACTGGTGGAGGTCGATAACGATTGGTGACAACCGCCATCGACAAGGCCCGAAAGCGGGGTGTAACGCCACTCTTCAGACTTTCGACCCGGAAATCCATGCATCTGGAAGCGCTCAAGCCCACCGGTACGACGTTCATCGAGGCCGTCCTTGGACTCGTTGAGACGTTCGGTGATGGCGCGTACCGCTTCCGTCCAGGATTCGGTGGCTTCAGTGACCAAGATTCCTCCTAGCTATTGCTCCCGGCGCTGGCATCCGTTGCCTCTAACCAGGAGTAGCCTTCCCGCTCGAGCTCGTGGGCCAGAGTTTTATCGCCACTGCGAACGATCTTTCCATCTGAAAGCACATGAACATGATCAGGAACGATGTGATCGAGCAACCGCTGATAATGGGTCACCACGATGAAAGCCCGATCTTCCCGGCGTAGAGCATTGACTCCCTCTGCAACGATTCGCAGGGCATCGATATCCAGCCCGGAATCGGTTTCGTCGAGGATCGCCAGTTTGGGATCGAGCACCGCCATTTGAAGGATCTCGTTGCGCTTCTTCTCGCCACCGCTGAAGCCATCGTTGACGGAACGGTGCAACAACTTCTCATCGATACCGACCAGATCTGTTTTGGATCGGATCAGTTCGAGGAAATCTACCGCATCCACTTCCGATTCTTCGCGATATCGGCGCACAGAATTGAGAGCAGTTCGAAGGAAATATGCGTTTGAGATTCCGGGTATCGAGACCGGATACTGGAACGCCATGAAGATTCCTTCGCAGGCACGCTCATCTGCCGATAGCTCGAGGAGATCGAGATCACGATACTGAACGGTCCCTCGATCCACCTGATACTCTTCCCGTCCGGAAAGGACATTGGCAAAAGTACTCTTCCCGGATCCGTTCGGCCCCATGATGGCGTGCACCTCTCCCGGCTTCACCTGGAGATCCAGTCCACGCAAGATCTCTGTACCTTCAACGGAAGCATGAAGATCCTTGACATCGAGTAACATTTCTTCCTTCTTCCCGCTCATCAACCGACACTCCCCTCAAGACTCACAGCCAGTAGCTTCTGCGCCTCTACTGCGAACTCCATCGGAAGTTCTCTGAACACTTCCTTGCAAAACCCATTCACGATCATCGAAACGGCATCCTCGGTGGAGATACCCCGTTGATTGCAGTAGAAAATCTGATCTTCGCCAATTTTCGATGTGGTCGCCTCGTGCTCGACCTTTGCAGTGGGATTACGAACCTCTATGTATGGGAACGTGTGAGCACCACAACGATCACCCAGGAGCATCGAGTCACACTGCGAAAAATTCCTGGCACCCTCGGCACCCTTCTTCACATCGACCAGACCACGATAGGTATTCTGCCCCTGACCAGCACTGATTCCTTTTGAAACGATGGTACTGGTCGTGCCTTTACCGATGTGAATCATCTTGGTCCCGGTATCGGCCTGCTGGAAATTGTTGGTGAGAGCCACCGAGTAGAACTCACCCACTGATTCCTCTCCCAGAAGGATGCATGACGGATACTTCCAGGTAATTGCGGATCCAGTCTCGACCTGGGTCCAGGAGATCTTTGATCGGTCTCCCTTGCATAGCCCCCTCTTGGTGACAAAGTTGTAGATGCCACCGACACCTTCGGCATCGCCTGGATACCAGTTTTGAACCGTCGAGTACTTGATGGTCGCATCTTCGAGCGCAACCAACTCGACGACTGCCGCATGTAACTGGTTTTCATCTCGCATCGGGGCGGTACAGCCCTCGAGATACGACACGGTCGATCGTTCAGCGGCAACGATCAGGGTCCGTTCAAATTGTCCGGTACCTGCAGCGTTTATCCTGAAATAAGTGGAGAGTTCCATCGGACAGCGCACCCCTTCGGGGATGTAGCAGAAGGAGCCATCAGAGAACACCGCTGCATTCAGAGCAGAGTAAAAGTTATCGGTGTAAGGAACCACTGAACCGAGGTACTGACGAATCAGTTCAGGATGTTGAGCTACCGCCTCGGAGAAAGAGCAGAAGATGATCCCCAGATCAGCCAGCTTATCGCTGAAGGTCGTGGCCACTGACACGCTGTCGAATACAGCATCGACAGCGACACCGGTCAGTCGCTTCTGTTCATCAAGGGAAATCCCGAGCTTCTCGAAAGTTTCCAGGAGTTCCGGGTCTACCTCGTCGAGGCTATCCAGTGTCTTTTTTGGTTTGGGCGCGCTGTAGTAACTAATTTCCTGGTAGTCGATGACATTTCGATCAACTTTTGCCCAGCACGGATCTTCCATCGTGACCCAATGGCGATAAGCCTTCAGACGAAACTCGAGAAGCCAATCTGGCTCATTTTTTCGCCGAGAGATTTCATGAATCGTCGATTCATCGAGACCGGCAGCGATGGTGTCGGACTCGACATCGGTGACGAAACCAAACTCGTATTCCTTATCAGCGAGGTCTTGTAATTCCTTGGCTTCAGACATCTCTATCCTCCAGGGATTCTTCCTGAACCTGAGCTGGCATTGAAGCGACAATTCCACCCGGTACCGACATCTGCGCCAAGGTGATCCCTTCAAGCGTTTCTCGAACACGATCATTGATGTAACGCCAGTTAGCACTCATCGGACAGAGCGCTCCAACACCACATTCATCGGGCCCGGCATCGGCGCATTCGGTCAGGGAGATGGGACCATCCAGCGCCTCGATAATCTCCTGAACCGTGATCCACTGCGGATCTCGAGCCAGTCGATAGCCACCCTGAACCCCTCTCCGCGATTCAAGCACACCGCCCCGAGCCAGTGCTTTCAGAATCTTGCTGACCGTGGGTAGCGCCAGTCCGGTGACGACTGCGATCTCGGGAGCCGACAGCACTCGCTGCGCTGGTTCGGAGTCCCTCCACCCCTCGGAGTCAGCTGGAAAATCCTGCACCAGGGAGGTGAGAATCAAAATTCCGTAATCGGTCTCTCGATTGATCCGGAACAACGGATCCCCCATTTCTGGTAGCAGCGAAAACCGCGTCAAAGTGCCCAGAAGGTCATAAACAGGTAGATTTACTCCAGCCGCCTAATCAGGACCATTTCTGTCCTCATTCATTGTCCCGAATCGAACCCTGGCCGTCAAGCAATCCCATAGACTCTCCAGCTCTGCTGGTCGAGTTCCCCTTCACCCCCTAAACTCCTGACTCTGGAGTGCAGAAAGGAGCCGGTTTGACGTCGTCGCCACGGACATCCCCTCAGGCCGATTCGCAGCCGTCAAACAGCCCGGATCCAGGCTTACTCAGTGATCTCTATCAACTGGCCAAGCCGAGGCTAACGCTGCTGGTGGTGATCACCTCGGCTCTCGGGGTTGCGGCTGCCTGGCCATTTCTTCCCCACCGGGAATTCGCGTTGACCACCCCCGAACTGCTCGAACGATTGTTGCAGATCAGCGGCATCGCCTGCGGCACCGCCCTGATGGCAGCCGCCGCCAATGCCTTGAATCAATGGTGGGAACGAAGTCCCGATCAGCTGATGCGAAGAACCGCCGGGCGGGCCACGGCCACCGGCAGAATTGGTGGGAAAATCATCCTGGTCTACTCATTGATCACCGGATGCGGTGGCGGATATCTGTTGTACATCTCTGGCAATGAACTGGCATGCATACTGGGATTCTTGAGTCTGGTGCTTTATATCCTCGTCTATACTCCGATGAAGAGGAGATCGACGCTGAATACATTACTCGGAGCGATTCCCGGTGCCCTACCGCCACTCATCGGCTGGTGTGGAACCGGAGCTCCGTTGTACCACCCGGTAGGACTCTCGTTATTCGCCATTCTCTTCTCCTGGCAAATTCCACACTTCCTGGCGATCGCCTGGATGCATCGTGAGGAATACGAACGAGCAGGCTTTCGAATGTTACCGGTGGTCGATCCCGAAGGGCACCGTACGGCAAGAACGGCGCTGATCTGGTCGCTTTTCCTCTGGGCGTTGAGCTTGACCCCGGTCCTGATGGGGGTCGCCGGAGCCATCTATCTGGCGGTCGCGACCGTCGCCGGTTCGTTCATCACCTATCGAGCCTACCTCCTGGCAAAGACCAAGGAGGTGACCGCAGCGCGCCGTCTCTTCTTCGCCAGCCTGATCTACCTGCCCATCGTTCTTGGAGCGCTGGTGGCGAACCCGAGCCTGTCCTGATGGCTCACTTCACCGACCCATCTGACGACGGCAGCCGCTCTCGATTGATGCCTCCCTGGTGGTTGATGGGGTTACTGCTGGGGATGTGCATCGCGGTCCTCCTGTGGAGGATTCCCTCGCTACTGAAAGCCATCGAGGAGAAGAGGGTCCTCGGTCCCGATGCAGGGATCACCAATGGCTTTGATCTCTCCACGGAACTTCGATCCGATGAAACCCTGGTCCGTTTCGGAGCTCCGGAAGAAGTGCTCCCCATCGATAATCCAGAGATCTGGAATACCGCCATTGTCGATGAACTGGGCGAGAACTACAGAACCCGGTTTCTGGTTTCCGAAAGTGAAGTGGTCGGGGTGGTCATCGATGGAAAAGCTCGTGCCTATCCGTATCGAATTCTCCAGTGGCACGAGGTGGTCAATGACGTACTGGGGGATGTACCGATCTGTGTCGTCTACCATCCCCTCTCTGCAACCACCACGGTATTTCAGAGACCGAAAGGAGCAGCAGAGGAACCGGTGGTGTTCGGTTCCAGTGGACTGGTTGTCGACTGTTGCATGTTGATTCACGAACGTCTCGGTCCTGGCGCCCGCTCCCGTGAGAACCTGTGGAGCCCCACAGACGGAAGGGCAATCTCCGGTCCAAGATCGGGAGAACCGTTACAGTTGCTTCCTTTTCGTTTGACCACCTGGAAAAAATGGCGTGAAGATCATCCGGATACAGACGTTCTTGGCATGGCAGAAAGCCATCGGCGCTACTACAAGAAAGAGCCCTACAGTTCCTATCGGTTAGTCGATCGCCCTCGGTATCCACATCAGCCGAAACCTCCGGCAGGAGAACTGGCAAATCTCTCTCCGGTCACAATCAGTCAGGAGAATGGAGAATGGATCGCCAGGATCAGGGACTCCTCCAGCGATGCAGCACGAGCGCAGGTGATCTCCTCCTGGTTCGCGGTCCATGCCCGTGAAATCCCCATCGCAGGTGACTAGGCGAGCCACAGCAAAAACGCAAACAGCCCTACCCAGACCCCATCGAGAAAGTGCCAGTAGAGATTCACGTGTCTGACCATCTCACAATGAAGACTCCAGTATCCCCCGCGTAGTGCATGAGTCGTCACGTACCCCTGAAAAATCAATCCGCCAGCAACGTGCAGGGCGTGCAATAATCCGAGCACATAGATACTCCAGCCATGAAGGCTGCTCGAAGCGCTGAACGAGGTTTCCTCTCCCGCCAGTAGCATCGCTCTCCATACCTGCTCCTGCAAAATCAAGAACAGAAAACCGAGCGCCAGGACCAGCACCATGTAGATTTTGAAACTGCGGGTCGAGTCACGGCGGACCGCTTTCAGGCCTAGCTGGGAAAAGACACTGACCAGCAACATGACTCCTGTACTGAGCCATGCCAGGTCAGGGATCCTTGGAGCCCCCGCACCCCAGTTTGGATTGCTATTTCGGATGATGACAATCGCAACGATGCTGGCGCCGAAAAATATCCCCAGGGAGACCAGGAAAAGTTGCATTCCCATTCGAGCCAGAATCGGTGAAGGAGAAGGGCCGAAGGGTTCGTTCCCCTCTCCCCTGCTGACAGGTGGTTGCTCCGAAGAAGCCACCAGAACTCCGTACTATCCCTGTTCGCCCCCGAATTGTTCGGTGTTGATCTTCAAGAAGGGGTCATCGAGTAGGTCAGAGTTGTATTCTGCCGTATCGAGGAGCGCAAACCCAAGAAAGACTCCCAAAAACAGGAGAGAGCCAACAAAAACTATCGAATTGAAGGGGCGGTCCCAGCGCAGGTGCATGAAATACAGTGAAACCAGGGTTGCCTTGACGGTCGCCACTCCCATCGCCACCACCACGTTCAACCCGCCCATGTCAACGTAAGAAACGGCAACGGTCAGCCAGGTCAGAAACAGCAGCGCCGTCAGAACCACAAATAGCAGCGTCGGTCCGGTCATATGCCCGAACTCTGGATGGGGAACGGCCTGCTTCTTTTCCTTGTTGTAGACAAAGATGGTCGAAAAAAGGCTCAGAAATGCCGCAGAAAGGATCAACAGATCGACATTGTCGAGGATTTCATTCATCGGTATTCCTATTCCACCAGGTACAGCAATGGGAACAGGTAAATCCAGATCAGATCCACCAGGTGCCAGTACAATCCGCCAAGATCAACAGGTGTGAAATAGCCCGGCCCGAATCGTCCCTGCTGAGCCAGAACCATCAACCAGATCATCACTCCCATACCAATCAACACGTGTATCCCATGCAATCCAGTCAGGCAGAAATAGATGCTGAAAAACACATGAGCATTGGCGGGCCGAGCACCGGGTGGCAGATGGGACGGATCGATGGCCAATCCCGGAGCATGGTCATCGCCACTGGTCGAATGCTCTGCGGAGTTTCCGCCACCATGTTCCAGGTCGCCCGCTGCCGGCGACAGTCCCGCAGGAGGGCTCGCTGGCTGGGCTACCTGCCCGCTCGCCTTCGGCGTATCGCTGACCACTGTTGCTGCGGGTATAGCCAGATCCGCAAGAGCCAGTCGATCCGCCTCCTGCTGCTGATCTCGTACCTGCTCTGCGTCGATGACATTTTCATAGGCAAAATGCTGGCCGGGAAAGAGTCCCTCATGAAACTTCTTGGAATACTCGATGTACTTGATTCCCATGAAGCCGCCGCCGCACAACAAGGTCACCGTCAGGTAAAACAGGATTCGGTTCTTACGTCCCAGTTGCGCTTCTCTTACCGCCAGAGCCATCGTCAGGGAAGAGAACAGCAACACCATCGTGTTGGTCGCACCCCAGCGCTTGTCGAGGAAGTGGTGACCCCATTTGAACAGTTCAGGGTTGTTGGACTTGGTGACGGTGTAGAAACAGAACAGGCCACCGAAAAGGAGTACCTCCGTGGCAAGAAATAGCCACATCCCCAGTTTCCCCGCCTCGAACTGCTGCTGCATCGTATCGAAGTGGTGTGCCTGATAAGGAGAATGGCCATGGCCATCTCCATGTTCAGCTTGCTGGTTCGATTGTTCCTGATGTGCGTCGCCGCTCATCGTTTCTCCCGTCTTCCCGGAGGCTCAGCTTACCTTCTTGGTCTCGTAATTGCCGGTGGCCGCGTCATACTCCAGGTTCTCGTAATCGTACGGATCAGTCGCATCCGGGACGTTATGGAAGTTTTCCAGCGGAGGTGGCGATGCCGTATGCCACTCAAGGCTATTGCCACCCCAGGGATTGACCGGAGCCTTCTTGCCGGAAACCAGTGATTGAATCAGGTAAAACGCCGTCAAAAAGAAGCCCGCTGCCATGACGTAGGACCCGATGGTCGAAAGCTGGTGATAGCCCTCGAATTTATCAGCGTACGTGTAATATCTCCTGGGCATACCCAGGGATCCCATCACAAACTGCGGAATGAAGGTCAGGTTAAAACCGACAAATACCAGCGTGCAGGCGATCCTACCCCAGAACTCACTGAACATCTTTCCGGTCATCTTCGGCCACCAGTGGTGAAGCCCCCCGACAAAAGCGATCAGCCCACTTCCCATCATCACGTAATGGAAGTGTGCCACGATGAAATAAGTATCATGGATATGCGTGTCGATGCTGAGCACCGCACAGAACAACCCCGTCAACCCACCGATCGTGAACAAGAAGATGAACGATATCCCGTAAAGCATCGAAGTGTTGAGCGACAATGCCCCCTTGTACATCGTTGCGATCCAGTTAAAGACCTTGATCGCCGAGGGAATCCCCACAGAGAAAGTAATGCCACTGAAGATGATATTCATGGTGGTCGACTGGCCACTGGTGAACATGTGGTGTCCCCAGACCAGGAAAGAGAAGATCGCGATGGACACCGAAGAAAAGGCGATGTAGGTGTATCCGAAGATTCGCTTGTGACTGTGTACAGCGATCAACTCACTGACGATCCCCATCGGGGGAACGATCATGATATAAACCGCGGGGTGACTGTAGAACCAGAAGAAGTGCTGGAACAGTACCGGATCTCCGCCGTTTCTCGGATCAAAGATTCCGATTCCCAGCGTCCTTTCCAGAAGCAACAGCAACAGGGTGATTCCCAGTACCGGGGTCGCAAGCACCTGCATCACCGCAGTCGAGTACGTCGCCCACAAGAACAATGGCATCTTGAACCATGTCATTCCCGGTGGCCGCATCTTGTGAATCGTCACGATGAAGTTGAGTCCAGTGAAGATGCTCGAAAAGCCGAGGATGAACACCCCGACCAGAGCGGGGATCACCGCCGTCCCTGATTCAGCACTGTAGGGAGTATAGAAGGTCCAGCCCGTATCCAATCCCCCGGAAAACAGCACGTAGACGAAGAACAGAGCTCCGATCACCCACAGGTAAAAGGAACCGAGATTCAATCGGGGGAAGGCAACGTCCTTGGCCCCGAGAAGCAGTGGTAATACGAAGTTTCCGAGAGCGGCAGGAACTCCTGGAATGATGACCAGGAACACCATGATCGCCCCGTGGGTGGTAAACCACCTGTTGTACAAATCTGCCTGGGCTTCAGCGGTATCGGCAAAGAAGGGAGTCAGAATCGCCAGAGGTGAGAACAGTTCGGTTCTGACCAGCAGGGCGAACATCCCGCCAAGCAGGAACATGAACAACACTCCGATGAGGTACATCACCCCGATCCGCTTGTGATCGAGGGTGAAGGCCCAGGAGGAAAAGGTCTTCGTCACCGTCAGGTAACTGGGGCCTTCAGTGCTGACGGGAGCATCTGTCTGGGAAGCGACACCAGTTCCCTCACCTGCTTGTGCATCCATTTCTGGCTGACTCATGCTAGTTCTCCTTCCGGGGATTCTCTGCCCCCCCGGAGTTCTGACCCAGGGACTTGATATATTCAGTCACCCATAGGATTTCTTTTTCAGTGAGTTTCACCACCGGCATCTGCGGTGGATAACCTTCTGTAATCTTGTTCATCGGAAAGCGGATCGATTCTTCGATGTAAGCTTCATTGGCAACCAGCTCCCCGGGAGTTCCCGTGGCGGTAAAACTACGATTTGAACCGAAAAGCCCCTTCCATGAGGGCCCCACCTTCTCGGAACCGTCGACACTGTGGCAAGAGATACAGCCCCTTCGCTTCCACACGATCTCGCCATTCTCCTCGAACGGCAAGGATTCGTCATACGAGCCAGCGACCTCAAGCCACTTCTCGTATTCCTCGACGGTTTCGTGGACCACCACTTTACTGTGCATCCAGGAATGGCCCTGACCGCAGTATTCCGCGCAGTAGAGATCGTAGATTCCCGGCTCGTCCGCGATGAACCAGATCTTGCCGGTCCTGCCCGGGACACAATCTTTCTTGACCCTGAATGCCGGTATGTACAGAGCGTGAAGAACATCCGCGGCCATCAAGGTGATGTTGATGGGAATCCCCATCGGCACATGAAGGCCCGCCTTCTCCAGGATCTTTCCTTCGGCAGCAACTGCCTGTTCAGCACTCAGTTCACCGGATCTGACCTGGTCGCGTATCAAATTTAAATCTTCGGACATTCCGGGAATCGTCGCACCATTGGAAGCGTATGAAAAATTCCACGCCCACTTCTGAGCTTCTGCGACGATGGAGATTCCATCGTTAGGCGGAGTCATCATGTCGACGTATCCACGATAGCCGTACCAGAACATCATGAAGGAAAGGATGATCGGGATTCCGGTCCAGGTGATCTCCAGCAGCAGATGGTGATCTCTCTGACTCTGTGCGTGGGCCCCTGGAGGGGTTCTGAACTTCCACATGAAGATCACGAGCAACGCAGAGATCAACACCAGGAAGAAGATGGAAACCCAGTAAACGAAGTAGAAGTCTCTATCGACCGGCCCGGCAAAATTAGAAACAGCTTCCGGTAGCCAGTAGGTTGGCTCGGTCTGTGCCAGGATCGTGACCAGTAAATTCATGACTGAGACTGCTCTCTCTGCGAATCCGCCGCTACCAACGAATCTCCATTTTGACGGTCTCTTCTCCAAAGCTGGAAGAGGAAGCCGCCGATTCCCAGTACTGCAATGATCCCTCCCAGACGCATCACCTTGAGAGCAGCAGGGCCGTACTGAGCCTTGCTGGGATCGTACACAAAACAGGTCAACACAATGTCGTCGAGCCAGCTTCCGATCTTGCCATCGGATGCTTCCACCAGGGCCAGGCGAAGAGTCTGGGGCTCGAAGGAGAAGCCCTTGACCGTCTGGGTCAGAACACCCTCCGGACTCACGATGAAGATACCGGCACCATGGGCGTATTCAGCGTTGTAGTCATTCCAGCGATAATCAAAGCCGACCGAGTCGGCGATCGCCTTCAACTCGGTTTTCTTACCGGTGACGAAGTGCCAACCTTGACGAGCCTGTGACACATCCGAACCGGCCAGCAGCGCCGCATCTTCAAGCGCCTTCACCAGCAAATTCTCACGATTTCGAGCATCTCCTGCGGAATCACGGGGGTCGATGCTGAGGGTCAGGACCTCAAAATCTTCACCGATCTTCAAGCCACAGGAAGCGACCGATTCGATCAGGCCTTCGACTACCAGATTGCAAAGCATCGGACAGGAGAAGTAGACAGGATTGAGAATCACCGGACGCTTCGACTGAAACAAATTGCCCAGAGCAACCTGCTCTCCCGATTCGGTTCGGATGACCTTATCCAGAGGTAACTTTTCACCGAGGCGATCATGAATCGTCAAACCATCGATGGATTTGAGTACCGGATCCAGCTCCGGGTTCAGCACATCTCCAGGTCTCACGGATGGCGCCTGTCCCGCAACGGTACCGGTCACTATCACGAGGAGACAGAGAAGGGAGGCGCACACACACCAATGCGGCCAGCGCCGCAGAGTAGTGCTTGTTTGCGCTTCATTGTTGCTACCCGTCATCTGCATCTCTAACGTTCTCCCTTATCACCGAACCTGCGAAGCACCTCCTGGCGACCCTGGTCGAGAGGCACGGAAACCCGTTTGTTCTCCCGGTCGGTCCATGTGTACCCCTGGAGTTGCGTAGTCTGCTGTTGCTGTACCTCTTGAAGCCCGCGACTTTCTCCACGAATCGATCGATCAAATGCGATTTCCTGCTCTCGATCTGCCAGGAAGACCAGCAAATAAACGGTAAACAGGAACAGAATGATGAAGATTGCGGATCCGTACCAGGTCGGAATCGCGCTCGGGTCATCGCCGGAGCCGGGAAGATTATTGCTCGTGGTAATTTCTGTCTGGCTCACTTCAGGCTCCTTTCTAGGCGTTCTCAAAGGCCAGAGATTCTGGCATCCGTGGATCTCGCTCGGCGATCAGTGAATGGCCTCTCAGAGACAGCGCCAGGCCAATCATGAATATCCCCGCCATCCCGATCAAAATGGTGACATCGACCATCCGGAACGGGAATTCCTTGCCATCTGAGATCTGCGGCATCACCAGGTAATACATATCTGCCCATTGCATCGCCAGCATCCAGAGCGCACCGATGGTGAGAGTCAGGCGCTTCCGTTTGATGTGCCTCGACATCAGGAACAGGAACGGAACGAAGAAGCGCCCCACGATCAGCATCCAGCCCCAGAATCCCCACATCCAGATTTCCTGGCGACGCAGAAACCAGATCGTTTCTTCCGGGATATTGGCATACCAGTACAGCATGTACTGACTGAATGCGATATAGGCCCAGAACACCGTGAAGGCGAACATCATCTTGCCGATATCCTGCATGTGCTCGTCACTGATGGCACGAGTCAAACGGCCGTTCGATTGCAACCAGACCACGATCAAGGCCAGTAGTGCATGGAACGAAAGGACACTGCCACCGAAGACGTAGACTCCGAAGATGGTGCTGAACCAGTGTGCATCGAGACTCATCAACAGATCATAGGCAGCAAAAGTGATGCTGAGGGCAAACAGCAGCACTCCTAACGGGCTGATTCTGCTCATCCTTGAGGTACGTTTGATATCCCCATCTTGATCCTGAGCTACCGATGACCGGTGATATCCCCAGGCAAGAATCGTCCAGATGAGGAAGTAGCAGCAAAGACGCAACAGGAACCAGTTGTAATCGAGGTATGAAGCCTTGACTGCGATGATCTCGTCGGCTGGATCAGGATGGAACCACTTGTAGAGATGCCCCATCGGGCCCGGTGTCAGAATCGGTACCAGCAACAGCCCCATCAATACGATGTTGCGTGACACACCCTCGGCGATCCGCCGTACTACGGTACTCCACCCGGCGTTGGTCACATGATGGATGAGAACAAAGAAGAGAGCTCCAAGAGTCAAGGTCAGGAAGAAACAGACACTGACCAGGTATGGATGCCAGATACTCCATTCGCTCACAAACCCGTGAATCACAGCGTGATGTCCGTCTCCAGAGGCGCCGTGAGCTGCATCCCCTGACTCGTCATGGGGATTGGCCGCCTCCTGCGATTCACCACCACTCCAGTCAAACGCACCCTCGAGCGTACCCAGCAGCAGGGTTCCGACCAGCCCAAAGATGGCCAGCACGGCGCCGAGGCCGATGAGCCGACCCGAGAGGCTCCCGAGTGTTCGATTCTCAGTGCTGAGGTCAACAGTGGAACGGTGTCCCATCTTGATTACCTCCCCTGCCGGGAATCGGTCCCGGTGCCATCATCTGGTGCTGCTTCTGAATCTTCCGCGGGCGGAAGCGGTATCGCTTCTAACCTCTTCCGTTCCTGCTCAGGGATCTCGGCAATATCGACCGATTGGCTGAACTGAATCGATTTCACATGGGCGACGAGGGCCCACCGATCCGCAGGCGGTATCTGTGTTCGATAACCGGGCATGGTGTTGATGCCGTAACCGATGATGTTGAAAATTTCACCGATCGGATGAGCCAATCCTTTTTCGGAAGAGAGATCGGAAACTATCCATGCACCATATTCAGAAACGGCAGTACGTCGTGGAACCATGCCATCGCCATGGCCAGAAAGACCGTGACACGGAGTGCAGTAAACCGAAAACCTCTCCGCACCTCGATCAAGTAACTCCGCATTGACCTTGATCTGGGGTGGGAAATCCTTGGCCCATTCCCCATCCACGGTTCCCCAGTGGTAATGCTCATCAGCGTTGAGCTCTCCACGTGCAACAGTTCCGGGAACCGGGAGGCGCATCGCTCGCCCATCGGCAAACAGATCATTCGAACCCTGTTCCTTGAACTTTTGCTGCTGATCCATGTCATAGAAGACATGAACACGCGTCGAACGAGATGTCGCATACCTAGACTTGGCGACCAGCATCGGCGGCACCAGGAGAACCAGATTCACCACGATGATCGTGGCGATGATCCAGCCAGGTACCTCGGTATCGCGTGTTGGCAATGCCATGGTCTACTCCTCGATCACTTCCACTGCTGTGGCACCAAGACCGGTCAGCAATTCAGAGTTTGCTTGGACATCAAATTGACGATCTCGACCATCGATGCTGATGAAAAAACGATCCGCAGTGGCACGGCGGAACCGATCGCTACGGAAATGTGGACGATAGAAACGTGGCAAGCCATTGAGGAGCAACATGCCGCCGAAGGCACCGAACGCACTCAACAGGATGGTCAATTCAAAGGCCACCGGGATACTCGCGGGAATACTCCAGAATGGTTTTCCACTGATCAGGAATGGGTAGTCGACTGCATTCATCCATGCCTGCATCAACAAGCCGCCGGTGAATCCGGTCGCCCCGCCTCCAAAAACCAGCCAGGGCAACAACGTCGGGCGAATTCCCATCGCCTGATCGAGTCCGTGAACCGGATAGGGCGTGTGACAATCCCACAGACGAAATCCTTGATCCCGGACTCCCGTAGCAGCCTCCATCAGGAGATCAGCAGTCTCGAATTCGGCCAACATCAGCACCGGCCTGGGATCACTGGATCCCTCGGCAGTGATGGTTTCGACTCCTTGCGAGTTCGTCATCTTTGCACTCATCTCCTACTCCCTCACGACCCAGCCGCGGAATCCTCCGAAGCACTGTCGGAGGCCCCCTGCTGCGGCGGCGGGGATTTCAAACGAGCCTTTTCTGCCATCACACCTCTCACCTCGGTCATCGCGATGAAGGGCAAGAAACGGCAGAAGAGAGCAAAGAGTGTGAAGAAGAGGCCAAACGCTCCGATCAAGATCGTCACGTCAGCAAGCTTCGGTGAGTAATAATCCCAGGCACTCGGCGTGTAATCGTTGGCAAGGCTCGTCACGGTGATGACGAAGCGCTCAAACCACATTCCGATGTTGACAAAGATGCTGACGATGAACATCACCGTGATGTTGGTTCTCATCTTCTTGAACCAGAAGATCTGAGGCGACAGCACGTTGCAGGAGACCATGATCCAGTAGGCCCAGGCGTACTGCCCAAACGCTCGATTGATGAAGGCGAATTTCTCGACCTTCACGCCACCATACCAGGCGATGAAAAACTCCTGCGCGTAGGCATATCCCACCAGCATGCCGGTCAACATGATGATCTTGTTCATGTTCTCCAGATGCTTGAGGGTGATGACGTCCTTCAAACCGAACAGTTGCCTCGCAGGGACCAGTAATGTCATCACCATCGCAAAACCGCTGAAAATCGCCCCTGCGACGAAGTACGGCGGGAAGATGGTGGTATGCCAACCAGCTACCTGGGAAACCGCAAAGTCGAACGACACCACCGAGTGCACGGAGAGCACCAGCGGAGTCGCCAGAGCTGCCAGTAGCAGATAGGCACGCTCATAGACATGCCAGTGGCGATTCGATCCGGTCCAGCCCAGCGACAGCAATCCGTAGGCTACTTTTCTGACGGAGTGCTTGGCCCGATCACGCAGAGTCGCGAGATCAGGGATCATTCCCATGTACCAGAACAACAGCGAAACGGTGAAGTAAGTACCGACGGCGAACACGTCCCAGAGCAGTGGACTGCGGAAGTTAGGCCACAGTTCCATCTGATTGGGAATCGGGAACATCCAGTAGGCGAACCATGCCCTACCGACGTGAATTCCGGGGAACATACCGGCACAGATGACGGCAAAGATCGTCATCGCCTCTGCAGCACGGTTGATGGAGGTCCGCCACTTCTGCCGGAACAGGAACAGGATCGCCGAGATGAGAGTCCCGGCATGGCCGATGCCCACCCAGAACACGAAGTTGACGATGGCATAACCCCAACCGGCAGGGTTATTGACGCCCCAGGTGCCGACACCCCAGAAGATCAGGAACGGAATGAAGACTCCGAGCAAACCGAGGACCGACAGCGACAGCAGGAAAAACATCCACCAGCCTACCGTCGGTTTCTGCTCGACGATCTGGCACACCTTATCCGTGATGGTGGTGTTGTCATTCTCGCCGGTAACCAGAGGCTGTCTGGCATCAGGCAAGTAAGCGGTATTGTCGATCTCCGGACTCTCGGCATTGCCAGTCAGTTCCGGCCTCATGATCGGACTCAGCTTGTCGAGGAGTTGCTTCATCTGGCTACCCCTCATCCTGGTCTGGACGGTTGCGTAACTTGGCCATGTACCCGGTACGCGGTTTCACGTTCAGCTCTGCTAGCATCTTGTAAGAACGGTGCGATTTCTGGGTCGCCGTCACGCGGCTCTCAGGATCCGCCAAATCCCCAAACGTGATGGCATTTGTCGGACAGGTCTGAGCGCAGGCCGGCAATACTTCACCGTCGGTCAGCTTGCGCCGTTCGTTATTGGCTCGAATCTTCGAGGAATTGATCCGCTGGACGCAGTAGGTGCACTTTTCCATCACCCCGCGAGATCGGATCGTGACCTCCGGGTTGTAACCCATCTTCTCGGTAACAGAAGGAGACTTGGTGTTATTGAAGTAGTTGAAGCGACGCACCTTGTAAGGACAGTTGTTGCTGCAGTAACGGGTGCCGATACAGCGGTTATAGACCATATCGTTGAGTCCCTCTTCGTTGTGCACGGTGGCAGCAACGGGGCAAACTTGCTCGCAAGGGGCATTCTCACACTGATTGCATGTCAACGGTTGATGCACCACTTCGGGGTTATCGACATCTTCACCACTGAAGTAGCGATCGATCCGCATCCAGTGCATCTCGCGGCCATAAGCAACCTCGTCCTTGCCAACGACAGAGATGTTGTTTTCTGCCTGGCAGGCGACAACACAGGCACTACACCCAGTGCACACATTCAGATCGATGGACATCGCCCATCGATGGCTCTTGTACTCGTGCTCTTTCCAGAGGCTCTTGAGATCGGGGTGATGAGGACCTGCGTCCTCCACGGACTCCGCCACTTGTTGATGATCTGGAGTAAATCCAGCCCCAACAACGCGCGCAAACTCACCCACTCTTCGCTGTTCTTCGTTGAATTCGAGATCGCCCATGAACTCTTCGGGACGAACTGGATTATGATCCTGGGTCGTCGCCAGCTGGTAGGTTCCCGAACCACGGGCAACACTGACCGGCGCATAGCCAGCACGGACCGCTTCGCTGCTTCGAAGCTGGTAACTATCAAATCCCACGCCGTCGGCAATCTGATAGAGAGAAGGCTTGCGCGACAATCTTCCAGCGGCACGGTCAGACAGTAGCCGCCCGTAACCGAGCGAAACCCCTATCGTGCGAGGATTCTGACAGGGCAGCACGAAGGCGGGCATCTCGAGTTCACGCCCACCACTGGACAGCCGGATCATGTCTCCGGTTTTGATCCCCATCGAGGCCGCCTTGCTCGGCGCGATCTGGGCGCAGTTGTCCCAGGCAATCTTGGTGACCGGATCGGGCAGTTCCTGGAGCCAGCCATTATTGGCGTAGCGACCATCAAACAGCGAATGATCGGCCAGGAACACGATTTCGTCACCCTCGGGAACCTGCAGCGCACTCTCGATCGCCGCTCCCCAGCCTCCCCGGATCGCCGGAGCCGAGTCCACCGCGTTGGCGCTGTCTCGAATAAAACCGTCATGGAGCCAGCTTCGCCACGAGGCGTCCTTGTCAGAACCGGCCCTCGACTCCAGAACGCTTCGCACGAGGTCGTGACCAGATTGAGGTTTCTCATCGAGAAGTATGCTGAGGGTTTCTATCGAACTACGACCGTCGTACAGAGGAGCAATCAGAGGTTGCCGCAGTGTGATGGTTCCGTCCCAGCTGCGACCGTCACCCCATTCTTCAAGGAAATGAGTGCCATTAAGATGCCAGTCGCAGACCTCGGCGGTCTCATCTTCATATTCCCCCAGATGGATGGAGAGAGGCACGCGATCAATCAGCTGCTGCCACGATTCATTCATCGCCGGAGCATCGTAAACAGGATTGGCACCCAGGATCAGCAAGGTTTCCACTTCTCCCGCCCGAATTCGATCGGCCAGGAGTGCAATGTCATCGATGTGGGCGAGACGTTCGGCGTTTTCGATCTCGGCAAAGCGTAGAGTTTTTCCAACAGCCCCGAGACCAATATTGATCGCGTGAGCCAGGGCATGAACCACTGGCGGTTGCCGGTCGCCAGCCATCACCAGGCAATTTCCTGCATGGGATTTCAGATCCGCAGCCATCTGCAAAATCTGTTCATCGGTGACCTGAGTTGCCGAAACGATGGGTGCGATATCAGAAGGTAGAGAAACTCCGGTGGCCGCGGCCAGTTGAACCGCGATACCCGCAATGTCGGCAGTGCGCGCCGGAATCCGGACGTCGGCTGCCCCACCGGTCACAGACAGGCTACTCTCGACCGCCCACACGCGGCTCAGGACTGGTTCATCATCATCGGCAGAACTGCGCAGAGATGCCCAACCACTACTATGGGCCAGGCTGGCGGGGTGAGTCATCAACGGGTCAGCATCCAGGCACACCAGGACCCGTGCCGCTGAGAGATCTGCGACTGGACGCATCGGTCTGCCAAATAGCTGAGCAGTTCCCTGTCGCTCGGAGTCACGATGAAGCGGAGCCCATTCATGCCATCGAGAGTTGGGAATTTTACGTAGCAACCGCTTGCGCATCATCGAGAGCGCCAGCGACGATTTCGGTGCTGCCAGCACCGCAACCTTGTCGGACTTCCCAGCCTCCGCGAGCATCTCGGCAGCAGCTTCCCAGCTGCCAGACACCCTGTGATCCCCATCTCGATGGGTAGGTGCAGAGCTACGACCGGGATCATAGAGCCCCAGTACACTGGCCTGCATCTGCGAGGTGGCTGAACCACTCTGGAATGGGTGGTCACCGTTGCCATCGACGCGGATGGGTCGACCATCGTAACTGGTTACCAGGACCCCTTCAGCAACCTCCTGCTGCTCCCAGCACGAGGCGTAAGAGACCGGTACTCCGGGTGCTCTTCCCTCGGGACGACTGGTATGAGGAAGGATTTGCTGCTGCGGCCAGCGGCATCCGGCAAGTCCCCCCGCAAGAGCCACCGAGGCTCCCATCACCTTGAGGAAGTGACGTCGGGAGGTGGAGTGGAACAACTCCGGAGCATGATTTGGAAATTCCTTCTCGATCAGGGTACGAAACTCGGGAGAGTCTGCATACTCGTCGAGACTACGCCAGAGTGCCTGGCCCGGCTTCGAGCCGGTTTTATTTTTTATCGATGACATGTGGAACAGTTCGTCATGAGGGTCATACGTGTCGTCGGATGTCCCGACTCGTCATACAACCCCAAGCCCTTCATGATTTCGCTACCCTGATCAATCTTCTCTTGTTCCGTACGTTCCATACCCCAGCCGAGATCAGTGACTTTATCCACCGGCCTCAGGTGAGGTGCCGGGTCTCTATGACACTCGAGGCACCATCCCATGCTGAGTGGTTTGACCTGATGTACTTCTTCCATGTGGTCAACACGTCCGTGACATTCAACGCAGGAGACTCCCCTTGTGACATGGGCACTGTGGTTGAAGTAGACGTAATCGGGCAGGTCATGAACCTTGATCCAGCGGACAGGCAGCCCGGTGCGGAAAGAGGAGCGGACCGGTTCCAGATTGACACTGGTCGGTTCAATCTTCTCATGGCAGTTCATGCAAGTTTGCGTTGGTGGAATCGCAGCAAATCCAGCGCTCTCGACGGTGGTGTGGCAATAACGGCAATCCAGTCCTAGCTCACCCACATGCAATGCGTGACTGTACGGCACCGGTTGCTCCGGCATGTACCCGGCGCTGATCGTCTTCGGTGAGAAACCGAAATAGATCATCAATACGACATAGATTCCGGTGACGGCAGCCCCGGCCCCGACCAGTTTCAGAAGTTGATCCATCCAGGGACGGAAGATTGGATCGCGACTCATCGTTTAGGAAATCCTCCTACCGCACATCGTCAAAGCGGCTTGCCGAAAAATCTCGATACAAAGCGCATTACTACAGCTGAAGGAAAAGAAATGAGGACAGGGCAATAACACCTGTCAGCAAACGTTCCTTTTCAGCGCAGTTTCAATCACTCCATCTCCCCCGTTACCAACGTCGTAAGTTGGCCTCCACGCACCGGTCTCCTCAAGAGAGGGAAAGGTAGCAACGACTGCTCATCAGGCCAAACGAACTCGAACATAATTTAGGATTTTTTCTGTCGGGTGCTGCTCGATCATTGCCCCTTGTAAAGTCAGCTTCAGCGACGCCAACGGAAGGACCAGCAGGTGAGGGAGACTGCCAGACTGAGGATCAGGGCACCAAAAGTCTGGTGAGAGGTCGCCACCAGGGTTTCCAGGGTGCCACTGGAAGCGATTCGCACCTGGGAGCCGGTCATTGCCAGAGTCGCAAACCCCAGAGCCACCTGAACTACCGCACAAATCACCAGCGTGATGCCCAGCCTCGCTCGCATCGGAAGCATCGTCGGGAGACCACCACGAACCCCGATCAGGACGATCAGGGTGAGAATCACGAACGAAGCCAGCAGGTGAGGAATCACCCAATCGCGGGAGATGTGGCGCGCCAGGGCCCCCATCGTCAACTGGATCATCAACAATACGACCAGCAACGAGGAGCACCAGCGATCGAGTCGATCCGCGCCCCCCGCTGGCGCGCTCCGCCAGGTGGATGCTGACAGGGTGACGATGACGGCCAGCAGCGCCAGGAAGCACTGGCCATGCACCCCGTGGTTCACGCGCAAGAACAGGCTGAGAGAAGATTCACCCCAGTGGGCAACCTGACCATCGACGACCGTTGCTGATTCGACCTCGGTCACCCGCAGTCCCCCCATGACACCCTGGGCCACCACCTGGAGAACCGCCACCATCCCGAGAATGGTGAGGGGCCGGCTTGCTGCTCTCCTCCACAGGTAAATCGCCAGGGAGATGGTCACCAGCCCGACCAGAGCACCAAACAGACGATGGGCATGCTCGAAATAGATCCCTCCGGTCATTCGTGAGAGCGGCAACAGGAACATATTGCTGCCGTAGGAATCGGGCCAATCAGGGACCGCCATCCCGGCCTCTTCACTGGTCACCAGACCGCCGATTCCAACCAGGATCAGGGTCGCGAAAAAGGTGGTCCAGGTCATCAGGGATAGCCCCTGCTGGCGAGTGGAAGATCGCCCCTTGCCACTCCAGGCACCCAGGATTGAACAGCCAACACAAATTGAGATGAAAAACAGGAAAGACACGGCAAGCGCCAACCAGGTGCTGCTGGTGGTCGGCTCCCCCTCTGGTACGACAAAGGTACCGAGCACCAGCAGGTCGAAGATCGCCACCGTGACACCACACACGATCCCCGCCTTGATCCGCTCGGGAGATCTCGATGCAGCCCAGCGGCCACCGAGCACCACCAGGCCAATCAGCAGAAAAAAGAGCAGCGCCGGAGGACCCTCGATGAACGGGAGACGGACCATGTAGCCGGTGGTCCACATCGCCACGGCAGTGGCAATTCCGACCGGAATCACCGCAGAAAGGAGATCTGCTGGCAATTCACCCTTCAATCCCTGGTCGAGTCTCTCGGACATTTTTCCTCTATCGACAACCGATTGGGTGCAAATTTTCCGACCGAGAGCCCCAGCGAAGCAGCACCTGGCAACTTCTCGATCACAGATCCTGGGTCCGGGAGAAACGCCGGATCCAGCTCCACCGATCCGATTTCAGCTACGAAATGCGGCATCCTTCGTCGAGGCCGTGATCGCGGACTCCCAGCTCCACTATTGAGATCCCCAGTGCCTCCAACCGCTTGATTCTGACCAATTGAATCCAAATCGGTACCACTTCACGAATGCCCCCTCCTGTGAGATAATAGCCCCGGCTGGTGCCTGAAAGGCAAATTAATGCCTGGGTGTCAAAATTAAATTGAATGCTCTCCTTACCGTTCCTTGAACGCGGCTTGCCCATTCATGTGGGCTCAGTCGTAATCGCTGGGGAGCTGGTGCTGGGCGTAACAGGACAGAAGTGGTGGAAATCATTGGATTCTTCAGCAAGGGAGTCCCTCGTTGATACTCAGTCCCTTGCACAAACAGTGAGTTGCTGTTTTCAGGAGAACCAACAAGAGAGGAAACGAACAGTGTATTCCATGATTCGAGTGATCTGCGTTTTGTTTTTGGTATCGGGATTTGTCCACGGCCAACCGGATGTGATCGTCGGTGACTTGCCTTCAACAAACGCCTATGGATCCAACGTGGTGAATGGCGAGACGATCTTTGCTTATTCGGTCGCCACCACTTCATGCAACATTGGTACCCAGAACCTCGACTGGATTGCAAATAACAACCGTCATCCGGTCATCGCTCAGGAAATGTGGAGACTCCACGATGGGCGCTTCTCCAAGATCGGTGGTTCCTGGCTCAAGCACGGCTTCTGTGCACTGCAAAATACAGGGCTCTGCCCTGGCTGCGGTGGCGGCGGCGGGTGCCTGTCCTTCTTGACTCCTGGCTGTGCCGATCCGTATTCCGCGGGCCTCAACGGTAACCAGAGCAACCTCGGGCCTCGCTCCCAGGTCGATGCCTTCACCGGCTTCTTTCCCTATCCGTACAACGCACCACCGATCCCCGGTGGCCAGGGGACCATCGCTCGTCGTCTGCAGGTCAAGGAGAGCGATCTGCTGAACGCCAACTTCCCGGGTGCACTCTACTTCGTGAGCGGACAGTACGTGGCCCTGGATGATGCCGAAGCGGGAAACCAGGCCAACAATTCCTCCTACCGGCGGGTAAACGTCTCCCAGGCTGGCAATCACAATCTCAGCTTCATCGGCTCAACCCAGATGGAGCAACCGGCGATCCAGGCGTGGCAGGACTTCCAACCCACCGTCACCCTTGTTGATGTTCAGGTTCCCAATGAAGGTCTCTTCATCGCAGGATACGACGTCATCGATAATCAGGACGGTACCTTCAATTACGAATACGCGATCCTGAACCTTTATTCACATCGGAGCGCCAGCTCCTTCACCGTTCCTTATCCCGCTGGTGCATCCATCATCAGTCACGGTTTCCATGACACGGACTGGCATAGCGGCGAAACCGTCGACGGAACCGAATGGACAGCGACCCTCAATCCAGGCCTCGGAATTACCTGGTCCACCGAAACCTTTGCCGAGAATCCGGATGCGAATGCACTTCGCTGGGCGAAGATGTTCAACTTCTACTTCACCTGCGACGCTCCACCGGCGGACAACACAGCGACGATGGGATTGTACAGACCAGGTACACCAACGGAGATGTCCTTCACCGTCTCAGCCCCTTCAGGCAACTTCCTTCCCGCCGTACAGGAGCTCACCTGTAGCGTCGGACCGACCGTAGATCCCTCCGTCGATCTCTCCTGGATCAACGGTGAAAGCTACACTGCCATCACCGTCCGCAGAAATGGAACGGTGCTCGCAGTACTCGGTGGATCGGAAACCAGCTACACCGATACCGACGCGTCCTACGGCAACAGCGTCTACACGGTTCAGGGCGAACAGGGCGCAGTACCCTCGGCCGCCATGCCTTGCGAGATGACCATTGCTCCCTTGTCGCAGACCAACTTCAGTTGTTCCCAGCTGGATCCAGATAGCAACTCGGTTTCTCTCTCCTGGACCAACGGGATGACCTACGACGCCATCGAGATCCATCGCAACGGCGCCTTGATTGCAACCCTGGGAGGTTCTGCTAGCCAGTACGCCGATAGCGCGGCTGCCGTCAGCACCCATGTCTACGAGATGACTGCCAGCGTCGGCGGGTTCGACGCGGAAACTCTCTCTTGCAACATCACCGTCCTTCCCCCTCCACCGCTGGGCTTCACCTTGCTGGCTCCAGCTGTCGATGCGGGATACGACACGAGTACGGGAGTGGGACAATTCACTGTCGACCTCGGTGGAATTGAAGATAGCACCAACACCGGATTCCCCAACTCGGTGACCGGATATTCCCTGGCCATGGTGTTTGACAGTAACCTGCTGATCGCCACAGGGATCAGCGAGGATGTCGTCCCCTCCGATCTCGACTTCTTCGATGGCCAGTTTGGTGGCGGTTTCGTCACCATCGGTGCGGTCGTGGATTTCCTGAGCACGACCTCTCTCGACCTCTCTGCAGAGGTGAAATTGGCCCAGGTCAGCTTCTCCACCAATCCTGGAGGATTGATCAACCAGACCGAAACCATCGTCACGGCACTGACCTGGCAAAATGGTGTCATCGGCGGCTCCCTACCTGTCGACAACCTGATCGTGGTGGGCAGCAACCCGATGCCCCCTGCTTTCTCAGACGGACAGGTCACCCTGTCGCCTGGAGCCGGAGTGACCTTCGTACGTGGTGACATCAATGGCGATGACGCCGTCAATATTGCCGATGCTGTCGCGGGGCTCACCTACCTGTTCAGTGCTGGCCCAGCAAGCTGCATCGATGCGGTGGATACAAACGACGATGGCCTGGCCAATGTTGCCGATGGCGTTTTCCTGCTGTCATTCCTCTTCTCCGGTGGACCGGCGCCTTCCGCGCCTTTCCCGGGTTGCGGATCGGACCCGACCAACGATGCGTTGGAATGTGACGAGTTCAACGCCTGCCCATAATCGATCCCTCTTCAGGTGATCGACCAAACCGGGCGCGAGAACGTATTGTTCTCGCGCCCGGTTTTTCTTTGACTCGAGAGTCTCAGCTTTCGCTCATCATCGATTCTTCAAACGCGAGTCTGCAGCCAATGTCGACGTCGAATCACCCAGGCCAGCAGCGAGCTGCGGACAATCCAGTCAAGAACCGTGGCGACCCAGACACCATGGAGACCGAGATCCGGCAAACCGAAATATCCGTGTCCCAGAATCCAGGCAAGGGGAACACGGACTCCCCAGGAGCCGACCGCCGTGATCCCCATCACGGGGATATTGGCACCGGCGCCACGCAAGCTACCGGTCAACGATTCAGCCACCATCAAGAAGGGCACCTCGATGGCTCCGATCATCAAGCAGCTGGCCGCCAGAACAGCGGTTTCTCCACGAATCCCGAACAAGCCGGTGAGGGTCTCAGCAAACAACAGAAACAGCACCATCACCGGCATGATCAGCAATAAACCGAGACGGGAGGAGCGCCAGGCACTGGTCTGCGCCCGATCCTTGAATCCAGCCCCCAGCAGACGACCCGAGACGCTGGCAGCAGCTGCCTGGAAACCGTGGGCGGGTAAGAATGCCATCGACTGGATCGCAATCGCGATACGATGGGCGGCCATGGCGGTCGAATCGAGGCCAAAGATCGCGAATTGATAGACGACGAAACCGGAGTGAAACAATAACGCAGCTCCCAGAGCCGGAGCGCTGAGCCGGACAATCTCGCGGGCCTGCTGTTGGTCGAACCGGAACCAGGCCGCGAAACTCAGAGATAGTCTTCCGGTCTTGCGCAGCATAATCACCGACATGATCAGCAAGACTTCAGCCAGAGGAGCCAGGCCTGTCGCAAGACCAACCCCCTCGAGTCCCATCTTGGGCGCCCCCCACAGCCCAAAGAGAAGCATCGCATTGCCGACAATATTGGCCACGTTTCCGACAACGCCACCGAGCACCGGCAGTAGCGACTCACCAGCTCCGCGCAGCGTAGCTTCCAGGGTCACCGCCAGAGCCCGGAGTGGGAATAGCAACAGGAACCACTTCAGATAACCCTCGGCATCTCGAGAAATCGCCGTGTTGACCACGGAGTCCTGATTGCCCAGCTGGCCTTCCAGAAAAGTGATGCAGGGTCCGCGACCGAAGATTCCTGCACAGGTCACGATTCCACCGAGCAATACCGCCATCATCATCGCGGTAGAACTTGCAGTGGAAGCTCGATCCTTGCGGTTTTCACCGGTACGCCTGGCCACGATGGCACTGGCTCCGATGGCGGTGACCGTAAAGATGGTGGTCAATGACCAGCACAGGGGCGACACCAGATTCAGTGCCGCTAGCGAACCATCCTCACCACCGGAGGCCTGTGCGACCATGCGGGTGTCTACGATGAACTGGATGGTGTGAAGGAGATACTGAAGGATCGCGGGGATTGCCAGACGCAGGATCTCCGCATCGAGCTGCCGCCCTGGCAATCCTGATCGCAGTTCTTCCGGCGGCTGATTCTCGATCACTGAAAACCGATCTATCGCTGATTTGATTCGATGCGATCCAGTATTGCTTCAATCCTCTGGACTCGAGATTGAGCACGGGAGACCTGATTTTCAATTCGCAGAAGAACTTCTCGATCGATTTGACGTCCCGATTCCGACCTGACCTGTAGAGCCATGGTAATCTTCTTGAGGTGATCGGTCTGTTGCCGAACCTCCAGGCGCAACATCTCTATCTCCTGATCCGTCACCTGTGAAGCGGCAGCAGGATCGATCAGCGGGTGATGGGCATCCTGCTGGCGAGAACATCCGGAATCCGCCAACAGCAGCAGCGTTGATAGAAACAGCAGCGCTCTGGGGTCACCGGTTCTAGTGCTCATCACGACTCCAGCTCGAAGTCGCGGAATCCAACGAGAGATCTGCTGGAGGGGAGCGCAGCAGCCGTTCCACCAGCTGTTGGGGCACCTCCTCGACAACCATCTCGCCCGGCTTACACGGCAAGATCCAGCGCTGCCTTCCCGATCGCACCTTTTTGTCAGCGACAAGTGCGCTCAGGACCGCTTCAACGGGTAAGCCTGGCCAGTTCACCGGAAGGCCCACCCTCTCCAGTAAACGACCGATCCGAGCAGCCGTTCCCGCTTCCGCAATGCCCAGCGCTTCCGACAGGGCACCCGCAAACACCATCCCGATGGAAACCGCATCGCCATGCAATGGTCTCGGGGTGACGCTCACCTCCAGAGCATGAGCCAGGGTGTGACCCAGGTTCAGAAACTCTCTCGGTCCCGCTTCGAACGGATCGGCTGCAACGATGTCCACTTTCACCGCCACCGCGGCCCCGATCTGTTGACCGGTCGGAATCAAATCAGCGGCAATCGAGTCGGGATCAGACTCCAGTTCCATCAGCAACTCCGGAGCCCCGATCCACGCAGCCTTGATCAATTCCGCCCAACCCTGAGATCGTTGCTGAAGTGGTAGCGAGTCGAGAAACCCGGGATCAGCCAGCACCGCACGCGGCAGATGAAAACTGCCGATACGATTTTTGATCCCGTCGTACTGGATCGCTGTCTTCCCTCCCACGTGGGCATCCACCATCGCCAGTAGCGTCGTCGGAATGGCGATCCATGGCACTCCTCGATGCCATACCGAGGCGGCGAAGCCTGCCGCATCTCCGAGAGCTCCACCGCCTGCAACGATGATGAGGCCCCCACGATCGAGTTTCACCTGTGCCAGGTTTTCGAGCAGGCCAGACCAGGATTCTGGAGACTTGCAGGCTTCTCCACCTGGGATTTCAAACTCGTGCAGAGGTGCTCGATCGGCAAAGAAATCCCTGACCGGATCCAGCTTTGCCAGAGGTACAGAGGAGTCACGAAACAACACCTGAGCACTGAACGAATCCGATACCGTCTCGACAATGTGGTCGAGCTCGAGCAACCGGCTCAGAGAACCGGTAACCAGTTCGCAAGTTGATTGAGGCCAGCGGATACAAGCACGGGCAGGGGAAGAGCTCACGATTTCCTCCGCCGCGTCAACGGGCGACGGGGCCGACGGTCCTGAATCACCAGTAACAGGATCAGGGTCGCCACGGCCAGCGCTCCGATGATCGACAGGGGGAACCAGCGATTGCCCTTTTTCACAAAGGGACTCTGATAAGGCTCCAGTGTTTGGGCCACCCAGTGCGGAACCATCGCTTCCTGACCAGCAATCGTCTGGTACCGGTACAGACGCAGAAAATCACCCTCCATCACCACATCGGATCCGCTCGGTAGGTACTTTGGTTTACGGATGAAATCGACCCGATGGAGGTGTCCATCGGAATCCGATCCAAACACTTCCCAGATCTTTTTCAATCCCGAACGATTCTCTGGCAAGTTTCGCGGCTGTGGATTTTCGATCAGTGTTAGCACCATCAGGTAGCGCTTCCCCCGAATCGATCTGGATTGCGCAGCAATCTCGTCAGCCCTGGGAGCTTCCCCGGCGGCCGGCTCTGAGGCCCCGGCACGCCATCTGTGGAGAAGGTAGTACTTTGCTTCCTCTTCCAGAGGACCGGGATCGACCGCTTCGCCATCTCTGACGCGAGCCAGAATTGACTCATCGACGACAAACGGCTCGACCCCACTTGCTGACTGATCTTCGGGACTGAGCGCAACCGGTTCGGGGACGTTCGCTTCCTCGTTCGGGGTTTGATCATCGGGAGCCAAACCGACCACTTCATCAGAGTGCCCGACTGGAATCATCCCAGGAGGAGCCTCGGGGGCCTGGTTCTGGTCACTCCACCGGGGAACCACGACGATCAGAAACAGAACCAGCAGCAACAGGACAGGTCCTATCACTCGCATCTTCTCGCGTCTATCCATCCCCCTGGCAGAGGGGCGGTACTTTCTGGGACCGAAATAAACCATACACAGAGGATAACAGGACAGTAGCTCCGGGTCAGCGGTTGGAGTTCTCTTCCAGTAGCTGGATCACCTGCTGGGCCGCCTTTCGGCTAGCACCCGGATGAAATTTTTTCTCACGGATGCTGTTCAACTCTCCCATCAACTCTCCAGCGGCTTCATCATCGAGTAATGGAGCAGCGAGACGTGCAATCGCCGGACCATCCCCTGGCTCAAACAGCAGCTCTGGAACCATTTTCCGTCCGGCAAAGAGATTGATCAGGGAGAAATAGGGAGAAACAGCCAGTAACTGATAGGCCGATCTCTGGATCTCGTTGGCAGGATAGGCGACGACCATCGGAACTCCGTGCCAGGCGGTCTCCAGAGTTGCGGTTCCGGAGCAGACAATTGCCAGCCGTGCACGCCCCTGCAAAGCACGGGCATCCCCAACATGAATTCGAACTTCCGGATAGTTCTCCACCAGAGCTTCAATCTCTGGAACCAGTTTTGGACGCTGACAGGAAATCCATGTCTCCAGATCCGGGTTGTGTCCTCGCAAGATCCGTGATGCCTCGAGTAGTGCCGGGAGACCGGAGCGGATTTCCTGCTTGCGACTACCGGGAAGAAGCGCCAGTAACGGCCCCCCGCTAGCCCCTTCGAGATCCGGTAGTGGCCCCGCCGCAGCCAGCGAGTCAAACACAGGATTCCCGACGTGATGTACTCGAGGATGAAAGGGCTTGTAGATCCCCTCCTCGAAAGGAAGCACGACCAGTAACTGATCGGCGCACGCCGCAATCCTGCGGATTCGCCACGGAGCCCAGGCCCAGACCTGGGGACAGATGTAGTACGTCACGGGAATCCCGAGACGGCGAGCAATGCTCGCCAGATGGATATGCAAGCCGGGATAGTCGATCACTACCAGTTGATCAGGAGGTCTCTGAAGCAGTTCCTCGACGAATCCGGCAGCATGCTTCAAGATCGAGCCGAGTTGATTCACCACGGGCAACCAACCCATCACCGCCCGGTCTGCGAGATCAGCTCGTAACACCGCTCCGGAATCGGCGAGTCTCTCGCCACCGATCCCATCAATCTGCAATGACGGATCGATCTGAAGACATTCCTTGACCAGTCGAGCAGCATGAAGATCTCCCGACGGTTCTCCCGCGCATACCATCAACCTCGCCATCTCAGATTCTCCTCGCGGCAAGGTCGCGACAGGACTGGATGAACCCCTCAACTATTTTTTTCCCGAGAGGCTCCTGGGGCATCTGCTCCGGATGCCATTGCACACCAACGATTCGACAGTCGCTGGTTTGAGCCGCTTCGATGATTCCATCACTGGACGTGGCGAGGAGTTTCCAATCCGGTGCAAGATCCCTGACCGACTGATGATGACTTGAATTGACCTGATAGAGTCCCGGATCCGGTACAGCCGGCAATCCACCGAGCCATGAAATCTCATGCATCGGAAGAGGATCACCTTCTTCCGCCGACCGGTGAGGGATGGTCGCATCCACCTCGACTTCCAGATCACCATGGATGGTGCCGCCAGCAACGATGTTGAGAAGCTGGAACCCACCGCAGATGGCGAGAACCGGCAGCTCGCTGCTCAACAGGTAATCTGCCCACAGAAGATCCGCTGCTTCTCTGATCGGATGCACGGCGACAAAACGTTCCGGCTCTGTGCCTTCATCCACCAGACCGCAGCGATAATCATCGCCGCCGATCAACAATACCCCGTCCAGCAGCGGAGACACTTCCTCAGGAGCTACTCCAGGAGGGATCAGCAGAGGGATGGCACCATGCTGGATCACCAGGTTGTGGTAGGTCACCGCCACTCGAGAACGGAGTCTTCCCGAATTCTCGATGTCGCAGTTCAAGCCGATTCGTGGTTTCATCATCCCTCGCATGGCCCTGATGGTCAGCCAGCACCGAGCCCACGTCAACGGCAAGAAGGAACCGATTGGACTCTTTCACTTCGATCCCAGCTCCCCCCGCCGATCTCCAGGAACTCGCCTCCTGGCTGTCCAGCTTCACCAACTGGGAGAAACAAGCTCCTCTCAGGGCAGATCGGCGTGCACTGGGACCATCTCGCTGCCGCGGCCTGCTGCAACGGGCCGGTCTTCTCACTCCCGTCGGGCCAACGGTTCAGGTGGCAGGAACCAAGGGAAAAGGCTCGACAGTGCTGTGGATGGAAGCTCTCCTTCGACATAGAGATTGCCCGACTGCTGCAACTTTATCTCCCCATCTCGTTTCCATCGAGGAGAGGATTCGAATCGATGGGCAGGAACTGGCCTGGCCCTCGCTGTTCGAGGGTCTCACAAATCTCCATCCATACCTGATCGATCCCGACCAACCACAAGACAGCATCCCAACTTTTTTCGATCTATGGATCGCTCTCTTCATCGAACGTGCCGTCAGTGCTGGAGATCGATGGCTGCTACTCGAAGTGGGTATGGGAGGCCCTCTCGATTCGACCAGTTCCGTTTGCCACGATGTGGGAATCTTGACGACAGTGGATCTGGATCACCGTCCCATCCTGGGAGATACCATCCAGGAGATAGCTCGAGAAAAGGCACTGATTGCAAGCCGCGGCAAGCCCTTCATCATCGCCGATGGAGCTCACGCCAGTGACGCCGCAGATGTCGCCGCTTCACGGGGTGCTATCGCGCACATCGTCAAGGACGATGCGAGGATCCCTGCGCACTACCTGTACCCTCAACGATTGAACGGGGCCTGCGCCCTCGCCGCGTTGGAAAAGATGGAGGATGTCAGACCCTGGACTGCGGATGAGGTGCGACATGCTGCACAACAGTTGCGACTGCCCGCCCGTCTGGAAAAATTAGCAGGAACCGTACCGTTGTTACTCGATGGAGCTCATACACCCCTGTCTCTGGCCGCATTTGTTGAACGCTTCGAGTGCCACCGCAATGGCAAACCAGGTTCGATTCTGCTGGGTATGCTATCAGACAAGGAGATCGAACAATCTCTAGGCGCTCTCGCTACCCTCGATCCGATGCCGCAAATCGTTACCGTCACTCCCGACTCTCCGCGGGCCCTCCCTGCCGAGCAACTGTCACGGATCCTCGAGCGGCTAGGAGTGGAATCCATGGCGATGGCGGAGATTCCGAAAGCCGTTGACTGGCTCAAAGAAAAAGCCGCTACCGGACAACCGGTAGCGGCTACTGGATCGATGTATCTGGCTGGAGCTGTGCGAACTCACTGGCTATCTAGCTAGGGAGCCGCAGTCGGAGCGTCTTTCTCCTTGGGAGTATCCTTTGGCACCTTTCGGAACAAGATTTCATCTCCGGAGACCTCCATGTGGACTTCCGAACCTTTCGGGAAGTTTCCTTGAAGGAGCTCTTCGGCAAGAGAATCTTCAACGTACTGCTGTATCGACCGGCGCAATGGTCTCGCTCCAAAATCGGGGTTATAGCCCTTGTCGATCAGGAACTCTTTTGCTTCGTCCGACACGATCAGGTCGATTCCCTGTTCCTTGATCCGTTTCATCACTTCACGCATCTCAATCTGAATGATCTCTTCGAGATCATCCCTGTAGAGTGGCTTGAAGAATACCGCATCGTCGAGACGGTTCAGGAACTCGGGGCGGAAGAACTTCTCCACTTCGCCCATCACTTCTTTACGCATCTGGTCGGTGTCTCGTCCTTCACCGGTATTTCGGAACCCGAGTGAACTCTGATTCTTTATCAAATCGGCACCGATATTCGATGTCATGATGAGAACCACGTTACGGAAATCGATGACCCGGCCAAATGAATCGGTTACATGCCCCTCCTCCATCACCTGGAGTAGCATGTTGAAGACATCGGAATGGGCTTTCTCGACTTCATCCAGCAAAACGACTGAATAAGGTCGGCGACGGATCTTTTCGGTCAGTTGCCCACCCTCTTCGTATCCGACATATCCCGGAGGTGCTCCAACCAGTCTGGAGACATTGTGCTTCTCCATGAACTCCGACATGTCGACCTGGATGAGTGCTTCTTCTTCACCAAACAAGAACTTGGCGAGGGTTTTCGCCAGTAGCGTCTTTCCGACACCGGTGGGGCCCAAAAACAGGAATGAACCGACCGGCCTGCTGGGATCCTTGAGACCACTACGACTGCGTCGCACCGCTCGAGAAATTCTCTCGATGGCATCGTGCTGAGAAATCACCGACTGATGCAGTTCATCCTCCATATGAAGCAGACGATCTGCTTCGCCACTATCGATGCGAGTGAGCGGAATTCCTGTCATCTTTGCCACGGTCTCCGCGATATCTTCTTCATCAACACAGCCACTGACTTCGTCAGCACGTGCCCTCCAGGCCTTCAGGTCTTCTTCCCGTTTTTTCTTGAGACGACTGGCCTTGTCACGAAGATTCGCAGCGCGCTCGAAGTCCTGCTGAGCAACGGATGCTTCCTTCTCCTTGTCCAGTTCCTCGATCTCCTTCTCAAGTTCCTTGAGATCAGGAGGACGAGTCGAATGCCTGAGGCGAATTCGGGAACCGGCTTCATCGATGACATCGATGGCCTTGTCAGGCAGGAAACGCCCGTTGATGTATCGGACGGCCATATCAACCGCCGCCTCCAGCGCATCATCGGTATACCGTACTCGGTGATGAGCTTCGTATTTATCGCGCAATCCCTTGAGGATCTCTACAGATTGATCTCGAGAAGGAGGATTGACGATGATGCTCTGGAATCTTCTTTCGAGAGCACCATCTTTCTCGATGTGCTTGCGGTACTCATCGAGAGTCGTGGCTCCAATACACTGGATCTCGCCGCGGGAGAGGGCTGGCTTCAGGACATTGGAAGCATCGATAGCTCCCTCTGCTCCTCCAGCTCCGACAAGAGTGTGAAGTTCATCGATGAAGAGGATCACGTTTTTCACGCGACTCACTTCGGTCATCACCGCCTTGATTCGTTCCTCGAACTGACCGCGATATTTGGTACCTGCAACCATCAGCGCCAGGTCGAGTACGACAATTCGCTGATTTCTCAAGATCTCAGGTACATCGCCAGCGATGATTTCCTGGGCCAGGCCTTCGACTATGGCGCTCTTGCCGACTCCGGGCTCCCCCAGAAGCACGGGGTTATTCTTGGTTCTTCGAGCCAGGACCTGCATCACGCGCTCGATCTCATCAAATCTGCCGATGACCGGATCGAGCGAGCCTGCTCGGGCCATTTCTGTCAAATCACGGCCGAATGAATCAAGAGCAGGTGTTTTCGAACTACGTGATTTCTGGCCAACAGGCTTTGATTCCTGTTCGACTTCGATTTCCACGTCACCGACATCGGCTCCGAGAATCTCTAACACTTCATTACGTACGTCTTCCAGGTTCAATCCAAGGTCCTTGAGAACTGTCGCGGCAACGCCCTGTTCTTCACGAATCAGGCCAAGGAGCAGATGTTCGGTACCGATGTAATTATGTCTGAGTTCCTTGGCGGCTTCCTGGCAAAGCTCAAGGACCCTCTTGGCGCGCGGAGTGAAAGGCAACTGCCCCATGTGCACGATCGAGTGACCACTTTGCACCTGGCGCTCGATTTCGGCCCGAATCTTGCCTGAATCCACTTCCAAATTTTTCAGAACATTGGCAGCAACACCACTTCCCTCCTGGACCAGGCCCAGAAGAATGTGCTCGGTTCCGATGAAGTCGTGACTGAATCGCTGGGCTTCTTTACGAGCCAGCGCCATCACCTTCCGTGCTCTATCGGTAAAACGATCAAACATGTTACGTCTTTCCTCTTTCTCGCTGAGAGGTCCGCATCCCCTACTGACAAACCCGCTTCATGGGGTCTGTTTCGAGAGCAGCCTCTCTATAAAAAGGACGATGTTGCGACTCAAGGAGTTCCCCTAGCGACTGAATCCTGGAAACTCACCAGGAGAGAAGCCCTAGCACCGCAATTATTCCCCACAGTATCCACATCCTATCGGCCAAAACAGAGACCGATCTGACCAGAATAAAGCCGTGCAACACCAATTCATCATACCCTTTTTCGTCAATTGGGGGGCAAGAAGAGCAGAATTGTGTCGTTATTCCGTCAATATTTGCCTCACCAGGGCAGCTCTCTTGAGATCACGATCCTCCGAGCTCAACTCCCCCTCGCCGATCGCCTGAAGATGACCCGGCTGACTGAACAAGAACATCCGATTCACCTGCTCCATCTTCAGATCAGACAAGATCCCCATCGATACCCCGAGACGAACCAGGGAGAGATGCTCAAGAGCTTCCTTGCTGGTAATCACCCGGGCGTGCGACAGGATTCCGAACGCTCTTCCGACCTTGTCCTCGATCCGCTCCCTGCGTCTTTCGAGCAGTTCGTCTCTGAGTTTCCGTTCGTAACGAAGGATGTTGGGCAACACGGAATCAATCTTCTGAAGAATTTCTGTCTCGGAAAGTCCCAGGGTTCTTTGATTCGATATCTGAAAGAAATCTCCTTGAGCTTCAGTCCCTTCTCCGAACAGTCCTCGCACGGCCAGGTGAATCTTCGTCGCAGCTCTAGTGACTTCCTCGATCTGTCCTGTGATCACCATCGCTGGAAGATGCAACATCACGGAAGCCCGCAATCCGGTTCCTACATTGGTCGGGCATGCTGTGAGGTATCCATACTGCTGGTCAAAGGCAAACTGCAACTGGCCATCAATTGCTCTCTCGAGCTGATCCATCTCCTGCCAGGCTTGCTCGAGACAGTAGCCGGACTTCATCACCTGCAGCCTCAGATGATCCTCTTCGTTGACCATCAATGAATATGCTTCGGATTCATCAAACGCGACCAGTCGAGGCCCTGATGACATGGCCAGCTCCCGGCTAACGAGATGCCTCTCCACCAGCACCAGTCTGTCGACACGATCCATCTCATCGAGATGTTGCGTTTCCAGGGTCAACCCCGGACGAAGATCTTTCATCGCTGCTTGAATCCGCTCAGCGACCGTGGAACGCTGCTGATCATTTGCAACGGTGGTGAACGGGATATCGGTCAGATTTCTGGCCAGACGTACACGACTGGAGATAACCAGATCCGAATCGCTGCCGTCGCCGCGCAGCCATTCACCGACTGGTTGATGAAAATCTCCTATCGACATCATTTGCTCCCCATCAGGCGCATCTGATCGCGAATCGCTGCGGCTTTCTCGTACTGTTCACCCTGAACTGCTTGCAGCAACTCTTCGCGCAACTGATCGAGTTTCGTTTGGTGATTATCCTGCTCCCTGAAGCGACCAGGAGTGCGACCTCGATGTTGGGTCGAAGCATGTATTTTTTCTAGCAGGTCATCGAGGGAACCACGGAACACCGTGTAATCGTGGGAGCAGCCAAACTTCCCTTCCTTCCGGAAAAGCGAATAGCTCATCTTGCATCGAGGGCAATCTTCGACATCTGTCACTTCCGAATCGCCACTACCGATATCGATGGACGGTGCGCAAAATTCGGGGAGGGTGATGTTGGTGATGTTCTTGAACTTCTGGAGCTGAGCCTGGATGGAGACACCGTGAACTTCTGCGCACTCCTTGCAGAGGCGGTATTCCCTTTTCGTGTTATTGACGATGTCGGTCAGATGAACACAGGCCTCGTTCTCCTGACACTTCTCGCAAAGCATGATCAGCCTCTTCCTCTCAGCGAGTCGGAGGGTGGATTCTCCCCCCCCTTCATGATCGACAGTTACAGAGCCCCTCTCCAGCCCTCTTTTCGCAGAATTCGGAGCTGCTGGAAAGTTCTCGACAACCGGGTCGCCAATTGCCGATTTCGCTGCAATTCACGCCACAGACCGACCAGGTCGCCCTCGTCATCGATGTCGTCGCGCACCGGAAGTGATTGAACAGGAACTCCCAGCTCCTGCAACCGATCTGCGGCATTCTCGGCAACAGCAGTCCCGCCCCAGCCTTGCCTGGGAAACAACGCCCGCAAGCGTCGCTCCACCACCCTCGGAATCACCAGCAGACCATAGCCCCCATCTCCGGCGGGACCGATGGTCGCGGTGCCCAGACCAGCGCAATCGAGTGCGGTTTGGATCTGCTGTGGGGAGTATCTGGGAGCATCAGCGCCAAGAAGTGCCACAGCGGTCCTTCCCTGTTCAAAGGAGAGTGCGCAGCAGTGAGCCAGCCTGGCCCCCAGATCGCCGTCCCCCTGATGACGGTACTCCCATCCATACGGCGCGATGGAGCCGTCCGAGAGCCACCGAGAAAAACCGCTGGCGTCGGGTTGGTCACCACAGAGCACTCGAGAATCGCCGGTCGATCCGCAACCCTGGAGCAGATCTCCCAGCAGTGCTGCAGCCACCTCGGAAGCCGATTCACGGCCGATGGCCGCCGCCAATCGGGTCTTGACTCTTCCGGGGACCGGTAATTTGCTGATGAGGAGTAAATCTGAAGCGGGTGTCATTTCCCAACCTCCCTCGATACAAGCAGTTCCGGGTGCGATCACGCTTCTGGTTTAGTTGACAGCCTCAAAGTGGTGCCCTAGGATCCAGGCTTCCGTCCCGGCTCCCGGGAACCGGGCATACCCGGGGTATGCCACGTCTGCAAGAGATCAAACCTTGGCAGGTCATGATCTCCTGGAGATTCGGTTCCACTGGACCAGGCCTGGGCCCTCATTTGAGGCACCGGACCCGGTTCGTGATCGGATCTGATCGTCAACGGAACGGTCGGGGCGAAGCGGCATCTCCGAGCCAGTCTTTTCGAGACTGGATCTTGATCGTACGGATCTGGTCGGAGGGTCGGTACGATGCCTGCACTCCCGCTGGCTCGCGCCGGCTTCCATCCATCTCCATTGCGATCGATGAGACGAATGGCGGAAGGCCAATAGCCTGCCGTCCTCGACACGGGGAGACGGACATGTGGACTGCGACGATCGCCGTCCTGAGACAAAAGTTAACGGGTAGGGTCGTGGAATTCACGACGTGTTCTTGTTCTTGAGAGAAAACCGAACGCGAACAACGAGAACACCTAGAAGGAGTAGAAGTTGAGTGAGGAGATCCTGCGCTTTGTCGATACCATTCATCGTGATCGGCAGGTCAGCAAAGAGGTGATCTTCACGGGCATCGAGATGGCTCTCATCTCTGCTGCCCAGAAGAGCTTCGATCAGGAAGAAGGAATCGAGGTCAATATCGACCGCGATTCTGGAACCATCAGTGCCGTGAGAGACGGTGAGGAATTTGATCCAAGGGCTGCTCTCGGTCGCATCGCTGCGGGAGCTGGTAAACAGGTCCTGTTTCAAAAAATCCGCGAAGCCGAGCGTGAGGTGATCTACAAGGAGTACGCCGACAGAGTTGGTGAAATGTTCAACGGAACCGTCTCCAGCCGCAAAGGCGGAGGACTCGTCATCACCCTGGGGAGCCGTGCAGAAGGCTTCATGCCGAGGGGAGAACAGTCCCATCTCGAGGAGTGGAAAGAAGGAGACCGCATCAAGGTGGTTCTCAAAGAGGTGAATCTTCAACCAACCCGCGTCCAGTTGCTCGTTTCCAGGGGAGCTCCCGACCTCGTTCGTCGTCTGTTCGAGCAGGAGATCCCGGAAGTTGCGGATTATGTGGTTGAGATCAAGGCGGTTGCCAGAGAAGCGGGGAACCGCTCCAAGATCGCCGTTTCCACTCTCGATTCGAACGTTGATTGTGTCGGAGCCTGTATCGGTGTGAAGGGATCCAGAATCCGCAATGTCACCGATGAACTCAACGGCGAGAAGATCGATGTCGTTCGCTGGAACGAATCGGTCGAGGTGCTTATTCCGGAGGCCCTCAAGCCTGCGGAAATCTCTTCTCTGGCGCTCGACTACGAAACGATGACCGCCAACGTGTACGTGACGGAGGATCAACAGTCTCTTGCCATCGGCCGTCGTGGTCAGAATGTCAGACTCGCCTCGAAACTTTCAGGTTGGGAACTGAACATCTGCCCCATCTCGGAAGAAGAGCTGGCGCTCTTGCGTACCCAGAATGTCGAAGACAGGGCGGATGAAATGTTCGGTGAGCGCCTGGCGCAGGTTGCTGGTGCCGAGGATGGCGAAAGCACCTCGGTCAATCCGCTCGATCAATTGTTCGCCGGCGAAGAAGAGCCAACAGCTGATCAGATTGCTGAAGAATATGGTGACGGTGCCGTCGTCATGGGACTGGAAGATCTTCCTGGAGTTACTGAGGAGATTGCTGATCGACTGGTCGAGGCGCAGCTTGATAGCACCGAGGCTCTACTGGAAGCGGGTATCGAGGGGCTGGCCCAGATCGAAGGACTGGAACAAGATTCGGCAAAGCTCATCATTGATAAGATTCAAGAGATCATGGAAAGCGTGGATTCCGAAGAGGAATAGGATCTACACCACTTCGGTGCAGACCGCCTCTTCCACTGGTTTTCGGGAGGCTTTTACTTGGGTGTGAGAATACACACATTGGCTAAGGAACTCGGTCTCAAGAGCCGAGAGCTCATGGATCTTCTCGCTGATCGAGGGATTCAGGTAAAAAATCACATGTCGTCAGTCGATGACGACATGGCAGCGCAATTACGAATCACCGCGATGCCCGACGAAGAACCGGAAGAGCCGGAAGTCGTCGAGGAACCCGAAGCTGTCGAAGAACCAGAAGCCAGCGTCGAACCGGAAGTGGTTGAAGAACCGGAAGTAGTTGAAGAACCGGAAGTAGTTGAAGAACCTGCTGTAGTTGAAGAATCGGCAGAGGTGGAAACCGAAGCCGCCGAAATCCCGGTTGAGGAACCACCGGTTGATCCTCCTGCCGACAGCGTCGATGAACCAGCAGAAGAAGCCGAAGAAATTCCTGCACCCCCACCTGCTGGTCTCACTTCCGAAGATCGTGAAAAGATCTCACCGCCGAGAAAAAAGCCAACCAAAATCGTCATGGCTCCCGGCTTCGGAAATACGCCCAAGATACCGACAGATACGGTAGTTCCGGTAGCCCGCCCGCTCCCTTCAGGAACCAAATCTCCCAAGAAGAAGGTCAGTGGACGGCCGCTCATCATCCGCTCGAAAGCTCCAGCACGGCCAGCGGCTCGCAGGACGCCAGAATCTCCGGCAAGGCGAGATCGAGCCCCTCAGAGAAGACCCGCCACTTCTCAACCCTCTTCGACTCCTCAGGGTGGCAAGAAGGTGATGGTCTTCCCCACCGATGCCCCGGGTGCGGGGGGTCCCCCCAGAAGGTCAGGCCCTCCCGGAAGAGGCGGACCAGGGGGCAAGGGACGAGGCGGCAGACAGGGTGGTCGGACCCGACGTCAAGAATCAGATTTCACCCGGAGGCGGTTGCAGCAGGATGTCATCCCGGAAGACCTTCCAGAGAATGTCACCCTCGAAGAGCCAGCCACCATCAAGGATCTCTCTCTGGCACTGGGCATCAAACAGACCGCCTTGCTCAAGAAGCTGCTCAACCATGGCAAGCTGGCAAACGTAAACTCGCCATTGACCGAAGAGATCACTGATATCCTGTCGGTCGAGATCAATTGCGAGATTATTCTGCAGGAGCCACAAGCGCTTCAATCGTCTCTCGATGATCTGGACAAATTTGAAGATGCTGAAGAAGACCTGATCATGAGAGCTCCTGTGGTCACCTTGATGGGACACGTTGATCACGGCAAGACAACGCTACTCGACAAGATCCGGGAAAGCTCCATCACCAAGTCCGAGTCAGGTGGGATTACTCAGCACATGAGTGCTTATCGAGTCGACAAGGGTGATGCCCATGTTGTTTTTGTCGATACACCAGGGCACCGTGCCTTCACGAGTATGCGCTCCCGCGGCGCGAACGTTACCGATGTGGTCGTGCTCGTCGTTGCCGCCGATGACGGCCCGATGCCACAGACGGAAGAAGCCATCGAACATGCTCGGGCAGCAGACGTCCCCATCGTAGTCGCCATCAACAAAATTGATCGTCCAGGAGCAAATCCGGAAAAGATCAAAGCCAGACTATCCGAACTCGATCTGGCTCCTGTCGAATGGGGCGGAAAAACCGAAATGCTTTCCGTTTCGGGAATCACTGGTGAAGGGATCAATGAACTCCTCGAACAGCTTTCCCTCGAATCGGAGATACTGGAGCTGAAGGCGAATCCGCAAAAAAATGCCATCGGAACGGTTCTCGACTCTCGTGCTTCTACCGGGGAAGGCAACGTGATCACCGCCCTGATTCAGGATGGAACCCTGCATCCGGGCGACTCTGTCGTTTGCGGCCCGGCCTTCGGCAAGATCAGAACTCTGAGATCGACCAGCGGCAAGAAACTGGACAGTGCTCCTCCCTCCACCCCGGTGGAAATCACCGGTCTTAACGACCTCCCCGAGGCAGGGGATCGTCTCTACGCTCTCGATGACCTGGTTCAGGCCAAACAGATCGCAGAAGAACGTCAGGAAGCAAAAGCCAAGGCGGACCGGGCGGAGCGGCAAAAGGTCACCCTCGAGGGCCTTTTCGACACCATCGACCAGGCCAAAACTCAAGAAATCAACGTGGTGCTCAAAACCGATGTGAAGGGCACTCTCGATGTTTTGAAAAGCGAGTTGTCGAGCTTGCGTACCGACGAGGTCGCAGTTCGGGTGATTCGTGCTGGTGTTGGCGAAATCTCCGAATCGGATATTTTGCTGGCCGATGCATCCAAGGCCATCGTGATCGGATTCCACGTATCCGCTTCAGATCGCGCCCGGAGTGAAGCGGAATCCACCGGTGTAGAGATCCGCACCTATTCTGTGATCTATGAAGTCCTCGATGAGATGCGAAATGCGCTCGAGGGTATGCTGGCACCGGACGTGGCGGAAGAGGTACAGGGCTCTGTGGAAATCCTTCAGCTATTCAAGTCGTCAAAACTCGGAAACATTGCGGGCTGTATTGGACGCAACGGAATCGTTACGAGAAATGACAAGGTACGTCTCGTCAGAGACGGCGTGGTCATTCACGAAGGCACCCTCTCCTCACTGAAGCGCGTCAAGGACGATGTCAAGGAAGTCCGAGAAGGCTTTGAGTGTGGAGTAGTGATTAAAGGTTACAACGACGTCAAGGTCGGAGACATTATCGAGAGCATCAAAATCATCAAGACCAGCCGCTCCTTCGATGAAGCGGAAAAATCTTCGGACTGACCCATGAAACCAATTCGCCGCTCTCGCGTAGCTAGCCTGATTCGTGAAGAAATCTCCCGGATCCTGCGATTCGAGCTCAAAGATCCTCGCATCGGATTTGTCACAGTTCTCGCCATCGAACCCACCGTTGATCTCAAGGAATGCAAAGTATTTGTTTCCATCATGGGTAGTGAATCGGAACAACGAACCTCGATGAGGGGTCTGGAAGCTGCCCGCGGCAAGATCCAGTCTCTTCTGACTTCCAGGGTAAAGCTCAGGGAAACTCCGATACTTCGGTTCATTCTCGATGAGAGTATTCAGCGAACCCAGGAGATCGAGGAGAAAATCAGACTCGCCAGAGAAGAGGATGAACTGGCCGCACAGGAGCGTGAGTCGCGATCATCTTCTGATCAGGGAGAAGCCCCACCGGAACAGAACGAGATCACGACCAGCGACGAGAACTAGTGCTTCCCCTGCTGGTCCGGCCTGACCACAACAAGGCGATCGCGTCCACCCCTCTTCGCCCGGTACAGGGCCGCATCGGCCTCATCTAGCAGGCAGTCACCAGAGACACCGGGTCTCAGGGCAGTCACTCCGACAGACAGGGACAATTGGGAGACGTTGCTGACCCTGCCCTGCAAGAACTGTTGACTCCGGAACTGATCGAGCAGTTCCCGACCCTTGATCTCCATATCCTTCAGATTGGAACCGGGTAGCAACACGACGAATTCATCTCCTCCATAACGGCAAACGTGATCACTATCTCGGAAGAATCCTCTGAACAATCCCGAGACTTCTTGGAGTAGCTCATCGCCGACCAGGTGGCCCAGGACATCGTTGACCTTCTTGAAACCGTCCAGATCCGCAAAGAGAAGTCCCAGATCTCCCCCTTCGCGAACAGCCCGGCTCACTTCTTTTTCCAGTTGAGAACCGAGGTAAAGTCTGTTGGCGATTCCCGTCAGCGGATCGATGAGAGCCTGCTTCTCCAGTTGATCGTGTAATCGCAGATTCTGTAATGTCAGGGACAAGATTTCCGCAATTGTGCCGAGTACCTCCTCATGCCATTCCATCAGCAGGGGAGCCTCTTGCAGTATCTTCAGCTCTCTGGGATCGATGCTGAGTTCCAGCAAACCACCAACAGTTCCCTCACCTGCATACAAGGGTAACTGCCTGCGTCCGGGGTCTTCAGCACTTTCAATTCTCTTGCCATGATTCGAGGGCTCACTGCACCAGGCAACTTTCTTGTTCCCGTCGCTGTAACTCCAGATAATTACATCCCGGTATCCCAGGCCTTCAGAGCAGAGCAAACTTCCAGCCCTCTGGAAAAAATCCACCTCATCGCGCACCCCGATCAACAGGGTCGACAGACGCGGAGCGGTGCGAATCTTTTCCGTCAGGTGGAAAATCCGGAGAGAAGTTCTCACCGCTTCACTTGCCCGTCTACGCTGCTGTTCCATCTCCCGTTCAAGTCCTACGCCATTTTCTTCAAGAAGACGGAGACGGTAGACCCACCGTTCTTCTCCCCTGGGGCTGACTCTTCGCCCACCCATGACAGCCACCGGACGCCAATCTTCTCCCTGACGCACCTTCATCAGGATCGGTGTCGGATCGGACTCACCATCACCGCCCATCGACAGCAAGCGATGCTGATCTTCATCATGGAAGAAATTTGTTAATTCTTGATCCCTGATCTGTTCCGATTGCTGACAGGACAACAAAGTTTGACATGCTCTGTTGATCGCAATCACCTTGCGTCGCGGCCCACGAGCCACGATCAGGGGATCTGGAAACAGATCGAGTAATAGACGAGACTCCCCGGGATCTGGTGGCAACGGCCATTCACCAGGTCGCTTGGAGATCAGAGAGCGGGACATCCAGACCTTCTTCCCGAAACGGCACAGAAGACTGCTGCTCCTGTAGGTAAGAGTATCACGGAGCCGCAGAACGAACCCCTCCGGTGGCGGTCGGTTCGCTCGTCTGATACCGTTCACAGCACGTTTTCGGGAAATCTGGAAGGAATTTGGCCTTGTTAGAGGTTTTGAGGGAAGCGGTCCGAATTGTCGAATCGGGGCAGAAAGCGGCCCTGGCCACCATCATCTCCACCACCGGTTCGACCCCTGGCAAGGACGGTGCAAAGATGCTCGTCAGGGCTGACGGCTCGACGGTCGGTACCGTGGGAGGTGGCTGCACCGAATCCGACATCTGGCGAATTTCGATGGAAGTGATCGCCGATGGCCTCGCCAGGCGAGAAACTTTCCGTCTCACCGCCGCCACCGTGGCGGATACAGGGTTACTGTGTGGAGGAGAGTTCGAAGTGTACATAGAACCGGTCGGTACCCCCTCTGTGATCATTCTGGGTGGTGGGCATATCGCAAGTTCAATGGTTGACGTCCTGGCAACCCTGTCGTGGCGAGTGACTGTCATCGATGATCGAGCTGATTTTGCGAATCCTGCGCGGTTCCCGCTCGCCAGCGAAGTCCATTGCAAGCCCTTTGAGAGCTGTCTTGAAGGGATCAAAGTGACTGCCAACTCCTGCGTCGTGGTGGTCACCCGGGGACATGAGCATGATGAACTGGCGCTGTCACGTGCCCTTGAAACCGATGCCGGGTATATCGGCCTGATCGGAAGCCGTGGAAAGATCGGTGCGATTCTCAAAAATTTGAAGAAGACCGGAATAAACCCGGAGAAACTGGAAAAAGTCAGGGCTCCCGTGGGAATCCCGATCGGTTCTCGGACTCCCGAGGAGATCGCGATCTCAATTGCAGCGGAATTGATCAGTCTCCATCGCGGGACGGGACCAGCAGGCCCAACCCATGCCAATTCCAGCGAGGATTTTGTTGCCAATAGCGTTGATTGAGCGCGGACGCGTTGCTCCTCGCGTCCCTCGCAGATAGAATCCCGCTTCCGGCGAGATGGGGTTCCCCATCGACCCTTTGACGAAATGAAACAGAGCATCCATAGCTACTGAAGCCCGCTCTCAGAATGTTAAATGGGCCTCTCCGGCCCTATCTGGAAGGGAACCAGATGTCGGCGAAATCGACGTCGATCAGCAATAAATCAGGTTCGAGCAAGGATTCCGCCTCCAAGAACTCTCTCTCTCTCAATGAGATTGTCAAGAAGGCCTATCAGCAGCACAGCACACTTCAAGAAATTGACGACCTGGATGTCATGGAAACCGCCATCCTGGGAGCGCTGACTGCATCGATGCCTCTTTCGGAAGTGCTCAATGCATGGGACATTTTCAGGACACAGTTCGTTGATTGGAATGAAGTCCGTATTTCTTCGGCTTCCGAAGTCGCAGCTGTCTTCCCGAAAGCAGAAGATCCCCTGCAACTCGCCATGCAACTCAAGGACATGCTGGCCACCATCTTCGAAAGACGACACCAACTGAGTCTTGAATTCATACGTGAAAATTCCATCTCTGAAACAAGAGAGTTCTTCAAGAGATCTCCGGCACTCCCCGACCTGGCCAAACAACTGGTCCTGGCTCACATCAAGGAACAGCAGATCGTTCCCCTCGAATCATGGGCACAGGGTGGGCTCATTCGTGCAGGTCTCGTTTCCTCTTCCCATACATCCGTACAGCGACAACGGCAGTTACACGACCAGCTAGGAGACCTCCCCGTCGTCCATACAGTGCTGGCTCTTCATGAAGTGGCACGACTCCACCCCGATCCCGCCATCGAAGAAGCCGCTCGAAGAAAAGCGGCCAGGGAAAAAGAAGCCGCCCAAAAAGCTGCCAAGGCAGCCAAGGAAGCCGCTCGAAAGGCAGCCAAAGCAGCCCGCGAAGCCGCCCGCAAGGAGCAGGCGATGAAGAAGGCCGCAGAAAAGAAGGCCGCAGAAAAGAAGGCTGCAGAAAGGAAGGCCGCTGCCAGGAAGGCCGCCGCCAAGAAGGCCGCAGAAAGGAAGGCCGCTGCCAAGAAGGCCGCCGCCAAGAAGGCCGCCGCCAAGAAGGTCGCTGCCAAGAAAGCCGCTGCCAAGAAGGCCGCCGCCAAGAAGGTCGCCGCCAAGAAGGTCGCCGCCAAGAAGGTCGCCGCCAAGAAGGTCGCCGCCAAGAAGGCCGCCGCCAAGAAGGCCACCGCCAAGAAGAAGGCTGCCAAGAAGAAGACTGTAAAGAAGAAGGCTGCAACCAAGAAGACCGCAAAGAAGAAGACTGTAAAGAAGAAGGCCGCAAAGAAGAAGACCGCAAAGAAGAAGACTGCAAAGAAGAAGGCCGCAAAGAAGAAAACCGCAAAGAAGAAGGCCGCAAAGAAGAAAACCGCCAAAAAAACCAGGAAGAAGCAAAAGAAGCAGCGCTAAACTGGTCTTGAAGGCCGACCTCGTCGCTACAATGACCCGGGACTGAAAGGTGATTCTCTTGGCTGGACATTCCAAATGGGCGGGAATCAAGCACAAGAAGGCTGCAAACGATGCCAAGCGCGGCAAGGTCTTCAGTAAAATTGCAAAGTTAATCACCGTCGCAGCCCGTGACGGGGGTGGCGATGTGGGACAAAACCCCTATCTGAAACTGATGGTGGATAAAGCCAAATCCGCCAACATGCCCAACGACAACATCGATCGTGCGATAAAAAAGGGTACCGGAGAGCTGGATTCGGCGGCGATCTCGGAGCTTGTCTACGAGGGATATGCCCCGGCTCAGGTGGCACTTGTCGTCGACATCTTGACCGATAATCGAAATCGTACCGCCAGTGAGTTGCGACGCCTGTTCGATAAAAAGGGTGGAACCCTGGCCAGCCCGGGAGCGGTCTCCTGGATGTTTGAAACCAAGGGGGTGATAGAAGTCCCGGCAAGTGCTATCGGAGAGGAAGAACTGATGGATCTGGTCCTCGATGCAGGGGCAGAGGACGTGAAATCAGAGGAAGAGCACCTCCAGGTCATCACCGATCCAACCACTTTCACCCAGGTCAGAGAGGCGATGGTGGCCGCAGAACTCGAGCCCTCTTATGCCGAGGTCACCCGGATACCGAGCACAACAGTCTCCATCGAAGATGAAAAGACCGCTGGAAAGGTTTTGGATTTCATTTCTGAAGTCGAGGACCACGATGACGTGAGCAAGGTCAGCTCAAACCTCGATCTCTCCCCTGAGATCCTCGAAAAATTCGGTGACTGATATTTTGTTCTGATTAAAACGCATCTTTATCTGTGCGCTGGAAAAAGAAATCCCGAAAGTCCCTGATCGGGGTTCTCTCCGTAAACGACTCGTCGAGCTCGTGCCAGTACCGCACTTCTTCATCACCAGGTCTCCAGCAGAGGAATACCTTACGACCAACATACAGGGTCGGAAAATTGATCACTCCTCTTTTGAACTCCTGGACAAAGCAACCCAGATCCTCGATCTCACGGATGTAACCGTTGATTCGATCGATGAGAATATTCAGCTCCTGCTTCAAATCCTGAGCATTCTGCTGAGACTCTCCGGAGGCATCACGATCCGGGTTCTTTTCCAGACACTCGAGTTCGGTCCGCTTCTGAATGATACCGTCCCAAACCTGGACGATGTCAACCACGACCTTCTCGACCAGAGGTAACATCAGGTTGGCCTCACCAATGGTAACGAGCCGGCTTTGACCTTTTGTACTGCTACGGGGGCGCATCGCTCTCTCCGTTCCGTTCCGGGTTCTAGATAAGAGGAATATGGCAAGTGCCGTGCCTGTATAGAATGTGCCCCAGAACCGCAAAACCGCCATTTTGAGTACCAGTTCGGTACTTCAGGACCCAAAGATGTCTAACGGTTAGACGGCCCCACCGGTTGACTTCCACCCCTGAGGGCTCGATAACCACCGTCTCGGGGGGAATGAAACACGAGATCATTGACTACCAGGATCCGCGTTACAAATCGCAACAGACCACCGATGAAGCCGATATCAAGGGGATACTCGATGAGCAACCGCAGAGGGACATTGCTGGTTCCCTTCCGAATCGTTCAGATCATCTCTGCCCTGCTGATTCTGACCTCCGGACAACTCATGCTGGCCCAAGATGCTGGCCGCGACGTCATCTCAGAGATTCGTCTGCAGGGACTTGACCGCCTCGGAAGTGCAGAGGTCCTCGCCCGCATGAAGGTTCGCGCTGGAGATCCCTGGAGTGCCGAGGAACTCGATGCCGAATATCGTCGTCTCTGGGCCAGCGGTGATTTCATATCCATCGACCCTCCAGTGATCGAGAGAACCCCCGAAGGAGTTCTCATCACGATACGGATTCTGGAGAGGAAACCGATCCACGAGGTTGTCTTTGAGGGAGCAGACGATCTCTCAGAAAACGCAGCTCAGGATGCCATCAGGACCGAAAAGGATCAGCTCTACGATCCTCTCTTCGTCCGTGAGGATGTCGATACCCTTCGTGGCCTCCTGCTGGAGAAGGGGCATCCCTACGCCAGAGTAGGTAGTCGAATTGAGGAGTCCGATGCGGGCCTTCTGGTGATTTTTGAAATCGATGAGGGACCCGAGGTCAACATTCACTCCATCGATTTGAAAGGCAACGGGAGTCTTCCAGCCAGCGAAATCTTGCCCCTCATGAAACTACGTACCAGTTCATTTCTGGGGCTGATGAGTAGCGGTAACTTTGACCCTCGACTACTTGAGCCAGATCTGGAGCGAATTCGTGAATACCTGGTCGTAAAGGGATTCTTTGATGCGGAAGTGTCACTGGACCGACTGGAATTCGAGGATGATCTTGAACAGATGCGACTTGTCATAGAGATCAATGAAGGTCCCAGATACCGGATAGGATCGGTCGAGTTTCAAATGGCGGGAGAATCTCTGATCCCCGAGTCAACCCTCAGAGATACCCTGCAGATAGGGCCAGGAGACCTCTGGGACGGTGAAATCGTCAAGCAAGATTCTGATCTCCTGCGCAAGCTATACAGTGAGCAGGCTTATATGGACGCGGCGATCACTCCCTCAGTGATCTATCCCCTCGAGGGAGAGGATGTCATCCTCCGCTACCAGATTTCGGAAGGCCAGAAGATCTATGCCGAGGAGATTGAAATCCGCGGCAACGCAGCCACCAAGGATGAGGTCATTCGGCGACAAATTGAGATCTACCCCGGAGAAGAGCTGTTCCCCGACAAGATCATGGACAGTTTCAGCAGCCTTTCTCGTCTGCAGTACTTCCAGGAGATCAGACCCTTATTCGGTAACTCAGATGATCCACAGGAGCGTCCTGTAATTTTCGAGTTGCTCGAGGGACCCACTGGCCGCGCATTGTTCGGGGTCGGCTATTCCAGTGGCCGAGGTGTCGTCGGAAACCTCCACATCGAGAAGCGAAATTTTGACATCACGGATGTGCCAGATTCTCTTTCTGATCTGCCCAGTTCCTTCTCCGGAGGAGGACAACGACTGGTTCTCGAAGCGCAACCCGGCACTCAGTACTCTCGTTATCGTCTGCAATTCGAGGAGCCGTACCTGATGGGGTCACAGAACTCTCTACGGCTAGCGGCCTATCGATCGGTACTTCTACGCCTGGACTACATCGAAGATCGAAATAGTGCCGGCATCTCCGTCGGTAGACTTTTCAGCCAGGAGCACAAGATTCGCGGAGAGGTCGGCTTCCGACGTGAAAAAGTTTCGATTAATGAAGTGTCCGATGTTGCTCCTTCGGTGGTCGTCGAGAGTGCTGGTATAACCAGGCTAAATGCCCTCGACTTTGAATTCGATTGGGATCAGAGGGTTTACCGACCTGTGATCGGGGTTGTAGATGGCTGGTACCTGGAGGCAAATTACACCCATACCGGCGGCCCAATCGGCGGCGAACTTGACCTGATAAAATTCAACATGGGTACCGGCTGGTTCAAAACCATCTTTCAGGAGTCCGAAGATCTTAGACACATCTTCGCGATTCGGACCAACATCGGTTGGGCTGATCCCTATGGAGACACCGACTTTGTACCGGTCTATGAGAGGTACTACCTCGGAGGTCAGAGAAGCCTGAGAGGGTTCGATTACAGGGGCGCTGGGCCATCGGAAAACGGCAGGGAAATTGGCGGAACGATTCGCCATCGCGGATCCGCCGAATACACCTGGCCGCTGCTGGAAAATACCCTGCGTGGCATAGTCTTTACCGATTTTGGAAATCTGTCTGAAGACAAAGCCTCTTTCTCTTTCGACGAATATCGTGTTGGAGTTGGCGGGGGTGTTGTCTTGAATGTACCGATTTTTGGCCAACCACTCCCCATCTCGATCACCTGGACCGAAGCGGTGAAGAGCCAGGAAGGCGATCGGCTCCAGGAGTTCCTAATCGATCTGGGCTGGTTCCTTTACTAACTATCCTGCCGATTCCATGAGCATCAGCGGAGCACTACTTCCCCTCGTCGCAGGCCCACCACGACTGGAATCCAGGAGGTGGCAATACCCAGGAGATATCCGAGAAGTCGACTTCTGTTGCAACACCATTGAGATCTACAACCAGACGCTGTTTTTCCTTGTTGATCTTTTTCACTTCACAGACCTGTTGCAGCCGAGGAACAAAAACTGGATCCCCTTTGCTGAGGCCACGTGCTGTCTCGAGACGTCTCTGGGATAGTCGAGTTTCATCGAGGGACACTTGAAGCACTTCACGCGCTGAAGAAAGCGCATGCCCCCTATCTCCGGTCAATTCGCCAATCTGATCGAGTGCCTCGCCAATCTTTTTGACTGCAGCTGCAATTCGGTCTTCTTCCAATCTTTCAAGCTCGTACTCGGTAGCTCCCCGGATGCGCTGGGCTTCTTGCTCCTGGCGAGCTGCCTCTTGCTGATGATTTCTGGCCAGTTCCAGATGGTTCTCTGCCTCCCGAACGCGTCTCTCCAGATCTTTCTGTGAGCGTTGCATCGCATCGATTACTTCAGAATCGATGACCGAGTCCTCCTGGCTTCGTTCTCTGGCACGTTCAACCACATCCACGGGCATTCCGATGCGCTCGGCAATCACCAGAGCATTTGATCTCCCAGGAAGTCCAACCAGCAATCGAAATGTCGGAGCCAGAAGATCTGGGTCGAATTCCATCGACGCATTTTCACACTTCTTGCGGCGATAGGCGTATTCCTTCAATCGCCCCAGGTGAGTCGTGACCACCGTCAAGGTGCCACGTTCATACAACTTATCGAGAACCGCCTCGGCCAGAGGTGCCCCCTCTTGCGGATCGGTACCGGAACCGAGTTCATCGAGGAGAACCAGGCTCTTGCTCGAACAGGTCTGCAGAATTTCAGAAACGATGGTCACGTGGGAAGAAAATGTCGACAGGTCCTGTTGCAGACTCTGTTCATCCCCGATGTCTGCCAGGATCTTCTCAAAAATGGGAATTCTCGTACCCTTGTTTGCAGGAATCGGAATTCCACAGGCAACCATCAGCGATAACAGTCCAACGGTTTTCAGCACCACAGTTTTTCCGCCGGTATTCGGTCCTGTCACAATTACCTGATAGCAGGAGGGAGTAAGTGCGATATCGAGCGGGACCACCGCACGCCTGACTTCCTCAAGATCCATCGATTGATTCGCGTCCTGCCCATGCTCTCTCCACATCAATAGTGGATGGCGAGCCCCCTTCAGTTCGAGCTCTCTCCCCTCCTCCAGTTCGGGCGCAATGCAGCCGAGAGCATCTGCGAATCGAGCCCGAGCCTGTGCCGCATCTAGCTCGACGAGCTCATTCCATAGCTGCAGGATCAACTCTCTGCGTAGATGTACCTGCCGTGTCAACTCTGCCAGGATCCTGCGAATCTCCTGAAGTTCAGCATCATCGATTCTCTGAACCTGATCCCCCCAGCGAACTACCGGTTCCGGCTCAACAAAAAGTGTTTGTCCTGAAGAGGACTCTCCGTGAATCACTCCCCGCACCAGATTCCGGCACTCCGCCCTGACAGCCCAACAGAGACGTCCATGTCTTGGTGTGACAACATTTCCCTGAAGTGCCTTTCGCCATGGAGATCGGTCGGCGTTTTCATCGAACCAGTTCCGTATCTTTCTGGTGGTGCTTTGCGACTCCTTGCGCAATTTCGCCAGTTCCTCGCTCGCTCCATCGAGAATCTCACCGGTAGCAGCCAGCGAGTTCTCCAGAGCCTGCCTCAGCTCAGGCAAATCCTGGAGGCGCTCCGATCTTTCGGTGAGTCTTGGACTATCCTCTCCCGGCAAGCTCGTTTTCAGTCCGCGAGATCGGTCGAGGACTTTCCACACGGAAACCAGCGAAATCCCGTCCAGCACGCCTTTACTCTTGACCGCATCCTCACCGATCACCGACTTGAGGTCGGCGATGTCCTCGATCTGTAATCGTAATCCCGCTGCCAGTCGAACTCGCAATTCTTCTGTTTCATCGAGCCAGGCGCGTGCCTGCTCCATCGAGGTGGTCGGAGTCATGCGGATCTGATGCTCTTTACCAACGCGAGAAGAAGCAAAACCGGCAACTCGTTTCAATAACTCAGGGAGGTCGAGTCGCCTGCAGGTATCTTGCAAAACTTCTGAACTAATACGTGCAGGGATCCGGCGGTGGGATTCCGGGGCGGTAGATTCACGGTGGGCTCTGCCGCGCCTGTTTCTGGATTTCTGACGACCATCCTGTTGGTCCTGCTGCCCGTCCAACGATCCACCTCTCAACATCCCGATGTCTTCCACCGCTCCGATGTGATGGCAAATCAATCCGGGTGAGCAAGGCTACTCTTCGATACGAAGCCGATCGCTACTTTGCAGGAGTTCCATTACCCGCTCCATGCACTGCTCTGCCGACACATCGGTTGGTACCCTGATCGTACCCCCTCCACGCAGTCCCGGAAGAGCTTCGCTGAAACGTCGAGTCAGACTCTCCACTGCACCTTGCTCTGGTTGATCGAGAAGAATCCACAGACGCTGGCCTGCAACTTCCATCCAATCGCTTCCTCTGAGTAATTCTCTGGCGGTGGAAACCAGTTCCTGGCAACCCTCAGGAGATTCCAGAAGTAGTACCCCAGGCACCCCGCCACGACGTTTCGCAGAGTTCAATCGAGTCGCCAGGAGACGACAGAATCGGTCCTGTGGATCTTCCACGAGGGGTGTACCATCCCCGGCAACCCTGGGTATCAACTGCTCGATCAACGGCACCAGGCTGAAGGTATTCCAGAACTCTTTGCGGCCCTCGGTGGTATTTCTGGCGAGAAAACCAAGCCAGGACTCCGAAATCGGAAATCCGAAGAAGGGTCCCAGAGAACCAACGGTGGTCGGAATCGGTTCGCCAGTATCGATCTCATCGCCTACCGACCGTAATACGCTTCCCGGATCCTTCCCTCCGACCTTCACCTCGATTCCATCCGCGGCATTCTTCAGTTCCACCCAGCCGAGAAAGGCCGGATCCTCGACCACCCAGCGTCGTAGTGCTTCGCTGGTCGAGTCGCCATTCTTGCGAGCTTCCAGCAGGGCTCGAATCGCCGAGATCGTATCGGGACGAGCATCGATTGGTGCCGTGGCAAGTGGTGGCGGTTCGGGCACAGGGGAAACGAACTTCTCACGACGATGTTCAGAAATGGTCGGAGGATGTTCTCCCTGCAATAGACTTTCGATGACATCCGCATTTTTCAACTGGGTGATGGGCCGTGGAAGTTGCCACAGGTTCCCCTCAAAGCCCGGATCTCCCCCATCCCTGAGCAGGGCCACCGGAATTCCTTCGGCGAATTGCTCCAGTTCCTGGTCCAGCGGTAAAAAGGATTCACTGACGATCATCGCGCAAAATTCATGCATCGGACTGGCAACCGGTTTTCGCATCTGATGAAGGGGCAGGATCGTCACCCGGTCAGATAGCCACTCGTGCAGCTCAGCGGCTTCCTCTGCACTTGGAGTGTAAAACAGCAGTACCGGGCCCGAATCGACGGGCAAATCCAGGGAATCGATTCGCAGCGCCTTCCACTCCTCCGCGGTGAGATTCTGACGCACCTGATCGAGCGGATTCTGTGGCGACCCCGATGGCCCGATAAGATCATCGATGCTCTGTTCCGGTGGTTCAGAATCGGTCATCGAAAAATCTCCTCAGGAAAAGAAATGTGGCCAGGACCGCTAGATGAGACCGCTTCCAGGCACTGGGGTCAACCGAGAGGGTTCAGGCCAGGTCAATTAACGGATCTCGGTATAGCGTCCGTGGTTGCGCTGGGCCAGACCACGAAGAAACTCGCGAGCCCTTGCCTCATCCTGGTTCGGCGCATCTCCAGCGAAAAATCCGATACAGTGAATTCGGGTACCGCGATAGCGATTCCAGCTCTGAATCGCATCCAGGATGAGCGGCGAGGAGGTTTCGGTCCCCACCGTCGGACTGCCATCCGAGAGCAGATAGACCGTATCGACTTCCCGGTCGGCGAATGCGTGTTCCAGAGCACCGTAGGTATTGGTCTCTCCACCAGCCCTGAGAGCTCCGACAAATCGGATCGCCTTTTTCAGATTCGATGCTTTTGCTTTGACCAGTTGCGGCGAAAATCTCTCTGTTTCTTCCGAAAACCCAATCACCGAAAACCGACTCTTGGGATCGAGCCCACCCTCGAGTACTCGTTTCAACTGGTTGCGCGCGATCTCGATCCTGGATCCACCGACCTCTGTCGAGGCGAGCATGCTGCCGGAAACATCGAGTAAAAATACCACTCGTTCGCTGACGATCTCTCCATAGAGACCATCCTTTACCGCCGTCGGAAGGCTCTTTCTCTGCTCCTCCGTGGCATCGGGCACCAGCGATGGATCCCAGTCTTCACGGGATTCTTCCCACCAGATGGACCAGGCCGAAGGATCGAGAGATAGGGGCTGGCCGGTCAAGACCTTCAGTACGTCGCGGATATCTTCTCTGAGTCTCCCCTCGACTTCCGGCATTTTTTCAACCAGCGCGGATACGGAAGTCGCAACCGGATGATCACGGAGCCCACGTACCGCCTCGGCGATCACCACCCATTCTCGATCCTCGAGCCGGAGTATCAGTTCAGGATGAGCCAGCGATTTTGGCCATGAGCGGATGACCCTCAAGGCGTCGAGGCGACGAAAACCATCTCGAGATTTGCGAGCAGCCAGTCGGATCGCGGATCGAGCCTCTTCTGATTCAAGGGTCCGAGCCAGACGCAGCGCTTCTTCATGCACAAGCAAGCTTTCATGCGGTAAGCCATACCGCAGGAACAATTCAGCACTCTCCTTCTGATCGTATTGCCCCAGCAGCTCCAGGGCATCGCAGATGCGAGATTCGTCACGCTTCTGGATTGCCGCGAGTAACTCCGATTTCACCTCCTCGAAATCGCCAGTCACCGGTGAAGTTGTCAGGAATAGAAGAGAACTCAGGGTCAGAAAAAGTACCGTCATTCCTCGCTCCCTGCCTGTCGGCCGAACTGCTCTGCATCCAGTTCCTGTTCGACGATCTTGCGGGTGCGCGATCTCAACTCCGCGCCATCGGCAGACTCTTCAAGAATCTGTTCACTGATCATTCGGTCGAGTGCCCGGGTCAACGCATTTCTCACGGGAGACTGGTTGCGAATCAGCAAGGTGACCAGTTCATCGACCAGATGATCCGTTGCCATCTCGGCCAGCAAGCCCGGCGCCCTGGCAGCACTCCGTTCCAGTTCTTCTCCCGCCCTTGGAAGGTCCTTCGTTTCATCGGAGGCGATCTCGATCAATTGCTCTATCCGATCAGGATTTCGTTGATCCTTCAGCTCGACGGTCGCCAGATCCGTACCGGAACCGACCAGCAGCACGCATACCGATCCCAGTTCAATCACTTCTCCCTCGGTAATCGACTGGACCTCGATGGGATTCCCGGCGACGAACGTACCATTGGAACTTCCGAGATCCGCGACCACCACTCTTCCGGCATCCATCGTGATGGCGCAATGCTGTCGACTCAGCAGCGGATCCTCGAGTTTCACGGTACAACTGCGCGATCTTCCCAGGGTGATGGTTCCCTCGTCGAGGAACACCTGTCGGGGAGAACCGTCGTGGATCAACAATCGCAAACTCATTCGTTACCGCTTTCTACAAAGATCGAATCTTCAGCGAGAAAAAAGTCCGGTAGACGCCTGGGACGACCGCGATCTCCATCGATGCATGCCAGCATGGTGCGACCGGTGCACACCAATTTTCCGTCGGGAGAAGTGACGGTATAACCGATCTCCAGACGCGCACCCCTTGCTGCAATCAATCGAGTCTCGATCTCCAGGAGATCATCGTAGAGGGCGGGATGGTGATAATTCACCTCGACTTCAGATACCAGTAATCTGACGCCTTCTTTCTCCAGTTCACGGTAAGGCTTACCAAGTTGACGCAGCCACTCGGTTCTCGCCGTCTCGAACCAGACCACATGCCGGGAATGGTGAGCGATTCCACCCTGATCGGTTTCCTCATATCTCACCCGTACGGTGGTAACTCCCGATCCGCTCATCCGGACCTCCTTCTCGCGCCCTAAGACTGATCCTTGCGATGGAAGCGGTGGCGGAACATTCGTCGAATCTCGGCACGTGGATATCCCAGATCGCGCCAGCGAAGATAAGCCTTCACCGACTTCACGGTTTGATCGTCATAGAGGTAGCGACCGGTCTCTGTCACCCTGGCCGGCTCGATGAGACGCATTGTGATGAGGCTCTGGAGCAACTGACGGGAAATCCCGGTGCGCTCCAGTAAGTCCTTTGGCTTGAGGAGGGGCGGCTCAGACGACATAGGATCAGGCTATCACGGGCTCCCCTTGTGGGAAACGCACGGTATCCTGAGTTCAGGGAGGATTCCTCGTGAACCCGAAACGGTGGAACCAGTTGATTCTGGATGACATCAGTAGCACCCAGGATGAAGGTCGGAGGCTGGTATCCATCGAACCGGGTGTTCGACGGGCCATCCGGGCCCGACGTCAGAGTGCCGGACGTGGTCGTCTCGGCAATCACTGGCAAAGCCCCGAAGGCGGGCTCTGGTGTACACTCACCGTTCCAGCGCCAGGGGGTCCAGATCCTTTTCACAACCTGCTGGTCGCACTCGCGACCCGCGATGCAATCGCTTCCCTGGTGCCGGGGCAGGGGCTCGGCCTGGCGCTCAAATGGCCCAATGATCTGATGATCGGCACTCGAAAATGGGGTGGGGTGCTGGCCGAAATCGCGGGGTCCCCGGCGTGTCCCGAAATCCTGTTTGGCATCGGGCTCAATCTCGATATCGAAGCCGATACCCTCAGGGATCATCCGAAAATGCCAGAGAACGCGACCTCAATCCGTGCAGAATTCGGTCGCAGTCCCTCCCCGGAACAAGCGCTGGAAAGTATCCTGACACATCTTGATCGACTCCTCGCGGAAGATCTCACCGAGGGCGGTCGAGAACGGAATCGGCTGAGAATCGCAGAGGTGCTCGATACCATCGGTCGTCAGATTCGCTGGAAAGGACCGGCGGACAGGATCGGAACCGGTGAGGCAACGGGAATCTCGCCGGAGGGTGCGCTGATCGTTGCAAGGACTTCGCCCGATCCACCGGGGGAAGAACTGCTTCGTTCGGCGGAGATCTCTCATGTCAGGATCTGCTGACAACTTGCTGGTGTTGAGGCCTGCCTGGCAGCACTGAACTGTTCCTCATCGAGAGGACTGATCTGGAAGGGCATGATCTTGAGTCACGATGGGACCGGCCCGTCACGCTGGGAAGAAAAATGCTGGAAACCATTTGTCTCGGAGCATCCAGAACGCTCCGACGACTTCCGTAGTGCCAGTGGTATCCCCATCGACCCGCTGTACAGTCAAGATCCTCAACAAGCAGGTGCCGGAGAGTTCCCCTTCACCCGTGGCATTCATCCCAGCATGTACCGCGGCAAACTCTGGACGATGCGCCAGTATGCTGGCTACTCCTCCCCCACCGAGACCAACGAAAGATTTCGCTACTTGCTGGACCGGGGCCAAACCGGTCTCTCGGTAGCATTTGATCTACCGACTCAAATCGGATTTGACTCCGATGATCCGCAAGCAAGTGGCGAGGTCGGCCGGGTCGGAGTTCCCATCAGCACGGTCGAGGACCTCGACGAACTGCTTGCTGGGATTCCCATCGAGAAGATCAGCATCTCGATGACGATCAATTCGACAGCTCCACTGTTACTGGCTCTGCTGCTAACCCTGGCCAGGAGAAGAGGTGTCGATCCTGCCGCTCTACGAGGTACGGTTCAAAATGACATCCTCAAGGAATTCATCGCCAGAGGAACTCAACGGTACCCGGTCGATGCGTCACTACGCCTGGTCGTCGATGTCATCGAATATTGCGCCAAAGAAGTTCCTTCCTTCTATCCCATCAGCATCAGTGGGTACCACATCCGGGAGGCTGGCTCGACGGCGATCCAGGAGGTCGCCTTCACCCTGGCAAATGGCATCGCGTACATGGAAGCTTGTCGCGCCAGGGGCCTGGATCTGGCCGCTGTAGGCAGAAGGCTTTCCTTCTTCTTCAACGCCCACAATCAATTCATGGAAGAGATCGCCAAGTTCCGCAGCGCCCGTCGGATGTGGGCACAGATCTGTCGGAACCGTTTCGGGATTGAAGATGATCAAGCGTGCCAGATGAGGTTTCATACCCAGACTGGTGGATCAACCCTGCAGGCGAAAGAGCCGGCCAACAACATCGTCCGGGTCACGATTCAGGCTCTTGCAGCAATCCTCGGGGGGACCCAATCACTTCATACCAACAGCTGGGATGAGGCACTCTCTCTCCCCAGCGAGGAAGCCGCCCGGGTAGCTCTCAGAACCCAGCAAATCATCGCCAGAGAATCCGGTGTCACCGACACCGTGGATCCACTGGGCGGTTCCCCCTTCCTCGAATCCCTGACCGACCAGATCGAAACCGAGGCCTCAAAGCTAATCGAGGAAATCGATCAGAGGGGAGGAATGCTGAAGGCAATCGAGGGCGGTTTTATTCGTCGAGCCATCGAACAGAGCGCATACGAGGCACAGATTGCCAGTGATTCAGGTCAGTCTCGCCCGGTCGGAGTCGAAGATGGCAGTGAAATTCCTGAAGCTCCATTCCGGGTCGATCCTTCCATCGAACAGATCCGCAACGAAAGACTCAAACAATACCGATCCGATCGGGATTCAAAGGCGGTAGAATCTTCCCTGCTTCGAATCGAGGAGGCCGCCGGTGGAGATGAGAATCTGCTGCCGGTACTCATCGACGCGCTGGAGTCGAAATGCACTCTTGGCGAGGTTTCAAGTAGACTCGCCGCGGTGTTTGGAGAGTATCAAGATCATGGCTAGAAGTGGTCCCATCCGAATCCTGCTGGCCAAGCCGGGCCTCGACGGACACGATCGAGGGATTCGCCTGGTGCTGCGAGCTCTCCGCGACGCCGGCATGGAAGTGATCTATACCGGCCTGCGAACCACTCCATCGCAGATCGTCAATGCGGCCATCGAAGAGGACGTCGACGCCATCGGGCTCTCGAGCCTATCGGGTGCTCACGAAACCCACTTTCTCGAGGTTTCACGCCTTCTTGACGAACAGCAGGCCAGTGACATCTTGCTCTTTGGCGGCGGAATCATCCCGCAACAGGACGTGGATCGACTGCACGAAGCCGGGTTCCAGTGCATCTATCCTCCGGGCACACCTCTGGATCAAATCGTGGTCGATCTTCGGACAGCTCTACGACCAGAACAGACCAGCCCAGGAGGATCCCCATGAGCCTTCCTCAACTCGACCACATCGGCATCGCAGTGAAGTCGATTTCCGGGGCCCTCTCGTTGTACCGGGACACACTGGGAATCGAGTTGGGTGATTCAGAGGAGGTCCCGAGCCAGAAGGTCAAGGTGCAGTTTCTCGAGACGGGCCAGACTCGTACCGAATTGCTCGAAGCCACCAGTGTTGATTCCCCCATCGCTGAGTTCATTTCCAGGCGTGGCGAAGGCCTGCACCACATCGCATATCGGGTCGAAAATCTGCAACAATCGATGAACCAGCTAGCCACAGCAGGGTGTCGCTTGATTTACCCGGACCCTCGCCCGGGAAGTCATGGAACCCTGATCAATTTCATCCATCCCACTTCGTCGGGGGGCATACTGATCGAACTGGTCGAGTATTCCCACGATTCCCCTGATCATGCATCGGGAGAGGAGTCAGGCTCTTGAAGGAAAAGAACCGTACCGAGGCGCGTAAGCGTATCGAGGCCGCTCGCCTGGGAGGCGGAGAAGAGCGCATTCAACGACAGCACGATGCGGGAAAGCTGACCGCCCGCGAACGCATCGAGGTGCTGCTTGACGAGGGCACCTTTCAGGAAATCGACGCTCTGGTTAATCACCGTTGCACCGATTTCGGGATGGAAGAAAGACGCGTACCGGGTGACGGTGTCGTGACCGGCTGGGGAGAAGTCGACGGCCGTCGCATCTTTCTCTACAGCCAGGATTTCTCGGTGGAAGGCGGCAGTCTCTCCGCCACCAATGCAGCCAAGATCTGCAAGGTCATGGAGATGGCTCTCAAGGCGGGCACTCCGATGATTGGTCTCAACGATTCTGGAGGAGCTCGCATTCAGGAGGGAGTCGCCAGCCTCGGTGGTTACGCCGATATCTTTCTGCGTAATACCCTCGCTTCCGGAGTGATTCCGCAATTGAGTGCAATCCTCGGGCCCTGCGCTGGCGGGGCAGTATATTCCCCGGCGCTGACCGATTTCATATTCATGGCAGAGGGTACCTCCTACATGTTCGTAACTGGCCCCAATGTCGTGAAAACCGTAACCCATGAAGAGGTCACCCAGGAGGAACTCGGTGGAGCATTGACCCATGCCTCCCGCAGTGGCGTCTCTCACTTCCGCTGTCGAGACGATCGCCACTGTCTCGAAGAAATCCGAAGGCTGCTCTCCTATCTTCCATCCAACAATCTGGAATCCCCTCCCGAATCTCCCTGTGACGATCCTCCTGACCGGGCGGATCCGGAACTCTCCACCATCGTTCCCGAAGGTCGGGAGAAGCCATACGACATGATCGAGATTCTCCGGAGGGTGGTCGACCGCGATTCGATGATGGAGGTCCAGCAGGATTTCGCGAAGAACATCATCACCTCATTTGCAAGAATGGATGGAAAGACGGTGGGGATCGTGGCCAACCAACCGGCAGTACTCGCCGGATGCCTCGATATTCATGCATCTGTCAAGGCAGCACGGTTCGTTCGCTTTCTTGACTGCTTCAATATCCCCATCCTGACCTTTGTCGATGTCCCTGGTTTCTTGCCGGGAACTGACCAGGAGTGGAATGGGATCATCACCCATGGAGCGAAACTGCTCTATGCCTACTGCGAAGCAACGGTTCCGAAGTTGACCGTGATCACCCGCAAGGCCTATGGCGGTGCTTATGACGTCATGTCCTCCAAGCACATCCGAGGCGACTTGAATCTGGCATGGCCTTCAGCAGAAATTGCGGTGATGGGAGCTCCGGGTGCCGTGGAGATCCTTTTCAGGAAAGAAATCGCTGCCTCCGATACTCCTGGGGAGGTCTCCGCGAAGAGAACCGAGGAATACGAAAATCTGTTTGCCAACCCCTTCAATGCAGCAGAAAGAGGCTACATCGACGCCGTCATCGAGGAACCGGAAACCAGACCGAGATTGATCGAAGGCTTGAGATTGCTGGCAGGAAAAAGGGACCAGAATCCCGCCAAGAAACATGGAAATGAACCTCTATGAGCAAGAAGTCCAGACCCCGAATCCGCAGAGTTCTGGTCGCCAATCGTGGCGAGATTGCGATTCGTATCTTTCAGGGATGTCGTGAGCGTGGAATCGAGACGGTAGCGGTTTATTCCGAAGCAGACGCTTCCGCACCTCATCGCTATGCCGCTGATGAAGCGGTCCGGATTGGCCCGGCCCCTCCGGCAGAATCCTATCTCCGGTTCGACAAGCTCATCGAAGCCGCGCAACGTACCGAAGCTGATGCCATCCACCCCGGGTACGGGTTTCTTTCCGAAAACGCAAACTTCGCCAGGGCCGTGGAAGAAGCGGGCCTGATCTTCATCGGTCCCACTCCCGATCAAATCGAATCGATGGGAGACAAGGTTCGAGCTCGCGCCTTGATGGAAGCTGCATCCGTTCCTGTAATCCCGGGAACTGAAGACCCCATCGAAGATCAGGAGACCCTCCAGAAGGAAGCGAAACGAATTGGATATCCACTTCTGATCAAAGCTGCTGGTGGTGGCGGAGGAAAAGGCATCCGCCTGGTCGAACAGAAACAGGACCTGGTTTCGGCATGGGAAAGAACCCAATCGGAAGCACAGGCGGCATTTTCTGACGGACGCGTCTACATCGAACGCTTTGTCAGCCCTTCTCGGCATATCGAAGCTCAAATCGTTGGTGACGGATCGGGATCCATCTGGTTTCTTGGAGAGCGTGAATGCTCCCTTCAACGAAACCATCAAAAAGTCCTGGAGGAGAGCCCATCGGCCGTAATCTCTGATGAGGTCAGATCCAGAATCCGTGCTGCCGCCATCTCAGGAGCTTCCTCCATCAATTATCGAGGGGCCGGTACGATGGAGTTCCTCTACGATGAGTCGACCGAGGATTTCTATTTTCTGGAGATGAACACCAGACTCCAGGTTGAGCATCCTGTGACCGAGATGGTCTCTGGAATCGATCTGGTTGGAATGCAACTTGATATTGCTGCTGGCAGGAAACTGGAACACGATCCTGAAATCCCTTTGCGCGGCTGGTCGATCGAATTCCGCATCTGTGCCGAGGACCCCTACCGCAACTTCATCCCCTCCACTGGCCAGATTCGCGCCCTTCGAATCCCACATGCACCTTTTTGCAGAATCGATGGCTCCCTGCGGGAGGGCCTTGAGATCACGCCCTACTACGATCCGATGCTCGCCAAGGCCATCGTCTGGGGAGAGAACCGCAATCAGGCAATCGAACGCCTGTCTGCCTTGCTCTCTAGACTCAGAATCGGCGGCATTCACACCACCGTTCCACTCGGAATCGAACTCTGTAATCAGGATTGGTTCATCGCAGGTCAGTTCAATACATCGACACTGGAAAGCTGGCTCCGGCAACGCGCCGAAGAGAAACTGGATCCAGATACACTGCAATTGGTCTCAGCGGTCATCGCTCGCCACGCTCTCGGAACTGCACGCAAGCAATCGTCACCAGCAGTTCCTGGCGGCGGAGCCTGGGGAAAAGCCGCTCGTATTGATGGAATTCGGAATCCACTGCTATGAAGTACCAGATTGAATGGGACGACCAGGTCCGAGAAATCGATGCGCAATGCGATCCACTCGGGCGAGAATGGAAACTACGGTTCCCTGACGGAGAACTGATCGAAGCACGGGTAGAGACACTGGAAGAGGGGGCCGTATTACGCCTCATCACCGGAGGAGAGAGTAAAACCATAACCTTGCTACCGGGAAACCGTGCAGGAACTCCAGTTCGTTTCTTGCTCGATCACACCCCGATGGAGCTTGAGGTTCTTGACCCCATCGATCTCATCACCCGGGAGGTCCGCTCCGGCCCAGGCGCCAGTGGTCATCACCGGGTCCAGAGCATCATGCCAGGAATCGTCAGGAAAATTCTTGCCTCCCCCGGCGACGAAATCGAGGCAGGATCTCCCATATTGATCCTGGAGGCGATGAAGATGGAAAACGAGATCGCAGCGCCGGTATCAGGAACCGTGGCGCAGATCATGGTCTCCGAGGGAGATGCGGTCGCCGCAGGCGCGATGTTGCTGGTCATCGATCTCAAGGATTGAACCGAGATTACCCGAACGGATCCGCCTCAATTACAGGTTTCTTTCGCGGCTCTGGCTTCTCCTCCTTGGGCGGGATCGGAGGCTTTTTTCCTGCGGGATCGACGGTGATGCCCGATCCTTCACACTTCTTGCAGTTCGTCTTTTTCTTACCTTGACATCCTTCACAGGGAACCGGCGCTCCACCTTTACCCTTGCAATCCTTGCACGGTGCTTTCCCTTTTCCGTTACAGGTTGGACAGGGGATCTTTCCCTTACCGCTGCAGTCACCACAGCGAGTTTTCACCTTACGGCCCTTGGTCGGATCGAATCTCTCGTAAGAACCAGCTCCGCCACAGCGGCGACAATCAAGTAACCCATCTTCTTTCAGGACACAGGTCCGGCATGACAGTCCACCACTTCCCCCACAACGCTGACAGGGTTCCTCAAGGGCTCCTTTACCGGCACAGGCGGCGCATTCCACCTTGCCGTTCGCTCCGCAGGGTCGACACCAGCCTTTCGGATTGGCCTTCTTCTTGGCGGCCAGGGTGACCTCCGAAAGGCGAGCCCGAACTAGCTTGGCCTGGTCGAGTAGTTTCTTCTCCTGACACCATTCGATGAGGGCCTGATGGCCTTCAAGATCCGCAGGGTCGAGTGCTTCCAGCCTCTTTCTGAACTCTTCATCGGGAAGAGCACCCCGTTCGATGCGAACGATATCCTTACGCTCTACGGTCATTTTCGCCCGTGATCGCCCGAACTGCACCTCGATTTTCACTTCGTTCTCTGTCTCCTCGAGAATCTTGCCTTCTAACTTGCGACCGTCTTTGAGATGGATGGTATCAGCCCACAAAAAACCGGGAAGCAACAGCGATAGTAATAGCAACACCACTAGACGTCGCATCAAGACTCCTCTTTCGGTAACTCCAGGTACAATTGATCCATTCCTGGCCGCTGGACCATGAACACGGGAAGTCCCTTCCCCTTCGAAGTGAGAACTCCACCAGCTATAAATAGTACCGTGCAAACGATGCTAAACAGATTGCTATCATTCAGCAACTCGGTGCTGACCTGTGAGTTCACCGAGGCGAACCCGATCATCCACAATGGCGAAAGATAGGAACCCGGTATTGTTGTTGGATTTGAGATCCCTCCAGCGGTTATTACTGACATCGTTACAACAAACATCAGCAATGAGACGTGAACTCCGATGGTCAGAGCACTGCTGACTATGCTGCCAAAGCCAAGTTGCGCAAATAACCAGCAAAGAGCTATCACTGATACGCCCCACAGAAACAGCGCGATGAGGCGATCCCCGAAATGTCCCATTAGCTCGTGGAATCGATCGAGATCAAAATTTGGAGACACCTGGGCCAAATTTCCCAGTTCTATCTGTTTCAGAATCCACACCAGGACGAATGGTATACAGAACAAAATGAAGGGGTAAACCAGGTTTCGGATCCCACCGGGCAACAGAAAATAGCCAATCCTCGTTATCGGATTACCTCTCTGGTAGATCTGGGCAACGCGCAATGGAACCCTGGGCCCACCTCCCGCCATTCTTAGCACCACCAGCGGGACAAACCCGATGCAGATGATCAGAAACTCGCCGTGACCTCTCGTCAGTGTACTCGTGCCCATTCCCATGAATGGCGCAATCGAATACAGGTAGATCGCTCCGACCGTCAGAAAAATCGCCAGAACCAAGATCCGAATCGGAATTTCTCGTGAAGACTCCGTACCGGAAAGGAAGTATGTCGCCCCCATCAATGTGCCGACGACAGCAAAGATGTACATGGGAATCGACAGCAACCAGAACTGCAGTGGCGGCTGGGTCTGCAAGATGTAGTCAAGAACCAGGAGTCCCTCGCTATACACCTCATTGGTCAGGAAACCGAGTGTGAACATCATGCCGAATCCCGACACTGGCAACACCTGTAGAATTGCCCTGGCGGTACCTCTGGAAGCAGCAGATGAAAGCAAGGCGCAACCACCCAGCAAAAGAGCAATCAACATCTGGAAAAAGTACTCGAACAGAATCGAACCGATCGATACTCCACCAAACAACGATGTGAGGGCGAGTAGCGGGGCCGGGAGAAACATGAAATAGAATGCCATGCCAAGAAGTCCCAGCAATTTGCCTCGTACGATTTCCCCCGGAGACAGATCGGTACCGATCAAGAGATCCCAGGTCTTGCCCAATCTCTCGGTAGTGATGCTCACTGCCCCGAGAGCCGGAATGACCAGGAACAATGCAGCCAGCTGGACACTGAAGAAGACCGTTACCAACCACTGAGCATGATCCTCGGGAGATACCGACCCGCCGATGGAGGAGTTGAGAGATGCAATCCACATTGCCCCGCCCAGCACCGCGGCAAAGATCAACTGGATGACGAGAGATCGAAAGCGGCGGAACCGAAGAATCAGTTCCTTCTGGACGATCGCCATCCCGATGCCAGAGGGCTTGACGAGTTGGTTCATTGAACCTCTCCCGTTGTCAAACTCATGAAGAGATTCTCAAGATCGTCTTCCTCACGGCGAACCCCTGTGAAGGCGATATTCTTGGCCGCCAGCGCCCCCCACACCCGGTAGATCAATTCATCGTCGCCATCCCAGTCAAAGCGAACCTTGCGTCCCTCCACCATGACAGATCCCACCTCGGGAATCTCGCGTAATACTGGCTCGACCTCGCTCGACTCATCGAGAAGAACCACCTCGTAGGTGACCGACGACCCTCTCATTTTCCTCTGGATCTCCTCGAGAGAACCGTCCGCCACCAGTTTCCCTTTTTCGATGATGCTGACCGAATCACAGATGGGTGACAACTCTGAGAGTATGTGACTCGACAGGAAAACGGTCTTGCCAAGGCGTCGCAACTCGGTCAGCAAGCCGCGAAACTCGATTCTCGCTCTCGGATCGAGGCCACTGGCGGGTTCATCCAGGATCAACAGATCTGGTTCATGTAACAAGGTTTGTGCCAGGCACAGGCGCTGGCGCATCCCCTTCGACAGAACATGCACTTCTGTTCCAAGCAGATTCCCGAGATCGGTCAGTTCGACCACATCGGAGATCGAGGACTTACGCCTTGCAGGAGTCAATCGATGAGCCATTGCGAAAAAGTCCAGGTACTCCTGAACCGACAATCCCTCATAAACTCCGACATAGTCCGGCATGTAGCCAAGTCGGCGGCGCACCTCTTCGGGTTCGGTAACCACATTGGCACCGTCAATCCAGGCACCTCCTGCAGTCGGTATCAACAGCGAGGCAAGAATCCTGATTGTGGTGGTTTTTCCTGCACCGTTGGGGCCGATGAATCCATGAATCACACCCCGGGGGACATCGAATGATATTGAAGATACCGCTTCCTTCTTGTCGAAGCGCATCAAAAGATCGCGCACCTGGATGATCGGAGTCGTGACCAGGCTCATCGGATATCTCCGTCACTGGTCACCAGTGCTGCATCGAAGATGGTGAGCATCACCTCCGGATCGATTCCCAGTTTCGAAACTTGCTCTTCGTCAAAGAACGCACCGATCTTTGATCGTTCCAGCCCACGACACTGGATCGTTGCCTCATCTCCCCGACTCCATGAAGGAGAACGCGACGAGATATGGCGAGTTGCTCCTTCTGGCATGGCATCCCTGAAGCCAAATGAGACGAGACTGGCCTTGGTGCCCGGTTCGCTGGCCAGGAGCTGGCGAAATGTCTCACCGGGATCACTGGTGAAGATCCCCTCATTCATCATGACTTCCCGTACAGATGGTGGCACCTGCACGACATCGCAACGAACGTGGTGACTGGTGGTACGAATCTTACGATTACTCGAAACCTGGGTGGTGCCATCCTTGGCCAGAGTCAAGGTATGGTTCTGAGTACTGGCTCCCACCGCCAGTGGTAGAACCGGCAAAGTAGAAGTGGCTGGAAAGTCCTTTCTTCCACCGGTCGGAGCGTAAGAACTATCGATCAGATAGATCACTCCATGATCCTGACCCGGAAAACGCACCAGCAATGCTTCCGTCTCCATGCGCGGCAGGATACCCAGGCGAAAGGTAGAAATGATGAACACAAGCAGAATACAGCTGGCACCCACAACCGGTTGCAGCCATAGCATGTGAGGAAGCTTTCCGCGATTCTTCAGGATGGTTCCGATCACAGGCCACAGGACGCAAACGTAGCAGAGACCCAGAATCAAAATCAAACGCAGAGGATTTCCAGCCCGCTGGGTGAGATCTATCGATTCCAGAAATTGCTTGAGCGGGTAGCCACTCTCCAGACGTGCCCTGGCAGAACCCAGGTGCCAGGGATGACGCAACCCCGCTGCCGAGGGTAATTCCCAGGGACCATTCGGCCTTTCCAGTACCAGCCAGCGTCCCAATCCCTGAGCCACTGAATCGCAATCCGTGGTGAGTTTCTTGACCCTTGCACCCGTCACGGGAAAACGAACTCGTTCCTTGCCATCGGAATCAAAATACACCACGGGTTCGACCGAAGACCCCGGTAACCAGCGAAGACCTCGCCCCTTCTCATCAGGACGCAAAAGCACCACCAGGCCTGCTTCGACCGCTCCCCGCAACGCCTTTCGTTGACCGATCGCGAGATCTTCCGGATCAATCCCCTGGAGCAAAACCATATCGACGCCCAGCAGGGCTTCGCGATTCTGTGGTAGCTCCTCCGCACCGATGATCAGGTTATTGGCATTAAACCGTTCATTCCCACTGCGCTGGATGTCTCTCCAGTCGAACGATTCCGAAGATTGATGGGCAGCGGATGTCACCTCCAACAGCACCAGAGCGTAACCCTGGTTAGTCTCGCTCGGTTTTCGACTGGTGATCCAGCTGCGGCCAGAGAACTCTTGATCTCTGCCAGCGACCGATAGCGCTTGCCCATCTCTGCTAACAGACACCTCAAAATTTTGATTGTGCTGCCACGAATTGTACCAGTTCCAGGACATCGGAAGGCCCACCAGTTTCCTCGTGACCTGTCCTGCAGGAACTTCCAGGCGGGTACGCCAGTACAAGGGATCAATATCTTCAGTCGAATGGGTTCCCATCTGGATGTCAAAGATGCCGCTGCTGTTCTGCAGTTTATTGTCGATGGTCAGAAGTACCGGAAACCAGTCGGAATCGATGGACGGTTGGCTTCGAAGCATCTTCATCGAGACCACCGACTTCTGCCCCTCGAGGACAATCAATTCCTGGCCAGGAAGACACCGTGGCTGCAGTGTCAATAACACCAGAATCGACGCGACCATCGACCTGATGACCCATGTTGTTGCCGATCGATCCCTGTTCACTCTGGTTCCTTCACTGTCTCAAACGAACTTCGTCCTTCGACTGCATCTCGAAGGATGCTGCGGTTCATGTATTCGATCTGTCCACCGGTCGGTATTCCTCTCGCCAGGCGTGTCACCTCGACACCCGCCTGGACCAGGGACTCGGTGACCAGCAGAGCGGTTCCGTCCCCCTCGAAATCTGGATTGGTGGCGAGAATCACCTCCTCCACCTCCTCCGATCGGCTCCTCTCCACCAGCTTGTTGAGAGAAATCTGTTCGGCCCCTCGCTCTTCCAGAGGGGAGAAGGAAGCACCCAGTACGTGATACAGTCCTCGATAGGAACCACTGTCCTCGATCGCACGAAGATCTTTGGGCTGCTCGATCACACAGATCCGGCTGCGTTCCCTTGTATCGTCACCACAGATCGAACAAATTTCTTGTTCACTGATGTCCTGGCAAACACTGCAACGGCGCAGATCGTCTTTGACACGTCTTATCGCTTCAGAAATTCGCATCGCCTCTTCACGAGGCATCTTCAATACGTGATAAGCGAGTCGTTCTGCACTCTTCTGCCCGATCCCGGGCAAGGTTGCAAAAGCCTCGATCAAATCGCCAAGGAGTCCCTCTCCTGCCAACGTTCCCCCCTACGACATCCCAGGAAAAGACATCCCGCCGGTGATCCGGGAAGTTTCCTGATCTGACAGCTCTTTGGCCTTCTCCAGAGCCTGCTGGACCGCTACCAGAACAAGATCCTCCAGCAGATCTGCGTCGTCTGGATCGATCGCGTCGGGATCGATTTCGACCTTCAGTACTTCCTGCTGACCGTTGACGAACACCTTGACGAGGCCACTCCCTGACTCCCCGACCACGGTTCGCTGCTTGAGATCTTCCTGGACTGCCTTCAGCTCTTTTTGCATCTTCTGGGCCTGCTGAAACAGGCCCCCTAGATCGCCGGTCGACATGCTCAAACTCCTTCTAGACTCAACTCTGGAATCCGGTTCTATGAGGAACTCGGACCTCGGTGACGTGCATTACTGGAAAAAATCTCTTCCGCCTGGTGAATGATTTCGGGTTTATCCGGCTGGTCGGACGGCGTTTCAGCAGGCTTCTCCTCCGGCCCGGAGGCTTCTGCTGACATGATGACGAGGGTGCCATGCTGACGCTGCCACCTGTCGAGCGCTTTCACGGCAGAGTCCTGCGCGAGTTCCAGTTTGAGTACCTCAGAAGCGTGGAGTTGCCATTCGTTTCCGTCCGGGGTCAGTTTTCCTTCAGCACGAATTCGCCGAGCGAGCATCGGAGAATCGCCTGCCACCAGCTGCACCAGTTGTTCGAACACTTCCGCTGCCGGTTCTTCGTCCACCGCGGGAGCCACCTGTGAAGGAGCAGGATTCTCAGCCGCTGGAGAACCTTGCTGAGTTGCCGAAGATGCCTCCTGAACCGATCTCTCCACCGCTTTCCTGGCGATTGCAGCTCTTCCGGCGGAGGAGGCTTCAGCTCCCCCCGTAGATACCGTGGATTGTTTCATCTCCGGAGCCGAGGAAACCGCTACCGCAGAAACACTCAGCGGAACCAGGCAATGGAGAGTCGCCATACGCATCAAGGCCAGTTCCAGGACCAGCTCTCCTCGGTCCTGCCGACGTAGTTTTTGACGCGTCTCCTGCAGAATTTCCTGGGCCAGCAAGTTCGCTTCCAGATCCTTTTCACTCCAGTCGCCGGCAACACCATCGTGCATTCTCTGTCTCAATTGATCGGCGATCTGCTCGGTCAATACCGATGGTTCAGTTCCACCACCAAAGATGGGAGTCAGAACCTCGATGACTTGCGAAAGATCACCTGAATCAACCGCCTCCAGAAGTTGCTCAAGGGATTGAGGTGAAACCCTGCCGGTGATTCGATCGAGGTCTTCGGCCCCTGGCTGGTCGCCAGCGAATGAAAGCACCTGGTCGAGCAGCGATTGCGCATCGCGCATTCCACCACGGGCCAGAGAAGCGATGTTTTCCAGCAATTCCTCACCAGCCGTGACACCTTCTTCCTGGCAGATCTGTTCGAGCCTGCGGACGATATCGGAACTGGAGATCGAGCAGAAATCACAACGCTGACAGCGGGAAAGAACCGTCGGGATGACCCGCTCCGGTTCGGTTGTCGCAAATATAAATTTTACGTGGGCGGGAGGCTCTTCCAGCGTCTTGAGCAATGAGTTGAATGCTTCACGGGTCAACATGTGAACTTCATCGATGATGAAGACCCTGTACTGTCCCTGGGTCGGGGCATACTGAACGTGCTCTATCAGGTTTCGAATATCATCAATCCCCCGATGGGAAGCCCCATCCAGTTCGGTGACATCGGAATCTTCTCCCAGATGAATCCTCTGACAGGTGGAGCACTGACCACAAGAATTACCGTCCACCGCATCGGGGCACTGCAGAGCGGCGGCAAAGATTCTCGCCATCGATGTTTTGCCGACTCCCCGTGGACCACAAAATAGATAGGCGTGGGCAAGTCGTTGCTGCAAAATTGCCTGACGGATCGCTTCCGAGACCGCTTCCTGCCCGACAACTTCAGCGAATTTACGCGGACGATACCGCCTGGCGATCACCTGATAGCGGCCATCACCCCCGGAGAGGTTTCCTTCTGTCGATTCGATGGTAGGGGTCGTTTCATTCATGGATTCATCTGAACCGGACCCGCTCAGAATCGCAAGGCGTGAAATCGAAAGTGTAGGGCGCAATGACACCAGTATCGCCAATTTTGAGGCTCTGGAATCAGCCCGGGAACCAGGCAGGAAAGAGAGGAGACCGGAGCCCGAAGCACACCAACGGTGACCGACATGGCTGCTCCCGTCAGGGCCTGACCAGGTTCACGGGCCGCCAGTCGCCCGGACCCCGGATCTCAACAACACGGCTTCCTGAAGGAAACCGCATCGACTATTTAAATTGGCGGAGAGGGTGGGATTCGAACCCACGGTACGCGTCAACGCACACACGCTTTCCAAGCGTGCTCCTTAAGCCACTCGGACACCTCTCCGGAGTCCTATCAGTCGGCACAAACCGACATCACACGCAAGCATCTCTGTCATCGACAGTGTGCCTCATGCCACCATTTTTCACTAGGTCTCGAAGTAATTCCAGCCCTCCTGCGGGGAGAAACTGTCACTCTGAGTCATTGGCGGAGAGGGTGGGATTCGAACCCACGGAACCCGTGAAGGCTCACCGGTTTTCGAAACCGGCCCAATCGACCACTCTGGCACCTCTCCTTAGCTCAAGACTCATCTTTCTTGCCATCTGCCAATCGTCTGCATTCCCGAAAAAAAGAACGCAAGAGATCGGCAGATTCCTCTGCCAGGACTCCTCCAACCCAGGACACATCATGATTGAACAGTCCCGGCTGGAATACCCCCAGCTTGGTTTCGACAGCTCCCCAGCGAGAATCGGACGCTCCAAAAACTACGCGATCGATTCTCGCCTGGAGGATCGCTCCAGCACACATCGGACACGGCTCAAGAGTGCAATAAAGGGTGCAACCTTCCAGTCGCCATCCGTCCAGTGCCTGTGCCGCCTGGCCCAGTGCCAAAATCTCGGCATGAGCGGTCGGATCTCGCAGCGTCTCCTTCGAATTGCGAGCACGCGCGATCACACCCCGTTCCGGATGCCAGATCACAGCCCCAACCGGCACTTCTCCATCCTCACTGGCAGAGCGCGCTTCCTGGAGCGCAAGCTGCATCTGCGGGATGTCTTGGTTGTCATCGAGCCAGGAGACGTCCACCTGAGGCACTCCACTCCTGGTCAGGTTTTGAACGAATACGCCGGGGAGGATTCGAACCCCCAACCTCCTGATCCGTAGTCAGGTGCTCTATCCAATTGAGCTACCGGCGCGCGGAAGAGGCCAATGTTAGCCATCGCCTCCGAGGTGTCAAGGCGACCGGAGAGGGCTAGTCCCCTTCCCAGCCGTCAGGAACCCAGTCATCCAGATTCTCGCCAGGTGGTAGCTCAGATACCCCCGCTTGCCCGTCTTTGTCGGCAGGATGGTGCTTCCCGGAACTTGTCTCGCCGTGATCCTCCGACTCGTCATTGGTGCAAAGCAGATCATCCAGGATCTCCAGGCCTCGATCAGAACCCTGTTCTCTGAGCCGCTCCGGCTCGGGTAAATCGTCCAGACCGGAAAGACCTAGCAGTTCAAGAAATTCACTGGTGGTTCCGTAGAGTAGCGGTCGACCCACCGAATCTTCCTGGCCGGTCACCCGGACCAGATTCCACTCCATCAGATTCTTGAGAATAGGCCCACACTGTACCCCCCGAACCGCTTCCAGATCGGCTCGACGAACCGGTTGACGATAAGCGATCACTGCCAGGGTCTCGAAGGCGGCGGAGCTGAGGCGAATCCTTCGCCCCTCTCCTCGTAACCTGGCGACAAAGGGTGCGTACTCCGGCTTGGTCAGAAGACGCAAACCAGCACCGTCCTCATGCAATATGTACCCTCTACCGGTGGTTACCAGTTCTGCTTCGAGAGCGAGCAGTTCATCACGAACCGCACCCTTGGGCGCTTCTCGCAGCATTGCATTCAAGCGACGTCGAGAAACGGGTTCGGCAGAGGCAAACAAAATCGCCTCGATGGTACTGCGCAGAGCTTCGCCCTCCAGAGGGGCAGAAGTCCCATCGGTTGAAAGCTCGCCTGTCGTCTCCGGAGTGGTTTCAGAACCATCCCGATCTCTAGAAATCATCGATCTCCTTAAGGTCGCTGGCCATTCGCTGGAATTGGGTTCGATTCGATAATGACGGGAATCCTGCTCCTGATTTTCTGTTCCACCTGAAGGATCTCTGCGTCGGTGGCAGGCAGATCCCTCAATTCCTGGAGCAATTGCTCCCGCACGTCAGAATAAGATCGAGTGGGCTTCGTCTCCACCACCCGGAACAGATGCCAACCGAAATTCTCTTCATCGATGGGACCGAGCACTTCTCCCACCCCGATCTGAAAAACCTCGTAAAAGATGGGACTGGCCGCCAGATCAGACTCCCGGACCCAGCCCCCACCAATTTTCGGGGTGAAGGAAGACCTCAGACCTACCGGATTTTGCACGGCAGCCTGTACCGTGGTTCCCGATTGAAGAATCTTGGCGGTCTGCCGGGCCCATTGTTCAATACTCTGTAGCTCTTCCTGGTCCGCATCGCCCTTCGGAAAGGCGATGTGCTCAATCAGACGACGAGGCTCCTTCCAGGTCGCTCTCCACAGATCCAGGATTTGCTCCTCTTCGATCTGTCGGTGCGCTGAAACGACTTTCTGGATCAACAGAGCCGGCCCCACTTCCAGGGCAATTTCCCGACGAAGGTCGCTTTCCAGCAACCCCTGCTTCTCCAGTCGCAATTTTGCCGCCATCCGTTCATCAAAGGATTGGCCGAGGATCCGGTCCAGTTCCTGTTCTACCTGCTGAGCAACCTCCTCGGCAACGATCCGAAGATCGAGCTTTTCAGCTTCCGAGATGAAAAGAGATTCTCTGACCAGACCATTGAGAGCCCGAGCCCCATAGTAACGATCAAAAATTCGATCTCGCAGTTCCCCCTCGGTGATGATGTCATCTCCGACCCGCGCCAGAACCCGGTTCGATGAGCGCTGGGGCTGGGCTTCGACAGCTGTCGTTACTTCACCGACCGGGTAATAGCTACCTGCGCGAGAAGGTTCGCCGGGAACTGTCCCGCACCCAACGAACAAGGCTGCTGCCAGTGCAGCAAGAGTTTGCAGCATCAACTTAATCAAGTGCTTCCGTCCTGCTCGTATTGACGCAAGATCTCGACCAGTTGAGTGGTCGAGATGAGTCCCATCTCGATCATGCAGAGTCCCATCATCTTGTGCCCTCTTCCGCTTTGCTTCACACGCTCCTGCTCTTGAAGCACTCGATTGACATCTTCGCTGGAAACAAACCCTAGCTTCACCGCCAGATCACCAAAGCGTGTCGAACCGGATCCCATCGGTAAAACAGCGCTGCCGTAGCCAGAAGGATGAGTGCGATGCCAGCGCCAGGCAGTTTCCACGATGAAGGAGAGGTCACTATGATCTGGGCTCCAACCCAGCATCGACTTCGCCTTTTCGTTTGAGGCGAGCAGGGTCGAAGGGTCTCCTTCTCGTCGACCCTCTTCATCTACTCTGAAGTCAATTCCGGAGATGGATTTGGCAACCTCGACAACCTCTCGAACACTGGCTCCGTGAGACGATCCCAGATTGATGGCGTGTCCAGCCACATCCGAGATCTTGTCCAGCGCCAGTAGATGAGCCCTCGCGATATCGGTCACGTGAACGTAATCACGCACACAGGTCCCATCCGGGGTATCCCAATCGGTACCAAAGATGAGAAACCGTTCTCTCGTACCCAGAGCACACTGGAGCAAGAGAGGCACCAGATGACTCTCGTCCTTGTGATCTTCTCCAACCAACCCGGAAGCATCCGCACCAGCAGCATTGAAATAACGCAAGCAGACGTGTTTCAGAGGATGCCGCCCGGCGATGGCCGAGAGGGAATCCTCGATCAATTTCTTCGAATCGCCGTAGGGATTGACCGGCACCAGCCGGTGAGTTTCCGGAATTGGTATCTCTTCCGGATCACCATAGACCGCTGCCGTGGAGGAGTGCACCAGATTCTGGACCCCCGCCTCCAGCATCGCCTCGACCAGATTGAGCGTTCCCGCAAGATTATTGTGATAGTAGACCGCAGGGATCTTCATCGATTCGGGAACGCTACAGGAGGCTGCCAGGTGAAAAACGGCATCGAATTGATAGGACTCGAACGCGGAACGGAGAACACGAGGCTCGTGGATACTGCCCTCGATCAGGTCTACTTCGGAAATCGCTTCCCTGTGACCGGTTCGTAAGTCGTCGAGTACCACCACCTCGTGTCCGGCGCGAAGGCTCTCAAGAACACAATGGCTTCCGATGTATCCAGCACCCCCCACCACCAGGATTCTCATGCGATGTTCCTTCCTTGACGCAACTCTAGGAGAGATTCTAACGGTTTCCCAACAGAAATCGCCCCTGCCCCGCCATGTTGCAGTAGGATTCAACCTTGCTCTCTGGCTGTTAAAGTGTGCCCAAATTCGAGAAGGGATCCCGCCGCGATGCGAAGAGACGAAAGAAGTGCCGATTCCCCCCGGCCGATAGAGATTTCCAGAGGAATCGTGCCGGGAATTCCGGCGAGTGTTCGCTATCTCTGTGGCGGTACCGCAATCCTCTGCGTTGCCCGGGTCGAAGAGGGAACACCGAAGTGGCTCCAGCGCCCCGCTGGTTGGGCCACCGCTGACTACCACATGATGCCCTACTCGGTCGAACCTCGAATCGACCGGTCCGGTGCGGGAAAGCAGGATGGTCGGGCGATCGAGATTCGGCGGCTGGTCGGCAGAGCATTACGTGCCAGTCTCGATCTTTCGCTGATTCCCGGCTACACGATTCGAGTCGATTGTGACGTGCTGCAGGCAGATGGAGGAACCCGCACCGCCTGCATCAATGCCACGGCGGTCGCCCTGGGTTGCCTGGTCGAAGAAAACCTCAAAACAGGTATTTTCGCCACCGATCCGAGACGGGCGGTAATTCTCGCGATGAGTGCCGGAATCCATGAAAACCAGCTACTGGTCGATCTGGACTATCCCGAAGACAGTGCAGCGAGCATCGATCTCAATTTGATCGGCACTGCCAGCGGTGAGGTGGTGGAAATCGTCGGTGGTTGCGAAGATGGACCGATCGCCATGGACACTCTTCAGAAGGTGATCGACGCCGCCCAGGATGGAATTCGTCAGGTTCACTCGCTGCTGGCGGACGATATCTGGCCCATATCTGGCTGATCACGCCGATGAAGAAGTCCGCGTCGGCCGCCGGGTCTCCTTGCGCAAGCGGTCCCACTTCCGTAGCATCCACGGCACGCCGGACCCCAGGGGACCTCCCCAGTCTCGAAATCTCGGAGTACCTCGTGATCCCTTGGTCAGACCAGACGATTCTGATTGCCTCAGGAAACCCCCACAAACACGATGAAATCTGCCGCGAACTCGCCCTCGAAGAGGGCAAATTGTTGCGACCCGGCGATCTCGAACCGCAACTGTCCAGTGCCGCGCCAGATCCGGTGGAAGACGGTGAAACCCTGCTGGAGAACGCCATCATCAAGGCCACCGCCTTTTCCCGCTGGAGTGGCATGCCCGCGCTCGCGGATGATACCGGCCTGATGGTCGAAGCCCTGGATGGGCTGCCAGGGGTTCGTGCTGCCCGCTGGGCCGGGGAAAATGCCACCTTCCGCGACAACGTCGATAAGTTGCTGAAGGAACTGGGGGATCTTCCCGAGCCTCAACGAGGTGCGGAATTTCGGTGCGTACTGGCACTATGCGATGGAGATCAGGTCATCTTGACCGTCGAAGAGAAATGCTCGGGATCCATCACACAGGAAGCCAGGGGTACCGATGGCTTTGGCTATGACCCGGTATTCCTCCCCCTCGACAACACTCTCACCTTCGCTGAAATGACAGCCGCCCAGAAAGATGCCATCAGTCACAGGGGGCGTGCTGTGAGACGCTTTGCCGAGCTTTACAACGAGCTCGGAACCGCGGGAGGCTATCGTTGAGTTATCCCGCCAACAAGATCAGGAACTTTTCCATCGTGGCGCATATCGACCACGGCAAGTCGACTCTCGCTGACCGCCTCCTCTTGAGGACCGGCACCATCACTGAAAGAGAATTCCGAGATCAACTGCTCGACGATATGGACCTGGAAAAGGAACGTGGAATCACCATCAAGGCCAAAACGGTTCGAATGGAATACAAGGCCGATGACGGTGAAACCTATCTGCTCAATCTGATCGATACCCCGGGACACGTCGATTTCGGGTATGAAGTTTCCAGGAGCCTTGCTGCTTGCCAGGGAGCACTGCTGGTAGTGGATGCAGCGCAAGGAGTGGAAGCCCAGACTGTCGCCAATGCGTTCCTGGCCATCGAAGGCGGTCTGGAGATCATCCCCGTGATGAACAAGATCGACCTCACCACAGCTCGACCATCTGAAGTCGATGACGAACTCTCGCAAACATTTGGCTTCCACAAGCAGGAAGCGATACGTTGCTCTGCCAAGACCGGCGAGGGAACAGCCGAATTGCTCGAAGCGATTGTCACATTCGTTCCCCCACCCGAAGCAGATCGAGAAATCCCCCTCAGGGCATTAATTTTTGATTCCCACTATGACGAATACCGAGGAGTCATCGTTTACCTGTGCATCAAGGAAGGCCGGATTCACAAGGGGGAAGACATCATCCTGATGTCTACCGGCAGGAAATACTCGGTAGATGAAGTGGGCTACTTCCGCCCGGATATGGAAAAGACAGACGTTCTGGAAGCCGGCGAGGTCGGGTACTTCTTTGCCAGTATCAAGACGATTCACGACATCAAGATCGGCGATACCGTGACAACCCGTCTCGATCCGGCCACGGAGATCCTACCGGGATTCAAGAATCCCAAATCGATGGTCTACTGCGGTACTTATCCAGCCGACAGCGCTGATTACGAGGATCTTCGCACCGCACTCGACAAGTTGTTACTCAACGATCCCTCCTTCACCTTCCAGCCCGAGTCTTCCGATGCACTTGGTTTCGGTTTTCGTTGCGGTTTCCTCGGCCTGTTACACATGGAAATCGTTCAGGAACGCCTCGAGAGAGAATCCGGTATCGTGCTGGTCCAGACCGCCCCGACGGTAACTTACGAGATCCTCTTGAAGGACGAACAGGTCAAGTTGATCGACAGCCCCAGTCAGTTACCCGATTCGATGCTGGTAGAGGAAGTACGGGAACCCATCGTGGAAGCAAACATCATCATCCCGAAGGAATACATTGGAGTGGTGATGAAACTGATGGAAGAAAAACGGGGGGAATGGCGAAAGAGTGAGTTCCTCTCTCCCACGCGAGTGCAGATGACCTATGAGGCGCCTCTTGCAGAAATCATCACTGACTTCTACGACAAACTGAAATCGTTGACTCGCGGATACGGAACTCTCGATTACTCCTTCAAGTGTTACCGCAAGGATAAGCTGGTCAGGCTGAACATTCTGGTCAACGGAGATCCGGTCGATGCTCTGAGCGTGATACTGCACAAAGATGTTGCCGAGCGTCGTGGTCGAATCTTGCTGAAAAAACTCAAAACCGTCATTCCGCGCCACATGTTCCAGGTCCCGTTACAGGCGGCCATCGGCGGAAAGGTCATAGCCAGGGAAACCATCAAGGCCCTGATGAAAAACGTCACGGCAAAGTGCTACGGTGGTGATATCTCGAGAAAGCGTAAGCTTCTGGAAAAGCAAAAAGAAGGCAAGAAGCGAATGAAGCAGATCGGTAGCGTCTCGATTCCCCAGGATGCGTTCATGGCAGTTCTTCGACTCGATGACGAGGAGAAGAAATGAGCTGGAAATCTCTGCGCGAAAATATAGAGGCGATCACGGTCGCCATCTTGCTGGCACTGATCATTCGCCACTTCATATTTGAATCGTACGAAATCCCGACCGGCTCGATGGCACCAGGGCTCAACGGACTTCACGTCACGGTACCCTGCCCCAACTGCGAGACGGACAACAACGTTGGCATCCAGAGTGACAGCCTCACCAACAAGATCAGAATGGGAAACAGAATCGAGATCTTCGAGGGGCTTTGCTCCGAAACGAACAAGCCCATCGAAGTTCCCACCCAGGGGAAAAACCGCATCCAGTGCCCCTCCTGCGGACAGGTACATCCCACTTCAACGGGCACTCTCAAGAGAGAACCCGCCATATCGATGCGAGCCTGGTGCAAGGAATGCACCTACCGGTTCCCGGTCATCGTAAAATTCGGCGACGTCTTGAATGGAAACAAGATTCTGGTCGACAAGATGGGATACAACTGGACGGAACCGGAGCGCTGGGATGTCGTGGTGTTTCGATTCAATCGCGAAAGAAACTACATCAAGCGCCTGGTGGGCCTTCCCGGCGAAAAGATCAAGATTGCCCACGGCGATGTCCATATCAATGGCTCGATTCAAGCGAAGCCTCTGTCAGTACAGGAGCATTTCTGGATCACCATCCATGACTCTGCAGTAGAAGAGAGAGGACAGGTTGAAGCCGCCTGGAATGCTTCACCGGGCTGGGTCCGAAAGGATAGCGGGTGGGATTTCAATCTGATCCAGGATGAGGGGGAACTGAAATACGTCCGCGGCGTCGACAACAAGTACAATTACAATCCACTCCGTGGATCATCTCATCGAATCAACTCTCCGGTGCGTGACCTGAGCATTCGCACCGAACTACGGGCAAGTCCTGAACCGGGTAAAAGTGAAGCCCGGCTGTCCATCGGAATACAGAACTTCCCATCGGATTATCGCTGGTCCTTCCCCTTTTCCTCGGGAAGTGCCGTGCTCGAATTGATCCGCTCTGGAGAAGATCCTGTGCTGTTAACCTCGGTCGATGGATTGGCCCTGACACCCGATCAACAGTATCGAATTGAAGCACAGATCGTCGATCGAACAGCCCGCTTGATCGTCGACGACAAACTGGTTTCGGAGATCAGCCTACCTGATTCGGAGATCGATTCGGGAACCCGACTTGGAACTCAAATAGCACTCGCCAGCAGTGTCTCCATCGGAGCAAAACAATGCGGCGGCACCATTGAGCAATTGCAGTTGTTCCGTGACCAGCACTGGACTCTCGATGGAAACTATGCGATATCCTCTGAATACCAGATCGAAGCCGACAGGTACTTCGTGATGGGAGACAATAGTCCTTCGAGTCTGGATTCGCGGTACTGGGGATCGTTTGCGCGTTCAAATCTGCTGGGACGTGGTTTTGTCATCTTCTGGCCAGCCCTTCCAGGGCGAAACGAGATCGGATTCATCCGATGATTCTCACCGTCAGAAATCTATGCAAATCTTACAGCAACCGAAGGGTCGTCGACCGGGTTTCATTCGATGTTCCCCCCGGTGCGGTGATCGGCCTGCTGGGTAAGAACGGTGCGGGAAAAACCACCACTTTTCGCATGACGATGGGAATGATCCGATCTGATCAGGGACAGGTGTTTTTCAATGGAGAGGAGATCTCCACGCTTCCGATGTACCAACGAGCCCGCCGTGGAATGGGATATCTGGCGCAGGAGACCTCCGTATTTCGTGGCCTCACGGCACGGGAAAACCTGGCCGCTGTTCTGGAAACACGCCCTCTCAGCGAACCGGAACGAGCGGATCGCCTGGAGAACCTCATCGAGGATTTTGGTCTGGAGAGGGTTGCCGATAGCAAGGGAGAGGTTCTTTCTGGGGGCGAAAAACGACGACTTGAGGTGGCACGAGCTTTAATCTCCGAACCATCCTTGATCCTGCTCGATGAACCGTTCAGCGGTGTCGATCCGATAGCCGTTGCGGATCTGCAACAAGTGATTCGCTACCTCTCCGATCAAGGCATCGGAGTGCTTCTGACCGACCATAACGTTCGAGACACTCTCAATGTCTGTGATCGATCATTCATCATCTACGATGGGCGGATCATCGCCCAGGGTGACCAGGCAGAAATCCTTCAAGACTCGGATGCGAGACGGTACTACCTCGGCGAACAGTTCTCGATGTAATGAAGGACAAGAACAAGTGAACAGACAGCCCTTACTATTTCTCATCATCCAGAGTTGGCTGATTCCTGGGCTGGGCCACCTCCGGGAGCGCCGCAAGAGCACCGGACTCAGCATCCTGATCATCGTCAATTCCGTGTGGCTTGCTGGTATGTTGCTTTCCGAGTTCGAGGCCGGATCAAGATTGTTTCATCCCTATCTGTTCTGGGCCGGCGCAGGTTGCGGCGGCACAGCAGTGGTATCCTTCATCGATCCGGCAGCTGAACACGCTCTCTACGGCCTTCAAAGTATCAGGGAATACCAGGACGTTCCGAGATGGAACGATACCGGAGTACTGCTGGTTTGCGTGGCGGGACTGCTCAACATTCTGTGCCTTCTCGATGTCATCGATGCACGAATCAATCCAGCAAGAAGACCGAAATCACCTCAGACTGAAGGTGTGGAACAATGATCGAACTGCTGGTCTTTCTGGTGCTCACAGCATTGATTGCGGTCGTCCACGTATCGGTAACCCGGATCGGTGAACGCAAGCATCCTGTCAAGCAGGAAGCTCTACGGTATTTTCTCAGCGTAGCGGGGGGAATCTTGGTCCTGGGCCTGATCATCCAGGGCCTCTCGATGGCCTTTCAGTAATCTCCACAGTTCGGTACCATGAACGACGGTGAGCGGGCGTAGCGATCGCGGCATGATCATTTCATGTCGAGGAAAGTCCGAGCTCCGCAGGGCAGGGTGGTGGGTAACGCCCACCGGGAGCAATCCCAGGGAAAGTGCCACAGAAAATATACCGCCGCTGATCTCAGGATCAGCGGTAAGGGTGAAATGGTGAGGTAAGAGCTCACCGCAGGGGCGGTGACGTCCCTGGCATGGTAAACCCCACCCGGAGAAAGACCAAACAGAGGCGAAGGAGCGGCCCGCTCCGTTCCCGGCGAAAACCGGGTCAGTGCCCGGGTAGGTCGTTCGAGTTATTCGGCAACGAGTAACCCAGAGGAATGATCGCACATCGATCTCGTATCGGTGAACAGGACTCGGCTTACAGCCCGCTCACCACTTTTCCTGTTCTTCCTCACACAGCTCTGGCAATCGTTATTTGGTAGCTGCGCTGGCCTCTCTACCGATTCGCCAGTTATTGACTAGTTCCTGATTTGCGCTAGCATCGATGGGTGTCAGAGAAGGCTCACGCGACCAAGAACCTGATCGTTGTCCGCCGATATCTTCTGCACTGATTACCGAGGTATGTGATGAATTGGAGAACATCAAGATTCTCAATCGTACTCGTGTCATCTCTATTGCTCGTCGACATCGTAGTGGCACAGATCGAACCGTTCACCGAAGAAGCTATTGCCCGTGGGATCACCCACTTTACCTACACCGGCATCGCCTTCGGTTACGGATTGGGACTTGACGACCTTGATGGGGATGGGGATCCGGATCTCATTGCTACCGGAAAAGATCTTGGCCAGATAGCCGTCTATGAAAACAATGGCTCTGCGCAATTCACCGAAAAAACAGCAACTAGCAATCTTCCTAACCACAGCAATTACAATGCGATCTCACTGGTCGACTATGATGGAGATGGAGACCTGGACGTTTTTGTCGCAGGATTCCAGATCCCTGACCTCTTGTTACGAAATGACGGAGATTTCGTCTTTACCGACGTAACTCAGCAGGTTGGTTTGGGCGCTGAAGGCAAAACCATGGGAGCCACCTGGATCGATCAAAATGGCGACGGCTGGCTCGACATGTATGTCTCCAATTACAATTACACTTCAAGCCAAACTGGAGTGATTCCAAATCGTTTCTACAGGAACATGGGAGATAACACCTTCATTGAAATGGCAGAAGATCTGGGGATCTCAGATCCACAACTCGCCTTCCAGGCAGTCTTTTTTGATCCTGATCGCGATGGAGACCACGAGCTCTATGTCTCAAATGACAAAGGATTTATTAATCCTTCCACTCACGCCAACCGATTCTGGCGAGCGGATGGTGAACTATTTGAAGACATCGGTGAGGTGTCGGGAGCAGGGATATCTATCGATTCTATGGGGATCGATATTGGCGATCTCGACCAGGATGGTCAGTTCGATATTTACTGCACCAACAGTCCAATAGCCGGTCCCCAACAAGGAGAAAATGTTCTCCTTTGTGGTGACGGGGCACTGACATTCACAGATCGTTCCGCCGAAGCACAGGTCCAGGCCAGTGGTGTTTGTTGGGGAGCTTGCTTTATCGATTTTGACAACGACGGGTTCGAAGAACTGTACGTAACCGCCATTAATGGACCGAATCGCCTGTATAACTGCGATGGCATCTTCCCCTGTGTAGACATGGCTCCCGAATTGAATCTATCTTCTTCTCCCACTTCCCCCTCTCAAGACGCCCTCTCCTTCTGTATCGCAAAAGCAGATCTAGATATGGATGGAGATCTGGACCTTGTCACACAAAGCCGGAACGAAAATCTGGCTGTATACATCAATCATGAAGGCGACAATCGAAACTCGTTACGATTGAAACTTCAGGGAACTTATCCAAATACAAACGCCATAGGATCATTGGTTCGAATCACAACTCAATCTGGCGTCCAGTGGCGTGAGGTTAGGGGTGGCGATCTTTACAAATCATCATCGGAAACGGCGATAACCCTGGGATTATCTGACCAGGCAGAGGCTCAGGAGATTCTCATCCGCTGGCCTACTGGTGAACTCTCCTTCCTCGAAGAAGTCGCTGCTGGCTCATTCACCCTCGCCGATCAAAACACCATGGAGTTGTTTCAGGACTGCAATCACAACCTGATTCCCGATGCAGTAGATATCGCACAGGACCCAGGCCTTGACGCTGATAACAATGGCACCATCGATACCTGTACTTTATTCCGTAGAGGTGATGGAAATAACGATCAACTTTTGAACGTCGCGGATGCCATCACGTCTCTAGATGCTCTTTTTGGTCAGTTGATAGCACCATGTGAGATGGCTCTCGACACTAACGACGATTCGCTCCTCAATATCGCTGATCCCATCTATCTTCTCGGTCACCTCTTTTCCGGTGGCCCTACACCACCGTCTCCAGGCTCAGACTGTGGGACCGACCCCACCGAACCGGGAATTCTTGGCTGCACCACGCTTCCAGATTGTCCGTAGACACTCCCGATCAACCAACTTCTTGACTCCATCGGCCAGGTCCATAATCATCCCGCCCAGCAATGGATAAGCATCAAAGTGCCTTGAGGGACAAATTTTGAACACTTCACAGAACCCTGGACAGGAACCGTCTACTACCAATCTTCCATCTCGATGGATGCAACCGGTCGACATCGCTTCCCTGGTGGCATTTCGGATCTTCCTTGGCGGCTGCATCCTGTTTGAAACGGTTCGTTACTGGTTCGAAGGCTTTCTGAAGTCCTACTACATCGACGCCCCCTTCCACTTCAAGTTCTACGGACTCACCTGGGTCGAACGGGTACCAGAACCCCTGATGAATCTGGTTTTCTTGCTGTCGGCACTTTCCGCTCTCGGCGTGCTTCTGGGATACCGATATAGAATTTCTTCGATATTGCTCTTTCTTACCTTCACGTATCTGTTCCTGCTCGATGCTGCTACTTACAGAAACCACTTCTACCTCCTCTCCCTGCTTACATTCCTGATGATTTTCCTGCCAGCAGGACGCTACTTCGCAATGGATGCTTCCAGAAAACCAGAAACCCGTTCCATACACTGTCCGACATGGTGCGTATGGTTGCTGCGCTTTCAGATCGGAGTGGTTTACTGTTTTGCAGGAATCGCCAAGTTTGATCCCGGCTGGATCGCTGGAGAATCCCTCCGCATGGTATTCATCGACGAAAATCACAGTCCGGAAATTCTGTCTTTTTTGATGCAGGATCCGGTGCTCTATTTCTTCGTCTGGTCGGGGTTACTGTTTGATCTGACGATCCCATTCTTCCTGCTGTGGAAACGAACTCGAATGATCGCGTTCCTGGCAGCAGCTAGCTTCCATCTGACCAATGGCCTGTTCCTGGTCAGTGTCGGGGTCTTCCCCTGGTTCATGCTGGTAGCCAGTGCCATCTTCTTCGATCCAAACTGGCCCAGGGTTGCCCTCAACCGCCTTGGATTTGTCCTGAGCGCCGTGATCCCGATGCCGCCCAGTACACCGCCTTCATCCCGACGCAGTCCGGCGCTTCTCATCGGCTTGCTGGTCACCTACACCCTGATCCAGCTGTTAGTACCCCTGAGGCAGCATCTTTACCCCGGATACACCTCATGGACCCATGAGGGGCATCGCTGGGCCTGGCGGATGAAACTGGTAGCAAAAAGAACCGATGCGTTGGAGTTCTTCACCATCGATCCGGAAAGTGGGAAAAGACTCAAACTCGATGGCCTCAAGATTCTCTACCCCTGGCAACAGGATGTGATGTCTCGTCAGCCAGACCTGTTACTGCAGTTTGCCAGGGACATGCATGCCAACTTGCTGCAAAGGACCGGAAAGAGTTATCCGATCTACGCCGAAATCCTGGTCAGCATCAATGGTTTACCGGCACAGCAATTTGTCGATCCAGAGGTCGACCTGGCAAAGGTCGAGTGGTCACTGGCTCCCAAGTCGTGGATCTTGCCTTACTCCGGTAAGTAGAGCTCAGATTCAGCTGGACCATCCGTGATGTGGATCCTGCTCCTACCCGCCTCATCGACGAGTACCTCAACCCCATCGGGAGGATTCCATGATTTCCCGCTTCTCCTGGCGGACAACAGTTCAAAAGCAGCCATCGTGGCTCGCAACTGTGCGTCCACCCCCATCGCCTTGTTGTACAATTTTTCGAACGTGATCATCATTGCCGAGGATACAGGTGCATAGAAGGGTGGTTCCTCTGACAACCGGGCCAGCTTTTCCTGGTCATGGGGATCCAGGCACCAGCTCAGATTTCGACTGAGGTAGTACTCGAGATCAAAGCAAAAGAGATACGGAAAACCCTGATTGTCACCTTGCCACAGTTCACTTTCGATCAGCGCTATCGCGGACATGATCTCGATGCGCGCCACTCTGCCGATCGCTTGCCGTGGAGGTTCAATCCGACTCAACGTCAAGATAATCCGATTCAGATCCTCCTCTTCATCGAGATCCAGCCAGCGATGTGAGTATTCAAGGAAACTCGTCAACACGCTGATCCGAATCACTTCCTCGAGCAGCAATCCGCCGCCGCCAACCAGCGATTCGATGATCTCTAGCCCTCGATGCCAGTTTTCCAGCTTCTCTTTCTCGGTGACCGAACCATCGTCAGCCGTGATCAACCAATGGCGAGCCAGCCCCATGATCGGAGTCAAAACAACCGCGTAGGAAGGGCCCAGATCGACGATTTCAGGTGGCGAGAAAGAATTTGCAGTACGGACTTCCTCCAGAAATTCTGTTTTCAGATCAGCGGGCAATGGGGTCGGATCTTCCAGATGTTCCATCTCCGAAAATGTTAGATAGATTTCAGAGTGCTCGATCCATGATCGGTCCCGGAGCGGGAAATAGGCGGAATCTCGTCGGTCCACCGTCATCGCCCAGAGTTGGGCTGCGGTCGAGGCCCCCACCTCTTCACGGAATTGCTCGATGCGCTTCAAATTTCTATCCGTGACCGCCTCGACGTACAGAAATCCCAGCAGCAGCAATACCAGCAGCAGCAGCAGTAGCGCTGCGGCAGATCTTTTGCCTGTGGCCTTGAACAGTGATCGAATCAACAAAGAATCCTGGAGCAAATGGGACAGCAAACCACGGCAGATTTTTTCTGGACCTTCTCGATAACCTGGGGGCTGAGGCTCATGTAGCAACCACCACATATTTTACCGTTTGCCTCAACCACCACGGTCGCGCCAATCCCGGGAAATAGCCGATCAAAAATTTCGAGAAGCTCTGGATCGGTCTCCGCCCTGGCTTCCTGAAGGGGGCCTTCGAGAGCTGAGATCTCCTGCTGGTACTCCTCGATCTCTTCCCCGACTTCCGCGCTGACTTCCTTCAGTTGATCCTGCGCTTGACTGGCACGCTCGGTCAAATCTTCAATCTGCTTTGAGATCTCTTCGATTTTTTCAAGGATCAGCAGGAGATTCCCCTCAGCAGTGTTCTTCTCTTCCTCATATCTACCGATCTGTACCTTCAGACCGTTAAATTCGCTCGCCTGAGATGCTTTATCCAGTTGCTTCTGGGACTTGCTAATACTCTCTCCCAGCTCAGCGATATCCAGTTCGAATTTTTTCGCCAGACTACGGCCTTGCGCAATTCGCTCATGAAGAACAGGTGATTGCTGGATCAAACTCTCCAGATCCTGTTCGGAAGAAGTGATACGCTCACTCTTCTTGTCTATCTCCGATTGGAGAAGTGCGATCTTTCCTCGAATACTTTGAACGTTCTTGATCCGGTTGATGGAATCCAAATCACGACCTCCCACAGGACAGATCAATCTATCGGAACCGGCGATTCCGGATCCGGGCGTGAATCTTAGCGCGGGATCTCACATCCCTCTACACAAGAACAGGTTCCTCACCGATTTTTCGGTGAGGAACCTGCAATCCATCGCACGATATGCCTTACATCGGGGGGGATCAATCGTCGAGGAAGCCCTCCAGATGGCGAGAACGGATCGGGTGTTGCAATTTCTTGACCGCCTTGGCCTCGATCTGGCGAACCCGCTCACGGGTCACCTTGAAGATCTTTCCCACCTCCTCGAGGGTGTAGGTGTAACCGTCCTCGAGGCCGTATCGCAACTTGATGATCTCTCGCTCACGATAGGTCAAGGTTTTCAAGACATCCTTGAGACGATCCTTGAGCATCTCGTGAGTGGCAACGTGAATTGGTGATTCAACTGTCTGATCCTCGATGAAATCACCAAAGAAACCATCGTCGCTATCTCCAATGGGTCTATCGAGTGAAATCGGGTGCTTCGAAATCTTGAGCACCTTCCGGACCTCTTCCTCCGGCAAATCAAGTTCGACTGCAATTTCTTTCATACTCGGTTCATAGCCGAGCCTCTGCATCAATTTCTTGGTCGCGTTGCGAACCTTACTCATCGTTTCGATCATGTGAACTGGAATACGAATGGTTCGAGCTTGATCTGCAATCGATCGAGTGATGGCCTGTCGAATCCACCAGGTCGCATAGGTAGAGAACTTGTATCCGCGACGATATTCGTACTTCTCGACCGCCTTCATCAATCCGGTATTTCCTTCTTGAATCAGATCAAGGAAAGATAAGCCACGGTTTCGATATCGTTTTGCAATCGAGACTACCAGTCGCAAGTTACCCGCTGACAATTTTCGCTTCGCAACCTCATAGCGATTGAAATACTTGTTCATGTCCAGCACTCGGGTCTTGAACGGCTCCGTGGTTTCCATCGATAGCTTTTCAATCTCCTCGATGTTTCTCGTCTCGGAATCAATCAGATCCTTGTCGGCCTTGCGACGACTGCGACGCTCACGAACCGCATCAATTCTGCGTCTGGAGTGAAGGATTTTTCGCCACTGGCTTCTCATCGCGTCTCTCAGGCTATCGAGGATCTCTCTCTTGAAGACCAGTTCCCCGAGTAGAATCCCGATCTTGAGCGCCTTCTCGTGGACAGCCTGCGCGATTTTTTCCTTGTACCGGTCCGTCAGTTTTTTCGATTCAAGTTTCTTCTTATCACGAAGATTAATCTGATACAGACGTTCAATCGTTGCCAGGTTCTGACTCATTCTCTGAAGCATATCCTCGCGGCTGGGCTCACCACTGGAAGGTGTCAGTTTGATGACCTTATCGATCGACTGGTCACCGCACAGGACTTCCTGGCACAGGCGAATCATCTGCTTCTGGCAAAAACCTGACGAGTAGATAGAAGTCCGATAGTAATCTCGGCAGGTTTCGATGATTTTGGCCAGCAACAATTCTTCTGCTCGAGTGAGGAGAGGTATCTCCCCCATCTGAGTCAGGTACATCCGTACCGGATCATCGATTTTTTCGCCCGTGAAATCTGCTTCATCGGGGAGTTCGTCGATCTTCACCGGATCGTCTGTCACCTCGATATCGAGACTCTCCAGCAGGTCGTAGACCTGATCGATCCGCTCTGGAGTGTTACATTCTTCGGGGAAGCAGTTATTGAATTGCTCGAACGTCACATGCCCCTGGGCCTTGCCGAACTCGAGCAGGCGGGCCAGCCCCTCCTCCATCGTTCGCTTCTCCTTGGAGAGTTCGCGAGCCGATGGTCGGCCGGAAGCGATCCTCGGGATCTCCTCTACCGGATGCTGCGGCTCATCGTCATCGATGGGGCCCAGCAAGGTCTGAGGTTCCTCCGCGGGCATCGTCGGAAGATCACTTTCCGCCTCGGCCTCTTCCCCCTCTTCAGAATCTTCATCGAGTTCTGCGACACCGATATCGGTTTCATCGTCTCCCTGAAATTCCTCCGCCTCGGTCTGGACTTCTTCGGTGGACGCCCCGGCGAAACCGAACATGTCTCCGTCGGTCTCATTGTCAGACAGTTCGTCATAGAACGAATCCATCATCTTCCTCTCCTATACCTTCCTCGAGTCACGGGTGAAGTACATTCCCCATACCCTCAAACGTATTGATGATTTGGCTCAAGAGCGACGGATTCCGGAAAGAATCTGGCTCTTCTGTTAGCTTTTGTATTGCCTGGTTAATCTTTACGATGTCTTCAAGTGAACCTGGTTGTTGTGGAATTTGATTGCGTAAATTCTCTAACCAACGAACCAGTAACTGGATCGACAGATCGAATTTGACCTCTCGCCGGTCGTCGACACTCATCCAATCATTTTCGCGTAACTGCCGCTCTTGCAGTCGAAGATAGTAACTCTTCTCGCGATCTTCCTGAATGTGGAGAGGATCGGGCGCTGCCTCGAGCTGCTGAAACCGGATGGCCAGCGCTCTTCGCACCGGATGGCTCCAACGCTCTGGTGGACAGATTCGCAAAAGAAGTGAAATCTGCTCTGGATCACGGAGCATCGTCACCAGAATGGCATCTTCGGTGGCGATCAGATCGCTGCCGGTCGAGGCTTTTGCAGAATCCTCTCGGGCTCCAGGAGTTCTGTTCTGAGCCCCGGCTTCTACGACCGGGTAACCCGGCCTCCTCTGGGTCGCTGGCCCCTGTCGCTCCGAGCGAAGCCTCTGATGGTCTCTGAGAATACTGAGCTCAGTGTGCCCCAGCACTCGCGCCACGGCACCTGCAGCCGTTTCGAGGGCAATCCCCTCGAACCGGTCGAGTACTCGCCGGGAAATCTCACCGATCCGCCTTCGGGCCACGGCGCTGTCATTACCAGGATGTTCGATCAAAATCTGTTTCACGATAAACTCGACAGGATCCTCTCCCGATTGGAGCAGTTGCTCAAATCGTTGTCCCCCCTGTTCAGATGCGAGCAAATCACACGGATCCTGCCCTTGTGACAGGATGACGACTCGAACCCCCACATCAGTTCCCAGAAACAGCTCACAACTTCGAATTGCAGCACGCTGACCGGCTTCATCTCCATCAAACAGCAGGTCGACGTGATCCACCCTCCTGGCGAGCAACGCAACGTGCTCACGAGTCAGTGCGGTACCGAGCGAAGCGACAGCCATCGGAAACCCACTCTGATGCGCCATCATCACATCGGTATAGCCCTCGCATAGAATCACCTTTCTATGCAGTCGAATCTCATTACGACCTTCGCGGTAACCGTACAGCAGTTTTTTCTTGGAGAAGATCGTGGACTCACGGGAGTTGATATACTTGGCAGGTTCCTCACCAGATGAGGTGGGAGCTGAACCCAGATGGCGACCCCCGAACCCAACCACCTTGCCACGGCGATGCTCGAGAATCGGGAAGATCACCCGATCGCGATACGCATCGTAGTAACCATCCCCTTCGCGATTTCTCTTCAGAAGTCCAAGATTCTCCGCAAGTTCCTGAACTTGCGCCGCGCCACTGCCGGGGCTCCTCAACTCGTCGAGAAGATTGTTCCATCCTGGCGGGGCAAATCCGATCCGGAACTTGCGAATCGTCAGCTCGGAAAATCCACGTCTGGTGAGATATTCTCGAGCAACGGTTCCGGCGTCCGATTGCAGTTGCTTCTGGTACCAGGCAGCAACTCTCTCCAGCAGTAGAAACTCCGCATCTTCTTGCTGCTTCTGCTGTGGATTCCGTTTCCACTCCTTGATCTCAATCCCCGCTCGATCCGCCAGGATCTTCTTCGCCTCGGGAAATTCGACACCTTCGATTTTCTGGATGAAGGTGAATACGTCGCCATGCTCTTCACAGGCCCAGCAACGAAAGGTCCTTCGCTCAGGATTCACATCCATGGAGGGATTTTTATCGGCATGAAATGGGCACAGACCTTTGAATACATTTCCCCTGCGCGATAACTCCACGTAGCCCTGCACCACATCCTCGATCGGATTCGCATCGCGAATCCGTTCCAGTTCGTCGATGGCAGGAATTCCTTCTGGCATCTGTTTCTCTCACCCCACTGTGACTGACAATCTCAAAACTTCACGCCGGTGAGTCTCTCACCATGCGCTGATTGCTCCCGAAATTTGACCTTCCCATCGGTCCAAAAGATCGATGAAAGAAGGAAACTTCTTCAGGTACCATCAGACAAAAACTGAAAACTGTGGAATTGTGAAAGGTGCCGCACTCGGCTCTGCCAGTTGAACGGTAGGACAACCCCGACTGGCAGGGTGAGATGATACTCCCTTCCTCATCAGGGAGCCACCTCTAGTCCTCCAGAGATTCGACCTTTCTGGCCAGCGAAAGCCACTGCTCGGGATCGAGCTGGTCTGGCCTGGTGGAGGGCTCCACCGGACACTGTTGCCACCATCGATCCTGGGGATCGAGTCGATCCCGAAGCAGCTTTCCAATGGTCTTCCTTCGCTGGCCAAAACACTCACGGACCAGTTCCACCAGGCCGGGTGGGAGTTCCGGTGCTGCTGGTGATCGGGTCCAGGTATAGAACGCTGATTCGACCTTCGGAGCGGGTACAAAGGCATGAGCTGGAACTCGTCGTGAGATGTGCCCGGAACCGAGCAGCGACAGCAGTACCGTTGCGGTGCCATACTCTCTGGTGCCAGGGGGAGCGATCCACCGCTCGGCAACCTCACGCTGGACCAGGACACCGAGGCGGTCCAGATCCGATCTCTGAGAGACCAGCATCGCCACCAGCGGGCTGGCGATCGAATAGGGCAAATTGGCGACCAGGGAAAAGCTTCTCGAGCCACCCTCGGTCAGGTCATCGAGTGCCTCCTGCACCGCAGCAGCGACTCGGTTCTTCGTTTCCAGAACGTCACACTCGATCAGGGACAAATTGGGATGGGCCAGGTGGCGACCGACAAACTGGCACAGAATCGGATCGATCTCGACGCTCGTCACGTGGCCACCGGCGGCCAGCAGGCAGCGAGTCAGGGTTCCGGCACCGCTCCCGACCTCCAGGATCCGATCTCCCGGCTCGACGCCAGCATCTCGAACCAGAGCTTTCAGTAGATTCTCATCGAAGAGGAAATTCTGTCCCCTCTTTCCATGAAAACGAAAGCCGAGGCCTCGTAACTGTTCCAGTACCTCGGAACGAGAAAGAGGAGATGGAAGATCACTCACAGTGATCCTCCCATCTCCTCTTCCCTCGCCAACGTTTCCGATCCACTGGACCAAGAACCGGGAGCAATAAAATCACCCCTCGATGGTACCGATACGGATTTCTACTCGCCTACACTGAGAGCGTCCCTTCTCGGTACTGGGATCGACACCCGGTACCGGCTTGGCCCAGCCACTCGATGTGAGCTTCATACGGTTCTTATCCACTCCTCTGTTGACGAACTCCTGGAAAACAGCGTGAGCGCGTTTGGCTCCCAGCTCCCAGTTGTCAGCATTTTTTGATTTTTGAATTGGAGTGTTGTCAGTATGACCATCGATGAAGATGTTTCGATCCGGGTAGTCGCGCTGAATGATGGCAACAAGTTCGCCGATCAATGCCTTGCCTTGCTTGCGCAATACACTTCGCCCCTTATCAAAAAGCAACTCATCGTTGAGCATCAATCCACCGGTTTCTGGATTGGTTCTGATCTGTGGAGCCAGCTGCTCGGTGGAGATGAACACCTTCGGAATCTCTTCCAGACTGGTCTGCAAGGCATCGTTGGCCGAGCGAAGTACATCTCTCTCATTGGTGATTCCCTCCAGGTCCGACTCCAGAGCCAGGATCCGCGCCGAGGCTCGCTGCAAGGAAGCATCGCCCTGGAATCCAGAGAGTTGAGAATCCTTCATACGTTTTTCCATGTCAGAGTTGACACGATTGGCTCTCTCCAACTTGGAAACCACATCGTCATACTTCACGTAGGGAACACACGCCGACAGAAACAACGGAACCAGCAATAAAGCAAAAGAGCAGGATTGCGATTTCGACACTTGAAAGGTCCTTTCTGGAGCCGACTGACCTCACAAAACTGATTAGGAAACAGTCCCCGTGTGGATCTATCTTGTTGCAGTAGCGGCCCGTTACATTTCTCGTACGAGTCCAAATGAAACTCGACCAGAAATAGCGTTCACACCGGAGGATCTCCACCCCCCAGAAAACCGGTCGGGGGAACAGAGGTGCGGCACCTCCGGATGGCCACAGTGTGCCACGGAGATGAGCGGTGCGAAAGCGAGAGTCTGGGGCCTTCTGTGAACTGTTATTATCATGAAAAAGAACCCGACAACGAGGCCTGAAAGGCACTCGGTGTCGGGTTCCAGCTAAAAACTGGCAGAATCGATCAGAAAGCTCCCACCACCGATTCGACCAGTCCATTCATGAAGGCAACCGCAGATTCAGAAGCCCACTGCGGGAAGGAACCGTCGCCGTTGATCAGGTTCAGAAGCACTGCCGCAGGGACCATCATGATGAGCAGCGTCAGGGCCAGCAGAACCGTCATCGCGGTCGAGGGCTTCTTGTGAACCAGTTGCATCTCGGTAGCACCCGATAGCATTAAATCGTCGCCACCCGTGGCTCCTACTGTTTCATCATCGGAAAAGTCGAAGGAGTCGTCGAAAGCGAGATCGTCGGTATCGAGGACGGTGTCGTCTCCGACCCCTCCCAGATCCAGCTCCGTCTCCCCTTCCAGGATCCCGGCTCCGTCATCCTCGAGGAGTCCCTCGATGTTGAGAACGGTCTCATCGGTGGAGAGGTCCTCCAGTTCGACGCCGTCCCCCTCGAGAACACCTTCAGAGGCTTCTGAGAGCACTACCGTCGGCTCGGTGGAGCGACTCTTCTGGTAAGCATCGAGATCTTCCTCCCGGAAGAAAACTTCACCACCGTCATGCTCTGCACGAATTTCCTGATTACTGACCAGCCCCTGCAACTCATCTGCAGAAATGCCAAGAATAGCTGCAGCCTGGTCAAAGTTAACGCGATCTGACATCAGTTCTGACCCTCCAGTGGAAGCCTAGCTCGTTATTGTTACTTACGACCGCCCTTTTTCATGTCTTCAACAGTGGGCTTCTGTTTGCCCTTCTGAGAAAAGCTCTGCGGGACAAAATCATAGGTGAGATCACGCACGGTGAAAACCTGGAAACCGTTACCACTTTCGTAGCCGGTCCATAGCCTTTTGGTATTGGTATCGAAGATCGCCAACCCCTCCGCCTGTCCCTTGCCCTGCATCACGAAGGACGCAATCAGGTACCCATTCGTGCCGTTGGCATCATCACCATAAGCAATTTCGGGAGTGGGAGGCTGGATGAAAAAGATGCAATTGACGCCGAGAGAGACTCCGAGCAGCAGCGGAATCCAGAAACGACGACGTTCCTGATTCTTCGAGTTATTCAACTTCACAGTTCCTTTCTTTCCGATCGATACCGAAGCACAGTTGGACCACCGGGGTCGAACGCACCGAACATCCCCGGAACCGGTGCGAGACGATCCGGGACCACTACCCGGATGACGCACCAGACAACCAGAGATTCACTAACTCATTCGACGCGAATGGACTCGACTCGAATGGACTCCTGGGGTTTGAATCCGGAATTAGATCCGGAGTCAGATCAGCGCGAAAGATCACGATCAGGACCCGCCGCACCGTCACTGGATTGTAGCCCAGGGCTCTGCTCCGGCAAGGGGTCCGTGGCATTGCCAGTTGCGACTTCCGGCTCCCGTCGAGGCCCCAGATAGGGTCCCAGGCGAGCCAGGGCGCGCCCCTCGGGACAATCCTCCTTTTGCTGCAGTTGCACGGTGGCGGCCCGTGACAGCTCCAGAAATGACGGCAGGTCCTCCAGCAGGTCGGCGATCCGGAAGCCACCAGGGCCACTTTGTCGCGCCCCCTCGGCATCTCCTCCCCCTCGCAGCTTCAGGTCCCTCTCGGCCAGCTGGAAGCCGTCATCCTCCTCGACAAACGCCTGGAGACGATTTCGTGATTCGGCGGTGGTCTGCGCGGCAGTGAAAAAGCACCAGGAGGGTCGCTCGCTGCGACCTACCCGGCCACGCAACTGGTGTAACTGCGCCAGCCCGAACCGTTCGGCCCCCTCGATCCACATCACCGTCAGTTCGGGAACATCGAGGCCGACCTCGACGATGCTGGTGGCCACCAGCACCGGGGTTCGACCACTTCGAAACCGATTCATGCGGGATTCTCTCTCTTCCATCGAAAGTCTCCCGTGCAGCGAGCCGATTCCAGAGGCAGCGAGCGCGGTTTGATTCAGGCGCTGTTGCAGCTGTTCCACTCCTACCGGATCATCGCCATCGCCATCCTCGATACGGGGAACCACGAACAGAACCCGGTTTCCCGCCTCGATTTCCTGCATCAAGAAATTTATTGCGTCTTCAAATTTTTCAGAATCGACCCAACGTGTTCGTACCGGTGGTCGTCCCGGGGGTCTCTGATCGACACGGGACAGGTCAAAATCTCCGCGGATCGCCAGTGCCAGACTACGGGGAATCGGTGTCGCCGAGAGATGCAATCGATGGACGTCTTCTCCCTTTTTTGCCATCTCCTGGCGTTGCTGGACTCCGAATCTTTGCTCCTCGTCGATTACCACCAGTGCCAGATCGGAGAACTCCGTCGTCTGCGCCAGCAGCGCGTGAGTGCCAACCACGATGGACGCGTCCCCCTCGGCGACCGCTCGACGCTGCTGGGCTGAACTGCCGGCGATGACCAGCGCCACCTCGACCCGTGATCCAGACAGGTATCGCCGAAGCGTCTCCCGGTGCTGTTCCGCCAGAGCGGTGGTCGGTGCGATCAAGGCCCCCTGGCGCCCCGACGCGACCACCGCCAGCAACGCCCAGATCGCCAGTGCGGTCTTGCCACTCCCGACATCTCCCTGGACCAGTCGTGCCATCGGAAAGCCAGCTGCCAGATCGCCGCGGATCTCGTCGATCACCCGCGTCTGAGCGTCGGTCAGGGTGTACGGGAAACGCGCCAGGATCCTCTCTTCCACCTCCGGGGAGACCACGATCGGTTCCACCCTCCGGGCCTGGCGCGCGGCACGAGTTCGGGCTTGCCGGATGGCATGCAGGTACAGCTCGATCCGGGCCAGCAGGCGGCTACACAGCTGGCACTCGGCGACCGATGCGGGTCGATGAATCCCTGAATAGATGCCGAGCAAGTTACGAGACGAACCGATGATCGCAGGAAGCTCATCGTCGAGATCGAGATCCGGATGTTCCAGGATCTGCTGCATCGCTCGTCGGATCAGATCCTGGCTGACCCCCTCGGTAGCCGGATAAATCGCAACAATCTGGCCATGTCCCGGTGGCATCGGGTCCCTCTGATCGGAACGGGCCACGGAAGGGTGTGCCATCACAGGAGTCCGGAATCTACGGATCGGGCCTGTCATCCAGCCGTGCCAGCCTGGACCTATCGACGGACGAAAGCGCCGCGAGTGGTACCACTGCAGGGTGACCTGAAGATGGGGCTCATCTGCCGGAATCAGTACCGCCTCCCAGCGACCTCTTCCGGAGGAGATCCAGTTCGGCGCCTGCTCGACCGAGCCGTAGATGCTGCGGCGCTCGCCGTCGGGAACGTCCTTGATCGAACCGTGGAGGACCAGATCCTCATGACGACTGGGAAAGTGATGAAGCAGATCTCCCAGGGTCGAGAGTCCGATCCGCTCCAGTCGACGGGAGAGGGCGGGACCGATACCACGGAGAGATTGCAGGGGGGCCTGCAACACGTCATTGGCAGCTCCCTGGCCCGCTATATCCCTCGGATGGGGTGCAGAGGAGTCAGATGTGGATCCGACCATCCCAGCCTCCTCAGCCGCGCAAGTCCTTCACGAGGCGTTCCACCTCGCTACACAGGTCTGCGTCCTGAGAAATGAGCCGCTGAATTTTCCGGTAGGAACTGCTGGTGGTCGCATGAGATCGTCCGCCCAGCTGTTCACCAATCTCGGCCAGTGAATGATCGGTCAGCACCCGCGCAAGATAGGTCGCGACGCTCCTGGCCATCGATGTGTTTCGGGTTCGGGAACGGGAGAGGATCTCTTCCGGTGGAACTCCCCAGCGAATCGCAACCCGATCGACAATCGTCTCGATGGAAATTCGCCGTTGCGAAACCATCGAGATCGGCTCGAGGATCGCACGAGTACGAATCATCGTGATCGGTGCTCTCGACAGCTCACATTCAGCAACCACCCGAACCAGGGCTCCAAGCAGTTCGCGAACACTGCTACGAATGGTATCGGCGATGTGCCGTAGTACTTCAGGGGGTACCGAAACACCGGACCGGATCACTTCCTGTTGCAGAATATTGAGTCGCGTTTCCATGTCGGGTGGATCGACACGAACCACCAATCCCGCAGTGAAGCGATTCTGGAGCTGCTGATGTAGATGCTGGAGTTTCTTCGGCGGAACATCACAGGCGAGTAGTACCTGTCCTCCCTGCCCCGCGATCGCGTCGACGGTCTCGAGAAGTTCCTGCTGGCTCTTCCGCTTTCCGGCGATCATCTGAACATCATCTATGGCAAGTACTTTCAGATCACGAAACTGTGAGCGAAAACGCGCAATGTCACGCTGCCGCAATGCCCTGACAAATTGATGAACAAAAGACTCGCACTGGACATAACGAATTCTACGCTCGCCCTGTATGAAGAATTTCCGGGAGATCGCCTGCAGAAGATGAGTTTTTCCGAGACCACTGCCGCCATGCAGGAAGAGTGGGTTGAAAGCCACTCCTGGAGTCCGCAGTACCTCGAGAGCAGCGGCATGAGCGACCCGATTCGACATACCGACGACGAAGCGCTCCAGGGTCAGGTCTTTTCGCAATCCCTCTGGCCCTCTCGCTGCGGCTTCAGTCCTGTTCCGAGGCTCGTGGGTTCTCGGTTCCGTCAGCAGTGGCTGTTCACCCGAGCCAGCACCGGAGGGCGGTCGCGCCGTCATCTCCGAAGAGAGGCTATGCTGCTGCAGGAGTGCCGTCGTGACACGAGCCTCACCCTCCAGCTTGGTGGCCGAACCCGGCACCAGCTGCACCGCATCGAGGCCGGCACGACGAGCTTCTTGCTGAAGAACCTCATCGTAGTTGTTCTGGATCCATTCCAGGGCGAAACGAGATGGCACGGCAAGCTGCAAGGTGCCGTCGGTAAGCTGTTCTGCAATCACGTTCTGGAACCATCGATTTATTCGGGCTTCACCGACGGATGAAGTGATTGCCAGCCGAAGTCTGGTCCAGACCTCTTCGACGGAAGTACGGGAACTTTCCTGTGTACTCAACACTCCCCCAGATTCACAGCCAAGCACTTACCGATATGAAGATCCCCACTCAGCGGATGCACATCCAGCGACAAGGTGTCGAGGTGAACTGGTTCACCTCAGTAACGATGCATCTGTTTTGTGGAAAGACTTTGAGCAGATATCCAACTGCGAAGAAACGCGTGTCATCACCAGTCAGATCAGAGATCTCGACCGGAGTACACCACGATTCAAACTGTTCGATGCTGACCCCGAGCAAATCGCACCTGGGCGAATCCGCTCCCCTCGACCTCAAGTCGATCTTTGCATCGATTTCTCCCCACCCGCAGGTGGGATCAAAGTCTTTTCACAAAGTCATCGGAGATCGAAAAAGAACACTGCTGGAGAATCAGAAGTTTCGCCAGTTTCTTTCCCCGCGACAACTGCTGACCGTAGCAAAGCGAAGCTCCGGTCGCAAGGGAGACGAGAGAGGATCCGTGATGCGATCTCGACAGCTTCAGATCGACGCTCCGGATTCTCTGGATCGCATCGCAGGAGTGGGTTATCGGCCAGCTTCCGGCTCGGGAGTTCCCGGTTTCTCGGTCGACTCGCAGCTGGCTTCCTGTTCACGGAGCCGCTGCTCCTCAAGCTTGCGCAGCCGCTCCTGCTCCTGAACCCAGCGCTCCCAGATGCGCGCTTTATTGTGACGAGCCCGAGATCGATCCTCATCCTCCCAGGGAAAGGAGCTGCGCACTCCACTGATCTTCTCGATCAGTTGCCAGGAAAGTTTCCGGACCCACCGATTCTCCGCCTTGAGACCCTCGAGGGCCGCCGCAGAAGCTTCATATCGTGGCGATTTCAAGAGCACCCTCAACGCAGCAATCCGGGCCAGATCAAAACGAGATCGGGCAACCGGTATCAGGTAGGGAACCGCAGCTGAACCGTAGCGATTGAGCTGCTTCTCGGCGCGAGTACGGTTCGTTGTACGCTGACGTTGCAGTTCCCGAACCCAGTGCTGCACCTCTTGCTGCTGCTTCGGCGTCAATTTGGGCAACTCGGGTTGCTTCAGAAGTTTCGACGAGGACTCCCGGGGCTCCACGGGCTCGTCGGCCAGCAGCATGGGACCATGGATCATCGCCAGCAGCAGTGGAATCCAACGGATCATCTGGATCATCGATCTTCTCCCTCGGTGCCTGTTTCAAGCAATCGTTGCAACTTTCGATTCAATTTCTCAGCGATGGGAGGCAGAGGTGGGGTCACCGAGCCACTCGAGGCAACGGTTCCTGAGGACTTCGTTCCGACTGCCGGTCCTTCCCCGATCTGCCAGCCAGCCTCCAGCAAGGCAAGCCTGACCGAACGGGCACTGCTGTATGTAGTCAGTATACCACCCTGTGCTGTCCTTTTACGAATCGCCGCCAGGAACGAGCTTTTCCACGGCTCCGGATTCGAGGCAGGAGAGAAGGGATCGAGGAAAACCGCGTGAAACGGACCATCGATGGTCTCTATCTCATTTTCGGCCTCTCCCAGGCGCAACTGGAGCCTCAGGTTGCGATCCCGGGACTCTCCCTTCTCGACCATTTCTCTCAGAAGCACTGCCAAGCGCATTTCCGGGTACGCCTTGAAATGGCAAACTAGCGCAGCCACCGGAAGTATTTCCCGTTCGATGCTGACAATCTCTAGCTCTGCACCAGGAACTTGTTTCTGGAGCTCGTGAATCGCCCACGCAACATTGGTTCCCAATCCGAAACCGACATCGAGGATTCTCACCTGACCACGCTGGCGAGCCGTTTCGATGATTCTGCCAGGAACCACATATCGTAATCTCGCCTCCATATGGGCACCGCTCAACGAATGGTAGTGCTGCTGATAATCGGGATGGTAGCGGGTAGGAGATCCATCTGCGGTCAGGATTGCAGGTTCGGCCATCCGGGGATTTCCTGCTGCTGGATCGTGGCCAGTAACACCTGAAGTGCCAGGTTGGTGGTGAGATGGCGAATCCGATCTCGAGTTCCACTCAACTGATAACAATGAGAGGCGGTACATTTTTCAGACGAGACCGCCATCCATACCGTGCCCACCGGCTTATCACTGGTCGCTCCACCGGGACCCGCGATGCCACTGACGGCGATCGACAGCTGCGATCCGGAGCGATTCCTGGCTCCTCTGGCCATCGCTTCCACCACCTCAGCGCTGACCGCACCTCTGGTTTCAATCACCTGCGGATCAACCCCCAGTTCTCTCGATTTGGCTTCATAGGAATAGCAAACCCAGCCACCAGGATAGATCTCGCTGGAGCCCGGTACCTCGGTGATGGACGCGCCAATCAGGCCTCCGGTGCACGACTCTGCGGTTGAGATGGTGACCTTTTCGCGGATCGCTGCCGCAACCAGATGGGCCGCCGCACCGATCCCTCCTGCTCCGATCAGGTACGATCCGAATTGCTTGCTGGCGGCTGCCAGCAGCGAAAAGCCGGCGGCCAAGCGCACCTCGATCTGACCCCATCCCTTGACACAGATGTGGTGATGGCCATCGCCACCGAGTTGCTCGACAAACCACTCATCGAGTTTCGATTCGGGAATCCCGATGAACTCGAGAATCTCACGACTCTGGCACTCTCCCCCACGAGAATCGATCCACGGCAGCACATACTCCTCCAGCATCGCATCGAACTCGGAGGGCACTCCCGGCAAAGCGAACAGAATCGTCTCTCCCGCCAATCGAATCCGAAACCCTGGCGCCGATCCCCAGTGATTGATCAGCCATTCACTACCCCGTGGACGGTGAGCCTGATTTCGATTGTTTGCTGCCGGCTCCAGGCCCGCGACGACAAGACGCTCCCGGATCCGGGACCAGACTTCCTCGTCAAACTCGAGATCGACCCCGGCGGCATCTGCAATTTCTCGTCGGGAACGATCATCTGCAGTCGGGCCGAGGCCTCCGGCAACCACGATGGCATCCACATCAGCGGGAACCGATGCCAGTGCCGAACTGAGAGCTCCAGGAGAATCACCGACACTCAGATGCCACAAGATCTCGACACCGAGCGGTGTCAACAAGGCTGAGGTCGTTCGTGAATGCAGATCAACGATGCGACCCTCGAGGATCTCATCTCCAACCGTGACGACTCCAAGCCGGAGAGCCGGTGTGGCAGGAAGATCGGTATCGGAATCGACCATGCTGTCTCCAACAGAGGACACGTTTCATTCCTCTTTCATTACGAATCGCCCGAGCTTCCACTTCGTCCAAGCTCATGAGACTGCACCGTCACTCGCGATCAACCTTGTTCCTGGGCTCGTTTGTGCAGGATCGAGCTGGAGAGGATTCCCAGTTCATAGAGAATCACCAGGGGACCGGCCATCAACAACTGTGTCACGATATCCGGAGGTGTCAGCAGGGCACCCAGAACCACGGCTCCGGTGATGGAGTATCTCCTGTATCGCCGAAAAACATCCACCTCTACCAGCCCACTGCGCGTCAGGAACACCATCAACAGGGGCAACTGGAAGATGAGTCCCATCCCCAGTACCAGGGTGAAGAATAGACCGAGGTAATCCTTGAGCGTATACACGGCACGCACCAGTTGGGGGTCGCCGTAGCTGCCCAGAAATGACAGGCCTACCGGGATCAACACCATGTAGGCAAAACAAACGCCAGCCGAGAGCAACAGAAAAGCAACCGGCAAGAATGGCCGGGCGGTTCGTCGCTCCGTTTGATAGAGCCCAGCCGAAACAAATTGCCAGATCTCAAACGTGAACCAGGGTAGAGCGCAGAGCAATCCAAATAGCAGACTCAGTTTCACATAGGCAAAGAAAGCCTCGGAGTAGGAGAGCAATGCCAGGGGCAGAGCCTGGCCGCGCCAGCCGATCAATCCACGACTATGGTCCTCGATGGAAACGCTGAGGCCCGCCACCTGTTCGAGGGCCGTGGCCACCTGTTGTGGCTCGACCGACTCAACGGGAGCTTTCTCTGAAGAATCTGATTCTGATTCCGGGTTCTGTGGAGCCGGCGGTTTGATGGCCGCTGATTCGTTCCAACCGTTCCACAGTTGAACCATCGTCGTTAACTGTTCGATGCTATTCTCGAGTGGAGTCTGGCTACCCCAGGGAGCATCCTTGACGACAATCTTGAGATGATCTGCGCTGTTCTGAAGCCGATTGACGGTACCGTGCAATGACGAGGAGGGACCATTCCCACGCTCAAATTCTGTGATTCTCTCCTGTAGTAATTCGATCAGGTCAGTCACCGGTCCGGTGTCATTCTGCTGCTGCCGGAGAGTCTCCCAGCGACTCCACCACTCCTGTTGCCGGTCTACCGCCAGCAGCACCTGTGCCGCAGTTTGCGCGGGAACCCCCTGTAACGCCTGAAAGCCGGACTCGACTTCATCCTCAATTTTCAGGACGGTTCTTCGGGCTTCGATTTGCGACAGGGCAACCCGATGAGGCCCCGTCACCACCTCCATCAAGATGTCCTGATAGATGAAGGCCACCACGGCGAAGAAAAAGACCACAAATAATGACCGCAATAGCCTGCTGCGAAGTTCTTCCAGATGATCTCCGAAAGACATCGTCTTCAGATTCTCGTCAGGGTCGGGAATCTGATCCATTTTTCAAATCCTCCTGCTCGTCGCACCAGGTGATCGTTGCCGCAGCGGTAGGATATCAGGAATTGACTCGAGTTGAGACTCGCCTGTAGACCTTGCCAACGAACCGGACCGATATAGCAAGACGGCGGTGAGGATCCCCTCACCGCCGTCTTACCTGAACCCCGAAAAACCGCCCTAGAAATCGATGAAATCGAGGAGTTCAGTCTCCCTGAGGATCGTGACTCCGAGATCGCGAGCGAGATCGTACTGGGCGCTGTCCTCATAGCCTTTGACAGCTACCACGAAATCGGTGTTGAGTTCTACCTGCTTGGAAACCACTCCACCAAACAACTCAATCTTGCGGCTCATGTCCTCCAGCGAGTAGCGGCCGTTGGTCGCGGACTCCCCGGCAAAGACAAAGCTCGGAATCTCGCCCTTGTCGTAGAACGGGCTAGCGATCATGTCGCCAGTGGAGATCGGATTGAATCGATCCAGATTTTCCAGGATCGCCACCTCCGAAAACTGATCCTGTACTGCCAGGACCTCGACCCGACCCTTGCTGATGCGCTTGCCACCCTTCTGGTAGGCGAACACATCGAATACCAGACCCCTACGCAAACGATCCTTGGTGCCGAGATTGATCCAGGCCTTGCCCAGTTCTTCGCTGACCCTCAGGACCTCGCCATCGGGATCCACCATCGCAAATGTTTGCTCACGGACGATCTCCCTCTTCAACTCCTCGATCCGATCATTGGAACGCTGGAGCAGGTTCTGGGAGATGCTGAGATCCCTTTGCAGCTTGTACACCGTGGCGCTGTGATCCTGGACCAGGCGCTCGACTTCTTCACGAAGGCTAGCACTTTCCTCACGGGCCCGTGTGCGGCTCTGCTCAAGCTGGACCTGCATGTCATTCAGCTGAGACCGAAGAGAGTCGATCTCTTCGTTTAACTGGGATCCAAGGTTGCTCTTGGAGGTCACCACTTCCTGGTACTCGTTGTCCTTCGCTTCAGCAGCCGATCTCTGGCTCTGGAGTTCGTTGTTCAAAAAGCGAATGGTGTCAATCGAGTCATCATACATCTCAGTCAGAGACTCGTACTCTCTTGAGCTACTGGACCCACGGGCCGTAGCGATATCACCACCGGACTTTTCAATCATCGCTTCGATCTCGGGTACCGGCACTGCGGTCTCGTCATTGCCATGGATCAAAACCCGGAGCCCACTGATCTCGATGGACTTTTCGCGGATCAAGTCCTCTTTGCCAGCGACCTGGTTTCGTGCCTCAGCGAGATTATTTTCGACTCTTTCCATGTCACTGTTTTGCTGGAACACAACGAAACAGAGCACCAGGATTCCTACCAGCGATACGATGAGAAAGGAGAGCTGAGCTCCCCCCTGATTGCGGGCCATAGGGCGTCCTCCCTGCAAGAGCCACATCTAAAGATGTGGACCTGGCCTCCACTGAATCGCTCCTGCCCCAGACGGGACTCGGAGCCATGAGACTATTGGATTGCTGTTCATTTCCTTCCGGGCTCTTGATTGATCTCCATACCGACGGAAATCGATCTTGAGGCCAAGTCAGATGAGGCGCGATTCGAATCGTTCAAATCTCGCCCCAGGGGACTCAACCCTCTCGGGACCGGAAGCGCTGATCCTACGCGGGAGGCGAAAGCCCGTCAAGCAGCCCCACTGCCCCTCATTGCCGTCTGCCAGCCTCTGAGATAGTTTCTTAGGTAGACCCGTACTCGATTCGGGTCCCCACCGGTTCGCAGCAGTGCCTGGTAGCACCCGGAAAGCGATACCCTTGTCCCAGACTCTCTACCTCATCGATGGCAGATATCAGATCTATCGCGGCCATTACGGCATGCGGCCACTGACCGATAGTCGTGGAATGCAGGTCCAGGCGATCTATTCCCTGGCAGATCTGCTGCTGCGACTGTGTCGGGATCACCCGGTCGATCTCTGGGCGATCGCCATGGAATGTGACGGGCCGACTTTTCGACATCAACAATATGACCAGTACAAGGCGAATCGCGATGCGATGCCGGAGGAGCTCCAACTCCAGCTTCCCATCATCGATCGGATGATCGAAGCCTTCCGCATCCCCATCCTCAAGTCACCTCGACATGAAGCAGATGATTGCATCGCAACGATGGCAAAACGTGCTGAAGCGGAGCAAATCGATGTCCGACTGCTCACCAAGGACAAGGACCTGGAGCAGGTTCTCTCCGACCGAGTGAAGTTCCTGGATGAACGAAGCGGCAATCTTTATGGCCCCGAAGAATTGCTAGAGAAAAAAGGGATTCGACCTGACCAGGTCATCGCATATCAATCGATGGTTGGCGATTCCTCCGACAACATACCCGGGGTCAGAGGTATTGGACCCAAGGGTGCAGCGAAAATCCTATCACTGATCGACGATCCATCCTCATTACTCGAGGATCCGGTACCGGATGAGATCCCAGCTTCCTCACTGAAAAAAATCCGCGAGCACCCCGATCTGTTACAGCTATCGAGAGAACTGGTCACTCTATCCCAGGAAACTCCACTGGAGACTGGCCCCCAGGATCTGGCCAGAGTGACACCGGATGATGCGGCTCTGACCAGGTTGTTCCAGGAACTTGGCTTCAATCGATTCCTCAAGATGATGGAAAAGCCCATCGAGGAGCAGGCCAGCCTGTTTGCCGGGACCGATCAGGGGGAACCAAAACCGGTGGCGCGGAAACCGGCTCCAGAAACCCGCGCAAGCGAGGCTCCGGTCAATTACCAGCTGGTCACCTCCGGGGAAGAATTGCAGCAGATCGTGAATCGATGTCGTCAGGCCGGTCGCTTCGCCTTCGACACCGAGACCGATTCCCTCGATTCCCTGGGAGGAACTGCTGTCGGTTGCAGCATCGCGATCGATCCGGGCGAGGCGTGGTACATCCCCTTCTCCAGCCCTGCCGGGGACGGCCCCATCAAACGCCAGCAGGTGATGGATCTGCTGGCCTCCATTCTCGAAGATCCCGAGGTGGGAAAGATTGGCCAGAATCTCAAGTTCGATGCACAGGTGATGCGAAATGAAGGAATCATCCTGACGGGAATCTCTGGCGATCCGATGCTCTCCTCCTATCTCCTCAACCCACTCCGCGGGCGCTACGGACTCGATGGATTGGTCGCTGAGCGTCTCGGCCACACGATGATCCCCATCCGGGAGATCATCGGGGAAGGAGATTCGGAGACCTCGATGGATCAAATCGAACCCGAGAAAATCTGTCACTACGCCGCAGAGGACGCGGATTGGACCCTGCGTCTCCATCAGGATCTGGATCAGGAGATTGAAGAGCACAACCTTCGCCAGGTGCTCGATGAGATCGAGCTGCCCCTGGTCGAGGTTCTGGTCGCAATGGAACGAGAAGGAATCTCCATCGACGAGGAGCGGCTGAAGCAACAGGAAAAGGAACTGGCCAGCGAGCTGGAACGGATCGAGCACCAGATTCATGAACTGGCCGGTGAACCGTTCAATATTGCCAGTCCCAAGCAGCTTCAGAAGGTGCTGTTCGAGAATCTCGGTCTACCCAGCGACGGACTCCCCAAGACCAAGACAGGGATCAGCGTCAAGGCAGAAACCCTTGAACTACTCGCCGCTCGCCATCCCGACCAGGAACTTCCCGCCCTGCTATTGAGATTCCGCTCGCTATCCAAGTTACTCTCCACCTACGTGGTGGCCTTACCACAACACCTTCATCCTAAGACGCGAAGAATCCATACCGATTTCCGCCAGACGGTCACGGCCACCGGAAGACTGGCCTCCAATCGACCCAATTTGCAGAACATCCCGATACGAACCGAGGAAGGCCGGCAGATTCGGCGGGCGTTTGTTCCCAATCATTCAGATTCCGTATTTGTATCGGCTGACTATTCACAGGTAGAGCTGAGATTACTGGCTCACTTGACTGCAGACGAAGGACTCCTGGCTGCGATTCATGCAGGCATCGATATCCACTCATCCGTCGCAGCGAAAATCCACGACAAAAAAATAGAAGACGTGTCTCGAGAAGAGCGTGCCGCAGCCAAGGCTGTTAATTTTGGATTGATGTATGGCATGGGAGCTTTCGGTCTGGCTCGCGACATCGGAGTCCCCGTCGCCGAGGCCAAGGAATTCATCCAAGCTTACTTCGATGGTTTTCCACAAGTACGAGAATGGATGGATCAAACAAAACAGTACGCCATGGAAACAGGAGAGATCAGAACGATCACGAACCGCCGTCGCCCGATTCCGGAGATCCGCTCACGAGTGGCTCGTGAAAAAGCGCAAGGGGAGCGATACGCCATCAACAGCGTGGTCCAGGGATCGGCAGCGGATCTGATCAAGATGGCGATGATAGAAGTCCATCGAGAATCTCTTCGCCGCGGCGGCGAAGCACGAATACTGCTCCAGATTCATGACGAACTGCTCCTTGAAGTTCCTCAAAAACTGGCGGAAGAAACTGCCCAGTGGCTCAAAGAAGTGATGGAGGGAGTACTGGAAATCTCGGTCCCACTTGAAGTCCAGGTGAGCATGGGGAGAGATTGGTACGATGCCTCCAAGTAAGCCCAATCCCAAAGCTGAGCAGATACGCCCATGGATCATTGCGACCACTGGAGGAATCGGTTCCGGCAAGAGCACGGTGGCGAAATTCTTCGGCGAACTGGGGGCGCACCTCATCGATGCAGATCAAATCGCCCACGACACCTTGCAGCAAGCGGAAGTGATTTCTGAGATCAAAATAGCCCTGGGTGGCGAAGTGATCGGCGCCGACGGGACACCTGATCACCAGGCCATCTCGGATCTGGTTTTTTCCGATGAGGGGGCGAGGAAGGCTCTGGAGCGAATCATCCACCCCCGGGTGCGAAAACGAATCGATGTTACTCTTGCGAAAGTTGCTGATATCGGGTTCGATAGTGGAAGTCCGCTCCCCGGTGGGCGGCCCTTGATCCTTCTGGATATTCCCCTCCTCGAAAGTTCTCCCTACAGGAAACTGGTCGATCGGGTGCTTTTCATCGAGGCTCCAGAAGAAGATCGTGAACAACGTGTCCAGCAACACAGGGGCTGGAAACCAGGGGAAAGAGAACTCAGGGAGTCGGCCCAGGTGCCGATCTCCCAGAAGAAAAAAACAGCCGATGGTGTGATCTCCAATCCGAACGGAACGTCCGTCGAGGAGATCCAGTTGCAGTGCCGGGATTTCCTCAAGCTGTGGCTTACGCGCAGTGAGCAGAACCCGGAATGAAATTTGAGGTGAAAACCTGATGTCTCCACGACAATCGAGCAAGACCTCCGAAGATGGCGATCTCAAGAAGTCCGCGAAATCGGGGTCAGCACGTCCCAAGAAGGCGCGGAGCCCTCGTCGAAGTTCAAAAAGTGCCGACGCGAAGAAGTCTCCTCGCCGCAAGAAAACCGCCAAAAAAACCACAAAGAAGACAACTCCTCCACCGCTGGACCTAGAGGGCCTGCCGATGGATGTCGAAGATCTCGACGAGATTCCCCAGCCGATCGCCGATCACATGCCGGAGCTTCATCTTTCCGAAATGCACAAGATGACGATGGCGGAACTGCAGCAGATGGCTCGGGATGAGGGCATCGAAGAAATCGCCGGCCTGAAAAAACAGGATCTCATCTTCGTGATTCTCAAGAAACGCGCCCAGGCTTCCGGAGTGATGTACGGAGAAGGAGTGCTAGAGGTCCTGCCCGATGGATTCGGATTCCTGAGATCTCCCCGCTACTCCTATTACCCGTGTGCCGATGACATCTACGTTTCTCCGTCTCAAATTCGTCGGTTCGGGCTCGTCACCGGTTGCGTGATCCAGGGCCAGGTTCGCCCCCCGAAAGAGGGAGAGCGATATTTCGCGCTGCTCCAGGTCGACAGGATCAACTACGAGAACACCGATCAGGTTCACAACAATGTCGTATTCGATGACCTGACTCCCCTGTATCCCGATGACCGCCTGCAGATGGAAACAGAAAGCGACATCAATGAGACCCGGATCATCGACCTGGTAACCCCGATCGGTAAAGGCCAACGAGGGCTGATCGTCGCTCCACCGAGGACTGGTAAGACCATCATCTTGCAGTTGATCGCCAATGCGATAGCCACCAATCATCCGGATGTCGACCTGATGGTGCTGCTGATCGACGAACGACCTGAAGAGGTCACCGACATGGAACGAAACGTACGTGGGGAAGTGATCTCATCCACCTTCGACGAGCCGGCCAGTCGCCACGTCCAGGTTGCCGATATGGTCATCGAGAAGGCGCGTCGACTTGTCGAATACGGCCGAGACGTGGTCATCCTGCTCGATTCGATCACCCGACTGGGCCGGGCTTACAACAACGAAGCTCCTCATTCCGGCAGGATCCTCTCGGGAGGAGTCGATGCCGGTGCATTGCAGAGACCCAAACGATTCTTCGGCGCAGCGCGCAACATCGAGGAGGGTGGCAGCCTGACGATCCTCGCAACCGCCCTGATCGACACCGGCTCTCGAATGGACGAGGTCATCTTCGAGGAGTTCAAGGGGACTGGCAACATGGAACTCCACCTCGATCGTCGCCTGGCGGACAAACGGGTGTGGCCTGCCATCGACATCAACCGATCAGGTACTCGTAAAGAGGAACTGTTGATGAGTCCGGAGGAGATCAAGAGGCTCTGGATCCTGCGCAAGGTCCTCAACGACATGAATCCAGTCGAAGCGATGGAGATGCTAAAGGCAAAGTTGAAACAGACTCCATCGAATGTCGAGTTCCTGCTGGCACTCAACACGGAACGACAGGATTGAAGAACGCTACCTCACCCGTTGGTACTGACCACCATCGTCAGGGTTCTCGGCTCCTCACCCTTTTCGTTCAGCACTCGAACTGAGACTCGGAACGCCGGGGGGACAAAGGGAGCCCTGAAACGAAGCCCGCCTGGATCCTGTTCCCAGGTGCTGGAAGGAATCGGCTCCTTCAGCAACAGACGACCTTCACTGTTATAGAGCAAAGTGAACTCGCCACTGGGGAATGAACTGCCCCCGTCGGTCCAGATGTACAACTTGTCCCCGGTCTCGAGCTGAGAAAATCGGATCTTGTTGTTGCCGCTGTAGTTGAACTGAACAGGCATCATCGAACCGGTCTCGATATTTCGAACACCTCGAATAGCATTGGTGCGGATCCGTGACTTGAACCCGCCGTAGAGGAATCTCTTCTTCAAGGTTCCTGCGACATTTCGCAAGGTTGTGTCTTCCGAATCGACCAGTTCTGGCGTCACTTCGACGGATGGGCTCATGAACCCACCGGGTTTATTATCGAAATAATTGTCATAGTAGTACTCGATCTTCAAGTCGGTGACATTGGAACACAGTTCGCTGATCACCTTTTTGACTCGAACCTCTGTACTGTTGTAATTCGATTCATTGAGATCGATGTACCGCACCACCTTCAACAGCACCAGGGAACGACTGTTGAGATAACTGATCTCGTCATCCGCCGGGATCTTGCCATCCTGGTCGTTGTTCTCGAGACGCCGCGGATCGGCCAGGAAGTACTCCACGTTGGCCAATCGGATGACCCCACCAACCTCGACAGGAGCCTTGAAGTAGATCGAGTCATTCCAGTGTTCTTGTGGCTCGTCGGGGCGAGGGTCCTCGAGCAGGTATTTCCGTTCGAACAGGGTCGCGGCCTCATCATATTCCCGGGGAGTCCCCCCCTCCAGGTTGGGACCGACGTCCTGATCTTTCAGTTCCTCACCTTCGTCCCAGTAGCCACGTGATCGTCCCTGGTCCTGGTAGAACTCGAGAGACGCGGTCGGCACCATCTTGGACAGGTTTTCGTTGATGTCATCGAGGGCGTAACGAAACTTTTGATAGGTCTCAACCGTGGTGATGGTGCTGTCATACATGTTCTGGGAGTCGGTTCCCACCTGAGCAATGATGAGCGAGATGATGGCCGCGAGAGTCAATGCGACGAGCAACTCGAGTAGAGTGAAACCAGACTCGTGGGTAGAGGCACGACCCTTACTTGTGAACAAGGATCTGGCTCTGGTAGAACGGAGTCGCAAGCTTGCTTCCTTCCCGGAAGGATCGGAAAACCAGAATATCGACCTCGAACAGTTCCCCTGCAGGAGTAAAGTTCGGATCATCGGGATATTTCAGGTCAAGGCTTCCATCCTGCTTCGCTGGACGGATTGTAAAAGCAAATGAATACTGAGAGATAGGATCATCATCCGTGATGTTGTAATCCTCAGCCAACTCGGCATCGAAAAACCGATTGCTCAATCGGTATACTCTCCTCACCTCGTAGGTTTCGTAGCTGTTCAGCAGGGTCTCCCCATCGGCACTCCAGATCTCTTGGATGAAATCATCGTTGTCGTCATCGGCTTGCATCGGATTGCCACGCCCATTTGGAGCGCTCGAGGAGGATTCGTCGAACACTTCTCGTTCCTGGCCGCTGTCGGTGACTACCCAGCTCAGCCCATCGGTTTCCGGAAATACGAAGGTCTTACCTCGTTCCCAGAATTCCGTTCTTCTCATGGCGGATTTACGATCCGGATCGGAACTGGGCAACAGGATGTAATAGTCGGCACCGGGATTTGCATCCTCGATCTTGGGCGGCAAGGGATCGGTTACTCCATCATGATTGAAGAGGAAGTAGGTCCAACGACCATCGGGGCTCTGTGCCTTGTGATCCGCCAAGCCTTCGCGAATTCCTTGCTCCACCGATTGAGCGATGATCACCGCATTGGTCGTTTCAACCGCTTTTTTCCCCGATCTCATCGCGACCGGAAAAACCGCCAGCAACCCGAGCAATCCAACGGTCAGGATCACCACTGCCAGCAGGATTTCGAGGATCGTGAATCCCTTCTCCTGGAGATGCCGGATCATTCGAATTCCTCATCCACTACTTTGCTTTTGACCCGACCGGTCGGACGGATATCGACAAAGCAGGCCCGAGAATCGCCTCTCTGTCGGATGATCAGATCGGCTCCCGCCGGCGGATCGCTGTTGTACCTGTAGGTCGGGATATCAACATTGGTTTCAAAATCTATGGTTCCGTCGGTGCGGAGAGTGATGAAGGTATCCTCACGAAACAGTTTCCAGTCGTTCTGGGCCAGATCTTCAACCTGACTCTGGATCTTTTCCGCGAGATCGATTGAATCCAGCCGAGCACAGGGAATGTCATAGGTGATGTGGTCGGCACCCGGCACATTGATCGAGCGGACTCCTCCGACGAAGCCACCATCGTCATCTCCCTTTGGATGGCGGTAGAGACGCACCCCGGACCGGAGAAACACAACCGAGTGCTTCTGTTTCTTGGTCACCGCAGCATTTCTCGCCTCGTTCACAGTGGTGATGATGACCGCGGCTGCATTTTCAATCCGACGGTCCTTGAAGATGGCGGTCACCGCAGGAGCAATAAACCCTGCCGCTACGATGATGATGCCGATGGTCACGATCATCTCGACCAGCGTGAAGCCTTGATTTTGTCGTCCTGTACCGCCGAGAGGAATCACTCAACACCCCCCTGCCAGTTCCTGATCAGGTCTTCGATGCTTTCCTCTTCTGTATGCCCAGAGGAACCGTGACTCCAGATATCGTATTCGTTGGTATTCTGTGGCTCCAGACGCGGATCATCTGAATGCACCTGATAGTCATCATCCCAGTCCAGATGGGTTTCCCCGAGATCCTGCGCGCTGAAGGAATCATCCCCATTCGACACGTTGTCGTAATGAATCGGTTCCCCCCATGCATCGAGTAACTGTCTGGCTTCGCCGTCTCCAAAGGAAGCAGACGAGAGCTCGTCGGTACGAAAATCTCCGATCGGAGGATTCTGACCGATTACCCGGGTCTGGCCACTCGAGAGCTCCTCGGTCAATATCAGTGGTTGGACCATGGCGTGGGTCAGGGCAGCCCCTCCGGTCAGGTAGGTTCCCTCGGAGGTGATCACATCGGCGCCATCGAGACCATCCGGGGGATAATCTCCAGTGATGGAGTGGTAATTCTCGATCAGCAGACTCAGACGCGCGATCAGCGCCTCGGTCCGGGCAGCAGAGGCGCTCTCCAGATATCTGCCGGCTCCGACCGCCAGCATCGACATCAGAAACACGATGAGAGCGATGGTCACCAGTAGTTCAACCATTGTGAAGCCCGCGCTGGAGCCAGCAGCGGATCTGGTTGTGGAAATACCGGAATTACCAGTTGCCGATGTCATCGTACTCTTCCCCTTCGTCCGGGAGTCCGAAACAGGCCGCATTATCCCCGTCAGGGCCAATCGACCAGAGATCAAAACCTGAGCGTTTGATCATCCAGTCCTCTTTTCTCCGCTTGGAATCATTCTCACGGTAGCGGAACGGCTCCATCCAGGGATCCAGGTAGAACTTCTCAACATCCGGATCGAACAGATCATCTCGACCGGGACGAATGAACTCACCTTCATATTCCAGATCGACGACCGCGATCATCTCGTTGTCGAGATCAACGTAGGGGGAGTTTCTTCCGCCCTTACCCTCAGGAGGACGCTCACCTGCAATGTTCTCGTAGAGAACCGGAAACGCGTTGAAATCTTCCAGCTCGGAATCATCTACTTTTAAATCCCACGCTGGATAGACACCCTCATCCCGATTGTAGGCATTCAATGCGGCACCGATCGACGAGATGGTCGATGTGGCACTCGCCTCTGCAGCCTTCGCCTGCGCCTGCTGGATCATCTTGGTCACCAGGGTCGACAGGACTGCGATGATCGCAACCACGATCATCAGTTCGATGAGAGTAAAACCTGCCGAGCGGGATCCGTTTGCACTATTTACAACGCGAGGATCCTCGCCAGCAACAAGGCGATGGCTACAAGACATGCGGCATTCCCTTCTGAGAAGACAATCCCCTCCCCTGGTCTGGGACGAACTGGGCTCGGAGGGGCCTTCGACGGCACGGGGCCGTAGAGACCTTCATTGTGCCTGTATAGACCTCTGAGGCAAGCCCTACGGCGCCGGGTATCGGCAAGATCCGTGGTGCGGGAAATGCGAGTCTGATGCGCCCCCGATGGGACTTTCCCCGATCAGGCGTCGATCAGGTACTCCTCGATGAAGCCCGTGTCGAGGTTCCCCTTGACGAAATGGAAGTGCTTCAGCACCTCACGGTAGAACGGCACCGTGGTCTTGACTCCTTCGATGACGAATTCATCCAGCGCCCGACTCATGGTGCGAATGGCTTCCTCCCGGGTATCGCGGTGGACGATCAGTTTCCCCAGGAGTGAGTCATAGGCGGATGGAACGGTATATCCACAATAGACGTGTGAATCGAAGCGCACTCCCATGCCTCCAGGGGGTCTGAAATCGGTGATGGTTCCCGGAGATGGAGCGAAATCTCGCTCCGGATCCTCTGCATTGATACGACACTCGATGCTGTGGCCACTGATCCGTACGTCCTCCTGGCGATAACGAAGCGGTGCTCCCGCCGCGACCCGGATCTGCTCCTGCACCAGATCGATTCCGGTCACCATTTCCGACACCGGATGCTCCACCTGAATTCTGGTATTCATCTCGATGAAAAAATAGTTTCCATCGAGATCGAGTAGGAACTCTACCGTCCCCGCACCCCGATATCCGACCCCCTCAGCGAGTTCCTTGGCACTCCGACCCATTCGCAGCCGTAAATCATCATCGACCGCCGGAGACGGGCTCTCCTCGATCAGTTTCTGGTGACGGCGTTGTAGCGAGCAGTCTCTCTCTCCCAGGTGAATGACACTCCCGTAGGAATCCGCCAGCACCTGGATCTCGACATGGCGTGGCTTTTCGATCAATTTCTCGATGTACACATCTGGATTCTTGAACGCGTTTTCCGCTTCATTGCCAGCCGCCTGAAAGGCCTGGGCAAAGGAAGATTCATCTCTGGCAATCCTCATGCCGCGACCGCCGCCACCAGCCACTGCCTTGATCAGGACCGGAAATCCGATCTCCCTGGCAATCTCCAGTCCCTCCTCCGGATTCGGCACCACATCGGGAGATCCCGGAACCACCGGAACTCCGATCTGCATCGCGATTTCCCGGGCCGACGCTTTATCTCCGAGTTGCCGGATATTCTCCACCGTCGGACCGATGAACTGGATGTGACACGACTGACAGATCTCCGCAAATTGAGGATTTTCCGACAGAAAGCCATAACCCGGATGGATCGCCTCGACATCGCTGATCTCGGCGGCGGCGATGATCTTGGAAATATCGAGATAGGAGTGGAGACTCGATGCGGGACCGATGCAGATCTTCTCATCGGCAAAATCGAGGTAGCTGGCCTCGCGGTCTGCTTCTGAATAGACCGCCACCGTCTCGATATCCAGTTCCCGACAAGCACGGATCACTCGCAAGGCAATTTCGCCGCGATTGGCAACCAGGATTCGTGAAAAGGGTTTCATCGAGCCATCCCGAATTTCAAGAAAAACTGAACAGAGGCTGACCGAATTCGACGGAACTTCCGTCGTCGATGAGTATCGATGAGATGACTCCTGAACGGTCCGCCTTGACCTCATTCATCACCTTCATCGCCTCGACAATGCAAAGCACTTGCCCTTCCTCTACCTGATCTCCGGTGTCAACAAACGCTTCGGAATCGGGACCCGGGGACCGGTAGAAGGTCCCCACCATCGGCGACCGCACGGTTTTTGTTTCATCGAGAACAGCCTCCGTTGCCGCTTCCCCTGAGTTGTCAGCGGGAGCAGCCGCAGGCGTACCGGCCATCGAGACGGTTGGCATGGCAGTCATCGAAACCACCTCAGGACCTCTTTCAGGCCTCTTGCGCAGGCGGATCCGCGTCTCGCCCTCCACCACCTCGAGTTCCTCGAGCTGGTTGCGATCCATCAGTTCGATCAGTTCTTTCAGACGTGACGTCTCCACGGTTTCCAATCCGTCAGTGAAAGTGTTGGTCCGTAACAAGCTGCCCGGCGGGTGCCCGGACGTGACCACCTCTGGAGGGATGTTAGATATCAGCACCGGACCGGTCAAGGGAGCCTGAAACAGCAGATGAGGTGACAAATTTCCACTACAATGACCCGTGGTGGATTTTGCAAAGCGTGCCCCGAGGTGCGTTAACCACCTTTTCGATCAAGAAACCGATTTTTCACGACGATGCGGCGAAACAGGAATTTCAGCATGGTTCTCACACCTGGACGCGATCTATCACTGCCACCGGGCTCCGCCGTCTTCCGGGTTCGACAGGAACAGCGGAAGCGTCTCGACCGCTGGTTACAGGATCGTCTCGGCTGGAGTTCACGCAGTAAGATTCAGAAGCTGATCGCTCAGGAGCGGGTTCTTCTCAACGGAAATATCGCGAAATCATCTGCCAGGGTCGCCAATGGTGACGAAATCGAGGTTCTTCTCGACGTCGATCCCGAAACGGCCCAGTTACCCGAAAAGCTCCCTGTAATTGCGGAAGACCCGTGGTTACTGGCAATTGATAAACCCTCCGGAATGCTCGTCCATCCGGTCGGTCGAACTCATGCTGGCACGGTAGTCGATGGACTCCATCGACAGTGGCGATTTCTCAACGAGCGATCAATTCGCAAGGTCACTGCGAGACTCTGCCACCGTCTCGATCGCGACACATCGGGCCTGTTGCTGCTGGCAAAGACAGTGCAGGCGAGGCGACATCTCCAGAATTCCTTTGAAGCGGATCGAGTAAGAAAATCCTATATCGCCGTGGTTGAGGGGGTTCCCGATTCCGATTCCTTCGAAGTTGACGCGGGAGTCTCGGCCCATCTCGATCGTACACGGGCGACAGATCACCGACTGGCACGTGCCGATGATGAAGAGGGGAAACCATCCAGAACCCTGTTTCAGGTCCTCGGAGAAAAAAATGGTATCTCGGTTCTTCACTGCCAGCCCATCACCGGCCGGCAGAATCAAATTCGTGTCCACCTGCAAGTGGCCGGTCATCCCATCCTCGGAGATGAAGGATATGGACAGACCGAGGCGACCCTTGAGCAGCGGGGAGCAGCCTTACCGAGAGGTATCGATCACCCGGATAGGGCTCTTTTACACAGTTTCCAGCTGCAATTTCCGCATCCGGTCTGGAACCTGGAGCAACAGATGCGATGTCACCCCACGGGGAACCTGGCGGCCCTGGTCGAAGCGCTGGGGCTCGATCCTCAGCAGCTACATCGGGAGATTCCAGAACCAACCCGCTGCGACAATCTCGATGGAAATGCTTGCCAAGGGGCCCCTCTCCATGGCTGATGAAACCACTGTATGAGATCCCAAGAGCCACCACCTGAGGTGCGAGGAGGACTCCAACGATGAAAATTGCCGTCTGCATGAAAAGGGTTCCGGACACCGCAACCCGACTCACCTTTGGTTCCGATGGAAAGTCGATCGACACCTCCGAGGTGCAGTGGGTGATCAGTCCATACGATGAATATGCCATCGAAGAGGGCTTGCGCCTGCGAGAGCGTGCCGGAGAGGGAACTGTCACCGTCATCTCCGTCGGCCCGGATGGAGCCAGCAAGGAAATTCGTCAAGCTCTCGGAATGGGAGCTGACGATGCGGTCCTGGCGACCTGCGAAGAAACTCTCGATCCGATTCAAACGGCTCGTGCGCTGGCAAAGATTCTGGAAAATAGATCCGATGACATCGTCCTATTTGGAAAGCAAACCGTCGATTCACAAGGCGCTCAGATAGGAGCACTGGTTGCTCGATTACTGGATCGCCCATTCGTCAATGACATCGCCTCGATTGAAGTAAGTGATGGCGCAGTGCGCATCGAGAGAGATGTGGATGGTGGAAGAGAAACGATCGAAGGTGCGCTACCGATCCTCGTCGGTGCTGACAAGAGTCTGAATGAGCCGCGCTATCCAAAACTCAAAGACATCATGCAAGCCAAGAAGAAACCGATCGAGAAGATCGAAGCGACCACCGGAGAAGCAGCTCTGGAAACCACCGCCGTCACTCCCCCTCCCCCTCGACCAGAGGGACGAATCGTCGGAGAGGGACCGGAGGCGGTTGAAGAGCTGATTCGACTGCTCCGTGACGAAGCAAAGGTGATATAGGTTCCTCCGGGAAGGAAAACGATGAAGATCATCGTCTGGATCGAAACCAGAAACGGTCAGGTCAAGGCTGCCAGTCTGGAAGCTCTCGGCAGCGCCAGAACCATCGCTGAAGCCAGCTCGGGAGAGGTCGTGGGTGTCATCTGTGGTCCGGGTACCCAGGCAGCCAGCTCCGTCGCGACAGCCGGTGCCCATCGCATCGTGGTCAGAGATGGCGAGACTCTCGCGGATCCCATCGCCGATGGAATCGCCAGCGAACTGGCCGCTGTCGTTTCCGAAGAATCCGCTGATGCGGTCATCTGCAGCGCCACCACCACCGGCAAGGAAGTGATCGCCCTGGTGGCAGGTTCTCTTGGCACATCGGTGGCGGCAGATTGCATCTCGATCAGCTGTGAAGGTGACTCTCTTCACATCGAACGACCGATCTACGCTGGCAAGGCACATCTTCAGCAAAAGATATGTCAACGACCTGCGGTTCTTTCCATCCGTCCCAACTATGGCGAACGTATCGAGGCAGAAGCAGCAACGATCAGCGAACAGGATGCCACTACAAGTTCGCCGCTACGGCGCACTAATTTCCAAGAAGGATCCAGCGGTAAAAAAGATCTCGCCGAAGCGGACATCATCGTATCGGGTGGTCGAGGCCTCAAAGAACCGGACAACTTTGCCTTGCTGGAGGAACTCGCCGAGGTACTCCAGGCTGCAGTTGGAGCGTCCCGGGCGGTCGTCGATGCCGGCTGGCGGCCCCATTCAGATCAGGTTGGCCAGACGGGAAAAACCGTCAGTCCGAAACTGTATATTGCAGTTGGAATCTCGGGAGCCATTCAGCATCTGGCCGGGATGTCTTCCTCGCGAACGATCGTTGCCATCAACAAGGACCCGAATGCACCGATCTTCAACGTCGCAACCTACGGTATCGTTGGTGATCTTTTCGAGGTCGTGCCACAACTTCAGTCCGAGTTGAAATCGGTTCTCCAGTAACGGTTATATTCCGGTAACGACGCGGCGAGGCGATTCAGGGCCATTGGTGAGCCATTATCGGCTCGTTGCCCCAATCCATCGTAATCTTCTTGGGACGTTTTTTGCATCACGAACGGCCCGGGAAGGATTCTCGTGCACCTCATCATCGTACAGGGTTCAGGTCGGGGTCAACGGTTTGTGCTCGGTGCTGATCCGGTCACCATCGGCCGCGACCCGACCAACGATATCGTCATCGATGACACACGTGCTTCTCGCCATCATGCCGAGGTAATTCCGGCTGGCGATGACACGTGGCTACTCCGAGATGGCGGTAGCCGCAACGGTACTCTTCTCAATGATGAAATCATCGATAGAACGGTGCTCGAACCTGGAGATGTCATCGGAATCGGTGACTGCCAGATCGCTGTTCATGCTGTCCAGGAACATCTCAGTACCTTCTCACTGAAGATCGATCCGGAAAGTCTGCAAAAACGACTCCGAGAAAACACACCGGGTACTCCGACAAAAAAAAGTCTACAGGAAGCCCTGTTCGAGACAGGGATGCTGGCGCAATCGGACCTTCCGCCCGAGGAACTGGTACAGCAGGTTGTTGCGGTGATCGGATCCGGGGTGCATTTCGAAGCTTGGGGTTGGATTCGCTGGGATGATGAAACCGGACCTCACTCGATAGGAGAACGCGATCAGGTCTCGATTGATCTTGAACATCTTGATCCCAGCCGAACTCTCATCGAGGCGGCACGTCGCCGGAGAGAAGGCCTCATCTCCTCCCAGGTAGGTGGCGCATTCGAAGCCAGCGTTTGTCTGCGAAGAAAACAGGCCCTCTCGGCCCTGGCTCTTCCCCTGGCCGGACGCGGAGAGAATGCCACCGTTCTCTACCTGGAAAGAGGAGTGGGAACCGAGCCTTTCAATATTGACGAATTGAACTGGGTCGCAGCAATCGCTGCTCAGCTCGCCGTGGACCTGCAAAACAACCGTCTCTTTGAAGAACTACGTAACGCCCACCAGGAATTGCTGGCCAGTCAGGAACAACTTTCTCGCCAGGAGAAGATGGTTGCGATCGGAAGGCTTGCCAGCGGGTTCGCTCATGACCTGAACAATCCTCTCGCTTCCGTCATCGGCTTCCTGCAACTGGCCCAGCGTGAGCTGCAGAAGGATGAGCCGGAAGCCCGTACCGGAGATTTGCTGAAGCGAGCTCACGACGCAGCAGATTTCTGTCGAGCACTTTGTAGAAATCTGCTCGCATTCGCGCGGACCCGACCGTTCCGTCCCGGAGGGGAAGCTCCCTTCTGTGTCTCGGAAGCGGTCGAGGGAACCCTGGCCATCTGCGATGCGAGGCTACGCGATGCAGGCCTGGAAGCGGTGCTGGAGATTGAAGATGATCTGCACATCTCCGGTGACTCCACGGCACTGAAACAGGTGATCATGAACCTGGTTCTCAATTCAGCAGATGCGGTGCGGGAATCGGGCAAGGGAACCACTCTGACCATCCGAAGCCACAAGGTTGCCGATGGAGGTATCGAACTGGTTTTCGAGGACGACGGTCCGGGAATGGACTCGGATGTTGCCGCTCGCGCTTTCGATCCCCTTTACACCACCAAGGATGCAGACCGCGGAAGTGGATTGGGCCTCTTTGTCGTGCAGAGAATCGTCGATGGGGCCGGTGGTGAGATCGCTCTGGATACGGAACCGGGCCAGGGAACTACCTTCCGCATCCTGCTACCGGACTCCCTGGCGCGTCTCGGCAGTGAAGAGATCGACCCCATGGATGTTTCCTCGATTTGGCAGGGATAAAGCAGATGAATCCGAGCTCAACACCTGAGCTGGAAGTGCTCATCGTCGATGACGATCCCTTCATCAGGGAAACGATCCAGTTGTTTCTTGAATCGGAAGGCTTCCAGGTTCGTTGCGCCAGCGATGGTGAAAAAGGTATCGAGCTCCTTCAGGTTCGGGAACCCGATGTCGCACTGGTCGATCTCCGTATGCCACGCCTTGACGGGATTGACGTCCTCAGGGAATTCAAAAAGATCTCCCCCGAGGTAGAGGTCGTGATGGCAACCGGAGCAGCAACACTGGAGAGCGCGCTCGCTGCCATGAAGCTGGGAGCCTATTCCTACATCGAAAAACCGATCGTGGACCTGGAAAAAGACCTGCTGGAAGTTCTGCTCAGAGCAGCGGAGCGTAGAAAATTGCGTCAAACCAATCGCGACCTCCAGAAAAGATTGCAACTGACACAGCATCGTCTCGAAGCCGAACAGAGGAAAAATCGTTCTGATCGCTCTGCGTTCTCTCTCGAGACCACTCTGCGCAGGATGGCAACGGCGAAAGAAAAACAGATCGAAGATCTGGTCCTTTCGACATTTCCCCGCCGATGCTCGCCGGTTCTGTACATCCGCCAGGACCAACACCTGATCCCATGCAAGACACGACATCGATCTGCCAGGCCAGCTGCCTGGTCCATCGATCGTTTCACGGATCCCGGGGAACGGTGGCGAGAAGGGGATTTCCCAGAACTGATCGACTATCAGAACGGTGCGGTGGCCTTCCCTCTCTTCTGGCTCGGCCGTCTGGAGGGCCTGATCGTCATCGAAGCGAACCATGATCGGGGCCCGGCAGTGCCCTCGCTTGCAGCTCTGCGGTGCGCTGCTGACGCACTGGCAGCTCTCCTTGGCTCAATTGGGACCCGCTCTTCCTCCTCCACCGGTTGAGCCGGGGGCACATATCTCTTACAAGCAAGGGGACCCCAGGGACGGCTCCAGGAGGCCCCTTGACTCGACCAGTCAATCTGAACTTGAGATCCAGGAAGAGTGGACCCTCGGTCCCGGGTCTCCTCGCATCGATGGGGGTGCCCGGATGGCTCCTGATGTGCGCACTCCTTGCGGTCCCCGCGGACACAACCCGTGCCGATGATCCGATCTGGATCCCGGCGGGCAGTTCAGACCTGACCGGCCTGGTTCGACGCATCGAGGAGAGTCTGGAGACGGGAGAAGAGGCGCAGATCCTCGACTCCATCGGGTCTCTGGCCGAACGCCTGGTCGATGGAGACCCTGGCGGAAGTACACCGCTGGGGGGAGGTTTGTCGGTCGGCGCCGGGGTTTATCTACGCGCCACCGTCGCAAGCCTGGAAAGCACACTACAAAATCGCGTGTTAACGGAGATCCGTCTTCGTACGCTCCCCCGGGTGCCCGAATCTCCAGTACCCGGCCTCGATGCTCGTGCCGATGCGAGAAGAACAGCGATCCTGATGGATCTGCCGGCGGATACATTTCCTGCACCGCTCGCCAGATCTCTGGCAGAATCAGCACTCGAACGTGGTGATCTGGACACCTGGCGAAGATCTGTGGAGTTGCACTGGACCGATGCTCTCAACTTCCCATCCTTGCCTTCCGAAGTGGTGACAACGGGCCCCACATCCGAGGCCGATGCCCTGCTGGTCCCTGCCTACATCGGCTTAACTGTCAGGGGCTCCCGCCAAGATGGAGCGCCCTGGAAAACCGCCGGCAGTCGATCCGCCGCAGTATCCAGTGGCTCCCGGGTCTGGATCCAGGTGCCCGGTGAGATTCGCGCAATCGAGCTCTCCACCTCGGAAGAGATGTGGCGACGGATCGAACCGAATCAGCAGCGGCAACCACTTCCCCGAACCCTTCTCCGTCCGGTTCTGCTCGGATCGATGGTCATCGCGAGTTTCTCCACCAGCGTGGAAGCGCTCGATGGAGAAACCGGTCGTCAAATCTGGAACGTCGATCTGGAGCAAATCCTCGGCCCTGAACAGGTGTCTCAGGGAATCCGGGCGCTGTCTTCTCCCTGTCGGGTACCGGGTGGCATTGTTGTGGTTGCAGTCATCAGCCAGGGAAATCGTCTCAAGGCATTTGCCAGCCACATCGATGTCGAGGGGCGGATTACATGGGTACGTCTTCTGGGCGAGTCGACCGGCTCGACCTGGCTGGCCCTGCAGGCTTCTCCCACCCCGCCCATCGCAGGAATCGGCAGGATCCACTGGTCGACGGGAAGAGGAACCGTCATCAGCTTGCGGACCTCCGATGGGGCCATCGAATGGACAAAAGATCTGAACAGTCCCAGTAATTTCGGTCTCCGAAATCACCTGATTCAGAATCCTGCCAGTGGCGAACCGCTGAGACGAACCGGTTCTCGACTGTTCACCCATCCGCCGGGAGCCGCGGCAATCCACATCCTTGAGGGCTCCAGTGGAAAAACCGTCGGGACGATTCCCACCCGCGCCGCTCGTAGCTGGAGCATCTCCCCCGACGGCGACTTCCTGGCGGTGGTCGAGGACTCGGAACTGTCCTGCTGGAGCTGTCCGCCAGGCGATCCTCCTCGCTTCCACTGGAAAATCGAACTTCCACCATCTGTTGCCGGGGAAAAGACCGATGTCATCGCAGCAGATGACGGTGGCTGGTGGGTCAGTGCCGGAGACGCGATCCTCTCCTACACAAAATCTGGCGTGTTGAATCAGCTACAGGGGATCGGATTTTCCACCAGTGAGATCGAACCTCTCACCGGTGCACTCCTGACAAGGTCAGGTCCCGAAGTTCAGATTCTGGTTCCAGCGCCTTCGGGAGAAAACTGGCTCAAGGCGGTCTCTGCTCTTCTCGATGAAAATCAGCGACTCGATCTCTCGGGCAACCTGCCCCATCAAAAAGCTCTACGCCGCACCATCGAGCTGCAGCTAGAACGAACCGATATCGACATTCCAGAGATCGACCGGATCACCATGGAAACCGCTCTTGTCAGTGCACAATCCGATCCTGAAAAGAGAATTGCATTCGGCTGGCAGCGGGCCGTCATCTGCAGAGAACTGGGAGCCTATCAAACAGCATCGATGCTCTGCACCCTGATGCTCAATGAGGCACCCAGATCTCTCGGCAACACCCTGGTGGAATCTGCTCGCGGCAGCTGGGTTGCCGCAGAAGTAGCCTTCACTCACATGTTGCTGCAACTGGACAGGGCTCCAGGGGGAATCGATCGGGTCAAACAGCGCGAGGCACGGGCATCTCTCGAAAGTCAGGGATTGAACGAATCCTCTTCGCCGGATCGGTGGCAAAGCCTGGCAAGGATGCGGCCTGGTTGCCCGACTGGAAGGAAAGCCCGGCTTCACGCCGCAGAATCTTACTATCGCAACGGCGACATGAACCGCAGCCTGCACCAGATTGATCTACTCGTAATTCGTGAACCAGGCACTGACGAAGCGCTGGTCGCCAGTCTTCGCCGGTCGGAAGTATTGAGAGAACTGGGACGGCTATCCGAAGCCATCGATGAAATTGAACTCCTGAACCGAAGTCATGGCGATCGGATGATGACGCGGGTTGTTGGAGGGATCGAACAATCCATCACCATCGGCCAGCGACTGCACGAACTTCGCGAGGAAATCGAATCCTTGCCACAGCTACGAAAGAATCATCCAGGTTTACCGCTACAACTGGCCTGGAGCGGCAGACTTGAACTGGGGAGAATCCGTTCGAGCGAAATCTGGCCACTCGCGAACGACTCGAAGTATCAGGATGATTCACGGGTTCTGATCATCACCACGGAATCGGCTCAACTGATCAATTCTCATGATGGGGTTCTGATCTGGCGTACTGACCTCGGTCGTAATCCAAAAGAAGTGCGCGGAGGCATCGTGCTGACGAGGAGAGATGTTCCATCGTCGCCGCTGCTCATCGATGAGTCGGGCCTGGTCTTTCATGACCGGAACCGAATCTGGAGATTACAACTCGAGAACGGAGCGGTGGCATGGAGCCAACAGCTCCCGCCCTCGGAAAATGCCCCGGATCAGGATAGCCGTATCGAACACTCCTGCTCGGGCAACGGAATCCTGGTTCTCTCCACCGAAAATGATCAGTTGATCGGTATCGATGCTCGGTCCGGGGCAACGCTTTGGCACCATCCCCGGAGCGGAGTTCTCCTCGATGATCCGATCGTCCGAGATGATCGGCTCGTCCTCGGGTACTCCATCCCGAATCTTGTGGAAATACGATCTCTGCAAGATGGAGAGGTCCAGCAGGAATTGAGCCTCGATCCCGTTGCGGGAGCCCTTGCTGCCACCCCCCTACCGATGCCAGCGGGAGTCATCGTCGCCCTCGAGAGGGGCAACGTCAGTCGATATGCCGGAGACGGAAGTCTCCTCTGGAGTGCCGATCTTCCCCATGTGATCTCCGATGTACGCCTCTCTCCAGATGACAGCCAGCTGGTATGTGAGCTGTTCTGGTCTGCTGAACGGCCAACCCTGCTGGGTCTCGATACCACCAGTGGAAAAATCGGCTGGAAGCGACAACTCCCCGCTGAGCAGCGTCGAATCACGGCCCTTCAAATCAATTCAGATGAGTTGCTGCTGGTCTGCGGAGATTTTCAGAAGAGATCGGTCTTGAGATTGCGTTCGACCCTTGGAACCTCACAGGGAACACCTCCAGAAGCTGAACTGGTATGGTCTCACCAGCTAGCCCCGGCTTACGACTCCGTAGATCTCGAACCAAGCGGAGACTGGATCGTGGTCGGTGACCGCCTTCGCGGAGAGGTCACCATTCTCGACCGATCTACTGGAACCTCTCTCACCAGCCGTCAAGGGATCGGCATCGTGACCGATCATCTCAAGGCACTCGGTCGACTCCATCACGCCTCCGTGATTGGTGACACCCTGGTGACGATATCCGCCAGAGGTGCTGCCGGTTTCCGTTCGATCACGTCACGGCAGCAGCAGTTCACCGCCTGGAATTCGCTCACTGATCCGAGTCACTGGCTTGAAGAAGCGATGAGGCTATTTGCCATGCAAGAATCTCAAAAGGTTGTCAATTTGCTGGAAGAACAAATCCTGGATCTGCAGGTCGATTCCCTTCAGCGCGCCACGGCGAGCTGGATTCTGGAAGGAGCAGAGCGCCAACGAGCGATGAGCTCACAAGCCGATCATCCGGTACAGAAGTTACAGATCGCACCTCTGATCGATGGATCTCTCGATGAGCCCTGGAACGCAACCCGCGGAATCGCCCTCGACCAACCGCGCCATGTGAGAGGATTGCAGGGCCCAGGGGAGCCGAGTATTCCCTGGCAGGATCAGGCAGATCTTTCCGGCCGGGTATTTCTTGGCTGGAGTGATGAGGGACTGCACATCGCGGTCGACATCGACGACGACAACGTCACCACCCACAATCGGGACGCCAAGAGGTGGGTTGGAGATTGCTTGATCCTGATCCTCGATACTCGAGGTGACGGCGGTGTCCGTCCGCGCAGCGATGATGCGGTTCTGACCCTGGCCTTTGTCCCGCCCAGAGCCCAGCCGATCGACGAGGAGGAGCAACCGGACGAACAGGAGGGGGATGCGCCACCGCCCCCTGAAGAGGAAGAGGGATCGCCGGAAGGGGAACACATCGTGGTTCGCCGGGCGGATGGAACCGGTGCCATCTATGAAATGACCATACCGTGGACCAGCATCGCTGAACATAGAGGGGAAACGGACTCTGTACCCTGGCCGGGAATGAGAATGAGAATAGGCCTCGCCGTCACCGACGACGATACGGGCAGGGGCGCGACCAAATATCTCGGCCTCACCCCGGGGATGGTCCTGCATCGCGATCTTGATCGGATCTGGGATGGTTGCTCGCCCGATCTGATGCTGCCGGTGAGGTTAGAGAAATGAGATTCCTCACCCTCCTTCTTTCTGCAGTCATTCTCGCTCCTGGATGCGTCACTCCGGTCGATCGCGATCAGGGAATCCCGCCCTTCTACCTGGAACGCACCGAGCAACTCTCCGAGGGAGTCACTCGCAGTTCCAGACACATCTGGCCCATCTTCTCTGTCAGCAAAACCGCTGGTACCGAAGAGGTGAGAAGCCTGTTCCCGTTATTCCGTGATCGAATCGAGCCGAATTCACGTCAAACCTGGCTGCTACCCTTCTATCACCGCATCTCCTACATCCATTCGGATGGAAGCGAAGATATCGACGGCTTCTTTCTCCCGTTCTTCTTCTGGGGACTGGACCCAAAGGAGGGCAATTACTTCGCATTTGCACCGGTCGGCGGAACCATCAAGGGAATCCTCGGCAAGGACCGGATCGACTTCGCCCTGTTTCCGCTCTGGGCGAGACTTCAGGACCGGGATCAGATTTCTACCTACTGGCTGTTTCCCCTGGTTGAAATCGAGGAAGGGCCACTGCGCCGCGGGTTCCGCTTCTTTCCCTTCTATTCACGGAGCCAGGGCTTCACCATCGATGGCGAACTGCGTGAACAATCGTCCTACATTCTGTGGCCGTTCTGGCATCAGACTCAGGACCGGCTCGACACCGACAACCCGGTGTTTTCATGGTGGTTGTGGCCCTTCTACGGCGAAATCGAATCGAGCAACCGTATTTCCAGGACCATCTTCTATCCGTTGTGGACCGAGGATCATGATTCACGTACAGAAACTTCGAGTTGGTCTCTGTTCCCGTGGACGGTCGGCATGCGTCAGGGACAATGGAATCGTCTCCAGTTTTATCCCATCTGGGGAATCCACGATCGACCGGGACTGAAAACGGGATTCTTTCTGTGGCCATTGTGGCAGTGGGAGGACCAGGAAGCGGCAGGACGGACGCGGGAAGTTCGTAGCCTCTTTCCCTTCTGGCGAAGCATCGTCGACGACGATCCAGAGCGCGGTCTCCAGTCGGAGACACTTCTCTGGCCGCTGGCACGCTGGAAGACCGATGCCACCGGCCAGGTGACGGGATCTGCTCTGGCCATCCTCCCCTTTGACGATCAAGATGGAATTTCCTGGTCTCATTCACGTGCCTGGCAACTTTTCCGCTGGCGTCATCAGGAGGAAAGATGGGGCCTGGAACTTCTGTGGGGACTCCTGACAGCCGAAAGTGGTGCTGACCAGGGAGGTTTTTCGATTCTGGGAGGCCTCCTCTCGCGACAGAGAGACAGCCGTATGGCTGACACTCGTTGGCGTCTCCTGTACATTTCTCTCTAGCCCGATCACCTATCCAGTGCGAGAGGTGAGACGATCACGAATCTGACGGGCGGGGTGCGGTCGATTTCGACCGTGGGGGATGGAGCGCGATGAAGAGCACGGTAGAGCAACTGGGAGCGATCATGGCCCGCATCGTTGGGCCTGTTCTGTCGCTTCTTCGACGCAGCGCCGACTCTACCGGCTTCGGCCTGGTACTCCTGGCACGAACGGCTCTCAACTTTCCCTATCTCCTGACTCGCCGTCGAACTCGTGACACTCTCGATCTTTGCTACAACTACTGCGTGGGTTCGTTTCTCGTCACATCGGTTGTCGCGCTGTTCACCGGCATGATCCTGGCTCTCAACGGTGGCAACTCCCTGGAAGAACTGGGACAGGAAAGCCTCATCGGCCCCATCGTGGCCGTCTCGATGATTCGCGAGATGGGGCCCTTCATGACCGCGCTGATTCTGACCGCCAGTCTCGGCAGCGGCATCGCGGCAGAGATCGGAACGATGAAGGTGTCCGAAGAGATCGATGCTCTGCGCGTCATGTCGATTCCACCGATTCGTTTTCTAGTCCTCCCACGCATGGTCGCACTGACTCTCGTGACCCCGGTAATGACCATCTTCGCCGCCTTTATTGGAATTCTCGGCGGAAGTCTGGTCGCCAATTCCCAGTTCGATGTAGGTTGGCTATCCTTTCGAAACGACGCACTGGAGACGCTGGATATTGTCGATGTCTTCACTGGAATGCTGAAGTCGGTGGTGTTCGGTATCACCATCGCAACCGTTGGTTGCACCCAGGGGCTCCTCACGCGCGGTGGAGCTACCGGTGTCGGGCAAGCTGCACGAAGGTCTGTGGTCGTCACATTCCTGCTGGTCATCATTCTCGGTTACTACTTGTCCTGGAGTTTCCTGACATGATCCGTCTCGAAAATGTCCACAAAACACTGGGCGGCAGAGCGATTCTCAATGGCCTCACCCTCGAGGTGAAAAACGGAGAAACCCTGGTCATCCTGGGGCGCTCAGGAACCGGAAAAAGCGTGACATTGAGACATATCGTCGGCTTGATGATCCCTGACGAGGGTCGGGTAGAGGTACTGGGCCAGGAGATCTCCTCGCACCGCCAGGCTTCCTTGCCCAAGATCCGGAGCCGGATCGGTTACCTGTTCCAGGATGGAGCTCTCCTGAACTGGCTCAGCATCGCCGACAATGTCGGCTTGCCCTTGCGAGAACGAAATTTGATGCCCGAGAAGGAAATTCAGGAGCGCGTGGAAGAGGTACTTTCGGAGGTCGAGCTGGACGGTCATGGCGACAAGTTGCCTTCCGAAATATCTGGTGGCATGAGGAAACGTGCCGGCCTTGCCCGTGCTCTTGTCTGTCGTCCTGAAATCTTGCTGCATGACGAACCCACCTCGGGCCTCGACCCCATTTCCTCCAGCATCATCAACGGCTTGATTCAAAAGCTCCATGAAACGGGGATCACCCAGGTGATGGTCACCCACGACATGAGTTCAGCGTTCCAGGTTGCCGATCGGATTGCACTGCTCCACTCGGGCAAGGTGATTGCTCTCGGTAACGCAGATGAAATTCAGAAATCAAAGGACCCCGCGGTTCAGCAGTTCATCCAGGGACTGGTCGAAGGCCCCCTTGGAAGAGAAACCTCTGGTGAATTCGAGCCCGAGCATCCAGCCAAGGAAGAGAGCGATCTGTCATGACAAGAGATTTCATCGTCGGTGTGATTTTCCTCACATCTCTAGCACTCATCGGAGCGCTCACCTTTTACCTCCGGCAATTCCCGACCGGAGCTAACGTGATACTTGAAGTTGGTTTCGAAAACGTCGGAGGACTGGAAGCTGGTGATCCGGTCAGAATCCGAGGCTTGCGTGCCGGTGTCGTCGACAAGATCGAGCTTCATGAGGCACGGGGCCTTGCCCTGGCCAGGATCAAGCTGAGCCAGGATCTCAGTCCCAGGACCGATCACACCTTCCGGGTCCGCCCGGCCAGTGCCCTCGGAGGATCCTATCTGCACTACGATCCGGGCAAGGGAGATCTGGTACCGACCGACAACCTGACCGGGACCGCAGAAGGCGACGTTCTGGGTATGGTGGGCAAAATTCTCGATGAAAACCGTGACAGCATCAAGACGGGTCTGGAACGACTCGATAGCCTCCTGACCAAGCTCGATGACGGGCAGGGCATCTTTGGTGGATTGCTCACCAATGAGAGTGCCAAGACCCGATTCCTGACCACCGTCGAGAACATGGAGACGCTCACCACTGGCCTGCGCGAAGGAGAGGGCATCCTCGGCTCCCTGCTACTAGAAGGATCAGACCAACAGGTCCAGCTCAGATCGATCCTGACCCAGATTGAAGTCGCCATGGATGACTTCAGTCAGGGAAAAGGAACTGTCGGCATGCTGTTCAAGGATGATGAAGCACAAGAAAGCGTGCTGTCTTCCATCAAGAGATTGGACACCATCACGACGAAACTGGTCGGCACCGAAGGGCTTGCGGGAACAATTCTCAACGATTCCACATTCAAACAGGGTTGGATCGATACGGTAACCAACTTGAAAACCGCCTCGATCCAGTTAAGGGAAAATGGCGTGGGAACCATCAGTCGCCTCTTGCACGATGAACAGCTAGCGATGGATCTCGATACGGCAGTCTCATCAATAGCCAGCATCAGTGAATCGATACAAGATGGTCCTGGCACATTACATAGCCTCATCAACAATCCCGAGCTCTACCAGGACGCGAGAGAAACTCTGACCCTGTTACGCGATTCGACAGAAGACCTTCGCGAGCAGGAGCCAGTCACTGCGTTCTTCAGTATTCTGTTCGCCCCCTTCTAGAAAGGCACCGGGTGGAGTACCTCACTTCCGTAGGTAGCTTGCTCGGAGGGCTACTGCTGCTGGCATATTCGGGCGATCGCCTGGTATCGGGTGCTGCAAACCTGGCCTTGCGCTTGAAAGTATCGCCACTTTTTATCGGGGTCACGGTGGTTGCTGCCGGTACGTCTCTTCCGGAACTGGTCGTGTGTGTTATCGCTCAACTTGAAGACAGTTCAGGACTCGCAATTGGCAACATATTGGGCTCAAACATCTTCAATATCGGGATGGTCCTTGGACCGGTACTGATCTTGAGGAAAAGCAGTGGCATGCAGGGTGGGTTTCTGGAATCGATCGTACTGATCGGCTCGACAGTGGCCCTGATGACCTATCTTCAACTGACCAAAGGTATCAGCGGATCCTCAGTCTTGACTCCGGCGGCGGGGATCGCACTGGAAATCGGATTCGTGTTGGTGGTAGCGATCATCTACAGGACCGGCCGCAAGAACCAGGTGGTCCTGGAAGAACTGCAAGGTCTGAAGACCAGTAGCAGTAATCTAAAAACAGCAGGGCAACTCATCATCGGCACGGCGGGTCTTTGGATAGGTGGCGAGTTCCTGGTGACCGGAGCGGTGTCAGTAGCCAGATTATTTGAAATCAGGGAAAGCACCATTGGACTGACCATCGTAGCAGCAGGAACAGGTGCACCGGAGTTATTCGCCTCCCTTGCTGCCTTGCGAAAGGGGTCAGCATCCATCGCCATCGGCAATGTAGTGGGATCAAATCTGTTCAACACCATCGCAATCATCGGTGCAGCCGCCATCGTTAAACCGCTTGAAATTCAACTCGATGAACTTGTCGTGGATCTGACGGTGATGATGATCATGACCTTAACCCTGGCACCGGTTCTGGGTTCAGGAAATTCACCACGTTTTCAAAAAGGTATAGGGTTCTTTCTACTGGGACTGTACGGGGCCTGGCTGGTAAGACTTGTTCTCGACAATCAGTGAGATGACCCCACCAGGGACATCCAACGAGATCACGGGATTCGCTACTGGACGAATCTGCGGAAACGGACGCTCAGAACCTGTACCGAGGCGATACTTAGCTCTTCTGAACCGATTCTGCGAATATCCGATTCCATCGCCTTGAAGCTCGGCTTCCTGCGCAGTTCCTCCACCAGCTGGTCGATCCAGCCTTCCTCACGATTTTCAGGTGCCTTGCTGCATATCCTCGCCACCAGCGCCCACAGACCATCGAGGATGGTATTACGGAGAATTCTCATCGAGAGAGAATCCCAGCGGCCAGAGAATACCGCTTCGTCACACTTTCGAACCAGCGGATGAAGGCCACTTCGATTACCGAGATCGTAATAAATACGGGCCACCTCAGGGACTCGGATATCAAAGGTACGGCTAATATCCAGAATCCGGACTCCCGCGGTCAGGTATTCGAATTTAATCATGCGCTGTGCCAACGACTCGGAAAATCCTTGATCCAGAGCTTCTTGACGATGATTTTCAAATCGTTCCAGTTCGGGACCCGCCAGACAACCTGGAATTGAGTCCTCGTACTCCTGCAGAGGTCTGACCCCCTCCGCGATGAGGGCTTCGATCCGATCAAGTCTGTCATCGTCATTGGTCGCCAATAACCATGCAGCTGTCCTGCGTAGCGCTTCCTCGATGCGAACCAGCGATACATACGCAATCGATGATGAAATGGTTTCGAGAGACAGGATTTCTCTGCGCATCTCTTCGGCCCTGATCAGATCATCGGCCATCAGGTAGGATCGCGCCACGTGTCCGATAGATCTTCCCGTCTCTCTCTCCATGTCGAGGCAGAAAGAGGATCCGGCTCGATCCACAATCTTGTTGGTCAATACGGTCATCGCAATCTCACGACGCAATTGATGCTTCTCAATCGCATGTGGAAACTTCTCCCGAATCTTCTCGGGGAAGTATTCGAACAGGAGGCGGTCCTCGTCAACCCGACCTTCCGGCTGTTTGAGCAGCCGGCGATAAACATCCATCTTTGCGTGAGCAGCGACAATCGCCAGTTCCGGACGTGTCAATCCAGTTCCTTCTCCGTGACGAATCGAAAGCTCCTCATGGCTCGGAAGGGATTCAGCTTCCCGATCCAGAACTCCTCGATCTTCGAGGACCATCATCGTCCGCTCGATCAAAAACGGGTCAACGTCACTACGGATCTCATCCAATCCAAGCAGGAGACCCTGTTCACGATTATTCTCGAGCACCTGATCACACACTTCATCTCGTACATCGATGAGGATCTGATTCCGCTGTTCGAGGGTGATCGATCCAGAACGAACCTCTTCATGTAGCAGGGTCTTCAGGTTTACTTCATGGTCAGAACAATCCACGCCACCAGAGTTGTCGATGAAATCGGTGTTGATGTGAGTGCCGGATTTGGCCAGTTCAACCCTTCCCTTGGGTGTGACCCCGAGATTTCCTCCCTCAACGATCATCCGAGATCGCACCTGATTGGCAGCGATCCTGGACGCTGAGTTTGATGGATCATCAACATCCCGGTCATGTTCATGAGAAGCCCTGATGAATGTACCGATTCCACCATTGAAGAGCATGTCCACTTGCATGGCCAGAATCGCACGAATCACATCTTCGGGCGAAAATTCACCAGTACCTGGCAATCCGAGGAGAACTCGAGCGACCGGGGATGGATTGACGGTCTTGTCACTGCGATCGAACACTCCCCCACCTGCCGAGATCAATTTGGGGTCGTAATCTCGCCAGCTCGATCTCTTCAATTCGAACAACCGGGAGCGCTCCCGGGCTGCAACCTCCAGATCGGGATCCGGATCGATGAAGATATCCAGGTGATTGAAGGCGGCAATCAACTTGGCATTTTTCGCAAGGAGCATGCCGTTACCAAATACGTCACCGCTCATATCTCCTATGCCGACTACCGAGTAGGGCTCTTTCTCGTATTGAATGCCGAGAGCCCAGAAATGGAGCTTCGCCTGTTCCCACGCCCCTTTTGCAGTGATGGCAAGTTCCTTATGGTCATAGCCACTACTACCCCCCGAAGCGAAAGCATCTCCTAACCAGTAGCCATGCTGCTTAGAGATTTCATTGGCAGTATCTGAAAGATGAGCAGTACCTTTGTCCGCAGCTACGACTAGATATGGATCGTCTCCATCCCAGCGAATCGTTCGCTCTGGTGGAACCACCTGCTTATCGACCACGTTATCCGTCAGCAACAAGAGGCCCTCGACAAAAGTCTTGTACAGACGATCTGCCTGTTCTCTTCTTTCTCCACGGATTGCAGCTGGCTTACGGAGAACAAACCCACCTTTCGCACCGACCGGCACGATCAGAACATTTTTCACCATCTGGGTTCGCTGAAGACCGTGGACCTCGGTGCGGTAATCGGTAGTTCTGTCCGACCACCGCAGTCCACCTCTCGCCAGTGGACCACCCCGGAGATGCACACCTTCGACGTCCGGATGATGAACAAAGATCTCACGCCATGGACGGGGATGATTTCCCACGGGCAAGGAAACCGAATCGAATTTGTAAGCCTGAAGCGGATTTGGCGACTGATGAAACCGGGTCGTTCTCAGAGTCGATTCGAAAATCCCCATCAATCGCCGTAAGAAAATATCCTGAGCGCTGGAACGCACATCATTGAATGCCCGCAGTATATCATTCTTTATTTCTACCGATCTCGATTTCCTCTGTGCCATCGACAGTTCCAGATCAGGATCAAACTTGACGTGGTAATACTCGAGCATTTTCTTGGTGATCATCCCATGTTGACAGAGAGTCCCCGAGGCAAATGCGATGGTCGTGGAAATTCCCAACTGATGCAGGAAATGTAACTGGTTACGAATCAAATCCACGTCGAGATAATTGACGCCGACTTCCAGGACGAGCCTGTCGAGAAGATCACTGCTGCTCGATCCGTTAAAAATCGATTCAAGGGCTTCCACGATCAGATCAGATCGCTCGACCAGAGGACTCTCGTCAGAATTGACCCCGTGGACCTGAAAAGTATCGATGGTGAACTTCGGCCCCGTCGCCGGTACCACGGGAAATGAATTCTGATCGACAATTTCCAGACCAAAGTTACCGAGGATCGGCAAAGTCGTGGAGAGAAACAGATTCTTTCGCTGGTAGATCCTCAATCTGGCAGAATTTTTATCGCGATCAGCTTCATTTCGTAAAACGCTGAAGGCCATTCCCGAATTTTCCGCATCGCCAATCTGCTCAAGTTTTTCCAGATCCAGAATACTCTCATCTGGAGTGTGGCTGATCTGATATCCCTTCGAGAATGCTTCGCGATATTTGCGAAACAAGGGATCTGCAGAGGAGCCAAAAGTCAGATGCAGTTGCCGGTGAAGTCGATCAGACCAGCTTCCGGCAATCAATCTCACTTTCTCCTCGATCTGAGCACTGGTCACGTTGTGCAGCTTCTCAGTCGCAGTGAAGAAGAAGGAAAGCAGCACTGTTCCGTGTTTTCCAAGTTTGACCCTGGAATCCGAATAGCTCGCACCCATTAACTGGTAAAGGATGTCTTCAATACTCGAACGCTGCTCCTCAGAATATCCCTCCCGGGGAGTGACCAGGAAGTACAGCCCTTTTCGGTGCTCTTCATCGATGACCAGATGGCCCCGTATCTCCTTCGATCTTTCGACAAAATGAATCGCCTGAATCACGGCATCAATTTCTGTCGATTGCGCCTGGAAAAGAAATTCGACAGGAATCGAGTTGAAGGAGTTCTGGTATGCCTTGTAACGCATTCCTCCCCTCGGGAAGGCGTGCTGGGCGATCACCTGATCGAACTTGTTTCGAACATAGGGGATTTGATCTCCCGGGGTCTGAACCGCCTTGAAGGTAAAAAGGCCCCAGATGTGGACAAATCGACAGGAGGACTGATTTCCCGGCTCTTTCAGGACCACGTGATCGATCTTTCCCTGGCGGTGAATGATCGACTCACCCATTCCCTTGAAGGAAATCAACCGATCTACCGGCGGATTATCGCTTCCCAGTTGACGGATCGATTGCAGGACCAACTCCTCGTCCTTCTGATCGGGGCAACGGATTCCCAGTACCAGGTCTTCCTCCAGAGAGGAAAAGCCTGCTTCTGAACATTCCCACCGTTTGACACCAAACAGCACGAAGTGGTCCTGCAATAGCCACTCGAGCAGGTTCCTCGTCTGGTTGTAATCACCGTCTGGATCCCCCGCAGATGATCGGCGAATGGCACGAATCGAATCGCGTAGAACTCCCTTCATCCGCCTGAAATCCTTTACGGCTGTCGAGGACATGACCAACCGATCCCGAATCTCATTCAGCAATTTCTCCCGCGAATCGGGATCCGGGACTTCACTGATCTCGAAGTGGCAAATGATTTCATCTCTGGCCTTGGCAGCAGTTCCATCGATAGCCTGGATCGTTCCATCCCGATCACGGATGACGGAGGCACTGGCGATATGTTTACTGACCACTTCAAGATCGTATTCTTCGAGAATTAGTTCGAGGGTGTCTACGATGAAAGGCTGATCTTTACAGACCACATCGATAAAGGTGGCAGCGACTTGCCCAGCCTCAGGACTATCTACTGAGAGGCGAACCAGGATTTCGTCCTTGCGACGCTTGATAAATAAATTGAAGGTAGTGAGGAGATCTGCCGCCAGACAACGAAGAACTTCTTCGTCATCGAGCTCGTCGAGAACAGCATCATACTGCTCAAGAAAATCTTTCAGAATTGGAGCGAGTCGATCATCAGCCAGACGCGGATCCTGTGGATCCAGAAGTCCGACTAGGCGACCATTCCATCTCTTGTTGTTGCCGTTGTGTGACATCGACAATTCACCCTCAACTCGACCTGCCCCTGCTACCAGATTTTTGCCTGCACCTCATCGTCGCTTTTATCGGTTTGGTGGCTCCCGTGGAAGGAAATCTGGCCGATTCCAGAGTTCCTTCCTAGCCCTCCGGGATTCTCACAACTACCCTGAGCAGCAGGTTCTTGGTCCATGAGGGTGATTCAGCTCTTTTGAGAGAAAATGGCTCATTTGTCCGAATCAGCGGTTTTGAGGAAAAAATGACCGACACAGACAGCAACCCGGCAGCCAGATCGCCGCGGCCCCTGCTTCGTCTCGGTGGCTGCCTGCTGGTCTTGCTCCTTGCCCTGGGGTTAGGAGCCCTGATCGCAACCTGGATGGTGATCTCGGGCGGATTACCCACTGTTCCCTTGATCTTCCCTCCCCTCGAAGAAGCAAATATAGAAGTCGACTGGGATCTAGACCGCCAAAGGCTGGAGCAAGGCGATGAACTCAGCTTGACTCCGGGTACCTGGAATTACTTGATCGGTTCGATCATCGACAAGCAGATCGACAGTGGCGATCTGCTCCAGGGAAGCGGGGCAAGACTGCACTCTCAACCTGATGGATCACTTCAGTTAATGCTAAGCCTCGGCTTCCCCTCTGATCTCGAAGATGTTCCCTGGCTGCTACGAGGACGATTCATCAATGTAGAACTTGTTGGCAACATCCGGATTCTCGATGGCGAAGTGGCAACCGCCAAGCTTGATCTTTATCAATGGGGTTCCATCTACAGGGGAGAAAATCTGAGCGAGGAGGAATCCGAACAGATCGCCCTTGATCTACTCGATGAAATCGTACCCATCATCGGTGAAATACGTCACCTTGACTACGATGGAACGCAGCTAAAATTCTCTCTCGCCAGATGAGTGCAGAAAATTCACCAGCGATTGCGAAGGATCTTTTCAAACGAGAAGGCCACCCACTCAAGATCTGACAACAGAGTGTTGAATTCCTTTTCCTCGAAGGAACCGCGAAGTTCGTAAGCGTTGGACACCCCGACCAGAACATAGGACCGGTGCTTGAGCGGCGCAGGAGCTGGATCTGGCTCGTCCTTCTGCTCCGATTCGCCATCATCGCCTGGATCCTGAGCAGACCGTTCATCACGGAGCTGTTGGCGGCCAGGATCTGCGCTCCCGTCAGAACCTGTATCTTCCGCCTTTTCTTCTCCCTCTTGCTCCTCCTCTGATTTCTCGGGAGCTGGCGGACGGTCGTAATACTCGAACACGTAAGCATCCAGCCCCCCCAGCTCGCCGGCAAAGGAACGAACGTCTCTGTACTTCTTGCGCAGTGCCGGGAGCAGATCTGAATCGATCCAGTCCTGGGGGCGTTGAGTTTCCTCTGGCTTGGAAAGGATGCGAACACGAATCTCATTACGAGTATCGGGGATTCTCATCAATACCAGGTCACGATCCTGAATCTCGTCCAGTACGTACTGCCAATTCGCGGCGGATCTCTCGATGGAGAACATGAAATCCATCGAAACAAAACGATTGCCATCCACTTCACCCGCCGGATCTGGTTTCAGCGCTCGAATATACTCTTGCCAGCGCTTCTCCATCTGATCCACGTCACCAAAATACTTCTCTGCCAGAGTATTGAACTGGCGCTGTCCGATGCGTCGTTTCTCTCCCATACGCCAGTAATCAACCAGGAATCTTTGCCCCTTCTTGCTGTCGGGACCATTGATCAGGAAATGCATCACGGCCCAGGAATCAGCGTAGTGAGTACCGCTGAATCGATTCCGGGCAAGACCTCCCAGCTTGGAAAGCGGGGTGTGTCTTCCTTCCTCGATTTTTTCTTGAATATGAAATAGACGATCCCTCGGGATTAATCCGGTGACCAGTTTCTTCTTCTTGTAGTCAAGCTTTGAGCCGTCGCCAAAGTAAACCGCCATCCCCTCGATGAACCAATTCGGATAGTTACCCATCCGTGCCAGTTTTTTCCCCTGGAAAGCATGGGTTCCTTCGTGGGCCAGGACGGTATATGTGGTCCCTGTTAAACCAAAAGTTCCGTGATAAGCCACCACGTTTTGTGAAGAGGGCTGGTAAAACCCACCCACGCCGCCGCCCATCCCGGTCTTGAGCATGAACTCATCATGGTTGCGGTAGATCTTCACCACCGGTCTCTGACTCCGTACATCAGGAGCCTTGAATATCTTTCCCAGGGTCGCCGAGAGGGCTTCCATGATCCATTGATAAGTACGTGCCACTTCCGGTGTACTGTTGCATTCAATCTGCCAGTTTCTGGACTTGATGACGCTTCGATGCGGCCATGGAACTCCCTCATACTCCCGGCGCTTCTTTTCCTCAAACTTTTCTCGCTCCTCACGCCGTCGCTCCAGTTCTCGTTCACGACGTTTCTGTTCCTTGGGCGAGAGCTTTCCGATCACCGAATCCGGTGTAGGGATCCTCGCTACACCGGTCCTGTCGGGGACCGGTCGAACAGTGTCGGGTCTGGTCGGTTCCGGGTTTCTGGGTACCGCCGGGGTACCCGCTTTGGGTGGTAACAGATTCGCCCCATCTCGGCGCCACCCCTTGTCGATGAGGCCCTCAGCCTCCTCGGGGGTTTTCCATTCACCCTCAACCTTGCCCCAGCCCAGGGCGATCTTGGAAGGTTCATGCTGCGGGTCGATCTCCAGCGCTTTCTGGAACGAGCTGATTGCTTGTTCGGCCAGACCTCGCTCCTGTGCCCAGACTCCGAGGGAATGCCAACCTGCGGCGGATCCTCTTCGCATCGCGCGTTTTTGCCGCTGATTGAACTCGCGGCGATCCACCTCTGCGCCGCGGATCACCGATTCCACCCGATTCATTTCTATCGATGTAACGCCAAAGACACTCTTCACGGAGATCTTCTGGTCATTTTCCTCGACCACTTCACCGATCACCTCGCTCCCATCTTTGAGAACGACGATGACTCTTTCTCCTACTTGCACCATCACTGACGAGTGGAAATCTACCGGGCTCGCTGCCAGGGCAGGCGTGCAAGTAACAAGAAACCCTACTAATGAGAAAGAGATGCAATTCATGCTCAGGAACCTCATCCAGTATTTCGGAACTTCGCAGCGTATTCTTCGTAATGCTTGCGGACATCTTCAAAGTCGCTGGCATCGCACTCCAGCACGTTTCCGTAGATCTTGTCGGGCGATCCGAAGAAACCGATGGCAAAGCGCTTTTCTTGGCCCAGTTCGGGCTCGTTATTGGCCCCCTGGCCTATAACTCTCTTCCCGTCGAACACCGCAACGACCATCGGGTTTCCTCCCATCTGTTTACTGGAGATCTCCTCGATGTAAGTCACGTCACGGAAAATATTATTGAGCATCGAACGAGCGTAGTCCTCGCTCAGCTCGGCATGCTGCCAGTTGGGCCAGCAATAGGTAGAGATTCGCTTCTTTGATGAACCACCGCTTATCGATGAAACCACCTCATCCGCATGCAGATCACTCGCTTTCTGCCAGCGCCAACCCGCTGGCTTGGTGATCTCCATCTTGAGTTCTTCACTACTGAACACGCGGCCACGCTTGCGACCGGTTTCCTCAACAGGAAGCCCCAGGATCCACTCCTTGTACTCGGCTTCCCACTCATCGATGGTCTGACCGGTATGGCGAGTCAGGAGCTCCTCGAAGAACTGGGCCTCCTTCTCGTAATTGCAGGGGCCGTCAAGCTTTTGGCAATGCAGAAGCCAGTCTTCCATGATCTTGCCGCCGGTGTTTTCCTTTTTGGTCCATGCACCGTACTCATGGCCATAGAGGCACCAGAAGATGACGCCCCAGGCATGACCGTAGAAAAAACCTCCGAAACGACTCTGAGGGATCCTCAGCAATTTTCGAATGTCACAATAATTTCCGTCTTCGATCGCCTGCTTTAACCCGACCAATCGATCACGAGGAATTTCATTGATTTCAACCTTGCGACGACTGATTTTTGAACCATCTCCAAAGTAAACCGCCAGACCTTCGACAAACCAGATGGGAAGTGCTGGCAGGAACTTGAAAATCATGCCCTCGAACTGATGAGCCCCCTCATGGGCCAGTACTTCTTCGGTACTACCCGTGGTGCCGAAGGAGCCATGGAAAGCGGTCACGTCCTGCCGGATCATGTTGTAAAAACCACCAATTCCCGGTCCATTTCCGGTCCAGTCCATGAACTGCTGGTGGTTGGCGTGGATGTAGACCTCGCTACGGGCAAACTTCTTGAACTTACGGGGCCAGTATTTCTCGATGAAGACCTTGTCATAGGCGCGGTACAACGCCTCCATCACATCGGAATAGTACTTGGCATTGGCTTCCGTGGAGTTGCAGTAGATCACATAGTGAGGGGTGATAATCGTATCAACCTCGGCCCACGGCCTTCCCTTCAACTCGGCGATGTATGCATCTCGCCCCTTCAGGGACTCTCGCCTCTGGGCGCTCGATTCTTCTTCCTGACGTGCTGATATTTCATCCGGAGTGAGCCACTCGCCGCCGTACAGCTCTTTCCCCTGCGCTCGCATCGCTTCTTCGATGGGCATCCATTTTCCTTCGTGAAGCATCTCACCCAGAGCTTCACGAGCACGCTGGAAGGAAGAATCGATTTCCGTGGCCTTTCGCCACGCTTGTTCCGCAAGAGCACTCTCTTGTTGCTCCAGAGCCCAATCACCCAGATCACACCAATCTGCGGCGCTCTTGCAGGCCTTCGAGCGCTCTTCGAATTGCTCCGGGAGGGTCTTGAATCGTTCCCACTCGAGAACATCAGATCGGTCGATTCGAGCCGTCCCGAACTTGTGCTTGACGGCGATGACCTGGCCAACCTTTTCCACCACCTCTCCCTCGTATTTACCGCCACGACGGAGGGTAACCCGAACCCTGTCTCCCACATTTATCGAATCAAAGTCATCGACAGACAGGGATGGGGCGATCGTCTCAGCCAGAATCGAAGCTGGAAGTCCAACACTCCACGACGACAGGAGCGCCAGGGAAACGACCACCAGGATGAACCGAACGACCTGCATCAAACTCTCCTAACCGATGCCTTCCCGGGGCCAGGCCCCGCGTATATCCAGCGGATCCCGAACAACACGAGGATCGACACGAAGGGACAGGGAAGGCCTACGAAAACTTCGTGCGACTGCCTGATTTGTGAACGAATCACAGCCACGAGTTTAGGTGCAGGGGCCAAATGGAGCAAGACAAGCCATCTCAGCTATCTGTGTTGCCGGAGTGCTTCCCGAGCCTTCTGGTGCAGCAATTCGGACCAATCCTGTCGCATCACCTTGCCCCGCACCGTTACCTGGCGAATCACCACGGGAACCCCATAAGTTTCGATCGCGACACCCCCGATGCGCGGTCGATCACGGGCACCCGTCTGCAGGATCCGGGTTCCATCGACTTCCAGATGAGCTCCCTGCTGGTCCTCCGCGACCAGCAGTCTGGCTGCCTTCCCTGGCAACACCTTGGGACGGGGTGCAGGCATCGGGAAGTCACCGCCACCCTCGGCGAACAATTTCTCCTCGATAATCAGATGGGCAGGCAGCAAAACGTCCACTTCTCCAACTCGAATGGAGGAGATTTCAGGTGGCCTGATTCCAACCCCGAACAGCAACGCCTCGGGCGAGCCAGCCCACAAAACCACATTCAGATTGGGAGCGTCTTCACGCGTCACCAGCCCAGTGACTTGCACCTCAAGGTCGGTCGAAAATCGAAAAGGGCAATCCAGAAAAACACGACCCTGGATCAGAACGAAATCGCCGCGACGCGAGACCGTCGATCCGGTTGTCGATTTCCAGCCGACAAGACCTTTTTCGACATCTTGCCAATGGATCTGGAGATCACCCGTTTCCGGGTTCCAGCCTGAGACCTGGGCCTGCGGAAACAAACCGAGAGAAGTGGGCCCGACCCGATCTGCGATGGCAGACCACCAGAGAATCAGTTGATCCTCGAGTCGTTGTAGTTGCTGGTCATCTGCCCACCGAGCAATCTCGATGGAGCGGCTCCGCAGTGTTGCTAGATCTCCAGCATTTTGAGCCTCGCCAGCCTCTTGATACCATTCATCGATCTGCCTCCTCCTCAGACGATCTGCGGTCTGGGATATCTCCTGGTCGGCAAGGCGATCCCTGGCAATCGACAGGATCGCTTCTGATCCACCCCAGATGGTTCGAAGACGAGAGAGCAGTTGCTCGTCAGCGGAAACAGGGCTTGCCGAGCCACGATTCAATTGGAGGAGAGTTGCTTCCGAAACAGTATTCCATCGATGCACCTCAGCCTTGCGTCGTCCGACCTTTCGCAATGAAACAGATCGCTCATCCACCGCAGTGGATCTTGCCTCAAACGGCTCTCCACCCTTCAGGCACCACTGGTGGGTTTCACCGGTATCGATCCAATCTTCAACAGCTGAGATCACACCTCGAGCAGCCCGCTGAATTGCATCACAACTGCCACGAAACGACTGCCAGCGTCGTTGTAACCGAGGAAAGGAGATCAGGCCTTCCGGGCCCGCCTGTTGATCGCTCGAAAGCTCCGGCAGTACCATCAGGGACTGCTCCATCCGCGCTTCCAGAATCTTCAGGGTCTCGGCGAACAGAAGACCTCGCCTTTCCAGCCGGCTCACCTCTGCAGCATAATGCTGTTCCAGACCGAGGTTCTGAGCCAGGCCCCGGACAAGAATCACAGCTTCTTCGTAATTATTTTGTGCGATGGCAGACTCGATACGGGTTTGTGTCCGGGCAATTTCTCGCTGTTCGATCCAGGTCCAGGCCTGGATCAACGCCACCTTTTCTGCCAGCAGGGATTCAGCCACTTCTGGAGCTTCCGGTTGAGCAGGAAGAGCCGCGATGTGCTGCCTTGCCACCGCCAGTTCTCTCGCTTCCAGTCGGATCAAGATTTGATCGCGCAGCGGACTCCAGAGTTTCCAGGCCGAATCCTGCTCGACAATCCGTGCATGCTGTTCGAGACGGATGCGCGCCTTCTCTTCGTGCGCAGCGGCCATCTCATCCAGTTGCTGCGGATCGGTGGCCTGCCCCTCGACCTGACCTGGATCTGGCGACTCCTCGGTCCCTGACCGTTCCCCGGCATCCGGCGTGGAAGCGACCTCTGTAGCCGGGTCTCCAGCCACCGAACCCGGTTCTGACTCTCTCCACAGGCGCGGCAAGAGAATTCCAGCACACACGATGGCGATCACAGCGGTCACCAGCACCAGCCGCGAACGAAATCTATCCACCGCAGGACGGAACTGATCGAGCACCTGCCGGGCACGTCTGAACCCATCGGCATCGCTACGAAGAACTCGAATCGCTTCGGTCCACGGCGAAGTTATTGCGAGAGCAGCGCCGATCTGTTCGAGAGTGTGGGCGGCAAGTTCGCGGATCTCCGGCTCGGTCCCCTGTTCCTTCACGGTCCCCAGTTCGGAAACCACGAAGCCACCGGACGGTAGCTTCTGAAGGGCCGTCGCTGGTACTGGTCCGGCAGCGATCTGGAGTTTACTGAGACGCTGGTACAGGTCGATGAGACAGCGCCCGAGTTCTATCTGCTGTTCCAGGTCCTTGACGGGCTCTACCAGCCGAACCGCTTCCCCCTCATCGAGGGCAACATAACGTGCTCGACCCACCGAGCCTTCATCGATGACCCGTAGTGCTCCAGCACCGTCGAGCTGAACCAGAGCCTGGACCTCCCGGATGAACTCCTGCTGCAGATCGTGTTCTGCAGCGGGCAGAACCTTCAGCAGAACACGACGATCCAGTCGCACCTGGCGCGCTTCCATCCAGATCCCAAGTCGTCCGGCTCCACGGATGTGGAGCGGCTGGAAGCCCGGAATCTCCGGTGTCTGGTCACCGGGTTTTCCCATTCAATGCCTCCTCCTGGGCCGACGTCTCGAGGGAGACGATGTCGGTTCTGGATCGGTTCCTTGATTACGCAACCGTCGGATCCGATCTCTTAAAAGAGCTGCCTGCTCGAAATCAAGCGCCTGGGCTGCCTCCAGCATCTCCTTTTCCAGGGCATTTGCGAGCTTCTCTTTATCAACGGTCGAGGATTCCGCCTCGCGCTGCTCCACTTCCTCGATCCGCGCTCGTACCTCCTCTTCCACGGTGGTTCCCACCACCCTCGGAATACTGCGCGGAACGATGCCGTTATCCTGGTTGTACTGTTGCTGAATTTTTCGGCGTCTTAGCGTTTCATCGATAGCTCGCTGCATCGATCCGGTAATGACATCGCCGTACAGGATCACCCGCGCTCGTTCATTTCGAGCAGCACGGCCTATCGTCTGGATCAAGGCGGTATCGCTACGAAGGAACCCCTCCTTATCTGCATCCATCACAGCCACCAGAGAAACCTCGGGAAGGTCGAGTCCTTCTCTCAGTAAGTTGACACCGACCAGGACATCGTAGATCCCCTTGCGTAGCTCCTGGATGATCTCGACACGCTCCAGGGTGTCGATCTCGGAATGAAGGTATCGAGCTCGGATTTCTGTCTCCTGGAAGTAGTCGCTGAGATCTTCAGCCATCCTTTTTGTCAGGGTGGTCACCAGGACTCGGTCACCCAGATCCAGAGTCTCTCGTATCCTGTCGAGAAGATCCTGCACCTGCCCCTGCGCAGGTCGAACCTCCACCTCCGGATCGAGTAACCCTGTCGGACGATTGATGACCTCGACCACCTCCCCTGCAGTCTTTTCCAGCTCCTTGGGTCCTGGAGTGGCGCTGACAAAAAGCGTCTTGCCGGCGACCTGCTCCCACTCTGAAAATCTCATCGGGCGATTGTCGAGCGCACTGGGTAGACGGAATCCATAATCAACCAGTGTTTGCTTGCGCGATCGATCTCCCTCATACATGCCACCCAGCTGCGGAAGCGTGACATGAGACTCATCGACAATCGTCAAGAACCCCTCGGGAAAGTAATCGAGCAGATTGGGAGGTCTTTCACCGGTAGCCATGCCATTGAGGTGACGAGCATAATTCTCGATACCGGGGCAATATCCAACTTCCGAGAGCAGTTCCAGATCGTAACGAGTTCGTGACTGAAGCCGATGCGCTTCCAGTTCCTTCCCCTCGCCGCGTAATTGAGCCAGGCGCTGGTGCAACTCGGTCTGAATCCCAGCAATCGCCTGATCCACATCCTGGTGACTCACCACGTAATGTTTTGCCGGAAAGATGGTGAGGTGTTGATGAGAGCGAATCACCACCCCGCTGACTGGCTGGAACTCTTCAATCCGCTCGATCTGGTCTCCGAACAGATCGATACGATAGGCAACTTCTTCTGCTGCCGAATGGATCTCGACAACATCTCCCCGGGCCCGAAACGAACCGCGAACAGGTTCAAAATCATTGCGGTCGTACTGAATCTCGACAAGCTTCTTGAGCAATTCATCGCGATCGATGTGCTCTCCCTCGACCAGGGAAATCATCTTCCCCTTGAACGCTTCCGGAGAACCCAGCCCATAGATGCAAGAGACCGATGAGACGATGACCACATCTTCGCGAGAGAGCAGGCTGGCAGTCGTTGCCAGGCGGAGCCTGTCCAGATCAGCATTGATCCCCGCGTCTTTCTCGATGTACATGTCCCTGACTGGTAGATAGGCCTCCGGCTGGTAATAGTCGTAATAGGAGACGAAGTACTCGACGGCATTATTGGGCAAAAATCGTTTCAACTCGGAGTACAGCTGAGCTGCCAGGGTTTTGTTGTGAGAAATCACGATGGCAGGCTTGCCGTGGCGTGCGATGACCTGTGCCATCATGTATGTCTTTCCCGAACCGGTCACGCCCAGCAGAATCTGATCCTGTTTCTGCTGATCCAGACCCTCCATCAGGCGATCGATGGCAGCCGGCTGATCGCCACTGGGTTCAAACTCGGACTGGACCTCGAAGGGTGATCCGGGAAAGCTGAAGGACTTCAACGATTCCTCATCTCTTCGACCGAAGCGCTGGCTCCTGGCCAACCCCGGTACGACACGATCCGGAGATGCAGGGGCGCGGAAGCAGCCACGGCCCGGCCTCCAGGAGAGGTCGGTCAGGAACTCCGGGTAGCTGCAGGATCTGGCACAGACACTGATAGCCACCATCGCTGCGGCGACCAGCGACAATTCGTTGCGCGGTAACCTCGCCGATTCCATCGATGAGTACCAACCGCCCGACCGGATCTCGACGCAGATCGACCGTTTCGGCGCCAGGCATCGCCCCCGAACGCTCCTGAGGAGCCACAACCACCGGGGCAGAGGCTGCCCGAATTCCCCCGGTCAGCAGTGCCCAGCACAGCAACAAACCCCAGGCCAGCAGATGACCGTAGGACTCGACCAGGGTGATGGTCCCGGTCCGTTCCTGCATCTATCTCACCCTTAGACCGGGAGGCCCCTTGTATCCGGACACCTTCATTCCCGGTTTGATGCCACGCGCCTCGAACCAGCCGACATTGGTCTCCAGCGCATATCGCACCGGTTTCGAGGATCGGTATCTCGGCAAGATGACCTGATCAGGAGTAGGGGCTTCCATCTTCAGGATGTCGACGATGACTCCTTCGTCATCGATGTAGGCGATATCCAGATCGATCAGGCAATTGTTCATCCAGAATCCCTGCACACTGGGTTCCGGAAAGACGAATAACATTCCTACATCCTCGGGCAGACTACTTCTATGCATCAAACCTCGCTGGCGACTTGCCGAATCTGCAGCGATGTAGCTCCACACCTTGTTTCCGTCGATTTCCACCTGATGTAATCCTGGCCGAACCGACAACGGCGTCGGCTCCGGTCCGGAACAGCCAGTTGCAGCTAGCGACAGGAACAGGACAGCGATGGAACAACTCGCCACGATCCTGGGAGCCGCAGGCCCCCGCCATACCGGTACCAGGGTATCTGATCGAATCATTCTTCTGACTCCTTGCTTCCATTGCTCTCGGTTCCATCGACCGAAGACGCGTCTTGCTTCTTCAATGCCCGATACTGACGAACAAACTTCAGCGTCAGTGGATAGGCCGGCAGTGCACAAACCAAACCTACCACAGCTCCACCCAGGAACATCGGACCCAGCACGTCATTTCCGAAGGAACGCATCAACTCGAGACTTCCCTCATACCAACCGGCTTCCGCCGCCTTGCTCTGAGCCTCGATCCAGCGGGTTTCAAAATCCTGACGGGTCATTCCTGTTTGCGACAAGCACTTCAGTCCAACCCAGTAGTCGAGCCAGTAAATCGGCACCACCGTTAACGGATTCGAGATGTAGACCATGATGAATCCCGCCAGCCGATTGGCCGGGATCACCAGGCTGATCAATACGATGATGATCATCTGAAGCCCGACGGTAGGGGTCATGGCAATAAATAGCCCGATGGCGGTCCCGAGAGCAATCGAGTGGGCACTTCCTTGCAACTGCAAGATGCGACGCCACATCGACGATTTCTGCGCCTCGTCCGCTGGAATCACGGCATTTTGATCGAGTCCCGAGTCCTGCCGACTCGAAGATTCCGTCATTCCTGGTCCACCTTTCCGGGTCGTGATCACCAGGCCCCCCCCGGGGAGACGATGAGCTGCCAGCTGATTCCCCTTCGGGGTACATCCATCCTATCAAATGCTGCAACCGGCTGCTGCCAGGCGCTGCTAACTGTCATCGGTGGAGATTCCGTGACAGACGTTCATCGTCAGATCGAGGGCACTGGCAGAATGTGTGATGGCACCGCAGGAGATCCTGCCAGCTCCGGCCGCGGCATAAGCGGCAACGGTAGTCTCGTCGATCCCACCGCTGGCCTCAATCTGTTCGGCACGAACTGGTAACCGATCCGCCCGGGCCCTGGCGATCCAGTCCGCTAGTTGTTCGGGGCCAACATTGTCGACCAGAATCACCTCGATCCCGACCTTGAGGCAAGCTCGAAAACTGTCCTCATCTTCCACCTCGATGGCAATCGGTCCGGTGACACCACCTTCACGTAACGTGTCATGAATGAAGGTCACTTCCGCATCGGGATCTCCGACCAGTTCCGGATGGATCCGGTGGATTTGTCCTCTGTGGTTTTCTTTCACCATCGGGAACTGCGCCAGATGCTCTCTATGACTGACCCCACCACCACAACGAACTGCCTGTTTCTCGAAGAGCCGCAGACCGGGCATCGTTTTGCGCGTATCGAGGATCAGCGAAGATCCTGCCTTTTTGACCAGACGAGCAGTTCGAGTGGCGATTCCGGACAGGTGTGCACCGATATTGAGCGCGATCCGTTCGCCAGCAAACAGGGAAGCAGCAGCGCCCTCAACCTCCAGAATCTCGCTTCCAGCCGTTACCACGGTGGCATCGGGTAGCCGCATCCTGGTCTGGCAAGCAGAATCGAGTCGCTCGAAAACGAGACTCATCGCTGCGGTGCCACAGATGGAACCGGCTTCCCGGACCGTGACCACGGCCCGGCAATTTTCCGACTCGCTACCCGCAAACAACATCGCGGTCGGATCCTCGGTCGCTCGGTCCTCACGCAATGCCACATCGATCCAGTCCAGCAGCTGGCGCTGGACATCGTCACGCAACCAGAATTGGTCGAGATCGAGTAGATTTTGACTCTCCATCCGGTTCCCTCCCAGCAACCACCACTGATGAGACGAGTGGAACCGAATCGGACCTCACCGACAAGGTGACGCTTGCCCCTCGAGGGGCATAAACTCACTATCTGAAGGCAGTCCACCAGCTCCACTGGCGTCCTGTCTGGCGGATGCGTACCATCCCGGCCAGGGAGCCGGGGGAATCCGGAGCCGATCCACCCAGGTGGTCAGGGAATACAAGATTCGAAAGGTCAGAATCGACATGATCCGAGTTGAAGACGCCGCCGACCAGGCGGTGGTTGCCAAATTTTACGAGGCGGGGCAGGACCACCTGTTCGCCGAGTGGGATCAACTGGAATCGACCGATCGGCGCACCTTGATCGAGGATCTGCATCGCATCGATCTCGGATTCATCCAGCAGTTGATTCGTGACCATCTCGACTCCGATGCTGACCAGGCCCCCATCGCTGCACCCTCTCCACCCGACTGGGTTCCACTCGGAGATCCTGGCCGGCTTCCCGCATTCGAGCTCGGTATGGAAGCTCACCGGCGTGGAGAAGTTGCCGTGTTACTTGTCGCTGGTGGCGACGGAACCCGGTTGGGACATGAAGGGCCCAAAGGAACCTTTCCACTGCTTCCCGTGAGCGGCACAACTCTCTTTCAAATCTTTGCTGAATCGATCCGCCGCCTTCAAAAAATTACCGGTAAAAGCATCACGTGGTTGATCATGACGAGCCCGTCAAACCATGAGGAAACGGTCCAGTACTTCCTGGAACACTCCTTTCACGGGCTCTCCTCCACGCAAGTTTGCATCATCCCCCAGCATCAACTTCCGGTACTCGATCCCCGTCGCGGCAAGATCCTGCGTCGAGAACCGGGCCGCATCCTGTTCAGCCCCGATGGCCACGGTGGTGCAGTGCGCCTGCTGCAATCGGAAGCCAGCAATTTGCGAGAGCGGGGCATCCGACACATCTATAGCTACCAGGTCGATAATCCACTGGCCTGGATCGGCGATCCGGAATTGATCGGGCTCCATCTCTCGGCAGGTTCAGTTTTCACCTCCAAGGCGGTGGCCAAAACCGATCCAGATGAAAAAGTCGGCGTCTTCTGTCAGGTAGGTGATCGGATGCGAGTCATCGAGTACAGCGAGCTGTCCCGGGATGATCGTCAGGCGCTCGACTCCAATGACGACCTTCTTTTCCGGGCGGGGAACATCGCCACCCACGTCATCGATCTCGACTTCATCTCTCCACCCGGAGAGCCTGCGGATCTGCAACTGCCCTTCCACATGGCGCGAAAATCAGTTCGCCACTGGCGAGACGGTCAGTGGCAACAAACCGAATCCCCCAACTCGGTCCGCTTTGAGACCTTCATATTTGATCTGTTGCCACTGGCGAGCCAATCCCTGGTGGTCGAGTCCAGTCGCGAACTGGAATTCTCGCCGGTAAAAAATGCAGCCGGCGCCGATTCTCCCCAATCCAGTCGGGCCTCGCTGCAAAAGCTGTGGGGTCAGTGGCTCATCGAAGCCGGTGTATCGCTGACTGTCGATGAGGAGGGCATTCCGGAACGAACGGTGGAGATCTCTCCGTTGATTGCTGGCAATGCTGAAGAATTGAAGGACTATCTGGCCCGGCACAAACTCGCCACGGAAGGACCGATCCTTCTGTCATGACCATCCTGGTGATCGTGTGCCTATCACTGCTGTGCGGACCGGTCCTCGCCAACGGTGCCGATTTTCCGCTGGGAGAGCTCGTTTCGCAACTCGACTCGCCAGATGCTCATGTGGTCGCCAGAGCTCAAGCAACCCTCGATGCACTCGATGACTCTTCGACGGGGTCCCTCAAAGAAACCCTGGACGCACAGATCTCGCCCTACATTCGCGCGATCCTGTTTCAAAAACTGAACACAATTCTGATGGGGATGCTGGCGGAACTCGATACTGCGGTATTCGATTTCGCCACGGCTCGCCTTCAGGCTCAACGGGCCTCCGATGACAAGGCGAGGAAGAGCTCCGCCCGAGAAACCGCCAGGGCTCGCGTCGAGAAGATCCAGCAGAAACTGTCGGCGAGTGGTTTGTATCTGGGGCCCGCTCTGGCCCGTCACGATGATCAAAGGGGAACCACCGTCTCACTGGTCTTGCGGGTGCGAGAGCGCCTCCGCGAATCTCTGATGCGAAAGGTCTCGGGTCGCTGGCAGCAGTTGCCTGGCGCCGATTCCCTTTCCCTCTCCGACCTCAGGTGCCTCGCCTCGCTCGCTCCTCCCAGGGGAATCGACCCGAAGTGGGATGCGATCAGCGAGAGAAGTGCTCGCCTTGCCATCCAGGAACTGGAGAGCTTGCAACGATCGCGAATCTCCTACGCTCGATCCTGGCTGCTCGATCTCGGGGCCATCGGCCAGCGGAATCTGGATGAGTGGTCACGGGAATCGGTTGCCTCGCCAGTTTCTCCCGGCATCCGACAGGAATGGTCGATTCGTAATCGGTTGAGAATCCCCGCGCCTGTCGACCTCGACTCCGCGATCTCGCTGGCAAACTGGGACCAGATGACGGCGAACTCTCGCCGTGACCAGTTACTCCAGCTGCGTGCTGTGCACGGCAAACTCGTCACCCCCACTCTGGTGTATCTTGCCAGTCACGATCCCGACAACACCGTGCAACGTCGCTGTGCAGAGTTCCTGTCGCTGATGGGGGATCCCCGGGGGGCTAAATTGCTGCTGGCTCAGCGACAGTTCAGTAGTGATCAGGTCGAGGAAGTCAGTCGCGATGCGGTCCTGCGAGCCTCGATCACGTTACGTGATAGTGGCGACCTGGAAGGCGCGTTATCTCTCCTCGATGACCTGTCTCAGAGGGTCACCGCAGATGCTGAATTGCACCACGCCATCGGCATCGTGACGATGCGGATGAGAAATCTCGAGCGAGCTCTGGCGGCACTCCAGAGGGCCCTCAACCTCGATCCGTACGACCCGGCGATCCACTACAACCTGGCGTGTGCCCATGCCCTTTCGGGAGCCTCCGGAGACGCCCTGGAAGCGCTCGAACGGGCGATCGAGGCCGGCTACAACGATGCCGACCATACCCGTTCCGATCCCGATCTGGAGTCCCTCAGGGAACTTCCCGAATTCGAGCTATTGCTCGATCAAATGAAGGGTATCTGAGGTACCAGCGCCCTTTTTGGCAGGATGTTATCCTTACCGGGAAGGACCTGGCATTCTCGCCGGGATACTCTTGATGCCTCAATCTGTCCGAACCTCCGGGCTCCCCGGGGATACTGCCAGAACGTTACTCGATGTGGTTTCCTGTCATGGAGACGGCATCTGGCGACTGCAACAAGAAGCACCAGGCACCCCCGAATTCGTGGTCAAGATCGAACAGGAACGGATCGTTGACCTGCAACTGGAGGACCACCCGAACGTTCTGGTCCGGGCCCTTCTCGAGCATCCAAACCTGCCCTCACGTGATCGAACCCGCCTCCGCAAGCAGGCAGAAGAACTGGGAGTTTGCCCAGGAATCCTGTGTCTGGAAGAAGGGCTCTTTGACCCACAATGCGCCGCCGAAGCGATTGGCCAGGTGGTCGATGACTACCTGGTGCCGGTACTGAACTCGGGGCTGGCAACCTGGACCGTCTGCGACCAGGCGACCCTGGATACAGGGCTACTCCATCGAGTCGATCTCGGACAATCGATGGAAGAAGTGCTTTTGCGGTCCGCTCGTCGCCACCAGTTGTGGGATACCATCCGTGACTTACCCCTGATGCGAGAAGTGGTCGCGGCAACCCCCTCGGCGATGACGGTCATCTCGGATCCTGATGAATCGGTCGAAAAGCGCACCCTGATCGAATCCGCCGACGGAATCCAGGATCTGGCAGAAATCTGTGAATCCACTGCTGATCGGTGGCAGGCTCTCGACCTTCTCCTGAAACTGCTCATGGATGGGCATCTGGAAACGCATAGTTCGATGGAGCTGTTCCAGGCTGGCGAAACGATGGTGGCGGACCAGCAGCACGACCGTGCACTCCGTCGCTGGAGGAGTGCCGACGAAAAAGGGCTCGACGACTTCGATCTGGGAGCCCGCATCGGTAGGACCTGTGCGATCACCGGTCGGATCGCCGAAGCGGATCGACGGCTTCGTGCCCATGCCCAGCGCTGCAGTGATCAACTTCGAATCGATGCGGCTCGCGATGCCTGGTCAGGAGTCTCCGCCCTGAATCCACAGGATGGAGAGGCGCGGCAACGTGCCATCGCACTGTGGCAACGGGATCCGGGCGACAATCCGACCCTCTGTCTCGAACTGGCCCGAGCCCTCATCGATGGACAGCAGGCCGATGCTGCCTGCCAGCTACTCGATTCGGTAGGAGCTCAGATCCCTGACCCGAGAATTCACCAGATGCATGAGGAAGCGGCGATCAGTGGCGGAGACCCAGAGGCGAGTCACAGGGCACGCTGGCGTCAAGCAGAAGCGCTACGAGCCAGTGGTCAATTCGATCAAGCCGCTGGTCATTATGAGTATCTCTCGTCCGATTCAGCCAGCAACCCGATCCTGCTGTTGCGCCTGACCGAAATCGCCCTCGAACGAAACGACCCGGGCCAGGCTCAGCAGTATTGCCGACAGGCTCTGACCGGATCCGAGGGGGAGACCCGCGCTCTCGATGTCGAATCGCGCCAGGCACTGGAAGAGCTGGCAACTCGAGAAGAAGCTCCTGCCGAGCTCCATCGGTGGCTGGCAGATCACGCACAGCGCTGCGGTGATCGGCAACTGGAAGCGCTGTCGAGGCAGCGGCAATGCCAGGCTCACCAGCGCGAGCAGGACTTCGAGTCCGCTCGTGAGGCGGCTCGTCGTGGCCATCAGTTGCAGCCCGAGAACCTTGAAGTGGCGCTGGAACACTCTCGGATGGAGGAACAGGCAGGCGAACTGCACAATGCCATCTCGATCCTGGAGCAAATCCTCCAGCAACTTCCAGATGGGCACCCCAGAACAGCGGAACTGGTCGAGGCGATCCTGCAACGCCACCCCTCCAGCGCTACGGCGCTGCAAAAATCTCTCAGCGAGGCCGAGGCTGGATCAAGTCAGCAGCGTTCGATCCAGTTGCGACTTGCGCTGATCGGGATGCTCCAGGGACAACCATCGAAAACAGCGCAGACCGATGCTTCCAGCCATCGAGTGCTCGAGATCCTCTCTGCGTTGACCGCAACCGACGACACGGCACTCAAGAAATTGCAGTCGGTGGCAGAGAAGTTGCTCCAGCAACCCGATCCTCTGGTGCAACTGGTCCGCGAAGCTCTCCTCCAGGTCAATCCAGATCACCCACTCCTCCAGTCCGAGGCGCCACTGCCGACCCCTGCCAGGACAGATCGTGGATCGGTCGTTCGCACTGGAATCGGTGGGATCACCGAGAAGTTACGCCACGTCCAGACCGACGAAGGCGAGCCGCCAGGCGAGCCAGATCCCGCCCCGGCGGCCCGCCCAGCCGATGGCGCCACCGCCGATGCACCGAAAGGGATCCAGAGCGCCCTCGATCGACTCCGGTCGCTGCGTGGTAACGGATCGGACCCGGAACCGGTCGAGCCACTCGAAAACGCCGAAATCTGTGACGAATCGGCGGAAAACTCGCCGAAACACGCCGATGCGGCCCCTCCACCCCCGGCCCCGGTCGAAGCGAAACAGCTCAAGAGCGCAGCAGCCAGACTCGGTGCGCTCAGAGAAGGAGCGAGTGGAAGTTGACCTTCGGGTCGTCTATCCCTAGGATTCGCTTCTCTTGAGAGGTAACAGAGGCGGCATCGCCAAGTGGTAAGGCACGGGTTTGCAAAACCCGCATCCCCGGTTCGAATCCGGGTGCCGCCTCCATTTTATTTTCGGTACGGGCTCCGATGGGGCCGCTGGTTCCATCGCGCGGGGGGGCATCCGGCGATCCTTGACCGTAAGCTCCCAATTCCCCGTTTGTCAGTAATGCTCGACAGCACCACGGTGCAATGGTGCCATTCCTGGCATCGGCATCCCGGGCTCGATCTCGAGACCCGGTAAATGATCCCATACTCGCAATTGGTGGCCGATTTAATGGGAAAGAACGCTGACTCCCCTATCCCACCTTTCCGATCCTGGCACTATAATCGAGCTATGTGGGAGCCTGTGGGCTTCCGGGAAATAGGGATGATGTGATGGCCCGGGGGGGCCGTCACGCGCGTGTTCGAGGAGACCCTGGCCCCCGCCGGGGGATGAGAACACGTGTATTGGAAGGGAGTGTCCTCGAGATGGATCGAAGGAATTTTACACGGATCTACCCCGCCTTGATCTGTTGTTTCGCCATGGCCGCACCGCTGGCTGCCCAACCAGACTGGGTGCAATTCAATAATGAGACCGCCACGCGTATCAACGCAGCCGCCGATGTCAGCACCAGTGACACAGCGGAGAAAGATTACATCTGGGGTGACGTTGATCAGGATGGAGATATTGACCTGATTAACGTCCGTAAATTAGCCTTCACCACCGGAGGCGTCAGCGCGTTTCGTACCAATGTTCTGTTCATGAATGAGAACGGAGTCCTGGTCGATCGAACCCAGGAGTATGCCAGCGCTTCTGACGTACCTGGCGATAATGGCTTCCTCACCCCCACCAATGATCGCGATGTAATTCTCGCCGATGTCACCGGCGATGGCTGGGACGACATCATCACAGCGGTGACCCTGGCTGATGGCTCTCCGAAGCACATCGCATACCCGAGAGTCTACCGCAATCTGGGTCAATCAGGAGGGGTCTGGCAGGGCTTCCTGCATGAGGACGCTCGCATTCCACAGATCCTGGGCAATGCCTCCAGTGGCTTCCCTCACGCTCCTCGCTTCTGCTCTCTCGATGCAGGAGACATCGACAATGACGGTGATCTCGATGTTTACATCGGCGACTATGACAGTGGCGGAACTCAGACCATCGATTTCAACGACCGGCTGTTCATCAATGACGGATCAGGGTTCTTCAGCGATGGTACCGCGACACACTTCAGCGGCAGTATCATCATCGGCGGTAGTCCGTTCCCCTTCCCGCAGTCTGCCTTTGGCATGTCTTCTTCGATCCGTGATATGAATGGCGATGGACAACTGGACATCGTCAAAGATTCAGCACTCAATCCGCCACAGTTCGTCGGAGTCTCCTTCAACAACCCCGCAAATCCGGGGGCTTTCTCGGCACACAAGGAGAGCTTCGCCAACATGGCGCCCTATCACACCACCGTCGGCGACCTCAACAACGATGGTCGCAACGATCTGGTGGTCACCGACGACAATGCCGACTCTTACCTGCTCAATACAGGGAATGACGGCAGTGGTCTCGCCAACTTCAATCGCTTCTTCTACACCTTCGGGGGTGGCGCCGGCGCCACAGGAGACGATGGCTTTGGTGGCAACTCGGTGATTGCGGACCTCGACAACGACGGCTGGAACGACGTGATCATCACCGATGTCGACGTCGATATCGCCGGCTGCAACCGCCGCATGCACATCTACCACAACCTGGGGAATGCGCCGAATGTGACCCTTCACCAGGAAAATGATGGCGGAGCGTGGCGACCCAATGGCGTCCATGACGTGGCTGTTTTTGATATCAACGGTGACGGCTGGCTCGACATGGTCATCGGAACCTGCACCGGAACACAGGTATGGATGAATGAGGCGCCGATCGGGCTCGATATCTCCTTCCCGCTCGGCTTGCCCGACGCAGTCCCCTGTGAAGGACAGATCTCCGTCACGGCTCAGGTCGTGGGATTCGGAGGCGGAGTCGTATCGGAACCGAGTGTGACGCTTCACACCTCTGCCGACGGTGGACCGTTCGTCCAGACCACCATGACTCCTGGCGGAGCTCCTGGGCTATTCGACGGAGTGCTCGACGGAACCACGGCGAACTCGTCGATTCAGTGGTTCATTTCTGGCGAGCTGACCAACGGTATCGAGCAGATTTCTCCGACCTTCTTCAATGTTGTCGCCGATGAGATCACTCGCGAAAGCGATGACTTCGAGACGGGAAACAACGGCTGGACTGTCGAGAGCGATGCCAGCGTCAGTGCCGGTGCCTGGGTACTGGTGGATCCGAATGGAACCACCAGCGGCGGAACTCCTTCACAGACCGAAACTGCTGCCAGCGGCACGCAGTGCTGGGTCACCGGTAACGGAGCCCCTGGAGGAGCTGCTGGAACTGCGGATCTGGATGGTGGACCCTCCCACCTCATCAGCCCCGCCTTCAATCTGGCAGGCACCACTCCGGTGGTGAGCTTCAATCTGTGGTTCGCCAACATCGAGGGAGATCCGAATCAGATCGACGATCTGGTCTTTGCCATCTCGACCGACGGTGGAGTGACCTGGAGTACTGCCCTGGTAGTCGGAGGGGCACTTGGAACCAGTGGAAGCTGGCAAAACTTTGAGATTCTGGTGACCGATATCGTGACCCCATCGGCCAACACCATGTTCCGCTTCACCGCTTCCGATGAACCGAACAACTCGTTGTACGAAGCAGGAGTCGATGACTTTGAGGTGGAAACAACGGTATGTGCTGGTCAAGGGCCTCTGTTCAAACGTGGCGATGTGAACCTGGATGGAAACCTCGACATCAGTGACCCGGTCTCCATCCTGCAAATGCTGTTCAACGGCACAGCTGTTGGTTGCGACGATGCGGCCGATGCAAATGACGATGGAGGCCTGAACATTGCCGATGCGGTGGCCGTTCTCAGTTCTCTCTTTGGAGGATCAGGGAACCTGCCGGAACCGCTGGACTGTGGAGTCGACCCGACCGATGACGCTCTCGAATGCGGCAGCGGCTGCCCCTAGGGCATTCGTTGAAATGCAGAGAGCTCGTAGAACGGGTCTTGGTTTGAATTTGAATGAAATAGGTACCGCCAGGAGGTACGAGCTACCTCGGCGGTACCTGTTTCAGATCACGGAAGAGTAACTTTGTAGCGAGGTGTGCATAGGGAGCGGTCGGGGGACCGCCATATACAGGGCTGTGAAACAGGCTCGAATGGGGAAACACGGTGGTGCTCTGCACCGCCAATAAATGCCCGCCTGGCTATTTGTATTATTGGGAGACTTTCATGAAGTACCAAACGATGGCGTCAGGCATCCAGCGATCCACCCTGCTCGGAAACTGTCCTGCAGTTGTGGCGATGCTGTTGGCTCTACTCCTGGGAGCCCCTGCATTCCTGCAAGGCCAGGTATTACAGCCGCGCATGGGTGATCCCATCGACGGGCTCACTGCTGACCAGTTGTCTCGCTTCTTTGCCGGACAGATCGAATTCACCAGAACCTTCATACCCGCCGATGGTCTGGGACCTGGCTTCAATCAGGACTCTTGCGCTTCCTGTCATGCGGTCCCCATCGGGGGTGCAGGTACCATAGCGGTGACTCGCTTTGGCGCTGCGGACAAGGGTGAACCCTTCGATCCCCTCGCCTTCCTCGGTGGATCCCTGCTGCAAGCCAATGCCATCTCCGACGATTGCCTGGAGACGGTACCTGCCGCGGCAACCATCACCGCCGAGAGGATCACCCCTTCGATCCTCGGAGCCGGTTTGATCGAGGCAATTCCTGAAGCAGATCTGCTCGCAGGTATCAGCAATGGCGGAGTCGCCCACATGGTGGGCCTGCTGGAGGACCCAGCGGCGCCACTCCGGGTCGGCAGATTTGGCTGGAAGGCGCAGCTCGCCACACTCCTGTCCTTCAGTGGCGATGCAACCCTCAACGAGATGGGGATCACCAACAGTATCGTCGGGACGGAAAACGCACCCAACGGTGATCAGGCTCTGCTGGCTCAGTGCGATACGGTTCTGGACCCCGAGGAGCCACTGGTCGATGGCGTGCTGTTCGTTGATCGGATCACCGACTTCCAGCGTTTCCTGGCACCTCCTCCACAGACTCCGCGCAACGGCATGGCCGGTGAAGTGATCTTCAACGATATCGGCTGCGCCGATTGCCATACTCCTCAATTCACCAGTGGAGTCGCTCCAGAGGCGGCTCTGTCCAATCGTGTGTTCCGGCCCTACAGCGATTTTCTGCTGCACGATATGGCCGGTCTCGGTGATGGAATCGCTCAGGGAGATGCCCTCGAACAGGAGATAAAAACTCCTCCACTGTGGGGAATTCGTGTTCGTGGCCAGCTCCTGCATGACGGCAGAGTTCTGGTCCAGACCCTTGCTCAGGGTATCGATGATGCGATCGGCTGGCATTTCGGAGATGCATCGGCAGCGTCTGTCGCCTGGTCGCAGTTGAGCGCAGGGGATCAGGCCCTGGTCGTTTCATTCCTCAACTCGCTGGGGCGAGCGGAGTTTGACATGAATGGAGATGGCTTCATCGGTTCCGGGGATGTACAGGGTTTCGCGGATTGCTGGACCGGAGATGCGCCCGGTTCCTTCGATGCAGATTCTCCCTGTGCCGTGGCCGATCTGGACCAGGACGGTGATGTAGACGCCGATGATCTCAATAGTTTCGAGCTCGCCTACCTCGAAGTACCGGAAGACTGTGACAATGACGGAACCTGGGATCTGGTTCAGATTCTCACCGCAGGTGGTGACGCCAATGGCAATGGCGTGCTCGACGCTTGCGAGGGCTCCAGCTTCCGTCGTGGCGATGGAAATGGCGACGGAGTCCTCGATATTGGGGATCCTGTCCTGACCCTGAGCATCCTGTTCGGCGGTGCCGGTCCAGCAACCTGCGAAGATGCTCATGACGCCAATGACGATGGGGCCTATGACATCAGCGATCCGATCTACTCCCTCGGATACCTGTTCGGTAACGGACCGGTGATGCCGGCTCCCGGCAGTACCAACTGTGGTACAGACCCGACAGTGGATACTCTCGATTGTGATTCCTACCTGGCTTGCCCCTGAGGCAAACCAGCGACAGGGTCCAGGGACCGACAAAAAAAGGAGGGTGCCCGAGAGGGCGCCCTCCTTTTTTTACGTCTTTGCGCCAGATCCGCCGCTCAGAAGGCCCATTCGATAAACGCGTAACTTCCTCCGATGTCGACATCCGCGCTGGTTCCGGCTCCATCATCGATCACATCGATGACCAGCGATCGATGGCCCACACCGATGAGCATACCGCTTCCCTGGCGGATCCCCGCGCGAAGAGTCATCCCCTCGTAGGTTCCATCGATATCACCGTAACTGATCCACAGACCGGCAATTTCTCCATCCAGATCGAAGCTCCAGTTGTTGCCGATCGGAGTTGTAAAACGAGCACCGAGACCGAAGGAAGGAACCCACTCATCGATGACCTCGTTGGCAGTGACCGGATTGCCACCAAATTCACCAGACAGAGTGGTGTCGAGAACCATGTGATCGACTCCCCAGATATATTTGAGCAGTACCGGCCCAACTCCAAGTAACGCTCCCTTGCTACGGTAGGTCGTGACCGCGGCCTGGAAGTCGCTCGAAAGGGAGCCCTCAAAGGTCTCACCGGAAAAATCGATGGGGCTGGCCAGTGTGCTAGAGCCCCCAGAGGAGTAATCGATGCTGGTCACCTCGTAGGTTCCGATTCCGAGATCTCCTTCGATGGCATAGACCCAGAAATCCTCTTCACCGCGAAGCCCCAGTACTTCTTCCAGATCGATGGAAGACTCCAGTTCAGAAGCACGAATTGAACCGCCGGGTTGAGGTTGCCAGTTTTCTGCCCGAAGGCGGAACATGCCGGATCCGCCAGCCCCACAGCCGGAGATCAGCATCGAGAGCATTAATACCGGGGCGGTACAGACTAAAATTCGTTTCTCAATGGAGTTCATTGGATTCCTTTCCAACAAGCTGAGGTGGAGAAAGCATAGCCGGTATTGAAAAATTCGGCCAGTGCGGGTACAGAGGACTTGCCCTCGACAGCCCAGAGGATCATTCTCCGGTGAGGGCGAGTGGCGGAACTGGCAGACGCGAGGGACTTAAAATCCCTTCCCCGTTCGGGGGTCCGGGTTCGATTCCCGGCTCGCCCATCTCTTTTCCTTCTTCGAAGTATTGTGGCCCAGCGGATTTACCGTTCGGAGACGAACGAGCTGGAAATTGAGGAGGGAGAAATCTTGCTCTCGAAACGGGAGCAAGAAAAAAGCGGCAACCCTGCAAGATCTCCCGGTTACTTTTTATTGCAGAAACAGTCCTTGAAGATCTTCTGGAACTCCTCCGCACTAAAAGAAGTCCCGAAGTAGTAGCACAACGACTCTTCGGGACAACAAAAGACGGCAAGACTTCGACCTTCTTTACAATGCTGAAGACCGTCTTGCTTACCTGGAGTAAAGGGAGATACAAAAAAGGAGAGGTGTTCCGATCCGATTTGATAAAAGACCTTGGCGATCTGTAGATCGCCACAAGGCTCAAAGGAAACACCCTGCAGCGATACCGGTTCTCCGACGCATTGCTCCAGGGAGTTGAGGTCAAACAGCTTTACAGGGCTACCCAGCTGCTTCGACATGAAGGCGATGACCTTCTCCGAGCCATCGAATCGCCACTCCGGACTGGCCTCACCGTTGACGCTCCTGAGGTGAGAATCAAAAGCATGGGATGAGACCATGGCGTGGAGATCTTGTTGTTGGTTGGGAGAGAAGAGATTGAATGAGGAGAGGAGAATGAAGAGGAGGGCAGCTGCACTGGCAAAAGGAATCATCTTTCGCCCGGTCCAGCGCGGATAGGACGGTTTTCTTCTCGATTCAATCGCAATCGACTGCCGAACCCGAGCCTCCAGATTTTCAGGAACTCGAGGTCGCCTCGCCTTGGCCTTGACAAGGATTTTGATGTGCTCCACCGCTTTTGCAGCGTCGGCACACTTGGGACAAAGTGAGATGTGAGTATCCACTTCTTCGCAGAATGGACCATCTAGCTCACCATCAACCCATTCGTGGAGTCGTTCTCTATATCGAATACAATCGTCCATGAGCCCTATTCCTATTTTATCCGCGCCCGTATCCCATCTCCTGGGCGTATGTAACCAAGCGCTCCTTCAGGAACGCCCTACCACGAGAGATTCTGGAGCGTACAGTACCGATCGGTACATCCAGTACTTCAGCAATCTCCTCGTAACTCAAACCTTCCAGGTCGCAAAGCAACAAAGCTTTCCGAAACGGCTCTGGAAGTTCCCGCAAGTATCGATTCACCTCGTCGCCGAACAGATCGAGAAAGATTTCTTCATTCTCGATCCCCTCACGTTCGAACACCTCGATGGAACGTCTTGGAGAGTCTACAGCCAGTTCTTCAACCGCCCCACCGTGATGCGGACGACGTGCCTTCTCACGGTAACGATCGATGAAATGATTTTTACAAATTCGGAAGAGCCACGATTTGGCGTTACTTCCCGCCCGGAAGCGATCAAATGCCTTGAACGCCTTCAGGTAGGTATCTTGTACCAAATCTTCTGCCTGGGCTCGATTCCTGGTGAGGCCCAGCGCAAAGCGAAACACGTCATCGACGAGCGGTAGGGTGATCTCTTCGAAAAGACCCCTTTCTCTCGCGTTTTCAGTGTCACTCATGGATCCTCCTTAGAGCGGGCCTGCTCACTTCAGGGCCACTCCCGACCAGGTTTCGTGAGGGCCGGAAGCTCCCTCCAAGGGAGACTACGAACCCCCCTCAGGATTAGTTCCGGACAATTCCTTTTTTATCTGAATTATCATATTCGGGACGCTATGGGCGGATTCCTGCCAGATTCGTTGCCATTCACCCGCTGCGGGATCATAAACTCCGGCCAGCAACACCCGGGCCAGACTCCAGTTCTGCGGCGCCAGCTGCTCAGCCGAGACCAGATCCCAGGTTTCCGCCTCCAACTGCTCCAGAAACTGTTGCCGGGACCGTTCCGGGTCATCCCCCTCCAGCAAACGATCGCGGTATTGACACAGGATCCGATGGAGACGCCCCTGGTCCCGTTGATACAGGATCTGCCGCCGGGCCAGCTCCGATTCGGGCCCATGGCGCTCGACGAGCCACATCTGAGCCAGACGATCAGCAAGGAATGTCGCCAGACCTTCATTGAGTTGCGGCTGACCCGCCAGATGGATCGTTCGATGGACCAGTTCGTGAAACAGGGTCGTTGCCCAGAGATATTCGGGAAGTTCCAGGAGTGCTCTCGGGACCGGTTCCGGGAACCAGCCGAGACTGCTCCAGGCGGGAACCGGTAACACATCCGCCTGCCAACCGGCAGAGTTGAGATGGTCTGCTTCTGCCTGGGCGTGGTGACGGAACCGGTACCCCTTGTAGGGGACCCGGCCAACCAGCGGAAAATTCCACAGGTGCAGCGTCACCGTCAGCGGATCCGCCGCAATCACGATCCAGCTCACTGGACCAGGGATCGAATCGATCCGCTGGTATGCGGCGCCAACGTTCAATCCCTGGGCACGAGCAAACTCTAATAACCCGGGCAAAGCGGTCAGCATCGAATGAGCAGTGGATCCCTCGTCGAATTCAGAAATCCACTGGGTATGAGGTCGGGAAGCGGCGAGTCGATGGACTACCGCACTGCCATTCGATGCGATCCAGGCACCATGGCATCCACAGGTAACCAGCAGTACCAGCAATAGAGGAAGAGTTGGAACACGCAACCGGCCACCCCGCCTAGGGCTCTTCATCAAAAGTAGGAAACAGACGATGCAAGAAGCCATCGAAGACATCGGTAAATCCAAAGTAATCTTCATCAAAGAGCGGTTCACCTGCAGGTCCTGAAAGGATTGTGCCCGATTGCCCCAGCGGGATCATCGATTCGATCCGGCTGGGCCCATCCGGTCCCACTTCGACAACCTGAGCATAAGTGGAACGATCGAGCCAGGGCGAACTCCACACCTCTCCGAGCACTTCACTCACGTAATCGATGGTCGCCCGTGGATGCTTCCAGGGTCTTGGGCCCAGAGCAGCGAGGGTATCATCCAGTGCCAGGACGATGATCCCTGCGGCATCGGTCGGCTTCGGGGTGAGACTACGATTCTGAAACCAATCGATTCGGTTCTGGAGCGACGTATTGGAACCCGGTAACGCCCGGAGCAACACATTGAACAGCAGATTTCGATCCTGGTTGTTCCAGGACAGGCTCTCGGTATCGAGTTCATCTTCGAAGGTCAGTTCGACAACACGCTGGATCCAGCGATCCTGGAGAAGCCAGGCATCCGCGTCGAGCAGGCTGGTGGTCCATTGCTCCGGTCCGCCATCGGGGAAGTACCCATCCCACTGCTCCATCAGAGTCAACGCTTCGAGGCGATCCGGATTGAGATCGGATTCAACCGCCTCGATAAATGCTTCATGGACATAGAACCACCGATTGCCGCCGCTACTGCCGAGATTGCAGCAGTCTGTCGCACTCACCTCAAGCGCAAGATCCCGGACAAACTCGAAGGAAAGCAGCCCTTCCTCGACCCCATCGGACAGGCGATCTTGCATCGCATGGGCTCGATGAAAACGACCATAGTTATGCCCGGGACTGGCTCCTCCCGCTGGCCCGCCCCCGGCCTTGTTGTTCCAGCCGGCGATCCACCCTCGATCGGGATTCTGGATCGTCTTGCGCGGTTTGTATGTCACCGGATCGGTCCACTCCATCGATCCATCTCCCAGTTGCGGTAATCTGGGATCAGCCCCTCCAGTGCGCACCGGGTCAAGACCTGCCATCCAGTAACCAACGTTTCCTCGCCGATCTGCGTAACAAACATGGAGACTGACACAGAAACGATCCATCGCGTCGCCAAAATCCTCGATGTTTCTGGCCATGACGTAATCAAGATTCACATCGATGGTGGTCAATTCCTTTTGCCAGTGAGCGTACTTCCACACCGCAACGGGACCATCCAGAGAATCCGGATCGAGAATCAACGGCGCGACCACGGGACCGTGTTGAGTGCGATAGATCGGCAATTCCAGAGTAGCTCCGGAAGAGTTGAGGGGAATGTATTCCACCCGGTGTAGAAAGACTTCATCCGGGTCGTCGAGGTAGATATCCACGGTGTGAGCATGGGCGACCTGGCCTGACCAGGCATGGCGAGGGGACCGACCTATGATGATTCCAGGTAGGCCCGCCAGAGCCATCCCGGAGACCTCGATACCGGCTCCCTTCAGGGAACCCTCGACGATCAACCCGGGGGCGTTGAATCCCATCTGGGGGCCGGAATAGAGCACTGGATTGCCGGTATCGGTCAGGTCTCCCGAAACCACCCAGGCGTAGCTGCCGAGCCGGACCGTCTTACCCAGTTCGGCAAGTCTTCGGTCAGTGCCGGCAAAAACGTCATCGACCCGGTCTCGTAGCTCATGGAGATTTTTGATCCGGTACTGACGAGGATCCGGTTGCGGTGGTGGACCACTCGCAGCAAACGGAACCACAAAATCTTCCGGAGGAATCATCGTTGGAGCTTCCGGATCATCGAGCCAGCGAATGTCATCGAACATATCCATCCCGTCAGAAGGATGCTCATCGAGAAGTTCTGCCAGCAGTAAAGCGTTGTCCAGTTGATGAGTAGCGAGGGCTTCGGAATCGAAATTGCGCAACAGCGTGACCTGGAGAGCCATCACGTCATGAATGGTCCAGGGTTCCAGTGCCACATCCAGTTCCGTGAACTCATAAGGAAGTAGCTCCGGATTGTCCTGCACCTCTGTGATCCGACGATTGAATCCATCGATGTAAGCCAGCGCAACGACCTGCCCGACCTCCGAGATCTCGGAAAATCCCTGTTCCAGTTCTTCATCGGAATAACCCAGTAATCGGATCGCAATATCGGTATTGATTTGGCTCGGTCCCAGTATTTCCGTCAGTCGACCGGTACACAGTCTTCTGAAGAATTCTGACTGCCACAACCTATCGGTAGCGACCTCATATCCGAACGCCTCGTACAGGCCGTACAGATCTCCCCCTTCGATGAACCAAACGCCTCGATCATCTCGAGTCACGGTCACCTCGGGAACTTGAGGACAGACCGGATAGCTGTCACATTCGCCGATTGCAGACTCACCACAATATGGATAGGGGTATCGGGGGGGGCCACCATCGAGCAGGCGATAGGCGATGATCTGCGTCGCATCGGCCAGATCGACCGATCCATCTCCATTGGAATCCTGGGCCGCTAGACATTCACCCCCGGGCCCGCCGATGAACAGGTGCTGTAGCAGCCAGATCCCGTCAGATAAATCGACATGACCATCGACATTGGCATCGCCTCGAACAAAAGGAATATCTGCACCATTCGCCTCCCCGGCCGGGAGAACGCTCAGAAGCACAAATAGACAGATGGACTTGCAACGCATCCCTGTTACCTCCTTGGCATCCCTATTCTACTGATCGTAACCGCTAGAATCAGTGCTTCGACCCCCGGTTCCGGGACTTCACGGGACTGGTAGAATAGGGTGAAGAACCCACCCGGTCGGTGGGCTCAACCGTGGAGGTTGTTTCCATGTCCTTCAGGCTCTATCCGGTACTCCTGGTGCTATTGTTGAGCAGTTCCCTCGATGCCGGAGAACCGATCGAGACTGCATTCGTCAATTCAGGAATCACCGTGGTCGGCGGTGAGCTCGGTGCTGTTGCCGATCTGATCAATCCATTCATCCAGACTTCTGTCATCGATGCAGGGATCCGCAATCTTCTTGAGATCCAGTTTCTCGATGATCCGACGATGCAAAATGATCCAGAAATCGAGGTCGCTTCCTTTCCTGGAATCGATGTCGATGGGAATCCCGACAACGACTTCGACGGCTCCAATCTTTACCAGGTAGATCCCATCGGACTCAATGATGAAGGAGATCCGATCACGATCTTCACTCCCGGATCCATCACCGACGGAATTATCGTTGCCGGTCCCGCGGATCTTGACCTCGGTGGAGGTCTGGTGATTCCCGGAGCCATCATCGAGGGAACCATCGCTCCTGGCGGGACATCACTTGATAGTGCGGTCATCTCAGCAGCGGTACCGGTCGCCATCTTTGATGCGATACCGGCTCCCGCACCATTTGATGGATTTCCCTTCAACTACGACACGATGACCGAAGTCCTGGCGTTCCTCGGAGTCGATCCAGATGTGGACCTGGATGGAGATGGAACGGTGGATGCGTATTCGGTCGACTTCGTGCTGAGTTTTGTTTCCTGCCAGATCATCTATCCGGTGACGGAACCCTCTTTCCAGCGTGGCGATATCAATCTGGATGGAACGCTGGACCTCGGCGATGCCATCTCGCTGCTTGGTTATCTCTTTATCGGTGGGGAAACACCGGGCTGCCTCGACTCAGCAGATACCAATGACGACGGAACCACTGACATCGGCGACGCGGTACAGCTACTTTCTCACCTGTTCACGGGAGGGGTTGCTCCGGCGGAGCCGTTCGAGGAGTGCGGGGTTGATCCGACAGACGACCCCCTCACCTGCGAAACTACACCCCCTGGTTGCTAGCGGGACCAGGAGCCAGGAATCGCGGCCCTCTAGCGTCTCCGGATGATCCGCTGGATCACCGTATCCAGTGCCTGCAGAAACGCGGATCGGTCCCTGTGATCGAACGGAGCAGGACCCGATGTCGGGAGTCCCAGGTCACGCAGATGAGTTGACAGATCTCTTCTTGCCAGGGCTTCTCCGACCGACTCCTCGTCATGAATCAGTCCACGTGGATTGACCACAGTCGCTCCTGAAGCGACACAACGAGAAGCCAGCGGAATATCTCCTGTAACCACGACCGACTCACCATTGCAGTTGTCAGCAATCCAATCATCCGCTGCATCAAATAATTCAGGCACCACTTCCAGATGAAAATTATTACCGTGAGGAATCTTCATCGATCGGTTCGCGACAAATATGATGGGCAGGTCAAGCCTGCGAGCTACACGTGCAACTTCATCTTTCACGGGACAACCATCTGCATCGACGATCAGACGAATGGTTGGCGATTCTGATCCCGCTGAACTCAACGCGGCACCCTCACTCCTGACACAATAGAAATCCTTGCATCAAGAATCATCGGATCCAGCCTTCTCTTCTACCGAGTTCTCGTCTGAGTCCTGGGGTATCTCTTCTTGTACTTCCTCGCTCGACTCCGAAACGGACCGTGATTTTTGAGCAATTTCTCGCAGTCGTTGTGATAGTGCCGCGACATCCCCGGTCGGAAGATCGCAAACCTGATCGACACATAAAAAGGCCTGGGTGGTGCCATCCTCACCGCGATCCTTCAGCAAGGAAATCACATCTGCAGCCTTCTCTCCCGGCGCTCCTGGAGGTCTGAACGCAACCACGGAGAAGGGAATGGGCGACTGGAGAACCGCGTTGAGCAATGACCGGGTCTGTTCATCCGTCGGATCTCCCACCACGGCTACCGCAGGAGTTGCTCGGACCAGGGATTGCACCGCCAGCAACAATTCAGCAGATCCGGTCGGATACGGTCCGATGGAACGCAATCCCGCCTCGATGATGTGCTCTGCAGCCGATTGGTACTGCCCATCACCCGTCAATTCGTGAAGACGTAGGAGGCAGCGTGCTGCCGTGGCGTTTCCGGAGGGGATCGCACCGTCAAAAAACTCCTGACGTCTGCCCAGCAACACTTCCTCTCCGGCAGGAGCTTCGAACAAACCCGCACCCTCTTCGAGCGGGCCGAAATCTCCCACGATCAACTTCCAGCAACGAATCGCCTCGGAAACGAACTCGACCTGGAAGGTAGCCTCGTAAAGATCGAGACAGCACTTCATCCAGAGGGTCGCATCTTGCAAGGTCGCAGGATTTCCAGCCACTTCCCCATCTCTTCTGCGGAGAAAACCATCTTCGAGCACAAGGGAGCCCTTGATCGAGGAGTAGGCAGCGACAGCCGCTTCTCTGAACCGCGGCTCATCGAGTAACGCTGCTCCCCTGGCCAGCGCCGAGATGGCCAGAGCGTTCCAGCCGAGGACCACCTTCGGATCTCGCTTGGGAGCGACCCGCTTCTGCCGTACCAGTTCCATCTTGCTGACACCCTGAGAGAACCATTCGGCAGCAGTTGCCTGCTCGATTCCAAGAGCCTCGGCAGCTTCCCCCACCGACATCGCCAGTCTGGGAACACTTTCCTCTCCCCCTTCGAAGTTTCCGGGACTGCTGATGCCCAGCACCTTGCAGATCAGAGGACCCTGTTCCTCACCCAGCAATTCAACGACCTGTTCGGGAGTCCAGACGTAGTAGGATCCCTCGACTCCACCCGAATCTGCATCCCAGGATCCGGCGAACGAACCATCCTCGAGCTGAAACTGTCTCAACATCGCTTCGAGGGTCTGACGACCTATCGAGTAGTAATCGGGTTCCGAGGTGAGGCGCCCCACTTCCAGATAGCTCTCCGCCAGGGACCCCTGGTTGTAGAGCATCTTTTCGAAGTGCGGCACTTGCCAGTCAGCGTCGACACTGTATCGATGGAATCCACCCCCCACCTGATCATAAATCCCTCCCCTGGCCATCGCCTGCAAGACCGAGGTTCCCTGATCGATGGCGACACTTTGACCACGGAGCACCCCTTCGCCGACCAGATATTGAAGGAGTCTCGGTGCTGGAAAGCGCGGGGCCTTGCCAAACCCTGCCGGTTCCGCGGTGTAGAGGCTTGCCGCACCATCCAAACCATTCTGCAGATAGGTCTCGGGCTGGATTCCCTCGAAAACCCGGGCCGAACGTTCCGTCAGGTGCTTGGTCAATCCGTTGGCATTCTGAATCACCTTTTCGCGTTCATGGCGCCATACCCGATCGATGGAACCCATCACCTCGAGGAAACCGGGCCTGTTGAAGCGAGCTCGCGGTGGAAAGTAAGTTCCTCCAAAAAACGGAGTTTGATCTGGCATCAGAAACACGGACAGGGGCCATCCTCCTCCTCCGGTCATCGCTCTTACAGCATCCATGTAAACGTCATCGACATGAGGCAGATCCTCTCTGTCGACCTTGATGGAAACGAAGTTGGCGTTGAGGAACCCTGCAATCGCATCATCGGAAAATGATTCACGACGCATCACATGACACCAGTGGCAGGATGAGTAACCGATGGAAAGAAAGACGGGACGATCCAGTTCTTTCGCCCTATCAAATGCCTCTTGCCCCCACGGATACCACTCGACCGGATTTTCAGCATGCTCTCTGAGGTAGGCACTGGGACTGTTGGCCAGCCTCCACCCTCCTATTCGTGCATCCGCATCGGGTTCATCTCCAGGTATTGCGGCGCAAAAGAGAGTGCAAAGCATCCATGGATTCATAGCCTACCTCCGTCCGGGCACATTCTAGTTGTTCACCACGATGGACGGGAGCAGAACATCGATGATCTTGAAAGTCTCTCTGCAGAACCAGAGCCCTTTTCGACTCACTCCTTGGAGTGACTCTCCTTGGCCACCGTGACTTCGCCGTAAAAGTGCCATCCAGGCCTGTAATTTCGCTCCAGATCCAGACCTGTCAGAGCCGCTCGCACCATCTCGATCGGCATCGAATTGTTTTGAAGAATCTGATCGTGAAAATCTCTATCGGTCATCTTTCCTGAATCAACCAGCTCATCATGCAGGGCCATCAACTGCAAACCACCTAGCATGTACGCAGCCTGATAGAGCGGCCCGTAACTTCCGCTGACAGAACGTCGCACCTCCGCGGTCGCGTTGTTGCGCTCGTGACCTACATTCTCGACGAGAAAATCGATCGCTTCTTCAGCTGTCATTTCTCCCAGGTGATAACTGAGAGAGAAGATGATCCGCGCACATCGATGGGTACGCCAGAACAACATTCCTACGCGATTCTCCGGCGACTTGGCGAATTTCTTGTTCCACAGCAACATCTCCCAGTAGAGGGCCCACCCTTCCATCCAGAAAGGGGTTCCGAACGCACGTCGGTGAGTTCGATGGCGACTGGTCATGAAGCCCTGCAGGTGATGCCCCGGTATCAGTTCGTGGTGAACAGTCGCTCGAGCAAAGTGGCGGTTATTCCCCCTCATGCTCATCAACTTGTCGGCATGCTCCATCTCGGATGTCGGAAAGGCGACCATGATCGTTTCTCCACCGAGGAAATACGGACTGACCTTTTGTCTTTCCGCCGACAACATCTCCATCCGCCACGTTTCCTTGCAAAGATCAGGAATCGTGACCAGATCTCTCTCTTCCAGAAACTCGACCGCTTCGTGCGCCAGGTCTCGGATCAACTCGGGCTGTTTACCCGGTGCCACGTGTAGTTCCTTGACGTGTTCGAGAGCAGCACGCCAGTCCTCCTCGAATCCCAGATCCTGAGCGGCTCTTACCATCTCCCTGCGGCACCAGTTGAACTCTTCTCGAGCAATCTCGAGCAACTGTTCCGGAGAGTAAGCAACCATCTCGTTTTCGAGCATACTGAGAAGTTCTTCGCGCCCGACCGGATCACCGATGATCGGAGGGTTATCCCTGTCGGAAATTCCCACCAGTTTTTTGCGGACAAATGCGGCATATGCTTTCAACGCAGAATCTGCATCGCGATAGGGTTTCTCCACCCACCATGAAAAAAGCGGATCGTATCCGGCGTAAAAGCGATACCAGCCGGAAAGAGCACGATGAAGCCGATCGATCATCCGTGCTGCACGATTTGCGATGGCGGGATTGAAGGCAGACTCACCCTTTTCAGCTGCCTTGAGGCTCTCCTCGATCGATTTCTGGGTTTCCTTCACCGTTTCCTCGAGGTCAGAAATGACGCGGGCCAACTGCTCTGCATCGACCGTCTCGATTCTTCTCCTCTGCTCCTGCAATTCGACGATGATCGAAGCAAACGGAATCAACTCGGCAATCTCACGGTTCTTTTTCTGATCATGTTCCAGAGATCGGAGACGATAACGAAGATCATTTTGAAACAGCAGATAGTCAATCTTCTCATCTTGCTCCAGTGCCTCGAAATCCAGAGCCTCCAGAATTTTGATCCAGTGGTTCAGATACTCGACCCTTCTGTCGGTGGCTTGCCTGGACATCGGAGCGTCATAGAATCTCTGAATGTTGCGTTGATCCGCACCAAACAGTTCGATCATTCCCCGCAACGTCGGCAAGGTGGAATCGGTAATTCCCCCAGGATGGTCATCTTTTTCAATGGGAGTCGATTCAGCGGAAGACTCTCCACTGGCTATTGATATTCCCGGGGCCAGTGCAAAGCACAGGATCAGCATCCGGATCAACAATTTATCGGCTTTCATGGATTTGCCCTTCCTTCATTCTCTCGCTTCGCTTCAGTCTAGAGAGCCGTGGATCAAGTACAACGAGAGAAAAAGCAGATCTCGATAAGTTTCGCGATTCGAATAGAACCATGACGTACAGTCGATGAAGAAAAAAAGAAGGGGAAATACTCGACCGAAAGTTCATGGAACTATCGGGGACGAGAGTCTCCCCTTCTTCATTCAAATTTCAGAACAGCGGCTTCAGACCTCGACGTTTTGCTTCTGTCCAGAGAACATGCACGCAAAGAAGGACCCGAAGAAACCAGCGCAACCAACTGCCACGTACTGGTCAGGATTGTCGATGATCTGCAAGACGATGTACATCGCCACGACACTGACGATACCGCCAATGACTCCAGCATATGCAAACTTGCCCAGATTGTTATTGTTCATTCCCCGTCTCCCCTCTTGCTCAGAGGCCAACCCTCAGAACGACGGAACTGTACGAAACTTGGCCATTGCCTGTCAAATGTAGCAAATCGTCCGTTCCACTCAAATTTGACCGAAATCATAACTTACGGGCAATACGGTCCGATGCAGTGCTCTGTTCGGATTCTATCTTCCTGGAGAATTTCCGGGCGAACTTCACCACGGGGGTGCGGATCGGGTTCCCAAAGAACGGAGGTCATGATGACCTACACCTATACCAGGAAGAGTTATCTAGCCCATCTCTTCACACTCTCGCTCACATTCGTTGCGTTCCTTCCTTCAGCTCACCTCGCTGCTCAAGTTCACATGACAAATCTGGGGACCACGGGATTCGAGTTATCACTCGAGATGACCCCGACCCATGACGGAAATTACGTCACCGTCGGTCCCGTATTTGTCAGCAACGCGACCAATGGGTTTTCGGGGCTGTTTATCTACCTCAACAAGGTGGATGGTGCTGGAAATCTCATCTGGTCAAAAGAAATCCTGGAGATCAACTCACAAGGAGGGCCGAACAATAGCTTTCCACTGTCGGTCACCGAGATGATCGATGCTGCCAATGGAGCAGCCATCGGCTATGCCGTCACGGGAATGCGCTCGACCGCTGGCGATCAAGAACCGATCTTCATCGTCACCACTGATCTCAACGGAGATCCGATTCAATATGGCAGTTATGGCGGAAATCTACCGATCGCCGGCGCAGCTCTCGGAGCGATGTACGGTCATGGAGCCCAGATCATCCAGAACAACCAGGGGCAACTGGTTGTCTGTGGTTCCGTTACCCTCGATGATTTTGTCGGTCGGGTTCCCTTCATCCTGGTTGTCGAACCGCATCTACAACTCAATTTCCTGCGTCTCTATCATGACGTTCGCTACTTCAACCAGATGATCGGCTTCGACATGAGAGGGCATTTTGCCGACATCGAGGTCGCCCAGGAAACTACCAGTGATCAGACCGGTGCTTCCTATCCAGAAGGATATGTCGTCGTCGGAACCACTTCGAAGATGAACAGTACTTTCACCGAGATCGTGGTGATGAGAACAGACCTCGGCGGATTCCCTCTCGCCGTTGGCGTCTATGGACCGGAAAACGGGAACTCCCGTGGAACCGCCATCGAGACCACATCGAATGGCAACCTCGAAGTTGCCGGCCTCGTCTTCACACCTCCTCCCGCAACCGGTGGCCCACCAATTCCACCTTCGACTCTGGTCCTCAAGCTCGAATCCACCCTGATCGGGATCCTCGATCAGGATCAGTACCATGGCTTCGTCACTCTCGGTGACATCCGGGAAACGGCCAATGGAGATTTCCTGCTCTGTGGCAGAGGAGCATATGACGCAGACGGCTCCATCCTCAGAATCAAGAATGATGGAACCGTCGTGTTCGCAAATGGATATGGCGGGCCCAATGTCGAGTTCTTCTTTGATACTCACGAAATGCCCGCAACAAATCTCTACGCCAGTGGTGTCACCACCACCTGGTGCCTCGGTCCTGCCGATGAATATCTGACACGTTCACTCTCTGATGGATCGGTTCCCGGCTGCAACGTGTACCCGTTGAATCTGGAAGTCTGGACACCTTCTGACCCACAACGTGAGACTGCCATGCTGGAATTCCAGATGGACAAGGCTCTTGAGAGGCCGGTCGAGGTAGTGACACCTGCTACCCGCACACGCAGAATCTGTCCGACACCCATCGTGGTTCATCCATGGCCATGGGATTGGTTCGTCCGCGCTGACTTCAACCGTGATCTCCAGGTCAATATCGCGGACGTCATCTCGAACCTGGATCACCTGTTCGCCGGTGGACCCGCTTCGATCCCGGTCCAGGCCTCCGATTCCAACAGCGATGGTGTCACCGACATCAGCGATGCGATCCACCAGCTGGCATACCTGTTCTCGTCAGGACCTGCACCGGCAGCTCCATTCGAGGCTCCGGGACCCGATCCCAACAGCACCCAGGGCAACATCTTCGTGCTGGAAGAGATCCTTCCCTACTTGACGGGTGATTCCAGTGGACCACCCATCGTCGATCTGGGTCTGTAAAAACAGCACCAGAAAATCCGAGTGATCTGTACTCACTGCCTCGTCGGTTTCACCGGCGAGGCAGTTTTCTGTTACCAGGTAGTTCACTCCCCGGTAGCGATGCTTCAGGCCAGACGACCGACATCAGCCAGATAGCAACCGTCTCATCGCCTCGTGTCGATAGTCGAAGATTCGAGACAATTCCGTACCGACATAGATGGTATGTAGCATGCTGCCGAGATAACCAAAGGGAAGGGCATAAGTGACATGATCGAAAAACCGGACGCCATTCGGTTGCTCGGTGACCTCGTGGTAATGATGCCAGTAACGATAGGGACCGATATGTTGAACATCGACAAAGGAATGTCGATCTTTGATGTCTCTGATTTCTGAAAGCCAGGCTTGCTTGCCCAAAATTGGTATGCGAATTCTATATTCGATGAGAAGGCCTTCGTACAACACGTCTGGAATCTCGCTGACGATGGAAAAGCTCATATCCTTGGGAGTCAACGCTTCGAGATTATTCGGCGTACTGATGAAGTTCCACGCAGTCTCGAGGTCGGTGGGGATCAGTTGCTCGCGTTCAAGATGGTAAACTCGGTTCATCGACTTCCTCAGAGGTGTGGTTGTCAAACCCCCAGCATCTCAGGGAGTACCTCGGTGAGCAATCGATCTGCCTCAGCTGAATCCTGGGCAATCCCGATTACATCGAACTTGCCGGACAGTTGCAGCGGACCGACGTTGTAGAGCAGGAAATGTCCCTCACCGGTACGGACATCATAAAGGCCATCTTTGATCCTGTTGAGAATTTCTGTAAACGGGACACCGATCAGATCTTCATGGATGAAATCCTGCGCGCGATAAGCGGGACGCTGACCCTTCACCACCCGATCCACAAGATGCATCGGCGTACTGGTCCCACCCCAGCGTCCGTTACACTCGGTGATTCTGAGCCGATGTTCACCCTCGGGATCACCCACCACCAGATGGTCAAAGGAGCAACGACCGACATATCCCAGTTCCTGAAGGGCACAGACGACCGGTCTTGATTGCTCCACCAGGGCCTGATTGATGGAGTCGTGAAGTGTCGATGGACGGCTGCCGACAAATAGTTTCTCTTCGCCCGACAGGATCTGCTCGTAGATCCCATCGATTCTGGGGGCCGCAATCCCAGTCGGAGAAATCCACCACTGTGTTGAAGGGGACAGGTCGGTTTCTTCCCAGACGCAAGCGATCACTTCCTCACCGTCCGGCCAGCTCATCGATGCCAGCAACTCCGCAACCATTTTCTGTAACGACGCATCGTCGAGATCTTTCAGATCCTCACTATTCAGCAAACGATTTCCCATGGCGGAAGCGCAACGAGGACGCTTTATCGCCACCCTCTTGACGCCGACGGAGATTTCTCGCAAGTGGTTCGCCAGGGTCGGCACATCGGTCGCTGTCCTGGTGACGACCAGAGCATCTTCACCCAACAGATCGGTAACTAACTCGGAGAAAAGAGCCTTGTCGTTGGCGACCCAGGTCACTTCAGGGGGAGGAGCAATTACCTGGACAGTGGATCCGGAATCTGCCGACAGCTGAGCGGCCAGTTGCCAGGTCGCTTCAATTCCCATGTAAGGTTCAATCAGCAAACCGCCGACCTCACCAGCTCTTTCCAGCAACCGCTCGTAAGTAGCCCCCTCGGTACAACCCTGAGATACTTCCAGAGAGCCACCGGTAGGACGGGCAAAGACGTGCTCCGGAGTTCCCAGACCGAGATACTGCTGGCAATACTCCTCGTAGCCAACTACAGGTTCTGTGACCGTGGCGAACAGGTCGCCGTCGGAGCATCGTACCCGGGCCCTGTGCTGGTACTCATCGACACCCTGGACCCCACTGAGAAATGGAATACCGGAAACATCATCGAGATGTAGAACGGGCCAGTCGCGATGGCCTGCCCAGAAATGTGATCTCCGCGACTCGATGGCAGCACCCAGACCATGGCGATCTGAATATGCCTGTGTCACCGCTGCGATCTCTGTCCCATTCTTCACTGCCATTGTCACAGTCTCCTGACGTTGCAAGTTCTCACGAATCGAGCGATGCTCGGCCAGCAACCCATCCATCCTCATCGGCCACTGGCCCGGTGATGTTCAGTAAATTCTTCGACAAAATTGGTAAATTATGCGTCAAAACTGGTTCAACCACCCAGCGAGGCCTCCACTTTCAGTTCCCTGAGTTCGATGTTGCGATTGGTATTAGCGACCTGAACCCGGGCAAATCGCACCGAATCGTCGATGGCAAGGGTTCCCTGCACTCGTTGCCCGCTTGCGCACTTCAGCTCGAAAGTCTGATAAGGAACCGTATCGAAGCGGATGCCATCGGCACTGCCGAACAGATCGATTTTGACCGGAGAATCGCTCTCCCCCGTGGCGCATCGAAACTCCAGGCCTGAGTCGAGAATCAGAGCATCTCCATGCTTGCGAAATGGCCCGAGCGGATGCGAAGCGGATGCCACCCCGAGACGATAGCCCTGACCGTCACCCACCGCGTGGTAGTAGAAATAGGTGATGCCGTCATCGAAAAATGCATCCGATGCTTCGAGCATCCCATCGTCCCAGCTTCCCTCGGGACCCGGTTTGAGCAGTGGATTGGGTCCGGGAATCTGGATGAAGCGAGGAGAGGGCTCGATCTGAGCCGAAACACTGCTGCAGGACAGGATGATGGCAGCGGAGATGAGACCAGCGCCAATCAGAGCACGTGGCATTCGATTCCCCCGTTTCCCCTGACCTCAGCATAACCCACACGGGGTACCGATTCTGCCTCCAAGATAGAGCTTGCCGTATCTCCCGAAGCTGCGATCTTGGCCGCTGGAGGACCGATGATTCGACCCCCATCCTGGTTTCCGCTGGCGGTTGCTACCGTGTTGCTGCTCTCTGGTCCCCTGGCCACAGCAGATGATCCTCCTGCGCCTCCGGATCAGTCTCCGCCACAAGAAAAAGAGGTTCAGCGCGTGCTGTTCGTCGGCAACAGTTTTACCTTCTGGCGTGGTGGACTCGCCCAGCATCTGAAGCAGCTCTCTGACGCGATGACTCCCCCCCTGAACTATGAGACATCGTCGGTGGTGCGCGGTGGTGCCTCCCTTGAGGTGATGTGGAACAGAACCGATGCCGTCAAGAAAATAGCGGATGGGAACTGGGATGTGGTGGTTCTGCAGGAAGACCTTCCCGAAACCAGTGTCGATTCGTTCCGCAAGTACTCGCGCAAGTTCGTGCAAGCGGTCAGAGATGCTGGTGCCCGACCAATCCTATTCATGGCATGGGAATATGATCGGCTCAACTGGATTTCCCTTGAGGAGATCATCAGTGCCCACCAGGAGATGGCAAAGGACCTGAACGTTGAGGTTGCTCCCGTGAGCTGGGCATGGAATCAGTCTCGTGCGGCCAAACCCGATCTCAACATGTATTCTGGTGATCGCGAACATCCGAGCGTCGCCGGCATGTACTTATCGCTGATCGTGATCGAGGCCACCATCTCGGGAGCTGATCCACGCTCGCGTAATCCGGAAAACCTCCCCATCAGGGGACTGCAGCAACTCAATCAAAAGGCCACACAGTTCCTGCGAAACATCGCCCATCAATCCATCGCCGGATGGAAAAAGTCACTGCAGGCAAAAAAGCTGGATGATCCCAAGCCTGAGGCTCTTCGCTGACAAGCAGCGTCACTCCACCTGGTAGATCAGCAGCTGGCAATCGAGGTCGCCGTTGACCAGTGGAATTTTATTTTGCGGTGCGATCTGGATCGCTTTCTCGTAGGCCTCGGTGCCGCTGAGGACCACAACTCGCCAGCCGTGCAGACGCCGGATGACCGCACCGAGACGATCAGGAAATCCGCGCTCGGTCTCGAGGCGCTTGCCATAGGGAGGATTCGTCACCAGCGTCCGGGGTACCCCGTCCGCCTGTAAGTTCAATACCGACTGTTCCCGTACCGCCAGCTTGATGCCGGCGATCCTGGCATTGGCGCGGGCCACCTCGAGCACTGCGGGATCGATATCAGCAGCCACGATGGAAGGCTTCTGACCGGTCGCCTGACCGCGAAGTTTCCCGCGCAGGGCCCGCATCTCCCCGGCATCTTTGTCGCTGTAACAATGCCAGCGTTCAAATCCGAAACGGTCGCGTGCCAGACCCGGTGCCATCCCCGAGGCCCACAACCCCGCTTCGATGGCGAGCGTACCGGAGCCACACATCGGATCGATCAATGGCGACTGGCGATCCCAGCCCGACATGCGGAGGATCGCCGCCGCCAGGCTTTCGCGCAGCGGTGCATCCCCTGAACGTGCGCGATAACCCCGCATGTGGAGCGGCTGCCCTGACATGTCCAGATAAAAGGTCACCTTGTCGTTGGCCAGATAGACGAAGACCTTCACATCGGGATCATCTCGATCGATGGAGGGGCGATCTCCCTGGCTGTCTCGAATCTGGTCGACGATCGCATCCTTGACGCGCAAGGCGACAAATCCACTGTGATTCAGTGTACTTGCCACCACCACGCAATTGACCGCCAGAGTCTGTCGGGAGGTGAGATACGGGCTCCAATCCACAGCTCTGGCAGCATCATAGAGCTGATCGGCTGTGGTCACCGGGCTGCGCCCCATCACCACCAGGATCCGCTGAGCGATGCGACTCTGCAGGCATGCGCGCCAGCCCTCCTGCCAATCGCCGCGGAAAGGGATTCCGCCACGGTTGAAACGAACGCTGCGAAATCCCAGTTCGTGCAACTCGTCACAGAGTGCCGTTTCCGTGTGGCGAATCGCTGAGGCGTAGAATTCTTGCATATGGATGCCGATCATCGAACTCAACGGCCCCTGGTCAGCGTCCGAGGTGGCATCACCCACCAGGTCCGGGCCGTCACCCGAAAACAGACTAGCAAGTCTCCGATAGATTTGTCACCTTTCTTACACTTGCTTCACCTTATCTTCATATTCCACCCCTACCCTGCACCGAAAGAAGCCAGGAGATTCAGTCCGATTCGGGGAGATTGAGATCGAAGGCTGAACGAAGGACGGTAGAGCAATGCGAACTCACGGTGTGTTTTTTTTCAGTCTCGTATGCGTTTTCATTTTCATGGGCGCGGATTCGAACGCCATGCAAAGCATGCCAGGGAACTGGAAAAACGGATTGAGCTTCACCTCGGATGACGGAGATACCAGGATTGGATTTGGTGGCAGACTACAAATCGATTACGGATTCTTCAGTGAAGAAGACGGGGTCGATTCCGAGCAAGACGGGGTCGAGATGCGCCGAGCTCGTTTCGCCGTCTCCGGAGTGATCGGCGGCAATGTCGAGTTCAAGACTCAATACGATTTTGCCGGTGGCGATGCCGATTTCAAAGATGCCTGGGTCGGCCTCAAAGATGCAGGATTCCTCGGTAAATTGCGCGTCGGTCAGCAGAAGGAACCGATGGGTCTCGAATCCCTGACCAGTAGCAAGTACATCACTTTTGCCGAGCGCAGCTTCACCTCCGCACTGGCTCCGGGAAGAAACACTGGAATTCTCTCCAGTCACGCTTTCGCAGAGGATCTAGGTACGGTGGCATTCGGTTACTTCAAAGATGTCAACGGCTATGGTAATGGGCAGGAAGATGATCAGGGTTCCCTTACTGCCAGAGCCACTTACTTGCCGATCTACGATGATGGTGGTCATCAACTGCTGCACCTGGGCGCTTCCATCAGTTCACGGGATACCTCCGGCGGAGTTGTCGCGTATCATTCCGATTCACTCAGCCATCTGGGCGCAGACATCGTCGATACCGGCGATATCGCTTCCGACGGTGTTGACCTGTTCGGGGCGGAAATCGCCTATGTCCAGGGGCCGATGTCGGTACAGGGAGAATTCGTCAGTTCGACAATCGATGACGATTCCGAAGTGACCGCCTGGTACCTCCAGGGAAGTTACTTCATCACCGGAGAGAGCCGCCCTTACAAGAAATCAGCGGCAGCATTTTCCCGGGTCAAACCGGCCCGCAACTATGGCGACGGTGGCAAGGGAGCCATCGAACTGGCAGTCCGCATGCAGGAAATCGAACTGGACGAGATGGCTGCAGGGGAAAACGCCGAGGCTCTGTCGATGGGCGTAAACTGGCATCTGAATCCGAATGCACGGGTGATGTTCAACATCATCAATGCTTCCCCGGATGAGGCATCCGCTTACGGTAACGATGTCACCAGTTATGTCATGAGATTCGCCGTGAACTTCTGAAGGACGAATAGGATTCTCATCTGGAAGAAAATCCTGTAATAATCCGGTAGGGGCGAGGTGCCTCCTCTCCCCCTCCCCTGGGACCAGGTGAAGTTGGTCCCGAGTTTGTTGTAACGAGATACCAGGAGAACTGATGCGTACCTTCGCCCATTTGTTTGGAAAATCGCCCTTCGTTCCGTTGCAATCACATATGCGAAAAGTCAGCGATTGCATCGACGGTCTCGGCGAACTGTTTCAGGCTTTTATCAACGAGGATCATGAGTCGATCGACGAGATCGCCAGAAAAATTTCCAAGACTGAACATGAAGCAGATCTGGTCAAGAATGACATCCGCAACCACCTACCCAGAGGCCTGTTCCTGCCGGTTGATCGTGGCAAATTACTGGAGATTCTCGCAACCCAGGATGAAATCGCCGACACCGCAGAAAACGTCGCCGTGTTGTGCAGCCTGAAACAACTGACGGTTCCTGAAACTTACAAGGATGTATTCCGCGATTTCTGCGCAAAGAGTACCGAATGCTTTCACCTTTCTCGAGGTGTAATCGAGGAGCTTGACGAGTTACTCGAAACCGGCTTTGGAGGAGTTGAAGCGGAAAAGGTTCGGGAACTCGTTCATGAAGTCGCGGTCAAGGAACACGAGGTTGACCTGTGCCAGCGCGAACTGCTGCGCATCGTATTTGATTCTGAAGACGTACTCAGTTACACGGAGTTCCACCTGTGGCTGAGAATCCTGTCCGAAATCGCAACCATCAGTGATCTCAGCGAGAATCTAGCCGACAAGGTTCGTACTACGCTGGAGATCAAGTAAGACTGATCTGGAAATAGAGAATTAACCTCAGTGGCTGACCCTACCATCTTCCTGACCCTGGCCGGAATCTTCGGCTTCTACATGGCCTGGAACATCGGCGCAAACGATGTCGCCAACGCCATGGGAACATCGGTCGGATCCGGCGCCCTGACGCTCAGACGAGCCGTTATCGTCGCTGCAGTGCTCGAATTTGCGGGAGCCTTCTTTGCCGGTTCATCGGTATCTCAAACGGTCAGAAAGGGAATCGTCGATTCCGACCTGTTCATCGGAGATCCCACCGCTTTCATCTGTGGGATGCTGGCCGCGCTGCTAGCAGCGGGGGCCTGGTTACAGATCGCTTCGTACTTCGGATGGCCCGTATCGACGACGCACTCCATCGTCGGTGCCATCATCGGATTCGGAATGTTATACGGAGGCTTAGAGGCAGTGCACTGGCCAAAGGTGTGGCAGATCGTCTCGAGCTGGGTGGTTTCACCTCTGCTCAGCGCTTCCATCAGCTACATTACCTTCAGGCTACTACTGAGGAACATCTTCTATCAGAGGAATCCACTGGCAGCGACCAAGAAACTCGCTCCGCTGCTGGTCTTCATCGTCTTCACGATCCTGACCTTGACGCTGGTCTTTAAAGGCCTCAAGAATCTCAAACTTGACCTCGAACTGGGACCCGCTCTGCTCATCGCAATGGGTGTTGGAATCCTCTCTGCCATAGTCACTGGTTTTCTTGTTCGCAGGATCAAGGTTCCCGATGAGGATGACTACGAAAGTCCTCATCGACTGCAGTACCTGGCACACTCTCTCACCAAAGCCAAGAAACACCTTCGTCGGGTAAAAGATGTTTCCGACCCCTCGCTACAGGATGAGGTCTCCGGACTTCTTGAGAAAACCGAAGCACTGACGATGACGTTGGAGCGTGAAAAAGGCCCTACCGACTCTCCTTCCCTGAACAAGGTCGAGAAGATTTTCGTCTATCTGCAGATCCTGAGTGCTTGCTTTGTCGCTTTTGCCCATGGGTCCAATGATGTCGCCAATGCCATCGGGCCCCTGTCGGCGGTGGTTCAAACGGTAAAAGAAGGAACCGTCGCCATGCAATCCGAGGTTCCACTGTGGGCCCTGGCCCTGGGTGGACTGGGCATCGTCGCAGGACTGGCGACCTGGGGTTGGCGCGTCATGGAGACGGTCGGCCGGCGAATCACCGAATTGACCCCTTCGCGCGGATTCACCGCTGAATTTGCAGCAGCGGCCACCATCGTCCTGGCCAGCAAACTCGGCTTGCCGATCTCCACCACCCATACGCTGGTGGGAGCGGTTGTCGGAGTCGGTCTGGCCCGGGGAATGGGTGCTCTCAACCTGAACACGGTGCGGGATATTGCCATATCCTGGGTGATCACCGTGCCAGCGGGAGCGATATTCGCGATGATTTTCTACAAGATCCTGATGGCCTTTTTCGGCTAACCAACCGGGGGAACACTGTTGCGTGCCACTGCACTGATTTTCATGCTGTGTCTTTGCGCTGGCTGTTCCATCGCTCCATCGTCGTCTCCGGGACTCGAACTGGTCAACTGGAATACCTACCACCTGTTCGATCACCAGCAGCACACCGATTCGGCAGTCGAATGGCTAGCCGCGGAGCAGCCGGCGATGGTCGCACTTCAGGAAGTCCTGTATGTCGATGCCGCTGGATTGGCTAAACTTGCGGCAAGATGGGGTCATCCCCATGTCGTCATGAACAAGGAGATCGGCTATCCGGTCGCACTCAGCAGCAGTGCGCCGATCGAGGTCATCGAACGACGAGTCGAAGGATTCCATCACGGTTATTTACACGTCCGTACTCATGGATTCGATGTTTTCGTGGTGCACTTCTGGCCAGGAAAGCTTCATGAACCGGAACACATCGCGGCCCTGGCTCTGGATCTGGTATCGCAAGGAAGACCTGTTCTTGTCGTCGGGGATTTCAACTGTGAGATCCGAAATGATCATCAGTATCTGCTGGAACAGGGACAACTCGGCAAGGTGGTCGATGGCGTTCGCACTTTCGACTACCGGATCACCGACACTTTCCTGGCTAGTGGCTTTGTCGATATGACTCATGCTCACGCCCCGGCAGCCAAGTACACCTTCGGCTCTCCCGCACTGATCCCGCGCTGGCGCAAGGACATTGAAGATGTTCGCCGGACGCGCCGGCGGATCGACTACATCTTCGCCGATCCGGCGACCGCCAAGCGCTCCATGTCAGCGCGCGTCGTCACACACGATTCGAGCGTCGGGCAATGGTCAGATCACTACCCCGTGTGCGTCACATTCGCACCATGAGCGGTATGCCGCCCCTACCGAACTCATGCTCGCGTGACGCTAGAACCTCGTGATCTGCGAAGGACTAGCGAGTAACATGGAAGTTCAGGCGTTTGACGTCAGCGCCCATCCAGATCGAAGGAGCAATCGTCATGGCCAATAAAGGCAACAAGGACAAGAAGCGCGAGGCACAGAAGAAGCCCGCCCTGACTCTGAAGGAAAAAAGGAAGCTGAAGAAGGATAAGAAGAAGTAGGAGCGGACGTCAGAAACGACTTCCCCTCTTCTAACCCCACTTCTCCCGCAATTCTTGCACCAACAATCGGCTCCCCATTGCGCGACCTCGCGTTTGACTCCGTCACCGATCTCGTGGGGATTCGGGTTGAGAGAGAAAAAGTCACGCCGACCACAATCCCCAACAGAGCACGGGATCGCCGGGACCTCCAAGCACATCCGAAGCGATCAGGGTCACTTTGCGAGAAGGCTGCGGAGGATGGCATTGCCACCGATGAGCACAAAGATCGGTCCCAGGATCCAGGCGGTCCCCCACAGGAAGCCAGGCATGTCGTTTCGCATCGCCAGGTATGCGTAAGCAGTCACCAGCGCCCCGACCGAGAAAAGAAACAGCCCTGTGAACACGTCCTTGCGCTGCCAGCGCTCATCGGATTCGTTCAAGAAAGACCCTCCTTTACATCCTGTGTCCGTCGCAGTGGCGGTGTTCGATCTCTCACTGGCCAGAGGCGGTGTCCACTACACGCTCAACACCCGCAATCGATGCGCGATATCAGGCTGGAAATAGTGTCCCCTGCCCGCCTCTTCGCCTCAATACTGCTCCCCGGGCAAACTCAGAGAAGTCCTGCGCCTGGCGGGTTTGATCGCTTTTCTGAATGACGATCTCCCGCCGACAACGGGTAGTTCGAGCGAAGTGGCATCGAGGTCGACCGTCAACTCGGTACCCGCTTCGGGCCACAGAGTGAAATCTCGATCGCTCGAGAAGATCATCAACCCGAGACTCTGTCCGACGGGGATGATCTGATCATCCGGCTGCAGATCAAAGCTCAGAGAATAGAACTTACCCGGCTCTAACGGCTCGCTCTCGGTCAACGACTTGTGATTTTGCGGATCCGCCCACCCCCGGGTAACCAGGTTGCTCGTGATCTTTCGAGCCGATTCATCCCACGGTAAAGACACCAACCAGACCGACAGATTTGCCGCTGGTTTGCTACAGGACAGTGTGATATTGAGACGCGCGATTCCCGACAGATGCAACGGTGCGGTCAATTCGGGTGTCGTGAACAGCAACCGATGCTCTGACTCTTCTGCGCGTGCAAGCTGATCACCACTCAGAGAAACGTCATCGACAAGTGTCGCAACACCTTGCTTGCCACGACCCGAAAGGTTCAACGAGCCTCCTCCGTCATCGCTGGATCGCGGATGAAGCGTGACCTTTCTCGCCCTCGGATGAGGATATTCAGGATAGGCGGTGGGTTCGCTTCGTCTGTCATTTTCACGAACGATCCACGCCTTGGGACCTCTCTCGACGCCGTTTTTTACACCGTAAAGATAGCGGCTGAACCAGCGATTCAGCATCTCCATCGGCGGCTCACCGCCGTGTCCGCCCTGGTGATAATAAATTTGCGCCGGCAATCCCTTATCGCGAACCGCCTGATAGATGCGCCAGCTGTGTTCCGGCATCACGTTCCAATCATTGAAACCATGAGCCATCAACAGTGCCGCTCGCATCGGTCCAAGATCGTGGATGTAATCGCGACCCGCCCAGAATTCGTTGTAATCCCCGGTAGTTCGATCGAAGCCTTCCATCATCTCCTTGTCTCGAACGTTGCAATCGCAGTACTCACGACGCTCCGGATAGCCGCTGTTGATCCAGTCGTACAGGACGTCGATGTCCTCCCCGATATAGCCACCCGGGTGTCGAACCAGGCCATTGGATCGGTAGTAGTGGTAATAGGAAGTGTTGGGCGCGATGGGAATGATCACTTCCAGTCCCTTCACACCGGTAGTCGCGGCGGCCAGAGGAATCGTACCGTCGTACGAGGTACCGATCATTCCCACCTTGCCGGTGCACCAGGAAGCGACAACCTGTTCGTCGCCGTCGGGAGTCGTGAATCCCCTGGCTCGTCCGTTGAGCCAGTCGATCACCGCCTTGGGACCGAGCGACTCGTTATCACCGCCGATCGTCGGACACCCTTGTGAACGACCGGTTCCCGGGGACTCCGAATGGACGACGGCGAATCCGCGCGGGACCCATCGATCAACCTGGCGCCCGGAGATCATCGGCCGACGATCCTGATGCTTGATCGGTGGCGGAGTTTCATGCATCGGTGGCCTGGCACCCACTTCATGACGTGGATCCCAGAAATACTTCTTATCGTTCGCGCCGGTCCCGGAGAAGTATGGGCTCGAGTTGTAGATGACCGGGACCTTGAGACCTTCCGTGTCGGTCTGACGCTGCCGCGTAACATCCACATGCATGCGATCGAGTTTGCCATCTCCATCGGAGTCGAAGGTACTCTCGACCCAGAGGTCATGCTGGATCCATTGCCTGGAGTCCTTGAATGCATCGACCACCTGGGCCTGGCCATCCTTGAACACCGGTTGAGCTGGTTTCGAAGGGCGCGTTTGTTTCTGATAGGCGGCCAGTGCAGGTACAGAGGCTGACCCGAACTGAATGCCCAGCAACACAATCAGGGAGAGAAATGACCCGGACTGAATACAGAATCTGTTCATCTTGTAGACTCCCCTGTCATCCATCGCTGTACCGATAATCGGGGATCGTCCTGCCCCGTTGTTGCGAAAGGTCCACCTGATCCGGTCCGCAGAGGCGATGGTCTGGCCCCCGGCCTCCGCAGCAATCTACCACCAGGTGGCCAGAAGGACCACAGTCGACGAAGTACCAACCGTACTCTTGATTCTTGCCCCGATTCGGCTGACGATTCCAGGCGGATGTTAGACCGATCCAGTTCCATATCTGTCACCGGAGGAGCCAAAAAATGTCATCGCGCCCTTTGTCCCTGACTCTGATTCTCGCTCTCTCGTTCTCCCTGTTCACTTCCGTTTCCATCGAAGCTCAGAGGGGACAGTCTGCAGCAAGCTCCGGCGTCGTGTCCGCCATCGAGTGGAGTGAAGACGGCAAGTTCCTGAATTACAGCAACCAGGGCAAACGACTTCGGTTGGAACTGGCTTCCGGCAACAAGGAAGTGATCGGAGATGCAGAGGATGAACCACAGCCAGAGCGAAGGAGGTTTCGACGATCTCGCGGAGGCAGTGGCCTGACCGGAACCTACGTTGGACGCCCCACACGTGGTCGCCAGTACAAACAGGTCGATTCACCCAATGGACGCTGGGAAGCTCACTACGACAACTGGAACGTAGTACTCAAGGAAAAACAAACCGGCGAGAAGATCGCCGTCACCATCACCGGTAATGAAACCGTTCACTATGGCACCGCCAGCTGGGTCTACGGCGAGGAACTGGGACAGAACCGCGCCATGTGGTGGACCCCCGATTCTCAGAAATTACTGTTCTACAAGTTCGATGACACCGGAGTGGAGCCGTTTCACCTGGTCAGAGGGTGGTCGAACTTCAACACCACTCATTATCCTGAGTATTACCCCAAAGCCGGAGCCAAGAACCCGGGCTCCGAATTGATGGTCTACGATCTGGCGAGTCAGGAGATCACCCGAATCGATGTCGGCGGTGGCTCCGAAGAGTACATCTACAACATCCGTACATCGCCCGATGGGGCTGTGATGCTGGTCAACTGGACCAACCGACTGCAACAACACCTGAAGGTGATGGCGATCGACCTTGAATCGGGATCGTGCCGGTTGGTGGTCGAAGAGCAGCAGGACACCTGGCAAACCAACAGTCCGAGAATGAGATACCTGAGCGACAATCAGAGATTTATCTGGACCACCGAGAAAAGTGGTTACACCCATTACGAACTGCGTGATCTCGACGGAAAAATGCAGAACGTCATCACCTCAGGTGATTTCCAGACCGGTGGAATCCAGTTTGTCGATGAGGAAAGCGATCTGGTGGGATTCCTTGGTTACAGTTCACCGAAGAATCCCTACTACATGCAGTATCACCTGGTCAATCTGGATGGAAACGAACAGCGCAGAGTGACCACCCAGGACTTCCATCACTCCAATTTCCATCTCTCCCCCGACAAGAAGTGGCTGGTCGCCCAGTACGAGGAAGTCAACACTCCTCCCAGCACCGCCCTCTACAGCACCGATGGAAAACTGGTCGCCAAACTTGCCGAGGGGGATCCAGCCTCCGCCGCAAATATCGCGGAGATGTTCAAGTTCCGATCCAACGATGATCGTTTTGACATCTACGGAATCCTCTACAAGCCTGCTGATTTCGATCCCGAAAATCAATACGCGGTCATCAATGCCCTGTATGGCGGTCCAGGCTCCAATGAAATTTCCGCCCGATACGTCTCCACTCCCCGCTCGGAAAACAATCGCGGCTACCTGGTGGTGAAGGTCAACAATCGAGGTACCGGAAACCGTGGTAAGGCATTTCTTGGTGCTGCGTACTTACGGCTCGGTGACATCGACATCCAGGATCATGCCGATGCCATTCGGATGCTACGAGAGCGACCATATTTTGACGGAACCAGGGTGGGGATTGTCGGTTTCTCCTACGGTGGATACATGTCCGCGATGGGAATTGTCAAGCATCCCGATGTTTACGCTGCTGCTGTCAATGGATCCGGGGTGACCGATTGGCGCCATTACGACACCATCTATACCGAGCGATACATGAGTACTCCACAACTCAACCCCGATGGCTATGACATCGGTCGAGCAACCCGTGCCGATTACATCGAGAATTTCAAACAGGCGGAAGGACAGATGCTGATCCTCCATGGCATGGTCGATGACAATGTGCATCCCAATAATGCGTTTCAATTGATCGACGCTCTCGACAAAGCGGATGCCCCCTATGAAAGCCGCTTCTTTCCCAACAACGGTCACGGTCTGGGACGTGGGGCCAGTCGGACCCAGTGGGAATTCTTCAATCGGGTGCTGCAACCGCACTACAAGGGCAGAAAAACGAGTCTGTAGCCCATCCCTGCCGTGATGACGGCGGATCTCTCGCTTTATTAAAGGGGATGTAAGGGTAGACTAGTAGATTGTCGGAAGGTTGTGGCCATGGCAATTCGCTATCTTGTATCGATCTTGCTCTTGTTGCTGATCGTACCCGGGTTTCTCTTCGCTGATGAGGGTGATCAAACGGTCGGTTGGTTCCATCGACAGGTGGATACCTTTGGCGGTTACAGCTTTTTCGCCCCGGGACGCTCATCCACTACCTACCTCGTTGACGGAATCGGCCGGGTCGTACATAGCTGGCCAAGTAGTTTCAATCCCGGCAATGCTGCCTACCTGCTTCCGGGTGGAGAGATCCTGCGAGCGGCGCGGATCCCTGGCAATCTGCCCCTCTCGGCCGGCGGAGTTGGCGGCCGAGTCGAACGAATCGCCTGGGACGGTACCCTGCTGTGGGAATTCGATTACTCCAGCAACCAGGTCCAGCACCACCACGATGTGGAGCAACTGCCCAATGGCAACGTCTTACTGGTGGCCTGGGAGCTGAAGACCGCAGCAGAGGCACTGGCTGCAGGGCGCGATCCATCGTTACTGGCCGACAATGAACTGTGGCCCGACCACATCATCGAGGTCGAACCCACCGGGTCCAGTGGTGGCACCATCGTCTGGCAATGGCACGCCTGGGATCATCTCATCCAGGAACTCGATCCGACCCTCGACAATTTCGGCGTGGTGGCCGATCATCCAGAAAAGATTCACATCAATTTCGATGGTGGAAGCAACGATGCGGACTGGTTGCACATCAACAGCATCGACTACAACCCCGAACTGGATCAGATCCTGCTCAGTGTCCCGACTTTCGCGGAAGTGTGGGTCATCGATCACAGCACCACTACTGCAGAGGCCGCCGGCAGCACCGGTGGCAACAGCGGCAAGGGTGGTGACCTTCTCTTTCGCTGGGGAAACCCCCAGGTCTATCAGGCAGGAACCGATGCTGACCAGAGGTTCTTCTTCCAGCACTGTGCCGAGTGGATCACTCCCGGATCACCGGGTGAGGGCAACATCATCGTGTTCAACAACGGCGTCAACCGACCGGGAGGCAACGCCTCCTCGAGCGATGAGATCATCCCGCCGATCGATGCCAATGGCGATTATCTCCAGCCGGCGCCGGGGACCCCCTTCGGCCCCACCGATCTGGAGTGGACCTACATGGCTCCGGTACCTGGCGATCTCTACGGCCGCATCCTCGGTGGAGTCCAGCGTCTTCCCAATGGCAACACCATCCTCTGCGAGGGAGCTCACGGCATCTTCATCGAGGTGACCCCAGCTGGCGAAGAAGTGTGGCGCTACGTCAATCCGATTGGTCCTGGCGGACCCTATGTCCAGGGGCAAACAGTGCCGTCAAATCCAGTTGCTTCCGACAACACCGTGTTCCGTTTCCACCGGTACAGTGCTTCATCTCCACAGCTCTCCGGTCTCGATCTGACCGCGGAAAATCCCATCGAGCTCTACCCCACTCTCGGCGATTTCGACAGCAGTGGACTGATCCTGGAACCTGACCGCAATTGTTTCGAATCTGTTTTCACCGGACCATGCCCCAACATTCCCTGCAACGAGACCCATTACAACAGCGCCATGGCTTTCTACGGCGATTTCGATTTCGATGGCGATGTCGACTGTAACGATTGGGAATCCTTTAGCCTCGCCTGGGGTGGGACACCAACCACTCCGCCGGAACTGCTTGCCTGCAGCACCTCCGGGGAACCGACATTTATCCGCGGCGATTCCAACCAGGATGGAACCATCAACATCGCCGACGTCGTGACGATTCTCGGCTATCTGTTTCAAGGCCAGAGTGTCAATTGCCTGATCAGTCTCGACACCAACGACGACGAATCGAACGACATCAGTGATGCCATCGCACTCCTTTCACTGCTCTTTGGCGGCGGCTCGTCGCTCCCTGCTCCCTATCCCGACTGTGGACCGGACGGAACTCCCGGTGGCGGACTCAGCTGTGACTCTCCCCCCAGCTGTCCCTGACAGAGGAGGACCTTGATCAGCGAATCGGAAGTGCTGGTGATCGGCGGTGGGCCGACCGGTTGCGTCATCGCCACGATGCTGGCGCATCAGGGCCACCAGGTGATGCTGGTCAGCGACCAGCGTCGTGAAGGCGGGTTGCCGGTCGAAACGATGGTTCCCGGTGCCTCGACGACCCTCGAACGACTGGGCCTGACCGCTGCGATGGGAAACTGTGCCATCGAGGGTCCAGCTCGTCACGGACGCTGCTGGGCACGTCCTGCTCTCGAAATCGAAGATCTCGATGCCTCTCAGCGAGGATGGCGATTCCTTCGCCCCGAGTTCGACCGTTGGCTTCGAATGCGCGCCCGGGAACATGGAGTCGAGGTGCTGGAATCGACCCGTGCCCTCGGATCTCTCCCTGCTGGCGGGAGTGGCGTGGTTCAGCTCGAGCACGATGGGCAGGAGATCTCCGTAGCGGCAAAGTTGGTGATCGCCGCGACCGGTCGTGCCAGTGGTCCACCACTATTGCCGGTCGAGACCACCGAACGACTGCCCGACATGATTGCTCTCTGTGCCACCGTCGAATCCTCCGCAGATGAAGCGGAATCATCACTGATCGAGGCGGTCGCTGAAGGCTGGCTGTGGTGGCTTCCCTTTGGCGATGGGAGTGCGAGTCTGGCTCTCTTCTGTGATCCAGCACAGCTGCGCAGCGTCGGTCGAGACCAGTTGTGGAACTCAGCTCTCTCAGGCTCGCGCGGACCCGCCAGAAGCGTGGATTCCATCATCCCTCACGGCACCATCGCCACGGCACGATTGAATCAAACCACCGACTCCCTGCTGCTGGCCGGAGATGCGGTCAATGCCATCGATCCACTCTCGAGCCAGGGACTCGAAAAGGCACTGGTGTCGGCAGAGTCAACGGCGCTGGCAGCTCGAACGATCCTGGTCGGAGACGCCGACCGGGAAACGATGGCGGAGTCACGCCAGCGCTGGGAACGACGTCTGTTCCGGCTGCATCGTCAGCGAGCCGTCGATCTCTATCATGCAGAACAACGTTTCAGTGAACATCCCTTCTGGAGTGCCCGTCATGCCGTGAAGGAACCGGCCCGATCCACAATCGCACCACCGACCGGAAGACTGACACCGGCGGCCGATCTGCAGTGGGAACCACGCTGGGTAGCCGACGGTGATCGGATGAAAACTCGTGAAGGCATCCGTCTTGCTGACAGTGACGAGGAATCGATCGATCAGATCGGATCGATCCCGACTCCGGTTCTGATGAAACTGGTCGGTGACGGCATCGAGATGCAACAATTGCGTCAGCGAGCCGCGCAGGAGCCGTTCTTCATCGACCAATCGCCAGCAACCCTGGACCGGATCCTTCAGGAGATGTGTCGCCTCGGGTTACTGATCGAGGACTAGTCGCGAGAGGCCAGGTAACCGGTCAAATTGGCTGCTGCCAGGCTGACTCCCGATAAATTGGCCGCCGGCGGCAGTCCCGGGAGATCACGCGGACAGGGCGAGGCAAACCAGAACTGCTGATCCCCGTGGGCTCTCTGTTGCGGCAGGCTTCTCTCCAGCGATTCATCCACGAGAACTCCCTGGCAGCCGGGTAACGCACCCGGAAAACAGGCGAGTTCTCCGATGGCTGCAGGAGCCACGACCGAAATACCTTGTGCGTTTGCCCTGGCCAGCATCGACTCCAGGTCACTGGCGCGCGATGGCCGCGTCGTTCCGAGACTCAGATTGATCCAGTCCACTTCCTGCGAGATGGCATGGTCGAGTGCGATCAGCAACTCCTCGAAGGGGCAGCTCGGCTCGTGACGGAAGATCTTCAGCGAGTAGATGGTACTGCCGGGTGCCAGATCGAGGATCGCTGCCGCAGCACAGGTCCCATGGCCCAGCTGGTCCCCCGGTTCCGGGTCGTCGATCCATTCACCACAACCATCGAGAACCGGTCCGTGGATCACCTCACCATGGCCGAGAATATGCGGATGACTCTCGTTCACTCCGCTGTCAAGCAGCGCTATCGTCCTGGTCATTGCCAGACGCGATGAAGCCAGCCCTCGAGCTCACCGTCCAGCTCGATCGTTTTCAGGTACTGGTGCTCTCCATCGTAAATCACCAGTTCATGACCGCGCCCAGCCAGATAGAGCTTGCCGCCGTCGGGGGAGATTCCTGCCAGCCGAAGACCATTTCGACTGGGTATCCGGGTCTCCAGCAGCTTCGATCCATCTTCGAGACTGTAATTGACAAATGTGATGATGGGGTCGACGCCGTTCTCCTGACCACCGCCACCACCGCGCCAGCCCCGGCTGCCGCTACCGATGGATTTCTTTCCATCCCAGGTGACGTAACCCGTACTCAGGGGTGGACCCCACTCCTGGCGGTTGGCCACTTCCATCTTGTCGAGATCGAGTTCCAGCACGCCACCGATGCGGCGATGATTGTGGACCGGATCGGTCATCGAATAGAAGAGGCGATAACGGCTCTGATCCTGACCATGAAGCAGATCGGTCCGACCACTGACCTGGAACCGTCCCATACCGGTATAGACCGGGGTCGAGAGGTCGATCTTGTGCACTTCCTTGAGGGTCTCCGGGTCGAGTACCTTGAAATCGCGGCCAAACACATGCCAGTGCTCGCCATCGGGACTGATCTGGGCACCACGACGGATCTCCGAGGGGAGTTCATCGATACGCTTCAGGATCTTCTTCTCAGCCACCTCGTAGAGTAGCCACTGCGATTTCTCGATCTTGTAGTGATCCGGCTCCAGCTTCACGCGATCGATGTTGACGTACCACTTGTTGCCACCAGGGATCTCGTTGACATCCTCGACCCTGATCAACCAACCGGTCTCACTGAAATCGTGAACCTCGACCACCTCGTTGTTGATCAGATCGAGCACCTCGACCTTTGACTGCTTGCCGGTGATCAGAAATGCCCGGGTATCGTCGTGGGAATAGGTCGTACCATGGCAGATCCCGTTCTTGGTCTGGATCCGGGCAGCCTCCTCATCCTTTTCGATGTCGTACTTGACCAGGAAATCGGGCCACATGCGGATCCAGAAGTAAGGCTTCTTTTCGGTGGTAACTTCCACCTCTGCATCTTGACCCGATGCCATCAGCGGCAGGAACAACAGGATCAGTAACAGTCCGAAACGTGTCATTGAAAACCTCCTAGGGGAACACCAGGTCGACCGATGACCAGTCCTGGACCGGCGCACCACAGGAGCGAGACCAGTCGGCAAAATTGGTCAGAGCATCGGGTACCTGAGCTGGCCAGTAGCAGGAGTGATAACAGTCGTACAGATCCCGCTCGATGGGAGTGCACAGACCGTAAGTTCCGCCACCACTGTCTACTTCCCAGCCGGGTGCCAGCTGGGTACTACAGCCGAATGGGATTCGTTCGGCGAGAGGGCCGACCGAGTTCTCCGGTCCGGCGAATCTCTCCTCGATCAGACGCGCCTTCTGGTTGATGGCTCGTATGTGCTTCATCGAATCACCTCGTCCTTCTCGATGACCGGGACCGGCGGAACCGGTCCAGACTCGTAATTCTGGAGGAAATCTGGATTGCCCTGGGCGATGGTTGCATAGCTACGCAAGCCAAGATCGGTCCAGGCACGGATCCAGTCGCAGTAGTGCAGGTTCGGTGCTGACGGATCCTTGTAACGGACATAAGCCTCATGATAGCAACCGCCACTACAATGCGGCCGGGCAAAACATTCATGACAGGGAATCTTCTTGGAGATGTGAGTGGCCTGAAGAAACTCGGTACGCTTCTGTTCATCGATGCCGTCCTCGATGGTGCCAAGGCCATGCTCACCCGATTCGACAAATCGATGACACAGTCCCAGCTCTCCCTCGGTGGAGACTCCCATCAATCCCAACCCCGCGCCGCAAGGGTGCGCCTTGTTGATGCCCTGGTGGATCTCCTGGATCAGATCGTGAAGGTTAGAGAAGCCGTGTCTCTTGCCAGCAAGGGCGGCTTCGACGTATTCCTTCGACAGCGACTCGAAGTCCGCCAGGATCTTGCCCATATGTCCCTCCCCCAGGGCATACTCCCGATCCTCGGCACTGGTAACGGGAGCGAAACCAACCGAATCGAAGCCGATTTCATCGACCAGATGGAGATAGGTTTCTGGCACGGGAGCCATTCCGGCGGTGAGGGTCACTCGTGCTCCAACGGGACGACCTTGAGGGCGATTTTTTTCGAGGAATTTACGTATCCTCGGCACGATCATCTCGTAGCTTCCGCGACCACTGGAAAAAGTTCGATGACGATCCTGATCCCTCTGGTTGCCATCGATACTGATGTTGACACCAAACTTGTGTTCGACCAGAAAGTCGATCACATCGTCGGTCAACATCGTCGCATTGGTGGTCAGTGCAAAAGCCACCGGACGACCCAGTTCCCTGCCACGGCGAACGGCGTGTTCGGTAGCGGCACGGATGGTGTTGAAATTCAACAGGGTCTCTCCACCGAAGAACGTGATGGAAACTCCGTTTCTCCCCTCGGAACTCTTCAGCAAAAAATCGACCGACTTGCAGGCGGTCTCTTCCGTCATCATCGGTAGCCGTGGGGTGCCATCCGGTTTCTTCTGATCGGAAACACGATCCTCGCCGTACTCGTAGCAATAA
>JAYZTT010000006.1:0-8009 GCA_036125855.1 Planctomycetota bacterium
GACAGACATCGGTACCAACGCGACAGACATCGGTACCAACGCCACAGCGATCGGTACCAACGTCACAGCGATTGGTACCAACGCGACAGACATCGGTACCAACGCCACAGCGATCGGCACCAATGCCACAAACATTACCGCTGCACAGACCACCGCAGCATTTTCTCAGGCCCTATTACAAAATACAGCGGGATCGAATACCGCAGTGGGTGATTTAGCTTTGGCCAACACCAACATCGGCATCTCCAACACCGCCATTGGAAAAGAGGCGCTCCAAAACAACACCAGCGGTAACTATAACACCGCCAGTGGAAGAAATGCGCTCGGCAGCAACACCAACGGCTTCTCCAACACCGCCATTGGAAAAGAGGCGCTCCAAGACAACACCACCGGCAGCTATAACGCCGCCAGTGGAAGTGAGGCGCTCTACTTCAACACCGAAGGCAACTGGAACACCGCCAGTGGATATCTAGCACTTCGAAACAACACCACCGGTAACAAAAACATCGCTCTGGGAAATCGATCCGGTTGGAACCTGACCACCGGTGATAACAACATCATGATCGGTAATGAGGGTGTGGCGGCAGAGAGCGGCATCATCCGCATCGGTACCACTGGTACCCACGCCGTCACTCACCTGGTCGGTGCCATTACGGTCGGCGGCAATTCGGTGATCAACTCTGTCGGCGAGTGGGTCGGCCCCGCGACCGGCCTGCAAGGCCCAGAAGGCCCAGCAGGTCCAGCAGGTCCGACCGGCCCGCAAGGTCCACATAACAGACCAGGCAGCAATAATACTGCGGTCGGAGAAAGTGCGCTCGTGGGCAACACCACCGGGATCGACAACACCGCCAGTGGATCATTTGCGCTCAAATCCAACACCGGAGGCAGCAACAACACCGCCAGTGGAAGAGCTGCGCTCTTTAACAACACCACCGGTAACGACAACACCGCCAGTGGAACATATGCGCTCCTCAACAACACCGAAGGCGCAGACAACACCGCCAGTGGATCGGAGGCGCTCAGGAACAACTCCGCAGGCATCAACAACACCGCCAGTGGATCGAATGCGCTCTACAGCAACACCACCGGTGACAGCAACACCGCCAGTGGAAGATCTGCGCTCTTCAGCAACACCAGCGGTTTCAGAAACACCGCCATTGGAAAAGGTGCGCTCCAGAACAACAACAGCGGTTTCAGAAACACCGCCATCGGTTGGCGAGCTGGTTCCAACATAATTTTGTCCCACAACATCATGATCGGTAACGAGGGCGATGGAGCAGATAGCGGCATCATCCGCATCGGCACCTCGGGTACCCACACCGCCACCCATTTGGTCGGTACTGTTTTCACCCCTTCCGGCACAGTGACTAGCTCTTCTCGCCGTTTTAAAGAAGACATCCAACCTCTGGAGGATGTCAGTGAGGGCCTCGAGCAGCTCAAGGCGGTGACCTACCGTTACAAGGAAGGTCATGGCGACGGCGGCAAGTCGTTGCAGCATGGCCTGATCGCCGAAGAGGTCGCCAAGGTATTCCCCGAGCTGGTGGTCTTCAATCAAGATGGCACCGTCGAAGGAATCCGCTACGGCATGCTGACCCCGATGCTGCTCAGCGAACTGCAGAAGGTGAAATCTGAAAAAGATGCCGAGCTGGCAGCCCTCAAGGCGGAAAAAGATGAAGAAATAGCCGCCCTACAAAAGCGTCTCGCACTGCTCGAAGGCCTTGCCGGTCGCCTTGCTTCCCTCGAAGCCAAGCTCGGCGTGCCAGCCGCTGCTGGTTCCGTAGACGCAGAACAGGAGCAGAACTGATGTCGCAAAAGGATAACAACCTGGCCACCGCGAGCCGCTGGCTACCGACTCCTCTGCTGGCGTTAGGGCTACTACTGTTGCCAGCACTGGCGATCGCTCTCGGTGGTTCCGGGGCTGGCCCCGTCGAGATTCCGGTTTCGACCATCTCCAGCGGGGGTGGTCAGCACAGTGTCGAGTTGACCGGTGGCTCGCTGGCCGGTTCGACCCTGGTGGTCGATTTCACCATCGGTTCGGCCCATCTCGGTTCTGGTGAAGGGCCCGATGGCATCGCGCTGGCGGGTGCCTACCAGCTGCAGCGGGAGGCGATCGAATCGGTCAGCGGTATCGAGGGAGTTCGTTTTCGTCGTGGCGATGGCAATGATGATAGCATCTTCAATATCGCCGATGGCATCGCTTCGCTCGAGTATCTGTTCCTGGGAGGTGAGTTAACGTGCAAGGATGCCGGAGATGCCAACGACGATGGCATCGTCAACATGGCCGATGCCATCACGGTATTCGAGGTACTGTTTCTCGGTGCCGATCCGGTGCCGGCTCCCGGCTCCAGCAACTGCGGCCTCGATCCGACCGATGACGATCTCGATTGCGACAGTTACAACAGTTGCTAGATCGAAAACAGAACAGTGACATAACCCGGGGTGCCGCAGCGCTGCACTTCGCCTCGGGAATTCGATATCAAACGCGCGACGATGCGACCGCATCGTCGCGCGTTTTTCTTTGCGGAAGCGGATTGCTCCCTCAAATCTAACGATTAGGCCGGTTTGTACAGAATTCAGCGGTTGCGATTCGTCGTGAGCATTGCTTTTTTCGGCGCATATCCTGGGTAAAATGACAGGTTGGGGATTAGGGTTCTGGAAGAGTTATCAAATTCTCGGGTCTGAGCCCCTTTCCGCCAGGGCTCTAATATTTTCAAGGAGGTGTCTCCGTGACACACCAGCGGGTTGTTTCTCCACTTCACCGGCTACTGTCCTTGGCTGCACTTTCTTTGCTCTGTTTGCCCCTGACGCTCTCTGCTCAGGTGCCGTTGCCTTTCCCCGAGGAGCTATTTGGAATTGAGCAGGCTGCCAGTCGCTCCGGTCCCTCCTTTGGCCATGCCAATGAAGAGGGAGACATCGATCTCGATGCGATACCGGAGCCAAAAAATGTGGGGGATGGCACCGAGCATTTTCGCGGGTGGTATCCCTATTCGACCCTTCCGCCCTTTTACGGTCCCACATATCAGCAGCAGGATGCACCCGATGTGGTTTATCCCGGAAACGCTCGTTTCCATATCGATGCCGAACCGCAGATTCCGGAGCCCTTGCGCAGACCTTTTGAAGTTGCCGGACAGTTTGTCGCCGGCTACTGGCTGGTTCACTTCGATCAAGGGGTGACTCCCCAGCTTCAGCAGCAACTCGATGATGTGACCGGGGAAGTACGAGGGCCTGACGGTCGCAAGCTGGCGCGGTGGTACATCCCCAATCGGACCCACATCGCCTGGATCGAGAACGCCAAGGTTCTCGAGACGTTGCAAGGCTGGCCCGAGGTTGCTGCGGTGTTGCCGTACCACCCGGCCTACAAGATTTCGCAATGGATCGGTAGTTTCGAACTCACCACTCCTGAACGCGCTGGCAGAAGTAGCTATCTGTTGAATGTCGACCTGATTCCAGGTCATCCGGCAGAGGCGGTCAAGGAAGCCCTGCTGGATCAGGGCATCCGGGTGGTGGATGAGATCTATCTACCGGGCCTGAAAACCTACGATGTTCATTACCTGATCGCTCAGGTGCGACCGCAGCAATTGCTCGATGTGGTGCTGATCGAGGGTGTCCGGATGATCCAGGAGACGGGAGATGGTCTGCGAAGGTACGACATCTCCGGGGGAGGTAAGTTACAGAATCGTACCCTTACCGTCGATAATGGAGCCGACTCGCCGATCGTCAACTCTTCTGCATTCCCGCTGTGGTTGACCCACAACCTGCAGGGTCAGGGGCAGATGGTCGGCATCATCGATACCGCTTACGACTGGAACAATGTGGGAACCGTTGGTTGCGCCAACGGCTCTCCCGATCTGCTGATCGATAACTTCGGTTTCGCTGATCCGGTCAATGGGACTCTGCTCCACTCGACCATCGGGGCCGGAGGAGTCAGCTTGAAGATTCCTCGCGCCGATGAGCTGGGCGGGGCGACTCTGCTGGGCACTGCCGCGACGGAGCATGGATCAGCTGTTGCCGGAGCTGCTGCGGCAGACTTCTACGGCAATGACGCTACCAAGTTCTGGGAACACGATGTCGATGTCTGGGAAACCTGGGCTCCATCCAATTTCTCCGGGCTGCTCGGGCCGGGAATTGCTCATGAGGCACAGCTTTACCTGACACCGATGATGGATGATGCCGATGGGTTCCGCTGGGAATTGCCCGGTGAGTTTCCTTCCAACATGGATACCACTCTCACCAACATGGCCAATGCCGGAGTCTGCACCACCAATCACTCGGTGGGACTGGCGGAAGCGAGCAATAGCTACTCCCAGTCCACCGTGGTGCACGATACGGATGCCTTCAACCATCTCGATATGCTGCAGTGCATGGCTGCCGGTAACTCTGGTGCCGTGGCCAATGCCATGACCTCACAGTCGGTCGCCAAGAATGTTCTGGCGGTGGGAGCCAGCGATGATGTGCTGCGTCCGGAAGACCGTGTCACCTTCTCCAGCATCGGTCCCCGTTTCGACGGAGCCCTCAAGCCGGAGATCATGGCACCGGGTAGCGACACCTTCCCACGGGATGGGGGAGTCTCTTCCGCATTGATCCTGCCCAATACCAATGGCGCGGGAACAGGCTCCTGTACCTACTCCTTCATCCAGGGCACCAGCTTCTCATCTCCGATCATGGCAGGTGCCGGGGCCCTCGTGCACCAGTACTTCGAAGAGGGACGCTACGGTGGCGCAACACCGGTCACCGATCCTTCGGCCGCCTTGATGCGTGCGATGCTGATCAACGGTGGTCATCGCCTGACCGGGGCAAACCTCGGCGACAACACCTATCCCAACATCCATCAGGGATGGGGCGAGCCCAATCTCAGTGCGGTGCTCGATTTCGGCACCGGGCCTCGTAGCCTCTATGTCGAAGACATCGCGCCTGCCGGTGGCTTTGCCAGTGCCGCAACTGCTGCACACACCTACTCCGTCAATGTGACCACCACCACCGAAGAACTGAAGATCACCCTGTCCTGGACCGATGAGCCGGGCACCGTCGGTACCGGTAAGAAGCTGATCAACGATCTCCATCTGAGTGTCACTTCCCCGACCGGTTCGGTGTTCCTTGGCAATGAATTCAATGGAGCCCAGGGACAGAGCCAGACCGGCGGTGTTGCCGATACCCTGAATACCACCGAAAGTGTGATCCGTCTCACTCCCGAACTGGGCACCTGGCAGATCAGTGTTGATCCCTTCGAGGGCAACTTCTCGGTCAATCAGGGCTATGCCCTGGTCGTTACCGGTGGCATCAGCGTCGATGCTCCCGACTGCAACAACAACGGAATTCCTGACGATCAAGATATTTCCAATGGTGCCACCGACTGCAACGGCAACGGAGTTCCCGATAGCTGTGAGCCGGACTGTAACGGCAACAACATCGCTGATTCATGCGATATCTCTGCGGGTACCAGTCTCGACTGCAACGCCAACCAGATCCCCGATAGCTGTGATGTTGGAGCCGGTGGTGGCAGTGCCGATTGCGATGGCAACGGGACACCCGATGAATGCCAGATCGCCGCGGGAGCCGCCGATTGTAACGGCAACGGTCAACTCGATAGTTGCGATATCGATCTGGCTGTTTCGACCGATTGTGATTTCAATGGCGTGCCGGATGAGTGTGACCTCGCCAACGGTTCCGCCGATTGCAATGGCAACGGCATCCAGGACGTATGTGATCTGGTATCCGGTATCCCCGATTGCAATCTCAACGGTGTCCCCGATTCTTGTGACCTGGTCGGCGCCATCTCCGATGGCCCGATTGCGGCCAACGGTTCCAATTCCCTGGCGGGAGCCGTGACGATGGGACCGGGCAGCCACGGAGTCGATACTCTGACCGCGACCACCGATGGTGTGACCCTCGATCCACTGGTTTGTGATCCGGGCACCTTTGGCGATGACCAGATCTTCAATGACATCTGGTACTCCTTCACCGCCCAGGCCAATGGAGTGGTTGAGATCTCGACCTGTAACCTCGTCAATTACGATTCCCGGATCGCCGTGTACCTCGGTGCCAATGGCAATGCCGCCAATGCGGTTGCCTGTAATGACGATGGGGCCGGCTGTGCCAACTTCAGCACCTTGCTCAGCTTCACCGCCGTGGCCAACCAGTTGTACACCGTTCGAGTTGGTGGCTTCAGTGCTGGTGACCTGGGAACCGGTACCATGAATGTTACCTGGCTCTCTCATGATGCGGCGCCGGTGAGTGAAGATACCAATGGCAATGGCATACCCGATGAGTGCGAAGGGGCTGACTGCAACAACAACGGAATTCCTGACAATCAGGATATCGCAAACGGTACCGAGTCCGACTGTGACGCCAATACTGTGCCGGATTCGTGCCAGACCGATACCGATGCCGATGGCACCATCGATCCCTGTGATCCAGATGACGACAACGACGGCGTCGCCGATGGGGCCGACAACGCGCCACTCGACAACACCATCTGTCGCGACGTCGACAATGATGGCTGCGACGATTGCAGTAGCGGTACCGACAATCCAGCCGCAGACGGCACCGATACCGATGGCGATGGCCTGTGCGATGCCGGTGATCCAGATGATGACAACGATGGTGTTGCCGATGGAGCCGACAATGCACCCCTCGACAACACCGTGTGCCGTGATGTCGACAATGACGGCTGCGACGACTGCAGTAGCGGCACCGACAATCCCGCTGCCGATGGTACCGATACCGATTCCGATGGTCTCTGTGACCTCGGTGATCTGGATGATGATAACGACACCTGGAGTGACACCGATGAGGCGGCCTGCGGCACCGATCCGCTGAGTGCCGCGTCAGTGCCGAGCGATAACGACAACGATGGCAGCTGTGATGCGGTCGATCCCGACGACGACAACGATGGGGTCGCTGATGGGGCTGACAATGCGCCGCTGGATAACACCATCTGCCGCGACGTCGACAATGACGGCTGCGATGACTGCAGCAGTGGCACCGATAATCCAGCCGCCGACGGCACCGATACCGATGGCGATGGCCTGTGTGATACCGGTGATCCAGATGATGATAACGATGGTGTTGCCGATGGAGACGACAACGCGCCACTCGATAACACCGTGTGCCGTGATGCCGACAATGACGGTTGCGACGACTGCAGCAGCGGTACCGACAATCCCGCTGCCGACGGAACCGATACTGATTCCGATGGTCTCTGTGATCTTGGTGACCTGGATGACGATAACGATACCTGGAGTGACACCGATGAGGTGGCCTGTGGCACCGATCCGCTGAGTGCCGCGTCAGTACCGAGCGATAACGACAACGATGGCAGTTGCGATGGGGTCGATCCCGACGACGACAACGATGGGGTCGCCGATGGCGACGACAGTGCGCCGTTCGATAACACCATCTGCCGCGACGTCGACAATGACGGCTGCGATGACTGCAGCAGCGGCATCGACAATCCGGCTGCCGATGGCACCGATACCGATAGCGATGGACTCTGTGATCTCGGTGACCTCGATGACGACAACGACACCTGGAGTGACATCGACGAGGCAGCCTGTGGCACCGATCCGCTCAGTGCCGCGTCGGTACCCACCGATACCGATAGCGATGGGACCTGCGATGCCGTCGATACCGACGATGACAACGATACCTGGAGCGACATCGACGAGGCGGCTTGTGGGACCGATCCGCTGAGTGCTGCTTCGGTACCGACCGACACCGACGCCGATGGCACCTGCGATGCGGTCGATCCCGACGACGACAACGATGGAGTCGCCGATGGGGCGGATAATGCGCCGCTCGACAACACCATCTGTCGCGACGTCGACAATGACGGCTGTGATGACTGCAGCAGCGGCACCGACGATCCATCCGCCGACGGTACCGACACCGATGGCGATGGCCTGTGTGACATCGGTGACCTGGATGATGACAACGACACCTGGAGTGACACCGATGAGGCGGCCTGCGGAACCGATCCGCTGAGTGCTGCTTCGGTGCCGAGCGATAACGAT
>JAYZTT010000007.1:0-39292 GCA_036125855.1 Planctomycetota bacterium
CTGGCTCCTGTAGAAGGCGACATCCTGATCGCTGATTGGTGGCTGAAACTACACCTCAGGCGAAACGATGACAAAGAGGTGATCGGTTTCGACATCGAATCCGGCGGGATGAGCCAGATTCACTTCGAGCGACAACCGTAAAACCGGGATCAAGTCGACCCGAAGTTCCTGATTCCCATCTCGGCTGCGACATTACGGATCTCGGCCACCAGTTGATCGATGTCTTCAGGAATTACATTGCCGATGGTTCCGACCCGAAAACACTCCGCATCCGACACCTTGCCGGGATAGATGACAAAGCGACGCTCCTTCATACGACGATAGAACTCCGTGAATTCGAAGGCGGAATCGGCAGGGTAATAGAAGGAAGTGATGACCGGTGAATGGAGCTCATCAGGCAGCAGGGTATCGAAACCGAGGTTTCGGAGACCAGCGACCAATCGCCGCTGATTCTCGCAGTAACGCTGGTAGCGCGGCTCGACTCCCCCTTCTTCATGCAGCTCCCTGAGCGCCTGTCGAAACGCCATCAGGACGTGAGTGGGAGAGGTGTAACGCCACTTGCCACCTGCATTCTCCATCATCTTCCACTGATCATGGAGATCGAGGCTCAATGAACGAGCACGGCCTTCAAGACTCTCCATCGTTTCACGGCTGGCGATGACGAAGCCAAAACCGGGCACCCCCTGGATACACTTGTTGGCGGACGAGATGATGAAATCGGCATGAGTACTTTCCATCGTCATCGGCATGCCACCAAAAGATGACATCGCATCCACGATGTATCGCTTGCTGAATTCTTTTGCCAGCAGACCAACCTCGGTCACGGGATTCACCATCCCGGTGGTGGTCTCGCAATGGACCATCGCCACATCCGTGATGGCAGGATCTTCGTTCAACGTCTGACGGATTCGATCCAGATGAGGTGGCGACTGCTCGCCGTGATCGAGATCGATCAGATCGATGCCGAGAGTACGGGTGATCTTGGTGATGCGATCGCCATAGGCACCATTGCTGATGATCAGCAACTTGCCATCGCGCGGCACCACCGAACCGATGGTCGCCTCCACCGAAAAGGTGCCACTACCTTGCATCAAGGTGGCGGTGTAACCGTCCTGGTCGGTAGCCAGGGCGACCAGCCCTGAACGTACTTCCTGGACGACATTGTTGTAGTCGACATCCCAGGTCGAGTAATCGGTTCCCATCGCCTCACGTACGGTCCGAGTGGTGGTCAACGGACCGGGTGTCAGCAACAGGTATGGAATATCAGCATCCAAAGCAGCCCTCTTCCCAATTTGCCGGCATCTAACCACGCCGGTTTCTCCGCGCAACGGTTCACCCGTCAAGCGAGGATTCTGTCACGCTTTGCATCAAATGGTGCTTTCAGATGGGCGATCGCAGGCACCCGCTCACCGGCCACATCGATCTCGTATCGACCATCCATGATGAATTGACGGGAGATCGGCTCTGAACAGCGAACGTAGCCAAGAGCCACGGACGCCGCCAGGGAATGACCGTAAGCCGCCGACGATGTGTAGCCAACACAGATCCCGTCGCGATAGATCGGCTCGTCATGCCACAGCACTGGATCGGGATCATCGACGACGAAGCTGACCATCCGCTTGCATAGCCCCTCATCTCTCTGCCTGAGCAGTGCATCTCTACCGATGAAGGGGACCTTCTTGTCCCATGCGAGAGCAAACGAGAGTCCCGCTTCCAGAGGAGTGTCGTCGGGGGAAAGATCGGCCCCCCACGCCCGGTATCCCTTCTCCAGACGCAATGAGTTGACCGCGTAATGACCGGCATCGACCAGTCCCAGATCGCGCCCCGCCTCGCAGATGGCATCGTAGACGATACCGGCGCCCTCAGCGGGGACATGTAGTTCCCAGCCCAGTTCACCGACATAGGTGATCCGCGCCGCCAGCAGTTCCACATCATCGATTTGAATCGTGCGCGAGGTGCCGAACGGAAAGCTGGTGAATTCATCGGGCAAGATCCGGTTCAGAATCTGCCGTGAGTTCGGTCCCATCAGCCCGATCACACCCAGATCATCGGTGACATCGGTCAATCTCACCTGCTGACCTGGTTCCGCCTGGCGCATCATCCAGTGAGCATCGCGGATCCGCTGAGCACTCGATGAAACGATGTAGAAACCTTCCTCGCCGGTTCGAATGACACTCAGATCCGATTCAAAGGTACCTCGCTGGTTGAAGAGACCGGTGTAGACAACCTTCCCCAGCGCAACATCGATGTCGTTGCCACATAGTTTTTGCAACAACGGCAGCGCGTCTTTCCCCTCGAGTACGAACTTCGAGAAGGAGGTTTGATCGAAGATGGCTGCACTCTCGCGAGTGGCCAGATGCTCGGCCCGATGCGCTTCAAACCAGTTCTGCCTGCCGAAGGAATATTCCATCCGCGGAGTCTGACCGGGCTGAGCGAACCAGATGGGCCGTTCCAGCCCCATCTTGTTGCCGAAGCAGGCTCCCCGGGCGGCCAATCGATCATGCAACGCAGACCGACGGCGATCCCTGCCGGTTTCGAACTCGCGATTGGGCCACCCCATCTGATAATGCAATCCGAGTACCTCACCGACTCTCTCCTGGAGAAAGCCTCGATCATTCTGGAACGATGCAAAACGACGGACATCGACCGCCCACAGATCAAACGGCGGCTCGCCGCCAGTCATCCATTCGGCGAGGACCTTGCCGGCACCACCGGAGCAAGCGATGCCTGCAGAGTTGAAGCCAGCCGCCACGTAGAGGTTCGCGATCTCCGGCGTTTCACCCAGCAAGAACTGATTGTCCGGGGTGAAACACTCCGGTCCGTTGACGAACCTCTCGAAACCGGCTTGCTCCAGACCCGGAAGGCGCCGATACCCCTCACCGATCGGTGCTTCAAATTTTTCCCAGTCCTCTTCGAGCAACTGAAAGCTGAAATCGGCCGGGATCGGATCGACATTCCACGGCTTGGTGTAGGCCTGGAACGCACCCAGCACGATCCCTTGCCCCTCCCCTCGCCAGTAGATGGTGCCGTCGGGATCCCGGCAGCAGGGCATCCCATCCCAGGCACCCTCCAGTGGATTCGAAACCGCGTAGTGATGTTCGACCGGATAGAGGGGAAGAGTGACCCCCGCCGCCAGGCCGATCTGGCGAGTCCACATTCCACCGCACAGAACCACATACTCCGCCTCGACAGGTCCCTGGTCCGTCATCACTCCGGTGATACGGCCATCGCTACGGTTCAGGGCTTCGACTCGTACGCCCTCGACGATCTGTACCCCACCGGCACGCGCGCCGCTGGCCAGAGCCAGCGTCGTCTGTTCCGGCTGAACCTTGCCGTCACCGGGTAGCCAGGCAGCACCGAGCAGGTCGTCGCTGTTCATGATGGGACACTTATCGTGAGCCGCATCGACGCCGATCATGTGCGCCTCGACACCGAGGTACTCCGCCATCGCCACGGTCCGACGTAACTGCGTCATCCGTTCGGGACAGCGCGCCACGATCAGCGATCCGACCTGATTCCAGCTGGTGGACTGGCCCGTCTCCTGTTCCAGCGATGAATAAAGTTGCACGCTGTATTCGTTGATCCTGGTCATGCTGCTGGAGGTGCGCAGGCGACCGACCATTCCGGCAGCGTGCCAGGTGGTCCCACCGGCCAGACGCCCCTGCTCCAGCAACAACACCTCGCTCCAGCCCAGCTTGGCCAGGTGATAGGCAACCGAGGCACCGGCGATGCCGCCACCGACGATGATGACCCGGGCCCGATCGGGAACGGCCTGGGATTGGCGGTCCAGTTGCGGGTCCATCGGCATGCTCCTCGTTTCTCCCGGACGGAAACTGCGGGGTCACCTCCCCCATGGGACTAGAGTATCCTGCTGGTCGGAGGGGTCCATATAGCGCTTCCGAAAGGAGAACCATGTTCCTGTCACAATTGCTGTTCCTGGTGACTTCCGTCATGTCGCAACCGATCGACGAACCGCAGCCAATTCAGATCTTCCTGCTGGCCGGACAGTCGAACATGGAGGGGCAGGCGGTCGTCGACCTGGTCCACGAGGAGCACTACAACGGAGGCAACGGGACCCTGATCCGGCTGCTCGAAGATCCCGCGATGGCGAAAAGGATGGGCCACCTGCGCCAATCAAACGGCGAATGGACGGTGCGCGATGATGTCTGGGTTCGTTATCGTACCGGCAATGACGTGCTCAAGAGCGGTCCTCTCTCCATCGGATACGCCGTCTACGACGATCCCCATCACTTCGGTCCGGAATTGCAAATGGGACATATCCTCGGCGATGCCATCGAAGCGCCGATCCTGCTGATCAAGACCTGCTGGGGTGGAAAAAGCCTGCATGTCGATTTTCGACCACCGAGCGCTGGAGGAGAAACCGGACCCTACTACCAGAAGATGATCGCGGAATATCGAGAAGCGCTGGAGGCCATCGATACGGAGTTCCCGCAACTGGCAGGGCGACCGCGAAAACTGTCCGGGTTCGTCTGGTTCCAGGGCTGGAACGATATGTTCACCGACGGCGCGGTGGAAGCCTACGAACAGAACATGGCTCACCTCATCGATGATCTGAGAAAGGAACTGAAAGCACCCGATCTCCCGGTGGTGATCGGTGAAACCGGCAACGGCAACAGCTTCCCGCTTCGACACGCACAGGCGGCGGTGGCAGAACGGCCCGAGTATCGCGGCAATGTTTCTTATGTCGGCACCGCGCAGTTTCTTCGAAGGCCGCAGGACGGTCCCAACGTCGGTCATGGTCATCACTGGTTCGGAAACGCTGAAAGCTACTTCGGCATCGGAGACGTATTTGGCCGTGAAATGCTACGGATGCTCACCGGCGGGAGGGCAGAAGGATCCGATGAACATCCCGGTCCGGCAGTGGCTGCGGGCGATGAAGCCACCGCCCGCTGGGCCTCGACCCTGTTCGAGGCCTACAGCGCCGAACGCGCCTTCGAATCGATCGCCTACACCGATCAATGGTATCGGGAACCGGGCAACGAAGGATTCGAGGCCACCCTCGATCATGTCCTGGAACATCTTCGATCGATCGGTTTCGGCCAGGACAAGAAACTACAGCTGGAGGTGATCGAGACTCCGATGCGCTCCAGCGCCTGGACCCCCAGATCAGCGCAACTGAAATTGCTGGTGGATGAAAAACCAGATCAGATCCTGCTGTCGTTTCGAAACAGCAAGGATATTCATCGCACGATGCTTCCGGTCAATGCTCCTTCTTGCAACGTCGAGGGGCCCATCTGTTTCGATACCGATCAGTTGAAGAAGGGCGATATCCTGGTGACGGATCGGTCCATCGGTCAGGCGATGAGAGTTGCCCGGTCGAGGGGTGCGATCGCGGTTCTCTCCTCCTACCTGGCCAGTTTTACCGTCGACCCGACTGGTGGTGACCGACACCTCGATGCCATCCACTACACCAGCGTTCGTCGAGGCGACTTCCCCGTTGCGATGATTTCGCCCCGTGTTCACTCCACCCTGCGCGAAAATCCAGGCGGTCGGGTTTCGTTACAGGCCCGGGTCGTCAGCGAGAAAAAACCTCTTCGCACCATCGTCGCCACGGTGATCGGCACCAGCATCCCGGAAGAGGCCATCGCCCTGGCGGCCCATGTCCAGGAACCAGGAGCGGTCGACAATGCCAGTGGCGTCGGAGGGCAACTGGAAGGTGCTCGGTCTCTGGTCACGGCCCTGAAACAGGGCAAGGTAGATTGGCCGCGCCGAAGCATCTCCTTCATCTGGGGCGACGAGATGACGATGAGTCGCGTCTATCTCGACCACACTCAGCGCAAGACCATCGTCGCCTTTTCCGCCGACATGATCGGTGCCTCCCAGCGAATGACGGGAGCGATCGCGTTGCTGGAGAGATCTCCCGATCCGGGTGCACTGAAGGTCCTTCCCCCCGATTCCCATACACCCTGGGGTGCCGGAAGAGTTGACAGATCGGATCTCAAATCGAGCGGTGTCTCGACCATCGCACGACTTGCGATGCACGATGTGGCCGCCGCTTCCAACGGTTGGGTCATCGGTGAGCACCCGTGGGAGGGTGGAAGTGATCATGATGTTTTCCTCGGCCGCGACATTCCTGCCATCTTGATGTGGCACTTCACCGATTTTGCCTATCACACCAGTCTTGATCGCCTTTCCCACGTCGATCCCGGAGTGGTGCGCCGGATGAGCGTTGCACTGCTGACCGCCGCCCTGGCCGTAGCCGATCCAGAACCGCAGGATCTGGATCGATATCGCAAATCGGTAGAACTGGAACGAGAGCTCAGAATCAATGCTGCCAGGGGTGATGATGAACTGGTCGAATTGTGGAATGACTGGTGTGATGAGGAGATCAGGTGGTTCAGCAGGCTGTGCCTGAGAAAATCTGTGAATGGCGGCCGCTAGGCCGTAGGGCAGCTCGATCCGTTGACCTTTGCCCCCTGGACGGGGATGCTGGTACTCCCAGGAGGAAAATTTGCTCAACCCCGGTGGTGAACTCGATCTGGACTGGGTTCTTTCTACTCGGATTAACCGATCCGCAGTCGAACGAAGAACCAGGACCCTGACCGGTCGACGAACGGTAAAGAAATCGTGGCAGATCAGCTGGCTCGCTCACGCGATCCGTTGCATCGACCTCACCACCCTTTCCGGTGATGACACTCCCGGCACGGTTCGTCGCCTGGCGGCGAAAGCCTGTAAACCGGTTCGCAAAGATATCCTCGAAGCACATCGCCTCCCGACAGATATCCACTGCGCTTCAGTTTGTGTTTATCACAATCTGATCCCTACCGCCTGCGAGGCGACCCGAAATTCCCCCGTGAAAGTTTGTTCCGTTTCGACAGGCTTCCCTGCCGGTCAGATTCCGCATGAGATGAAACTGGCTCAGATCGAATCATCCATCGCTGCCGGCGCGGTCGAGATTGACATCGTCATCTCTCGCAGTCTTGTTCTGGAGGGCCGGTGGGAGGAACTCTACCAGGAGGTGAAGGCTTATCGCGATGCCTGCGGCGATCGTGCCTGTCTGAAAACCATCCTGGCTACCGGAGAGCTGGGCGATCTGAGACGAATTGCCAGGGCGTCTCGCATCTGTCTCAGTGCAGGGGCTGATTTCATCAAAACTTCAACGGGCAAGGAACCGGTCAATGCAACCCTGCCCGTGGCACTGGTGATGCTACGGGCAATTCGTGAACACCACGAACGCAGTGGACATCTTGCAGGATTCAAACCTGCAGGTGGTATCAGTACCGCCAAGGTAGCACTGGCATATTTGATGTTGATCCGAGAAGAACTGGGGACGAGGTCGATGGCAGCGGATCGGTTCCGCATCGGCGCCTCCTCCCTGCTTGTCGATCTTGAGCGACAGCTCGAGTTCCACGCCACCGGGCGCTATTCCGCGGCCCACCGGCATCCGATGGGATAGGTTCGAATGACACCGGAAGATACGAATCCTTCAGACCTGCTCGGCACTCTCGACTGGGGTCCTGCTCCAGAAGCGACAGCTCAGGCGCGAGAATGGATCGAGAATAGCGGTAAAAATCCGGCTCACTTCATCGACGGCGAGTGGATCGCACCGGCCAAGGCGAAACGATTCCCATCTCACTATCCGGCTACCGGAGAAGAGCTCCGGGATGTACTGCAGGGAACCGCAGAGGATGTCGATCAAGCGGTACAGGCAGCCAGCAAGGCGTTGCCCCAGTGGCAAAAAATCGGCGGTGCCGGTAGATCACGTCATCTCTATGCCATCGCACGGGCTATCCAGAAGGAGAGCCGCCTGTTTGCCGTGCTGGAGACCCTCGACAACGGCAAACCGATCCGGGAAACCAGGGATATCGATGTCCCGCTGGTCGCTCGACATTTTTATCACCACGCCGGTTGGGCACGGATCCTTGAGGAAACCGATCCCGATGCCAGTCCCTGGGGAGTTTGTGGTCAGATCATCCCCTGGAACTTCCCGCTCTTGATGCTGGCATGGAAGGTGGCTCCGGCACTGGCCTGCGGTAACACCGTGGTGTTGAAGCCAGCAGAGTGGACCTCCCTCACGGCTTTGCTATTTGCAGAGATTTGCCAGAAGGTAGGACTACCAGCTGGCGTCTTCAATCTGGTCACCGGAGATGGAGATACCGGGGCGGCCATCGTTTCCCATCCTGACATCGACAAGATTGCCTTCACCGGATCAACCGAGGTGGGGAAGATCATTCGCAAGGCGACCGCCGGTACGGGTAAGGGGCTCACTCTGGAACTGGGAGGAAAGAGTCCCTTCATCATCTTCGAAGATGCAGACCTGGATAGTGCTGTCGAAGGACTGGTCGATGCGATCTGGTTCAACCAGGGGCAAGTATGTTGTGCCGGAAGTCGACTGCTCATCCAGGAATCGGTCGCGGATGAGGTTCACCGCAAGGTGGAGGAGCGGATGTCCCGTCTTCGGGTCGGAGATCCCCTCGACAAGGCCATCGATATGGGTGCGATGGTCGAGCAAGAACATCTCGATCGTGTACGGGAGATGTGCAGCGCAGCCATCGCCGATGGTCTCAGTTGCTTCCAACCCGAAATCGAGTTACCCGAGACCGGATACTGGTATCCCCCGACCCTGTTTGCCAATGCACCGCTGTCAGCCGACATCGTATGTGAAGAGGTGTTTGGACCGGTGCTGGTCTCGACCACCTTCCGAACCCCGGCAGAGGCGATCAAGATCGCCAACCACACTCGATACGGTCTCGCCGCCTCGATCTGGAGTCAGGATATCGATACCGCACTCGAGATCTCCCGTCAGGTCCGGGCCGGCACGGTGTGGGTCAATGGAACCAATCTGTTCGACGCCTCGAGTGGCTTCGGTGGCATGAAAGAATCTGGCTTCGGTCGAGAAGGAGGTAAGGAAGGATTACGAGCTTACCTCCGACCCGAACAGGCCGAATCCTCTGCGTCCTCTACCATCCCCACGGCCAAGATCATCACCGCAACGGAAGCCGACGAAGGTCTCGACCGAACTGCAAAGTTGTTCATCGGCGGCAAGCAAGTACGTCCCGATGGCGGTTATTCCTTCGAAGTACGATCGAAGAATGGAGACCTGATCGGACTGGCTGGCCAGTCGAACCGCAAAGATGTTCGCAATGCTGTCGAGGCCGCCAGCGGCTGTGGCTGGGGTACGATGTCAGGACATGCTCGCGCCCAGGTACTCTGGTTCATCGCCGAGAATCTGGAGCCAAGATCAGCGGAACTCGCGCAGTTGATCGATGAGATGACCGGCTGCGGTGAAAAGGCCGCGCTGGAAGAAGTCGCTGAAACTGTCGACCTGTGGACCTGGTGGGCTTCCTGGTCCGACAAACATGATGGTGCAATCCATGATGCACCATGGCGGGGTCTGGTTCTGGCGCTGCACGAGCCTTACGGCACGGCCGGTCTGATCTGCCCCCAGGCGAATCCACTGTCGGGACTGGTGGCCTACTGTGCACCGCTTCTGGCTGCCGGGAACGCAGTGGTTGCGATCCCATCGACCGCCGCACTTGCCGCAGTCGAGATGTGCCGGATCATCGAACACTCCGATCTACCCCCGGGAGCATTGAATCTGCTGACCGGAGATGCTGCCGAGATCGGCCCGGTACTGGCTGCACATGATGCCGTCGATCTGCTGTGGTATCAGGGGAACCAGGAACTGGCGACCGAGCTGGAAACCGCCTCCGCCGGAAATATGAAGGTCTGCTGGAGCCCGGGAGACTGTTCCATTCGCTCTCAGCAACTGCTGGATCGTGGCGCCCAGGTCAAGAATATCTGGCTTCCTCACGGCATTTGAGGCCAATTCGGCAATTCGGGCGGATGCCCCTCTTCGACAAAAACGGTCCCGAGAAGGTAGATTTCTTGGGAGTGTTCGCCAACAGAATCGCGATGCTCCAGGCCCCTGAACGTGAGGTCAGCATGGACATCGATTCTTCGAAATTACCCGCTCTTGAACCGGAGACCCCGGTACAAGATGCGGCAGATTCACAGTTCGTTGCCACCGACCGGATCATCCCCAGTGTCGGGATCGTATTCGAGAACGATGCCTGGCTCTCTCCTCTGTTCACCGCCCTGGATGAAGCTGGAATCCCATACGAACCCATCGATGTTCGGACCCATTCCTTTGATCTGCTCAAGGCAAGGAAACACACGCTCTACCTGAATCGAGTATCCCCTTCTTCTTACCTTCGAGGTAACGACGGGGCCATCTCCCATGCACATGCTCTACTGGCTTCTCTGGAAGCCACCGGTGCTCAGGTGGTAAACGGCTCTCGATCTTTCCGCATGGAGACGAGCAAGGTCGCGCAGCAACTATTGATGAACAGCCTTGGAGTCGATGTCCCTCGTACTGAAGTGGTCAGTAGCTGTGATGCGGCACGCGAACTGATCCCTGGACTGTCATTCCCGCTGATCCTGAAACCGGATACCGGTGGTAGTGGCGCCTTCGTCAGAAGGATTGAAAACGAAGGACACCTGGAGGCGATGCTCGATGACGAGGAGGTATTCGCGCCTGGTCATCTGATGCTGCTGCAAGAACTGGTGGTCCCGGCAGACGGCTCCATCGCGAGGGTTGAATTCGTGGATGGCGAATGTCTGTTTGCCATGAAGGTAAAGCCACAGAACACCTTCAACCTGTGCCCTGCTGAGGGATGCCCTCGAAATCCCATCGAGCAGGGGATCGAACCGGACGCATCCTTCGAACCATGGACCGACGTTCCCGCTGAAGCTGTGGCACAGGCGAGAGAAATTCTCCGCGCAGCACAGCTCGACATCGGAGGAGTGGAGTGGATGGACACCGCGGATGGTCGCCGTTGTTTCATCGACATCAATGCGACCAGCGTATATCGTGAAGACATCCAGAAAGCCACCGATGTGAATGGCTTCCTCAAGGTTTGCGGGTATCTCGGTCGAGAACTCGCCAAGGAAGATGCCAAGGCTCCGAACAAGAGGTGGCGCGGGGGAGTCTGATGGAACGTCGTGATTTCGTCATAGTCGGTGGTGGCATCATGGGTGCAATGATGGCGCTCCGCCTCGCAGAATCGAGCTCTGGCTCGGTTCTTCTGATCGAGAAATCATATCCCGGAGCCGGATCAACCGGTAAGTCCGGTGCGATTCTTCGTCAACACTACTCTCACCAGGTGACCATCGGCATGGCCCGCGAAAGTCTCCAGTGGTACTCCGAGTTCGAGGATCGCTACGGACGGAATATCTCATTCCACCGCCCTGGCATGGCCTTCATCTGTAAAGAATCCGACCGCGACAACCTGCAACGAAATGTCGACCTGCAACAATCACTGGGAGTCGACACCAAAGTCATCGATTCGGCGGCTTTGCGTCAACTGGAACCGGGTGGTTCCTTCGCAGATGACGAATGTGCTGCCTGGGAACCTGAAGCTGGCAACGTGAATCCGGTCCAGACGGTTCATGCGGTGCTCGACACGGCGATGGATGCCGGTGCAGAAGTTCTCATCGGAAAGCGTGTAACTGGATTTCTTCGCACCGCTGATCGTGTCGAGGGGGTCCAGCTCGACGACGGGACTTCAATATCTGCCGCCATGGTGATCGTTGCTGCCGGCCCCTGGGCCGGGCAACTGTTGAAGGAAGAAGGGGTTCCCCTGCCCTTGCAAACGATCCGTCCTGAACAGGCCTTCTTCGAGCCCCCCGCTGGAGCCCAGGAGAAGCGGTTGATCTATGGTGATCTCACCCATGGACTCTACTGGAAACCTGAACTGGCTGGCTGGACCCGGGTGGGTTTCCTCGACATGAACGAGGATGCGGTCGTCGAAAACCCGGACCACTACGATGAGGGAGTCAGCGGTGATTTTATCAATGCATGCCGGAATCGCCTGTCTCGCAGACTCCCCCACTACGCCTCATCTCCATCCTGGGGTGGGGTCGGAGCTCTCTACACCGTGACTCCCGATTCCCATCCTCTGATTGGCCCGGTGCCCGGCCTCGACGGCATGTGGGTCGTCAGTGGTTTCAGCGGGCATGGCTTCAAGATGGCTCCAGCGGTCGGAAAAGGCGTGGCAGCGGTGATCGGCGCAGATCAACCGGGGAAATGCGACGTCAATTTCTTCGCTCCCGATCGATTCACTCGTGAGGCCCCCATCGAAGTACGCTACGGCTACGGAATCCTGGGCTGACCCGACCGATTGTCGGGGGTATCCTCCCTGGCATGAACAAATCCAATCTTCTCATTCCATTGTTGTTGTTGTGTGGTTTCGTACCGGTTCAAGCCAACGAGATCACCTCGAAACCGAAGCCTCCCAACATCGTGATCGTCTTCACCGACGATCAAGGCTGGGGCGATCTCTCCTGTTACGGTTCCGAGGAGATTCCAACTCCTCACATCGATCGCCTGGCGGCTGAAGGGATGCGTTTCACCGACTTCTATGTCAGTCAACCGGTCTGTTCCGCATCGCGTTCGTCACTGCTCTCGGGTTGCTATGCCAATCGAGTCGGAATCAGCGGCGCCCTGGTTCCGTCATCGAAGATCGGTCTCGATCCGGAAGAGCTGACCATCGCCGAGGTGGTAAAACCGCTTGGATATGCCACCGCCTGCTACGGTAAATGGCACCTCGGTCACCTGGCTCCATTCCTTCCCACACAGCAGGGGTTCGACGAGTACTGTGGAATCCCTTACAGCAACGACATGTGGCCGGGGCATCCGGAAACACCGAAGGCCTGGCCTCCACTCCCCTGGTATGAACAGGACAAGGTCGAGCGAATCATCGAGACTCTCGATGATCAGGATGAGATCACCTCCGAGTTAACACGGAGAGCCGTGAAGTTCATCGACGAGAACGCCGACGGTCCCTTCCTGCTCTACGTGCCCCACTCGATGCCACACGTTCCCCTGGGAATGTCGAACCGATTCCGCCAGACCTCCCTGTTCGGGCCCTATGGCGACGTGATCCGCGAGATCGATGATTCGGTGGGGCAGATCCGAGCTGCACTGGAGAGACACGGCATCCTCGACAACACACTCTTCCTGTTTGCCTCGGATAATGGTCCATGGCTTTCTTATGGCGATCACGCCGGAACGACCGGGGGATTGAGAGAGGGGAAAGGCACCACCTGGGAGGGTGGCATTCGGGTTCCCTGTGTCGTGCGACTTCCTGGCCTGATCCCGGCTGGAAGTACCTGTTCGGTACCGTGCATGACCATCGACATCCTGCCCACCATCGTTGAGTTGACCGGTGGAAAGGCTCCCGAAAGGGAGATCGATGGCGTCAGCATCGTGCCACAGCTACGCGGCGATAAAGATGCTCCCCCGCCCCACGAGGAGCTGTACTTCTGGTATCGACGCGGTGACCTGGAGGCGATGCGGATGGGACGATGGAAACTCCACTTCCCTCACAAGTATCGTAGCCTTGACGGCAGAAAACCTGGCAACAACGGCATTCCGGCCAAATACAATTACAACATCGAGACGGGGCTTGCTCTCTACGACCTGGAATCAGATCCCTTCGAACAGGTTGACGTCAAATCGAAACATGCTGGAGTTGTGGTCGAGATGAGTGCTCGTGCCGCCACGATGCGAAACAAGCTAGGGGATCGCCTGTCAAAAGTCGAAGGATCTGATGTGAGAGGTCCGGGGCGAATACCGAACCCGAACAAGCAATGATGCGTTACTCTCCCGGACTCTCCTTGCTCTTGCTGGTTCTGGTCGGTTGCACTCCGCAAATCCGCGAGCCGATCCAAACCCCCAACATCATCTACATCATGGCCGACGACCTCGGCTGGGGAGACCTGAGCTGCTACGGCCAGGAAGTTCTCAAGACTCCCAATATCGATCAACTGGCAGCAGAGGGGATTCGATTCACGGATCACTACTCCGGCCACACCGTCTGTCGCCCGAGCAGGCTGGTACTGTGGACAGGAATGCACTCCGGCCATACAGCACTGCAATCAAACGCCTACTATCGTTTCGATGCGGGCGAGAGGACCGTGGTTCAAATCCTGCAGGAGTCAGGTTACGCCACCGCTGGCTGCGGCAAATGGGCGATGGGACGGCAAGGATCCGCTGGCCACCCCAATCGCAAGGGCTTTGACGATTGGTTCGGCTACCTGGACCAGGGCGATGCTCACAATTATTACCCGACCCACCTGTGGCATAACGAAACCCGGGTTCCCCTGCCGGGAAATCGTCTCGCCGGCGAAAAAGGCAGAGATGCTTACCATTCCATCGAACGCAACATCTACTCACACGATGTGATTGTCGATTGGCTGCTACAGTGGATCCGGGATCACTCCTCAGGACCATTCTTGATGCATGCCCATCTGACAATTCCACACGCCAACAATGAACGTGGTTATGCCAGTGGAAATGGAATGGAGGTTCCGTCGCTGGAACAGTTCGCCCGAGAGGACTGGCCAGAGCCCGAAAAAGGATTCGCGGCGATGATTGCCCTTCTGGATCAGGATGTTGGCCGGATTGTTTCCCTGCTGAAGGAACTGGGTATTCACCGTAACACCCTGGTGATCTTTACCTCCGACAACGGCCCTCACTCTGAAGGTGGCCACAAGCATCAATACTTCAACTCGAACGGTCCGTTTCGCGGTTTCAAACGTGACCTGCTTGAAGGTGGAATTCGAATTCCGATGATTGCCTACTGGCCGGGCTCCATCACCCCGGGCTCAACATCGAATCACCCGTCTGGCTTCCAGGATTTCCTTCCCACCGCCTGTAACCTCGCCGGGGTTCCCGTTCCTGAGGGGATCGATGGAATCAGCTACCTGCCCACCCTGCTCGGTAGTGGCGACCAGAAATCTCACGAACAGCTTTACTGGCGCTTCAAGGATCAAGAAGCCCTACGAACAGGACACTGGAAGATCCTGCGCGACAAACCCGATGCGCCCGTCATGCTTCATGACCTCAGGACCGATCTGGAAGAGAAAGAAAATCTGGCAGACTCTCAACCGGAGGTATTGAAGGATCTCGTGGATCGAATGAACCGGATCCGCTTTCCCGAACAGGTCAACCAGACCACCTCTTCAGAAAAATAAAATCAAAGAGGAAAATGAAACACCCGCGATAGGGGAATAATCCCTACCGCGGGTGCGTACTTACCGGATTAGAAAGAAGCCGGTCGAGGAACGGAATTACTGGAGGCAGGAACGCGCTTCAGTACGAATCGCTGCTCGAAATCGAGGACATTGTTTTCGGTCGTAATATCCTCACCTTGCCACCAGGCCCACTCGAAATCGATCTTGATCGTCTTCGAATCGACAAGCAGGACCTTGTTGATGGTACTGACATTGGCACCATTCCCGAACTCGGAATCGACAACCCTCAGCTGGCAGGGGGTACCGTTTCTTTCCGTGGTCGGCGAGACGTATCCGTTACAAACCAGACCATTTGAGCCGATCTCGGTGAACGCGATGCGACAGTTCTCGAAGTCATAGTAGTAAGTCTGGATGGTACTTTCGGCAACAATATCGTTCTTGTACTTCTTCGCTTCAACAACGAGACAGGTCTCATTGGCAGCCCAGTAACCACTCTGTTCGATGCGCAGACGGTCACCATTATCCGAAAAGCTCTCTGATTGCCATGCACTGGCCAGAGCAACAAACGGTCCCAGCGCTTCCTTCAGCGGATTGACCTTGACTCCGGTCACGTTCCAGAGCTGTGCCAGAGGCTTTCCTGCAGGGGAGAGTTCATTGACAACCACGTTGAAATTACCATTATTGATGGTTCGCTCGATGAGAACGTTGGATGAAGTGATTCCATCCTCGTAACGTTGCCCGATCCAGCAACAGGTGTTCGATTTGATCTCTTTGAGGTACTCGTCAAAGATGGAGATAACATTTCCGGCCACAAATCTGCCGTGAGATTCCAGACGATTTACTGCTGCGTTCCAGTTGATGAAGTAGGTGCCATTGCTGATAACTGCACCGTTCAGGTTGACCGTCTCTGCTGATCCGAAAAGCCCACCAGATGTAAAATCGCGACAGTAAACAACCGTAGCTCTGACTGGAGTTCCAGCCGGATATCCGCCCAGTTCCTCGCTGAGGGCGTACTCGAAGTTCCATTTTCCCACCAGGTTATTCATCACCTGATTGGCTACATTCTTCGTAATCACGTTGTTATCGAAAGCGGCATTGAATCCCGCCTCGATTTCCGCCGTGGTCTTCGACTGGGTCACGATGCTACCTGGCTGCGCTGTAACCAGGCCACATACCAGTACGAGACCGAAAATGGTCCCCCAAATTTTGATCCTGGAAATGGTCATTCCATTCCCCTCCTTTTGAAATTCCCCACCCGGTTCCGGAGGCACCAAACCACCCTTTCCCGGGCAATCCGCCACCACGGTACTCAAATTTGTGTAAAGATTGCAAGAATGTCCTGATTTCTGACGGAGTCCTATCAAACCGAAGAAGAGGGCTCCGGATCGATAGAACGCAGGCAAGAAGCACCAAACACGGCTCGCGCCGGCGGAAACTGAGTCAAAAATAGGGTCGGTTCGATCAGCTCCAGCTCGGCAACCATCGAATTTCCGTCTACATCCCGGACGGTGTCGACGCGACCGTAAAGGATGGGGCCAGGACTGCAGTTCAACGCCAGCTCGCCGACGCGAACATCTTCGGGCAGTACCGACTCCGCCTCACTGACCTGTTCGACTTCACCAGAAAAGCGCGGAACCTTGGTTACACAGTGGCTCCAGCTACCGTCCAGATAGACGTTGGCGCGTTCGCCCCCATGATCCACCGATGCGATGTACGGCTGCACCAGCAGGTCTCGCTCGTGACCGTTTTCCATCACAAATTTGTCTGCCAGTTTCCGATCCTGAGCTGCGAAGCGAGCTGTCAGCCAGCTGCCGGCAGAGATTGCAGGCTTGATGACGTAATCGGACCAGCCAGTCTGGCTCAGGATCTCCGACAGCTTCTCCACCCCGGAACCCGCTTCCAGTAGACGAGTCGGGACCACCGGAACTCCCGCTTGCGCCAGGTCTATCAGATAACTCTTGTGAAGATTCCACATCACAACTTCGATGGGATTGAGAACACACGTCTGAGTATCTGCCGATTGCAACCAGCTGCTAAATTCTTGATCCCGCCATGGATAGTCCCAGCAGGATCGAAGGACGAGAAGATCGAAGGATGAAAGATCAACGGCTGCATCATCCCAGGCAACCAGCTCCGCTTCTCCCCCTGCCTCCCGGATCGACTGAAGCTGGATCTGTTCGTCTGGATCGGGTTCAGGCATCTCCAGACAGGTAACAAGTCCCACCCGCTTCAATTTCGGTCTCCCATCACACGAGCCAGATCAGCAACCAGATCAGAAGAGTCCTCAACACCGCATGCGATGCGGACCAGTGAATCAGGGACTCCCATCTGAACCCTGACTTGCGGATCTACTGCAGCATGAGATGAACTGGCCGGACGAATGATGAGGGTTTCTATTCCACCAAGACTGGGAGCAGTCGCCATCAATTGAGTCGAGGTGGCTATCCGTTCCGCTTCTTCCGCCCCTGCAGCGACATCAAATGAAAGAACTCCACCCCCTCGACCACCAAAAAACTGCTGGCAAAGATGATGATCGGGATGCCTTTCCAGACCGGGGTAATGGGTCACCTTGACACCCGGATGGCCATCGAGAAAACGGGCCACCTCCAGGGCATTCTCGCACTGACGATCTACTCGTAGCTGCAGGGTTCGAATCCCCCGGTGCAGCAAGAAGCAGGCATTGGCGTCCAGATGTCCCCCCAGGTGATCGAGACAGTACTTCACCTGATCTACGAGGTCTTTACGCCCTGCGATGACACCTGCGGCGACATCGCCATGACCATTGAGAGCCTTGGTCGCACTGTGGACCTCCAGATCAAAACCGTAATCTACCGGGCGAAACAGTACCGGCGTGGCAAAGGTGGCATCGATCACGGAGATCAGTCCGTGTTTCCGCGCCCAGGCGGTGGCGGCCTGGAAATCACCGATCCGACAGGTCGGATTGGTAATCGATTCGCAGTAAAGAACCCGCGCTCCCTCCGGCGGATCTGTCCAGCTGTCTGGATCGCAAAGGTCGATCTTGTTGACCTCGATACCCCAGCGCTGCACTTCTCCACTGAGAAAACTCTCCGTCCCTCCATACAAGCGGTCCTGAGCAACCACGGTATCGCCACTGCCGAGCAAGGCCAGCAAGGTGGAAGTGATGGCAGCCATGCCGCTGGAGGCCACCAGCGCCGATTCGGTGCCGCAAACGAGAGCCAGCTTCTGGTGGAGGTGGTCATGGGCCGGTGTATTGGAAAGTCGTATGTACCGACCATCGTGATAACCACTACCTGGAACCTGTTCAAAGGTCGCACTCTGGAAGATCGGCGGTACCACCGCACCACCGATCCGGGGTTTCGGTTCGCCGCCATGAACGAGTTTTGACTGCAAGCCATCCATATCACACCTCCACACCCTGGTCCGGGAGATCTTGCTCCGAGTGCAGGGGATTATCTACCGGCCATCTCAACTTGCCCACTCACTTCACCGTGATCATCTACCGTCATCCTGGGAAGTAGCGCGAGAGACTGCTCCTGCTGATCACAACTGTGGCGGCGACTCCTCACCTCGTGAGGTCGCCAGACAGATTGAGGCTCCTGCGCCGGAAGACCGGGCACCGCCAGGTCTTCTCTCACAAAAAAAGCATTGGTCCCGCTCGATTCGACAGCGACCAGTCGATACCCCTTGCTCCGACCCAGCGCATCCATCGCACCAAGGCTTGCTCCGTGGTGCCAACCTCGGAGATGATGGCGGTAGGGATCGTGATGGGGATCTCCCGGAGACCAGGGAACGGTGCATGAAATCTCCGGACCGTAGGAGGCGTTCACCTCGATGATCACCACTCTTGGGCGGACAGAGGTGAGATTCTTCCACATCCAGAAATCGTATCCATCCACATCAATCGAGAGAACATCCAGTTCGTCACCGTGAGTCTCATCCTGTAGAAGTTGGTCGATACCATCGGGCTGAACTTCTTGATGAAGGATCCGTACTCGATCCCCAGTCCCTTTCTCCTCGAAAAATTTTTGAGCTTTCCTCACCTGGTCCGCATCACGATCAATCAGTAGACCCTGCCAACCGAAACAGCAACTGAGCAGAGCAGAGTTGCATTCATCGCCGGAACCACAGCCGATCTCCACGCAGCGATGCTGCAATACTCCCACCTCGGAGAGCAGATGGAGCAGCACACCATCTTCTCCATTCTGCGAATATCCACGAGCTTCATTGAAATTTCTGACCCGCTCCTGGGCGGGGATCGATTCGCAGGCGGCCAGGTCCGGATGCAATCTGAACAGCAAATGCTCCACATCCTGCTGAAGGTGATCCACCTTGCGCTGAAGGGCACGGAGGTCTGGATGGCCAATCCAGCGTCGTGGAACTCTCGCCACCCGGGATAGATAATCGCGGAACTTCCGCCAACCACGCATCTCTGTCTCCTCCACCGATCCAGGCGAGCGCTTCACAGTGCCTCGCAAGGCATGACCGTATCGCGCCCTCCCGGTAGCATCCAGAAGCTGTCACAGGATCTAGCTGTCTCCCTTGACTTGCCAGGGGCGGAACAGGATCCTCGGTGCCTGAACAGGGAAGTCGAGGACCGATGGACAAGAATCTGGCGACAAAATACGACCCCGGGCTGATCGAGCCTGCCATCACCAACCGATGGGAGGTCCAGGATTCCTTCCGTGCGATCCCCGATGAACGCGATAACCGTTACGTCATCATGATGCCACTGCCCAATGTGACCGGGGCTCTTCACATGGGTCATGCCATGGACAACGTGATGCAAGACCTCCTGACTCGCTGGCATCGGATGATCGGAGACAATTCGCTGTGGATGGCTGGAACCGATCATGCCGGCATCGCCACCCAGGCAGTCGTCGAAAAACGGCTGCTCGAGCTCGAAGGAAAAAACCGCCATGACCTCGGCCGGGAGGGTCTGGTCGAGAGAATCTGGCAGTGGAAGGACCAGTACCAGAAGCGGATCGTATCGCAGCAAAAGGCGATGGGCTGCTCTTGCGACTGGGATCGTCAACGATTCACCATGGATCCGGTGTGCGCCAGAGCGGTCACCTGGACATTTTTCCGCATGTTCCGTGACGGTTTGATCGTCCAGGGCGATCGGATGGTGAACTGGGATTGCCATCTTCAAACCGCGGTTTCAGACGATGAAATCGAACACAAGACCACCGGCGGACATTTCTGGCACCTACGCTATCCGGTCATCGATCCTCGCAGTGACGAACCCGAATACGTGGTCGTCGCGACCACCCGTCCCGAAACGATGCTGGGAGACACCGCTGTCGCAGTCCACCCCGATCCGCGCGCTGCGCTGCAGGAACGGCTCGAGCAAGCGCAAGATCGACTCGATAGCGCTACTGAAAAACAAAAAGAAGAACTGGCCAGTGAAGTGGCGCGACTGGAACAACGAATCGACACCTTGCTGCCGTCACTCGAGAAACTGACCGCCATGGCAAATGACGGTCGAATGATTCGACTGCCGATCATCGACAGAGAAATTCCCCTCATCGCAGACGAATGGGCCAAACCGGAGCTGGGATCGGGCTGTGTAAAAATCACTCCGGCCCACGACCCCAATGATTATGACGTCTGGCAGCGCCACCGTGACCAGATCACCGCCATCAACATCCTGCAACCCGATGGAACCCTCAACGAAGAGGCAGGTCCCTGCGCTGGAGAGGATCGCTTCGAGGCTCGCAAATCGGTGATCTCCCGCCTTGAGTCCCTTGGATTACTGGAGTTGATCGAGGACCGAGTGGTCGAAGTGGGTCATTCTGATCGATCGAAGACACCCGTCGAACCGTATCTGTCTCAGCAGTGGTTCGTACGGATGGGTGATATCGATGGTGGCGTCACCTGCGGTGAAGGACTTGAACACCAGTTCCAGGCCCCGGGACTGGCCCAGGCGGCCATCGATGCGGCCATGGGTTGGAAATCGGCTACCGGCCGCACGGTTCACTTCCATCCGGACTCCGACCGCTATCGAAATACATACGTCAACTGGCTCGCCGAGAAGCGAGATTGGTGTATCTCGCGCCAGCTCTGGTGGGGACATCGCATCCCGATCTGGGCTGCCGATCTCACCCAGGAGGAGATAAAGAACCTGGTCGATCAGACGATCAGTGGCGATGGCGACGACGTGTGCGCGATGCTACGGGGCTCAGATGGGAAGCATCATCTGATCGAAAATAGCGATTCGATTCCTGCAGATGGCGGCCGACTGATGGTCTCTCTTCGCGAACCGGATCGTCAGGAATCGGTCCGGTCTCTGCTAGAAGAAGCGGGACTCGAACAAGATCCTGACGTGCTCGACACCTGGTTCTCCAGCGCGCTGTGGCCCCATGCAACTCTCGGTTGGCCTGATCCAAGCAGCGCACAGGTCGAGGAAGGGCAAAGGTCGTTAGCAGCTCTCAACGGTTCTGCAGACTGCCTCGATTATTACTATCCTGGCTCCTGTCTCGTCACAGGTCGCGACATCATCACGCTGTGGGTTGCCCGCATGGTGATCATGGGACTTTACAACCTCGGCGATGTGCCTTTCACCGACGTCTTCCTGCACGCCATCATTCTCGACGGAAAAGGCGAGAGGATGAGCAAGTCGAAGGGCAACGGGATCGATCCGCTCGATATCATCGAACGCTATGGAACCGATGCGATGCGCTACGTTCTGTGTGAAATGCAAACCGGAACCCAGGACATCCGTTTACCGGTTCAAGCGATTAGCCCCTTTACGGGCAACTCGATTGACCTGGCGACCGCCAAGCACGGTCAAAACATATTCACTTACCTCTGCCCTGAAAGCGGTAAAGAATTTGACGTGCTCGGCACCATGGAAGAGATCCCATCTGCCAAGCTGATCAGTGATCGATTCGATGTCGGTCGTAACTTCTGCAATAAACTGTGGAATGCCGCCCGTTTCGCATTGATGAATCTTGAGGGTTATAGCTTTGAACCCGATTGCTCGGAGCGTCTACGCAACGAGGATCGCTGGATCCTGTCGAAATTGACCTGCGCCTGTGATGACGTCCAGAAACAGTTGAGCGAATACAATCCCTCTGCCGCCATCGGGCTCGCCCGTGAATTCTTCTGGAGCGAGCTGTGCGACTGGTACCTCGAAGCGATCAAACCACGCCTCAGAGAGGGTGGCGATGATGCAAAAACTGCGCAGCAAGTACTCGCGACCTGCCTCGATCAGGTATTACGTCTGCTGCACCCGTTCGTCCCCTTCATCACAGAGGAACTGTGGGGCAGCCTCCGAGAGATTGCACCCGAGCGGGGTATCGACCAGCCGTTACAGGATTCCGAACTTCTTTGCCTGGCCAGATGGCCGCAGCCTTCCTCGCAGTGGCGTGACGAAAATCTGGAGGACTCATTTGATCGTTGTCGTGATCTGATCCGCACGGTCCGAGATCTCCGAGCAAGATATAACGTGCCACCACGGCAAGAGCTTGAAGTGCGTGTTCGAACTGGCGGCCCGACTGCCGAGGCTCTTGAGTCTCTCAGGGGGCTGATCCTCCATCTGGGAGCACTCTCCTCGATGTCGGTCGGGCCAGATGTAGAACGGACCATCGACAGTGGCGTCTCGGTTTCCGGTGATGCAGAAATCTTCGTCCCGGGAGTGGTTGATCTCGAAAAGGAAAAAGCTCGCCTCCAGGAGCAAGAAAAGAAGACCGAAGGGCGCCTGATGGGTTCCCAGAAGAAACTCGCCAACGAAAATTTTGTCAGCAGAGCCGCTCCTGAAGTCGTGGAGCGAGAGAAGGCGCTTGTCGTTGAACTGGAGCAACAGCTCGCCACGATTCGCTCGAATATAGAATCTCTCGACAGCGACTCCTAGAGTACATCGCTACAGAAAAAAAGAGTGGCGCCAGTCATGACAACTGGCGCCACTCTTTCTCGATGCGATTTGAAGCTGACTACTTCATCACTTTCCTGGCTGCGGTCGGGATCCTGAATGAATCGACATTTTCTGAGGTATCGATCACATACTCGTACCGAAATACGACATGCTCAATCCCCTCTGAGAATGCGGCGTCTCCCTTGGCAGTTTTCCCGTCTTTATTCCTCATACCGGTAAGAACCAGCAGGTCTAATTTTTTCGGTGTTCCGGTCGCGGGATCGAGCTCGATATCCAGAACACTTCGAGTTTGGGTTCTGTCCGCACGGGACAGATATTCAGAAATGCATCAGCCACCCGATAAGCAGCCAGAGTTTTGCACCTCGATGAAGTATTGCAGGGCCGTCTTGTCAGACAGGGTCACTCTCAACTTGTTGTAGAGGCGATTCTCTTCTCGCTCAGCAACCGCAGTTTTACCCGTTGGCTTTTTGCGATCGTCACTGGCAACCTTGTCCTCCGATTCGAGCCACTCTACCTTCTGAGGTTTCTTGGCTGCCTCGGAGAGAATCCTCTCGGGAAAAGCAAAAAGACGATCGAGCTTCTTGCCATCAGCCGTCGATTGCAACTTCCTCCAGATATCGCCGTCAAACAGTGCACCCTTGTCGACGGTACGGAAGATTTGTTGTTCCGGCATGTGCATCAGCGGACCGCGCACCAGACCTGCATAAGCTTCATCGACGGCCTGATCAACAATCTTGTGGCTGACGGAATTGGCCATGCCGCCGGAAATGGCAAGCTGTGTTGCGTAGCCTTGCTTTGCAGTGAGACGCAGGAAATCCTTCGCAGCAGACCGAATCGCCTTCACTGGATCCGGGGCAGGTTCGACTCCAGCACCAATAGCAGAACTGCTCACCAGCAAAACCAGTAGCAGCGGAATGTTTAACATCCTGAGCACAAAAGGCTCCTCTCTTTGCAACCTGCGGCCAGGTCGCATCCTGTTCTCTTCCCACATCGGGCTCTACTTCGGCGATGCTACCCCCAACACTGCGAGGAATCAAAAAAAACCCGTGGATAACCAGATGGTAGTCATCCACGGGACAGGCAAATTGAGGGCTATTTGAGTATTTTCAGCAATTCTTTCGAGAGACGCATCTCACCCACCGCAGCGGTGGTATCCAGCATGTAGCTGCACTGAAATGACAGGTGTGGCATCCCTTCCTGGAATGCCAGGTCACCCTTGGCAGAACGACCTTGATCACTCCGGACTGCCGTCAGTAATGAAAAATCGATGCTCTGCGGCAACTCTCCTGAATCGTCGAGTACGATTCTCAGAGTTCCCAGGGTATTCGATCCATCAATCCTGGTTTCATTTCGTGTGTAGATGAAATCGGAGACACGGACACAGCCAGAGTTGTTGATCTCGGTGAACAGGATTTGAGACCGCTTCTTGGCAAAGGTTACCTTGATCTCTTTTCCTGGAGTCACCCATTCGACCTGAGATCCTCTTTTCAAGGCATCCATGAGCAGTTCGGTAGGAACTCCCAGCATACCCTGAATGATTTTACCCTTGCGAGTTGCCCGGATATGTCTCCAGTGCCCGCCTTCCTCGATCGCTCCCTTTTCACCGGAGATGTATGCGAACAGATCGGGAATATGCATCAACGATCCCCGCACGTCTGCAGCGCAACGAAACGCTATTTTTGGGCGATCGACACGGTGATCTGCGTATTCGGAGAGACCGCCAATCGCCAGAATTCTGGTTCTGTAACCGCTCTCCATCGACATCTTCATCAGGTTACGAGTCGCCTCGACCAGAGCTTTCCGCGGCTTCTCCTCGGCCGCTACGAGATCGGTTCCAGCGAACAAACTCAGCAACAGCAGGCCAGCTATCAGGTGTTGGTTTTTACAGGTCATTTGATCCTCCTTTGCACTGACACTTTGTCCCCATAGTCATCGATCCTGAAAGGGAGGTGCGTTGGTCAAGGTTTTCTGAAAAACCCGGGAATTGGCTCTCTGGAGGCGGATGCCGCCCTTCCTCCAGGCAGAAGAAATGGATCAGGAATCGGGCTGGATGACTGATTGAGTCGTGAAAAGGAGGCGATCTCGCCAGGAACTACTTGAGCAACTTCTGAGCGGAACGGGGAACAACCAGGGATTCCAGTTTCCCGTCGGTTCCAATTTTGTAATCATAGGTGAACACGATGTGCTCCACACCGTCGGAAAAGGCCGCATCCCCTGCCTGCGTCTTTCCCTGCTCATCTCGCCGGCCGATCAACACCGTCATCAGGAGTGACGTCGGCAGCCTGGTTTCCTTGTTCAGCCCCACTTCGATAGTGCAGCGCGCCCGGGTCCTGTCCACACTGGCCAGGAACTTGGTGATGCTTCACAAGAAGCCACCGAGCAATCCCGAGTTCTGCACTCCGTTGAAATACTTCACGGCCATCTTCTCACCGATGTCTATTTTGATCCGTTCATAGGAACTGACCTGATCAGGTTTTTCTACAACCTTGGTTCCCCCCTCTGGCTCCTCGAGAGGATCCATCGGATCGACATAGTCCGGATCATTGAGATCGATTTCCACCTCTGGCTCGATCCACTCAGCAGTCCGTGCTTGAGCTACCGCAGCCAGCAATAATTTAGAAGGGAAATGGATAATCCTATCGAGCCGGTTTCCGGCCGGCGAATTTTGCAAGGGAATCCAGTTCTCATCGACTCGAATCGCACCCTTGCTTGGATTTCGATAAACCTGAAGTTTCTCCACGAACATCAGATCTCCGTGGATCACGCCGCTATGTTCTTCATATACCTGGTGCATCCAGACCTCATGGTCTCCCTTGTTGGAGAGCCCCCCCTTTGCCAGGCAATCGATCTGGTAGCCATTCTTCTGGGAGTGCTGTTCGAGATTTTGCACTGCCTGCCGTAGCACCCGGGCAGGATCGGGAGCACTCCTGACATCGTCTTTCTTGGCAGCCTGGCAACTGGCCGGTGGTGCGAAATAACCACCGAACGCAATCATTGAAACAAACACCGAAACGAAGACCAGAGATCTGGCCACGGTGATCGAGATCATCTGCTGTTGATTCGCCAAGTGAAGTCTGCCTTTCTCCATCTGAAAGCAGTACCCATCTCAACGAGTCCTGCGAGAGGATCAAGGGAAATTGTTCAGCATCTTCGTCACACCGGCACTCTTATCGTGGCTGGCGGATCAGGGTGTAACGCGACTGTAGATGCTCGTCGGTTGCGACTTTTCCAGACCGAGCAGGTCAATCAACGAGAAGCGAGCACGAGCACGATCCGCCTTTGCTCGAATCAGAGCCAGTTGAGCCTCCAGCAGACCATCTTTCACTCGAAGACGCGCCTCAAACCGATCCACATCTACCTGGTCAGGCAGCGTCGACCGAACTTCAGCGATGGTCGGGATCACGTCATTTTCAATCTCATCGATTCTTTGCAAACTTGCCACCAGTTGCGCTCTCGCCGCTGCAATCTCATCTTCGATCGAGCGCCTGGCCATCATCTGAAGTGCTCTGGCTGAACCGATACTGCTTCGCGCCGCTCTTCGCTGGTAGTCTCGCCCCTGACGACCGAGGGGAAACTCAACACCAACAGTGAAGGTCCAGGAATCCACGGTGCCGTCAGAGCCGGTCACTGGAGCATCCGCATCCGCCTGGGAATGTGCTCCGACAACAAATTCTGGCCACCCACCCGTATCCGTTTCTTCAAGCTGAACCGAAGCCAGGGCCAGACGTTCATCGGCAATTATTTCACGAGGATGTAATCTACGCTCAGTTAACTGATCAACATGGTGAAAACGAATATCGCCTGGATCATCTGATGACGGTAACGCAGCCCGAGAAGGGCGCCCCAGTAAGGAATTGATGCGAGCTCGCGTCTTGCTGGCTTCCTGCGCAATCCCATCGACACGGTCATTCCAGCGAGTTCGAAGTGAATCGATGAGAATCGGAGCTGTGGGAGAAGCGGGGTCTAACTCGTCCTCTTGAAGCCTTTGCAACTCATCGAGAGCAGCGGTTGTAACTGTGACCACCTGACGCTGGAACCACAGCTCGGACCATTCCTCTCGTAACAATCTCAGTAGCTTGCTCTCTGCCTCGTGGAGTTTTGCGAACGCTACACTGGAGCGAGACCGTTGCGATTTCTGGCGAAGATCGCCATCGAAAATCGACGCGGGGCGCCAGTCGATGGAGAGATTGCGCTCTCGGTCCCTGGCAGCAAAGTCACGAGGACCCACCGGGGCACTGTCGCTGACAGTGGATCCGGGGATCCACCCATCCTGTCCATCTTGCTGGAGGACCTTGCTGGCTTCGGAACGAAGTCGATCCAGTGCGGGGCTCTGATCCAGCAAATAGCGTTCAAGATCGAGAAGGCTCGAGGCGGAATCAATTCCATCCTGAGGATTTTCCGTGGATACCGAAACCACTGCGCCGGAAGCGGCTACATCATGAGGATCATCGTCATCGGTGAAATAGTCCAGGACTCCGCATCCGGGAAGCAGCACCAATGCGGTCAGGGATAACAGAAATACGGTAGACAGTGAGGTGAATCCGAGGGCAACAAAATGAAGCCCGCAGAAACCTCCACCAGCTGCAAATTCAGACCGATGGACCATGACCGACTCCCCTCTCCCCCCTTGACCGGGGGGATCCCCTGGTCGGATCCTACATCCAGAACGCCTCGATGTCCTGCTCAAGCTGGAGCAGAAGTTGGATTCCCCTGAGCAACGCCACCTCCCGGAACCCTGATCGAATCAGGTACAATCGCCAGGAAGACAATCCACACCGGCTCAAGGGAGCGATTCCCTTATCTACCTGGCAAGGAAGTGGATTGACGCTACCCTTCAGAGAGGATGAAACCGGAGGTTCTTTTTGACACGCCTGCGTCGCCACCGCTTGCTCACTGACTCAGAAAGCGCCAGAGAAGTGCGCCTGCAGGATCTTTATGAAAACTCCGAGGCTTCACGTTGCTTCAACGTATCAGGAGATCTGTGGCTGGAAGTTGGCACCGGCAAGGACACTCACATCCTGGAGCGATCATTACGCCATCCAGACTCACTCCATCTAGGAATCGAACAGACTCGCAAAAAGTTCGAGATGATGCTGCGAAAAGCTGAAATGCTCGAGTGCCAGGACAATCTGAAGCTACTCCACGCCGATGCATTCGCTGCCGTCCGCGAGTGCTTTGCCGATAAATCACTCGCAGGAGCGTTTCTGCTGTTCCCCGATCCCTGGCCAAAGGAGCGCCATGCTCGCCGACGTCTCCTCCAGGAGTCCTTTCTGTCACTGATCGCATCAAAATTGCGCCCCGGAGCCCAGCTAGAAATACGGACCGATGATTTACCAAATGCTGAACAGGCCCATGAGGCGCTGCTAGAAATTGAAGTACTGGAGAGACTGACCGGAAATGCGGCATGGCTCGATGCTCCCATCGACCCGGCAAATCATGTCGAAACCCTATTCGAACGACGATTCCGGAACGAAGGCAAAGGCATCTACTACTTCTACCTGAAAAAAATCTCCGATGGCCTCCCCTGATCAAACTGAAAAACTACAGAAACAAATCTCGGAGCTTCCCGGAGAACCGGGGGTATATATCTTCAGCGATGCCCGTTCGAAGACAGTTTATGTTGGTAAAGCGATAAACTTGCGCTCAAGAGTTAGATCATACTTCCAACCAGGTGCAGCAGATGGGCGCTTCCTCTTCTCCAAGATTGTCGAAAACACCGACAATATCGATTTCATAGTGTGCACAAACGAATTAGAGGCTCTCCTACTCGAGAACAATCTCATCAAAAAGCACCATCCTCTTTACAACCTCCGACTTCGAGATGACAAAACCTACCTTTCCCTTCGAGTCACCACCGGAGATCGCTGGCCAAGAGTTCATCCTATACGCAGCTGGAAAGATGATGGGCATACCTACTTTGGCCCCTACTCTTCTTCACGCTCAGTCCATGAATTGCTGCGATTGATCAAGAAGTACATACCGCTTCGAACCTGCACCAACGCCTTCTTTGAAAGTCGGCACAGGCCCTGTATCGAATATGAGATCGGACGCTGTACCGCACCATGTGTAGGTCTCGACGATGAGGATTCTTACAACGAGATGGTCGAGCAGGTTCTACTACTATTGAGGGGGCGTGATCGTTCTCTACTGACGCTCTTGAACAGCAAGATGCAGGAAGCAAGCCAGGATACGGAATACGAGAAAGCTGCACGTCTCCGGGATCAGGTCAATGCCGTCGAGAAGATCATGGAGCAACAGAATGTGCAGGAACATTCCCAGGGCGACTGCGATGTGATCGGAATTGAAAACACGGGTGAAATCGCCTCGATCCATGTGCTGCTGGTTCGCGAAGGACGTGTGATTTCGTCTGCCACCCATACATGCCGCTCAGCGCAACAAGAGGACCCTGAGTTGATTTCGGCATTCCTTGGCCAGTATTACCACGGTGAAAAATTCGTACCTGCTCAGATTCTGGTTCCGGTAGAACCAGAAGGACGAGATGTCATCGAGAAATGGCTCGCCTCGAAAGCCGGGGGAAGGGTCGAACTGAAAGTTCCTCAAAGAGGTTCGAAGGTGCGACTGCTCGAAATGGCACATCGAAACGCACAGGCTCGATCTGAACCAGATGGTCTAAAACTTGAAGCGAAAGAACAGATCGCACAACGTCTGGGGACGTTGATCGGCAATGACGAACCGATCCGAACCATCGAGTGCTATGACATCTCCAATATTCAAGGAACCCTCTCCGTCGCGAGTCGGGTCTTTTTCGACTCGGGAGAACCTGATACTGACTTTTACCGCCGCTATCGAATCCGTACCGTCCTGGGCAGCGATGACTTTGCCAGCATGGAAGAAGTTCTACAGCGACGCTTCCGACCGAGCGAAAAGCGAGACCCCCTCCCCGACCTGATAGTGGTCGATGGTGGAAAGGGACAACTTTCTCGAGCCAGGACCGTCCTCCAGAAATACAAGCTGGAGGTCAACGTCTGTGGCCTAGCCAAGGATCGTAAACGCGACGGCAAACGCACCACCGAGAGAGTCTACCTACCCGGACAATCGGAGCCTTTAGATTTGCCCGAAGACGATCCCGCATCTCGTCTACTCCAGAGAATCCGCGACGAAGCCCATCGTTTCGCCAACTCATATCACCGAGAACTCAGAAGACGCAGCCAGTTGGTCAGTGGCCTCGAGGAGATTCCTGGAATCGGACCCAGGCGCCGAAGATCTCTGTTGAAGCACTTCGGCTCACTCTCGGCAATTCAGCAGGCTTCCGTCGAGGATCTATCTTCAGCGGCTGGAATGACTCCGGGTATCGCCGCGTCGGTTTATTCATTCCTGAACTCCCCTGACGAACCCGATCTGGATGAAGAAGTTCTGGGCGTGAATCTCGAGCAGGAAGCAGAAAATTCCGATCACGGATCGCAATCCTGAGTTCCACGGCCACCACTCAAACTGACAGATATCGAGGATTCACGCCCCACACTGCCATCCTGGGCCGGTAACGACCGAATTTAGCCATCAGACAGGGGGCAAAGCCGAAGCGTGACACGATCGCTGATTTGACGAGATGCGGCCCAGCATTCTACTCTTATCTGTAAGGAGATCGGGAAAAATGCGTACTCTCCGGTTCAGGGATACTTGCGAGATTCTTGTCTCAGAAGGCCTCACGGTCCCTGCTGAGGTCGAGTCTGCCCGCGCTCAGTGCGAGGAAACCGGGGAGCGGATCATCGAGGTCCTTCTCAGGGAAACCTCGTTGAGTGAATCGGATCTGGCTCGCTGCCTTTGCACCCAGCATCAACTACCGATGATTCCGATTTCACGTTACCAGATCGATGGGAAATTACTTCTCACACTCGATCCCGCCTTTTCCTGGGAACACGGCACCCTGCCTCTCTCGCGAATCGGTGCAACTGTCCTGGTCGCGGTTCCTGATATTCCATCTCAGGAAGCGATCGAGGTATTACGTGATCAGTTGAAAGCAGAGCCGTTTCTCACCGTCAGTTCCTACGACGAACTGCAACTGGAAATCGCACGGCGTTATGAATTCACCGCAGAACGCAAGATTGAAATCGATCGAGAAGTCAGAACCAACCGACGCGGTGGACGCCCCCCCGAAAGAACGGCAACAGCAACTGGCCTGTCGACCACCTCTTCCCTGCTCGATGCACTCGACGATTCCTGGGAAGAACTCTTCGAGGAAGCAGAGAAAAACGTACAGGACGGTTCGGCTTAACCGAACCATTCCCTCATTCCTGTTCGGAACCTTTGGCTTCTTCTGTCCCGGGAGAAACTCCAGTATCGACCAGCAGATCCGGTCGAGCTTCCGCCAGTTTCTGGGCGGACTCGGCAGTCACAGCGGTTCTCCACAGATAGACCCTACGCAGGGACTTCATCCGCTCCAGCAGCACGAGACAATCATCGGTCACACCGGTACCAAATAGATTGAGCACCGTCAGATCGGGCAAACTCGCAATGGCAGCCACATCATCGTCGGTGACGGATGTTTCCGAGAGATTGAGATACCTCAATTTCCCAAATCGCCACAATCCGCGAATCGAGATGGAAGTAACGGAAGTTCCAGCAAGGTCGAGACGGGTCAAGACCGGTTCCAGCCCGGCCAGACCTGCCATCATCTCGTCATCCGCTGCCTTGCGAAGCAAACGGAATACTGCCTCATGAGCATCGCCAATCTGTGAAATTGGTGCGGCACGAACCCCCACACTCCTGAGTGACTCAACGGCTGCACCGATGCTCTCACGAAGTGCGTCATCGGAGACAACGATCCGGGGGAGATCGGGAAGTTTCCCCGGGATCAATTCTCGAGGTGTAGGACGCTCGATGACAGAATCGATCCCTGTTGCTGGTGCTGCCTCGGGATCTGGCCAGGCCGCACCGGATTCGATCCAGCTCTTCAGGTAAGCGACGTCTTCATCGGAAAGGCGTTCCCCCTCTGGCGGCATTCTCTCCTCATCCGCATCTTCCAGGGTGACCCGGATGATCAGTTCACTCTCCTCCACATCCCCCGGAATGATGGTCGGGAACTCCCGATCCGCCATGGCAGCTTCTCTCAGATCGAGACGAAGCCCACTTTTCTGTTTTTCCGGACCGTGACACTCATAGCAGTGAGTCTCGAAGATGAGCTGCACATTTTCGCGGAAGATCACCTCTGATGGATGAGGCTCATCTTCCTCACTCTCGGTCTCGGGCTCATCTTCTTCATGACCGTCGACAACCAGCCTCGTCCCCTCTGCTCCGAGAGGCCCAACGGAGCCCTTGGGGCCCTCTGCAGGCCAGGGTGCACCCGCCCGCACCCATTCGACGAGGCCACGCTGCTGCACTTCACTCAATCCTGGCTCATCAGGGGGCGGCATCCGATCATCGTCATCGGCAGGAAGCAGGATTAACTCCACCAGCAAACTCTGCTCAGGATCTCCCGGAATGATGATGGGAGTTTCGCGCGTCAGGTCCTTGAGGTCGTCCGGGATGTCGAGCCTCAGTTCTCCCTTGCTCTTCTTGGGCCCATGACATTCCACACAATTATCATCCAGCGTCTGTCGAATCAGATCATGGTAGAGCTCGATGCCCTTCTGTTCCTGAGGAGCATCGATACTGGCCTGTGCAAGTTGCTGACCAGTTTGTTCTTCAGAATCCGCACCCTCGCTCGAAAAGAAAACCCTTTCGAACCCCTTCTCGATGAAGCCGTCTCCCCACTTCAACTCTCCTCCGATGTGGCCGCCACCGGCGAGAACTGGAACACACACAAACAGAGCCAGCCGATAGCCATGTTGAGGAATGGAGCGGCCCTTCACGATGGCCATCCCGAGACCAGCAGTGATCAGAGCGAGAACTGCGGTGGAAACTCCGAGCCATCTGTGCCACGCAAGAGCACTGTCTGCATCTTCTGGGTCCGCCAGTAACCAGCCGCTGATACAAGCAAGTACCGCAAAGCAGGCACCAGGAATCACCATCGAGAGCGAAACCGGACCCTTCTCAGGAACTGGCTGGCGACGGATCGCGGCCCGCGCCTCGACGATGCCGGCCCACAGCAACAGACCGATGGGAAAGTGCAGAAGAAGAGCATGAAAACGGCCGATGAGATCGGGAATCGCAGTTGGGTCAAAACTCACGGAAGAAGCCTCCTGAGCAAGATTTCCTAGAGAAGGAACACGCTGGGAGTTTACTCACCAGGAGCCCCACCCTCAACGTCCCATGACCTCTCTCACTGCGGATAAGACGGGAACCACCGGTAGACCCACGATGTTGCTCCAGGACCCCCTCACCGACTCCACCAGCCCAGCCCCGAGCCCCTGGATTCCGTAGGCTCCCGCCTTATCCAGAGGTTCGCCAGTGGCGACATAGTCCTCGATCATGCGCCGATCCAGTTGCCGGAAACGGACCTGGCTGATCTCGACCCCCCTCAGACAGACGTCGCCATGGCGAACGCACCAGCCACCGATGACCTGATGGTCAGTCCCTGAAAGAAGCTCAAGCATCTGGTGGGCATGGGATTGGTTCTGAGGCTTTCCGAGGATTTCCCCCTGGCAACTGACGATGGTGTCCCCCGCAACCACTGGAAGTTCGACCGGCCCAACCGCCATCGCCTTTTCAACGGCGAGCCTTGCGACCAGATCGGTGCCACTCTCCCCCTCCAGGGGTGCTTCATCGAGATCGACTGGAATCACCTCGACACGGAGCTGGGATCGCTGGAGATAATCGCGTCGTCTTGGTGAGGCTGACGCAAGAATGATATCGGCTCGAATCATGGCAAAAGAGTCACAGGTGGAGCGTCAAAGAGCAACCCCTGTCCTGGCAAAGATACTCCAGACTCAAGCTGAGCCTGAAAAGAACGTTCCCGCAAAGACGTCAGTCTTTGCGGGAACGAAACCGTCAATCTCTCTACGCGCCAACCGAATCAATCAAGGGCAACTTGACTGACCACACTCGAGTGTGTCCTCGGTCGGATCAAAACCACAGTTCGGGAACGGTGCCGAAGGAGGTGTTCCACCTGCGAACTGGTAGGTGAAGATGTAGATCGCGTCAGTGATATCGATTTGGCCATCGTCAGTAGTATCTGCAGCGCTGTGACACTCCATCGTATCACTAACGAACAGGTAACCCAGAATCTTGATTCCGTCACCAAGATCGACACTGCCATCGATATTGGAATCGCCACGTATGAATTGTGTTTCTTCACACGTATCCGGGACGCCATTACCGTTGGTGTCAGGTTCGCCACTTGCAATATCACAACTGTCGATGATTCCATTTTCGTTGCAATCAGCTCCAGCTGTCTGATCAACGTCACAGGTGTTCTCGATTCCGTCACCATCCAGATCGGAATCGCAAGGATCGATGGTGCCATCCGAATCCGTGTCGGTTTGACAGATATCGGACTGACCGTCGAGGTCGCAATCGGTACCACCTGCTTGATCGAAATCACAATCGTTTGGAATCCCGTCGCCATCCAGGTCGTCATCACATGGATCGATGGTGCCATCATTGTCAGTATCGGTCTGGCAACTATCGTCCTCACCATTCGCGTCGCAGTCAGCTCCCGCGGTGGTGTCGATATCGCAGATATCGGGGATACCGTCGCCATCGTCATCATCGTCGCACGCATCGATGGTTCCATCGGAATCCGTGTCGGTCTGACAACTATCATCGGTGCCATCACTATCGCAGTCAGCACCACCGGTTTGATCCACGTCACATGAGTTCGGAATACCGTCGCCATCCAGATCATCGTCACATGGATCGATGGTACCGTCGTTGTCGGAATCTGTTTGACACTCATCAGGTTCCCCATTGCTGTCGCAATCCTCACTGAACGGCAGGACGTCACTGGAGAGGTAGGTCACCGTCATGGTGCCGGTCCCCGCGTCGCCTGAGCTGAAGCCACCAACACGCATCGTGTAGAGCGTTCCAGCAGTAGCCTGGAAGGTCAGGTGAGAACTGAAACCGGAACAACCGGATCCGTCGTCGTTACAGGCAACCGCATTGGCCGGGTCTCCATTAGCTCCCAGGTAGATGGCGATTCGAGAGTCGTAATCCACCAGATCACAGGTGGAGACTTCGACTTCACCATTTGCCTCAGCGGTGAAGCTGTACCAGACGTCATTGAACAGTTGATCACTACCGAAGGAACCCGGATCGCAAACCGCTGGATCGAGAGTAACCCCATCGGTGGTCGAGGCAGTGGTATCAACACCATGAGCCCCAGGACCAATCACAACCGCATCCGCCAGATTCTCACCGCCATTTGCAGCAAGTGGACCATTGGCAAGAGTACCGACCAGGTCACACGCATCGGGAATTCCGTTGGTATTACAATCCGGAGCACCTGCTGTCAGATCGCATCCATCGGGTACCCCATTGCCATCACAATCCGGTGATCCACCGGCGAGATCACAAACATCAAGCTGCCCGTTGCTATCACAATCAGGCGCGCCACCGGCAAGATCGCAGCTATCGGGCGCTCCATTGCCGTCACAATCAGGTGCTCCCGCTGCAATGTCACAGCTATCAAGCTGTCCATTTCCATCGCAGTCGGCAGCGCCGCCAGAAAGATCGCAGACGTCGGGAGTCCCATTGCCATCACAGTCAGCGTCGCACTCGTCAGGAACTCCATTACCATCACAGTCGCTACTGAATGGCTGCACGTCATCGGAGAGCCAGGTGACCGTCATGGTTCCAGTACCCGAATCACCGGAACCGAATCCACCGACACGAATGGTGTAGATTTCACCTTCGGTCGCCTGGAAGGTCAGGTAGGAACTGAAACCGGAACAACCGGAGCCGTCATCGTTACAGGCAACCGCATTGGCTGGATCGCCATTGGCGCCCAGGTAGACCGCAAGACGAGAGTCGTAGCTGACCAGGTTACAGGTTGAAACTTCGACCTCACCACTAGCAGCTGCGGTGAAACTGTACCAGACGTCATTATGAATCTGGTCCCCACCAAATGATCCCGGATCACAAACGGCCGGATCAAGGGTGATACCGTCGGTTGTCGAAGCAGTGGTATCTACACCATGCTCACCAGGCCCGATGGCCACTGCGTCGGCCAGATTCTCACCACCATTGGCAGCAATCGGACCATCTGGTATCGATCCACCAACCAGATCGCAGCTATCAGGAATTCCATTTGAGTTACAGTCCGGGGTTCCGGCTGCAAGATCACAGCTATCGAGAACACCATTGGAATCACAGTCTGTCGCTTCCTCATCGGCGAGCTGGCAACTATCAATCTTGCCATCCGCGTCACAGTCAGCACCCACACCATGATCCGCATCACATTCGTTCGGCAGACCATCTCCATCGATATCCGAATCACATGCATCCGGCACACCGTCGAGATCAAGATCTGGATCGCATTCGTCAGGAATACCATTGCTATCGCAATCAGACGAGGCAGCACTGGACGCCATGCTCAACGACCAGGAGTTCAAGGTTCCGTCATCTCCAATGCCGGTATCGATGGCCACAAATGTCCACGATCCTGTCGCAGATTCTCCTGTGAAATCTGCCAGAGCCCCAGGTCCTGAAGGCTGCATTGCAGCGCCGCTGTTGTAGGAAGCAGCACCGTTTGGCAATCCCTGGTCGTCATAGGTCAGCACGATATCATCTGCGCTTCCCCCCTGCCCATCGTGAAGAACAACAGCTGTCCCTGCCGGTGAGGTGAGAGTCAACGTCAGATCAGAAATCCATGTGTGTGAGAGGTCTACTCCAACCTCCATGTCGGTGATCGTCACAGTATCTGTCACGACCATGGTATCGACGGTCGGCGGTAGATCCGCTGAGACGGGCTCAGCAGGAGCACTGGCATTGACAATATTCGCCAGGCCGGTGCCAAGGAGTGTCCAGCTGTTCAGTGTTCCATCGTCACCAGTGAATCCATCCACGATGAACAGTTCCCAGCTCCCATCACCAGATTCTCCATTGAAATCGGACATGGCACCTGGACCAGCAGGCTGCATTGCCGCACCGCTGTCGTAATCCAGAGTTCCATTCTGTACTCCATCGTCATCATAGGTGAGAACGATGTCTTGTGCGTTTGCACCTTGTGCATCGTGAAGCACAACAAAAGTGCCAGCAGGAGAGGTCAAAGCGACTCCAAGATCACCGATCCAGGTGTGGTTGATGTCCACAGCAACGTCAAGGTCGGTAATGGTGAGCCCACCAGACAGGGTCACGGTATCGATAACCGGAGCGGCGTCTGAAATGAACGACCCCGGACTACTGGTAGCCTCATCGGCAGTCAGCGGAACCGAGAGATCGCAGCTATCGGGAAGCCCATTCAGATTGCAATCATCTTCACCGGCCGCAATGTCGCAAGAATCCAGAGTTCCATTGCTATTACAGTCAGTACTTTCACCATCTGTCAGGTTGCAGCTATCGAGCTTGCCATCGTTGTCACAGTCAGCCCCTGCGGACTGATCCGTATCGCAAGCGTTGTCGATGCCATCACCATCCAGATCCGAATCACAATCGTCGATGGTTCCATCATTGTCAGTATCAGTCTCGCAGCTATCGAGTTGCCCATCCTGGTCACAGTCATCACCAGCAGTCTGGTCAACATCGCAGACGTTATCGATGCCATCGCCATCCAGATCTGAATCGCAATCATCGATGGTTCCATCGTTATCTGCATCAGTTTCACAAACATCGAGAACCGAATCAGAGTCACAATCCGCAGCTCCCGCTGCCAGATCACAACTATCAAGAATCCCATTCGAGTTGCAATCAACACCGCTTGATTGATCGGTGTCACACTCGTTCAGGACTCCATCTCCGTCGATGTCTGTATCGCAATCGTCAATCGTTCCATCGTTATCGGAATCAGTCTCACATGAATCGGGAGTCTGGTTGCTATTACAATCGGCTGCGCCCTGGGCAATCTCGCAAGAATCCAGCAAGCCATCCCCATCGCAGTCATCGGCAAACCCGTCAACAATCTCACACGAATCAAGGAAGCCATTATTGTTACAGTCGACAGTTGGCCCGGCACTATCGAGATCGCAGTTGTCGGGCAAACCGTTGCCATTGCAATCGGCCACTCCGGTGGCAATCTCACAGGAATCCAGAATTCCGTCTGAATCACAATCGTCTGCTGTCTGGCAAACATCAGGCACGCTGTCTGAATCACAGTCATCGAAGCCCGAGGTGATATCACACTCATCGGGAATCGCGTTGGAGTTACAGTCCGCGCTGGTTCCAGAGGAGACATCGAGATCATCCGGAACTCCGTTGGAGTTGCAGTCATCTTCGCAAGCATCCGGGATGCTATTGCCGTTGAGATCGGCAGCACCACCAGCGATATCACAGCTATCGGGCACACCGTTGCCATTGCAATCTGCGGCTCCGCTTGTGACGTCGCAGTCATCCGGATTTCCGTTGTTATCGCAGTCGGTCTGACAATCGTCGGGAATGCCATCTGTATTGCAGTCATTTCCTGCTAACTGACAGGAATCGATGGTCCCATCACCGTTGCAGTTCAGGCCTGAGGCTTGATCAACATCACATTCATTAGCGATGCCATCTCCATCCAGGTCTGGGTCGCAAGGATCGATCGTTCCATCGTTATCGGTATCGGTCTGACAGGAATCCGGGATTGTGTCAGAATCACAGTCGGTATCACCCGCTGCGATTTCACAGGAGTCCAGAACGCCATCAGAATCGCAATCGCCACTGAGACCACTTGCGATCTCACACTCATCCAAAATGGAGTTGGAATTACAATCGGCCGCTCCATTAGCAAAATCACATTCGTCTGGAATGGAGTTTGCATTGCAGTCTGGACTCGATCCCGAACTGATATCGCAAGCATCTTGAACACCATTGTTATTACAATCAGGCTGACATTCGTCCGGAACGCCATCACTGCTGCAATCGGTACTGGTACCTGAATCGATGTCGCAATTGTCGAGAGTGCTGTTGCTGTTGCAATCAACACCGGTACCAGCAGTCAGCTCGCAACTATCCAGGTCGCCGTCACCATCACAGTCAACAGCACCTAGCTGAATCTGGCACTCGTCAGGCACGGTATCGCCGTCACAATCCTTACTGGTTCCATCAGCGATATCACAATTGTCGAGCTTGTTGTTCTGGTTGCAGTCGAATCCAGTACCCTGCGTCAATTCACAGTTATCAAGAACGCCGTCCAGATCACAATCTTTTGAGGAATCAGCATTCGCTTCACAGGTGTCAAGATCCTGATCACTGTCACAGTCTGCAGCGCCAGCAACGATATCGTCATAGTCATGGATACTGTTGCCATCGCAGTCACCGCCGGTGCAAGGTCCTGCCACCGAACCGGTGCGCCACAGCGCGTACGCCATGGTGCCCTCCAGCACGTCACCGTAGGTCTCGCCGTTGGCGGTGTGGTCGTTTTGACCCGCAACCAGAGGTCCGTTGTCGTTGCCCCAGTAGTTACAAGAG
>JAYZTT010000008.1:0-137520 GCA_036125855.1 Planctomycetota bacterium
GGATTCCGTGGACTCCGGCGATCCCTTGACCATCCAGGACCACTCCATCGAGGGTCATGTCGCTGATCGATCCAGCGTTATCCATCCGGATCAAGCCTTCTCCGGCTGTTCCATCGGAATGGAGGATCGTCATGTTGCTGAGGGTCATACCACTGATCGCCACGCTGTTGGTGGTAAGGACACCGCCATCGATGATGGTGGTCGCACCTTCACCGTCGATGGTGATCCCATCCTTGGCGTTGGCATCGGAGATGGCAATCGACTCGGTGTGAGTGCCAGCCGCAACGTGAACCGTACCGCCAGCACAGACCGCCGCGTAGGCTTCCATGAGGGTGGCAAAGTTATCAACGCCATCGGCTACAGCAAAACCGACGAAGGTATCGGTATCACAGGTTTCGCACTCATCGGGAACGCCATTGGAGTTGCAATCAAGACTGGTACCTGCGGTGATATCACAGTCATCCGGCGTACCGTTGCTGTTGCAATCCGGGGTAATGCCTTCGTTGATTTCGCAGGCGTCGATGAAGCTATTCCCGTTACAATCAACGGTACCGGAGGCAAAATCACAGCTATCTGGAATTGAATTGCCATTGCAATCCGGGAATCCCGCCGCGACATCGCAATCATCGGGCGTACCGTTGTTATTGCAGTCCACTTCACAATCATCAGGAATCAAGTTGGTATTGCAGTCGATGCTCGATCCCGAACTCAGATCACAGCTATCCAGAGAACCGTTATTGTTACAGTCCTTGCCGGGGGTCTGATCGGTATCACAGCCATTCAGAATTCCATCGCCGTCAATATCATCGTCACAATCGTCGATGGTTCCATCGTTATCGGTATCTGTTTCACAGTCGTCAGGAATATTGTTTTTATTGCAATCAGAACTGGTTCCAGCAGCTAGATCACAGGAATCCAGTGAACCGTTGCTATTACAGTCGTCACCTGGAGTCTGATCTACATCGCAGGTGTTATCGATGCCATCGCCATCCAGATCTGAATCACCTGAGTCACACAGGCCATCACTATCGGTGTCGGTGCCATCATTGCCTGGTGCATCGGTTCCGCTGCTACAGTCGTCACAGCCGTCACGATCCACGTCACGACAGACGGTGTTATCGAGTGGCGCACTGTCGTCGCCATCGGCCACGCCGTCACCATCGTCATCGGGATCACCGCCATCGCACAGGCCATCACCATCGGTATCGGTGCCGTCATTGCCTGGTGCATCGGTTCCGCTGCTGCAGTCGTCGCAGCCGTCAAGATCAGCATCACGACAGACGGTGTTATCGAGTGGCGCACTGTCGTCGCCATCGGCCACGCCGTCACCGTCATCGTCGAGATCGAGAGCGTTACATTCTAAATCGCCATCGGTATCAACAGGAGAATCCGCGGAAGAAAGTGGATCGGTTCCGCAGGCGATTTCGTCTGCGTCGCTCCAACCGTCATCGTCATCGTCGAGATCTCCAGTGTCACACAGCCCATCACCATCGGTATCGGTGCCGTCATTGCCTGGTGCATCGGTACCGCTGCTGCAGTCATCACATCCGTCAGAATCTGTATCGCGGCAAACGGTGTTATCGAGAGGAGCTGAGTCATCGCCATCAGCAACACCATCGTTATCGTCATCGGGGTCGACGGTGTCGCAGATCAGATCATTGTCGGTATCGGTAGGAGAATCCGCCTGGTTCAGTGGATCGGTTCCACAAGCCGTTTCGTTAAGATCACTCCAGCCATCATCGTCATCGTCGGTATCTGCATTATTGCCCGTACCGTCCGAATCGGTGTCAGTGTCTTCAGCAGGATCGAGCGGGAACGCATCTGATCCATCTGGCGTTCCATCGCCATCGTCATCGGGGTCCAGATGGTTACAGACACCATTTGAATCGGTATCAACTGGAGTCGATGTATTCAGGAGAGGATCGGTCGCACAGGCGACCTCATCGGCATCGTCCCAGCCGTCGTTATCGTCGTCATCGTCACAATCATTGATGGTTCCGTCAGAGTCTGTGTCCGTCTCACAGCTATCCAGAACACCATCCGAATCGCAGTCCAGTGTCGGATCTGCAGTTATTTCGCAAGAATCCAGAATCGTATCCAGGTCGCAATCGAGGGCAGGATTGCCTCCCAGTTCGTCCGAGTACTGGCATATGTCAGGAACATTGTTCACATCACAGTCGAGGCTTGCATCCGCTGCAATGTCACACTCGTCTGGCGTACCATTCCCATCGCAGTCAATTTCACATTCGTCGGGAACGCCGTCATTGTTACAGTCGGGAGCACCCAGTGCTACTTCACAAATATCAAGCAAGAAGTTTCCGTTACAGTCAGAACCTCCGGCAAGAAGTTGACAGGTATCTGGCACCCCATTGCTATCACAATCCTTGGCAGTTCCTGCGGCGATATCGCACTCGTCAGGAACACCGTTGTTATTGCAATCGGCACTTGTGCCATTGGCAATATCATCAGCGTCTTCGACGCCGTTATTGTTGCAATCTACCAATGGGAAGTTAGGCAACATCGGAATGAACATTGTTGCTCCCGCAACAGGGCTCGTACAGATTCCGATGACCACGAACAAAACTGCCAGGATGCTGGCATTACCGAGAAGACGGGACGGTCCGACTCTCATAGATACCTCCTCCATAGACATTTCTCATGAAACGTCTATTACTTTCCCTTTAGAGTTCTTCGCATCACCTAGCGGCAGAATGCGAAGTACCATCTATTAACAAATAATTAAAAATATCTAAGCTAACCCAAGTTTGAAACTGACCAAAGTCTCTCAATCACGATATTTGAGCCCATTTACTCTATCACTACATACTTCCGATTCTCCGCATTAACGAATCTTTAGTCAATGCGCTTGTTAATATTACATCAAGGGATTTAACTTATTAACGTCCCACTTGGTCGTTTTGACAGTCATCACCCGATCATCCGGAACTATAGGTCCGATAATTGAGAAGGCAACCACCTGAGGCAGAGTTCCTTCAAATGAGTGCTATTGAACATCACTCAGAAGGGGAGATCAGGTTGTAAAGGTGATAGAGAAGCTCCTGGGCCTGTCTGGGTGTCAACGCATCCGGATCCACTGATTGCAGACTTTCTCGGAGAACTTGCTCCTGCTGTTCAAAAAGTTCCGGTTGAATCGGCCGATCCGACCTCAGATCGGATCTGTTAACGCTGTCGATGGCTGGTTGAACCGTGATTTTTTTTTCTGTCTCAAGACCGGCAAGAATCCCTCTCGATCGATCCAGGACTGTTGCTGGGATGCCTGCAAGTCGCGCAACGTGAATCCCGTACGACTTGTCAGCGCTGCCTGGAACAATCTTGTGCAAGAAAACGATCTCGTCATGCCACTCTTTCACTTCGACATTCAGATTTCGAATTTGCTCCGGCATCTCATCAGATAGCGCAACCAACTCATGATAATGAGTCGCAAATAGAGTTCGAGCTTTCACCCGACAGGCTAGATCTTCGGCTATTGCCCATGCAATGGAGATACCATCATGTGTGCTAGTTCCACGTCCAACTTCATCGAGAATGACCAGAGAACGAGACGTAGCGTTGTGCAAGATCCGTGCGGTCTCGACCATCTCAACCATGAAGGTCGACTGCCCATGGATCAAATCATCGGCGGCTCCAACACGAGTGAAGATGCGATCTGCGATTCCCAATTTCGCCTTCTCCGCCGGAACAAAGGAACCCATCTGGGCCAGAATTGAAATCAATGCCGCCTGTCGGATGTAAGTCGACTTCCCCGCCATGTTCGGGCCGGTGATGATCGCCAACGTTCCATCACTACCACCTAGCTGCAGGTCGTTCGGAGTGAAATCTGCTCTCGCACTTCCTCCTCCCACCACCGGGTGAAACCCCGCCTCAACTTCCAGGATGGGTTCGTCGACCAGTTCCGGGGCAACCCACTGCTCCTGGCGTGCGATCGATGCCAGAGAGGCAAGCACATCGATCTCGGCGATGGCCGCGGCAGATTCTTGCAGAACGGAGATTCCTTCCGCCAACTCTTCACGGAGAGACTGGAAGATCTCCCCCTCGAGTTCATCGGCACGCTCGCGAGATCCGAGTACCTTCTGCTCCATCTCCTTGAGGTCAGGCGTGATATACCTCTCCGCATTTTTCAGCGTCTGTTTGCGGATATAGTTCTCCGGAACGCGCTGACTCTGAGCATGGGTAACTTCTATGTAATAGCCAAATACCCGGTTGTACCCGACCTTGAGAGTCGAGATTCCTGTGCGCTCCTGTTCCTGAGCCTGGAAGCTGGCGATCCAGGAAACTCCATCCCTGGAAACGGAACGCAACTCATCCAGTGCCGGATCAAATCCGTCACGAATCAGGCCACCTTCTCCCGTTGTCAGGGGAGGCTCATCGACAATCGTCTCATCGATGCGATTCGACATCTTCTTCAGTGAGGCTTCGTCAAGATCCTGATCCATCTCGCGAAAGCGTTGCGCTTCTATATCAGACAGAATCCTCTTCAGATCAGGAACCGCTACCAGGGACACGTAGAGAGCTCTGAGATCTCGGCCGTGAACTCTGCCCATCGGTAAACGAGAGGAAAGACGTTCGATGTCCCTCACTTGACGCAAGCACTCCACGATCTGATCTCGAAGAGAATCATTCCGTACCAGAGTTCCAACTGCTGCTTGTCGGGCGAGAATCGGTTCTATTTCAACGAGGGGAGCCAGGACCCATTCCCGTAGCAATCTCGCTCCCATGGCGGTCCGGGTGTGATCGAGCAAACCGAGCAAGGAGCCACGTCTCTCGCCGGTCCGAGCCACCTCGAGTAGATCGAGCGCCCTGTGACTGCTCGCATCTAGCCCCAGACGGCGACCCGAGCTACCGGCGCGTAATGAAGTGATATGAGGAAGCGCCTGACGCTGGGTCTGCCTCAAGTACTCCAGCAATGCACCAGAGGCAGCCAGGCCAGCAGCCAGATGTTCGATACCGAACCCGTCCAGGGTGCCGGTGGAAAAGTGTGACAACAACTTTTCACGTGCAGGCTCAGGTTCGAAGTGCCATTCCGGCCAGCGTGTGATGACGCAGGAAGGAAAATGCGCCTGTAGCCACTCGATGTGATGGTCCCCTTCGGTCGCATATCCTTCGGGTAGCAGCAACTCTCGTGGTGCAACGGTGAGTAACGTCTCCGTACCCTCACCGGGTTTCAGTTCATCGCAGTAAAAGCGACCGGTCGACAGATCGACCCAGGAAATCCCGATAGATCCCTGTTTTGACGGTCGAATCGCAGCGAGATGCAAGGGAGCATGATCTTCCAGGGATCCTTCCTCTATGAAGGTCCCCGGGGTAACTACCCGGACAACTTCACGATCCACGATCCCTTTGGCCGTCCGTGGATCCTCGACCTGCTCACAAATCGCGACCCGATGTCCCAGTTCTACAAGCCGCTGGATGTAATTGTCGGCACTCTTGACCGGGACGCCCGCCATCGGAATCTTATCACCACCACGATCCTTGGAGCGTGAAGTGAGGGTGATCCCCAGCAATTCTGAAACGAGTCGAGCGTCTCCGAAAAACATTTCGTAGAAATCACCCATGCGGAAAAACAAGATCTCTTCCGGGTGATCCCGCTTCGCCGCATGATATTGGCGCATCATCGGAGTCTCGTGGCCTGCCCCACCCGTAGATGTCTTAACCTCTGCAGGCGTCAGCTTTTCAGGAGTATCTGTTTCACCGAAAGCCATCCTGGCTTCTCCCCTCGCCGATCCAGTTGGAGCCGATCCGGCATTCTAGCCAATCCGGGGCGCACTGCGAGCCGACTCCTCGATCCGGGGAAACAATGAGAATTGCACCGTCATCCTGTTCCCCTAGGGACTTTTCGAGCGGTATCATTGAGGGTAGAGGAGGGTGGATACCGATCAACACCCCGATTCCTGGGTGTGTACGGTTTTCACCGGAACGTGGAAGGCGGCCCTGTGTCCCTCAATACTCGAATGGCAACATGCTTTGCTCTGTTGGTTGGCCTTGTTCTTACCGGAACCGGCCATGCAGACATCACCCTTTGCACCACAATTCCGACCCCGGTTCCCATATCGGAGGATGCTGCCAATCCCACTGAAGAAACCATCTCCGTCACAACTGACGAAGCTGTGGTGGACGTGGATGTGTTCGTGGATATCGCCCATGACTACATCGACGATGTACAGGTCGAGATCGTCTCGCCAAATGGCATTTCGGTTCGGATTCACGATCAGGGTGGTGGAACCAATGACTTCATCAATGTGATCTTTGATGATCAAGGAGCCGCTAACGGTTCCATTCCTTTCGACTCCGGATGTCGTATGCAACCATCGGGCCCGGGCACTCTCGCGGATCTTGCCTCCACCTCATCCATCGGTGACTGGACTCTCCGCTGTCTCGATACTTACCCTGGTGGAGCTACCGGCGCTCTCAATGGCTGGTGTCTCAACACATTTGATCAAACCGCATCAACTGCAGTACTGGCAGTCACCAATCTGCTTTGCAGAGATCTTGGCGGAACCGGTAACGCAGAGGTCACCTGGACCAACCCGATGACCTACGATGAAATTCAGGTTCTGATAGGCAGCGTTGTGGTCGACACCCTTGCTGGCGATGCCACATCTTACACCGCTGTCGGTCCGGGTATCGGAAGTACAATGGAGATCTGCCTGCTTCCATCTGCGGCAGGGTCCGTTCCCTGTGCACCCGAGTGCTGCACCATCACCACCCAATCGGTCGCGCCAGTTGTGGAAGCATGCCGTACCCCGGCTTCCGTCGTTGGCAACACGGTCCCCGAGACGATAGATGTCATCACCATCACGGACGACATCCAGATTGCAGATCTGCAGGTTCAGATCGATGTGAATCACCCCTTTATCGGCGATCTCGTGATCGACGTGATCCACGCAGGGACCACGGTTCGACTCCATGACGAAAATGGCGGTGCTGCCACCACCATCGAAGCGATTTACTGGGACCTGGGTTCCGCTCAGGGAACCTTGCCCCTCACCTGTGGTTGTCCCGTCCAACCCACCGGACCCGGCACCCTCACCGATTTCCAGGGCGTATCCACCGTCGGGGACTGGACCCTGTTCCTCGATGACGTGTTTACTGGAGGAGGACCTCGTATCGGCTCTCTCGACTCCTGGTGCGTCAGAGCCTTCGAACTGGGAAGCGTGACCGATTTCTCCTGCGATGCACCCTCTGGGTCTGCCTCCGCTGAGTTGACCTGGTCCAATCCACAAACATACGAGGGATTTGAAATATACGCCGACGGAAATCTGGAAACGACGATTCCCGATGGAACCGTGACTTCCTACATCACCCTGCCGCAGACAGTCCCCTCTTCCATCACCTATTGTGTGGTCCCTCTCATCACAGGAGAGGTACTTCCTGCAAACTGCTGTACCAGCGAATTTCTGGTCGATCCTGTCTCCGATCTTCTCGCCAGTTCCACTCCAGGTACAGGAGAGCTGGAAGCATCATGGACCAGTGCAACGGTATACGATGAGGTGAGGGTCTACGTCGATGGCGCCCTGGAAGACACTCTTGCGGGCAATGCTACCTCATGGATTGGCGGCCCCAGGCCAGTACCAGGTACCGCCGTGATTTGCATCGAGTCCTTCCAGAACGGCAACGTATCGGAGCTGATCTGTAAAAACGTCGCGTTATTCGAGTCTTCTGACATTGAAGTGTGCCGCCAACCTGGGACCCCCATCAATCAAGCCACCAGCCCGATCAGCGATTTCATCCTGGTTACCTCAAATGTTCTCATCGGAGACATCGATGTTCTCGTCGATCTTCGGCACCCATTCGTTGGGGATCTGATCATCGATCTCAGTTCGCCAGCCGGCATCGGGGTTCGCCTGCATGATCTACTTGGCGGCGCAGAAGCTGATATCAATGTGGTCTACAGCAATGGAGCCATCGCCAATACACCACCATACGACTGTGGATGCCCGATGGAGGCGTGTGGCCCCGGAACCATTCAGGATTTCGTCAATACCCCGACTCAGGGTCCCTGGACGATGACGATCGAGGACATCTACCCTGGTAATATCGCCACCTTCGATCGCTGGTGCTTGTTCATCGATGCCGGCTGCCAGACCTTGCCCCCGCAAGACCTCACCGCCACTTCGGATGGAACCAACATCGAGTTGCAGTGGAACAATCCGGCAGACTATGACGAGATTCAGATCATGAGAGACGGTGTCCTCGTGGCTTCCGGTGTTCCTGGAACCTCCACGTCATTCATCGATACTCCACCAGCCGGTGCCTACACCTACGAAGTGGTCGGATTCGATTTCGCACAGGGCTGCAGCAACACGAGCCTTCCGGCAACAGCGGGAGTTTCCATCACGGACGTGGTATGGATCGGCGAAACCGGAGGCAACGTTCTCAGCGGGCTGGCTCTGGCAGATACTCTCACCCAGCTGGGACGTAGCGTCATGACGGTCGACACTCTGAGTCCGAACTTAATCGACCAGACCGGCATACCAGAAATCCTGTGGTGCTGTCTCGGCACCTATCCGGAACGATATGAACTGACCGCGGCAGACGGAATCCTGCTATCCGAGATTCACACCGGTGATACTGGTCTCGATGGCTCACAGGAACGTCCCACGGTTTCCATCTACATGGAAAGCAATGACGTGTGGGCCTACGATGATCCCACCGTGTTCGCCCAGTTCGACGGAGTGGAAGATCAGATCTATGGCAACGTGGATAATGGAGACGATTCACTGGTCTCTCTGGTTGGACTCGATTCCAATTTTGGCCTCGACCTGACCGGGGCCGATGCCCCGTATAACCAGGACTCCGGTGGTAACGACTACACCGATCGCCTGGTCCCCTGTGATCAGAATCCTGATCTGGGTGGCAATCGATCAGGGATGATCTGGCAAGGCTCCGATGCTTTCGGCAATTACGGCGTCGGAGTTTATTACGACAGCGATTTTGCTCCGGTCCTCTGCCAGTCGTGGGAAATCGGTGGATACGCCTCTGACCTGTTCACACTGGTTCCCCTCTATCTGATAGCACTCGAGGGTGGAGGCGGACCAACAGGACCGGTATTCACCCGTGGCGATGTCAATGGAGATGGCGGTACCAATGTTGCGGATGCCGTGTTCCTGCTCGCTAGCCTGTTTGTCCCCGGCTCGGACCCGATCAGTTGTTTCGATGCAGCAGATTGCAACGACGACAGCGGTGTGAACGTGGCGGACGCAGTGTACCTGCTATCGAGCCTCTTCATTCCGGGATCACCTCCACCACCGGATCCAAGCGGATCTGAATGTGGTGAAGATCCGACTGACGATGGACTGGATTGCCAGCAGCCGGGAATCTGCCCCTAGAGTCTCCTCAGGACGGTCCCCAGCACCAGAACGAGAAGAGCACCCAGAATCCCGCCCAGCAGCAGCGTCGTGACTCCGTCGGACCGCAATCCGGATTCCGATTCTGCTTCTGACTGTTGCTCGGCTTCATCGCCCCGAGTTGAACTAACCGGGTCGCTGGCGACCTCGGCTCTTGCCTGGTCTCGACGGGACGAAGAGGCGGTGGTTGTCTCGGCGATGGAAGGCCTATTCACGACCACCGATGGTCCGCGCGAGGAGCTGGATACCGTCCTCGAGGAACTGGGTTCGGGACGGGCCGGTTGTTCCTTGCTCCCCTGTAGAGAAGATCGGGGATCCTCCTCAGGTTGCGATTCTGCCACGGCCACGATCGGTTCCCCCAGAGTTTTCAATCCGTCTGAGCATGCCGACAGTAGAACCGCAAGAGAATCAACTCGCTGCTCGCACTGTAAAACACGGCGACGAATACGATCGGCTACTTCTGGAAGATCCCGACCGCGAATATCCTTGCTGTCGACCTGATCGAGCGTCCAATCAATCTCTTTCAGTCGAGTTCGAATTTGCCCCTCGATCGACTCTGTTTTCTCGACCAGGGAATAGCTTTCTTCTCGTAATTTTGTAAAGAGGCGGCTATTGGAATCACTGGCATCGGCCCAGGTCCTGAGAGACTGCTGGCAGCCGCGACCCACTGCCATGAGTTCGTTGGACCGTTGCAGCAGTTCTTCACAAACCTGACGTGACAACTGGAGGACCTCTGTCCCCCGCTCGAGAGAGCTCCCTGCTTCAACCGGATCCCTGAGCGGGGACCCCGCTCCTGAAGCGGAGGTATCGGACCCTCTTCGTGAAGCCGAGGTACGCCGCCCCTCCCCCGGTTTTGCGTCACTCCTCGACTCATCTGTGGATCTTCTGGCGAGAGCTTTTTCGCGCCTTTCCTTGCGTCGTTGCTCCCGCAACAGCTCACGAGCTTCGATGAGCGAGGCGCGTTCCTGGAGAATTCGGAGGGCATTTTCAGCGGGGACCGGAACGGTCGAAATCAGATCTTCAGCAGTAATGGTGACGGTGTAGTAGGTAGAAATGCGAGAGTCGAACAGCTGGATCTGATAATTCTGCCCCTGTAGCTGTACCTGCCCCACCTCCTGGCGTTCACGGCCAAACAGCAAAAATTTAACATCTTCCAGCACAACCGGATCCTGAACGGAGTACGCACTGCAAGGAACCAGTGTGAGGAGGAGCAACAGAATATAGGCGTGGCACGGCGTATTGCCTTGCCCGTTACAGCAAGAACTCAATGGGCACATTTCCTTCCGATGAGCCAGTCTACACTATCGAAATCTATGCATCTCGTCAGAGTTGCGTCTGGATTACCGAGATTTGCCCGGCGATCGTTGAGGCGCTGGGCCGTTTCAGCGGTTCTGGATCGAGCATTTGCACGATCAACTGACGCCAGGATTCAGGAATTTCCCTGGTGACGGCAGCCACATCGGTCCATGCCGCCAGTTTCCGGATCGCCTCGCCACCACGAAGATTTCCGAGCGGATGGACTCCAGAAATCATTTCTATCGTCATCAACCCCAGTGAGAAGATGTCGCTGGCAGCGGTCAGAATTTCTCTTCGCGCCTGTTCCGGGGACATGTATCTGGGAGTACCCCAGGCCAGTCCATCGGGAGCGTTTTGCTCTCCGACATGACGGGCAATGCCGAAATCAGCGATCTTGACCCTGACATCGACGGGCAACTTTCTGAGTCTTTCTATCGATACCAGCCCCCTCGGATCTCCACCGAGCACCGCTTTTTCAGCCGCATCCACCGCGCGACGCTCACCGGAGGCGGCCGCTTCACGGACCAGGACTCGTGCATCATCGAGAGCTTCCAGGAATTGGTTCCTCGAGTAGCTCGACCGTGCCTTCAATCCTGCCCTGAGCAGAAAATCGAGTGCGCCTTGATACCTTCCTGCCACTTTCAGAAGCTTTCCGATCCTCAACATCGATCGCGGATCCCCCGCATCCAGACCGGTCTTTGATTCGACCAGATCTGCAGCGTCTCGAACCAGAGTCTGACGCTCTCTATCGGGAACCCGAGTCGACAATGCCTGGTTCAACGCAGGGCTGGAAATGTACATCGAACCGTCAGCAGACCTCGACAGGATTCCTACGCCCAGTGCATCTTCAACCAGAGAATGGAAGATTGCTCGATCATGATTCAACAAGCTCGCCATCTCAGCACCGGTCAGGGCCCCTTCAAACAGCGAGATGCGCTCCAGCAACTGTCTCGACACCGGGGATGTCGCATCCAGTGCCGCACCGAGTCGCTTCAGCTCCTCCCTGGCACTCTCCTTCAGGCGCAACGGGTATAAAAATGAACCATCCTCTTGCGGTCTCCAGGCCCCCCTTTCGATGCTCCTCTCGATGCTACGAAGCAATCTCACCGGATGCCCATCTGCTCCCGTGCCACCATCGAGATGAGAAAGAAAAAAGGCGCCTTCGCCGCTTCGAGCTTCGACCAGAGATTCGACCAGCCTACCAGCGGGCCCCGGGAGCAAGGGTCCAAGGTGAATCTCCTTGAGGATTCCATCCTTGCGGAACGCTTCTCTGGCGGTGACCCAATCCTTCTCCTCGGGCCACTCCCTGGACATTGGAGTCAGACAGATACCCGTGAATCCTTCGGCAGGAATCGTGAACTCCTCGGCCACCACGACCCGGTCTCCAAATCGCCGAAGAGATTCCTCCGCAAGTCGATGACGGCCAACCCCTCTTTCACCGAAAATCGGAATCCAGCACCGATCTTGCGACTGTACGGCAGATTCAATCAGCGCCAGTTCACCACTTCGAGCGACGAAGGGGGGTGACTTCAGTGACTCCAGAGCTCGTTTTCGGAAATTGATACGGTCTTCCAGCTCCGACCCTGATACCGCAGAAATGTCTTCCTCGGATCGCGACAGGATTTGAACATCATCTGCGCTTGAGGACGCCGCTACTTGTAAGATGTTGCTCGGTTTGAGATCAGAATGAACGACTCCACTGTCGTGAGCTGCAGCCAGGCCCAGAGCTATCTGACGCACAACCTCCAGGCACTTGAGCTGATCACCTTTATAATTCCGCATCGATTTTGCAAGATCACCTCCACCTATCCATTCCAGCACCTGAACGGGAGAATTATCGACCATCGCATCATCTAGAACCCTGACAACATTTGGATGATCGATGCTTCTTCCGATCGAGGCTTCACGAACATGCAATCTCTGCAGGAGCTCTGCCCGGTCTTCGTCATTTGACCTGATCTTCTTGACAGCAACCGAGCACCCAAGATCTGAATCGTAGGCGTGCAGCACCTCTCCCATGCCTCCGGAACCGATGGTCGTTACTTTCTGCCAGCGCCCATCGCCATAATCACCTGCCTGGGTTTCGCTCCTGTAGATCAACTCTCTGGAACCGATGCGGATTCGATCGCCATTCCTCAGGGAAGTTTCATCTACGATTCTCCGGGGTGAACTCCCCTCCCCCAGTAACCAGGTTCCATTGCTGGAACCCAGATCGCCGAGCCAATCGGCTCCGTCGCGTTCTCGAATTGACGCGTGAATCCTCGAGACACCTGGCTCTTCAATCCTCAGACCACACTCACGAGCTCTACCTATCACGAGTTTTCCCTCCCGGGGAATCTCGTGGCGAGTTCCGCTCTCGTCTGCGAATTGCAACCATCTCATTCCTGGATGGTGCCCTGGAATCCGCCCACGGCAATTCATAAAGCGGTTCTCGCGCAAGTTCCCACCCGTACCCAAAGGAAAAGCTCATGATAAGATCTCACAAGTCCCAGAATCCCGGTAACGGAGCGAGGGTCGCATTGGCACAGCTGTTTCTAGTCACACACCCGGTCGATACTGCTGATCATCTGGCCAGGAATCTGGTCGAAGAGGGCCTGGCAGCCTGCGTGAATATTGTCCCCGGGTGCCGATCCATATACCGCTGGGAGGGAAAAACCTGCGACGAGCCGGAGTCCTTGCTGCTGATCAAATCGGCGAGGCAGCCGGTCAGCGATCTGATCGATGAGATCACCAAACGCCATCCCCATGACTGCCCCGAAGTGATCGCGCTGCCGATCGAGGGCGGCCATGAGCCTTACCTGCGCTGGGTTGAGGAAAACAGCTCCGGGAAGGAATCGCCATGATCCAGCCCGATGAGGTACGCCAGCAGATCCTCGACCGCATCCAGCCCATCGGCCTGGAGACGATCCCGCTCTCGCGGGCAACCGGCAGGACCCTTGCCAGTTCCATTCCGACTCGTGATCCGATACCACCCTTCGACAACACTGCCATGGACGGTTTTGTGCTGAAGTCCGCCGATACCGCGACTGCTTCTGAAGAGAATCCTGTCACCTTGCCAGTGACCTCAACCATCGAAGCTGGTACTGCGGCAAACCAACCCATCGAGTCTGGACAGGCGATGCGTATCTACACCGGTGCAGTGATCCCTCCCGGTGGAGATGCCGTCATCCCCTTTGAAAAGTGTCTGCGTTTTGACTCTGAAAAGATCGTGATTGATGCACCGGTCACTTCGGGAGCTCACATTCGAAGACAGGGAGAAGATGTCGAAGGTGGAGAGTCGGTGCTGGAAGCTGGAATACGTGTCACCCCGGCAGCCATCGGTTTACTGGCCAGTATCGGAGCAACCGAAATTCCTGTTTTTCGAAGACCTCGGGTCGCTGTTCACTCAAGCGGAAATGAACTGGTAGAGATCGAGTCAGATCTTGGCCCAGGGCAGATCCGAAATTCGAACCTGTATTCGCTCTGTTCTCGCCTGGATCGATGGGGAGCAGAGGCTCTCCCCAGGCCTGTCCTGAAAGATGATGTGGAAGCGATTCGATCCGGCTTGCTCGACACGCTAGCACTCAAACCGGATGCCATCATCACCACCGGAGGCATCAGCGCCGGTGACCTCGACCTCATTCGTGAGGTCGCCCGTGAAATGGGAGACGACGTTCAGATCCGGAAGGTCGCCATGAAGCCGGGCAAGCCGCTGGTCGATGGTCTGGTCGGAGGAGTGCCCTTCTTCGGGCTTCCTGGAAATCCGGCCGCCTGTCTCGTCTCCTTCGAGATGTTTGTCCGGCCTGCGCTGGCCCGCATGGAAAACCGTTCCGATGGGAATTTACCGGTTCGATCGGGAATCCTGAAGGTTTCTGGCCAGTTGCCGGCATCGGATCGACTACGCCTGCTGAGGGGTAGAACTTCTCCAGATCCATCAGGAGGGCCCGACATCGTTGAAATCCCTTCCGGGCAGGGCTCCCATCTCCTGGGCGGATTTGCTCGCGCCAATTGTCTGGTCAGAATCCCCTCTGGCACGGAAAATCTGAGCACAGGAGATGTTGTCGAGATCTGGTCCTTAACGGATGAAGAGGCATGAAGCGATGAAGAAACCGAAGTCTCTCTCGCTTGTCATTCAAGATTCTTCTGGCAAGAGGATTGCCAGACTCAAAGGGTCCGGACCCTGGGTCATCGGTAGAGATCCAGACTGTGACTTCCCCATCTCCGATGACCGCGCATCCCGTCGCCACGCCCAACTGGAAGCCAAGGATCGTGGCCTGATGGTGAAAGATCTGGGGAGTTCCAATGGAACCCGTCTCGATGGAAAGACTATTCATGGATCCGCCCCACTTCCACGAGGATCAAAACTGCAGATCGGCAATGCCTCCGTCCAGCTACAAACCAGCGCAGTCAAAGCCACCTCCGACAAGGGAACAATCACTCCCTCTCCTACTACCACCGAGGACAATTCTTCTCCGAGACAGGCTCCGGTAAGCAGAATAGCCCCACGTCCTGGTCGAACCAGAAGGCGATCTTCTTTCAGCCTCAATTCGGTAGTGCTACTACTGTGCGCGATCATCGGAATCGGATTCACCCTGCAATCATTGATGACCGATGTAGAGCCGAACCTCCCCGTCACCGTCAGTTCCAGCGGTCCAGGGCAAAGCGAGGATAGTTCTTCCGGTGACAGTAGCTCGTCGATACCACTCCCGAGATCGATCGAACAGGTTCAGAAACCAACGGACACCACGCAAGTAACTGAAAATAAAGAGTCGGTCACGACTCAACGTCCCAGGATCGGGTTCGATTCCGATTCGAAATTCGATATCCCCTTTGCAGAACCAGATGTTGAATCGATCGCTTCCGTCGCAGATGACACAAAACCTGAGGCCGAGCAGATCTCTCCGCCAGCCCGAGGTTCGCTGTCGCTGCAAATTATCGACGACGCCTGGCCTCCCTCTGATCGCATCATCGCCTACGAATACCATCAAAAGGATCATCACGGCGGTCCCACCTTCATCGATCGCCGAGGCAAGGAACTGACGCGACGGGGCGACAGGAACCGCAAAACCTATCGAGTCATCGCTCTGGAGGTCGCAAACTCGACGGACGAGGAACGCCTTGTCCAGCTCAGAACTCCCGTGCGAAAAGATCTGGAGATGCGTTTCAGGGTCTTACCGGGGCGAAGTCTACGAAGGTTCATCGCCATCGAGGATCCAGGCTCCACTCCTGTACGGGTCGAGATGCTCGACAGAGATGGAGAACTCCTCGATTCGGTCGAACGGATGCTCGGTCCCGGTCACCGATCAGAGAACGGGCAGGAAGCTCTCGCCATCGCGATGGAACGGGAACGGGAAGAATGGGTCAGAGAACAGTTCCAGTTACGCCCCATCGAGATCAAGGTGATGGATGACGATGGCAAGCCAGTTGCCGGTGCACAGGTCATGCTGCTTTCCAACGAGAACCTGGCGGTCATGGAAGGAAAAACTGATAACGCTGGATCGTGGCAGGGGATGGCGATACCTGGATCCTGGACTGTCATCTCCCAGGGAGAGATTGAGGATGATATCGACCCCGATGCTCAAACTGCCGTCTTGCGTCTCCCTCGCGTATTCATCTTTCAGGGGACTCTCGACGAAAACAAAGACAGCATCACTCTATCCCCTTCAAAAGAGACGGTAATTGCGGTTCAAGATCAGGAGGGAAAGGGGCTTCAGGTCGATCAGATCTGGGTAACGCCTGAGTCGATAGCCCAGGCTTTCACCACCGAGAGAGTCGCCAGAGAAATCGGATCCCGCGGCCGACTTGAATCCACTCGTCAGGTTCCCAAGGGACGATTCAGACTTCTTCTTGCCGGACTTCCCGTCGATGTCTGCGTACTGGGACGAACCCAGGAAGGGGATCCCTTCCTGTTGAGAAACCGAACTGGTGGCGACCGCGAAGAAGTTTCTCTGACGCTGGTCCCGGGCAAGATGGGACGCCTGCAGTACAGCTCCGAGTCTGCCTTCGGCGGGGCCGGAGAAGGCACCGTCGATGTGATCTCGGTAGATGGATTTCGCGAGCGCTTCGCACTCGACACCGCCGAGGCCAGACGCGCCTGGGTGATGCCGGGAACCTATCGTCTCGATGTCAGAAGTTCTCTTGCTGGCGGAAAGACCTCCCGGTTCCTGCCCTATCGAGCCACACTGGAATCAGGTCAACGACACGACCTCGAGCCGAGGTCACCCTGGACTCCGATTCTTCATTACGAACGCAAGGGCAAGGATCTTCAGATGAGACTCTCTCTCTCCGATGCGGGAGGAAGAGTGCTGGAAAGAGTCCCCGGCAAGAAAGGCTCTCTTGCAGCGGTAGACCGCAATGGGAAAGTACTCATCGAGAGAGAGCTCGGCCCCTTGCGCTGGCAGGAACCGGAAACCCTGCAACGAGTGGATCTCGCCAAATTGAGCGTCCAGATCGACGTTCCTTTTGGCACCTCTGACATCAGAGGAATCGCAAAATCCGAGACTCCCGTCACCGTGAACGATGCAGGCTCCAGCGCCTCCGGCCCCAGTGTTTTCAGGGACCGGATGAAATCGATGATGCCAGAAGTCGCTCGAAGCCTGCTGGGTTGCAAGGAGCATCTGGGATGTGCCGACGGCGTCCTCAGATTGTTCATGGACTTCGACATCTTCTTACCTCCAGGTGTCGGAGGACTTGGCGGCGGTGGAGTGATCGTTCTCGATGCTGCCGTTCTGCACGAATACACGGGAATCGGCGATATTCTACCCGGCGCTTATACCCATGAACTGGGACACAACATCGGCTTCGGACATGATCCATACATGTTGCTGGCCGACTGCGGTGTCGATGAAGGAATCTATGGTGAACTGGGCTACCGCCTGCTGAACGCACGAGCCTTCCAGAAAACCCTTGATTGGCTATTGAAGCGAGAAAGTGATCGCAAGGTGCCATGGCAACCGAACCCCTCGGTTTTTGCCGCATTGCGTTTCTTCCACGGCCTCGGAGTTCATCACAAGATGTTCACGGAAAGACGCGCATCAGAACAGACCCTCGTCCTTCACGGACTTTCAAGCATTGAGAGAATCGCGGGGCTTTACTCACTCGCCCTGGGGGAAAACGTCGCATGGATATTTCGTGCCAATGGCTGGCCAGTATTCGATGACCGTGTCGATCTGGGAGGATCCGCAGTCAAGTTCACGCGAACACACCCGAAGCAACTCAACTACAACCGACTCGATGGAACAATCATCAATGGTTGGTGGGTGCGAGGCCCCGTTGAAGGAATCGATGTCAAGGATCAGGACCAATCCTGGACCAGAACCGTCTGGCCCACTCCCTTCACCGATCTATCAGCCCAACTTCCAGCAGCCATCAAGAACAGGCGCTGGTTGCTATTTCGAAGGATAGCCGTCAGCAAGGACATCGATGCCCGGCTCGCCATCGCAACTGACGTGAAGATGCAGATCAAGGTAAACGGTTCTCATGTTGGGTTCATCGATGCAAGTGCCCAGATGAGCCAGCCGATGCATGACGAACTGATGCTGAATAACAAGAAACCGTTCCCCGTCAAACTTCTGGCTGGCGAAAACATCATCGAAGTGGCAGTTACCCAGCCTGTAGGAACTCGGGGCTTCCGACTTGAACTGATGTCGCCAAATGGAACCCCGATCCCCACTGGAGTCCTCGATGAGGGACCCGAGGGAGAGGATCTATCGGAGGGCATCTCACGGATAGAGACTCATCAACCTCTCATCAATGGCTCCTTTGAAGCTGAGGGTTTTCTTGACGGCTGGATCACGGGAGAGATCGATCCGGGAGGCTCCATCCGATTCACACAGGAAACCGAAAATCTGGTCAACGACACGTCCGCTCTCAGAGCTGAAGTCAGAACACCGGGAACCGGCGGAATCATCCAGAGGATCGTGGTGACACCAGGAATGAAATACAAGGTGAGCGCACTGGTCAAGGCAGAAGGACTTCAAGGAGAGGCCCTGGTCGGGTTTTTCACCGGCCGCCTCGGATCCTGGAGCTCTCGATCCAAGCCTCTCCGACGCGACACAGACTGGACTCGCATCACATTTGATTGGAGCCCCGGTACGAGCCGGACAACCTACATAGCTTGCTACCTGAAAGGACAATCAGGTACAGTGTGGTTTGACCAGATAGAACTGAAAGAAACGAGATGAACCGGACCAAAAACCCCTTTGAAGAACGCTGGCCACAACTGCTGGAGCTTTTCGAGGTAGGTGGATCGGAAAAAGTACTGTCTCATATCCAGACCTGCCAGGATTCGACAGAACGAAGAGCTCTCTTCCTCATGTCCAGTCAAAGGATTTCCAGCTCTCAAGGACTGACGAGAAAACTGGATGACGTGGTCACCATCTCCAGAGCGGCTATCAATGAATTCTGCATTCAATCGTCCCAGGAAACTGATAAGGAGCAACGAGAAAGACGTCTTGAAGGGGCAAACATTCTCTCCTACAACCTTGCCGCAGATCTCGCTCCTTGCTGGCCTGAAGATACCGAACCCAGAGAAGTGCGGCACTACAATGAAGGTATTCGATGTGCTGAGGATTGCCTGGAATGGCGCTCTCTTTTGCAAAAAGGTGCTCTACCTTTCAGCATGGCATGGTGGGCCCTTGGCACTCATCGCTGCGGGCTTTCTGACTGGAAAGGCGCCTGTGAAGCCTACGAAAAATCGCTGGAAACCGCTCAAATCGATGCTCAGGAAAACTCCACTCCCGCTACCGTCAGCCCTGAATCATCTTTCTCCATCAACATAGCCAATGGTTGGCTCGAGTTCGCCCGCTGGAGAGGCGGCGATGAAACTTCATACGATCGGTTCCTCGAAGTAATCGCAGCCTTCAGGAGCCAAATCGATCAAAACAGCAATACAAGAGAAGATGCTCTCATCGGAATCCAACAACTTGAAACTGCCGCATCAAGATTGCCTGGATCCTGAGCTGACACCTTGAAGCCGATTCGCATCTCTTCATCTGATGTTATCCATGATGACCCTGACTACTGTGCGATAGCAAAACCGGCTGGAATCAGCACCGTCAGTGAACGATGGGATCCCAGCGCTGCCTGCCTCATCGATCTGGTTTGGGATCTATGGAAAAAATCTGATCCCGATTCACCTCGACCCCATGTTGTTCACCGGCTCGACAAGGAAACAACTGGCGTGATCCTCTTCGCCAAGAATTCAGCAGCGCAAACTCACCTGAGAAATCAGTTCATGGCTCGAGATGTGCAGAAATGTTATGGAGCACTGGTGGTCGGCCTACCTGATCCTCCCAGAGGAGAATGCACCTTTCATGTTGAAGAAAATCCCTCCCGCCCGGGGTCGATGCGGTTTGATGCTTCGGGCAAGGAGTGTAGCTCGAGGTTTCAACTGGTAGAGGCATTCAGGGACCATTCCTGGATGATGGTCTATCCGCGCACAGGGCGTACACACCAGGTTCGACTGACGATGGTGAAGCTGGGAACCCCAATCTGTTGCGACTCCCTCTATGGCAGCTCCGATCCGCTACTACTCTCGTCCTTCAAGCGTAACTATCGCCCCGGCAGAGACGGCGTGGAGCGCCCCCTGCTGAAGAGACTGGGGTTACATGCTCTGTCGATACAATTCCGACATCCTGCCACCGATGAAGAAATGACCCTGGAGGCTGAACTTCCCAGGGATCTGGCTGCCTCTCTGCGCCAGTTGCGACGCTGGAGAGCTCTCTAGATTCTCGATCGATATCGACCACCTGCATCTTTCGAAGTTGACCCGCAACTCCCAGCACGTTATCTCACAAAGCGAAAGGGCCTGAACTTGAATCAAACCGGTTTCGAATCCGTGAAAGATTGCGTCATTCTCGCTGGAGGTGCCGGGCGCAGGATGGGTGGCCCGAAAGCCCTCCTGACAGTAGGTGGATCCACCCTGCTCCAGAGACAGTTCGATCTACTCTCGCCACTTTTTGATAACCTGTTCGTGGCGGTCAAAGATGCATCCATGGTTGACAGTTTCCCCCACCTCGCCTGGCAAGATACGATTGTAGATCCATCCGATACGCGCTGTTTGCTCGATGTGATCGGGAATGCCATCAAAGTGGTGGGAAAGCCGATTTTTCTCGCTGCTGTAGACATCCCTGCATTGAACAGGACCATCGTTAGCGAGATCTGCCAGGGGCATGGCACGGGCAAATCGGTGGTTCCTGTCGATGAAGAACGACCACAACCACTTGCAGCTGTATGGGATCCAGAATCTCTCGAGGTCCTGGTCCCACCCGATGAGGACCTCGCACTCCTGGCCTGGGTACGCAGATCCGGGGCCACGCTGATGAACTGGCCTGCAGACTTCCCGAAAAGCTCCTCTGCTGCTGAAACACCACAACACCCATTTCGAAATTTAAATACTCCCGAGGATTTACTGCGCCTGGAGTCAGAGAATTGAGTTCACAAGGAGTTCCAGCAAGAATCCGATTGCTGCAATTGCAACGACGGCTCGCCGACGAAGCTCGTCAGGAAATCGAAGCGAGCTTCGATGACCCTACGGGATCGTTATCGAGCTGGCGCAATACTTACCAGCAAGCAACAAAAGGATCGATAAACCCCATCTCCCTCAAAGAAATCGCTCGGCAGGCTTCTCGATGCGACGTGATTTACTTCGGGGATTACCACTCTCTACGAGAATCTCAGAAGGGGCCGCTTCGAGTCATAGAAAAACTGCTCGAACTGGGAAAAAAGGTGGTGCTCTGTAGCGAAGCATTCCACATCGACAGCCAACCAGCGGTGGATCGCTGGGTTGCGATGGAGATCACCGAGGAACAACTTCTCAGCCAGTCCAACTGGGACCAGCGCTGGGGATTCCCGTGGAGGAACTATTCCCTCCAGATGAGTTTTTTCAAGGACCAGAAACTGCCCATCGTCGCCCTCAACTCAGACCATGAGGTGGTAGGAGATTCCTTTGCAGCACGTGAAAAAATCGCTGCGATGAGAATCATCGAGACGATGACGGAGCATCCAGATGCGATCCTTGCAGTGGTCTTTGGTGATCTCCACGTAGCACCCGATCATCTACCCGCACAGGTATCTCGGCTGGCCACCGAATCAAGTTTGGATACGCCCAGTCAAATCACCATCTTCCAGAATGTCGACCGCGTGTACTGGGAACTGGCTGAGACCGAACAGGAGCAGCAAGTCAAGGCTGTCCAGATCGGCGAGGATCGGTACTGCCTCATGAACACAACCCCACTGGTTAAATTTCAGTCCTATCTGAACTGGCAGTTCAATGAAGCAGAACTTGAAGAATCGGAAGGGGTACTGAATCTACCCTCAATTTCTTCCTCGATAATGACCGATCAGATATGGATGCTCATCGAGACGATTCGTGAATATCTCGGAATCGAAGCAACAGGGCTCGATGGATATACCGTCCATACGAGCAGAGATCTGGATCTTCTCGACAGACTGCAAAACCAACATCAGCTCGATGAGTCCGAGATGGAACTTGTTCGAACACAGCTAGAAAAAGAAGAATCTTGCTATCTTCCCCGGGTACAGATCATCGTGCTCGGAAACCTATCGATTCGACATGCTACGGAAGAAGCAACGCATCACATGAACTTTGTTCTATGCAACGACAAGCAGAGAAACAGCGCCCCTGAAGATTGCTTTTTTGAAGCCGCGTTGAGAGAAACCATCGGTTACATCGGTACCAAGATTATCGATCACAAACGAACCTGCCTGGACACCAAGGAACTGGAATCATTCGCTCAACAGCTGCAGAAGAAAACTCTCAGTCCATTGATGTCAGCCACCTTGCAATCGGTCGAGGATTCTCTTCGGTACATCGAGGAAGAAAAACGCTGGCTCGCCGGTGGTGGGAATCGTCCAGATCACCTCAAGATGTCATCACGCAATACCGATATCGTCTCCGGCACCGCTCATGCCATCGGCTACCGTCTTGGTGAATACATCTATCGAAGCCTGGTCGCTGGAACACTGGCGAGAAGCGAGCTGAGAGAACTATTCAAGACATCCCTCTACGGGCCAGGTACAAGTCGAGAAGTCTGGTTCCAGTGGGCCAGACGAGCTCAGGACTCCTCTTCCTCCGGCAACTCCAGGCGCGGATAAACAATACCGGGGCTCGATAGAGAACGCCCCTCCTGCAACAGGCAGCGATCGCCCAGCAGTTCGATCACCTCATCTGGATCCAACACCGCCTGCTCGAAAGCGGAGACCAGTTTCCCTGCAGTTTCCGGGACAAAGGGCTGCAGCAAGACAGAAACACCGTGGACTACCTCGAGAAGTGCCGCCAGATCATTACCGCACTTCGTCAGGTCGGACTTTCGACTCTTCCAGGGCTCCGCTGCATCGAACAATCTGTTGCCGTGCCGCGCCAGAGTCACAACCTTATCAAGTGCTTCACGGAACTTCTGATGGCTGAGCGCCGACATCCAGCCCTGGCGAGCCTCCTGCAGTACCTTCAGAACTTCCGGCAAGAAAGATGACTCGGTTGCACCTGCAGGAACTTTCGAATCGAAATTCTTGGCAGTAAAGGTGAATACCCTGTGAGCAAAGTTGCCAATCACATCAGAAAGCTCATCGTTATTTCTCTGAATGAAATCTTCCCAGGTGAAGGAGGTATCCTTACCTTCGGGAGCAATCACTGTCAGGTAATAACGGACACGATCCGGTTCAAACAATTCAAGAATCTCGTCGGCTGTTACTCCGACCCCTCTCGATTTGGAAAACTTCTCACCCTTGAAGTTAAGGTACTCATTTGCCGGGATGGAAGCTGGCAACTGGTATTCACCATGGCCAAGCAACATCGCTGGCCAGATGACCGCATGGAAAATAATATTGTCTTTACCAATGAAGTGAACGATGTCCACATCGTCGTCTTGCCACCAGGAACGCCACTCACTCTCCTGGCCTCGTTCCCTGAACATCTCACGGGTAAATGAGATGTAGCCCACCGGGGCATCGAACCAGACGTAGAGAACCTTGTCATTGGCCTCTTCCAGCGGGACGGGAACTCCCCACTCCAGATCCCGGGTAATCGAACGGGCAGGGAGTCCTTCCTTGACGGTACCCAGCGAGAAATTCCGGACATTGTCACGCCAGCCTTCACGATCTTGTAACCAATCCTTGAGTCGATCTTCGTAGCGATCAAGCCGGAAGAACCAGTGCTGAGTGGAGGTCAATTCTGGCTTGACGCCACAAGTGGTGCAGTGAGGATCGATGAGCTTGTCCTGCTCGAAAGCGCCGCCACAGGAATCACACTGATCGCCCCTTGCACCTTCGGCACCGCAAAGCGGACAGATCCCTTCAACATAACGGTCGGGAAGAAACATATCGCAGGAGCTACAACGAAACTGGTCGGTGAATCTGTCTTCGATATCACCACGTTCTTTGATTTTCAGAAAGAACTCCTGGGCCAGTTCATCGTGGCCTTCACAGGTAGAAGTACCGCTGTAGTAATCGAACTCGATCCCCAGTGATGAGAAGACCTTTTCCTGGATGTCCCGATATCGTTTCACGACAGCCTCAGGGGTACTCTTCTCATTCTGGGCAGAGATTGTGATCGCCGCTCCGTGATCGTCACTACCGCAGATGAAAAGAGATTCTCTACCTGTCAACTTCAGAAATCGATTGTAGGTATCAGCAGGTAAATAGACCCCCGCAACATGACCCAGATGCGGATGATTGTTGGCGTACGGTAACGCTGCAGTGATGAGAACCCTGCGAGAATTCATTTCTCTATTCCCCGTCGAGGTCACTCTGTTGGGTTATCAGAAGAGCCCTCAGTGGCCGCTTTTTGTGCTGCCTGTGCGGTCTGCGAGTACGCCAACTGAAGATCACGAACGAGATCCCGCAACATCTGGTCTTCTTCTGCTGCACGATTTCCTCTGGTTTTCTTCTCCAGAACCACCAGCAGATCGATCGTCTCTTTCGCCAGATTGAGATCTAGCATCCGCTCTCCTGTGCGGGGATCGGGGATCTGCCCCAGGGCCATCAGTGCCGGATAGGCGATCTGCTGGATCACTGCTGGAAAGAGAGGGTCCGGCTCTACTGACCCTCCGCCGGGCTCCGTTTCGGATGGAGTATCATCGAACTCGGCAGCGATTTTCGCCTTCTCTTCAGAAGCACGCCGCTTCCAGTCATCATCGATCCGCTTATCGTCAGTCACTTTGCGACTTCTTCACCAACGCTGCCCCGATCAGACCACGGAATAATGGATGTGCATCAAACGGCTTCGACTGGAACTCCGGATGATACTGGCATGCCACAAACCAGGGGTGATCAACCACCTCGACCACTTCAACAAGGCTGTTATCAGGAGAGGATCCAGAGATACGGAGTCCGGCTTCTGATAATCTATCGCGGTAGTCATTGTTGAATTCATATCGATGACGATGACGCTCGCCAACCTCGGTCACACCATACTCGCGTGCACAGACGGAGTCAGTCGAGAAGTAACACGGCCAGGTTCCCAGCCGCATGGTTCCACCCTTCTCATCCACATCCTTCTGATCTTCAAGAAGAGTGATGACCGGTTCGGTAGTATCTTTGTGAATTTCTGTCGATGAAGCTTCCGTTATTCCCAGAACATTGCGGGTATATTCGATGACTGCAGCATGCATACCGTAGCAAATACCAAGGAACGGAATCTTGTTTTCTCTGGCGAACTGGACTGTTCGGACCTTCCCTTCCAGCCCGCGTTCACCAAACCCACCCGGAACCAGGATTCCATCGACTCCGCTGAGCACCGTAGCTGGATCTCCCTCTGCAAGATCCTCAGCCTGCACCCGGCGGAATCTCACACGGGAACAATGATGAATCCCACCGTGAGTCAGAGCCTCGTAGATGGACTTGTAAGAATCGGTCAGTTCTATGTATTTGCCCACGACCGCGATCTCAACCTCAGATTTTGGTTCCCGGAGCGCATCGACAACCTCGATCCAGCGATCCATATCCCCGGACCCATGCTCAAGGCCGAAATGGTCGAGAATGCGGGTATCAAGCTTCTGCTGCCTGAGAACCAGGGGCAATTCATAGATGGAGGTTTCCACATCCTTCTCGATGAAAACAGACTCCGTCGGAACATTGCAGAACAGTGAGATCTTTTCGGGAATCCCTGGCTCCACATCCATTTCAGTACGACACACGAGGATGTCAGGAAGGATTCCGATTTCACGAAGCCTACCCACCGAGTGCTGAGTCGGCTTGGTTTTGATCTCTCCACTGGCACGAATAAATGGCAACAGGGTCAGATGAATGAAGAGTACGTTCTCCTTGCCATGGTCGTGCCCAAACTGTCGCAGTGCCTCAAGGAACGGGAGACTCTCAATATCTCCGACGGTGCCACCTACTTCTGTGATCACGATATCCACATCCGTAGAACCAACACGAGAGATGCTCTCTTTGATTTCATCGGTGATATGAGGAATCACCTGCACCGTCTTGCCGAGGTAATCCCCTCTTCGTTCGCGCTGAATTACTGACGAATAGATTTTTCCCGTGGTGTAATTCGAATTCGCGCTGATCTCACAGGAGGTGAATCTCTCGTAGTGGCCAAGATCAAGATCGGTTTCAGCGCCATCTGGCGTCACGTAAACTTCACCGTGCTGGAAGGGACTCATCGTCCCTGGATCCACATTGATATAGGGATCAAACTTCTGCAGCGCGACCTTCATGCCATGGCTCTCAAGCAATGAGCCGATCGCTGCACTTGTAAGACCTTTTCCAAGACTGGAAACCACTCCACCTGTAACAAAGATGTACTGAGTCATGAGTTGTCGTCCATTTCCCCCCGGCCAATCGCCTTCGCTGGAAAACCCCCAGCAGGATTCTCGTCTCCCCGATCTTCCCGCATCCTGCGGGTATTCTCCACGAATCGTCTGTAGTCTTCTTCAGTATCAATCCCGGAAGCCGCCGCTTCCACGACCCCTACCCTGATCTCACACCCTGCTTCCAGCAGGCGCAACTGCTCAAGTCGCTCTTGTTGCTCCAATTCTCCCCTGGGAAGGGTTCTGAACTCCTCCAGTGCCCCCGCACGAAACCCGTAAATTCCGATATGCTGGAGCCAACCGGCCTCAGGGACCGCCTCATTCGGAGGATCCCCGGTCGGCTTGCGAGTAAATCGCTGCGCTCGGCCGGATTTATCCATGACCACCTTGACCCGATTCGGATTGTGATAATCCGCAGCTGAGTCGTCGCCGCCCCTCCTCACTGCAAGAGTTGCGACCTGACATGAGGGGTGGTCTTGAAGCAATTTCAGGAGTTTCTGAACATGCCCCGGGTCCAGGTCGGGCTCATCTCCCTGAACATTGATCACCAGATCATCGGCGGAAAGAGAGAGAGTTCGACACGCCTCGGCAACACGATCGGTGCCGGTGGGAAGATCTGGTGAGGTGATCACAACCTCACCACCGAACGACCGAACGACCTCGCCAATCTCCTCGCCATCTACAGCGACGATGACCTTATCCACGTCCGAGACCTCTAAACAGAGCTCGTAGACGTGGCGTATCAGTGGCCAGCCGGTCTCATCGCGCAGGAGCTTTCCAGGAAGTCGCTGCGACGCAAGACGCGCAGGGACGACGATCACGTTCGTCATGTCAAAAGAATATCTCCACCCAGCTACCCTGTCCACCAACCCATCATGATCCCTGATCAGGCGGTGATGGCCTGGCGGAGGCTCTCGTGTAACTCTTCTACACGATCGAGCATGACGCGCATTGGATAGGTGTTGCGAACGTATTCCACACCCTTCTCGGCCTGCTTCTTCGCTCGCTCTGGATCCGCCAGCAGGCGCGCCCCGGCCTGTGCGAGAGCCTCTGGATCTCGCGGACGGACCAGCGTGCAGACTCCCTCCTCACCGAGCAGGGAGAGGATTTCACCGCCACCGGTGGCGATGGTGGGCACCCCTCGCGCCAATCCCTCGAGCAGGTGAACTCCCGCTCCACCCCAGTCACTGACCAGCATCAGGACGTCAAACGCGCGGTATACCGCATCCACGTCAGCGGGGGGAGCAGCAAAGGTCAGGTGACCTTCCAGATCCATAGATTTACAAACCGATCTCAACCGACCCTCATCAGGGCCCTCACCGAGCACCGTGAAGATCACTTCTCCCAGTTTTTGACGTAACAGACTTGCCGCATTGAGGAAGTCATCAAGACGCCGTCCTTTTTCCAGTCGACCAACTGTACCGATGACCGGAATCTTTCTGGGCACCCACGGCAGAGGATCGGTCTCCAGCACATCGATACCGTAGGGGATCACCCGGATCAGTTCCTTCTTGATTCCCAACTCACTCACCATGTGCTGTCGAAGATCTTGATTGACAACGATCACACCTGCAGCAGATCGCGTTGATCTCGCGGTTCGTTCTGCTCGTAACCAGGAGTGAACGGTGTGAACAAAGGGCCTGCCAAGCAGCACGGATAATCGGTTGGCGATCCGTAATGAACCGTGTCCTCCAACCGCATGAATTACCGTTGGTTGAAAGCCATGCAAAAAAGTGGTCATCCGGCGACGTGCCAGCCAGGAACCGGGATCCTGATAAACCTCGACCCCCAACGACTGGAAACGTGGCAGAAAAACTCCACCACGGCACACCATCTGGACTTCATGCCCGCGCTGAATCAGACCCTCCACGAGCCCCAACGCATGCGTCGTCGGGACCGACCAGTCCAATCTTCCTGCCACCACGAGAATTCTCAAAATTCCCCCGTCTACGTGATCCTTACAACTCTGGCTCTTGCCGTCTCCAGCGGTTAAGGATATACGACCTGGAAGAATCCTACCACGAGGAGGAACCGCTGGTTGACGCTTTCGATACACAACCTCAGATTGACTCTGTAGCGCTCGCTAGCGGCGGTCTCGATTCGAGCACGGTCCTGGCCATCTCCGTGTCCCGTGGATACCGTCCCCTCCCGCTCACCTTTCGGTATGGTCAGAACCATGCGATCGAAATCGAGCGGGCTCATCAGATCGCTGCTTCGCTCGATTTACCTGCTCCCTTGGTTCTCGATCTGCCTTTCGACCAGATCGGTGGATCTGCACTGCTCGGATCAAATCCCATTCCCCCGGAGCCGGAAACGGGGGCCACATCACGAGAAGAAATTCCTGCCACCTATGTGCCTGCTCGCAACCTGGTTTTTCTTTCGACCGCCATCGCCGTGGCAGAAGCCAGAGGAGTGCGCGACATCTGGATCGGTGTCAATGCTCTCGATTACAGTGGCTACCCGGATTGCCGTCCGGAGTTCCTCTCTTCTTTTCTTGAAACGGCGAGTCTGGGCACGAGGGAAGGGACAGCCACCGACGAGGAACCCTGGTGGCGACTCCAGGCCCCGCTGGTCAACATGACGAAAGCTGAGATTATTCGAACTGCCACCGAGCTGGGGGTGGACCTGTCGATCACCCTCTCATGTTACGATCCAGATCCCCAGGGGCTTGCCTGTGGCGTCTGCGACTCCTGCGGACTCAGAAGACGAGGATTTGAAGATGCCGGAATCGAAGATCCCACCGGTTATCAGGGCACGAAGAATTGAGTGCATCTTAAACGGTCCAGTTGGCGACATGAGAGTGCTCCTCTAGAATCTCAGCTGAAGCCTTCCTTGTCACCAGAAAGGGTATTCCCTTGAGGATCGTCCAGTGAGTAGAAACGTACTCGTCACCGGCGGAGCCGGATTCATAGGCAGCCATATCTGTCAGCGCCTCATCGACAGAGGCGATGCGGTCGTCTGCCTCGACTCCTTCGACTCCGATTATGATCCCAACCTCAAGAGATCGAATATCGCCGAACTCGTCTCAACATCGGGATTCGACCTCATCGAGGGGGACATTCGTGACACATCTCTTCTCCAGCACATCGGACAAACCCGTCAGCTGGAGGCGGTCGTTCACCTCGCTGCCATGACCGGCGTACGCACCTCGATGAAGAAGCCAGCAGAATATGCCGATGTGAACTTCCATGGCACAGCACATCTTCTTGAGATGGCTCGAGATCATTCGATCGACCATTTCGTTTTCGCATCTTCCTCGTCTGTTTATGGAGAACGAACTGAAACTCCCTTCAAGGAGAGTGATCCTGTCTCGGATCCTGTCTCGCCGTATGCCGCCACAAAATGTTCGGGAGAACTTCTCTGCAACTCATTCCACCAATCGTTCGGAATCCACATTTCTTGCCTGAGATACTTCACCGTCTATGGTCCTCGACAGAGACCCAGCATGGCGATTCACCGCTTTTGTTCCAGAATCCTCAGCGGCGAACCAGTTTCGATGTATGGAGATGGATCCTCTGAAAGGGATTACACCTATATCGATGACATCATCGACGGCACCTTGCTAGCGCTCGATCGTTGCGACGGATTTGACATCTTCAATCTTGGGAATCAGCGGAGTATTCGTCTCGATCAACTGATCAAAGTTATAGGAAAAAGCTGTGGAGTCGATTACTCCATCGAAACCGAGCCTTCCCAATCGGGAGATGTTTCTCGAACGTGTGCTTCTCTTGAGAAATCCAATGCCATGTTAGGCTATCAACCGAAAGTCAGCCTGGAGGAAGGCATCGATCGGTTCGTCCAGTGGCTCGTGGAGCAAAAGCATCTGATCAGCGGCTCAGCAGAGAGGCCCCATGTCTAGTAGCAATCAAATCGATATGTTCGCGGTCGGCCCCGAAGACCTCTCCGAGAAGAAGGACTGGATCAAAGCCATCGAGGAGGCGATAGATTCCAGGTCTTTCTGCCTGGGAGCAAAGACCGAGCAATTCGAATCGCAATGCCGGGATCGACTGGGAGTGGCTCATGCCATCGGGGTTTCGAGTGGAACGGACGGACTGAAAATCGCGCTGGCCGCCGTCGGAGTAGAACCCGGGGATGAAGTCATCGTGCCAGCCTATAGTTTTTTCTCGACCGCTTCGGTCATCGCCCAGCTCGGGGCAATCCCCGTCTTTGTAGATCTTGATGCAAGTACACTCTGCATCTGTCCGCAGCAGGTAGCAGAAAAAGTCAGCAAAAAAACCCGCGCGATCATGCCCGTCCATCTCTACGGACAAACCGCAGCGATGGATCCACTATTACAAATCTCCGAGCAGTACTCCGTTCCCATCGTTGAGGATGCTGCCCAGGCTTTTGATGTTCAATATCGAGGGAAATCTGCCGGCGCTATCGGAGCAGCAGGTGTCTTTTCCTTCTATCCAACAAAAAATCTCGCCGCTGCTGGAGATGCTGGAATGGTCATATGCCAGGATGAGGAAATCGCATCCCGTGTCCGTTTACTCAGAGTCCATGGCGATACTGGAGGCTATCACCACCAGATGTTGGGATGGAATGCACGAATGGATGGATTCCAGGCCGCAGTCCTCTCCGTGCGCCTCGAGAAACATCGGCAACAGCAAGAAGTACGGCTACGTAATGCAACCGAGTATCTGGAAGCCCTGAAGAAGTTCGATCTGCTGGATCGAGTGACGCCTCTGGGTCGTACGGATGGCTCCGATCACTGCTGGCATCAATTCGTCGTACGGGTCGAGGGCCGAGACCGATTACGAGAGCAACTCTCCCGCCGAGGAGTGAATACGGGTGTCTACTACCCCAGCACCTTGCCAGAACAGGGTTGCTTTCAGCATCTGGGATATCAACGCGGTGACTTCCCCGTCGCCGAATCGGCGGCTCAGACGGTGCTCGCTCTGCCCATCCATCACCGCCTCGAAGCGGGAGATCCGACACGAGTGGCCGAGGCCATCGCCGAAACGGTGGGGACGGTGACCCGCCAGGTAAACCAATAAAAAAGGGAGGTGTCCAACGAAAGGGGGTTTCGTGGGCCACACTCCCAAACAGCGAGGAAGAGTCTGTATAATGTTTCGCAGGGATAGTCCCCCCTGCGCTGAATGTTAATAAGCAACAGCGGGGCCAAAGTCGGAAGAAAACTTTGTGGAGTAGTCTAAAAGGGCTCAAATATACGGTTTCAACAGGAAATTCAACCCGGCAACGATTGCCGACGATGTGTTTGACTATTTGACACGACGGAACTTACTATTCAAACGGCCCAACCGGAGTGGCTTTATCTGGCCGTCCTGATTGGCCACCCTCAGCCAATCCCATCTCCTGGAGCGCGCTCAGACGCGAGTAGAGCCCCCCGGAACTGCGCAGCGAGTCATCGGTTCCCTGCTCGACGATTCTTCCCTGCTCCAGCACCAGCACCCGATCGACATTCCTGACAGTCGAGAGGCGGTGGGCCACCACCAGTACCGTCCTGTCTTTCATCAGTTCTTCCAGGGCCAGTTGCACTCTCTGCTCACTCTCGGAGTCGAGGGAGGCTGTCGCCTCATCGAGTAGCAAGATGGGAGCATCTTTGAGGATCGCCCGGGCGATGGTGATCCGCTGACGTTGCCCTCCCGACAAACGATCACCTCTCTCGCCGATCAGGGTATCGTAACCATCCGGAAGAGCGCTGATCTCATCATGAATCGATGCGGCCTCCGCGGCCTTCTCGATCTCCATGTCGGTCGCATCAGAACGACCTCCTCTGATATTTTCTTTCACGGTCGAATGGAATAAAAACGGTTCCTGGCCAACGATGGCAATCTGGTGCAACAAGGATGCATGAGTCAATTTACAATAATCCAGTCCATCGACCAGAACTCGACCTGCTGTCGGTTCGCGGAAGCGAGCCAGAACATCAAATATCGTCGACTTGCCAGCCCCCGAAGGACCTACCAGAGCAACCCGCTCCCCTTTTCTGATGGTAAAGTCGACCCCATCGAGAGCGTACTGGTCCTGGCCAGCATATACGTATCGGAGATTTTCAAATTCGATGCTCGTGGAAAATGGCTTCATCTGCTGCGCTGAGGGAAGATCCACCACGGTCATCGGAGTATCCAGTACCTCGAAGATGCGATCGGAAGCCCCCACCGATTCGCCCACCGTGGTCGCCATCCTCGCCAGACTCTTGACCGGACTGTAACAGGAAAGAATGGCAGCCAGGAAGACCGTGAAATCGCCCAGAGAAATCTGCAACCAGCCACTCAAGATGACCCACCCACCCACTGCGATCGCAAGGGCAGACAGCAAATTGTATAGACCTTCGACAAAACTGCGCCCCTTGGCCTTGGCAACCTCTGTCCTCACCAGTGCTCGCTGTAGATCGTGGGACGTCTTCTCGAATTGAGCCTGATGCTGTCGTTCGAGACCAAAACTCTTCACCACCCGGATCCCGGAAAAGAGCTGAGAAAGCCCCTCTGTGGTTTCCCCTGCATGCGATAGTGCGCCCCGGAATCTGGTCCTCACCTTCTTTGCCTGACGAAATACAGGCAAGGCCAGCAGCAACAGCAGTGGAATCATGGCCAGGGTCATCTGCCATGAAGCGATGAAGGCTACCGAAAGAGAAAAGAGAATCGTCAACGGACTCTGCAGGAACTCCCCGAACAGAAACTGGACCGAAGAAGAGACACTGGCCACATCGCCGACCGACCGCGAAACCACATCTCCATGTCGGCGGGATTCGTAGTAATCGAGAGATTGCCGCGACAGGTGCCGAAACAGCGCATTTCGAATGTCGATGATGATCTGTATCCGCACTTTTTGACCGAGAACCAGCCGGTAAAAGCTACAAAGGGCCACGACGATCGACAAAGAAGCGATGATCGATGCGGCAATCCACAACAACTGCAGGGCTCCTGATCCTGGATTTCCGGAGTAGAGATGCAATGTTGAAGGGGTCGTAATTGTGGCCACAGAGTATTGTGCAACTTCAGAATCTTGCTGCAGAACCGCTATTCCCAGCTGTTCCAGCTCCTCGGCTTGCAAGGGGCGAATCTGATCAATCGCACCATTCCTGATTTCGACACGAGCTGCGGAAATTCCATGAATCTGGCCACCGTGTAGCAACTGGGCTTCGGTAATGATCCCATTCTCCATGGAGAAATGAGCTGAATCTCTCGTATCGGAAAGCACTCCGATCAGCTGACCACCTTTGATCCGGAAGACCTCTTCAGTTTGCCGGGGAAGCTCCACATCGCCGGGCAGTAACGGAAGCAGATAATCCTCGAACATGGTGACCGTGCGCCCCCGCTGGCCTTCCACCGGGGGAGAAACGACGCCATCGATGACCAGGCCGACCGCTGCGAGACGTAAACTGTTGGCGGCAGAGTAGAAAACCATCAACGCGATGATCATCAGGATGACCTTGCGGTACGGAAGAGCGTACCTGAACAAGCGTACGATCCCCGAACTCTTCTTTTTGCGCTCCTGGTCATTCATCTTTGGGACTCCAGCTGGTATTCCCATGCTTTCGACTGTTCGACAAAGATATATGCTGCCATCAATACAGCGGTAATAAAGCCAGGCATACCATCTTTGAAGCCACGATCCTTGATGTATCGGCACCAGAAGACCGAAGCACTGGCTCTCATCCATGCAAGACGTGAAGGCGGCAACATTCTCCGTTTTCGCAATCCACCCACTTCACCCCTTGCCAGAGCGGGAGCACTTTGTGTCGTGTACCGATTCATCCGGGCCAAAAAGTCGTGAATCGTGGGATGTGCAAAGTGAAGAATCTTACCTTCAAGCTGCCCGACAGTTCCCGTCACGACGGCATCGGAATGGATCAAGCCTGGCAAGTAATCTCCAGACCCTGCCCTGAAGAGTCTCAGATGATGGTCATCCCAGCCTCCATGCTGTAGCCAGCGACCGAACAGGTAGTGGCGAAACGGAATCCGAAAACCATCCGGAGGAGGATCTTTTTCCAGCAGCTCACGGATCTCGAACCGCAAATCGTCAGTGACACGCTCATCCAGATCGAGAACCAGAATCCAGCCGTCCGTAACGCAATCGAGCCCCAGTCTACGGATGTCCTCTATCAAACCCTCCCCAGCTGGAGCATCAACGACTTCGACATGTGACTGCTCTTCGAGAAGTTCGCGAGATCCATCCACGCTGCCATGATCAACCACGACAATTCGATCAACCCAGGAAAGATTCTCGAGCCATGGCTCGATATTCTCCCGTTCGTTCAGGACCGCTGCCACGACTGTCAGTGGCGCGGATGTCAGGGATCCATCTTCGGTAGCCGGTGTAGATGGCGATGTTTGCGAAGGCAACGGACCTCCCTCCCCGGAGGTAATTGCCGGGGATAACTGGAGATGCTGGAGTCACGACAGTCGATCGTCAACCGGACCGGTAAGAACAGAGCTGCTGATCGGCCTGAGGAAGCTGTTATTTGCCCCGATTTCGCCTTCTTTTGCGCGCTTCGATCAATTTACGCAGATCCTCGGATCGTTCATCAGGGTCCCCCGAGGAGCCTTCGACCTGCTCGTTTTGCTCCTCTGGCTGCTGTTTTCGGAGTTTCGCAGCGACCGTCCTGGAGGGACCAATCGCCGGCTTGCGCGATAATTCTTCGCTGGCCGGGGGCAGCGGATCACTGCTGTCGACGCTTCGTCGTCTCGATTCCTTGCGCGGAATCCGGAACTGGACCCGCCTCGCCACGATATCGAGAAAGAACAATCCAAGACCGATCATCGCTAAAGTCATCCAGAGTGGTTCTCGATCACGTTTCCGCGGCAATGATCTATCGAGCAGATCGTCTTGCCCTGATAGCACCCGACCTCCAGAAGCCTCGGCGATTCGCCGGAGAAGATCTGCGTTACTTCTCAAGGAGCGGTACTCTGCAGGATATCCAACAGAAATCGCCTTGGTCTGACCGCCCCTGTTCCCCTGTCCATCTTCATGATCGACTCGCAACAGATAAGAGCCTTCTTGCTCAGCAGAGAACTTTCCGATGTAGCGACCTGGTGCCACCTGATTGACGACCACCGTTTCTTCTGACAGATCCGGTCCGACCAGGATCGCGTTGACATCGAGCCCATCCAGAAACCGACCGTCGGGATCGATTGCATCCACGATCACCGTTCCGACATTTCCTTCAACCTGGTGAGTCACTTCCAGGATGCCTGAATCGGTTTCGCGCGATATCGATCGAACCAGTTGACTCCAGAATGTCGAGTAACCACTCCAGGAGATCCAATCAGCACTCCATCGAGCACGAGCATCGGTGGTCAAAGCTGCGGTCTTTCCCAGACCATGCCTGTTCAGTGCCAGGACTGGATCCTGTTCGTCATTGATCAGTACCAGACGCGATAAAGGCTTCACCGTCGTCAGGACAACACCATGAAGTGGCGGAAAACCATCGACTGCCAGGCCACGAATCGGATCAGCAATCTCCACGATGCTCGGCACGAACGTCGACTCCTCGATCAAATTTCGACGCACCGTCAAAGCCTCACGAAAGAAGATCTGTGGCAACAGTGCTGGATTGGAGACGAAGTAGTAGCGCCCAGCCGTATCGAGAGCAATTTTCTTCATACGCGCGGGGCCTTCTGGGCCAGGGTGTGGCTTGATGCAAATCGTCGAGATCTGGATCCCGGCCTCGACGTAGGCATCCACTAGCTGCTTGCTTGGCGGAGGAGGATCCCCATCAGAAATAACCACTACATGCTTCGAGTAAGCATCCGCCACCAGAAGGGACTGCAGAGCCAACTTCATCGTGGGACTAAACTGAACCATGTCTGCAGGTGACAGGCCTTCAATCTTCGCTTGAATGGCCACCTTGTCCGCCACTGGCTGGAGCGGAACTCCCCAACCGTCGATGCCATTGGCGTAGACCAGAACGCCAAACTGATCCTGCTCTGTCAACGCATCGAGTGAAGCGATGGCAATTCTTCGAGCCCACAGGTTTCCCTGCGAAAACTCACAAGTATGCAAAATCACTGCAAGAGCGCCGTTGGGAAGTTTCTTACGCTGACGGATATCCATCTTCACCGGCAGCGCTTCTTCCACCTTGGTGCCACGCCATCCGCCAGCACCAAAAGAGTTCGGCCCCCCCACCATCAACAAGCCCATCCCGTTGGAGTGGACCAATTTTTCGATCAGAGCAATCCGATCCGGATCGATATCGAAAGCAGATACGTCGTCGAGGATTACCGCCTCGATACCCAGGTAATCCTCGGCAATTCCAGACAGTCCCGATGGTGGGACCACATCGACAAGGATGCTGCCTGCGGCAAGGGCATTGCTGATCGTCTGTCCGGAATCGTTGGTAACCAGTAACACCCGAGCTGGCTGGATGGTGCGCACCAGGCCCAACCCGGAGTTATTTTGCTCCAGGGAATCCGCGCCCTCCTCGGGGAAGACAGAAACCCTCAGCCTCCGAAGAGGGGCTGATGTGGCAGCCAGTCCGAAGGTGATCCGATTTCGCCCTGACTCCAGCTGAACAGATCTTCGTTCGATGATTTGATCTGCCTCGGAGAGAACCAGGGTCGCAGCAGCAACGCGACTCGACCAGACGACAGAATCCAGCGAAAACACCTGACCCGGTCGAACCGTCTCCGGTACTTGCACATCCTCCAGGATCATCTCGTTCTGGTGGTCATACCGGACGGGAATCACATCGACAACGATTCCTGCAGTCGCCAGATTCTTCGCCTCCTGCACCGGATCACCCTCGGTGGAATTGCCATCGCTGACGAGCACGATGCGCCGCGCTCCACCGGGGGCACTGCCCTCCAGATTACTGGCTGAAAAACGCAACGCAGAAGCGATGTTTGAGCTGGATCGATCGATGTCGGCGGAGATACCAGATCCAAGCCTGAGCCCCATCGGCTGCTCCAGCTGTTGATCACTGGCAAAAGATGCAAAGGCCACCTGATCCGGTGGATCGAGCTGACCCAGTCGTTTTGAAATGTTGGTGACAATTTCATCACTGACCAGACGGGGGACCGAAGCAGAAAGATCTCTGAGCACCAGTATGCTGAGGCCTTCACCTCCGGAAATAATCACCGCCTGCGCCAGCGCGGAGATGATGGCGACTACTGCCAGACATCTCAGCGACAGAGCAAACTTCTGGACCATCGCGGGTAACCCAGCTCGACTATTTCGAGTGAAATAAACCACGCAGCCAAGAGCTGGAATCAGCAACCAGAGCCAGGCAGGTGACTCAAAACCGAGAGAGAACATCAGGATGACCCTCCCGGTAGCTGTGAGACCACCACACGATGATTGCCGGTATCTGCTATCAGCACTCTCACCTGACCGCCCTCTTCTTCGATTGCAATCCCCCTCGGCTCGCTGAGTCGCCCGTCACCGGTACCGGCACCGCCCTGTGCTGCGATCAGCGTTCCGTCACCACGGAATCTCTGGACCCGGCAACCGGCCTTGTCCACGACCACGAAACCACCGTCGGAAAGACTGTCGATGTCGAATGGATTATCAAATTCTCCCGGATCGCGACCGGCCCGACCAACGGTTTGAAGATGCTCTCCCTCGAGAGTAAAACGTAAAATCCTGTGATGGCCACAATCAACGACCAGAACCGTACCATCGGCACCAACGGTGATCCCCTCGGGTCGGAGAAACTGGTCAGGGCCATCTCCCCTCTCGCCCCAGATCGACAGCAATGATCCTTCCCGATCGAATCGGAAGATCCGGTCTTTTTCGCCGTAGGATGCAACCAGGATGGAACCGTCAGGGGCGACATCGATACCACGAACCAGTTCCAGTCCGACTCCCTCACCAAAACGACGGATTTCGCGGCCGCCCAGATCAAATTCGATGATTCTCATGTAGTGGGTATCGGCTACCAGTAGTGTCCCCTGCTCGGTCAGACACAAATCGATGGGATGACCTGCTGACCATTCTGGCAACATCCATACCGCCTCGATTTGCCCACCCCGATCAAAGACCTGGGCCCGGCCACTTCGATCGATCACGATGCAATCGCCCCCGGGTAACGCACTGATGGCCCTCGGCTGGAAAAACCGACCGACTCCCCTGCCAGGTCCTCCGATGAAGCCTGTCGAGGATAGAGGGTCCACAGTTGAGTAGGAACAGGAGCTCAGGAGAAGAGTGATCAAACTGGCCGCGCCCCAGCGCATCCGCATCCTCCCCATCCAATTTTAGATTAAACAACGAGGCTGTATCGCTCAGTCGTCGGTGCGTCCCTGAATACGATCGAAGTAATCCGCAGCCACCCGTCGAAGGGAAGCTGGGATTCGCTGGTTCTCCAGCTCGGACTCTGCGGTACGCGAACTCGCCTCGATCGCCTGGCGCAATTGCTGCTTCGCTTCGCCACTGGGTGCAGCACCCTCAACCAGCAACGTAGCCACCGTAACTCCTTGGTGGCCTCGCCCCTGGAGTCTTTCCACCTGAGTGTCAGTTTCCCCATCTTTGGCCTCAGGAGGTGTGCCGCCACCATTTCCAAGCTGAAGAGCCACACCCGATCCCGGTCGAACGGAAGCTCCCGCCGCGGCCCCTGCTGGTGTTTGGGATTCTGGTTGATTGAGGTGAACGAAACTTCGTTCACTGGAGGAACCCTGTCAGGTTCCTCCACCCTTTAGCTGTCACGTACCGGCGAGGCAATCAGGACAGATTTGAGGAGGCGGCCCGTCCGGCCACTCGGAAGGCAATGAGCTCAGTTCAGCCTCGGTGAACTGGATCTGATCGAGAGCATGGTCGAGCAGGTCGCTCTCCCTGAGCAACCGCGCAAGCTGATCCAACTGCTGGGCCAGACGCTTCAGGTCATCTGGATCGGCAGCGCTCCCTGAACTGCCATCTCCCGATTTCCTGGCGAACTTGGAGGCCAGATCGTCGGGCAGCCCCAGCGATTCCGCGAGTCGGGACAGATCCTCTCGGGCCTGATCCCCAGCTTGCCCTTCCTGAGCCGCCTGCTCGGCCAGCTTTTGCAACTCCAGTGCTGCTCTCCCGAGATCTCCCTTGCGAAGCGCTTGCTGCAGTTCACGCGCCTCCTCTGATCTGGGCTCACCACTGCGCTCGGCACTCTGACGTACCCGGTCCGCGGTATTCCGTGCCGCCTCCAGCGCTGAACGATCCAATCGACTGGCAACATCGCGTCGAGCTTTGCGAGTGCGCTCTTGAGCGGATTTCGATTCTGTAGCCCTGTCGGAGGGTTTTCCCGCTGGTAGCTCCGGAGGTTTCTTGGCAAGTTTCGCCAACAGGTTGCGGGTTTCCGGATCGATCCGATGCTGCTGCGCGATCCGTGAGATCTCACTCATTCGTCGGTGCAGAGCCCCTTCCTTGCGTACAACTCGATCTTGTTCGCGCTGCTTCTTGACCGCTTGCTCCTCGACACCTAGCAAATCGAAGCGAGGAAGGGTGGTCACCACCAGCAGCAGTGCCAGGGCATAGACCGCTTTCATCACGTTACCGGGCATCCCCAGTGGGATGGCACGACGCGAATCGACCTTGCCCGCTAGCTGTTGAGCATCAAAGGTAATCTTGTCAGCAGCTTCGGTTCCAAATTCCGATTGCTCGGCAAAAAGCGAAGTTGAAATGGTTTGAGGAATTCGCTCCGATTTCTCCGCCTCGACAGCTTCAGATACCGGAGTGTTTCGAACCGACAGATAAGCAACGATCACGGCCACCAGCAACAGGGCCGTCGGTAAGCCGTAGAAGACCTGATCAGAGAATGTGACCGAAACCAGCCGGTCGAGCAGTATTAGCAGCGCCATCGCCGAGATCGCGATCGCCGTGATCGTGCCGGAATGTTGAACCACCGCCCTCAGACGTCGTCTGAATCGAATTCGACCCAGCAACTTCTGGACGTGATCGGTTCCGCTGCGCATCGGTTCCTCGTCTCTCTATCCCTGTCTCCTGTTAGAATCCGCTCAGCAGACCGTCTCGGACCCTTGTTCCCATCCTACGCCCTGGACGGGCTCTGTTCAAATCACCAGCAGCACCCTGCCAGGCCCTGGAGCCTGGAATTTGGTCAGTATCACGCAGAAGAGGGAGGCATCCAGGATTCCAGGTCGACACCCAGGGCATCGGCGACACGATTGATGTGATGAAAGAAGCCGATGACGTGGACCAGTTCAAGAATCGTCGCGTCGTCAAGACCGACCGCATTCAACTGCGCGATATCGTCGGCACTCATCCGTGACGGAGTTCGCGACAACTTCTCGGTGAAGGCAGCGATCGCTTGCAGTCGACCATCGAGGGCTGCTGACCCGGACCGGGCCGCTTCGACGAGATGCTCGCTGCCAGGCTGTGACGCGAGATCTCGCAGGTGAGACTCGATTCAGTAATGGCAGTCATTGTGTTGACTGGTCAGAACCGCCACCCACTCCCGCTCCGCGCGAGTCAAACCGGACGAGTGATGCATCAACTGGACATAGAACTCGATGAACTTCTCCAGCAGATCGGGTCGAGGAGACATCACCTGAAGAATCTGTGCCACTTCGCCAGCACGGGACGCCGAAGCGGCATAAACCCGCGCCAGGGTTCCCGATTCATCCTGATCCTCGGTCAGCTTGTCGATCCAGGGCATCGGCACTCCTAAAGGAACGGTCTCGCTGAAGTAACAGCGGAAGTACCGCTAGCCTACCGAGAGAGAGTCGTTGCAGAAAGCCGTTAGCAGCTACTGTTGTAGATACATTCTGAGAGGGCGTCATCGGTCGGATCGCCGCCACAGTTGGTTGGTCCCGGATCGGGAGTTGGCGTGCCGCCGGAGAAGAGTGCCGCAAGGCCATAGATCGCATCAGCGATGTTGACACCGCCATCGTCGTTCTGATCGCACGCATCGGGGCACTCGCAAACGGCTCCCCCGGAAAATAGTGCGGCCAGCAGATAGATCTGATCGGCGATATTGAATCCACCATCCTGGTTCGCATCACCTCGGCGGAAATTTTCAACGGGAGCAATTGCGGGTGACAGCGAGTAGACCAGAACCATTCCCATGTCGGAACCTACCGCCTGGTTGTCGGTGTATCCGGGATCTCCGATGATGATCTCGGGAAATCCATCGCCATCGAGATCACCCAGACCACTGACACTGGCACCAAGATCAGATGGAGCAGGGGCGGTAAACGTCGCCAGAGATAAACCCGTGAAGCCCGAGTAGATGCCTACAAAACGAGCTTCGGAACCGATGATGACATCGGATGATCCATCCCCATCAGCATCGCCAATCCCACTCAGGGAAATACCAAATCCGGCTTCTGCCACCTCGATACTGTGCACCAGAGCTCCAGTCTCCCCCGAATAGATGCGAGCTTCTTCGCGCAGCGGAATGCCTATCAGAATATCTTCTGCACCATCTCCATTCACATCCCCGGCACCACCGACTGCCCGGCCCAGTTCATCGTTTTCTTCCCCTTCAAAGGTATACAACAGCGCACCACTGAAACCGGAATAAACCATCGCCGCTCCGGCATTGGAAGCAGCGTTATCATCAGAGGGAGCACCCACGATGACATCGTCGAACCCATCACTGTTGACATCACCAGCGCCACCGACTGAAACACCAAACTCAGAACCGGCAGTACCTGTAAAGGCGTACAGCACGGCGAAATCAAGGCCAGAAATCACATAGGCGGAATCGGCTCCGCTGGCTCCGATGATGGCATCGGCGTACCCATCGCCGTTGACATCGCCGGCAGCACTTGCCGATTCACCAAATCGTGAATTGTCGGAAGGGCCATCATAAAACTGATAGGCATTGGTGCCGCTCTGGATGCCGTAAACCCTACCTACATCCAGACCAGTTCCGCCGGCATTCGAGTTGGGAGACCCACACACGAAATCATCTTGCGAGTTGCTGTCGAAATCTCCGATACCACAGACCGCATATCCGAATCGATCACCATCAGACTCACCATCAATCACGTAGAGCAGGCTGCCGTCAGCGCCGGATACCACTGTAACTCGACCAGCATCGAGACCAGGCCCACCATCGGAATCAGGTGACCCGATGATGAAATCGAGAACCCCGTCGTCGTCAACATCTCCTGCAGAGGCTACCGACCAACCAAAGGATTCAGAATATTCGGTTCCAACCAGCTGCGAATGTGGAGTCACATCAATTCCCTGAGCGGGGAGCAACTCGGGGAAAATCACCGAGAAACACAGCACCGTTACCAGCATCAAAATGCGCAACATTGAGCCCTCTCGTGTGCGGAAAATACCCGCCAACCATTACAAATAAATTTTCGACTCCGGAGCATCCAGCAGCTACCGAACTCCTGATCGGATCAATTCGAAAAGATCGAATCTGAACCCAAGGGTCCATTGTCCTGTAAAACTGCCTGGAATCAACAAATCGCTGCCCTGAATCTATGCTGGTGGTGTGGCACGACTTGCCAGCATCCGGTCCGCCAGCACCAGGGCCAGCATCGCCTCGACGATCGGCACAGCGCGGGCAACGACGCACGGGTCATGGCGACCCTTGCCCTCGAACACCACCTCATCTCCAGCAGTGTTGATGGTGTTCTGGGCAGTGCCGATGGTGGAGGTCGGTTTGAATCCGACACGCAACCACAACGGTGCGCCACTGGTGATGCCTCCCTGTAATCCACCGGATCGATTGGTTTCCTGTCGCATGCCACCGCTTCCGTCAGAAACCATCTGATCGTTGTTCTGGCTACCACTTCTGGTGGTGGAGGCGATGCCGTCGCCCAGTTCCAACGAGACCGCCGCAGGGATCGATAGCATCGCTGAACCCAGTAGAGATTTCACCTTGGCAAAAACCGGATCTCCCCAACCAGCCGGAACCCCCCGGGCAACCACACCGACCCAACCACCGAGGCTGTCACCCTGCTCCCGAGCAGACTCGATCTGTTCGACGATGGCACCGGAACAGGCCTGATCGGGACAACGAACCGGTGAGGATTCTACCTGCTGGGCCACGACCGTCGTCGGGTTCACCTCCGCACGAATCGAACCGATGGCATCGACCCAACCGATGATCTCGAGGTCGTACTCGCTGTGCAGGAGAGCCCGGGCCACGGCACCCGCGGCGACTCGCGCCGCGGTCTCTCGCGCACTGGCGCGTCCGCCACCTCGAGCATCACGCAGGCCGTAACGGGCTTCGGTGGTGAAGTCGGCATGACCTGGACGGTACAAATCGGCAAGGGAATCGTAATCTTGCGAACGAGCGTCGACCGATTCGATCCAGATCGCCAGCGGCGATCCGAGCGTCTTGCCGTCGAGCAGCCCCGACTGGATCTGCGGTGTGTCCGGCTCCTGACGCGCCGAGGCGAGTGCACCGCCAGGCCTGCGTCGAGCCAGATCCGCTGCAATCTCGTCGACCGATACGGGAATCCCCGCCGGCAGGCCATCGATCACGACACCGATTCCTGGGCCATGAGACTCGCCCCAGGTAGTGATCCGGAGGTACTCTCCGAAAGTATTGCTCATAGAAGGAATGTAGTGAATCCGTGGCCAGATGCCAGTACACCGGCAACGGATTCAGCAAGCGGCGAGCATCTTTCCGGATGGGCAGCTACCGGGTGGATCAATGGCTGACATCGATCCACCGGGCGCTTCTGCCAACTCAGGGGCAACCGCTCGCATCGCAAAATAGAGGATCATCGGTCGGATCCTCGCCGCAATCAGGAAACGGCTGCGGCAACGGCGGCCCCATCGCAAAGCCCCACGACAACAGCAGGATGGGATCGGCGAGATTCACCGATCCGTCGTCATTGCAGTCGAGGGCATCCAGACAGTCAACGGTAGTACCACTGACGAATAGATAATTGAGATTGATGATGGAATCGACCAGAGGGTCGATGGATCCGTTCGCATTGGCATCCCCTCGAATGATTGGAGAATCGAGAGAGGGGGTCAGATTTACAATTCCATCCAGACCATCGACTGGGTACTGACCGCCAGCAACGACCATCACGTTACTCACGGGTGGCGTCCCCAGCTGAGAAAAGACCAATATCGCCGTCTCGCCATCCTGATCCCCGACAAGAGCTGGCGCCACGGTCTGGTAGGTGATCACCGCTATCTCTTTCGGTTCAGCATAGAGGCAAACTAAATTCCCTATGAAGCTGTACACCGTGCCGATGGTGATGCCCGTCGGGAGGATTTCAGACTGCCAGAAATCCGGATCGATCGTCTCGATGTAGGCCCCCTGATCAACCGCGGTGGATTCGAGGAGGATCGGATCATGGGCCAGACTCAACGCCCATCCCTGTACGTTGTTGGGAAATCCAGGGCTGTTGGACAATTCGGCATTGAAGATGCTCACGGAACCGACGCCTTCACCGGTAGTGACATCGTAGAGGATGTCAGTGGTCACCGGTTGATACTCGAAGAGGATCTGTGCATCCGATCTGACCCCGATGGCGCAACAGGAGAGCCCCACCAGCACCATCCAGCACAATCGAGAATCTAGCATTGTAATCCTCCAATCCAATTAGCCCGTCTCATCATGCCAAAGCCGATGAAGATCGGGCAAATATTGTGGCGAACCTTCCGCACGAAACTGCTGTCATCACATTCTCCGATGCAGCCTGTAGCATAACTCCGAATTATAGCAGATGTGAGTGCACATCTAGGTGTGGCAATTTGCAGCAGAGCTCGCACATGAAGGGGAGAGCACGATGGTCCAGCAGATCACCAGAGAACTGGCAAACTGGTTTTCCCGCTCGGACTTGCAACTGCCCTGGCGCGGCGTGAAAGATCCCTACGCGATCTGGCTCTCAGAAGTAATGCTTCAACAAACTCGCGTGGCAACGGTGATTCCTTACTGGAATCGATTCATGAATAACTACCCTGACGTGAAGTCTCTCGCACGTGCCCCTCAAGATGAAGTGCTGGAGAACTGGGCGGGGCTCGGCTATTACTCACGCGGGCGAAACCTGCACAACGCAGCGCGTCAGATCGTCGCCGAACACGACGGCATCTTTCCCAGGGATCCTCAACTGGTTCGCAATCTTCCGGGTGTCGGCGAGTACACCACCGCCGCCATCTGCAGCATCGCATTCGGTGAACCACTGGCGGTGGTCGACGGGAACGTCGAGCGAGTACTGTGTCGTTATCACAAAATTGACGGAAATCCAAAAAGCGGACCGACTCGAAAACAAATCCACAAAGCCGCTGCGGATGCCCTCGATCAAAAGCATCCTGGCAATCACAATCAGGCGTTGATGGATCTCGGTCGATCCATCTGCACACCCCGCTCTCCCGATTGCCAGATCTGCCCTCTGGCTTCCGGTTGCGGCGCCAGAAGCAGCGGCAACCCCACCTCCTGGCCAACCCGACCCAGGAAACGAACCACGGAACAGCAATGGTGGGCTTCAGCGGTGGTGATCTGTGATGACCAGATCCTGGTCTGGATCGGCGATGGTGAATTACTGCCGGGCCATCGAGGGCCGCCCCTGGTCAGACTCTCTGGACCTGACGACGAAGCGAAGAAGATGGTCGAAAACGAGTTCAAACGGCTCGGCTTCACCGGTGCCAAGCTGATCGGCCATGGCGACAAGTTCCAGCACGCCATCACCTATCGTAAACTGGAGATTCACCCGTTGGTCTATCGATACCGCGGTGTGATCCCGGATGATCTCGATACCGTGCCCATCGAAAGAGGAGACCGGCTACCGGCACTTCATCGAAAATCCATCGAAGCAGCGAGGGAACTGATACAGGGGGTATCTCGGTGAGTGCCAATCCGATCACAACTGCCCAGCAATGGCATGATCACCCTCCCCGATCGGTTGCGTCGGAAGCACCTGTCACCGGAGCTCTACTGTGCCCACCTGATCACTTCGATGTCATCGACGTTCGCAACGCCCACATGGAAGGGCAGGTCGGTACCATCGATCAGGAACTCGCCCACAACCAGTGGCTTGGACTGACCGATGCCATCGAGTCCCTGGGGCTGTCGATTCATCTGCTGGAAGCACAAGATCAACTGGTTGATGAGGTTTTCACCGCCAACCCTTCCCTCGTCACCAATGACGGAGAGGGAATTCCCCGTGCCATCATTGGTCGCATGAGTCATCCCAATCGAAGACTGGAAAGCTCGAAACACCGACAAGTGCTGGAAAAGATCGGACTTCCCTGCCAGGAGATTGCGGATCACATCGATGGATGCTGGGAAGGAAACGGTGACACCCTGAAACATCCTGGTCGTGCGTTGCTGTGGTGTGGAATCGGCTCTCGCAGTGACATCGATTGCCACCTGGAGGTCGGGCGGATGCTGGATCTTGAGGTCGCCTTCCTGCAACTTCCCGAGCCGCACTTCTATCATCTCGACACCGCATTGACGCTGCTCGACGAGAACTGTGCCGCCTTTGTTCCCGCCGCCTTCGACGAGACGGGGCAGGCTCTTCTGCAAACCGCTTTTGATCGGTTGATCGAGGTCGATGACCGGGAGGCGCGAGAACTTCTGGCAGGAAATCTCTGGTGCCCGGATGCAAGGCACATCCTGATGTCAGCAGGAGCCACCGTGACCAGATCCAGGCTGGAAACCGCAGGATTTCAGGTGGTGGAAATCGAAACCGGTGAGTTCCTCAAATCGGGAGGATCTGTATTCTGCATGCGACAGGAGATCCGTGCCTAAAGACAAGTTCGAGCAGGGCATTGAAAAATTGCTCCGGAAAATCCGCAAGCCCTGCCCGCCAGGCCTGTTCAACCCGTGGCGAGATCGGGATGAAGAACTGGATCTTGCCACTGCTGCGAAGATCCGTACCGAAAACCTGCGCCAGTACCTGCTCGCTCACCAGGGAGCTTCAGCCGTTCTGATCGGAGAGGCCTGCGGCTGGGCTGGCTGCCGTTTCACGGGCATCCCCTTCACCGGAGAAAATCTCCTGACAGGGCCTGAAGCGCTGGAGTGGACCAACGGAGGCAACTTCCGAAGGTCTTCCCGGCGACCGGAACCCTACAAGGAACGATCCGCAACCACGGTGTGGGGAGAGATCGCTGGCGATAGAGGTCTGGTGTTATGGAACGCTGTCCCCTGGCATCCCCATCGACCCGGGGAAGCACTGACCAATCGCAAGCCAACCCGGTCCGATCAAGCGGCCGGTAGCGAAGCGCTGAAATTATTCATCGACATTTTTGAAAACGCTGTACCGGTTGCCATCGGTCGCGTTTCTCAAGAGGTTCTGGAAAAGCTCGGCATCGAGGCGGGGTACATCCGCCATCCATCGATGGGAGGACATCACCAGTTCCGCAAAGGTGTCAGGGAGCTACGAAAGCGTCTTACTTATCCTTCACGCGCTCGATGAACTCTCCGGTTTCGGTAGAGATCTTGACCAGTTCACCTTCAGTTACGTGATTGGGAATCTTGACCTGAAGACCAGTTTCCAGCGTCGCTGGCTTGAAGACGTTGTTGACCGAATCACCCTTGAAACCGGGTTCTGTCTCCGAGATTCGCAAAACCACGGCGGGAGGGAGATCGACGGAGATCGGCTTCTCTTCGTAGAAGGTCACGACGACTCGCTCGTTGTGTTTGACAAAGGGCATCAGATCTCCGACGAAGTCGTTGTGGAGCTGATACTGCTCGTAATCTTCCGTATCCATGAAGACAAAACTCTCGCCCTCCGGGTACAGATATTCGCAGTCCTTCTTGTCGAGATACGCAGTTTCAACCTTATCTGCGGAGCGGAATCGATGCGTGATATGGTCACCTCGGGTCAGATTTTTCAACTTCGCCTGGACCGCACCACCCCCCTTGGAGAGTTTCTTCTGCTCCAGTTTGACACAGACCCACAACTGGTCTTCAAAGTTGATCACCTGTCCGACCCTGAGCTGGGTTGCCGGAATGGCCATCGATCTTGCTCCTCTCGCTGTCTTACCAAACGCCACTAAGACAACATACCATCAGATAACGATGTATATCCAACTACATCAGGTCGGATCCAGTTCCTGGGTCACTGGCTCAGCCAACCCGGTCTCCCCTTCTCTGGAAGCGATGATGGCGCTACCGACCGTATCGCTCCAGACGTTTACCGTGGTGCGGCACATATCGAGAGGTCGGTCCACGGCCAGCAGCAGAGCCGCACCCTCCAGTGGCAATTTCAATGCGCTCAAAATCGTCAACATCATCACCAGGCCTGCCGAGGGAATACCTGCAGCTCCTATCGATGCGAGGAATGCAGCCATCACCACGGTCACCTGGGCACTGAGAGTCAGCTCGAAGTTTCCGGCACTCGCATAATATTGAGCCAGAAATACCACACCGATGCACTCGTACAGTGCGGTCCCATCCATGTTGACCGTGGCACCCAGTGGCGCGACGAAGGAAGAGGTCCGATTGGACACCCTGCCGCGCTTCTCCAGCGTATTCAGGGTCGTGGGCAAGGTCAAAGATGACGACGAAGTGGAGAACGCGGTCATCAGCGCTGGACTCATCGCTCGAATCCACTTCAACGGCGATATCTTTCCAACGAATCGCAAGAGCGTTGGCAGCACTATGCAGGCATGAATGATGAGTGCCGCCATCACGGTCAACATGTACGCACCCAGTGGGCGGAACACGTCGAATCCTGTCTCTCCCACCACCTTGACGATCAAACAGAACACTCCGTAGGGAACCAGCTTCATCACCCAGGAAGCCATCCTCATCACAACGACAAAAGCAGAATCGAAAAGATCCGTGAGCAGTTTCTTTGGCTTATCAGGAGCCTTCGTGATGAAGAAACCAAACAGCAGTGCAAAGAAGATCACCTGCAGCATGTTGCCGTTACCTGTGAAAGCACCGAATACATTTTCCGGCACCATCCGTCTCAAAATATCGAGCCAGTTCTCGCTCCTTTGACCGAAATCGGCATCGACGGAGAGTCCAAGGCGAGCTCCCTCACCCGGCTGGATGAGATTGACGAGAATCAAACCGAGCCCCACCGCCAGGAATGAGGTTGTGGCGTAATATCCAAAAGTTCTGCGCCCCATGCGGCCAAAATCGGATCCGCCACCAAGCCCAGCGACACCGGTGATGATGGAGGTCAGGACCAGAGGCATGATCAACATCTTCAACAATCGCATGAAGATGTCTGCCATGAAAATGAACGGAGAAAGCCAGCGAGCCCGATTGGAATCGGGATCGAGAACTACCAGTGCACTACGTTTCCCCCCGGACAGCAGATCGATGGTCGCCACTCCACCGGCACCCTCCGCTGCCAGAAAATTCGTCAATGACTCCGGAGAATCGGTATCGACAGCCGCTTCATCGGTCATCCCTGCGTTGATGATGACTCTCTGGACTACATCCCCGACCTGAATACTCTCCACTGCAGCACGACCCTTGGGCAGCAGTTTCGCGGTAACACGCGAGACCCGGATCCCGACCCCACCGCCATCTGCAACCACTGGTTCTGCAGCAAACTGGACCCCGATCGAACCGGGAGCATCGGTCATCTGTTGCAACCCCAACCCGGTCAAGACACCCGCCAACAACCAGATCAAGATCTTCCAGTGTTGCTGCATCTGCTCCCCAATCTCTTTTCTATCCAGGCACCACTAACGAACAGGCCATCTCTTCGGGCATCAGATATCCCTGCAGCCTCTCGTTGATCTCGTCAACGCCAATCTCAGCCAGTAGATCGACCACCTCAAACGGATTGGCGCCCTGGAAACGAGCTCCACAGTAGATCCCGGCGATGTGCTCGAGAGAGTTGTACGATTTCAGTAGATGGCCGCTGGAGGATCGCCTCTGACGCTCCACATCCGAGGGGTCGATTCCAGTGGTCCGGATCCGCTCAATCTCCTGATTCACGATCTCAAGAGTGGCTTCGGGATCGGACACCTCGCCACCGATTACCGAGTGACCAACGTCAGGATGGATTTGATAAGAAGATCCGAATGAATCGTCGATGAGGCCCCTACGGTACAGATCCTCAAACAGGGTTCCGCTCTGGCCAAAAATACATTCGAGAAGAACTTCCGTGACCAGTTCCTTGCGCATCAGTTCACGACCTGAGAGACCATCGTGAATGTCTTTCCAGCCAATCAAAAACTTTGCCCTGGCCACCTGCATCGATTCTCGAATTTCTTTCGAGGCTGGGCCTGGATCTTCAGCAGTTTTGATCTTCTCGATCTGTGGATCAGGCCCCATGTCTCTCTCCGATAGCAAGCGACCCGCTTCTTCGAAGAACTGGCTCTCATCTTCATCTCCGACCGCCAGCAATATCATGTTGGAAGGGTGGTAAAAAGCGCTCCAGCAATCCTTGAGCAACTGGGGTGTGATCCCGGCAATCGTCTTTTCTGTCCCGGCGATGTCCTTGGCAACAGGATGCTGCTTGTACAGCCCTGCTAGCAAGTTGAAGTAGACCCGCCAGCCAGGGTGATCCTCGTACATGCGGATCTCCTGTCCGATGATGCCTTTCTCCTTCTCGACATTTTCGGTCGTGAAATGAGGAGTCTGAACAAAGCTGATCAGATGGTCGAGACAGGTATAGAAGTGATCGGTACAGGAAAAGAGATAAGTGGTGCCGACAAAACTCGTGAATGCATTCGCCATCGCACCAAGTCGACTGAATTGCTGAAAAGCATCCTCTTCAGGCCCCTCGAACATCTTGTGCTCGAGGAAATGAGCCACTCCGTCTGGCAGCACAACCTCATCCGAGGAACCGAGTCGATAACGGTCATCGACGCTGCCAAAGTGAGTGGAAAAACAGGAATATCGCCTCAGGTATCCCGGCTTGCGACAGAAAGCAACCGTCGCACCACTGGCATGGGTTCTCTCCACCACTCGTTCTCCGAGGGTCGCGTTTTCCAGGATGATCTCGTCACCGATCCAGGTCATGGAGCCTCTTCCGGAGCCATCAGGTAAACCAGGTCCAGTTCGATTCGCCGGGCCGCTTCAACAACCCCCTCTTTTGTCACCGCCGCAATTCGATTTCTCAGGCTATCCAGATCTTGCTCTCTCCCGGTAATCCTCGAGATCAGATCAAACTCGGCGAGCGAAGCCGGAGAATCCTTAATCATTCTCAATCGAGAATCCCAGGCCTGAAGAGTCATCTCCAGCACCTCGTCGTCAAACTGACCCTGTCGCACCTTTTCCACCTGCTCCAGGATGCTGATTCTGGCCCGGGGCGCCGAATCGCCATCGATTCCAGCATTGATGATCATCAAACCGGAAGAGCCATCATTGTGAGACTGCACCGTATAGCACAGGCTCTCCTTTTCCCTCACCTGGGTGAATAGCAATGAATGAGGAAAAGAGCCCAGCACACCATTTGCTACCAGCATCGATTCGTGGAGCGGATCTCCAAAACGGGTTCCGGTGCGAAATGCCAGGACCAGATTCGCCTGCTGGACTTGAAAGTATTCAGTGATCTCTCTCGGAGATGTGGCCTTCTTCAGCGGAAACGGTTCCGAGAGCTGGTCCGGTTCAGAGCCCCTTCCAGCAAACAGTGGTAGCAGAGCCTCGGAAGCCAGCTGTTGATCCACATCACCGCTGAAATGAACATGCATGGGAGCGGTGCTGATCTGCTTTCGCCACAACTCCGTGATCACCTCAGGAGTCGCTGATTCCAGATCCTCAAGAGTTCCGTACTCATGAAATCGCCACGGCTCGTCGAAACAGGTCTCCTCGACACATCGTTGTATCGCCCAGGATCTCTTGTCATCGATTCTTCCCTCGATGGTCCTGCGATGCTGCACCACCTCGTTTTCAATCGTCTCTGCACTGAACAGATCTTCTACCAGATGCGGCTGGTGAATGACTTCACCAAGAAAATCGATGGCATCCTGGAAAACCTTCTCAGAACCAGGTAATCGAGAATCTTCCGGAAACTCTGCCGACAGGGAGATGACGTGACGTTGCCCGGCTCGATCAACCGAGTTCCCGACCGACAATCCCCATAGTTGTTCCGTGCGACGATTGAGCTGGCGAAGCGAGGGATACGAACGGGTTCCCCTCAGTAAGCAGGCAGGCACCAGGCAGCGCAGAGAAATTCCCGGACCCAGATCGCCGATCCAGGAAACACGCAAGCGACTCGTTTTCCGTCTGGTTTCCCTGCGTGTATGTAGAAAAGAACCCGAGGATATTGCCCGAGAATCGAAACTAGCTAGCCCTTCGGAAGCCAGTTCACTCAATGATCCTCCCCACCGGAGGCACTGACCAGATCATCGGCTACAGCACGATCATCGCCATCAAGGATGGCGCGGATCCGATGGACCTGAGGGACCAGTTCCCTGAACTGATCGGGTGTGAGAGCCTGAGATCCATCAGAAAGTGCTTCCTCTGGTTGATCATGCACTTCGATGAGGATTCCGTCGGCACCGACTGCTGCCGCAGCTCTGGCCAGCGCCGGGACCCTGAATGAATCTGCAGTACCGTGTGATGGATCGACCAGCACCGGCAGGTGCGTACGTTTCTGCAACTCTGGAACCGATCCCAGATCGAGCACCACATTGCGAGTCGCTGCAGCACAACGAATCCCTCGCTCACAGAGAACCACATTGCCATTTCCACATGACAGGATGTATTCCGCAGCCAGCAGGAATTCATCGATGGTTGAAGCAAACCCACGCTTCAACAACACCGGTACCGAGGTTTGACCAAGTTCCTTGAGAAGGGAGTAGTTGTGCATATTTCGGCTACCGACCTGGAACATATCTGCAACCGTAGAGATTTTTTCCACATCCCGCGGATCGAGAATCTCGGTGACGATTCCGAGGCCAGTTTCCTGGCGAGTTTTCTGAAGTACTTGTAGGGCTGCGTCACCCAATCCCTGAAATGCGTAGGGGGAAGTGCGTGGCTTGAAGGCACCACCTCGAAAGAGATCCGCACCGGCGGAACCAACTTCGGAAGCGATTCGCAAGGTCCGCTGTTCCTCTTCAACAGCACAGGGGCCAGCAACGATGGTGAAAGATCCACCTCCAATGCGGACCGATCCGACTTCCACGCCTGGCGATTCAACAGCGGGATCAGCCGTTGCATGCAGGTATTCCTGACCGAGCGAAACAACCTTTTCGACGCCACGCCAGGAACCTACCGAGAGACTCTGAAGAGCTGCAATTTCACCACGGACTTCCAGGTAGAAACGATCGGTGCCTTCGACAGCAGTCACGATACCGCCGTAAGATTCCAGCCTGTCGCGGATCCGGCGCCTCAGTGGGGCAGCCAAGCCCGAATCAAGGACCAAAACCATGCCTGGTTCTACATGCCTGGATTCCATTGAAAACCTCTGCAGAAAACTATGTTCAAGTCACTCAACTGCGTCATACAAGTACCATGAAGGGGACTGCCCCGGAAGCCAACTGGATCATTTGCGATCGAAGCGTCGTTCCAATTCTTGCCAAGAAATGAACAGCTCAGAAGGCCTTCCATGGGGGCAATTCCACGGTTGAAAGGCTCTCTCTCGCCCTCTCACCAGATCCTGCTGAGCTGCCCCCGACAGCGCCTGGCCCGCCTTGACCGCAGCTTTACACGCCATCGTCTGGAGCAATCGCTCACGAATATCTGGCGGCTGGGCACCGGAACTACTCACCGGTTCAAATCGAACCAGCAGATGGCGCAGTAAATCCGCCGGAGCCTGATTCTCAAACCCCTGGGGGACACTACGCACCAATACCACCCCCTCGCCGAACTCCTCACCTTGCAATCCCAACTCGGCCAGCGCCTCCTGGTACTCGATAAACAACGACCATTGTTCAGGATCGAGAGGGACCGGTTCTGGTACCAGTAGTGCCTGAGCTAGCCCCCCCTCCTGCCAGCAATCGCGAATCTGTTCGTACAGAATCTTCTCGTGTAAAGCATGCTGATCGATGACACGCAAGCCGTCCGTCTCCTCCAGAACCAAAAACGAATCTCTGACCTGAAACACCCGTACCGAATCCGCCACCAGAGTCGAATCGGTAGCCATCACTTCACGCTCAGAGAAATCAACCGCAGATGAATCCCCGGTATCTGAAGAAGCAGGAGAGACTCCGGAGTCGTCTACCATTTCAACCGTCAAATCTGAGTTCTGCGCCTCGGCAATGAAAGACTTCTTGAGAGACTCGGTTTCAGAATCAGTTTCCGAGCCCCCTTCGAATGACAATTTTGGCACCGAACCGGCAGCTTCCAGTGCGTGGCGCACTGCCCGGCGAATACGCCGGTGAACCTGTTCTCGATCTCGGAAACGAACTTCGAGTTTCGAGGGATGGACGTTCACGTCAACATCGGAGGGATCGATTTCGATACCGACCACTGCAACCGGAAACTGACCCGGGATCTGGAAACCCCGAAATCCTTCTCGTACTGCATGCTGGAGTACCTTGTCCCGCAAAAAACGGCCGTTGAGAAAGGTGTATATCGCATCAGAGTTACGTCGTTGCAAATCTGGACGGGCAATCCAACCCGCCACGCCGTCATCGCTGATTACCGGGATCATCTGCTCAGCGACCTCGGCCCCGAGCACTTCCGAGACCCGCTCCAGAAGCGATTGATCACCCGGATAGCGCAAGACAGTACGTTCATCATGAGTCAGTGAAAAGGCCACTGTCGGATGAGACAGAGAAGCACTCTTCACGATGGCAGAACAGCGAGCCACTTCTGCCGAATTGGATTTCAGAAAACGTCGACGGGCAGGGACCGCCGAAAATAGATCTCGAACTGAAACACGAGTTCCTGGGCGCATTGCGACCGGTGTCTGACTTTCAATCTGCCCCTGGCTACCCACAACGCGATGGGCAGAATCGACATCTACAGGACGGGAGGCGATCTCAACGGTTGCGACCGCTGCCATGCTAGAGAGCGCTTCTCCTCGAAAACCGAGTGTCAAAATTCGGTGAAGATCGACCGCCTCTTTCAGTTTAGATGTTGCGTGACTCTCCAACGCCATCGGTAGTTGGTCGGGGGCAATGCCCTGTCCATCGTCGGTCACCTGAATCAGACGCTTGCCACCGTCCTCTAGGCGAACCTCGATCTGGGAGGAACCCGCATCGAGAGAGTTCTCGATCAGTTCCTTGACCACCGAAGATGGTCGTTCGACCACCTCCCCAGCGGCAATCTGATCAACCAGCAGCGCCGGCAATTTTCGAATCAAGTGGGCTGGATGGGCCAAGAAACCTCCGCCTATGCTTCAAGCTTCTGTTGCTCGAACCGAATCGCTCCTTCAAGTGTGTTCTCCAGTAATTTCGCCACCGTCATCGGTCCGACTCCACCAGGTACAGGAGTGATGTAGCCCGCTCGCTCAGCGGCCGCATCAAACTCAACGTCGCCAACGATGGAGCCGTCTTCGAGACGATTGATTCCGACATCGATCACCGCGGCACCGGGACGGATCCAATCCCCCTTGATCATCTGCGGACGACCTACTGCAGCGACCAGCACATCAGCTCTGCCTACCTGCTCGGCAAGATCGCGAGTCTTCGAATGACAGATGGTGACGGTAGCACCCTCTGAAAGAAGTAACTGAGCGACCGGTTTACCGACGATGTTCGATCTTCCCACAACCACCGCATCGGCTCCCTGAAGAGTGACACCGGACCACTGCAACAGATCGATGCAACCCAGCGGAGTGCAGGGAACAAAGGTGGGCTGACCGACGGACAGAAGACCCGCATTGACCGGATGAAATCCATCCGCATCTTTTTCGGGCCTTATCCTGAGAAGCAACGGCTCGGCATCTAGCTGCGACGGAAGGGGCAACTGAAGCAAGATCCCATGGACTTCCGGATCTTCATTTAACTGATCGATCAGATTTTCTACCTGATCCTGGGTCGCATCCTGTGGCAACTCATGATGAAAGGAGCGAATCCCGGTCTTTTCACAGGCTCGCTCCTTGTTACGGACATAAACAGCACTGGCAGGGTCAGATCCAACCAGTATCACTCCAAGACCAGGAGCGCGTCCGTTTTGCTCGATAAAGGAAGCGACTCTTCCCTTCAAGCTCTTGCGAAGTTCCTTCGCTCGTGCCTTGCCATCGATAATCTGCGCCATCGCTCTACTCCTCCTGATGTGAATCGGGTCAGCGGACCCAATCTCCACTTCGTCCTCCGGACTTCTCCAGCAGTCGAATCGGACCGATCTCCATGCCCCGATCCACGGCCTTGCACATGTCATAAATCGTCAATAACCCGTTGGAGACCGCCATGAAGGCCTCCATTTCAACTCCGGTCCTCGCCTGAACACGAGTCGAGACGGTCAAGCGGATCATTCCTACCCCATCCTCTTCACGGTCCTCGATCTCCACCTGAACATTGTCGAGCGGAAGAGGATGACACAGCGGAATCATACTCGCCGTCTCCTTGGCCCCCTGGATGGCAGCGAGTCGCGCCACTGAAAGCACATCCCCTTTTTCTACCTTGCCATCGATGATGCGTTTCAGAGTTGCTGGATTCATGCGAATGAATCCCTCGACTTTGGCTCGACGATCGGAGATTTCCTTATCACCGACATCCACCATCCGTGAACGACCATCTTCGTCAGTATGGGAGAGTGGAGGGTCGTCACTGATATTCATCCGGTCTCCTAAAGGTCTCGCTCGACAACAAACAGCGCCAGTTGTTCCAACTGATCTCGCGCTTGGCACTTCGGAGCTGCCTGGTGAAGGACTTCTATCGCACGTGAAATCGTCTGCCTGGCACTCTCCTGAACCTGTTCAAAAATCTCGGATTCTGCAAGCCACCGAACCACTTCGTGGTGGAACTCCACATCTGAACTTGAATTCTGTTGATTACCGAGAAGGGCCAACAGCGACTCTCTTCGCCCGGTGTCAAGCCCGTCACGCAACCGGATGAGGGGGAGGGTCATCTTGCCGTTGGCCAGATCAGTTCCGAGCGATTTACCTACCGTTTCTGGATCCCCGATGACATCGAGTGAATCGTCGACGATCTGGAAGGCGATGCCGAGTTCGGTTCCGAACTGCTCCATCGCCGAAGCCTGGTCCTCGGTAGCGCCAGCTCCCATCGCACCCAGACGGCAGGAAAGACCGTACAGGATCGCAGTCTTACGCCGTATGATCTCGAAGTACTCCGGTTCCGAGAGGAGCAGGTTCCCTGCATTGCCAACCTGCATCATCTCACCGATACAGATCTCACGGGTACAATCTGCTAGCAGTCGCGAAGCACCTTCCACTTCGGTCGAAATCACGAATCCACGAGCATAGATGATGTCTCCGAGCAGTATCGCAGCACGATCTCCATATCTCGAATGGATCGTATCCACTCGCCGACGGATCTGCGCCTGATCCAGCAAATCATCGTGAACGAGCGTAGCCGTGTGGATCAGTTCCACCACTGCAGCGCACTTCACGTGATCGTCGGTAATTTCTCCAAAGCAACGACCAGAAAGAAATAGACAGGCGGGACGTACTTGTTTGCCCTGGAAACGAGAAAGATGTTCAAGTAACTCATTGACGAATGGTTCACTGGAAGCGAACTCGTCATACAGGTAATCCTGAAGGGCTTCGATGTCGGCGGTGATGGGTTGATACAAGCGCGTAAGAGTACGCGAACGAAGGTTCGACTCCCCGATCGTCTCGCCGCCCCCGGACTTCACCGGACTGCGCCTCCAATAGCGGGGAGGTCATCGATGGGATGCAACGGCAACTGGAAAGTTTTACTGACACCGCGATGGAAAACCTTACCTCCGAATACGTTGAGGCCCTGGGCACGGAGCGGATCTCGCTTGACGAACGCTTCCAGGCCCTCACCCGCCAGCTCCAGTAGGTATGGTTGCGTTGCATTGGTCAACGCGAAGGTCGATGTCCTCGAGACGGCACCAGGCATGTTCGCCACACAGTAGTGGATCACGCCGTCGATCACGTAGGTCGGATCGGCATGGGTGGTAGGACGACAGGTCTCGATACATCCGCCCTGATCCACCGCAACGTCAACAATAACGGAGCCATTTGGCATCTCAGCAAGCCACTCCTTGGCGACCAGAACCGGAGCCCTGTCTCCAGCGACCAGTACTGCACCGATGACCAGGTCCGCCTGCTGAACCGCTTCATGAACCGAGAATGGTGTCGAAAAGCAGGTATTCACATTGGCAGGCATGGTGTCATCGAGATAACGCAATCGCTCAAGATCGATGTCGAAAATCTTTACCCGTGCACCAAGCCCAGCCGCCATACGAGCAGCATTGGACCCAACCACACCACCTCCGAGCACAACAACTCGGCCCGGTTCGACGCCAGGAACTCCCGACAGCAATACCCCTCGGCCACCATTTTGACGTTGAAGATTACGCGCACCGGCCAGTACCGACATCCGTCCCGCAACCTCGCTCATCGGCGTCAGAAGTGGCAGAGTGCCATTCTTTCCCTCGATGGTTTCATAAGCGACGGCCGCAACTCCTGAATCCAAACATGCATCGGTCAGAGCTTTTGAAGCAGCGAAATGGAAGTAAGTGAAAACTACCAGATTCGATCTGAGATATTGATATTCTTCCGCCAGAGGCTCTTTGACCTTGACGATGATCTCGGCACCTGCCCAGACATCCGAAGCATCCTCGATGATCTGGCAACCGGCAGCCAGGTACTCGTCATCGGTGATGCCGCTTCCCATGCCTGCACCCTTTTCCACAAGCACCGTATGACCGGCTTCCGTCAACAAGAAGGCTCCGGAGGGAACCACGGATACCCGCTGCTCCTGCTCCTTGATCTCCTTTGGAACACCGATGGTCGACGTTCTCATCTGAGGACTCCTTCGCGACATCTCAAAACAGTCTGCTCCGTACTCCAGAACTCCGACACCAAAGGCTTCAGCACTTCACCGGATCCACAACACCAATTGGATACAGAAACACCGACAACCACTTCCGCCAGCGTTGAAACCGGAAAATCTCAGGACTAGTCGCAGATTCTACTTCTGACGATATTGTGTGACAACCGGTGCAATATCGCCGAAACACGGCATATTTGCCAGAATAACAACTCGCGCCCCGTGCTCCTCAATTACCGCCCCCTGCCAGCCTCTCCCGTGTTTCCCGATCATCGTTCACAAGAGGCAAACAGATTCGTCCCCTGCTCCTCGAACTGTATATCCGTGCAGACACGACCGAATAGAGAGGATTCAAAGATCCGATTCATATCGTCTTCATCTCTGTAGATCAGTTTCCAGTCAAACATGTGATCCATCATCGCTCTCGACGGATTTCGGGGATGGAAATTGCCCAGTATGACTCGTCCACCAGGTCGGAGAATTCCATGAATAAAATTCAGCAACCGGATCACAAACTTGTCATCGAAATAATCGATCAATCCGATGCTATAAACCAGATCCTGAGGTGGAACTTCCAGGAACTCGCGCCCGAGGACCAGATACACCAGATTCAATTGATACAAACCAATCCTTGAAGTCACGCCCAGTTCGTCGCGCCACTGCGCAACAAATTCGAGAGCTTGTGAATCCATGTCTACCAGATGACTGTTCACAGCTGATTGATCTCGATTGCCGAGATAATAGTCATAGAGTTCTCTTGCCGGTCCACAGGCAAGGCTCGTGATCTCCGCAGCACCAGTCCCACGTTCAGCAACCGCCCGTTCGATCTCACTGGCGAGCAGGTCCCTGCGATTCATCACCGCCTGAGAACAACTCAACGACAGGATACCGCGATCCACCAGAGGACCCAGGCGACCATGACCCTGTGGATCATTCTGGTAAAGCCACTCGATGGTCAGATAATCACCGGCATATCCGCGTGGTTTTGAAAATGCACGCTCGCCGATTCGAGAGAAGAGCATGAAAGGCAAAAGATCAGCCATCAATTTATGACCGAGGTAGTCACACAAGGACGGATCGAGAACACTATCGGCTCCGATCAGGTGGTTGATCTGTGATTCTAGCTCTCGAAATCGATCCTCGAATTCTGTGGTAACATGCTCCGGCATTCCCTCGGGGTGGTCACGAATCTCCAGGTCAGCTTTCAAGAACAGCTCCTTGAACTCACCGATCAACAAACCCAGGGGCTGCAACATCTCATTGGCGTTGAAAACCGTCTCGGCACCACTTGAGGTCAATGAACCAAGGCGATCGGTATTCATGCGCAGACGGCGTGAAATCATCCGGGATAGCGCTCGGTGAAATCGTGAAGCAAAACCCGCGTCAGATTCAATTTTTTCCTGGAGTTGACCGATCTCGATCGCTAGCAACAGGCTTTTCTCGCGGGCGATGACCCTGGCCGAAGTTGGCCTCGATTCAATAAATGAAATCTCACCGATCAGTTCTCCCGGACCGATCAGTGACAGATCGAGAGCCGGCACGTCTTCGAGAGAGGTGACGAGCAATCCATGAAGAACGATGTAGAAGTGCTCAATCTCGGCATTCTGATCAAAAAGCACCGTATCGGCCTCTAGCAGTAACTCCCGTCCCTGATCTCGAATCCAATCCCGATCAGTAGACGATAGCTCGGTGAGAAACCGGATCGAATCGAACATCGCAGGGACCCTCTCGGAAGAAAATGGTGAATTCCAATCCGTCGTACAGTAGCCGACGTCTTGGAGGCTCATCAAGCGGACTACCCATCCGGCAGGCCCGCCGATAAAAAGGCAGAGTTTGACACTGTAGGCTGGACGATTGCAGTGTAAGAGGTTCCGATGGCAACGCAGGAGACAATTTGACCCAGGGATCATCTTTGCGACAAGGAGCTCGAGCTTGCCAAGCTCACAACCGGTAACGAATCCAATCGCTCTCTTCGGTGGTGTCTTCGATCCGATTCACCTCGGGCACCTCGCCATCGCATACGCGGCACTGGAGCTTCCCGATGTGACTGAAGTGAGATGGGTTCTCTGTAAAGAGCCTCCCCATCACAAGGTGATCACACAGGCACCAGCAGAGGCCAGACTCGCGATGACCCGGATGGTTTGCCAGGAGGAAGATCGATTCATCGTGGATACCGTCGAGTTTGATCGAGAAGGCCCCTCCTGGACCATCGACACGGTCAGAACCATCGCCGGACAAAATCCGGGCCGGACTTTGCTCTGGCTGATCGGATCCGACAATGTTTCTCTGATCGGAAAATGGCGAGAAGCTGAAGAACTCTGGAACCTGGCGATTCCGGTTGTCGCCAATAGACCCGGTTCCTCGACCCGACTCAGCAGGCAGCATCTTCCGTTCATCGATGGAGAACGGTGGAGACTGATCAAGTCATGGGAACTCCCCATGATCTCGGAAAATATCTCCTCGACCCGATTGAGGCACTTGCTAGCTTCCGGTGAAGACGTCAGTGATTGGCTACCTGCCGCCGTTTTGGAAGCGTTAACTGCCGGAGGCTGGTATCGTTCGGCTACTTCTTGATACGAGATCTTGTCGAAACCGTATCGACCGGTCAGCCTGTCGACGGGAAACAAGCAGATATGAGACAGATATCGAGGTAATCACTCGATAGAAAGGGACAGAGATGGCGAGGACGAGGGTTCGTGACCTTCCTGCAGCCGCTGGCGAAGAAGTGGCCCTGAAGGGCTGGCTATATAACCGCCGCTCCTCGAAGAAGTTCCATTTCTTGCTGCTGAGGGATGGCTCCGGGATCGTCCAGTGCATCGTTAATCGACAGGAGTTCGAAGAGGATCAGTTTACCGAGATCGGTAAAATCCCTTACGAATCGGCGATTGAAATCCGTGGTCTCGCCAACGCGGACGAGCGCGCTCCCGGCGGAGTCGAAATTCACACCAGTTCTGTTGAGTGCCTCTGTCCGGCACAGGAATACCCCATCTCCAAGCAGGAACATGGCCCCGACTTTCTGCTGAGCCATCGACATCTATGGCTCCGTTCCCGTAAACAGGTTGCTCTGATGCACATCCGGGACGAAGTGATTCGAACCATCCGGGACGAGATGCATGACAAGGGTTTCACGTGCATCGATGCTCCCGTCTTCACACCGAATGCATGCGAGGGAACCAGTACACTGTTCGAGGTGGACTACTTCGATGATGAAAAAGCGTATCTGACCCAGAGCGGCCAGCTATACATGGAAGCCGCCGCCATGGCCCTCGGTGATGTTTACTGCCTCGGCCCCACATTTCGAGCGGAGAAATCGAAAACCCGACGACACCTGACGGAGTTCTGGATGTTTGAGCCCGAGATGGCTTTCGCAGACCTCGATGACGTGATGAGCCTGGCGGAGAATCTCCTCGGTCGCATCGTGGCTCGAGTACTTGAAAACTGTCAGGAACAGCTGGCCACCCTCGAACGCGATGTCACAAAGCTAGAAAAGGTCCAGATCCCCTTCCCCAGGATTACCTATTCTGAAGCAGTCGAGCGGATGAATGCCGAAGGACATCCGTTCGAGTGGGGTGGAGATCTGGGAGCACCGGATGAAACCCTGATCTCGTCATGGTTCGACAGTCCTGTGCTGGTCCACAGGTATCCCGAACAGGTGAAAGCCTTTTACATGAAACGGGATCCGGACGATTCTCGCGTCGCTCTCGGTGTCGATGTGCTGGCTCCCGACGGATATGGCGAGATTATTGGCGGCGGACAGCGTGAAGACGATCTCGAGCTGCTCGTCGGCCGAATTCAACAGCATCAGCTGTCGGAAGAGGACTTCCGCTGGTATCTCGATCTACGCCGTTACGGATCGGTCCCGCACGGTGGTTTCGGGCTCGGAATCGAGCGAACGGTCTGCTGGCTCGCCGGCGTCGAGCATGTTCGGGAATGTATACCGTTTCCTCGCATGCTTTATCGGATCTACCCCTGAAGCCACTTGCAGAGGTGCCCTCCAGCGTTACAATCGGAGTTTACATGGGGTATATCTGTCCAGAAAGACAGTCATCCCATGTGTAGGCGATAACAGGCTCGTTCATCGCCCAGCGAGTACCCAAACGGTTGTTCTACAGCTTTTCCTCCGGGGCGCGGGGGGAAGTTGTCAGGTTCCCGCCGGCAACCGTCAGAAGTGGCTCAAAGCCGATAATATGGTCGGAGAGGACTCTGATGAGGAAGAAGATGTGCCCCACAACTCAACCCTGTGATTTATTGCGTACCCTTGCTCTTCTGATCACCGTGTTGCTGATCTCCTATCCCGCTCAAGGGCAGGTGGGTTCCATCTCTGCGCAGGCGTTTTTGTGCGGATCGAATCCCAATGGATCCGACCTCACCGTGAACACCAGTAACAACACGGTCTGGACCATCGATAGCACCAGCGGTAGCGTCTGCGTGTTCAACTCGACCCAATCTCCTGCAGCGTTGACTCTGGCCAATACCATCGATCATCCGGTCGGGCCTGCAGTGGCTCCGCTGTTCCAGCCACAATGCTCAGGGATCGCATACTCCCCCGCTTCCAACAGCTTCTGGATCCTCAATTCGACCTCTCTCGAACTGGTGCAGATGAATGACCAGGGAGTGCAAATCGGTACTGCGGTACCCTTTGCCATCAGCGGAAGTGCTTCGGGTCTGGCTTACGATTTCGTCAGTGGCAACCTGTGGACTCGTGATACGGTCAATCAGATGGCGGTAGAGCTCGATCCTCAAACTGGCCAGGTCGTGTCGTTACTTCCGATTCCGGGAGATCAGGTTCGCTACGGCAGCGGCCTTGAATATCGCCTGGTCTCCGCTACTGGCCATCTCGATTTCACTTACGGAGACGTATTTGATGCTGCAGTCTCCGAACTGCTGACCGTTTCGATATCAACCGGACAGCTCGACTGCACCCATGTTCCGCTGCCAGATGGTACCGAAAGCCCGTTTTCTGGAATCGCTCGTGCAGGCAATTCCCCTTACTTCTATGCCATATCGGGCGGAAGCTTGCTGCAAATCGACGGAACCCAGCCAGCGATCATTCCGCCTGCAGATCTTTTCTGCACCACCGACGGAGAGGGAAGTATCTCGCTCAGTTGGCGCAACTGCGGCCCTGGTGGTGGAGGTCTCTACAACCTGCTTCGAATTACTCGCAATGGTGCGATCGTCGACACCCTGCCCGGATCTGCCCAGAGCTGGGCCGATACCGGCGCAGCTTCCAACAGTCTGTTCGAGTATCAGGTACAGGGAGTAGTCGGTGGCAGCATCGCTGCTTCCAGTTGCACCGTGGTCAATGGCGCCGGAGGCCTCGTTGATTATTCACCTTTCCCGGGCGACCGGCCTCGCGACCTTGCCTACGATTCGGTGATGGATGACCTGTATGTCACGGAGTCCTTCTCCGGGGAAATTCAGGTCCTCGATTCGAATTTAAACCTCAAACGCACCATCGATACCGGTCTGACCAACCTTCGCGGAATTGGTTATAACTCGACGATGGATCTACTCCTTGTAAGTCGGGTCAACAGTAGTCTCGTGACCTTTGTCGAGCCATTGACCGGCACTCCACTCTCCTCGTTCCCGGCTACCAGCAACGAAGTATCCTCGATTAGCTACGACCCTCTCGAAGATGACTGGTTGCTTCTCAACTCTGCGGCCGATCCGGTGAACATCCTCCGCATGGAAGCCCTCGATGGGGCTGAGGGGAATCCGCTCGGATCGATCTCTCCACCCTCCACCTCCGGCCTGGTACTGGGAGGGGGCATCGCTGCCTTCGCTGACGGCAGCCTGATGAGTGGAGTGGTCAACTCGAGCCATGTCACCAGCGTCAGTCAATTCACAGGATTTGGGTTTCCGCTCAATTTTGACCTGCCACTCGAAGGCATGGGGGCCTCGATCACGACACTCTTCAATGCGGTCACAGGTTTCGAAATCGTCGGGAGTGAGATCGTGGTCGCGGGAAATATTACTGATACCCTGTTCCGGTTCCTGATCGTCAGCGATGGACCCGACTTCATCCGCGGCGATTCGGACGGTAGCGGCAGTCTCAACCTTGCAGATGCCATCTTCACGGCAAGCTGGATCTACGCGGGAGGAACCGCTCCCGACTGCCAGGACGCCTGCGATGCCAACGATGACGGTGCCCTCGACATATCTGACCCCATATATACATTATTACACCTCTTCACAGGATCGGCTGCTCCGCCATCTCCCTATCCTCAAGCAGGGCCTGATCCTACATTCCTCGACGACATCGGTTGTTAATCCATTCCGATTGACTTGTTAATAAGTTGTCAATAGACTTGAAGAACCTTCCGGTTCTCGGGAGGACCGTTCCGTCCTGCCCCGCAGCAGGCTGGAGGGGAAGAGTCTCGCGGTGTCTAGCACGTCGCGAGGGGGAAGAGTTATCGCGGGGAGCCCCTTGGGGGCAGAGGAGATGGAGATGGGTACCTGCCTCAGGCAGGTGTTCGTCGCTGCGTGGACGGTTCTGATTCTGGCCCTTCCGGCTGGAGCCCAACAATCGTTCACCATCGCGGATGCCAATACGCAGGGATTCTCGTCGTTTCAAACGACGGTGAGTCTCAATAGTGACAGTGGTACGCAAGGCTACGTCCTGGCCATAGCAGTGGACGGCACCTTGCTGGAAGTGACAGACGTTACAGTTGAAGGGACTGATGTGGAATCGGTCGGAGTCGAACTAGCAGTAGGAGAGATTGTGCCCGGAGGGTTCACCTTCGGAGTGATTCTCGATGCTCTGAGTCCATACGAGGGACAAGAAATCCCCGCTGGATCAGGCACCACTATTGCCAATCTGTCACTCTCACCGATCGTCATCAGCCCGTCTGCATTCGTCACGTTATTGCAATTCCAGGATGGCGTTTTCAACTCTCCGCCGCTGGACAACATCATTGTTCAGGGAGGACTATCCATCGGTGTTGCAGAAGGGCTCCTTCTCAATGACGGAGCCGTCACCGTGAATCCTCCACCACCCGACTCTCTCAGAGTTGAGGATTCTGGAACCCTTGCAGATGGAATATCGATCGGGGAAGCGAGAGTTTTGATCTCGAACAGTTCCGGTCCGATACAAGGATTCGTCGTCGCCATAGCCCATGGACCCGATGAATTGACATTACAAGAAATCACTCTGGAAGGAACGCTGACCGAGGAAGTGGGCGCGGAATTTGAGGTTTCAAATCTCTATGCTGATGGAGGAACCATCGGCGTGGTCCTCGATTTCCAGCCTCCCTTTGACGGACAGGTCATCGAAACCGGTTTTGACAATCATGTAGCTACCTACAAGTACAGCTGTAACCAGGTCATCTACCTACCGGATAGCGATCTGGTAACTCCCTTGACACCGATCAACAACTTCATCGGGACACCCCCTCTGGAGAATGTCATCGTGGTCGGGGGACTGTCACTACTGCCCTCGCTCGAGAGTGGATCTTTCACCTGTCAGGCGATTGAGCCACCCCCGGAGGACAACACCGTGATCACGGCTGAGGTTTACTTCGATCACGACAGCGGAAACTACGCTCATCACGGTCAAACCGGACTGCTTCGTTTCTACTACAGAGATCCCGACGATGAGCTTCAAGGTCTCACGATCACCGTTTGCTACGACTGCGATCTCACAGTGGAAGAAGGCACCTTTTCTCTCGAAGGATCGATCGTCCAATCGGTTGGTGCCGAATACATCAATCATCAGGTTGATGACGATTGTTCTGACGGAGAAACCGGCGAACTGATCATCGCGATCTTGCTCGATGCGTTACCGCCTTTTGAAGGCCAGACATTGCCACCCACCGAAGAAGATCTTCTGATCGGTACCATTAACATCACCGTAGATGACAGCGCGGAATGTAACGAGCTCCAGGAGATCAACTTCTGCGACAACATCGACGGCAACGGAAGTGTTTTCCTCTACAACAACGTGGTCATCGACTATCGGTCGGTGCAAGACTTCGAGCGAATCAACACAAGTATTCATGTCGTCCCTCAGGAAATCTTCCAGCGAGGAGATTGCAACAGTGACGACAAGGTTGATCTGGCAGATGTTGCTACAGAAATCGGTTTCCTCTTCTCTGGATTACCGATCACGTGCTCTGACGCCTGCGACAGTAACGATGACGGAATCATCAATCTCGCGGACTCGGTCTTCATCTTGAACTGGCTGTTCAAGTTTGGTGCGACTCCGCCTGATCCTGGTCCACTGGATAACGGACCTGATCCGACTTCCGACTTACTCCCAATTTGCAATAGTCACGACACCGGCTGTGAAACGCAGCCATAAGTAAAACCAAATTATGCACCCAATTGGTTGGTGCAAAGCGACAGCGAGGTTGGTCGGTAACAATAAGCCGACAACAGGAAGGAACGAGTAATGCGTAATATCGTACGCGTAAATATGTGTTGGATGTCTGTTCTCATCCTGATTTTCGGCATTGGAACTGCTGGAATCGCACAGAATCCGGCATATGAAATGCACATGGATAGCGGCAACGTCTTTGGTGGAGACATCTTCACTCAAACCGCCAAGCTAAACGTACTTCAGCCGGCAGAGATTCAGGGATGGAGCCTCAGCCTGTGTAATGACAACGGCATGGTTGCCGTGGGAGCACAACTGGGAAGCGATGCGAGCACCGTCAAGAACGGTACCTTGCCCGATTTCGAGACCACCATCCTGGATAGTGAATCCGTGATGTCCGGTGTCGTCATCTGCTTTACCGGCTGCGCCGTCCTCAGTGAAGTCCAGAACTTCGAACTGCTGGATGTCAACTACCAGGTACTGGGATCTGTCGGGGACAACTGCACCGTCGATTTCTGCACCGCAGGAAACCCACCGGTCAGCACCGTGGTCGTCATCAACGGAAATAGCGTTGAGCCGATTTCCACTGGTGCCATCTTCGAGATCCTTAGCCCCAACTTTCTTCACTTCGGTGAGGGAATGGGTGTCGTGGGACAGACCGCCAACGAACCGGTTCTGATTTCAACAGTCCGTCCCCTTGACGGCTTCCAGATCGCCGGTCAGTACGATCCGGCTCTTCTGACCCTGACCAGTGTCCAGCCAAGCGGCATTGCGGCTTCTGCCGAGTTCATCGCATTGTCTGAGAACCTGGCCTCCGGGGAAATCGCTGCCGGTCTCATCATGGCACTTGATACATCCGTCGACATTCCGATCGGCGAAAACATGGAAGTCCTCAGTCTTCAATTCGATGTCGCAGCCGATCTCGCCGGAGCCATAGCTCCGCTGATGACCCCAGTGACATTTGTCGAGTCTGCTGGACAACCGCCGATCACAAACAAGATCGTCGATGGAAACTACAACGAAACTCCGAATCTGGTCGACGGTCAAATCATGATTGTCGATTTCAATCCCTTCGTCAGAGGTGATTGCAACGCCGATGGTGGCTTGGTCAACATCGCCGACGGTATTTCGGTGCTTCAGTACCTGTTCCAGGGCGGAACAGCTCCTGGCTGTCTCGATGCTTGCGATCTGGATGATAACGGTGAGATCAGCGTCGGTGACGCAGTCTGGATCTTCTCCTATCAGTTCGCTGGTGGAGCTCCTCCAATGGCTCCGTTCCCGAATCTTGGAATCGATCCGACCACCGGCGACGGTATCGGATGTGATGGAGACGCTGACGACCAGTAAGGATTTGATCAACCTCGCTTTGAATCCTGGACCCTAGGGGAATCAACCCCCTGGGGTCCATTTTTTACCGGGTCAGAGGGCTCTAACCGGCAAATATCAGGCCCGGTTCCTGGTTGGTGGGATGTGGATCAGAACCCTCCAGGTGATACTATAGGACTATCCATGAATTCAGGCCTTTCGCCTCTTTTCGCCCGCTGTGAGGAGCATTTGAGATGCTGCGCTGCCTTTACAAGTTGCTACTCCTGTTAACGGTTTCAACACTGCTGCCGAGCACAGTCCGTGCTGCAGATGTTCTGAGCATCGACCATGTCGCTGCCAATGCAGGTGATTCCGGGGTGGTCTGTTTCGTCAACGCAACTCACGACACCGAGATCGAAGGCTTCGCAGTTGGAATCGAATTTGATTCAGCGGTCCTCAATCTCGATGCCGTCGATTTCCAGGATACTTCCGTCTCGGATTTACTATCGGGATCGGAGCCAGACTTCGCAGGAATCTACCTCGATTCGACCAATGGAGTCATCCTGGTCGGTGTGATCTTCGGATATGGAGACCTGACCAATCCACCGATTACTCTGCCCGCATCTCCCGTTGACCTCCATCAACTGCTCAGGATGGAGTTCACTGTAGATCAAGATTCCCTGCCCGGCCTGGCCACGATCCAGTTCGTGAATGGTCTCGGAGATCCTCCCGTCGACAACATCTTGTCTTCCGGAGGATTTTCTCTGTCCCCTGACCTGGTTGACGGATCGATCACCGTCAACAATCTGCACCGTTTTCATTTCGGTAACATCGCGGCATCCCCCGGTGGAATCGTGACCGCCACGCTGCGTTACGACCATGAAGATGAAATTCAGGGCTTCCAGATCTCACTTTCTTACGACAACAGCATACTGACCCTTCTGCCACCAGCGGATGGTGCCGATTGGTACTCAGGCCTGATGCTGGATGCGATGCTACCCGGTGGCCCGGGAGCTCCAGGCGGAATCGAACTGTTCTATCCAGCTCTCGATCCAGCCATTGAACCAGGCGTTGGACTTGCAACCTTTGCCGCGATCTTCGATTTCTTGCCGCCATTTGGAGGCCAGGTTCTTCCGAGCGGACTCAGTCAAAGTTTGCTACGGCTCGAATTCCAGACTCCAGCCGATCCCACCCTTCTGGGAACTACTACCGAGATCGTCTTTGACGACTCGTACTTGCTCCCCTCGTGCAACCCCAATGATCCAAACTGCATCTCGGGACCGGCACTGAACTACGTGATCTACGATGGTCTTTCCATCACTCCAATACTGGAAAACGGCATTGTCGAGTTCCTGGACCAGCCCGGATTCCGTCGCGGTAACGCCAATGGAGATGCCAATATCGACCTTGGCGATGCTCTGTTCGGCATGAACTGGCTCTTTGCCAACGGGTCCACTCCTACCTGCATGGATGCGGCTGACGCAAATGACGACAGCAACGTCGACATCTCGGACTCGATCTACTTGCTCAATTACATGTTTGTCAACGGACCCCCTCCGGGTGCTCCAGGGCCCAACACTTGCGGCCTGGATCCCTCCGAGGATTCCCTCGATTGTGTACTTCCGGGCGGTTGCTGATCCGTCAGTTTCAGCCCTTTTAGAACGACCTCAAACATCCCCGGACTGCAGCGTCCTTCCCCCTCTTCCTCGCTGCCAGTCCCCAAGCCCCTCTCAGAGGAGGAATCATGCGTCACGTCTACGTGATGGCCTTCATCTTTGTCCTCACTTCCCTCAGCTCTCCCCTCAAGGCTGAAGATTTGATGTGGATAGAAGATTCGACAGCCGTCCCCGGTTCTCAGGCCGAACTCATCATCAAACTCAACAACGATTACCACATTCAGGGTTTTCAATGTGCCATCAGCTGGGATTCCAACATCTTCAGTCATGTCGATGAGAATACAACTGGACTCGACATCGAGAGTTTGCTCGCTCCTTATAATGTCGAGTTCTTCACCTCGACTCACAATGATGCTCTGGAACCCGGTACCGGTTGGGCCGCTTGCGCTGCAATCTTCGATTTCAGCCCCCCATTCGGCGGGCAGATGCTTGGACCAGGCACCGGCAATTCGATTGTTCGCTTCAAGCTACAGTCGGTAGCCGACAATGCCCTGGTCGGAAGCTGCAGCACCATTTCTCCAGTTAACGGAATGGGGCAGCCTGTCATTCACAATGTCCTGACCATCGACGGAATCTCCACCTTGCCTGAATTGCAGAGCGGAAATATCTGCTTCGTGAATGCCCAGACCTTCATACGAGGTGATGGAAACGATGACGGAGTTTTGAACCTGGCCGATGCAATCTTCCTGATCAATTACTTCTTCGGTGACGGCTTTGGACCAACTTGCAGCGCAGCTGCCGATCCCAATGGTGACTTCGCCGTTGATCTCGGCGACGTGATCTATCTGATCAACCACCAGTTCCTCGACGGCGCAGGTCCGGTCAGTCCGTGGCCAGGTTGTGGAATTGATCCTGGAGGAGAATCAGGACTCGGCTGCACGCTTTACGAGAACTGCCCCTGAGCAGACCCTGCTCGAAGGAGCATCAAATCCTGCGCCGTGCCAGGTACCAGGCAGGAGTATCCAGAGTGGAGTCTTCGACTCGACTCTGTGCTTCATCCTTGGTCGCGGGAGGTGGGACAATCACTTCCTCACCCGGGCACCAGTTTGCCGGACATGAGACTCCATGCTCGTCAACGGCCTGTAACGCATCGATAACTCGTACAATCTCCGCAAACGATCGTCCGATCTCTGGCGGATAGGCAATCATCGCTCGCACGATGCGGGCCCCATCGATGAAAAACACCGTTCTCACGGGGGCTGTAGCCATCGTTGGCTGCTGGACCATTCCGTAGAGGCGTGAGACCGACTGATCGAGATCAGCAATCACCGGGAAGTTGATCCTGACCGAAAACCTCTCCTCGATATCGCGTAACCAGGCGATATGAGAATGCAGGCTATCCACTGAACAACCGATGAGCGCCACACCTTTTCTGTCCAGATCTTCCTGGATTCGGCTGAACTCGACAAATTCGGTGGTGCAAACGGGAGTGAAGTCTGCCGGGTGAGAAAAAAGAATCGTCCAGCGCCCATCTTGCCAGCTGGAAAACTGGATCGGGCCATCGGTCGTTACCGCCTCGAAATCTGGTGCCTGGTCTCCCAGTCGAATCGGCTCGATAACTCCTTCATTATTCATCAGTTCTCCACTCCTGATCCCACACCGGTTCCTGTAATCGAACAGCGCTCCCGACAAAAGATAGTTTACCGTACAATCAAACCTCTCTGGATGCGAACCGACAGGAGGAACTTCTGGACAGGAATCAGCTCAATCACCGGAAGTTTGAAGATCTGGTCGCATGGCGCTGGATTGCGCCAGAAGGCCCTCCGAGGTCATGCCTCCTGGCTCTCCATGGCATGGGGCAGGACGGTTCAGCCTTGGCCAGTAAATTGAAGCATTTTTGTGACCGGGGAGTCGCACTCCTGGTTCCCGACGGCCCCTACCGCATCGAGGTCAGAGGCCGAAGTGGCAGCCGGGAAGGGCATGCCTGGTACATCTATACCGGTGATCAGGATCGCTTTCTCAAATCCCTGAAAATCAGCGAAAAGGACATCCTGAATCTGGCCGAACCGATCCTCGAAGAACATCGTGTGAGCGCCTCCAGGACGATCCTGCTCGGATTCAGTCAGGGTGGATATCTCGCGGGTTTTACTGCCTGTAGAAATCCACAGCGGTTCGGCAACTGTGTGATCGCCTCGGCTAGACTGAAACATGAGTTCCTGACCGATGAACTCGCTTCAGGGCAGCTTCCTGCGGTGCTGATGCTGCACGACGAGCAAGACCCTCTGACCGCTGCAGATCCGGTACGGGAATCGGAGCGAGTCCTGACAGATGCTGGTGCCGATGTTGAGATCAAATGGCATTCCGATGGTCATCACATCGGCGACTCATCACTGACTCTCCTTGAAAGCTGGCTCGATACACGGGGGCTCCTTGAATAACAACGAAACCAGACTGGAGGAGCTGGCAAAAGCCATCGAGGAGGGAAACCAGGATCTGGCTCTCGAACTGGCCCAGTCACTGCGTTCAGGAGATCTCGAATTCGACGAAGCCATCCTGGTTGCCACCGGTTTTCTTGAAGGCGGCGCTCCCTCCGATGCACTGGAATTATTGCAAGCACTGGAAACCGCAGTTCCTCCTTCAGAGATTTCTGAAGCTCTGGAGGCTGAACTCCAGGAGCTACTGAAAGTGCGGCTGGCAGAAGCTCTGTATGCAACGGGCGACCCCGAAAAAGCACTGGAAACCCTGCAGCCGATCGCCTCGCGTGGCGTCCAGGAAGCAGCAGATCGTGAGTACTTCTCTGCATTGTGCTGCGATCATCTGGGAGATCGGGCCCTCGCAGATGCGCACTTCGCGATGGCGACTGAACTGGACCCGGAACGCAATCCGCCGATCCCCTCCATCTCCATCGAAGACGCTCAGGACATCGTCGGGCAAGTGATTGGAGAACTACCCGAGGCACTGCGGGATGCGGTAGAGAAGGTACCCATCCTGATCGAGGATCTTCCCAGCATCAGCTGGATCCGTGAAACCGGTGGGGAAATCCACCCCGACACCCTGGGCCTGTACACGGGGGTCAACCTGATGGATCGTTCCTACCTCGGCATCGATAGCTTCGAGAAAATACCTACAGAAGCATCGATTCACATCTTCCGTAGAAACCTGGAACGAATTTCTCATGATCCTGAGCAGCTACGTTCTGAAATCCGGATCACCCTGCTCCACGAACTGGGCCACCACCTCGGCCTTGACGAGGAAGACGTTGATCGACTCGGATTGAGCTAGCCCTGAATCAGTTCCCGGCCACCTGGGAAGCGAGAGATTTCAGGACTTCAACCTTGCCGGTCCCCTCCCAGGGGAATCCTTCATTCTCTCTACCGAAATGCCCGTTCGCTGCAGTAGCACGATAGATGGGACGTTTCAGATCGAGCGAAGCAATGATACCGGCGGGTGTCAGTTCGAAAACCTCACGCACAAGCCGCTGGAGTTCGTTGTCCGAGATGGTCCCGGTACCGAAGGTATCAACCAGCACCGACATCGGATCTGCGACACCGATGGCGTAGGCCAGTTGCACCTCGCACCTGGTAGCTAATCCCGCGGCCACGATGTTCTTGGCTACATACCTTGCCATGTAACAGGCTGAGCGATCGACCTTCGACGGATCCTTACCACTGAAGGCTCCCCCACCATGGCGCCCCATCCCACCGTAGGTATCAACGATGATCTTTCGCCCTGTCAGCCCACAGTCTCCCTGTGGGCCACCCACTACAAATCTCCCGGTAGGATTGACGTAGTACTTGGTATTTTCATCGAGCAATCCTGATGGAATGACGGAGTGTATAATCCGCTCCTTGATGAACTGGTGAAGTACTTCATTAGATACATCTTCAGAATGCTGAGAAGAAAATACCACGGCATCGATGCGCTTGGGCACTCCATCAACGTATTCAACCGTCACCTGACTCTTGGCATCTGGACGGAGAAATGGCGCTTCTCCAGCAGCTCTGATCTTGGAGTGCTCGGCAACCAGCTTGTGTGACAACGAAATCGCCATCGGCATCAATTCAGGAGTTTCATCACAGGCGTAGCCGAACATCAAACCCTGATCTCCAGCACCCTCACGATCCACTCCCATGGCGATGTCGGGGCTCTGCTTGTCGAGGGAAACCATCACGGAACAAGTGTCCGCATCGAATCCCATCGACGAATCGGTGTATCCGATGTCTCGCACAACATTCCGAACCAGGTCAGGGATATCGATGGTTGCATTGCTGGTAACTTCTCCAGCCACAACTACCAGACCGGTGGTGACCATCGTTTCGCAAGCAACTCGACTTTGCGGATCTCCTGCGAGATAAGCATCGAGAATGGCATCAGAGATCTGATCTGCCATCTTGTCGGGGTGTCCCTCGGAAACCGATTCGGAGGTAAATAGCGAATTCTCGACCGTCATCTTCGTTCCTTCCGTACGCCACGGCAAATGGAGAGCTTCTCCCATGCCCGAGGCTCATGAATGTCACTCTACCCGGAACAGGGAAAAATTCTGACCGGGCCACTCGGCCCTGATCGGGATACTTTATCGACTCAAACAGCCGCCGCCAACAGAGATCAGCGGTAGTTCAGGATTTGATCCAGATGTTCTGCACACCGATCCGCAGCACCGCCCAGCTGGGCGGTGATCAACATCCCTTTCTGGCGACTTCGCTGACGTAGTTCGGGATCCCGCGCCCACCGGTCCAGCAAGGGACCGAGCTGATCGGCGCTGGCGAGCCCTTCGATGGCATCTGCATCCTCAAGAATTCGAGCCAGATCGGTAAAGTTATCGATGAATGGACCATGACAGGTGGCGCAACCAGCAGCTACAGGCTCCAGTAGATTGTGGCCTCCATGAGGAACAAAACTCCCTCCGACAAATGCCGCATCGGAAATCCTGTAGGCTCCTTCGAGCTCGCCGATGCGATCGATGACGACCACTGAGCTACAATCGCCGACCGATGTCGATTGCAAGACTGCCTCAAACCCCAGTCGCCTGGACAGCTGCAGCAGAGAATCAGCGCGCTCAACATGACGAGGAGCCAGCAGTAATTGACTCGAAGGCTTCACCTCGAGAAGACTCCGGTGAGCTTTCAGTATCAGTTCTTCTTCTCCCGGATGGGTACACCCTGCAACCCATCGAAAATCGTTTTGGCCAAAACCCAGCGAGTGATCATGTTGTTCACGCCGACTCAGCGGGGATGGGCCCTCGAGCGCATCGTGTTTCAATTCACCTGTAATCCGAATCTTTTCCGCACTGGTCCCGAGGGCGAGAAATCGTTCCGCATCTTGCTCACCCCGAGCACACACCTGCTCTGGAACTTGCAGCAACCATCTCGTCAGTGGTTCCACCAGTGATAATTTCTTCGCTCCACTGCGCGAAATCCGGCCGTTTACGACAACCACGGGGATGGAGCGAGAGCGACAGGCGACCAGCAAGTTCGGCCACAACTCCAGTTCCACCAGAACCAGGAGATCTGGTCTCAATTGAAAGAGCAGAGGATGCATGAACACCGAGAAATCGAAGGGGAATAGCCTCACCTGAACATCGGCGATGGAACTCCGGGCCAGGTCGCGAGCACCGGTCGTCATCGTTGAGACCACGAACTCCGCTCCCGGACGGTTACGTCGTAAAGCATCAATTAATGGGGCCGCCGCCCGGACCTCGCCGACACTGGCAGCATGAATCCAGATTCGCTCTCTTACCGGAATGGAGAGGCTCCAGCAGCCGAATCTTTCGAGGATGGAGCCGCAAGACCTGCCCTCAACGAAGACCATGTACAGCAGCCAGGGTGACAGCAACAAGGCAACCACCAGCATCAGTAGATCGAGCAGCAAGCCAACCACACGAAGCCCGAATCTGGAGCGGGAAGAAGCTGGTTCACGGTCAGAACCAGTGCCAGTGCCTGCACCTGACCCCGAGCCCGTTCTATTCACACTATTCTCCTCAACGGTCACCCTCACTCCTGCGCACAGCAGCGCTTGAATTTCTTACCGCTTCCACAGGGACATGGGTCGTTTCTCTTCACCTTCGGTTGTTCGTTTCGAATCGTATCGAGGGTAGTTGTCCCCTGAGACCCTTGCACTCCCTGCTGCATCTTCTCGGCGTGAGATTCGAACTGGCGCTGAGCAGACTCGGTCGACATTCCCTCCGACTGACCGCTCCAGGTCTGGGCCAATCGTCGCTGCTCTTCTGATTCATCGACCTTCTCGATTCGAATTCTTGAGATGATCGAGGATGTCTCCTCTCGCAATTGCTCAAGCATTTTCGAGAAGAGCAGATACCCCTCACGCTTGTATTCCAGCTTTGGATCGACCTGTGCATATCCACGCATCCCAACTCCGGTTCTGAGTTGATCCATGGCATGCAGGTGTTCTTTCCACTTTTCGTCGACGGCTCGAAGTAAAATGTAGTGAAGAAGCCGATCAAATTGTTCTTCTCCGGCGGAGTTCCGCTTCTCCTCGATCAATTTCTTCCATGTCTCGGTAGCGATCTCGATCCATTGCTCCGGTTCATCCTCTTTGAAGGAATCAGAAGACAGATCGACCTGGTATCGGCTGGAGAGATGCTCGATCAGGGACTGCACGACTTCCTGATCCGCATCTTCAGCTAGCGAAAAACCGTTCAGGTAGTGTTCGACGGTCTGTTCGAAATACTCCTCGATCAGCTCCATGAGATTTTCGCTCGCCAGGATTCGGTCTCTCACCTCGTAGATCACCTTGCGCTGGCTATCCATCACCTGATCGTACTCGAGCAGGTTCTTGCGAATCTCGAAGTTGCGAGCCTCCACCTTCTTCTGGGCCTTCTCTATCGCCCGGGTGACCATCGGATGAGAAATGTCCACACCCTCGTCCATACCCAGGCGCTTCAGCATCGAAGAAACGCGGTCGCTGGCAAACAAACGCATCAAATCATCCTGTAACGATAGATAGAACAGAGTCGCACCGGGGTCGCCCTGTCGTCCACAACGTCCGCGCAGCTGGTTGTCGATACGACGCGACTCGTGCCGCTCGGAACCCATCACCATCAGGCCACCGACCTCCACCACCCCTTCTCCGAGAACGATGTCTGTTCCCCGACCGGCCATGTTGGTCGCGATGGTGACGTGATTTTTCTGCCCTGCCTCGGCGATGATGTCCGCTTCCCGGGCATGGTGCTTGGCGTTCAAGACGTTATGGCGAATCCCCCGTCGCTCGAGCCTGCTTGACAGTTGCTCCGAATCCTCGATGGATATCGTTCCCACCAGCAACGGCCGACCGGTATTGTTCTCCTCGGCGATCCGGTCAACGATGGCAGTCCATTTCTCTGCAGTGGTCCTGTAAACGATGTCGGAGTGATCCTCACGGATCACCGGCTCATTGGTCGGAATCTCAACGACTTCCAGACCATAGATCTCGCGAAATTCACCCGCCTCGGTCAGGGCTGTGCCTGTCATCCCGGCGATCTTGTCGTACAGGCGGAAGAAATTCTGAAATGTAATCGTGGCCAGAGTCTGGTTCTCGTCCTTGATCTTGAGGCCTTCCTTGGCCTCGACCGCCTGATGCAGCCCATCGGACCAACGACGGCCCTCCATCAAGCGTCCGGTGAACTCATCGACAATCACCACACCACTGTCACCAATCACGTAATCCACATCCTTGCGATGGAGATGGTGAGCCTTCAGTGATTGTTCGATGTGATGGGGCCAGTGCATATTCGCTGGAGAGTAGAAGGAATCGACACCGACCAGTTTTTCTGCAACTTCGATGCCTTCCTCGGAGAGCAATACCTGCTGCTCCTTTTCCTTGACCTCGAAGTGTCGATCTCTGACTAGCTGACGTACGGCACGATCTGCATTGTAGTAGACCTCCGTAGATTTTTCAGCGGGCCCCGAGATGATGAGTGGAGTTCTGGCCTCATCGATCAAGATGGAATCGACCTCATCGATGATGGCATAAGCTCTGTGCTTCTGGCACTGGTCTTCAGAGCGGGTTTTCATGTTGTCACGGAGATAGTCGAAACCGAACTCGTTGTTGGTACCGTAGGTGATGTCACAGGAATATTGTTCGATACGCTCCTGGCTGTCCATGTTTGCCTGGATCGCACCTACCGTCATCCCCAGTCCCTCGTAGACACAACGCATCCAGTCAGAGTCCCGTTTCGCCAGGTAGTCATTGACGGTTACAACATGCACACCCAGACTTGGCAGTGCATTGAGGTAGGCAGGCAAGGTGGCTACCAGCGTCTTTCCCTCACCGGTTCGCATCTCTGCAATACCACCATGATTGAGAACACAGCCACCGATCAACTGGACATCGTAGGGTCGCATCGCGACACCGGTCCCCGTCTTGAGATAACGCCTCGCTGACTCCCGAACCGATGCGTAGGCTTCGGGAAGCAGATCATGGAGAGACTCTCCGTCTTCGAGACGCTTTCGAAATTCCGGGGTCCTGGCACGAAGTTGATCATCGCTCAATCGTTGAATCTCGGGTTCGAGAGCATTGATCCTGGCGACCAGGGGTTTGATTTCGGCGAGAATCTTGTCGTTATGGGAGGGAACAATCTTGCGGAATATTCCCTGCAGACCGTTGAAGAGACCCATCTTTCGTCATCCCTTCCGCACAGAGAATGTACCCGACCACATCAGGGTACCGGTCGCTGCCGATCCGGCAACCGATCCCGCCCACCCTCGAAACTGCCTCGTAACGCCTCAAGGGAGTCGAATCCCTCAGAAGCGAGTAATTCTCGCAGTTCATCGAGGATTCCGGGCAAGCAGGTGGGTTCCCTGTACAGGTGAGTCCCGACCTGCACCAGGGATGCGCCTACCGAGACAAAATCGAGAATATCCTCTGCGCTGCAGATTCCTCCGATGGCGCAAACCGGCACATTCACCACCCGGCATACCTCCATCGTCATTCGCAGTGCGATGGGGCGGATTGCCGGACCGGAGAGCCCTCCGGTTTCCGTGCCGATCAGGGATTTTCCGGTTCTCCAGTCGACCGCCATCGCTCGCAGGGTATTGATGAGCGAAATCGCATCGGCTCCAGCTTGCTGGGCGGCAATTGCCTGCTCGGCAACATCGGTGACATTGGGAGTCAGTTTTGCCATCAGGACCCCATCGGTGAGAGGCCGCACCGCCCGAATCAAGGAATCAGTCGCCTGCGGATCGAGTCCGAACCGGAGTCCTTCCTTGACATTGGGGCAGGAAACATTGAGCTCATATCCTGCGACCAGAGGTTGACCCTCCAGCGCATCGACCACCTCGCAATACTCTTCAATGGTGCGACCGACAACATTCACAAGTATGGGAACACCATAATTTTGTAGAGTCGGAAGATAAGTACTCAAAAACTGATCGAGGCCTGGATTCTGCAACCCGATGGAATTCAATAATCCAGCTGGAGTTTCAACAGCACGAGGTGGCGGGTTGCCCCTTCTCACTTCCACCGAAATTGATTTTGGAACAATCGCACTGAATGTTCCCGGCGGTAGAAATGGCTCGAACTCTTCTCCGTACCCAAAGGTACCGGAAGCGGGAAGAACGGGATGACTCAACTCGAGAGATCCACTCGGACAGGGAATCCTCACCAGGAGGCTCACCGCAGAAGGATCACTCCCCGAAGTATTCGAACTCGGTGGATCGGCATTCAGGACTTTTCCCGTTTCTCTTGGGCCTCAACGCAAAGACGGGTCCAGGGGATCGCTTGAAGGCGGGGCACGGGAATCATCTGCTCGGTGTCTTCACAGATCCCGTAGGTCCCCAGGTCAATGCGCTTTAAAGCTTCATCGATTTCCTGGACCAGATTCGTCTCGCTCTGCATGGCAGTGAGGGTCAGTTCGATCTCAAAGTTCTCGGAACTGAGATCGCCTTCATCGCCACTGGAACCACGCCCCTCGCCATCGAGGCTCGACATGTTCCCGGTGACTACATTGCGATGCTGCAGGAGCAGTTTCTTGAACGGCTCCAGCTCTCGTTTGGTGTATTTTTTCTTGGCCATCGATCTCCGGTAATTCAGTGCCTGTACAGCTCTTCTATCGCCACAAACATTCCCAGCTCGTCAGGGACGGTTGGCCTTGTCGATCAGAACCCGGTAGCCTGAAGTAGGCTCCGGCCCCGGACCGCCGCAGGCGACTCGTCCCAGAAAGGCAGCGGATTCTATGAAGCGCGGAAGAGTCTCGCAAGGGCTCGCGGAACAGGACTCGGTTCCCGATCCGGTTCGCCAATGGCTCGATTACCTGCGCGTGGAGCGGGGCCTGGCAGAAAATACCCTGGCAGCCTATCGCCGTGATGTGCTCGGATTGGTCGGGGAACTGGTGCTGCAGCAGGTCGATTTCCCGACCGAGGTGCGACGTCACCACCTCCAGGACTACCTCCACAAACTGCTGGAACGGGGAATCGGTGCCAGTAGCCGACAGCGGCAGATTTCTTCAATTCGCGGCTTCTTTCGCTTCCTCGTCCAGGAAAACCAGCTGGAAGAGAATCCCGCTGATCTGCTGGAAGCCCCGAAGCAGCCTCGTCGCCTTCCCCACACCCTGTCCATCGAAGAAGTGGAGCGGCTGATCGAGGCCAGTGGCGACGAGACGAGTCGCTTCCCGGCACGAGATCGGGCCATCTCCGAACTGCTCTACAGCACAGGCCTGCGCGTCTCGGAACTGTGCGACCTGCGTCCGATGGATATCTTCATCGAGGAGGGATTTCTACGCTGTCGCGGCAAGGGATCCAAGGAACGCATCGTCCCCGCGGGGGATCGAGCACTGCTGGCAGTCAAGGAGTACCAGGAGAAGGAACGCCAGATCATTCCGGCAACAGAAGACCGGGTATTCCTGTCTGCGCGCGGGTTACCGATGCACCGCAGAAGTGTGTCAGAGATATTGAAGCGTGCTGCTGCCATCGCCGGCATCGGCAAGTCGGTCAGTCCCCACATGCTGCGACATTCTTATGCAACCCATCTGCTGGAAGGTGGAGCCGGTCTGAGGGAAGTTCAGGAGCTACTCGGCCATGCAGACATCCGGACCACCGAGATCTACACCCACGTCGATCGTCGGCGATTACGTGAGTCCCATTCCCGATACCATCCCAGACCCTGAACAGGTTGCCCTAGGTGACGCACTCCAGGCTATCAGGAGTGGGATCGATCCCCGCCTCGGGATAGGGCGGCGGAGGCTCCGGGCCGTCGAGATAGAGGAAATTGAGCAGCAGAATACCGTCTCCGATGTCGATCCTGCCGTCGTCATTCACATCGAGGGCCTTGGGGCAGGTAGGGATCGGACAGGTCGGACATGCGTTCGACATGTAAACAAGATTGATGATCGCATCCGCCAGATCGAGGCGCAGATTTGAATCGGCATCTCCCCTGAGGAAAACTCCCTCAGCCTGGATCGGAATCGTCAGATCAATTGTCAATGGAGGCACGGACTGGTTGCCAATCACAAATACGTTGCTGATGGGAGGAACTCCCAGATCCTGTTCAAATCGAATCTGCGTATCGGATGAAGAAGTCAACTCAGAGCTGACATCGAAGTAAAAGCGCGCAAATTCCATCTCGATCCCGGTTGCCGGAATCACCTGACCCGCATAGGGCGGCAAGATATCCATCAGCACTCCGAGCACGACAAATCCTTCATCATTATTGATGATTTCCTCGACAAACTCAGCCCCTGCGACACTGGTGATGGTGTCGTCAACGGAGGCATAGGAACAACTCAGGACAGTCGGATCAAAGGACATGGCGCTGGAAAATCCCTGAAGATCATCGGTGTTATATCCACGAAGACTGATCTCATGATTGATCTCGCCGGCGGCAGCAATGCCGCTGGTCGATTGGGCGTGCAAAACGTTTTGAGAAATTACGGAGAGTGATCCAGATTCGAGATCGGGTGTCACTGCGACTCCCTCGATCAGCACCAGATTGTCGAGCGGTGGTTCGCCGACACCGTCGGTGAAATTGATCGGCTCGACATTGGAGGGCACCAACCAGGAGGACGCATCGAGAACCAGGTTGCCGACCATCGCTGCGGTTGCAGGCGGAAGAGATTGATCAAACGGTGCAGCTCCATCGATGATCACGAGCAGCGTGGCTTCCCCTTCCTCGATATCGATATCGGTCTCCAGAAACTCTACAGGTAGGCCGGCCAGAACCCCGCCGGTCAGGTCAATCTGCTGGAAGATGATGCGATCGGGGTCGGCAGAGATTCCCATCTGGATGCCGCTGACAGGCTGGTCGGAGGAGAGAGAAAGCTCGACCTGAACTCCCGATTGGCCGGGGAAAACCACCACATCCCCCATCTCCATCAGGGGAGCTTGCGCCAGACCGGCGGAAACCGGCAGCAGCGTGCAAATCATCCCGAGGAGCAGGATCCAACTGTGGGAGAACCAGACCTTCATCAAAAACACCTTCACTTTGTTAGCCGCAAAACAAAATATTGTTAATCCAAGCAGGCAGGCAAAACACTCAGTTTCGCCCATTAGATAGAATCTAAGCCAATTTTGGTTCACGAACCTCTATCGATTGTAATCCCAATTCAGAATAAACAAAGACAAAAGACAGCATTGACAGGCACAACGATTGCCGGAAAGCCCCCCACGAAAAGCTATAAACCTTTTCATTTGAACAGGTTATAGATTTTTTGTCGGTTCGACTCGATCTCGTCTTGTCAATTTCAGGAGCCTTTGCCAGGAGCGCCTCGAGAGGCGCGAGGATACCGAAGGCGCGAATCGTGGCACCCTGGGCTCAGAACCGCTGAGCAACCACCGCTGGCGCGCCTCCAGGGCCTCCCTCGGCCCAGTGCTGTCGAAACCCCTGGATCGCCGGTGTCAGGGGTTGTACTACTGGCCAGTTGCTAGCGGATCGAAAGGTGCGTTTCGGGGCCAGACGGGCTGATTCCGCGCCATATCGGCCTGATGTGCATCGATTTTCAGCAGAACAAGATCGATCCAGCAGAACAAGAAAAAAGGGGTGCCAGGTTCCCGGGCTCAGCCCGCCACAAAATACCGGGAATATACCCAACACCCCCCCATTTCTTCGATTTCTCGATGGCTCGCTTGCTCGCTCATCCAGACACCTCTCTCGGAAACTCTTTCCAACTCACGGCCACCGCCAAGAAGAAAGAATTCCAGGGATGCTCAAGCAATCGCGGAGCCAACTCTCGGAAATAACGTAATTCGTTTATATGAAAGGAGATATGAGATGAAACGCGGATGCGTCCGAAACAGGTCATTGCTCAGGAGCGAACGAATTTAGACTTCAAGTCCTTTCAGATCAGGGACTTAAAGATTCTGCTACAAATTAGTGCATGTGCTCTGTTTCGAATCACAGCCTCAGGAGCCATCCGCAACGATCTGGTACTTGTGCATCAATCGATACAGTCGATTTCGATCGATGGAGAGCAGGTTGGCAGCTCGACTCTTCACTCCTCGGGTCCTCAAGAGGGCCAATCGAATGTGTTCGGCCACCAGCTGGTCATAGGTGGGAAACTCCTCGGTGAGGGATCCGAAAGCTGCCGCCAGGGAAAAGCCCTGGTCCACCTTCCGGGCAGCCATCTGAAAACCGGTCAATCCACCCTTGATGCCACCGCCTTCTCGAATTTCTGCGGGAAGATCCTCAGGGGTGACATGTCCTGGATCATCGCCGAGGGCAAAGGAACGCTCGATCACGTTGTGCAGCTCACGAACGTTGCCTGGCCACGAATATCTCTCCATCAACTGAATCGATTCAGCAGCAAGCTGCCGAGGACGACAGTTGTAATCGCGAGACACTTCCTTCAGGAAGTGCTCGGCCAGAGGCTGGATATCGGTCCTCCGGTTTCGTAATGGTGGGATTTCAATGCTGACGACATTGATTCGGTAGTAGAGATCTGCCCGGAACTTCTGATCCCGGACCAGATCCTTAATCGGTCGATTGGTTGCCGTGATCACACGAGCACCGAACGGAACGGCTACCGTCGAACCAACAGGTGTCACCTCTTTTTCCTGAAGAGCCCGGAGTAATTTCACCTGGAGATCCAGATCCAGTTCCGTGATTTCATCGAGAAACAACGTGCCATCTCGAGCCGCCACGAAGACACCGTCTTGATCGGCAATCGATCCGGTGAAGGACCCCTTCTTGTGCCCAAATAGCTGACTCTCCAGCAGGGTCCGCGACAGGGCTCCACAATTGACTGCGAGATACGGGTGATCTTTTTCCGTGAACTCCGGGTTTTGCTTTCTGAGGAACTCGTTGCGCTTCAGATGAACCTCATGAGCAATCAATTCCTTGCCAGTTCCCGGTTCTCCCTGGATCAGCACGGTGGAAGGGACCTCGGCCACTCTTCTCACCATTGAAAATACTTTCTTCATCTGCGGGTCCTTGGCGATCACCTTGCGCGACTTGGACCGTTTTCGCTCGAGCAGTGCAAACGCCTTTTCGATGGCGATGACAAGAGCTTCAGAATCCTCGGTTCCCTTGGGAACGAAATCCCAGGCCCCGGCTTCCAGCAATCGCATCTTTAACTGCCGATTTCCCCGGCCAGTGAAAATAATCACCGGGATGTTCTCGTCGTAGTCCCGAACCAGACGTGACACCTCTTCGCCATCCAGATCTGGCATCGTCAAATCGCTGATGACGAGATCAATTTCCCTCTCCCTGATGACTTCGATCACCCTCTTGGGGTCGGGGATCGCATGAACCGAATACTTACAACTATCCTCGATGACCTTGCTCATCGACTGGAGAGCCGATTCTTGATGATCGACCAACAGGATTCTTTTCACTACATCCACTGATTGATTCATAACACCCTCCCGTTAAATTGCAGCGTGCTCACAAGAGTCTCTGCTGGCAGGCGGGTACCAGTGTCAAATCGCAGGGAATTCGAAGCTTTCAAGAGAGAAGTCCTGCTCTCCCCCTGACCAGCCCTCCCAGGAGAGATTGGTCGAGAGACTTCCGAATCTCCTTCTGTATATAGATACGGATTCAGAGCAATTCGGGTCCAAAAAACCCGAAAGAAATCGCCCCCCTCACGGGTCGGTCTGTGCGGTGTTAACAACGGAACGCGAACCTCTCCGGCGGGAGCAGGACCGTTTGGCAGGGTATCCCTGATAATACAGCAACTCTCTCCACGCCCTGCCATAAAACGTCTCAATTTGGGGGAAAGTTCCCAGACGGGCTGTATTGGCATAAACAGACGGGTGACCGAGGGTATCCACACCACGGTTACCCGGTCACCCGTCAGAGATGGCATCAATTAAGGGGAGAAAGTTCAGGCAGCCGGCCTTTTCCTCTTCCAGCACACAAAACAACGACACTCCGGCTGCCTGATTTCAGAGTCTCATGTAGGGGGACGAACCCCATTTCACACAGAGAAGAGTGCCATCCTTCCGGAATTCTTGCCAACCGAACCGGACCGATCCCTCGTCAAGGCCACCGGGAACGGCTATCCTCCGCATTTCCAAGCCTGGGATCCAACCTCCGGAGCCGTCGATACAGGGAGTGCCATGTGTGGTTTTTACGGTGTCGTCGGATTTTCAAATATGGCCTGCCACGAAGTCTATGAAGCCCTGGTCAGTCTCCAGCATCGTGGACAGGACTCGGCTGGAATCGTTTCCTACGATGGCAATTTTCACCTGAAAAAAGGAAACGGGCTGGTCCGGGATGTATTTCGCCTCAAGAACATGGAGAGGCTCACCGGCTCCTGGGGAATCGGACAGGTCCGTTATCCCACGTTCGGCGGTTCCAGTTCCGAGGATGCTCAACCTTTCCTTGTCGATTACCCATACGGCATTGCGATGGCACACAATGGAAACGTCACCAATGCTGAAAAAGTGGGCGAGTGGCTGAAACAGAAAAAGCGTCGAATTCTCCACTCGAGTTGTGATCTGGAACTCATCCTCGGCACCTTTGCTGCAGAACTGGCGGAGTCGGGAAACATCGACCCCGAACCAGATGCAGTTTTCGATGCACTTGGAAAGGTGATGGAGCGAGTCAAGGGTGCCTACTCGACGATCAGTCTGATCGCACGGTTGGGGATGGTTGCATTCCGTGATCCCAACGGGATCCGTCCGATGTTGATGGGACGCCGGGAATGCGAGGACGGAACCACGGCCTGGGCTTGCGCCTCCGAAAACGTCGCCCTCGAAATCCTCGGCTGCGTTGACATCCAGAACATCGGTCCGGGAGAGGCGGTCATCTTCAGGCCAGGCGAGGAACCACTGCGCCGCGAGGTGGGGAAAGCGGTTCACAGACCGTGCATCTTTGAACATGTATATTTCGCCCGGCCCGACAGCGTTCTGGATGACGTCAGCGTCTACGAGGCGAGAAGGAACTTCGGAACGCAACTGGCGCTGAAATGGAAGAAACTGGGGATCCACGCTGACGTGGTGATTCCGGTGCCGGACAGTTCCTGTACAGCTGCCAGCACCATGGCACGTGAAATTGGTGTCGAATATCGAGAGGGCCTGGTCAAGAATCGCTATATCGGTCGCACCTTCATCATGCCCGGCCAGGGAGAGCGAACTTCAGGCGTCCGCAGGAAATTGAACGCGATCGAAAGCGAATTCTCGGGCAAAGATGTGCTACTGGTCGACGACAGCGTCGTCCGTGGTAACACCTCGCGACAGATCGTTGAACTGGCCAGGGACTCCGGCGCTCGAAAGGTCTACTTCGCTTCCTGCTCTCCTCCTGTCAAGCATCCCTGCGTGTACGGCGTGGACATGTCAACAAGGGGAGAGTTGATCGCAACGGACCGCACCGAACAGGAAATCGCCGAGAGCATCGGTGCGGACGTAATGATCTATCAGGACATTCCAGACCTACGTACCGCCATCGAGCAGACCGGTTCAAAACTCCATTACTGTGCCGCTTGCTTCGACGGCAAGTACCCCACGTCTGACGTAACTACCGAAACACTCGAGTGCATCGAGCAAAGTCGCCTTCTCAACCAGCAACAACGTCTCGAGATCAATGCTGACGCGGTCGGCGAACCAGGATAATATTTCTCCTGGGGGAATGCCGAACGATTGAGCTCGTGGATATTTGTGATTCCACAGGTCGGATGGCGACCTCCTGGTTGGAGAAGCATTGCTTGGCTCTCTGGGAATTGCCCTGACACCAACTTTTTTGTGCGCCATGACAGGAACAGCACTCCTCGTCATCCTCGATGCCGATCCCTCGCTGGGTCGAAGACGCGCCACCCGCGCCATCCTGCTCACTTCATTGATGGTTTCCTTCGGTTTCCTGTGCACCATCTTGTTGCAGATCCCCATTCAGCCCCTGGTGAAACTGACGCTCGCCTTGGCGGCGATGCTGTTCCTGCTCCCGGCAACCTTTCAACTGGCGCTCAGAGCCGGGGAGGGCCGGACAGACAGGAGCCCATTTCTGTGGCACTGGCGTAGCAGCCAATGGCGACGAGACACTCGCTGGTGCCTGCGGAAGCTCGATCAACTGGAACAAAAACTGAAGAAACAACCGATGAACGCCATCTTGCGTCTGAATGCGATGGAGACCGCCCTGATCGCCAACGAGAATTCACGGGCTCTCTATCACGCTCACCTGCTCGATGAAATCCTGCTGGAAGGATCCGCCCACGCTCACGTGCTCAGGACCACCGTGGAAATCATGACGTCCAGACAGTGCAGGCCAGACGATGCCAACCCGGTCCAACGTCGACTCGATCACCTGTATCCAGAGCAACGTAGTCACAACATCCCCAGCCTGTGGTCGAGGCAAAAAACTACCCCCAGGAAAGATGACAAGGCGTAGCCGATTATAAACGAGGAGCGTTCACCGCATTCTCGATCGTGCCCGCAGATAGAAACGCCACCACCTGATGAGCTGATTGGGTTCCCACGTTATCCTGTGCTTCTACCGTCGAAGCCCCCAGATGAGGCGTGCAGATGATGCCCGGGTGATTCCTGAAGGGGTCATCCTCGGGAGGCGGCTCCTGATCAAAAACATCGAGAGCAGCTCCGGCAACCCTTCCGGAATCGAGGCCGCGGATCAATGAATCCTGATCGATCACCGGACCACGGCTCACATTGACGATGCGTACCGCGTCCTTGCAGTTCGAGATGAAATCATCATTGACCATGCCCCGCGTTGAATCATTGAGAGGCGGATGGAGCGAGATGAAATCGGCTCGCCCGAGAGCAGATTCCTGTGTCGATAGTTCAGCCCCGAACGAACTCGCTTCTGCCTCGTTGACGAATGGATCGCAACCGATCACGTTCATCCCGAGGGCATTGCCTTTTCGACACACTCGCTGGCCAATCTTTCCCAGGCCGATGACGACCAGGGTCTTCCCCTCCAGTTCGACGCCGACCAGTTCCTTACGGTCCCAACCACCAGAGGCCATCTTGCCATGGCCCTGGGGAATATTTCGAGCCAGAGAAAACATCAGACCGATCGCATGTTCCGCGGCAGCATTGGAGTTAGCCGTAGGAGTATTCATGACCAGAACACCCCGATCAGCCGCTGCGTCACAGTCGATGTTGTCGACACCAGCGCCGGCTCGACAGATGCACTTCAATCCGGGAGCCTGATCGAGCAGTTCGGCAGTGATCTGGGTTCCCGACCGCAGGATCCAGCCAGAGATGGAACCGAGGCCCGCTGGGACCTGGTCAGCACCTTCGATCACCTGATACCCGGCGTCCTCGATAATCTGATTTGTGGCAGCCGGGAGTGGATCGGAAATCAAAACGATTGTGTCCTGGGGGGTCATTAGGGGATGTCCTTTCGCCCTGCTTGATAGCTAATTTCTGGATGGGGTAAGAATCAGTCTTTATATCGCCCAACGCAAAGGCAAGCATTGTGCCCTCCGAATCCGAAGGAGTTCGAGAGAGCGACTTCAATCTGGGTCTCACGAATCTCGTTGGGAACACTATCGAGGTCACATTCTGGATCGGGATCGATCTGGTTTATCGTCGCAGGGACAACACCCTCTCGAATGCCGAGGGCTACCGCTGCTAACTCGACAGCTCCCGATGCACCGAGCAGGTGTCCGACCTGTGATTTGGTAGAACTGACCATGAGCTGCTTGGAATGGTCACCGAACAACTTGCTTATCGCACCCATCTCCATCACGTCATTGAGTGGAGTGGAGGTGCCATGCGCATTGATATAATTTATATCTTCAAGATTTTTGCCGCCCTGTTCGACCGCAGACCTCATCACCTCGATCGCCATCTTCGAATCAGGATCGGGAGCCGTGATGTGATGCGCATCATCGGTACTACCGAATCCGAGCACCTCACAGTAGATCTTGGCACCACGTTGCCTGGCATGATCCAGCTCCTCCAGCAGGAATATGGCACCGCCCTCACCCATGACGAACCCATCACGACTGGCCTGGAAGGGGCGCATCGCCGTTGCCGGATCATCGTTGCGCGTCGACATCGCCTTCATCGAGCAAAAGCCACCCACTCCCAGGGGGGTAATGGCAGCTTCACTTCCACCGGAGAGAACCGCGTCGCAGCGGCCAGATACGATGCTCCCCAGCGCTACCCCGAGGGCGTGCTGGCTGGAGGCACAGGCTGATACGGTCGAGAAATTGGAGCCGCGAAAACCGTGCTGGATGGCAATCTGTCCCGAACTGGCATTCACCATCATCTTCGGGACAAAAAAGGGAGAAATCCTGCCGGGTCCACGATCCCTGAAATTATCGTGCTGCGTTTCCATCTCCCCCAGGCCGCCGATACCTGATCCCGTGATGACCCCATATCGAGATGGATCAACGCCAGGATCCAGGCCGCTATCTTCCATAGCTTCCGAAGCAGCAACCAGGGCAAACTGAGCGAAACGATCGAGCTGCCGGAGAGTCTTGCGATCGATCCGCTGCTGCGGATCGAAATCAGTAACCTCCATGGCAAACCTGGTCTTGAACTCGGAGGCATCGAAATGGGTGATCGGTCCGACGCCGTTTCGCCCTTCCAGAATACCGTTCCAAAAGGTCGCCAGGTCATTTCCGATCGGCGAAACCACGCCGATACCGGTAATCACGACCCTTCGCCTACTCATCGTTCCATTCCTCCGCAGGAGTGGCTCACTCCTTGACGATCTGACCATCTATGTATGCGATGGCATCTCCGACGGTTTTCAATTTCTCTGCATCCTCATCTGGAATCTTCATATCGAATTGATCCTCCAGATGCATCAGCAGTTCGACAATATCGAGGCTGTCAGCTCCGAGATCGGTCTGCAGGACCGCCTCATCCTTGACCTTGTCTCTGGCTACATCGAGCTTATCCGCGATGATGTCCTTGACTTGATCTCCGACACTCATCGAGTCCCTCCTTCTTACAAGCCGACCACATGTCGTGATCGGAGCTGTATTCCTATCCTCTGGGCAGAAACACCCCCGTCTACCATGGCCGGGCTGGGCTCTGCAGTAATCGTCACGATTCTAGGCAACACCGGAGAATCGTCCAGCATGAATTCGTGCCCAGATGATTAACAGGCAAGGCCTCCATCGACCCGAATCACCTCTCCTGTGACGTAACTCGCCGCATCGCTGGCCAGAAACAGTACCGTTCCTGCCACTTCCTCGACGGTTCCGGGGCGACCTGCTGGAATTCTGTCCGTCATCGCCTGGCGTGCTTTTTCCGGCAATTCTGCCACCATGTCAGTCTCGATCATGCCCGGAGCCACCGCATTGACGGTGATATTGCGGCTCGCCACCTCCTGGGCCAGCGATTTGACGAAGCCGATGAGGCCCGCCTTGCTCGCAGCATAGTTACCCTGTCCCGGATTTCCGGTCAGGCCGATGACACTCGTCACGGCGATGATTCGACCGGTCCGATTGCGAATCATCGGTCGGATCGCCTCACGAGCACACAAAAAGGCACCCTTGAGATTGGTATCGAGGACTTCATCCCAGTCCTCATCCTTGAGCGCCATCACCAGCTTGTCGCGTGTGATTCCGGCATTGGCCACCACCACATCCAGACCGCCCAGGATTTCCACCGCATCGGTGAAGAACTTCTGAACACTTGCGGAATCCGACACATCCAGCGCCAGCCCATGAACATCTCCATCGAGATCGGAAGCGACCGAAGCCGCAACCTCCGCATCTCGTCCAGAGATCACCACCCGTCCCCCGGCTGCGGCAAAAGCAGCCCCGATGGCTCTTCCGATACCACGGGTTCCGCCGGTCACGATGATGGATCTATCCTTGAAGTTCATCATGAGACAGTTCCTTCCAAAATTTCTTCGATACTCTCTCGGTTCAAGATCGAATGTGTGGGAATCCCTCGATCAACTTGCTTCAAGAGTCCCGCGACCACCCTACCAGGCCCCGGCTCGATGACTTCATCGAGCCCGTCGTCCACCAGTGCTTGAAGTGTCGGCTGCCACAACACGGAGGATTCGACCTGGCGGACCAGGCACTCTCGTATCTGGCGCGGCTCGTCGACCGGCTCCGCCACCACATTCGGGTAGAAGGGAATCCGGGGGCGCTCGATGTCGAGGGCCTCCAGAACCGGTGTCAGCTGCTCGGTCGCGCCTGCCATCAGGGGAGAGTGATAGGCCCCCGCCACCTCCAGCTCGATGACGCGCCGTGCCCCCATCTCCTGGGCCACCTCGGCTGCCCTCCGGACCGCCTTGATTTCGCCACTGATGACGATCTGGGTGCTGGCATTGACATTGGCAATCGTCACCACTCCCGCAGCCTGGCCAGCCTCTACCGCTTCACGAACCTGCGGCAGTTCCAGACCCAGAATCGATGACATCGTTCCCTCGACCCGATCACAGGCGCGCTGCATGGCGCGGCCTCGAGCCACCACAACCTCGAGAGCATCCTCGAAGCGAAGTGACCCGGCAAAAACGAGTGCGCTGTATTCACCGAGCGAAAGGCCTGCCGTCGCCTGAGCCTGCAGCAGATGGCCACCGCCCAGTTGTTCGAGGACACGAAGAACCGCCATCGATGCGACAAAGATCGCAGGCTGGCTGATATCGGTATCGTTGAGTCGCTGCTTGGGCCCGGAGGCACAGAGGGTGAGCAGATCTTCACCCAATCGATCGCTGGCATCTTCAAAGAGAGAACGCGCCACCGGATAGGAGTCGACCAGATCTGCCGCCATCCCGACGAACTGGCTCCCCTGACCAGGAAACAGCACCGCTCGACGATGACCTGATCCAGCTGCTACAGGATCCGTCATGCTAGCTCCGTCCCTGGTAGAAGTGCTGCCTATCCTCGAGGACTCTCAAGGCTTTCGGCTTCACCGCGCTGGTGTTCGATCAGCTCCATCTCACGGTGGATCGAATCGATCACTTCTTGCTGGACTCCGGTTTCAACCATCCGGAGAGTCCACAGGATTCCGTTCGATATCGCCCGGTCGTCGCTGCGCCCATGGCCGATGGTGCAGACCCCACGGGGACCCAGCAGCGGGGCTCCGCCGTATTCGGCATAGTCAAAGCGGGAACGGATCTTGCGCAATCCACGCTGAAGGAGTGCCTTCAGGGGACCGAGGTCGAGCCCCGATTCGTCCAGCTTGGTTCCCATCTCGGAGGAGATCAGCTGGAACAAGGCTTCCGAAAAACCTTCGGCGCTCTTGAGAACGATGTTGCCGACAAAGCCGTCACACACGACCACGTCCAGGTCCGCCTGGAAGATGTCTCCGCCCTCGACGTTTCCGGCAAAGGAGAGGCTGCTGGAAGCGAGCAATTCGTGAGTCTCCTTGGCGAGGGTGTGGCCCTTGTCCTTTTCTGATCCGACATTGAGGAGACCAACTTTTGGATTCTCGACACCATAGGCACGACGCAGGAAGGCAGTCGCCATGATGGCGTTCTGCAGCAGGTGGATCGGCTTGCACTCGACATTGGCACCACCGTCACACAGCATCACCGGACGCTCACCTCGAGGTAAAGGCAGGGCAATCGCTGGACGCCGCACACCCTCCTGCATCCGGAGCTGCATCGAACAGGCCGCGACCATCGCGCCGGTATTTCCCGCGCTATAGATCGCATCGACCTTTTGCTGTTTCAGCAACCCGACCATCACCGCCAGCGAGGAGTCCGGTTTGTTGCGGAGCGCCTCGACCGGAGATTCTTCCATCGTGACCCACTCGGAACAGGGCTGGATGTGAAGACGGTCGCTGTCGCCACCGGCTGAATCGAGCTCAGCAGCGATCGGTTGTTCGAGGCCGACCAGGGTGACGTGGAGATCTGAATTCTTCGAGAGTGCTCGTATCGCACCTCGAACCGGAACGGCCGGGGCAAGGTCCCCGCCCATTGCATCCACCGCGATGTGAGGCATGTCACTCCCCTCCGGGAGAGATTAGAAATCCTCGACTGCCAGCAGCGTACGGCCTCGATAGGTGCCGCAGTTATCACAAATGCTGTGAGGCAGGGTCAGAGAATTGCAACGAGAACAGCGAGTATGGTTCACTGGACGAATTGCATCGTGTGCTCTCCGCTTGAGCTTTCGCGCCTGATTCGTCTTACGCTGTGGTACTGCCATGATCTACTGCTCCGTTTTCGACTGTCATGATCGATTCGCAGATGAGCGACCGCTGATGGCACCAACCCCGAATCAACCGGGATGGTAGGAGTGAGGAGCAAATCGGTCAAGTGATCCAGACCAGATCAGGAGCCAATTCCCTGCAGAGAACCCTGCAGAGAACGGGCCATCGCCTCCAGGGCCTCATCGAGCTTATCTACCGCCTTGCCGCCCGCCTGGGCCATGTCAGGCCGGCCACCACCTCCTCCACCGAGGATTCCAGCCCCCTCACGGGCGACATTCCCCGCATGGACCCTTCCCGAGGGAAGCGCTTCCGAGGTGCCAACGATGAAGCGAACCCCCTCCTCGTCGGAAGAAGCGAGGATGAAGGCACGTTCTCCCGCCCGCCTCTTCAGAGCGTCCGCCACCTTCAGGAGCTGCTCCTGGGGGGCACTCTTCCACGCCGCAATCACCACTTCTCCCGATCCTGCAGAACGAGTCTCGCCATGACCCGAGTCCAGCTCCGCCAGCAGGTCACGCTCTGTCGCGCCACCCTTGCCATCTTTCAGAGCGCGGTTCTCCTGCACCAGACTCTCGATGCGCTGCTGTAAATCTTCCCGCGGAGAACGCAGCAGGGTCGCCAGGTCCTGCAACAAATTCTGATCCGCCCGCACCCGCCGCGCACTTTCGATTCCGGTCAAGGCTTCGACCCTGCGGACCCCGGAGGAGACGCTTCCTTCTCCGATGATGACCATCGGTCCAATCTCACCGGTACGCTGACAGTGAATTCCGCCGCATAACTCGAGGGAGAAATCAGGAATCTCGACCATCCGGACCCGATCGCCGTACTTCTCTCCAAACAGAGCCATCGCACCGCGACTCTTCGCCTCATCAATGGAGATGTCGTCGTGAATTTGAACCTCTGCATCGCGCAGGATCCAGTCCTGAACAATCCCCTCCACATCGACCAGTTGCTGAGGTGAAACCTTTTCGTAATGACTGATATCAAAGCGCAGACGATCGGGCGCAACGAGCGAACCCTTTTGCTGGACGTGATCCCCCACCACTTCCCGCAGTGCTGCATGAAGCAGATGGGTAGCCGTATGGTTGCGTATCACGTCCAGTCTGCGCTTGCCATCGACGCGACAGTGAACCTCGTCACCCTCGGCGAGGGTCAGCGGCTCCCCTTCCGAGGTTTGAACCACGTGGAAGAAGCAACCATCGGAGTTTTTCTGGCAATCCACCACCTCGAGTTCACTGCCGTTGCACTCGATCACGCCGGTGTCGCAAACTTGCCCTCCCGACTCGGCGTAAAATGGCGTGCGATCGAGCACCAGCACGTGGCGGTCCCCATCCGACTGCACGGAAATCACACGGGACTCCGCTTGCTGCTGCTGATAACCAACGAATTCCGTGGCCTCCAGTCCCTCCGAGGCCATCAGTCCTGCTGCATCGTGGCTGGCCACTTCTGCCTTGCTGCCCTTACGACTGCGGGTTCGCTGCTGCTCCATCAGTTGATCGAACTCGACCCGATCCACCTCCAGCTGCACCTCACGCGCCATCTGTTGCGTCAAATCGATGGGGAAGCCGCAGGAATCGTGCAGAAAAAATGCTGCAGGTGCAGGAAATTGTGCCCCTCCGCCGCTCCTCACCGTCTCCACCTCTTCATCGAAACGGGTCATCCCGGTCTTCAGAGTGCGCAGAAACTGCTCCTCCTCCGAGTGAATCAATTTTTCGATGAGCGGACGGCGCTCCACCAGTTCGGGGAAGGCGGGACCCATCTCCGACACGAGATGGGCAACCAGCTCATGGATGAACGGACGTTCCACACCGAGTTTGTATCCATAACGACTGGCTCGACGCAAAATTCTCCTGAGCACATATCCACGATCTTCATTGGAGGGGAACGCACCGTCGGCGATGGCAAAGCAGAGGCTTCTGAGATGATCAGAGATCACCCGGTGCGGAGTTCCCTCCGGACCGCTGGAAGGGGCCACCCCTGTCACTTCGCCGATGTTGTCGATGATGCCCGCCAGTAGATCGGTCTCGAACACCGTCTCCTTCTCCTGCAAGATCATGGTGATTCGTTCCAGGCCCATTCCGGTATCGATACTGGGCCTCGGCAAGTCGATGCGACCCCCATCAGCTTGCTGCTCGTACTGCATGAAGACCAGATTCCAGATCTCCATCCAGCGGTCACAATCGCACACACCCAGTGCGCAATCGGTGCCGCAACTGCTTGCGGCTCCCCGGTCGACATGAATCTCTGAACAGGGTCCACAGGGACCGACATCACCCATCGACCAGAAGTTGTCCTTTTCGCCCAGACCGACGATTCGAGCCGGATCCACCCCGACAAGATCGGCCCAGATCTGGCGCGCCTCATCGTCATCCTGGTAGACGGAGATCCACAGCCGATCGGGGTCGACCCCGAAGCCTTCTGTGACCAGCTGCCAGGCCCAGGGGCACGCCTCCTGCTTGAAGTAATCGCCAAATGAAAAATTGCCGAGCATCTCGAAGAAGGTCAGATGGCGAGCGGTGTAACCGACATTTTCCAGATCGTTGTGCTTGCCGCCGGCACGGATGCACTTCTGGGAAGAGCAAGCCCGCAGCCTGTCACGGGTCTCCTGACCCGTGAACACACCCTTGAACTGATTCATGCCTGCGTTGGCAAAGAGCAGCGTCGGATCGTCATGAGGTACGACCGGGCTGGAAGCCACGACCTCATGGTCATGGTCTCGAAAGAAATCCAGAAACCGGCTCCTGATTTCAGCAACTCGCATCTTCGCCACTCATCTCTCGATAAAAAATTCCAACTCGTGGGTCGGTAAGACTGGCAGCAGCATTCTGGGCAGTTCCGGGGATGGCTGCAAGGGGACCCGTATCGTTCGCTACCACCGGTAATCGATCGTTACTGACCGATCACCGCAATCCCCTCGATGTCACCGCACAGTTCCCGTTCCGGATCGAACAGCAGCGGATAGAAATCACCAGCAAGTGGTTGTCCCTGGGGAAGAATCGGGAAGTTGTCGGTCCCCGGCCCCTGCAGAGCATCCGAATTGGACCAGACCCCATCGGCGGCCAGATTGAGCACTGCCCCGCGACGGGGAGCAGCGGATCGGTTCTGGTATGAGCCATGCATCGCCAGCGGATGGTGAAAGACTGCCTCTCCGGCGCGCAATTTGACCGCAACCTGACGATCAAAAGCCTGCTGCTGCGAGTCATCGAGGATCTCCTGCACCGAATCCATTCCCCCGGAGAGTCCCGTCACCGGCAGCAATCCCCAGCGGTGACTCCCAGGAATGTAATGGAGGCAACCATTCTCCAGACCCGTGTCATCGAGAGCGATCCAGCAGGTCAGATGCGCCATCGGCTGAGTCCATGTCCAGTACGAATAATCCTGATGCCAGGAAACCACTCCACCGCGCTGTGGCGGCTTGCAAAACAGCTGGTCGTGAAAGAACCGGACAGACGCTGCAAGGAGCTGGTAGGAAGCGATTCGAACCACCGGGCTGAACAGCAGGTCATGGAAACCCGTTTCTATGCGCCAGCCACCCAGCGCATGAAACAGTACCGTTTCGGGGTCATCCGATTCATCGACATGGAACTCGTAGAAGAGTGAGTTTTTCGGATGGCCAGGATCCATCAAGCGCTCGAGTTGCTGCCGGAGGTACCCAACCTGTTCCGCATCCAGAACCGGAATCCCCCCGACAAATCCCTGCTCTTCAAAAGTTTGAACCTGCTCGGCGGAGAGGGCGCACTGCTTCCAGTCGTCGGCACAGGACGGCTGATCGAACAGGTCGGTGATCGGTTGATGGCAAAGGGCGAGATCTTCGATGGAACTCATTCCACCTCCAGCGCTGCCCCGATCATGGAGCCGAAAGGAGAACTTCCACCGGACCCAGATCCAGCATCTTGCGGTACCGGTCAAATCGCTTCTGGAGTGCCGATTCATCGACATCCAGTAATCCAGCAACGCCGAAGCCACCGCAGCAGAAGGAAGCAGTGACGGTGCCCCAGGCAACCGCAACCTTGATCGAATCGAGATCGGTCTTGCCGCTTCTGAGCAAGCTCCCCATCATCCCGCCCGCAAATGAATCTCCGGCTCCGGTCGGATCGGTCACCGCGGCCAGAGGTAAGGCAGGCAACGCTGTCTCGCCCCCTTGATGGAAGATCATCGAACCGTGTTGACCTTTTTTCACGATGACGTAAGTCGGCCCCATTTCTCGAATCTTCCTGCCAGCAGTCACCAGGTTCTTCTCACCACTGAGCAGAATCGCCTCTTCGTCATTGAGCACCAGCGCCTCGACCCGGGGGATCAGGTTTTCCAGATCCTCACGAGTATTGTTGATCCAGAGATCCATCGTATCGACCACGGTAAAGGGAGAAGCGGACATCTGGTCGAGAACGCTGGCCTGGGTCAATGGAGTGCCGTTGCCGAGAAATAGCAGGCTGGCATCGCGGTAGGCAGCGGGAATAGTCGGCTGGAAATTCTCGAACACGTTGAGATCGACACTGATCGTCTCTCGATGATCCATGTCATCGAAGTACTTCCCGGACCAACGAAAGGTGCTGCCGCCGGGAATCACTTCCAGGCCGCGAGTACAGACCCCTCGATCACGCAGGATCTGATGGCGATCCTCGGGAAAATCTTCACCGACGACTCCGACCAGTTGCACCGGTCCAAAAAATGATGCAGCGAGGGAAAAGTGTACGGCAGATCCTCCGAGTGCATCTTCGATACAACCGTCAGGAGTCTCGATGCTATCGAATGCAACACTTCCCACGACGACCAGTGACATGCGGCACTTCTTCCTATTCCTCGTCCTCGTCCTCGGCGAGCCGGTCAGAAACCTCTCGAACGCGCACTTCCGCAGCCTTCAACTTGTCTCCGCAAATCTCTAGCAACTTGGCGGCGCGTTCCACATCGTCAGCGAGAGCATCGACATCGACCTGCTCGGCATCGTCGATGCGCTTGAGGATCTCGTCGATCTCGCGGGTCGCATCTCGATATCCCGGTACTTTCTTGGCAGCCATCGAGATCTCTCTCCCTTCCTCGCTGATACAGAAACCAGTCTAGCCACCAACAAGCAACCGTGACAGGCCTCCGGAACAAACCTAGCTCGATCTTTCCACCCTGGCCTTGATGCTACCGTCCTGCAACCGGACCTCGAGCAGTTCGTCATTCTTCGGATCCCCGACACTGCGGATCGTGTCCCCCGATTCGCCCCTGACCCAGGCAAAGCCTCGCGAAAGAATGACGGAGGGATCGCTGCCGCGAACCATTTTTTCGCGACTCTTCCAGCGCTCGCCCTCGAGAATCAGCCGCTGCCTCGCCGACTGCATCAGCGATGCGATGGCCCGATCCCGATGCAGCTCCCTGGCTCGCAGGGATCTTTGACACGCTGCAACCAGGCGTTCGCGGTCCGCCTTGATGCGCCCGCGCGCCTCTCCGATGTGGCCGAAGGCCGCCGACTTGAGGACACTGCCACGTTGCTGCAACGATCTCTTCTGATCGGTGATGGTCCACTCCACCCCCTGGATCACCCGGTCCCGCAACCAGCTCAGATCGGATCGCTGCACCTGCAACAACCGAGCCGCTCCTGACATGATTCGCGCCACCCGATCGGTGACCTGCTGCCACCAACCGGCAACACGCCCGACCAGCTGCTGGCCGGCGGCAGTGGGAGTTTTTTCGGAGTGGGCCAGCTCATCCAGCACCGAACGATCCGCCTGGTGCCCGATCCCCACCACGATCTTCAAGGGATGCTGAGCGACCGCTAGCGCCAGCGGCAAGGTGTCGAAGGCGAGCAGATCGGCACGAGAACCACCACCGCGAATCAGCAACACAACATCAAACTCATCGGAACGCTGCTCGAAATACCGGAGCGCTGCCAGCACTTCCTGCTCGGTCCGGTCACCCTGAACATGAACCCCGTGCAGATCGACCGAAAAGGAGTAGCCGGAACAGCTCAGCTCATCGATCAGATCTTTCCAGGCATCACTGCCCGGACTGGTAATCACGCCAACCCGCAAGGGAAGCTGTGGCCACGGCAAGGAACTATTTCTGTCGATCAACCCCTGCTTGGTGACCTCCGCAAGAATTCTTTCACGGCGCCGGGCAATCTCTCCCAGGGTGTAGGAAGGATCGATATCTTCCACCACCACCTGGAAGGAACCCTTCACCACGTACAGATCAACCCGGACCTTCACCCGCACCTGAAGACCGTCTTCCAGGCTCGAGCCGGTCTCGGCAAACCGATCGAGAACTTTCTGACGGTTTCCCTGCCACAGAACTGCAGTCACCGAAGCACGCGGCTTGTCATCGTCTTCCAGTTTCTCTGCTATTCGAAAGAAGATGTGGTCCTTGTTCTGATTCCGATCGAACTCGAGTACTTCTCCGACCAGCCAGATGGTCTGGGGAACAGAAACCAGGAGTGCTTCCCGGACCGTCTCGTTCAATCGTGAAACGGTCCAACCCTGCTGCTCCTGGATCTCCGAAAGGTCATCCGATGATCCACTCTCCTCGACCATCCCGGCCAGGCCCTCGACCTCTCCGGTCAATAGTTTTTCCAGCTGCCTGGAGGTCTCGAAACCCAGAGGGATCAGAACCCGCGCCGCTTCGCCGGCACTCTCGATCGGCAGACTCCAGAATTTATGATCTCGATGCCAGCGGCGACCGGAGATTGATTTCACTTCTTCGATGAGCATCTCGTCGTAAGAGAAATTGACAACAATCCGGGCCAACTCGGAGTTCCAATCCATCCTCTTCACAACTTCCCCTTTCGCGTTGCTGGACCCTCACAGGGAACCGGGCTAGGATCATGGTTTCAACCCCCGACCACCCGGAAAAGGTGCCATGGGTGGCAGAACCCAGTAAGATCCCCTCACCTGAATGGAATCCCGGGAGGTAGATCGGGCTGTGCCCGTCCTGTCCCGGAGGATCGGAAAGGCCCACGTCCCATGACAGACCCATCTCTCGAAGATCTCGATCTTCGCCCGGTGAAAAGAGCCCTGGTGGCGGTGAGCGACAAGACCGGGATCGTCGATCTGTGCGCTTCTCTGGTCGAGATGGGCGTTGAGATCCTGTCGACCGGTGGCACCGCCGCCGCCCTCGGTGACGGCGGTATCGAGGTTCGGCCGGTCGAGCAGGTCACCGGTTTTCCGGAGATGATGGCAGGCCGGGTCAAAACCCTCCATCCAAGGATTCATGGCGGACTACTGGCCCGACGCCACGAAGCCGGCGATGTCGAATCGTGTCACGAACATGGCATCCCCCCCATCGACCTGCTGGTGGTGAATCTGTATCCGTTCGAACGAACAGTGGCAGCGGGAGCTTCCTTCGAGGACACCATCGAGCAGATCGATATCGGTGGGCCGGCGATGGTTCGCGCAGCAGCAAAAAACCACCACGATGTGGCAGTCGTTGTCGAACCGGAGCGCTATCCAGCGATCATCGCCGAACTGAAAGAAACCGGCGGTAGTCTGTCGGCCGCCACTCGCAGAGATCTGGCGCTGGAGGCATTCCGCCGCACCGCTGCTTACGACGGCTCCATTTCCAACTGGCTCGGCCAGGAGCAGGAAGGCGCGTTCCCGGAAACCGTCACGGAACAGTGGACTCGAGTCGGCTCCCTTCGTTACGGCGAAAATCCTCATCAGCAAGCCGCCTGGTACCAGCGCAACGATGGCGATTCCTTCTCCATCGCGGAAACCAGCTGTCACGGCGGAAAAGAGCTCTCGTACAACAATCTGCTCGATGCTGCGGCTGCCATCGAATGCTGTCGTGGCCTGGAGGGCCCCGCTGCCGTGATCGTCAAGCATTGCCTGCCCTGTGGTGCTGCGGAGAAACAAAACCTCTCCGCTGCGTTCGAGGCGGCTCTGGCGGGAGACCCGGTCAGTGCCTTCGGCGGCATCCTGGCCCTCTCCGATCCCCTCGATGAGGAGCTGGCGAAGCGACTGGCAACCACCGACCTGTTCTTCGAGGTGATTCACACCCCCGAGTTCCTGCCGGGAGCCCGGGAAGCGATTCGTGACGGGGTCAAGTGGGGGCGTTCTTGCCGGATGCTGGAGGGTGGAGAAACTGGCCTGGAGCGGATCACTCCGGTCGAAACCCGTTCCATCCCCGGAGCGATGCTGCTGCAGACCCGAGATGTGCCGATTCGCTCCCGCGACCAGTTTGAGGTGGTCAGCCAGCGGCCCCCGACCGACCAGGAGTGGCAGGATTTACTGTTCGGCTGGCGAGTTCTTCCCCATGTTCGTTCCAATGGAATCCTGCTGGCCAAGGATCGAGCGGTGATGGGAGTGGGAGCCGGTCAACCGAGTCGAGTCGATGCGGTACACATCGCTTGCCGCAAGGCCGCCGCTGAAGCGGCAGGATCGTCACTGGCCTCCGATGCGTTCTTCCCCTTCCCGGATGGGGTCGAAGCCGCCATCGAGGCGGGAGTCAGCGCCGTGATACAGCCGGGAGGTTCGATTCGTGACAAGACCGTCATCGAACGGGCGGATGCAGCCGGAATCTCGATGGTTTTCACCGGAGAACGACATTTTCGCCACTAGGAGCCCATGAAGACACTGATCGCCCTGGCCACAGCAATTCGCAACCTCTGGCTGTTGTGCCTGGTGCTGGTTCTGGTGGTTTTCATCGATCCGGGCTGGGGGCTCTACGACGGGGCCGTGAGGGTCGCTGGAAGCCCTGAAGTGCTGTTACGGGCTGCGGTGGTGCTGGCGGTGTCAGGAGTCCTCTGGGAGCACTTCCTGGGCGCTCTGACGCGAAAGCGCCAGGCAGCACTCGCCCGGGCTCTGTTACGACTTCAGCCCGGTCTCCAGCACGTCGGAGCGATCCGGATCCTGATCCAGGCGATGGCGACCAGTGATCCGGCCCTGACCGAAACGATCCACAAGGATCTGGTCAAGCTGACCGGTAAGGATTTCGGATCCGATCCGATACCGTGGAAACAGTGGCTCGAACGGCAGGAGCGGATCTCCGCCGGCAAGAAGGAGTCAATAACCGACTTACCCACCCCATCGCTGCGATCGGAAACATCTCTCGACCAGGAGACCAGACGATGAGCGGCTTTCAGTCTCCTCACGATCCACTGGCGGCGCTCGATCAGCAGATTGAGGACGCCAGCTCAAAAAAGAATCGTCTGTCACCGGTGAAGCGGCTGCTGCTGGAGGGCCTGCTGGTCATCACCATCGCCTTCCCGCTTGCCATCGGCCTGCACACCTTCGTCACCCAGGTGTACGCCATCAGTGGTCACTCGATGGAACCCACCCTGCATGACGGGGAGAGAGTCGTCGTCGACAAGATCCGACCGGCCATCGGAGAGCTTCAGCGCGGCGACCTGGTCATCTTTGTCTCTCCCGAAGATCCATCGAAAAACCTGATCAAACGCATCATCGCCATCGAAGGAGATGAGGTAGAACTGGTCGGCGACAAGGTCTTCATCAACGGAGAGCCCATCGAGGAGAACTACATTCACCGAACTCTGTTTCCCGATCGACCTGGCGAGGTGACGATCGTCAAGCCAGACCACTTCTTCATGCTCGGGGACAATCGTCCTCAAAGTCGAGACAGTCGCCAGTTCGGGTTGATTCCAGGACAGTTGATTCGCGGCAGAGTGGTCCTACGATTGTGGCCCCTCGATGAGTTCACTGTATTCTAATCCGGGCCAGCGAACGACAATCCATCATCTCAAGAAAAAGAACCAGGGGAGACGGGAGCCACAGCTCCGACGTCTCCCCTGGTTCTGCTTCACAACCGTTCCGAGATCAGAACTGCCAGTGAGTCTGGGCGTATACGTAGTCGGTACTTTCGCGCAGGCTGGAGGTCGAGGTGAAGTTGGCCAGACCTACTTCCAGATCGAGCAGCTCACCTAGCGGGTGACTGACCACCAGATCCCACTCGTTACCCCAATCCTCACCCTGGTCAGCGCGTAGATTGTGGAAGCTCAGATCCACTTCGGCATCGTAGAGCACCGTGCTGAAGCCAAAGTAGGTATCCCGGACATTGCTGTTATCGACCACATCGGCGATGCCATGGGTTCCGTGAGGAGAACCAAAGATCGACCGGAACGCTTCTTCACGGGTCGCACCGGCGGAAGTTCCGGTCGCCATGATGTGGCCAGCTCGCCAGTCCATATCCCAGAACCCCTCCATCTGAGGCATGTCATAGGTGCCCTCGATGGCAAAGTAGAGCGAATCCAGCCGCTGGATCGCCCCGTCATCTTCGGCATCAAAACGGTTTCCATCCTGAAGAGCGTACTCGAAGGACAATCCAACTCTCGGGATGATTCCTTCTCGCAGGGTAAACAGGTAGCCGTATGTATCCTCAACGGAACTACCGGGATCGGCGAGACCATTGGCTGCTGCCGCCGCTGCATTGGAGAGGTCCGCACGATACTTCCAGTAGTAGAAACTGGCCTCGATGAATGGCAGAGAATCGACATCGATGTGAGCTCCGTAGAAATGATCGCCGGAACCCGCGCCCCCTGCTGAGTCTTTCGCCAGCGTCATGTAATGGATGTTCAAATCGAGAGCTCCATCGAGGAACTGGCTGGCCAGGTGATAACCATCCGTGGTTTTCGGTCCGACGTTACTCCACTCGTCATCGTGAATGATGCGACCATTGCCGTAGTTGGGCAGTTCAGAGCGACCCAATCCCAGACTCCAGCCGGAGAGAAAACCCAGAGACTCGTGCAAACGACCCACGTCGGCAACCTGGACATGAACCTGATGGACTTCAACATCGCCAGTGCCGATCTCTGGATCATCTTGACCCGACAGCGACCGGGCATCATGAACATCTAGCAGAAAGCGGATGTTGTCGGAGAACTCGGTGTGCATTCCGACATGAGTTCGCATCATCGTGACCGTATCTCCTGGTTCACCCGGATCCCACGGACTGGAGTACTCCCAGCGCAATCGGATATCGGCATCCAGTTCGAGATGGCCATCGGCTATGACGGCAACAGGAAAATAGATCAGCGTGACGAACGCGACCGAGACGAGAAGAAATCGAATCATGTCCACTCCCTTACCCGGGCTCTCGAAAACCCTCAGGCTCCCCACCCGCTAGGCCCTATCCTGCCGGGAAATGAAGTTCTGGCAAGAGCAGAAATCACTCTCTTGAGAAATCTTGAATAAAAAGAGAACGAGGACGCGCACCGAAGGTGCACGTCCCCGCTCCAGCAAACATCGAAATCCGGGACACGGGGATCCCCCGTAGCGCGGATTCCTTAGAAACTCCAGCCTGTTCCGAGGTAGACGTAGTCCTCATCCTCAGCTTCAGTATCTGACGAGAAGGCTGCGTATCCGACCTCCATGCTGGTGGACTCAGTGCAAGCCCAGCTGAAGACCAGATCGATCTCGGTACCGAGATCTGCACCAGTGCTGTCTGTCGTCAGGGTGATGAAGTTCAGGTTCGCATCGACGCCTTCCATCGGTGAGAAATCAAGCCCGATGGTGGTGTTCTCGATGTCATTATCGGCAAACAGATCGGCGATACCGTGGGTACCGTGAGGAGCGGCATCCATGCCCGCCCAGTCGGCATCCGCAACGCTATTGCTGAAGTGCACGGTCATACCCATATCACCCAGGTCGTAGGAGAGACCGATGGAGGTCAGGGTGCCGTCATCGCCACCGGTGTCGTTGTCACGTGTCGAGTATTCGACATCGAGATCGACGCCCATGAGCTGATCGCCACCGATGTTATCGATGTTGATGGACAGGTTGCTGGGATCACCACCGGAGTCACTTGCGCCCCAGTAGTGGATCGCAATGTCGGCGAAGCCGCCCATGCCACCAAGATCGAAGGAAGCACCCATCATGTTGTCAGCGGTTCCGGCAGGACTGGATCCACCACCGTAGTAGTAAAGATCCACACCGATGCCACCCATGTCGGATGCCAGGTGATAACCGTCAGAACTGTTCGGTCCATCTTCCAGTGACCAGTTGGCACTGTTGATGACACGTCCGCTGCCCTGATTCGGATGGTTCATGCGACCGAGATTCATCGACCAGCCACCCATGAAGGATGCTGCGGATCCCAGATCACCAACCGAGATGTAGGCTTCCTGGACATGGAACGCAGGAGCATTCCCTGGCGCGAACCCATCACCAAACTCAAAGTCGTGACGCATCGACGCCGACCAGGTGAGGTTGTCGCTGATCGCTGAACCCAGGTTCAGATAGGTCTCTGCCTCAGTGCTGTTCGCGGATGTTGAATCAGATCCGCGGTAATCCCAACGAAGGCGAAGATCTCCACCTACGGAAACTCCGTCCGCCAGAGCGACGGCCGGAACCATCATGGCCAATACTAGGCCGAGCAAAATGCTCTTGTACATGTTCACCCTTTCTCCCCCTCCCACTCCGGCGGACTTGCCGTCGATCCTGAGGGGTTTCCCTTTTACTAACTTCCCTTGCGGCGAAAGCAGGGATCGGAGGACCCGTTCATGCCTCCCGAGGCCTTCGGCCCCCGCTCAATGGCGATAGGAGAGTCAGAATTGAGGAAAGTGGCAAGGGCTCTTGCCCCCGAAATCGCGAATTTCAGCAGAAAAGTTTTCCACAACGATGCGTTACCGGAAGTTCATGCGGTCACTTGCTCGCTCCTTCGCGACCCATCGGGGTCCTGAAATTCTTCGATAACACCTTCATGAATCATGATTTAGGGAAACGATTCGAGATCTCCTCGGGACCCGTTCCTGATCGACAGGAGCCCCTGAAGCGCCCCCCGATCGCGATTCCTGAAATCCGCAGAAAATCGCCAAAACTGAGGCGCAATGACTGCCCGGAGGTGGGTTTTGCTAGCCAGCGGCAGCATCGCCGATGGCAGTGACGTACGTGATGGCGTGATCGTGCGGCAGTTGAAGAAGTTTGTTCCAGGCATCATCAAAGAAGCCTGCGATACCACTGACTCCCAGTTGTTGATGAACACAAGCAAGATTCAATTGCTGCCCGAGGAATCCTGCATCGAGATGAAGATAGCGATAAGCACGGTCACCCCAGATTTCTACAGCAGCCGGAAGATCAGCACTGTAAACCACAAGACAAGCTGCATCGCCTGCGAGTTCTTGACCGAGACACGCCTCCTGCACTTGCGGATGTACTTCCCCGGCAGAAACCAGTTGCAGTTGATGATCCGGCACCAGATAACGCCACACACCGGACTCGATGCCACGCACTCGATGAGTGACAACATGAATCTGCAGTGCACTTCCGGCGCTGAGATAACGAACCGGTCCCGGCGAGGCAAACCGATGCGCAAAATCGAGCACCCTTGCCATGTCATGTCGATCGATCATGGCACCGGTGAACTGGCGAGTCGATCTTCTCCCGACGATGATCCTGGGGAAATCTCGTGACAGATCGGAAAGCGTATCCTCCAGTGAGATGACTTGATGTTCCCCGGCAGTGGTTGCGCCGGAAGCCGAAGATGCATCAGGAGGGCTCACCACCGCTGTATCGCCATCGATCGAACTGGCGCTATGGAGAGCCAGCATCACATCATCATCCAGATCGGGAGGTGCCTGCGACGGCTCCGATCGCCGTACCGATGCGCTCAGATCCGCCGCAGGACCCGGGGTGGCACTTCGACACAGGGGAACCACCACCAGCACCCCCTCCTCCTGGTCATCGAGAAACATCAGGTTCTGCAGGGAGGAATCCTCGAAGCCTGCCAGCGGCACCGCCTGGAGCCCTTCCTGCCCGGCGGCATGGACCAGATTCCCCAGAACATGGCCGGTATCGAGCAGTATCCGTCGATATGCCCGATCGTGGTAGCGCCAGCGGGACCGCAGCCAGACTCCACTGAGGATCGCAGCGGCGTCGATGCCGTCAAAAGCCGGATGATCCCAGCAGGCGCTGGCGATCCCCGGCAGGGCATCGCCATCAAACAGGGGAACCAGCTGGTGATGCAGGACCGAGTAGGCGAACAGACCATCTTCCAGACCACGGATCCCGCGCAGAGCCAGGGTGATATCGGTCGGATACAGCGCTCCCGCCGAGGGAGCCGCCCGGAAGATCTGATGATACTCGCCGTCTGAACTCTCGAGGATTCCCGTGGCACCGTTGGTGAAGTACAGCATCCGTGACAGGGCCCCGACAAATTGTGACAGGCTCTCTGAATCCACAGGCTGCTGGTCAGCAGCGGGCCCCAGGGGGAACTCCGGAAAGGGCAAATAAGGCACCAGGTCGATCGGTTGAGGAGAATGCCATTGTTTCCAGGGTAGCGGTTGCTGGTCCGGGTCTGGCCGGGGTAGCAAGCCTAATGTCGAGGGAAGGTACTTCGTTTCCTCATGGTACCACTCCGCAACAGAAGGGATTCGCCGGGAGTCCAAAGCTTCTACACCTCCAGGCCTTTGTCTGCCCGATTCAGGTTGCGGCACCCATCTGCGGTGACGATCACCACATCCTCGATGCGACAGCCGCCGATTCCCGGATAATAAAGACCAGGCTCCACCGTGACTGCGATTCCTTCTTCGAGCACCGGACCGTTGCGGGCGATCCGCGGTGGTTCATGAATATCGAGGCCGAGGCCATGTCCCGTACCGTGGAAAAACCCGACCCAGGTTCCATTTCGTTTCTCCGTGACAAATCCCGCCTGCTCGAAGATCTCCTGAACCCTGCGGTGAATCGCATCACCACAGGCGCCGGGACGGATCAAATCGATGGCCGTCTCCTGGGCTTCCTGCACCGCCGCATGCATTCGTTTCTGATCCTCCGTCGCCTCACCACGAACCACCGTCCGGGTCATATCACCCCAGTACCTGTGAGTCATGTGCTGGGGGTAGATGTCGATGATGATGGTCTGCCCGGCATGCAGCGGTCCGCTTCCGACATCATGAGGATCACAGCCCTGATCTCCCGGCGCGATGATGAAGGGGCCGATCTGAAGACCTCTCTCCAGCAAAAAAGACCGCACCATCGTCTTCAGTCGTTCGGATGTGAGAGGCTCTCCCTCCAGATGCAAAAGTCCATCGCCGTCCGGCTCACTTCTGGCGACAGCATCTACAGCCATCTCCATCGCCGCTTCGGTAGCCGCCTGCGATTCCTCGATGCAGCTGATTTCATCGGGGCGCTTGATGGCTCGCTCGGGGAAAAAAGGATCTCGACGAGCTGAGACATCGATGCCATTTGCTCTCAGATGATCTGCCACTTGCAATGGAAAGCGCGCTGGAACCTCTACCTCGTCCACTTCCCGACTGCGCAATAATGTCAGAACCACTTCCTCAAACGGGACCGGGGTCTCTGCTTCTCCACGTGCTCTCGAATCCATTGCCGAGTAGGAGATCACCTCATCGACAGCGCTCTCCTTTTGACCGCGACCGAATTCAAGATCGGTCAACATGATGGCACTACCTTTTGAATCACGGAGCCAGGTGAAGGCATCCACCGCCAGGAAGCCGGATGCCCACAGCAAATCCGGTTCCCTCTCGCTGGCATCGATGATGAGCTGGGCTTTCGAGTTCTCGTTCATGCCGTTCCTTCTCACTCTGGGGCCTGTGGCGAACAGATCGTAATCATCGGACAGGGCAGCTCGCAAGACGGCGAGTCGACGGTTCCTGCTGAATCGTCGTATTCTTCACCTGAAGGCGGAGCCAGTGGCCCAGTGCTCCGAGGTGGTGGAATGCTCCAGGGTGACGTCAAAAATCTACCGCTTCCAGCTCTTCTCCAGGGGCTCGTTTCCAATCACAACAGTGGAATCCTGACACTCGAAAGCGAGCAACGGAGCCGCAGGATTGGTGTCTCTGGCGGTGGAATCGAGATTCTCCACGATTCTGACGGCAATTCCGAGGTCCTGGAGTCGATTGTCACCGCCCTCGACATCCTGCAGCCTGGCGAGATCTCCAACATCTTATCAAACCTGGGCAGCGCGGCCCTGGGGGATGCGCTACTACGACTTCGCCTGGTCGATACCTCGATCGTATCCGGATCGATCCGGACACTTCTTCAGGAGCAATTGCTCGATCTATTTCGCTGGCAGGGTGCCAGCTATCGATTCGAGGTGTGCTGCTGGCAACAGAATCGCCTCTTCACCGGTGAGGGGGTCGCACCCAGTCTTCACTTTTCCATCCCCTCCTTATTACTGGAGGTGGCCAGGAGAGAAGATGAAGATCGTCTCAACGAAGCTGCAGGAGTAGATCTTGAAGAGATCTACGGTGTTATCCCTCATCAGCAATCGGCAGAAGCCGTCATCGGCGAACTGCTCGACATCGATCCGATCGGAAAAAAGTTTTTCAGACAGCTACAGAGTCTCGTTCCCCTGAAGGAAGTGATTTCGATCAGCGGAGCTCCACGATCCCTCGCCCAGGAAGCAGTTCGTATCCTGATGGAGCAGGGCCTGGTCTCACCCCTGACCGCCGACGAAAAAAGGGAACTGGCGGACCGATTGCTGTGCCAGCGACGTCCCGTCAAAGCAATCTCTGTGTTGTCGAGCTTACTGGAGCAAGAAGAAGATCTTCCAGCCCTTGAAAAGTTGCACCAATTACTCGAGCAACAAAAAGCTCCAGTAGAAAAGAGTGCGCAGCTGCTACGGAGGCTCGCCGAAGCTCGAAGCAAGGCCGGAGATGATGTCGGTCACCGAAAAGCATTACGCCAGAGAGCCGATCTGTTGCCACAGGATCTCGATGCACATCTCGACCTGTTGAGAAGTCTACCGGACGGTAAGAGTCGTCGTGAAACCGAAAGGTTACTCGAGAAGATCTACAACAATGTGAGGACCGTAACTGAAGCCCTCGAGGTTGCCGAGGCGATAGAAGCCTGTAGAGGTGGAGATCCGATCGGTGATCCCCGCTGGCTCGAACGATGCGCCCGGTTGAGAATCAGTGCCGACGATCAGGAAGGTGCATCGAAGTTACTCGACACCTTGATTCGAAACGCCGTTCGCGCAGGCAAGGACCGCAAATCTCTGATCCATATACTCGAGTTGCTCCGACAGGCAGATCCTACATCTCACGATCAATGGCAATCTCGCCTCCAGCGAAACGAAAAGCTGCCCGGGAAAAAAGGTGGGTTCGTCGTCGCCATGAGTTTGCTGCTCGTGGTGATGGCCCTGTTCCATGATCGAACTGCGACGGAAAAAGCGAGCGCACTACCTCCAGTAATCAATCCCGTGGAAACTTCCACAGCCAGATTCATGACAAATCCATCGGAGACCGATGGCAAAATTCGCAACGCTGAACAACTCCTCCAGCTGGAGCGCGCCTTTTCTCATGCAGTGAAACTGAAGACCGAAGGAAATTATCTGGAGGCTCTGCACCAACTGAGCCTTCTTCACACTCAGAAGATGCCCGCAACCACGATCCGGACCATCGAGAAGTTCCGTGGCGAGATAGAAAACTACCTGCAAGAAGCTCGGTCCCTGCTTGATCGCAGTCTGGAACTGAAAAAAAAGGGAGCCCATCTGGAAGCTCTTTCCGTGCAGGTCGAACTGGCCCGAAATTTCCCCCACTCACCCATCCTGGAGGATCTGAAACTACAGATCCCCCTGAAGATTTCCCCGAGTCATGCCCGGATCCTGATCGATGGTAAGGAAGCCAAACTTCAGAGAAACGGGAGCAACGTCGACTGCATAGTGGTGCCTGCGGATGGGGAAGTGGTCATCCGAGCTGAATGCCATGGGTATGACCCTCAATCACTCTGGCACCGACCTGGATCGCATTCCCGGCTGAGCTTGAATCTATCTCGACGACCAGACCGCATCGTCGAGACGGAAGGGCCCATCGGCACCGTGCTCGCCGGCCCCCAGGGCTCGGCCATCATCATCGACCGCGAGTCGACAATTCGTTCTACCTCCGGCGATCAGGCGACAACAAACTGGCAACTGACCGTGGAATCGTCCGGAGATCTGGTAAGGGGAGCTGTGACCTTCGGTGACTCGGTCGTCGTCGCGACCTCCGATGGTTCGATTCTCCGTATCGATGCTCGAACCGGATCCGTGATTTCGGAAACACAGATTTCAACAGGTGTCGGGATCGTGCGAAACACTCCGATCCTGGCCGCGGGAAAACTGTTTCTCTCCACATCCAGAGGGGTGATCCACGCTCTCGATCGGGAAACCCTGAAAGTGATCTGGACGCGCCAGGTGGAATTGATCCGTCGAAATCCACTGGTCGTGGCGAATGATCTGCTGATTGCCATCGGATCCGATCTTCTGTTCGGAATCAATCCGACCGATGGATCGATTAGCTGGCAACAAGAACTCGACCAGCGCCCCGTCAGTTACACCTCAAGGGGAGCTGCTCTGTTTGTCACATCCGGTTCGAAAATTAGCCGCTACTCGACACGGACTGGTAACAAACTGTGGCAACTTCCGATCACCTCAGCAATTCCTCACTCGCTCGTCACATCCTCGAATCTCGTCATCCAGATCTGCACCGATGGCTCGCTCCAGGCCATCGATCCGATCAAGGGGATCCTGCGCTGGACTCTTCCCCGCCAGGAAACGGAAGTTCTGACCACCGTTGCAAGTTCAGGCTTACTTGCGATCAGCGATTCCGGGAAAAGGATTCGAGTCATCGATCTGGGCGATGGTCATGAGAAATGGATTCACCGCGGATCCTCGACAGCAGAGAGCATCAGATTTGTTGCCAATAAGTTGCTAGTTGCCAGTGAGGACGGATCTTTGCTGATGTTCGATCTAGCAGCTCCGCACGGCGATTTGTCGACTCCTGGAGGCTCATCGTAGTCTTCGATACATACCATGCCCACTCTCGCACAGTTGAACAGAAAGCCGGAGGATCTTTGGGAATCATCGAATCTTGGATGAAAAATTCTACCCGCGCTGAGAAAAATCACTCTCAGCTATTCACTCCCGGATGTGAATCACTATTGCTGGAAGCAGTACGTGATCTGGATCAAGTCGGAGAACGACTCGTCGCGATTCAACTGCTGCGTGCGGGAACGGTCGGATTTCACCCCTGGGATGATGGCGAAGCTGTCCTCGAACAATTGCAACGAAGCCGTGCACGAGAAGCGATCGCCGACCTCCAGGATGCTGTTGAACTCAATTACAGTGCCAGCGACGCGGCTCAGCTTTCAGAGGCGCTGGATCGTCTGGGTGATACTGCTGGCGCAACACTCTGGGCACGTGCCGCGATCCAGGAGGACCCCTGCAATCCTGAAGGATACCTGGCGATCGCCCGGACTTACTTGCGGCGCTTCCGCCGTGATGAGGATTCGCTGGCAGGACTTCACGCACTCAGATATTTGACCAAAGCCTGTCAGTTACAAACTGTCCACAGTGAATGCCTTCGCTCGCTGGCGATGTTGCTACTACTGCTCAAGGCGCCGCTGGCTGCCGCCAAGGTACTACGTCCACTGCGGAAGCTGGTTCCACACGACCCCATGGTTCTGGCACTCAACTCCCTGACCTCCAGGTTCCCCGCTGAAAACACCTCAAATATTCAGGAACTGTTCCTGCGCTGGGAGACGGGAACGACTCCCCAACATTCCATCGACAACATGACCTCGATCCCTTGCCCTGAGGGAGTGGATGCGTGGGAACTGGATGAAAGTCGCTCTCTCGTCGCAACCAGCAGCGGTGCCAATCAGAGTGGTGACACTGCAGAATTACTGTCGGTACTCGCCGGAACTCTGACGAGGGCCACACCCAGGATGGGGCTGGGAGAGTTTTGCAAGGTCACCGCACGAGGACGGAGCGGGGTCTTGATCGGTCGCGCAGAATCCAGCGGCATGATTTTCTGCCACTCCAGCAGAAATTCGGTCGAACCATCTCTCAGCCGCTGGCTCGAGGGTGATCGAGGTCGGGAGATGAGCCGATGATCCAGTTACTGCAACAGGTCAACGAACTCCCCGGCGTTCTGGGCAGCATGGTGATGACTGCTGACGGCCTGCCCGTCGCCTCACTCCTTGGAGCAGGGCTCGACGAGGACTGCGTTGCTGCTTACGCATCCAGTTCCAGCATCGCTGTCGGCCGGGTTGCCACCCATTGCGGCGAGGAAGCCCCCGATGAAGTCATCCTCGAATCGGAGGGCGGCACCTTGCTCCTGAAGCAAATTGAAGGTGCGACCCTTGCGGTCATCACTCATCCAGGACTGGAGATGAACACGGGAATGGTTGAGATCCGGAGCATCGCCAAGCGATTGCACCAGATCATTGAGATACAGAACAAATAATAATTTCATCAAGAGATGATCATGGAGTGTGAACAATGGTACAGATCAACTTCGCATTGAAGGAAGTCAACTGCAAGATCGTGTACTACGGACCAGGGCTCAGTGGTAAAACCACGAACCTCGAAGTAGTACATGAAAAAGCACCTGGCAACAGTGTTGGAGACTTGACCAGCATCGCCACTGAAGGCGACCGAACTCTTTTCTTCGACTTCCTACCCCTCAACCTGGGGCAGGTTGCCGGCATGAAGACCAAATTCCAGATCTACACCGTCCCGGGACAGGTCTACTACAACTCAACACGTAAGCTAGTCCTGCAGGGAGCTGATGGTGTCGTGTTCGTGGCGGATTCCAAGCGTGGGAAAATGGACGAGAACATCGAGAGCCTGGACAACCTCAAAGAAAACCTGAAAGAACATGGCATCGACATTTCGAAAGTCCCCATCGTTCTCCAGTACAACAAACGTGATCTCCCCGATGTCTTTAGCATCGAGGAGTTGCAACAGGCCCTCAACTCCTGGGACGCTCCTTACTTCGAAGCGGTGGCCAGTGAAGGCCAGGGGGTTTTCCCGACCCTCAAACAACTGGCCGGAATGGTCCTCGAATCCCTCAATGATCAGCATTCACCCCGGAGGACCAGCTCCGTCGTCAGAAAACGGGAGGATTCTCCCGTCTCGAGCGAAGCTGCTACTGCGGCTGCAACTGCGACCGCGGTGACGACTTCCGCCACAACCGTGACCACTCCCCCTCAAGGGGACATCGCCCGGGTTTCGGTCGCACAGGCTACCGCCGTGAAGACTACCCCCACGACCACCACGACTTCCCAGGGGGAATCAACACCTCAATCGGCAGTCTCTCCTCGTACCGTGATGACGACCTCACCAAGGCGCAGAAAACGTCGTACAGGCGTATTCCTTGCCCTCTTGCTGAGCACAGCCGTTGCGGCAACTGTTCTCCTTCACCTATCGGGCATCATTCAGTTCTTGCCCTGAGTAACCTGGAAGGAATCGACGATATGGTCACCGATAGCGATCGCCTGAGAGATCAACGCCTGGTTTTCTACAGAGAAGACCTCAAACAGATTGATCGAGTTCTTGAAGAGTTCCTCGAACTCTCCGGCAGTAGTTGCAACCTCCTCATCGACAAAGAAGGTCACATGGTGACCTGCTGTGGAGATGCGAAATCGATCGATGAGCAGACCATTGCCGCACTGGTTGCTGGCTCCTACGCAACCACTCGCGAAATGGCCAAGCTGCTCGGAGAAGAAGAATTTTCTGTCCTCTTCCACCAGGGAAAACATGACAGCATTCAGCTCTCGATGGTAGGAGGCCGTACCATCATGGCCACGGTGTTCAACGATCAGACCACCATCGGTATGGTCCGCCTCTATGCCAGGAAAGCCTGCGCGAGACTGGAAGAGATCTTCGATGAGATCAGCAAGCGACCGGCAAACAAGGCGACTCTCGATTCTGATTTCGGAGATTCTGCCAAGGGAGCACTCGACTGCTTTTTCTCTGAATGAGCGTGTTGATTACCCCTGGCCCTGATCGCCTTCTTGCTGGCGTTCCTGCTCCTCGGACATGTCGAGAAGCAGGGCACGGATGTCCCACTGCCGATCCGCCATATCCGCAATCGTATGGCTCGCCTCGGACAGGAACTTCAGGACCGCAAAAGCGAATATTGCCGGGGCTATGGAGATCAACACTACCGTGAAGTCGGTGCGGTCAGCCGCCACAAGAGCTACCGCCAGCCCCAGCATCGGAATCAGCCAGGCCGCGATCATCAGAAAACTCCCGAGCCAACGGAGACGGCGATTCCTGGTGCCCGCCCGCGGCTGAAAATGGCGCACGGAATCCTCGAAACCACCGCGGACACCCTCGATCCGCTGCTGTGCCTCCAGATCCTGGAGCAAGGCGAGGCGAGATTGGTAATCGGCCTGGCGCCTCTGTTCCTGTTTTCGACGCTCCTCCAGGGTACGAACTTCATCTTCATCAAGAACCCGGGTGTTCTTGCCACAGGTAGGACAGGTGACACTGGTACCAATACTGGCATCAGGTGCCGAAAAACCGGCCTCACAATGTTCGCAGATCGATCCGATGGCCATCGCCGCCCCCTCGTAGAAAACCGGTCACCCTGGTCAAGGAATATCGTGCCGCGTTCGATGCCTTGCAACCAGTAGCGGGAATCGAGAAATCCAGTACCCGGATCACCAAAGAAAAACGGAGGTGAACCAGGTTTACCGGCTCACCCCCGCATCGGTTTCTGAATTATTTCCCCTGCTATTCCCTGAACACTGCCGGTTGAACCCCCATCACACCCAGGGCTCTTGAAGCAGCCTCAATGATTTTCACCTCATTGCTCTGCATCGCCGAGTTGATGGCGTTCAATACACTTCCGTCGACGTTACCGTTTCCACGATGGATGTTGCCAAGAGCGATCAAGGCGTAAAAACGAAGATCGACGCTCGCATCGTCACCCTCTTCGATCACTCGCACCAGAGCAGGACTTGCTGCAGTTGGACGCAGGTGACTGAGGGTCGAACAAGCCGGAATTCTCACACCATCGGCAGGATCATCGAGAGCGCTGATCAACGCATCGGTGGTCGAGGAGAGATCGAACTGACTGGCTCTACCAGACAGGTGGCGCAGCGCCTGTGCCGCCTGAATCGCCACATTCGCTCCACGGGAGTTGTCGCTTCCTGACAACAGGCCGACCAGTAAATCGTTGCGCAAACGCAGCGGATCGATAGCTCGGTTCACAACAAACACCCCGGACTCTTCATCCGCGTAGGTCGCTTCCGCCTGTGCATGTCCATCTTCGGCGGAGAACACGAGAATCGGGGTGCGACTGGTTCTGTAGTCGTCCCGAAGCCTGCGAATCAACTCCGCCGCCGGAAACTCACCGGTGTCTGCGGAGATGGCGATGAGATCTTTCGGGAAAGAAATCGCTCTCTCCAGGCCGCGCACGGCATCGTCATCGTTAAAGGGTTCGACATTGGCACGACGCAGTAGCGAACCAACTCGCAGGGCATCGTCCTGGTCGGGGAAGATCGTCAAGGCAACTTTTCTACTTCCCTCAGCAAGACCCTCGGCAAGATTCGGAACCACACTGGCGGATCCACCGAAATCACCGGCTGGATTGTGGAATGCCACGCAACGAGCCGCAGCAAATCTCACCCCACGATGCTCGTAAGAAAGAGCCTTTTGCACCACAGAGGAGACGGGAGTGGCATTCTGCCCCCAGTAAAAGGTTCTCAGTCCCGACAGGATATCGATGGCTACCTGTGGACGACGATCGGCAAGAGCCAGATCGAGCCCAGCCTCCAGAACATCCGCCGGCATCGCGAACGCAGAACAACGGACTCGTTCCATCTCCAGCTCTCGGGCGCGCAGTCCAGCCAGCTGGGATTCATCCGTATCTCCCGACTCAACCTGACTGGAAATCACTGAACGAACGTCCCGGTATTCACTCCAGCGCGCCATCAAATTGCAGGCATTCATCGCCAGAGCTGCGCCACCGTCTGATTTGATGGTAAGTGCATCACCGAGCAACTGCTCTGCGCGCAGTTCATTCAGTTCCCATCCTTCAACTGTCTGGTAGGAAAGAGAACCATCGGCAACATTCCAGACCACTGGATCATGGTAGGTACGAACCATCATGGAGCTGTCGGTGCTGAACCTATGAGCCTGGTTCACCAGCATCGAATAGGCATCGACTCCGCTGCTACCAGGGACGATGGAATCGGCGGCGGCATTGGCAGCAGCCTCGATCAGAGGATCCGAGGTGGATGCGGCCAACCAGCGAAGGCTGGGCACTGCCGTGGCGTTACCGATCTTCTGCAAGGAGGCGATGGACCCCATGACGACGCCCTGCTCCGACGAATGGAGACAGCGGGTCAGAGGGAGCACTGCATCATCCGACATGCGGATGATTGCCTGGATCGCCAGCACCCGAGCGCCTTGCTCCGGCTGACCGAGACGATCCACCAGGCCTGGCAGCAGATAGACGCCGTAATCGCTGATCGACTGGTACAGCAGCTTGGTTCTCTCCAGCAAATCCTCTTCACTGAAGTAGCTGTTGAGAGTATCAACGATGGCATCTGCGTCCATCGAACGACGCTTGGTCTCGAGCGAGGTCAATCGCAGGAGAGTTCCCATCTGTGCTCCCAGGGTGTCGTCCCCGGAGCGAATTACCCGGATCAACTGGCTGTAACCCACTTGATCGACCCAGCTCAGAGCTTCTTCCGAGGTAACATCAAGCAACAGAGCGCGCTCAAATTGCTGCTGCGCTTCTGAGAGCTTGCCCTGTTGGAACAGGTTAATTCCCTCATCGAGAAGTTTCTGTACATCCGGTCTGACCTGCGCCGAAATTGAATCGGCCGACGTCATGGCGATGATGAGCGTCGCAACGATCGCGATTGCCATCTGGAGGACTCGGCGGATTTCTATCCGGCGCTCCATGACCACCTCGTTCATGCTCGTCTTCCCCTCCTGGGCAACCCTGCAATCAAACGGAAACCGCTTCTAGTTCAACGGTCTCGATCTCCGAGATGGCAGAGCGCTCATTTCAAAGGTGTCTCAAAAAGATTGTTCTGGAACACGAGAAGGCATCGCAAAAGAACCCCGATACCCCGAAAAGGGGTGGGGCAGACCCACGCGACACCCTCACTCCTGCACACTTCTTTCCATGCCCGAGAGATCCCATCCAAACCGCGATGGAGAAAACTCGAACCCCGTCACCATTTGACCCGGCCCCACGGAAACCTCCGCTCGGTTCGGATCGACCCGATGACGAGCCCTTGTTTTCTCACAGGACCTCCCTTCTGTCGAGTCTTCGCCCACAACTCCTGGCGGCTTCTTTGGGCCCTTCCCCGCCAATTTGTCGAGGTGAACCGGGTAGTGTCAGAAAAGTCGGTTGCATCGGGCCCCTCGCCCCTATAGCAAGGAGGGGTAAATTCCGTCTCAGGTGGAAAGTCGTAAACTATTTGCAATGAATAACTTGAAGAAATCCGCCAGGAGCCGCCTGCACATCGATGCCTCGAGAGGGGTGGCGGGAGACATGCTGCTGGCAGCCCTGATCGACCTCGGAGTCCCCCCGGAAGTGGTCATCGGCCCACTTTCGGAGGCTTTGCCCCCCCATTCCCTGGAGTTCCAGTCTGAATCGCGGCGAGGCATCGGAGGCTGCCGGGCGAGGGTCGAATCGGCTGAAAAAAGCCCACCCCACAGGAGGCTGCCCGACCTGCTGGAGGCTCTTCGCCATCCCATCTTGCCGACCTCCGTTCAGGAACAGGCCGAGACCGTCTACCGTCATCTGGCTCAAGCCGAGGCAAAGATCCATCAATCCACCATCGATGAAGTGCACTTTCACGAGGTCGGCGCGATCGATGCACAGGTCGACATCATCGGGATTCTGCTGGCGCTGCACTGGCTCGATCCACAGGAGATCGTCGTCTCCGCCGCTCCGCTCGGAAGTGGCGTCGTCAAGGCCGCTCATGGAACGATTCCGATTCCAGCTCCGGCAGTGGTGGAACTTCTGCGCGGAGTTCCGGTTTGCGCCGGCCCGGAGGGAAGAGAACTGACAACTCCGACCGGAGCCGCCGTCATCACCACCGTCGCAGATCGATACTGTCACGCTGCCGAAGGAAAACCGATCGCTCAGGGCTGGGGTATCGGTACCCGGGTCGCCCCACCCGATGATCCTCCCAACATGTTGCGTGTGACTCTGCTGGAAAGTACCGAATCAACCAGCGAGACGGTCGCGGTGCTGGAGACTCACTTTGATCACCTCTCCGGCGAGGAAGCCGGCGGAGTGATCGATGGCCTGATGGAAGCAGGAGCCCTCGATGCCATCCTGATTCCGGCATGGATGAAGAAATCTCGACCCGGACAGGTGTTGACCGTCATCGCCAGACCCGAGGACAGAGAGCGACTGATCCGGGAGATCCACCTCCGTACCGGAACTCTCGGGGTCCGTGACCGATTGCAGCAAAGGAGTGCATTGCGCCGGGAGGAGGCCCAGATTGACGTCTCGGGTGAAAAACTTCGGATCAAAAAAGCCTGGCTAGGCGATCATCTGGTCTCGATCCGTCCGGAGCAGGATGATCTCAGGGCTGCAGCGCGTAAGATCGGCGTCTCCCTGGCAGAGATGCGGCGCAGGGCAGAAATCGAAATCGAGAAAGCAGGACAAAAGTAGTGAATGAGTCTCCCTCTCGCGCGTCATCCCCTGTGTCGGCTTCCGGAGCAAGCCAACTCGCTGGGGGTTCCGTGGATGTGGAGCAAGATGATGAAGACCGCCGTCTGGTACACCGTCACCTCTCCGGTGACGACACAGGGTTCGAGCAACTCTATCGCCGTTACCGCGAGAGAATCTTCGCGGTCCTGGTGCGAATGTTGCGAAACCGTGAGGATGCCCTCGAGGCGACCCAGGATGTGTTTATCAAGATCCACCGTGGACTTGATTCCTTTGATCCCTCTGGCCGGTTCCTTACCTGGGCATATCGCATCGCTTCGAACCATGCCATCGACCGGATTCGTCGCAGGAAGGTCCGTAAAGAAACTGCGATCACCGAAGAAACCATCGCAGGTGACTCCGATCTCCGAACCGGTAGAGCATCGGAACCCGCTGCTGGAGCCGAACTGGAACGAATCGAAATTGCCGAGGCAGTGGCCAGAGCGGTCGACGAACTCGGGGAAGCACATCGAATGGTGTTCACACTGCACTGCTACGAGGGTCTCTCCTACGGTGAGATCGCTGCAGTTCTCGGCATTCCGGTCGGCACCGTGATGTCACGTCTCTACCACGCCCGACGCAAGGTGAGAGAAGCACTGCCAACCGACTGGGATCCAGGCGGACCCAGTCGATCACGAGGAAGGAGCGAAGGATGACGGAAGATCAAGATCTTCGGCGCTTCCAGGAACTGGTGGAGGCATCCGCTCATCGTGAACTGACAGAAGCTGAAACCGCTTTCGTCGGACGGATGGGATTCCGTTCGGAGGAATGTCGTCAGTGGCTCGAGGCGGACGCCGAAACGGTGACGACCGCTCTCGAGCAAGATCCCCTGAGGGAGGTCGCGTCCCCCTCGCCCCTTGACTGGGCGCGCCTCGAAACCGGCTTACAACGGGCCGGAGCCCTCAACAATCCAAAAGTTCAGGTTCGGAAATCGTGGCCACTACTACCGGCTGCGGCAGCCCTGGTACTGTGTATCGGGGTCGTTTATGCGATCCTCAGAGATGGCCTTTCCGACAATACGGTATCACCCTCGCCGATGGTGGCAGAAATTCTCGACTTGCCTGACGGTGATGGAAGTCTCATCTTTGACGAAGGTAAAGACGAGGACGGGGTTTTGATGATCGTCCTCTCGAATGGATAGGAAACCGGCATGAAGACATGTCTCCTCTACGCCAGTGTGTTGCTATCGGTCATTGCCATGGTGGATCTCGCCGTGGCAGACGTTGCACCGGCAGCCGCGATGACCAGGTCCATCCCGGTGGCGACCACATTTGATGTGGTTCACACCGTCGCAACCGATGCCGGTGGAATCTCCGACAAATTGAAAAAGTATGGCAAGTACCTGCGCCGTGCCGGGTCCGATCACTGGAAGCTGGAGTCTCGAAAACAGACCAAACCGGTCCCGGGTACGCCAAAAACTGTCGCCCTGCCAGGAAAACTGGGCAAGGCGATCATCTCTCTCGATGCCAAGGGGGTCGCCACCGTCAAGATCCTGGACAATGGTGGTAAAAGCCTGGGAAGCTACCGTTCCAGTCGTTTTCCGCTGGTCATCGCCAACCAAAGACTGCGCATCAACGGCAAACCGTACGTCCTCATCCTCGATCGACCGAAGAAGAAATAGCCACTCTCTGGCGGAATCCATTGCAGGAAGGCCCCTCTAGGTCCGATCTTTTTATAGATGGGAACTTACAGGGTCGCACTTCTAGGACTGGGGACCGTCGGGGGAGCTGTCGCTAGACTGCTCGCCTCGACTCGTGATGAATGTGCCGTCCGCGCTGGGCGGTCCATCGAAGTGTCTCGAATTATCATCAACGACCCGGACCGATCGAGACAGATTCCCGCCGATCTTCCAGGAGAAAAACGGATCGGTACCGATCCCCAGGCGGCCATCGAAGACCCACAGATCGATGCCATAGTTGAACTGGTCGGGGGAACCGACCTGCCCTGCCAGTGGATCGGTCAGGCGCTGGAGCAGGGCAAGGATGTGGTCACCGCCAACAAGGCGGTGCTGGCAGTGCATGGCGAAAAACTTTTTCAGGCCGCAGCCCAGCATGGACGAAATCTGTACTACGAGGCATCGGTCGCCGCTGCCATTCCCATCCTGCAAGTTCTGCAGCAAGGAATCCCTGCCGGGCCGGTGGATCGCTTGACCGGCATCCTGAACGGCACATGCAACTTCATCTTGAGTCGTCTGGAAGATCTGTCCTTCGAGGAATCGATCGCCGAAGCTCAACAGGCCGGACTCGCTGAAGCAGACCCGACACTCGATATCAACGGAATGGACTCGGCGCACAAGCTGGCACTACTGGCGAGGATCCTGCTCGGCTGTGCAGTTCCCATCGAACAGCTGAGGATCGAAGGCATCATCGGTTTGACCCCTTATGACATCGAGTTCGGTTGGATGCATGACCTGCAGCTGAAATTGGTCGGCACCCTGCAGCGAAATGGCGAGGGAACTTCCATCGGCGTGATGCCCTGCTTCTTACCCTCGTCCCATCCTCTCTCTTCGGTGAGAAATGAGGACAACGCAGTACTGCTCGAAGCAGAGCCTTTCGGCTCACTGATGCTGCAGGGTAAAGGCGCCGGCGGGATGCCCACCGCCGGTAGCGTGGTGGCCGACATCTTGCGAGCTGCCCGTGGCGATGCGATCGCCTATCCCATCTCCGGTCGAACGGAAAAGATCACCGACCCCGGGGAGATCCCTACCCGCCACTACCTGCGTCTTGAAGTCCCTGATCGCCCCGGTGTGCTGGCCCGGGTCGCCGGGGCCCTGGCCTCGGAAGAGGTGGGCATCGCAGCACTTGATCAGCCAGAAAATCTGCTTTCCGTCATGCAGGAGGTACCGATCCGGATCCTGACCCACCCGGTAGCGACCACCCGCCTCGACAGGGCCCTCTCCCTTCTGGACGAGGATCTGCGAACCATCGCAGAACCGGTCCGGATCCGAATCGAGGAATGACCATGGCTGGCCTCATCGAACGCTACCGTGATCGTCTTCCCGTCACTGCCGAGACTCCGGTGATCAGTCTCGAGGAGGGCACCACCCCTCTCATCCCGGCACCGGTACTCAGTTCCATCGTCGGCGAGGAGCGTCAGGTCTACCTCAAATTCGAGGGCTTGAATCCAACCGGTTCCTTCAAGGACCGGGGCATGACGCTGGCGGTTTCGAAGGCGATGGAAGAGGGATGCCGGGGTGTGATCTGCGCCTCGACGGGAAACACCTCTGCCTCTGCAGCTGCCTATGCCGCGCGAGCGGGAGTCCCCTGCTGGGTGGTCCTGCCGGCGGGTAAGGTCGCTGCCGGCAAACTGGCCCAGGCGATCGTTCACGGCGCTCGTGTGATTCCGATCGAGGGAAACTTCGACGAGGCGTTGCAACTGGTGGTAGAGATCGCCAGCAGCGAAGGCATCACCCTGGTGAACTCCCTCAATCCGTACCGACTGGAGGGTCAAAAGACGATCGCCTTCGAGATCCTGGATGAACTCGATGGCGCTCCCGATACCCACTTCTTGCCGGTCGGAAACGCCGGCAACATCACCGCGACCTGGCGCGGCTATCGGGAGGAGCGAGAAAATGGACGGCTAGCGACTGCTCCTCGCCTCGTCGGTTGCCAGGCGGCCGGTTCCGCTCCGATCGTCCATGGGGCTCCGATTGAAAACCCCGAAACCATCGCCACCGCAATCCGGATCGGCAATCCCGCTTCGTGGCAAGGGGCACTCGATGCCATCGAACAATCAGCTGGCGAGATCCTGGCCGTGGAGGACGCGGAGATTCTCAAGGCTTACCATCATCTGGCAAGTCGTGAGGGAGTGTTCTGCGAACCCGCCAGCGCCGCCAGTGTCGCCGGATTGCTGAAGCGACATCGTGAAGGGATCGAGATCGCACCGCACGGAGGCACCATCGTTTGCACCCTGACGGGACATGGCCTGAAGGATCCGGAACGGGCGGTGGCGACCACCGAACTGGCACCGCCAATTTCCACCGATATGGCCGCTCTGCGCCAGGCGATGGATCTGTCATGACCAGATGGAGAATTCACGCCCCCGCTTCCAGTGCCAATCTGGGCCCAGGCTTCGATGTCCTGGGGCTGGCACTGCAACTGGGAATCACCCTCGAACTGGAGCCCGATAGCAAACGAGGATTTGCCATCGAGATCAGTGGAGAGGGCGCAGACACTCTTCCGACAGACCGATCAAATCGAATCCTCTCGATCGCAACCGAAATCGCCGGTGAGGCGGTCGAAAAGGCACACTGGAAGATCCACAGCGAAATACCAGTCGCACGGGGTCTCGGCTCCAGTGCAGCAGCGCATGGCTGTGCCGTCGCCGCGGGGTTGTTACTTCGAGACGGAACTCCCCCTGACCGAGAACAGCTGTTTCAACAGCTCTCCAGCATCGAGGGACACCCTGACAATGCCGCGGCCTGTATCGAAGGTGGATTGCAAGCGGGCTCTGGCACCGATTCACAGCGGAAACATGTCGCTCTGCGACTCGAATCGGAACCGAATGTGCTCACCGTGATCCCGGAAGTCCCGCTCGAAACGAAACACGCCCGAGCTGCGCTTCCCGACACCTATCGTCGCCAGGATGTGATCGCAAACCTGGCAGCGATGGCGACCCTGGTTGCTGGTCTTTCCCGCGGCGACTGGCAAGCGGTCAAGCTCGGTTGTGCCGATCGATTGCATCAACCGTTCCGCTTGCCGTTGATTCCCGGACTCGCTGCCGCACTGGAAGCGCTCCAGGAGCAACCACAGCTCGCCGGATGCTGGCTCTCTGGCGCCGGCCCCACCCTCGCAGCATTCGTACCGGATCGACAGATCGACGAGAGTGTCTCCCGGTCGGCACTGGCAGCCCTGGAACAAGCGGGTACTCCGGCCCGAGCCAGGATCCTCCCCATCGAACGCGATGGGCTACGGATGGAGCAAATCCAGTGACTCCGTCAATGCTCGACAAACCGGTTCACGTGCTCAAGTTCGGGGGTACCAGTGTGGCGACCCCTGATCTGATCCGGAATGCTGTCCAGAGAATCGCTGCAAGAAGAGCGGAGGATTGCCACGTCGTGTGTGTCGTCTCTGCGATGGGTGACACGACCAATCAATTGACGGCTCTGGCTGGCCAGTTGTCTACTTCCCCTCCCCGGAGGGAGATGGACGTGCTTCTCTCGGCAGGTGAAGTCCAATCGATGGCACTTCTCTCCATCGCTCTGAGTGACGAGGGCATCCCCGCCATTTCATTTTCTGGACAGCAGGGCGGCATCCTGACCGACGACCGCCACTCTGAGGCCAGAATATTACAGATCGAGCCGGAACGAGTGGTCGAGGCTCTACACAGCAACCACGTCGTGGTGCTCGCAGGATTCCAGGGGATTGATCAGCGACAGGAGGTCACCACCCTGGGAAGAGGTGGATCCGATACCAGCGCGGTCGCCATGGCTGCAGCACTCAACTCCAAACGATGCGAAATTCTGACTGACGTTCCGGGTGTATTCACTGCGGATCCACGCCTGGTAGCGGGAGCAAGAAAAATCGACGCACTCAGTTATGATGAAATGCTAGAGATGGCGAATCTTGGAGCAAAGGTTCTCCATGGCCGATCGGTTGAAGTAGCGCGCCGTTTCGATGTTCCGCTGGTAGTCGCTTCGGCAACAGAAGACCGGCCAGGAACAAGGATTTCGAGAAAGGACGATTCGATGGAAGAAGTCGTGGTTCGAGCAGTCACCGATGATCGAGACGTCCAGAAGATCTCCATCCTGGCGGTTCCAGACCAACCGGGGATTGCAGCACGAGTGTTCAGTGTGCTCGGTGAATTTGGAATCAACGTACGACTGATCGTCCAGGCACAGAGTCATGAAGGCCTGAACGACATCACCTTCATCGTGCCGGGCAAAACCACCCTCTCTGAAGAAAACCTGCAAAGGCTGGTCGAAGAGGTCGGGGGCAATTCATGGTTGGTCAACAACGATGTGGCTCTACTCAACATTGTCGGTGAGGGAATCGCCAGGGAACCTGGCGTTGCAGGAAAAATCTTCACGGTCCTGGCGGACCAGCAGATCAACCTGGACCTGATCTCCTCGTCCAATCTGGTGATCACCTGCGTGGTTCCCGAAAAGGACCTTCAGCGCGGGGCTACTGCTCTGCATGAAGCCTTGATCGAAACCGATAACTCCTGATCGGACCGGTCAGGAGTACTCCGTGAGAGGTGGGCAGGAACACATCAGGTTGCGATCGCCATAAGCCTGGTCGATCCGTGCCACAACGGCCCAGAACTTGTGCACCTTGCTGTGGGAACTGGGAAACGCTGCCTGCTCTCTCGAATAGGGATGATCCCATTTCTCCTGCGTTACCATCGCCAGGGTATGAGGAGAATTCGTCAGCGGATTGTCATCTGCAGGATAGATCCCCTCTTGCACCGCCCTCGCCTCCGTATGGATTCCCTTCATCGCTTCGATGAATCGATCCAGCTCCTCCTTCGACTCGCTCTCTGTCGGTTCAATCATCAAGGTCCCAGCAACTGGCCATGACATCGTCGGTGCATGAAACCCATAATCGATCAGTCTCTTGGCTACGTCATCGACAGTGATCCCGGCACTCTTCTTGAGAACACGGGTATCAACGATGCACTCATGGGCAACGTTGCCATTCGATCCCCTGAACAGGATCGGATAGAAATCCTCGAGATTTCGAGCCAGATAATTGGCACTCAGGATCGCAACTGCCGTGGCCCTGTGCAGACCTTCAGCTCCCATCAGCCGGATATAGGCGTAGGAGATCGGCAAGATGGTGGCACTGCCGTATGGAGCGGCTGAAATTGCTCCGATTCCATCGGAACCACCGGTCTCGACCAGAGGATGTCTGGGCAAGAACGACGTGAGATGATTCGCGACACCGATCGGTCCCATGCCGGGACCGCCACCACCATGGGGAATACAGAAGGTCTTGTGGAGATTGAGATGACAGACATCCGCACCGAAATCACCCGGACGGCAGACTCCTACCATCGCATTCATGTTGGCGCCATCCAGATAAACCTGGCCGCCGGCCTCATGAATCATTTGGCATACTTTGACAATCTCGGTCTCAAAGACTCCATGAGTCGATGGGTAAGTCACCATCAGGGCGGCTAACCGATTTTCGTTTTCGCTGATCTTGGCTGCCAGATCAGCGAGATCGATGTTCCCTTCCGAATCACAGCGCAGAACTACCACTTCCATACCAGCCATGATGGCACTGGCGGGATTGGTTCCATGCGCTGACTCCGGAATGAAACAGACATTGCGTCCGTCATCACCGCGTGATTTGTGATAGGCACTGATGACCATCAGCCCGGCATACTCACCCTGAGAACCAGCATTCGGCATCAGGGAGATCGCGCTGAAGCCCGTCATTTCAGCGAGCCAGCTCTCGAGTCGATCAATCAGCATCTGATAACCAGGGGCCTGGTCCTTCGGAGCAAACGGGTGCAACTGGGAAAATCCGGGGTAGAGGATCGGGAACATCTCCACCGCCGCATTCAACTTCATGGTGCAAGAACCGAGTGGGATCATCGCGGTGTTGAGAGAAAGGTCACGAGACTGCAACTGATGCATGTATCTCATCAGAGCGGTCTCTGACCGGTAGCGGTGAAATACCGGATGCGTCAGGAAATGGCTGGTTCTCCTCAGGGATTCATCCAGACCGATATCGCAACGTTCGGCAATCGCATCGAGATCCAGGGCATCGTCGTCAGCTCCAAATACCTTCAGGATCGATTTGAGATCTTCCCGGGTGGTTGTTTCATCGAGAGAGATCCCGACGGAACCATCGCCGTAGTAGCGGAAGTTGCGCCCATCAGCATGGCTCCGACTGCGCAGTTCATCCTCACTGATCCCGGCGGCAACAACCTTGACATTGTCAAACCGAACCGCTTCCGTAACATCATGGCCAAGCTCCTTGAGAGCCAGCGCAAGGATTTCCGTCTGCAACCGGATTCTAAGAGCGATGGTCAGGAGCCCATCGGGGCCATGATGTACCGCATACATCCCTGCACACACCGCCAGCAACACCTGTGCTGTACATATGTTGCTGGTCGCACGGTCTCTCCGGATGTGTTGCTCCCTGGTCTGGAGTGCCAACCGGATGGCCTCATTGCCCTGGGAATCCTTCGAGACCCCTACCAGTCGTCCCGGAATCTGCCGCTTGTATTCGATGCGGGTCGCCAGATATGCCGCATGAGGCCCCCCGTATCCCATCGGGACTCCGAATCTCTGGGTAGAGCCAACAACCACGTCGGCGCCCGCCTCTCCAGGTGACCGAAGAAGTGTCAGAGCTAGCGGGTCCGCCGCGACCACAACAAGGGAACCGGCGGCATGGGCACGGGTGCAAATCTGCTCGAGATCGATGACGCTTCCATCGGTATCCGGATACTGAAGAAGAATTCCATAGCACCGGGTCGGAAACACGAAGTCTTCGTGATTACCAACGATGACTTCGATTCCCAGCGGAAGGGCTCTCGACTTCACCACTTCGATGGTCTGTGGATGGCATTTTTCCGAAACAAAGAACAGCTGTGCGCTGTCATCTCGTCTGGCTTTTTCTTGAATTCGATGACACATCGTCATCGCTTCGGCCGCAGCTGTACCTTCATCCAGAAGAGAAGAATTCGACACCTCAAGCCCGGTCAGATCACAAACCATCGTCTGGAAATTCAAGAGCGCCTCAAGACGGCCCTGGCTGATCTCGGGTTGATACGGGGTATAGGCGGTGTACCAGCCCGGATTCTCCAGAATCCCTCGCTGGATGACGGGCGGAGTGATGGTCGCGTGATAACCGGTTCCAATGTGCGAGCGGAAGATCTTGTTGTCGTCAGCTAGCTGACTCAACTCCTCGAGAACCTTGGCTTCCGTGATCGCATCTTCCAGCTTCAACTGTCCGGAGAAACGGATCGAGGATGGAACCGTCTTGTCGAGCAAATCATCCAGTGAATCAGCACCTACCTGTGCGAGCATCGACTGGATATCGACGTTCCGGGGGCCGATGTGACGGTCCTGAAACGAGTCGCCTGAATCGAGTAGATCGGTAACAGAAGGAGACATCTCCAAACCTCCAGTTAACACGGGTGCGGTAGGAGACCACTACGGATCTCATCCAGCAGTCTCTACCCTAGCCATTCGGGGAGGGGGCGGCAACCAAACCGAAGCCTTGTAAGGTAGCATCCGAATGTCACTCCCGTTCTAATGCTTCGACTCTAAATACGCTTTTGAAGCACCAGGAGGCCCGATGGGAAACCAGATCTTCTGTCCCGGAGAACCGCAAAACGAACCGATTTTCGATTACACTCCCGGGTCTCCCGAACGTGCCTCCATCGAAGCTCGTCTCGAATCGATGTGGAATGATATCCCGGAGATCCCCTGCATAGTGAACGGTGAAGAAATCTTTACCGGTGACATTCGCGAGCAGCGGTGCCCCCATGATCATTCCAAGGTCGTGGCCCGCTGGCACGCCGCCACCCCTTCAGTGGTCGAACAAGCTGCCTCTGCCGCCAACAACGCATGGAATGACTGGTCCAGTACCACCCAGCAGGTTCGCTCGGCGATCATGGAACGGGCTGCGGTACTGCTGAGTGGCCCGTGGCGCGACGAACTCAACGCCTCGACGATGCTGGGACAATCCAAGACGATCTATCAGGCGGAGATCGATGCCGCTTGCGAACTGATCGACTTCTTCCGCTTCAACAATCATTTCGCACTGGAACAGATCCCCAGCGAGCAACCCCTGATCAATCCCCCCGGTGTCTGGAATCACGTCGACTATCGGCCACTGGAAGGCTTCGTCTACGCCATAGCACCATTCAATTTCACCTCGATAGCGGCCAATCTGTGCTGTTCCCCGGTACTGATGGGAAACACCTCGGTGTGGAAACCATCAAAAACTTCCATCCTCTCCAACTGGCACGCCTATCGAATGATGGAAGAAGCTGGGCTTCCGCCCGGCGTCATCAATTTCGTTCCCGGCGATCCGGTCGAAATCACCTCCACGATTCTGGCCGATCCAAGTTTTGCAGGCTTACACTACACCGGATCTACGGAGGTATTTCGTCAGCTCTGGAAGCAAATCGGCGATCAGCTACAACACTACCGCAGCTACCCGAGAATTGTCGGGGAGACCGGAGGAAAGGACTTCATCTTCGCCCATCCGAGTGCCGATGTCGCTTCTCTGGTCACTGCGGCGGTTCGTGGTGCCTTCGAGTACCAAGGACAAAAATGCTCGGCAGCGAGTCGCATGTATGTTCCTCGCAGTCTCTGGTCCGCAATCAAGGATCCACTGGTCGAGGCATCCCGATCACTCGCGATGGGCGATGTTCGGGATTTCAGAAACTTCCTCGGGGCCGTGATAGACGAGAGCGCATTCAAGCGACTTCAGCAGGCGATCGACCAGGCAAAAGAAGATCCAAAATGCAACATCATCGTTGGTGGCGAGTGTGACAGCTCGCAAGGCTGGTACATCTCTCCAACCATCATCGAGTGTGAAGATCCAAAATCCTATTCGATGGAAACGGAACTGTTCGGGCCCGTTCTGTCGGTATTCGTCTATGAAGACTCTCAGATGGATGAGTGCCTGGACCTGGTCGACAACACCAGCCCGTACGCCCTCACCGGGGCAGTCTTCAGTGGTGATCGGGTGGCCACCGATGCCATTTCGGATAGATTGCGCTACAGCGCGGGGAACTTCTACATCAACGACAAACCAACGGGTGCGGTTGTCGGCCAGCAGCCATTCGGGGGAGCCAGAGCTTCCGGGACCGACGATAAGGCCGGATCAGCACTTAATTTGCTGCGCTGGGTGGCACCCAGAACCGTGAAGGAAAATTTCCTCCCTCCCACGGATCATCGCTATCCACACATGCTCTAGAAGCAATTAGCCCGCATCGTCCAGCTGCCTGAATTTTTGGGGGCCAGGAGGGTGAACCGCACTTCATGATCTGGTAGAACTTGCATCTTATTGGCCCGTTATTTATTCCTCACCTGCCTGTGACGATCCATCGTCAGCTGGCCGCTGAGAACAGGGAAAGAAAAGATGCCGTTTCTTTATTCAAAGGGGACTGAGTACGCCCTTCGGTGCCTGCAAATCCTCGCTCGAAACCCGGGTTCGCCAAAGACCGTCGTCAGTCTCTGTCAAGAGGCACAGTTGCCAGAGCACTTCACCCGGAAAATGCTTCAGCCGCTGGTCAGGATCGGAATCCTGAAGAGCCACAGGGGACCGGGAGGTGGCTTTGTGTTCAGCACTCCTCCCGATCAAATCACCTTGAGGCAGGTGATCGAGGGTATCGAAGACAAGCCCGTCAAACTGGAAGGCCTGCTCGGCGGACACGCGCCGGCGCATATCGAGAAAAAATGGGTCGAAATTTGTGACCTGGCGGAACACCTCCTCGATGAAACAACTCTGGCAGAATTGACCGGGGACGATCTCAGACTCGAGCTCAACGTGACGGACAGTTAGCCCATCGGCGATAACGATCTGCTGCTGGTTACTGTGGCCGCTGCTGACGAACCGATGAATGCAACTCGATCAGCCGGTCGCAGGGTCGTATAAGCCCTCACGAATCATATCAACGAGACGAACCACGCCCCGGGGAGCTCCATTTTCGTGGAGGGCCACCAGACAGGTGACGTGCTCCTGACGCATGATGGACAGCGCATCCACCGCCAGAGAATCGGCATCGACCACGCCATTCTGGAAGACTTGAGAATCGACATCCCTGCGGCTCAATTGCCACGCCTGGGACACCGGCAGTGAAACCGGTGATGCGGAACGAGTGAGCAACCTCCTCAGATCACCATCGGTGAACACTCCCTGATAGGCACCCGAGTCATCCACGATGCAGGACATCCCGAGGCCCTTGCTGCTCATCTCGACCAGCAGGTCCGCAACCGTTTGATCTTCCCGAACCTGTGGAAGTTCGTCTCCCTGGTGAAGTAGGTCTTCACAGCGGATCAGCAATCTGCGCCCCAGAGATCCTTCGGGGTGAAAGCGCGCGAACTGTTCGGCAGTGAAACCACGTGCATCGAGCAGACTCATCGCCAGGGCATCCGCCATCGCCAGCTGCAATACCGAACTGGTGGTCGGTGCCAGGGAGAGCGGACCCGCCTCACCGAGAGCAGGGATTTCCAGGACAACATCGGACAGTAAAGCCACCGGCGACGCGGCGTCCTCACACACCGAGATGATCTCTCCGCCGACCCTCTGGAAGTGGCGGAGAAAACGGATCAGCTCCTCGGTATGCCCACTCTTGGACAGTGCCAGTAACACATCGTCTTCCCCGACCACACCGAGATCTCCATGGAGAGCATCGATGGGATGGAGAAACAGAGCCGGGGTTCCGGTGCTCGCCAGGGTTCCCGCAACTTTCTGTGCGATACTGCCGCTCTTGCCGATCCCCGAGACCAGGACCCGGCCAGAAGCGCTGGCAAGCCTTTCAACCGCATCCTCGAAGGATCTACCAAGCCCCCGAGCCAGAGCCTCCAGAGCCCTGGCCTCCTGTTCGATGACCTCTCGACCAACCCGAAGACGATCAGACAAAGCGGGATTCCTTCCCTGAATTCAAACCACCGAGCAATACAGCCAAACACGATCACTGCCACATCGTGCTGTCAGAGGACCTTTCCCGCAAGTAAAGGACTCAAGTCGAGGCCTAATTATGCCGATGAACCGCATAGTGAATACTGTGATTCCGGAGGCAAAGATGGACAAAGAACCACAAAAACGAGCGATCCGCCACGAATATGCCGATCCGATACTGGAAGTGACGATTCCGAGTCGAGAGCAGCAATGGCTCGACGTGGTCAACCATCCCGCTCCCCCGCTGGCGCCCCGAATCTCACCGATCGAAGCCCCTCCGGCCCCGGCGGCGGCTCCCGTCGATCCTGATTCATTCCCCGTTTCAGAGGAAGCCGCACTGGAACCGCACTACAGTCCGATGATCCGCGGCATCGCCATCATCGTACTCACCGTCCTGTTCCTGCTGGCCTGGCAGGGCCAGGTTGGCGATGAAAGCACCGTGGACCGAGTCCGTGCTTCCCAGGTACTGGACGGATAATCGCAACCCCGGACCCTGCATCTTGCCAGGGGCCAGCTCCCGTCGCCCACTTGCTACCCTTCGATCTGCCCCACCTTCTCCCTGAGGTTTGTTCTGTCACCCATCCTGTTTCGACTGCGGAATCTCGGTCAGCGGACCGCAGCGTCGCGCGGGGCGAGGGTTGCTGGACACACAATGATCCAGCAGACTCTGAACCGCTGCCCCGATAGGGAATAGGGAAAGGAGCTGGCCGCCATGCACCGGAGAGACTTCCTGCTCGGAGGAGTTGCGGCAGGTGCTGGCCTACTCGCCTCCCCTGGACTCAGAAGCCAGGACGGCGACTCTTCTCCTCGTCAAACTCCCATCATCATCTCGACCTGGCCGTTTGGCGAGGCCGCCAACGAGAAAGCACTGTCAGTTCTCAGAGAAGGGGGAAGCGAACTCGATGCCGTCGAGCAGGGCGTGATGACTGCCGAAGCGAATCCGGGTATTTCCACCGTCGGATACGGAGGCTTCCCCAATCGCGATGGCGAGGTGCAACTGGACGCGGCCATCTGCGACGGAACGACACGAGATGCAGGAGCCGTCTGTGCTCTGACTGGCTACCGTCACCCTGTCCAGGTCGCACGTAAAGTGATGGAGCAATCCCCCCACCTGATGCTGGTCGGAAAGGGAGCAGATCTATTTGCCCGCTCTCAAGGCTTCGATTCCCAGGAGATCCTTTCCGAGGGAGCGCGAAAGGCCTACCAGAGATGGCGTGAAAAACACCCGAAAGGCGATGGGGAAGCCGAAGGCCATGACACCCTCGGGCAGATTGTGATGGGATCTTCGGGGACCATTGCGGCCGCATGTACCTCCAGTGGCATGGCCTGGAAACAACCCGGCAGGGTTGGAGACTCGCCCATCATCGGCCACGGACTGTACGCCGATAACCAGGTCGGCGGCTGTGTCGCCACCGGCGTCGGCGAAGAAATCTCCAAGGTTTGTGGTTCATTCCTGGTCGTCGAGCTGATGCGACAGGGGGCAAGTCCTGACCAGGCCATCGAGGAGACACTCGACCGAATCATCGGTCGGGTTCCTGCCAACAAAACAGTACAGGCGGCGTTTGTCGCTCTCCGACGCGATGGGGTCACGGGAGCCGGATCGATCGGATCCGGATTTCAGTATGCCATCACACGAGGAATCGAAACGAAACTGGTCAAGGTAGATGCAAGGGTCCAGGAGGGCTGAATCATGTTCGTAGAACGAACATCACGGGGTGCAGTGGCCGCAGCAGAACCTCTCGCAGCGGCGATCGGTGCCAGGATTCTCGATGATGGTGGGAACGCCATCGATGCGGCTGTAGCCGTTGGGTTCGCTCTCGCCGTGACCTATCCCGCTGCTGGAAATCTGGGCGGTGGAGGATTTCTGGTCGGCTCCATCGGCAGAGGAGCAGGAAAACGCCAGCAGGTGGCCCTCGATTTTCGTGAAAAGGCTCCCGCCGCAGCTACCAGTGACATGTACGTTCGCGCCTCCGAGGCCGGAATGAAGAGCGCTTCCTTGATCGGACATCTGGCTTCAGGTGTCCCGGGCTCCGTCTCCGGCTTGCTCACTGCCCAGAAAGACTGGGGAAGTCTCCCACGCAAGAAGGTCATCGAACCGGCCCTGTCCCTGGCCAGAGACGGGTTTGCGATGACCGCACGCACCCACCGGATGCTCGCAGGGGCCAGGAGGCAGATGGTCCAGTTCGAGGCCACCGAGGAGGTTTTCTATCGAGGAGGGGAGGCGGTGGCTGTCGGTAGCAATTTCGTTCAGCTGGATCTCTCCAGGACGCTGGAGAGCATCATCGAAAAAGGGATTCCCGGATTTTACGATGGTGAGGTCGCCGATCACCTGGTGGTCGAGATGAAACGTGGTGGTGGAATTATCAGCGCCCAGGATCTGCTCGACTATCGCTCCGTGAAAAGAAAACCGATTCGATTCTCGACAGCCAAGGGCAACGCCATCTCGATGCCTCCCCCATCTTCGGGAGGGATCTGTTTGTTACAGATGTACCGGATGCTCAGCCACTTCCCCCTCAAAGGATCCGATGCCGAATCTCCTGAGCTTTATCATCTTCTTGCCGAGGTGATGAGAAGATCTTTCGCAGATCGAAACCAGTATCTTGGAGATCCCGATTTTGTTGACTGCCAGCTGGAGAAGCTGCAAAAGATTGCACGACTCGACAAGAGAGCAGCAACCATCGACCCCCTGAAAGCTTCATCGTCTTCTCAGTTCCTCGAGGATTTGGCCCCGACGAAAGAGAGCGAACAGACCACTCACTACTCGGTGGTAGACCAGCAAGGAAACGGTGTTGCCGTCACAACTACGCTGAATGGCTCCTTTGGCAGCAAAGTTATGGTCCCAGGAGCGGGCTTCCTGCTCAACAACGAGATGGACGATTTCACGGCCCATCCGGGTAAACCCAACCTGTTTGGCTTGATCCAGGGCTCTGCCAACGCCGTTGCCCCGGGCAAGCGCCCCCTGTCCTCGATGAGCCCAACGGTCTGGCTCGATGAATCAGGAGACGTCAGTGCTGTGCTGGGAACTCCGGGTGGCCCCACCATCATCACAAACGTATTTCAGGTGCTTCTCGCACTCGATCGGCTCGGACAATCGCCTGAAAAATCGGTGACCTCTCCAAAAATTCATCACCAATGTCTCCCCGATTCTCTCTTCCTCGAGCGCTCGGTCCCCGATGCGACTGAGCAAACTCTCCGAACTTATGGCCATCGAACTGGCAGGAGAGGCACTATTGGTGACTTCCAACTGCTATGTAGGACCCAAAAACGAGGCTGGGTCGGGGTCAGCGACTCCCGCGGCGGCGGTGGTGTATCATATACAAAGTGACTCGACAGACATTTGATAGTCAGTAAAGTCATTGTCACAAGTTTTTGATTCCCAAGGGTTTCTTGGTTAATATTTTACTTAATTGCTCTTCTGTATATTCAGAAGAACATACGAAGTTAATCTTCAAACGAGAAGTTATTTAGTATTTTGTATACACTTTGTTCTTAGAAGGTTGTTCGGATCCAGTTAACCCGGATGGCCGGACGCTATCGAGTATTAACTCACATCGGAGGGATGGTGTTATGCGTCCTAGTTTATATGTCTTCTTGGTCTTAGTCGCTCTCCTCGGGCTCAACATGACCAGTTTCGCACAACAGTCACTGTCCATCGGGGACGGCTCAACCCAGGGACTTTCATCCACAACCTTGACCATCACCATGGATGCGACCTCAGATGTCCAGGGTTACGTCTTGGCAATCGCTTACGATGAAAGCCTCGCAACTGCCAGCGACCTCTCCGCTTCAGGAGCTGCCGCTGACGCAGAACTCATCGTTCCTGAGATTCTGTCAGGTGGTGTCACTCTCGGCATCGTGATGGATGCCGTAGAGCCTTATGGTGGCCAGTCCATTGCTGCAGGCACGGGAACTACCATTGCCGCATTGACGATGGCCCCCACTGGAGTTGTCAGCGAGGACACTGATGTCGCTGTCGATTTCTCCGACGGGACTCTCAACTCGCCTCCGCTCGATAACATCATCGTTCAAGGCGGCCTGTCTATCGGAGTAGATGAAGGGCTCGGCCTCAATGGCGGAACCTTGACTCTCCTCGAACCGCCCCCGGCGACGATGTATGCCGAGGATAGTTCGGCTCCCGCAGATGGATTTGATACGACTGGCGATGCCAGGATCCTTCTCGACAACAGTCTTGGTGGGGTCCAGGGATTTGTCACTGCGATGACTCATGATCCAGCCGCCATCACATTGGTGTCCATCTCATTGGGTGCCGACGCTCTAACTGCTGGTACCGAGTTTGAAATCTCCAACCAGTACGAAAACGGTGGAACGCTGGGTGCGGTCGTCGACTTCAGTCCTCCTTTCGATGGACAAACGATTCCTCAGGGTAACGGAGTGCATCTGGCTTCATACACCTACTTCTGCGTGAACTCGAACATCTACACCGATGGCGCACCAGGAACTCCTCCTCCCGCTGAAACGAGTCCGCTGACGCTGGTCAACGGCACGCTCGGTTCACCGGCACTCGACAACGTGATCGTTGTCGCTGGACTCTCGGTAACCGCAACTCGCGTCGACGGTACCTTCACCTGTACTCCTGTCGGAGTCCCGGCCGAAGACACCACCCTGTGGATGGAAACTCACTTCGACGAAGATGCTGGAAACTACGCCTATCACGGTCAAACCGGTGATCTCTGCTTCTTCTACAAAGATGACGATGACTACATCCAGGGTTTCACCTTCACCATCTGCTACGACTGTAACTTGACGATCCACGAGGACTCCTGGGAGTTCAACGGATCGATTCTTGATCAGGTTGGGGTCGAATATCTCGCAGTCCAGGTCGATGACGACCCGGATGATGGCGATGGATGTGAATTGATCGTCGCGTTGCTGATGGAT
>JAYZTT010000009.1:0-75837 GCA_036125855.1 Planctomycetota bacterium
ATGGCGGTGGTCGGGGGGGCGGCGTTGTTTGGCGGGATCTCGCTGATCCTCGGCCGCAAAGGCAACGCATCGACCTACCTGGCCGATGTCGGCATGGTGCTGCTGATCGGCGCAGCCGTCGCCAACCTGATCGCCATCACCATCGGCCTGCGCTTCATGCGGCTTCAAAGAGTGTTCCTGTGGTGGTGGCCCATCAGCGTGCTGCTGGCACTGGCAACGGTCGCCGGAGTAGTCGTCGCCATCAACCTGTGAAGAGCCGCAGCATCCTCAACGCTGTACGTTCAACGCAGCACCTTCAACTCGATGACTTCTAGACTTCTACGGCTTCTTCTTGCGCTATTCGGCGAGGCGTTTCTTGAGGGCGGGGATCGATTTGGCGGCCCAGTTCAGATCGATTTTTCCGCGTAGCGTCAGGTTCCCGATGCAGCCACGGACGTTGCCACTCCAGACGAAACCGACCTGTCCACTATCGAGTTTCTTGACGAACTTGCTGCCGTCGCTTCGCGGTTGGCGATAAGATCGTCACATGGTCACAGACAAGCAGATTTCATCCGGGGGGCGTATCTTTGCCGGGACCGTGGCAATGGCGGTGGTCGGGGGGGCGGCGTTGTTTGGCGGGATCTCGCTGATCCTCGGCCGCAAAGGCAACGCATCGACCTACCTGGCCGATGTCGGCATGGTGCTGCTGATCGGCGCAGCCATCGCCAACCTGATCGCCATCACCATCGGCCTGCGCTTCATGCTACTTCAAAGAGTGTTCCTGTGGTGGTGGCCCATCAGCGTGCTGCTGGCGGTGGCAACGGTCGCCGGAGCCGTCGTCGCCCTCAACCTTTGAAGAACCTCAACCCCTGAAGGGCCACGAGTCCTTCAACTCTTTGGCTTCTTCTTGTTGTATTCGGCGAGGCGTTTCTTGAGGGCGGGGATCGATTTGGCGGCCCAGTCCAGATCGAGCTGACCGCGTAGGGTCAGTTTGCCGATGCAGCCCCGGATGTTGCCGTTCCACACGAAGCCGACCTGGCCACTATCGAGTTTCTTGACGAACTTGCTGCTGTCGCTCTGTTGAGTGGTGCGACCAGCGTGCTGGGCATGAAAGGTGCCATCCTTCAGATCGAAACCGAACGGCACCGGTTCCTTGAAGATGATGACCGGTGCCTTGCCGAGGCCGCCGGTGGCCTTGACGCCGGAGATCTTGAGCAGTTGCGCGCCCAGATTGCTGCCAACTCGTCGCCGCAATCCCTTGGTCCAACCATAGACCGCCGCAAACATGTCACCGTTGCTGCCGCCACAGAAGGAATAGTAGGTGGTTTCCAGTTTGACCTGCGGTCGCCAGAGGGCCCGGTGAAACCACTGCCCTTTATCGGCGAAGAAGATGCCTCTACTGACTCCCACCACTCCACCTTCACTGCCACGAATCCAGCGCACCGGTTGACCGATGCGACCGTACGGATTGGTCGGGATCGGTATCCAGTCCTCACCGAGGACCTCATCATTGGAGGTGAAGTCATAGGTCAATTGCAGCACACCGTCCGGCGAGATCGCCTCGGAGCTGGCCTGGAACAGATCGAGGATGCGAGAGCGCTCTTCCTGCTGGAGCACAAACGGCGCCGGCGCGGCATCATCGACGGATTTGTCGGTAGGTGTATCGGCAGCTAGCGGTGTCAAAAGAACAACTAGCAGTCCCAGCGGTGTCAGCCAGCGAAAGATGGGCGTCATCTTATCCAACCTTTACGATTCGGTGCTCTAGCGGGCCCGTGATTCTGAACCCGGCCAGTGTATCCGCTCCTGTCGGCTGTTGGCGACCCCGCTGTAGCGATATATCCTGCCCGATGGCACCCATGGCGACAATCTCGCCGGTGCCAGCAACGGTTTACTCCGCTGTTGAAGGTGTTCACATCAGAAAGGCCCCGTCGATGAGATATTTCCTGATCCCCGTGGTGTTGATCTCGTTGTTGATTACCCCGGCACTCTGCAGCGCCAGCGATGGGTATCGCCTGCCCCCGGCCGAGGTGGTGGAAGTGGTCGATGCTGCGCGCTCTCCGGCACTCAACCTGAGTCCCGACGGACGCTGGTTCATCGGCATCGAACCCGATCCGCTGCCATCGATCGCCGATGTCTCGCGACCGATGCTACGGCTGGCGGGGATCCGCATCGATCCGGTAGCGAACGGTCGCCATCGCACCTCATTCAGTCGCGGCCTGTTCATCCGCGACCTGGCGGGAAAGACCGTCAAGAGGATCGCGATCGCCGATGGAGCTCGACTGGTGGCAGCGCGCTGGTCTCATACCTCGCGCCACATCGCCTACACCCTGCTGACCGAGGATGGCACATCGCTGTGGGTGGCACCGGTTGCTGACCCGACTCAGGCGATCCAGATCAGTGATCGCATCTCGTCGGTCCTGTCCTCCGGCTACAGCTTCAGCCCCGATGGCACCAGCGTGATCATCACCGAGGTGCCTGCGGGACGTGGCGCAGCTCCCACTGCTCCCACCGTGCCGACCGGCCCGAGCATTCGTGAAACGAGTGGCTCGGCTACGCCACTACGGACCTACCAGGATCTACTGAGCAATCCCCACGATGAAGCGCTGTTTGACCACTACGCCACCAGTGAGATCTCGCGCGTCGAGATCGCCACGGGCCAGAGAACCTCCATCGGAAAACCGAACCTGTACCGTTCCATCTCATCTTCGCCCGATGGCCAGCATCTACTGGTAACGACGATTCAGCGGCCCTTCTCCTACCTGATGCCGGCCTATCTGTTTGGTCATCACATCGAGGTGTGGGACTCCAGCGGCAACCTCGAAAAAGTGGTCGCCAGGGTACCGATCGGCGAGGGTATTCCGCTTCATGGGGTTCGTACCGGAGCCCGCAATATCCGCTGGCGTCCCGCTCAAGATGCGACGCTGGTGTGGACCGAAGCGCTCGATGGTGGCGATCCCAAGAACGATGTCCCCCACCGTGATCGGTTCGTCGTCGCCAGACCCTTCGACGGTGAGCCGCGTGAGGCATTTCGCAGCCAGTATCGCCTGCGCGGCGTCAGCTGGCTTCAGGATGGCCAGCGCGTCCTGGCTCAGGAGTATGATCGAAAGCGCCGCTGGTCGACCAGCTGGCTCCGCAACATCGATGACCCCGATATCAAACCTCGCCTGATCGAAGACCGCAGCAGCAACGACCGCTACGGCAACCCCGGCTCACCGGTCACCATCGTCGATGCGCGCGGTGATCGGTTGATTCGTGTCGATGGTTCGTGGATCCATCGCACCGGTCAGGGTGCCGGACCCGGCGGGGCACGTCCGTTCCTCGACCGTCAAAATCTCGACACCTTTACCAGCGAACGGCTGTGGCGCTGCGGCGTCGGCTGTTACGAATCGATGACGGCACTGATCGAGATCAATGACAGCGGTCCGGTTTTTGTCAGCCGCTACGAAAGCCCGACGGAACCACCAAACTACCGTCTCCACTCGGCGACGGGAGCCCAACCGTTGACCGAGTTCCCCGACCCGACGCCGCAGTTGCGAGGGATTCACAAGCAGCTGGTCACCTACAAGCGCGCCGATGGGGTCGACCTGTCCGCCACCCTCTACCTGCCAGCAGACTACCAGGAAGGAACTCGCCTGCCGCTGTTGGTGTGGGCCTACCCACGCGAGTTCAGCGATCCGAAGACCGCTGGCCAGATCGGCGGCACCCCCTACCGCTTCACTCGCATCAGCGGTTCCTCTCATCTGTTCTTCCTGACCCAGGGCTACGCCATCATGGATGCGGCAACGATGCCGGTGATCGGCGATGCCGAGACGATGAACGACACCTTCATCGAACAGATCGTTTCCGCCGCCGCCGCCGCCATCGACAAGGCGGTCGAGATGGGAGTCGCCGATGGCAATCGGGTCGGTGTCGGTGGCCATAGCTATGGCGCCTTCATGACCGCCAACCTGCTGGCCCACTGCGACCTGTTCAGTGCCGGCGTGGCCCGAAGTGGCGCTTACAACCGGACCCTGACACCCTTTGGATTCCAGTCGGAACGACGCACCCTGTGGCAGGCACCGGAGATCTATTTCGCCATCTCTCCCTTCATGCACGCCGACAAGATCGACGAGCCGATCCTGTTGATTCACGGCGAGATCGACAACAATTCCGGCACCTTCCCGGTCCAATCGTCACGACTCTATCAGGGCATCAAGGGCAACGGTGGTACCGCTCGGCTGGTCTACCTGCCCAACGAAAGCCACGGATACCGCGCCCGCGAGTCGGTGCTCCACACCCTCGCCGAGATGATCGACTGGTTTGATCAGCACGTGAAAGGGGCCAAACCAGCCAACGAGCTGTAACCCTCAGGGGTGCCACACCGTCGGTTGAGGGACTATGCTGCGGTTTCTGGCCGGAAAGGAACTGTCATGACCAAGCCCGTCTCTGTTTCCATCTCGCGAATCGGTGGTCTGTGGGTGCTGGTGCCGCTGTTGGCCGCGCTGACTGGCTGTGCCGGTCTGGTCACCGATCGCGCTGGCGATACTCCCCAGGCAGTCCGGCCCGACAAGGCTCCGAATATCCTGTTCATCTTCACCGACGATCATGCATCCCATGCCATCGGTGCCTATGGCACGCGCTTTCCTGGCGACATCACGCCGAATCTCGATCAGCTCGCCGCCGACGGCATGATGTTTCGTCGCTGTGGTGTCACCAATTCCATCTGCGCGCCGAGCCGGGCGGTGATCCTGACCGGCAAGCACAGCCACCTCAACGGCGTACTGACCAACGCCGAACGCTTCGATGGCTCGCAGATGACCTTTTCAAAGCTCCTGCAACAAATCGGTTACCAGACCGCCATCTTTGGCAAATGGCATCTCAAATCGGAACCGACCGGCTTTGATCATTACGAGCGACTGCTCGGCCAGGGCCCCTACTACAATCCGACGATGCGTAGGCCCGCCAGCAACGACAAGGGTTTTACCGATCGCAAACACTCCGGCTACACCACTGACATCATCACCGACCTGGCGCTCGACTGGCTCAGGGATGAACGCGATGAAGATCAACCTTTCCTGATGATGGTCCAGCACAAAGCCCCCCACCGGCACTGGCAACCGCCGGCTCGACACCTCGATTACCTCGATGACGTCTCCATCGAGGAACCCTCCAACCTGTTCGATGACTACAGTGGCCTCGGTACCGCTGCCAAGGTCCAGGATATGGAGATCGCCACGACACTGACCAAGAATGACCTCAAGCTGGTCCCCCAGCGCGGTCTCGATGAGAAGCAGGCCGCCATCTGGAACGCCGCCTACCAGCCGAAGAATGCCGAACTGGAACGTGCCAATCTGCAAGGCGATGACCTGGTCCGCTGGAAATATCAGCGCTACCTCAAGGATTACCTGCGCTGCATCAAGGCAGTCGATGAGAACATTGGACGGATGCTGGAGACCCTCGATGAACTCGATCTGAGCCGCGAGACGGTGGTGATCTACTCATCCGATCAGGGGTTCTTTCTCGGTGAGCATGGTTGGTTCGATAAACGATTCATGTATGAAGAGTGCTACCTCACTCCGCTGATCGTGCGCTGGCCCGGCGTGGTGCCGGCCGGAAAAGTCGATGAGAACCTGGTCAGCAATCTCGATTACGCCCAGACCTTTCTCGATCTGGCGCAGGTTCCCGCCACCGATCCTTCCGTACAACAGATGCAGGGGCTGAGTCTGGTGCCGCTACTGCTGGGCAATAAACCGGCCGACTGGCGCGACAGTCTCTACTACCAGTACTACGAGTATCACGGCGACCGGGGCACCGCCCACATGGTGCGTCGTCACCGCGGTGTCTGCACCGACCGCTACAAGTTGATCCACTTCTACAACATCGGCGAATGGGAACTGTTCGATCTGCAAAAGGATCCAAAGGAGATGAATAACGTCGCCAGCGATCCCGCCTATGCCACCATCCGGTCCGATCTGACCACCAAGCTGGAACAACTGGCTGCTCAATACCAGGTTCCTGATGACAGCGGCAGCGTCCCCTACGACCCCCACGGCCTCATCAAGGCAAAGACCGGCCAGCTGGCTCCTGCTGGCTCCTCCAGCCAATGAATGTCCTTGTATAGCTTGTATTCTCGTAAAATCGCAATTACTTATATGCTTAACAAGCTATACGTATATTCCAATAAATAACAAACAAGTGCCGTTTCTCCTTCCCCCACACCCCGCTCTTGAATGCCCAAATGGGGCTCGAATTTGATTTTTCAGAGCCGATCAAAGGATTTCGTATTTATTAGTGTTTACAACTTTACAAATAAACTACGAGCTTTTGTTACTTCGGAGGGTTCGGAGATTGATCTTTGAGGGGATTCCTCTTAACGACTGGACCGATTCGTCTGCTCAAGGACAACCGAAATCACAGCCGATGAGGTCCGGAGTCGGGTCCGGACCGCAGTCCGGGAAGGGCTCCGGCGGCAGTAATCCACCGCTGAAAAGATAGGAAAGCAGGAATACCGCGTCGGCAACATTGATCCCCGAATCGTCATTGCAATCGCCCGCCTCGCGGCAATCGATCGGGATCGACAGGAACAGGTGCTCCAGCAATCGAATCGCATCGGCGAGGTTGATCGAGGTGTCCTGATTGATGTCACCACGAATGAAAGGATCGCCTGGCGGCGGCGTCACCAGTAACACCAGGTTGGTCAGGGCGATGTTATCGATCAGTACCGAACTGGTCGTGGTCAGGTCGACCGACAGGAACAAACCACCGAAAGCATCTTCGAGAAGATACTCCCCTCCCGCTGACAGGGTCGCCGGATCCCACTCGATCAGAATCGGGTCGGTGATATCGAATTGAAGAGCGACGACAAAGACCAGGTCGTCGGGATTCGGTGCCAGGATGCAAGTGAACCAGGAATCATTGTTGTAGATGATGGAACTGTGGAAGGAAGGGGCCGGTGGTGCCGGAGGAGCAAACAGATCCTCACCGGGGACATAATTGTCGGAGGCTCCATTGGCCATCCCCGCCAGCAGGGTGTAGCCGATACCGCTGGCGGTACTGACCTCCAGATTGACCTCGAACTGCTGCCCAGGGCAGGGAGCCGCAACCAACAGCCACAACAGCACGGCGGCGCGACGGGCCCAACCGATCCGTGTTGTGACAAAGCCGATCATCTTGGCACCTCCTCGAAGTGATACCCCGGGTCGAAAGACACACCCCCTATGGTAAAAGAGCCGGCAGGCCAGCAGAAGGACGCAACGAGTCAGGAACTCGGCACTATCAGGTCATATCGACCTAAAGCGAGGCGTAGACAGGCCAAAATTGGCCCCTGAAGCGTGCAGAAAGGGATAATTGCTATCGCTGCATCGCGGTCACCGGACGACTCAATCGAGTTCGATTCCGTAACCCTTCAGAATCGTCCCTGTCGCGTTGCGATAGGCAGCGATCGCCTTGCGCAGGCGAACCTGTGCCTGCAGTTCGGAGACCTGAGCCTGGAGCAGGCTGTTCTGCACCTGCAGAACCTGGTAGGCGGTCGACACCCCCACCTCCAACCGTCTCGTCTCGCCATCGAGTTCCTCGCGGCGCAGGTGAGTCGCGGCAGCGTTGGTCTCAACGCTCTGACGAGCACTCTGCAGCTCGCGCACGGCCCGGGTCACTTCCAACACGATGCCATGGGATGCCTGGTCCCGTGAGATTTGAGCCATCCGCAGGTCTTCACGCGACTGCAACAGACGATTGCGGGCAGCCCGGTTGCCGAGCGGAATTTCAAAGTTCAAACCGGCACTCCAGTTGTAATCCTCGCCAATGTTGGACCAGGAACCATCGAAGGAGATGTCGTTACCCGGTTGGGTCCAGCCCCCATCGAGAGTCAGGCTCGGCTTCAACTGGTCCTCACTGAGGCGCAGTTGATCCTCGCTGTTGGCAATCTGGAGGTCTTGCTGAACCAGTTCCAGCCGACTCGCCAGCGCCATCTGCACCGCATCACTCATCTCCACCGGGAACTCCGCCAGCTCGAGGGGCGTGGTGGGCACCACCTCGACATCCCGAAACAGCGGGCCGGAGTCTCCTCCGACGCGGAATCCGGGGGCGTTGATCTTGTCGAGTAACACGTCCTGGATATCCCGCAGCTGATTGACGGAATCGATGATGCCCGCCTTCTGGGTCTCGATGTTGGCCTCGGCACTGATGACATCGATTTCAGTACCGGTCCCCACCTCCAGGCGCCGGCGATTGATCTCCAGCAGTTCCCTCGCCTCGGCCAGGGCACTCTCCTGCACGGCGACGTTGCGCCGCGTGTAGACCAGATCCCAGTAGGACCCCACCACCGAAGCGACGGTGGTTTCGACCGATCTGCGGGTCGCCAGACGGGACGCCAGGGCGTTTCGCACCGCCACTCGTAAGGAGGTCTCGGTGATATCGCGACCGAAGCCGCGCAGCAGCGGCTGGCTCAACGACAGCTGATAGGCGCCGCGGTAATTGAGCGGGCTGAAGAACTCACTGGTGGATGAGGATTCGAAGCGACTGCCATTGAGTCGAACGTTCCAGGTGGTGCCGTAACGAAGTTGCCCCGACAGGCCGAGGAAATAGTTGCGGTTATCCTGCTCGATCTGCTGCCCCACCTCGGCACCTTCGATGATGCTGGTCGAGGTGGTGCTCGACTTGCTGATGGTGTATCCGGTCCGAAACAGCGGATCAAACGCAGCTTCGGCGATGAGCGGATCCCACTGGTTGCGCCGCTCGCCGATGCGTTGGATCTCGAGATCGAGGTTGTGATCGAGAGCCAGGCCGATGGCATCGTCCAGACTCAAATCCAGCGATTCACTGCCGACCGATGTCGACACCTCACTGTCGACGATGGCGGAGATCGCATCTTTGTCCTGAGCGACAATTGCTGGACTGAAGATCATGAGTAGCAAGGCACAGCGAAACGAAACAACCATGGTGAACTCCTGGACGAAAACCCCTCGCTACCGGCGAGGTCACAAGGACCACGATCACCGGTAGCGAGGGATGATAGGCCAGAAGCCCAATTGAGCAAGAGGTACGATCGATCAGGAACCGATAACGATACGGTCTCGTTTCTGCTCGTCCCACCCGATGGGACGGGGTCGCATCCTCTGGACCACCATCGGAATCCAGTGCATTGCGGCCAGCACGCTCAACGTGATCAGCGATACGATCACCAGCAGGACCAGGGCTCTTCCCGCATCCGCCTCGTAGAAGCGCTGCAAGAACCAGCCATTGCTGAAGGCGCCGAACTTCAACCCGAGCCAGTGCGCTCCCTCGAGCAGGGCGATCACACCGCCACCGACCAGCAAGGCACAACCGGTCTCGCGAGGTCTGAGACCGGCGGCCAGGACCATCGATCCGAGCCAGGCCAGCGTCCACCAGGAGATCAATCCGGTACCGAGCCACGCAAAGGGGCTCACAAGAACCGTCGTCAGCAGGGTCCCGATGCCCTTCTCGTAGGCATGCGAGAGGGTTTCCGGATCGGGCACTGTCGCGGCCGCTACCGGCAACAACAACACCACCGAAACGAAAGCCGCGAACAGCACCAGCAGGCGAAACGCCGTCGCCAGCGGCACACCAATCCGTTTGACCGGGCATTCCCCTTCGACCAGAAAGGGCGTGTCATCACGCCACGGTGACAGCCGGATGATGGGTGTCGCCGTCGCCAGGCAGGCGAGGGTTCGGGCCAGGCTGTCGGGCAGCAAGCCCGGGGAAAGGGCCAGCTTGACCGGACCTCGGGTCAGCAGATCACCACGTAATCGACCGACTCCGTAGAGTGTCACCAGAAGTAGGAGCAGCAATATCGCCATCAGGATCATCGGAATCCTCCATGTGGATGGAGTGCCCGGAAGAGGTTCTGAAGTATTTCATCTTCACCCCCATCCACGCCAATCCAGAAGCGATCAGTTGCGCTTTCCCCCGACCACGATGCGAGCGATCCGGTCATAATCTTCATGTGAGAAGAACTCGATGACGATCTTTCCGCGCCCTTTTGGGCCGGTATTCAGCACCGCCACCTTGGTACCCAGTATCTGGCCAAGCCGTTCTTCTTCCGCGATTACGTGGGTTTCAGCCCCACTGGCGTTCTTTTTTCCTGCCTTTTTCTTTCCAGAAGGTGTCGAACCCTGGGATTTTCCACCTCGAAGTGCTTCATCCAGATCTCGAACTGTCCATTTATTAGACAACACCTTCTTGAACCACTGCTTGCGCAACTTCGAGTCGCTCACGGAAAGCAACAGCTTGGCGTGACCGGCACTGATGATTCGTTGGATCAGGCTGTCCTGAATCTGCGGCTCCAGATCGAGGAAGCGCAGGGAATTGGCAATACTGGATCGCTTCTTCCGCACCTGCTTGGCCAGTTGCTCCTGGGTCCAGCCGAAGGACTCCTGCAAGGCACGATAGGCCCGCGCCAGTTCAATCGGATTGAGATCCTCACGCTGGATATTTTCGGCCAGAGCCAACGGCAACATCTGATCGTCATCGATGTCCCGAACCAGCACTGGAACCTGGTCGAGGCCCGCCTGCTGGGCGGCCCGCAATCGTCGCTCTCCCGCCACCAACTCGAAACCACCCTTGCCGTCATCGCGAACCACCAGCGGCTGCAAGATGCCATCGGCAGAAACAGAGCGAGCCAGCTCCTCGATCGCCTCGTCATCAAAGTGACTACGCGGTTGATCCCGATTGGCATGGATCCGCGCTGGATCGATCAGAACCACCTCGGCGCGCTCCGCCATGCCCGCATCGGTCGAGCCGTCACCAGATCCGTCGGTCGGGGTCGCCTGGCTACGCCGAATCAGCGCTTCAAGCCCACGTCCCAGTTTCCGTCCACTCATGTTCGAGGACCTCCTTCGCGAGGTTTAAGTAGGACCAGGCTCCTGCAGAGCGCGGGTCATAGAGACAAATTGGTTGGCCATGACTCGAAGCCTCGGCCAGGGCTGGATCGCGGAGGATCGGTGTATTGAGGGTTTCGTCGGGAAAGAATCGACGCACCTCTTCGGCCACTTCGTGGCAAAGCTCGATTTCAGGGCTGAACAGGGTCAGCACCAGGCCCTCCAGGGGGATCTCCCGCTGATGGCTTTCCTGTGCCCGACGAACCGCCTCGAGCACCTGCGCCAGGCCTTCCATTGCGAAGTACTCGCACTGCACCGGAACCAGCACAGAATCCGCCAGCTGCAGCGCCAGATCGGTCAGAGGTCCAAGCGATGGGGGACAATCGAGGATCACCATCGCCAGTTCATCCTGGGCGACCTGTTTCCATGACTCCCGTAGCTGTCGGGCTCCCTGACCCCTAGCCATCGCCTGGGTCAAAGCGCTGATCGGGTGAGTGCTACTCGGCAGGCAACTCAATCCATCGACCGAGGTTTCTGCCACGAGATCTTGCCATGCATGCGATCCATCGAGAATCGGTGGCAATGGCGAGTGGGGGGGAGGCTCAAGACCGAGACCGGAACTGGCATTGGCCTGAGGATCGAGATCGACCAGCAAGCAGCGCTGGCCCGCCCGGGCCAGGTAGGCGGCCAGATTGATGGCAGTCGTGGTCTTTCCCACTCCGCCTTTTTGACTGGCAATTGCCATGATTCTGGCCATCGGTGGCATTCTCCTCATCCCAGGGTCCGACCCAGGGGAGGGTATACCTGTGGTCGCTCAGAGACAAGTCGCCCGACCCGGCCAGTGGCACAGATTGTTCCCCGTGGAACCTTTGGCGGCTCAGCTCCCTGGAAAACACTGTTCCCCGTGGAACATAGTCCGATAATGTGTATTGGAAGGAAATTCTTCCAGGACCCTTCCTCCCCTTTTTCTTTTTCAGGAAGCCACTAGAATCCAGCGACGTCGAGGCAAACCGTACCGAGGGAATCGAAGTGCGAATCGCAGTCATTTCAGACATCCATGGCAATGAAGAGGCTCTCGATGCCGTCTTCGAGTTTCTCGATGGCGCCGAGATTGACCGGACACTTTGTCTCGGCGATGTGGTGGGCTACGGTCCGGCACCTTCTCAATGCCTCGCCAAGGTCCAGGAACGGTGCGACGTCATCGTCGCCGGCAATCACGAACATGCGATTCTTGATCTGCTCGATATCGATTACTTCAATCCGCTGGCGCGCCAGGCAACCCTCTGGACCCGATCCGTCCTGACCGAAGCCGAACTCGATTCCATCCGCAGCTGGCCGCTGGTTCATCACGAAGAGGACTTCAGCCTGGTTCACGGCAGCCTCGATCAACCGGACCTGTTCGATTACATCCAGACCACCTGGGATGCTCACCTGTCGTTTCAGCAGTTGCAGACGCCGATCTGCTTCATCGGCCACTCTCATGTCCCGATCGCATTCCTGCTCACCGACACGATTCACTACAACACAGAGGATACGATTCAGGTCCATGACGGACTGCAGGCGATCGTGAATGTCGGCAGTGTCGGTCAGCCGCGAGACGGCAACCCCGATTCCTGTACCGTCATCTATGACCTGGAAAAGAACCAAATCGAACGCCACCGGATCGCCTACGACATCGAAGCAGTACAGCAAAAGATCGCCGATTGTGGCTTGCCGGGATTCCTCGCCGAACGGCTATCTGAGGGTCGTTAACCGCCAGTAGATTCGTAGAAGCCGTAACTTGAGGGGTGATGGGTTCACGGTTTCGTCTCGCCGGAGCCTGGTCGATGGGTGCCTGGTGGCCGCGGAAATCCCACGTTCTTCCACAGACGATCGGCATCACGTTCACGGGAATTCTCGGATCGATATCTGCCAATTTGTACAGCGCCGGCAGGAGAAACGAAAGAGCGCTCGGGCACCGTTACCGATGACCTGACCAGGCTCGATCAAGTACCGGTCCGAAGACTACTCTTCTGGTGTCTCGGTCCGCTCGGTGGGGGGGGTCGCCGGCGGCTCGATGGTCTTGTTGACCTCGTCCTCGGTGCTCTTGATGCCCTTTTTGAACTCGGTCACACCTCGACCCAGGTTCCTCATCACCGAGGGCAAACGACTGCCAAAGAGCAGCAGCATGATGAGCGCTATGACGACCATCTCCGTTGGTCCCAAGTTGAGGAACGCCGGTACCAGGAACGGGGCGGTGTATGTCATGTAGATCCTCCAGTGGAGTCCCCCTCAAATCACGATTGTCACCGCGATGAAAGCGACTTTGCGCCTGACGAAACTCGACGCCCTTTCGGGGCTCTACCCGATTCTAGTGGGGAGGAGAGGCCATGGGCAAGTCGAGCGAACGAAATATTAGCGGAGCGGAGCGGTCCTAGGGGGCAACCTGACCACACAAGATGGAGCTGATCTGCAGTGCCAGCTTGCCCAGCATCGCCCCTTCTAGCTCCTTTTCCGAGCTCTCAAAGGAGATAAAGATGCGCCCGGATTCCGGGTTTTCAGGCACCCTGATATCGAATTCTCGGCGCAGTACCGGGCGCCCCGCTGGCACCAGAAACAGCTCCCAGTAGCCCTGGATGCGCCCCTGTAGCATCCCGGGGCTGCGCGGATCCTGGAAGGTGATCCGATCGATCCGACCGGTCAACACATGGGATGCCCGCGCCTCGGTGCCGATCTCCCCCCACGGCACCTGATCGTCGTCGGTGTGGAACACCCGATCTGCAATCACCTGATCAGACACCACTGCAACCGCAGCACATTCACTGGAAACCTGGAGGCGAATCGCCCGGGCCAGGGCGATCCCGGTCGGTGATTCGTAATGCCAGCGCAACACGCCACTGTTCGCTGGCCTGTGCTGAAATGGAATGACCAGCAGCTGCGAGTGCCCGAGGTCATATTCTGGATCGAGACGTTGCTCGGGAGTACTGGAACATCCCGCGAGACAAACCAGCATCGCGAATCCACTGACCAGAATCCATCGGTTGGTAGCGCACATCGGAAGAACCCTTTCCCGGTAGCTCAATGGCAGTAACAGCACCGCTGAATGATACGGCCTGAGGAGTGTCAGGAGCAGCAAAGAAAAGGCCCGACCCGGACAAATTCCAGCAACTCCAGAAGACAGGAGGCTACCTGCGACTCGCTGTAGATGGAACGTCATCGACCATTCAGGCACCACAATCACCCCTCAACGGCTCTCTCTTGCCGTGGGTCCGACGGTCGCTCGAGGCAACCCATCGAAACTTCCTGGATTCCATTGCGCCATTCCAGTACGGTGGCTCGGTGCACTTTGATTGTCCTGCCTGATTCTCTCGCTTCGTGTAATTTCCTGCAGTTCCCCGCAACTCCCAGAATGAGTGGTGGTCGTCATGTTTCCTGTAATTCACGCACTTTCCAACGTACGGGTCCTGATCCTGGTCTTCCTGCTGGTCGCCATGTCGGACTGGATCATGGAAAATATCGATGTGATCCATGCCCAGGATCCTCCTGCCGACGCTCCGGCGGCTGGACAGGATCCTCCTGCGGATGCTCCTGCGGAGGGAAACGATCTGCTCGATGATGATCTGCTCGGTGATGATCTGCTCGGTGATGATCTGCTCGATGGATCGCCCGAGGACTCCGAGAGCGATGCGGATCCCTCCCCATCGACGGAGGAGATTCATGCGGAAATCTTCGCTGCGAGCAATTTTCCTTCTGCGGATGAATGCGCGCTCTGTCACCCCGTCCAGTACAAGCAATGGTCCGTCTCCCAGCATGCGTATTCACAACTGAGCCCGCTGATGATGTCGATGCAAAATGCCATGAACGCCGGCACGAGCAGCACCAATGGTGATTTCTGCCTCCGCTGCCACGCCCCGGTAGGCTCCGACATGGGGGAGCCGTTCAGTATCTCGAACCTGGAGCGGCATCCTGCTTCGAGAGAGGGGATCACCTGTGTCACTTGCCACCGGATGAGTGCCCCTTACCGCAAGGTCTCCGGCCGCCTCGGGATCGACAAGGGAGACATCTTCGACCCGATCAAGGGCCCCCTGGGAAATGATGAACTGAGCCGCATTCTCGACGATCCCAGTACCTACAAGGTCAATACGGATCGCGAGGACGTCGGCCGTGCCATCCACGGCGAGGTCGAGAAGTTCCCGGAGATGTCAGATCCCACCTTCTGCGGCAGTTGCCACGAGGTGTTCGCTCCAAACGGACTGAGGGTCCATGAACTGCTCAGCGAATACCGAAATTCTCCTGCTGCCGAGCAAGGGATCACCTGTAACGACTGCCACATGGGCCAGGAACAGGGAATCCCGAGCGGCTACGATGTCGGACCCGCAGCGGAGGTCGATGGAATTCCAACGGCCGATCGGAAACTGACCAATCACTTCTTTGCCGGTCCAGATTACTCGCTGATCCATCCGGGAATCTTCCCCGTCAACCGGGATGCCAACAAACTCAAGTCACTCTCCGAGTGGCTTCTGTTCGACGTCGAGGCCGGCTGGGGTACCCTGGAATTCGAGGACAACTGTCCAGAGGATTACGAGTTCCCCGAAGCGTGGACATCCATCGATGACAGGGAGGCTGCCCGGGCCATCATCGAGGAGCAACTGGGGTTGCTCGACTGGGCCAAGGAGCAACGAATCGCCGTCCTGAAGCGAGGTTTCGGACTGTCTGACATCCGGGTGACCTCCGCCAGCGCCGACGGCATCGACCTCGAGCTCGATGTCAAGAATTTGACGTCCGGCCACAACCTGCCGACCGGGTTTGATGCCGAGAGGCTTTTTGTCATCCAGATCGAGGTCAGGGATTCCCGTGGAGAGCTGGTGTTCGTCTCCGGGGATCGGGATCCCAATGGAGATGTCAGGGATAGCTTCTCGCTCTATGTCCGTAGTGGTGAGGTCGAGCTGGATGAACAGCTGTTCAACCTTCAATCCAAGTTCATGTCGAGAAATATCCGGGGTGGGGACCGAGAGCAGGTATTGACCATCAACAGCTCCGTGTCGGCTCTTCCCTTCATCCGGCCCGCTTCGAGGCCCAACAACATCTACGGACATCCGAAGGGGATGAGAAAACACCGGAGAGGGATCGAGCCACTCGGTCACAGAACCGCTAGCTATCATGTCAGCGGCGAACAGCTCACCGGGCACGGCCCCTACTCTGTCGTTGCTCGTTTCATTTCCCAGGCGGTTCCCGTCAATCTGATCCATCAGACGATGCATGTCGGATTCGATTACGGCATCTCACCACGAGAACTGGCAAAGCGCCTCGTCGATGGTGCGGTGGTGGTGGCGGAAAAAACCACGGAAGTGATGGTTCCACAGGGCAAAGGTGATGGATCATGAATCCATTCTCGAACGCCACATCGAGGCCAACATCTTCTCGACTCGTCGTCAGCACCACAGCTCTGAAGCAAGGGGCGATGCTGTGCATCGTCCTGATCCTGTTCAGCCAGCCGTGCTGGTCGCAGCAGGGGGAAAGCCCCAGCAGGCTACCGGATCAGCCAATTCCCCTGATTCCCGAGGATCAGATCAAGCCGACGCAACCGCTCCTGGAACTGGGGCCTGGATTTCTCGGAACCGGTCGACTGGGAAGAGGATTCGACATCCCAACGGGAGCCGTGTGGCGACCATCGTTGTGGGTCTATGGCAACCTGAGAAGCGGCATCAACGTGATCGATCCTGCCGGAAGCGATAACCGCACCATCGAGTGGGCCAATCGCATCGATCTGTTTGCAAACTTGCAGTTCACCGGTACCGAGCGAATTCTCCTGGGTTTGCAACCGTTACAGGATCAGGGCCAGTTCACCCGCTACACCTTCGAACCGGAAGACAGCAAGGGCTGGTACGACAACACCAACCTCGAACTGACCACTTTTTTCTTCGAAGGTGAACTGACAGAGCTGTTCCCCGGCCTCGATCCAGCGGGAGACAAGAAACTGGATTACGGCTTCAGCATCGGCAGATGGACCGTCGACCTGCAGGATGGAATGCTGGTCAACGACAACGTGGATGCCTTTGGAGTCACTCGCTTCATCCCCTTTCCCGGGGCCTCCGGCATGCGATTGACGATGCTCTACGGCTGGGGCGAGCTCCATCGAGATGACAACAAATTATCGTTCGGTTCGAGGTTGTTCGGAATCTCGACCGAGACCGATACATACGCCCGGACGATAGACGCGGACCTGATCGCTGTAACCGCGCCCAACGACCAGGGAGGCGATGGGATCTATGCTGGCCTCGGTTCCTCGCAACGCATCAAGAAGTGGGGGCGCACCTTCAATACCACGATCCGCTGCTGTGTATCAGCGGCTACCGAACAGGACAATGATCAGGTCAGCGACGGCGTGCTGCTCTTTGCAGAAGCATCGACGACCCCATCGGGAACCGATGATAACGCCTATGGCACCCTGTTCCTCGGGATCGATGACTTCGCCTCGGCAGGACGAGCACCGGCCAAGGGAGGCCCCCTGGGAAAGGCGGGAATCCTCTTTGCGGCAGCGGGACTCGGTAGTTTCAAACCGGCTCTGGGTAACCGGGCGGATCGCTCCTTCGGCGGCGCCCTCGGCTACCAGTGGGTCCTCGATGGCGGTGAACAGAACTTCATCGTGGAGGTGGGCGGTCGAACACCCACCGAGGGGGACGATCCAGCTTCGGGAGCGATCGGAGTTCGCTTCCAGGAAAAGTTATCGCGCAGGGTCATGATCCAGTGTGACGGCTACACCAAGATGGATGAAGGCGGCGCAACCAACAATGGGATACGAACCGAATTTCTGGTTAGGTTTTGACGATTGAACCCGACCGAAGTCATCTTCTGGATCGGCTCAGGAATCGTATTCTTGATCCTGATCGAGCTGATTCTCGCCGTGGCCCGGCACTTCAATACGGCTCAGCGTGCGGCTCGAAGCATCGAGACCTCGAGCGCGAACCTGCAGCGAGAACTTGAGGAAGTCCCTGATCCTCCCGACCTCGCCACGTCCAGGCGAGCTTGGCGAGGATATCGGCGATTCATCCTGGAAAAAAAGGTCGAGGAGGCCAGAGACATCTGCTCCTTCTACCTCTCTCCGATAGACATGGAGCCGTTACCGACCTACAAACCGGGTCAACATCTCGGATTCCAGCTGCGCATCCCGGGCAGGTTGCGTCCTACCGTACGCAACTATTCCCTCTCCACCGCACCCGGCAACCCCAACCGCTACAAGATCACTGTGAAACAGCTGACAGCTCCACCAGAGAAACCGGATGCTCCACCGGGGCGAGGTTCCACATTCATGCACGAGAGCTTGTCGGCAGGAAACCTGGTGGAGGTGAGTTGCCCATCCGGAAAGTTCATCCTCGACCGAGAAGATTCGCGACCGGCTGTATTTGTCGCCGGTGGAATCGGTGTCACTCCACTGATGAGCATGATTGAGAGCATCTGTAACGAGAACATCGAACGCAGATGTTTTTTCATCCATGCGGTCCGAAACCGATCCGAACATGCATTTCATGATCAGCTTCAGCAGATCGCGGAAGATCGAAGCAACATCGATCTTCATGTTTTCTACAGTCATCCAGAACAAGAAGACGATGATCTGATCTGCTCGAAACCCACATACCACTCCGGGTTTCTCGATGTTGAATCGCTCAACAAGATTACAGGTGGAGGGGATCTCCAGTACTACATCTGTGGACCTCCTCCGATGATGTCCGCTCTGGTCCCGGCACTGGAATTAGCCGGTGTGAGTCCTGACGACCTCCTGACGGAAGCATTTGGACCGGCGTCCACCAGCAAGAAGGTCAACACCCTCTCGACAGAGTCTGGTGACAACCTGGAGGAGACAGAGAGGTTCAAGGTATTTCTGGAGACCAGCAATCGAACCCTCAAATGGGATGGCAGTAGTTCCCTCCTGGAACTGGTAGAAGCCTCTGGAATCTTCATTGACAGTAGCTGCAGATCAGGAAATTGTGGGACCTGCGAGGCTCGCCTGCTCGACGGCCCCGTTCAATATGAAGAAGAACCGGGAGTGGATATCGCCTCTGGACATTGCCTGACATGCGTCGCCAGACCTGCTGGTGATGTAATTCTAGAACTCTGATATACCAGAGCCAGATTCAATGAATGGGAAACAGGGCATGCATAGTAAACATCTCTTGTTGTTCTTGCTGTCGATCGCTGTGACCGGTTGGGCCCTGGCTCTCCCTTCAGTCGATGACTCTGAACAGGTATTGCCAACCGGACCTGGCTTCGATCCGAAAGAAGTGATGGGGCCGGCTGATTGTATCGAATGCCACAAGCACTCCGGCAATATCTGGGAAAATACTCCTCACCATGAATCGATCACCGGTGTTCACAGGAGCAAAGAAGGCCAGGCCATCGCCAAGAAGATGAAAATCAAACGAATCACCAGGGAGAGCCTGTGCATCGATTGCCACGGCACTGCACAACACTCCGGGGAAAAGACTTCATTGATATCCAACGGGATCTCCTGCGAGTCGTGTCATGGTGCAGCAGCAAACTGGATGAAACGACACGGTGAATTCAGTGGCAAGGAAGAGGGACAGGAAACCGCTGAGGAGATCGCAGCACGCTGGAAGGAAGTGGAGGCGGCAGGAATGCTGCGTCCATCGATGGTTCTGGAAATCGCCAGAAATTGCGTCAGTTGTCATGTTGTTCCCCATGAAGAACTGGTCAATACCGGCGGACATTCCTCGGGAAGCGATTTTGAACTGCTCTCATGGAGTCAGGGCATGATCCGTCATAACAACTTTTATTCGAAGGGTAAGGAAAACAAGCCGGCACCCATCGAGAAACAGAGGCTATTCCACATCGTCGGCATCCTGGCAGAGATGGAACTTGTACTGAAAGCGGTTTCCACTGCCACGGCAACGGGCACCTATGCAGTCAAGAACGCAAGAAGATTCATGCTGTTGAAGGAAAAGCTCGAGGCGGTGAACGAGGCGATCGACAATCCGCAGATCAAGGAGGCAATGGCTGCCATCGGTGATCTGAAGATGAGCCTCAAAAACCAACCGGCGATCGGACAGGCCGCCGATCAGATCACCGCTTCCTTGAACGCATTCGCAGTTCTGAGTGATGGCAGCGACCTCGAAGGTGTCGATCCACTTCTTGTCGATGCAAAGAACTACAGGGGCGGCAACCCCGAACCAAAATAGAACTTCATGAACGAGTGACCCATCATGGATGATCAGGAACTCAGAATAGATCGACCGAAACGCTGGGACCAACCGTTCGGCGAGGACCTGCTCTCCGACGATTTCGTCGACAGAGCCCTGACCGAGACTGTCCTGTCACTGGCCTGCAATGATTTCCAGCCCGGAGGGGCTTCGATCTCCGAAATCCTTCGTAACGATGCCCGCAAGGTTGATTATCAACCGGGTGAAATTCTCATCCGCAGGGGTGACTACGGTGGTTCCGTGTTTTTCGGCCTGTCAGGTTCGACCCACGTCTTGACCGATCCTGCCGGAGAAGAATTACTGCAAACCAGAAAGATGCCTGGCAAGCGAACCTGGTGGCAAGCGCTCTCCCAGTTGTGGCAAAACTCGCAGTTCACCGAATCCAGACACCTGGCAGGCACGGACATTCATTCCTACGATACAGAAGAAGTGCTCAAGCGATCACGTACCATTCCCTGCGATCTGGATCAGTTTATCAAGGACTTCAATTCGGTTGAGATTCCCAATGGCAGGTCAATCGGTGAGATCGCAGCGCTCAGAAGATCTCCGAGAAGTGCTACCGTGTTCTCTGCATCTGAATCGGTCCTTCTTGAACTGCGCTGGCAGGCGATCCGTGATATCTGCAGAAAATCGCGGATGTTCAGGGAATATCTGGAGGAAGAGATTCGTACCAGATCGCCGGGCAACCTGTTCGCCAATCTACCGCTATTCGACGCGATTCCTGAAGAAGACCGGGCAAAACTGTTGCATGTCATCCAGTTCGAACGACAGGGCAACGAGAACTGGAATCAAGGGCTTCGGATTACCCTGGAAAACCGAGAAGAAATCCTTTCCCAGGAAACCCTTGTCGTGAAGGCTGGTTGGAGGCTCGACGGCATCTTCGTGATGCTCAACGGGTTCGCACGAATTTCCACGAACAGCCACGGTGTGACCGATACCGTCGATTATCTGCGTCCAGGGGATGTCTTCGGACTGGAGGAATTACTCGAGGCCATCGAATCCGGTGGTACCCCTTACGCTTCCCGCAGCATGCACTGCATCGGCACCACCGATCTGTTACTGATTTCCACCCCGGCAATCCAGAACTACATACTTCCCCACGTCAAGAAAGAAGATCTTCTCCGCAATTTCAGCTGGAGAGGTGGGAAAATGGAAGTCTCCAAGGGGCTGCTCGATTTTCTGGTCAATCACAGAACCATCAATGGCAACCAGACGATGATCATCGATCTCGATCGCTGCACCGATTGTGACGATTGTGTCAAGGCTTGCGCCATTACCCATGACGGCAATCCCAGATTCATTCGTGAAGGACACAGGTATGCCCAGTTGATGGTAGCCTCGGCTTGCATGCACTGCTGTGATCCCGTTTGTCTCATCGGGTGTCCAACGGGTTCCATCCACCGGGAGCCAGCCAGCGGAAACGTGATCATTCATGATGAGAGTTGCATCGGCTGTGCAACATGCGTCGAGGCGTGCCCCTACGACAACATCCGTACCGTCGAGATCAAGGATTCCAGCGGCCGGCCTCTCATCGACTCGAACTCGGGGAAACCGATCCTCCGAGCAACAAAATGCGACCTCTGCATCGATCAGCCGTCGGGGCCCGCCTGTGTCAACTCATGCCCTCACGATGCTCTGCATCGCGTTGACTTCGGAGAGCATGATCTCAGTGCTCCGCTGTGGAAAAGGTCCTGATGAGAAACCTCAGAGCCCCTTCCTCCTCGATCTTCGTCGCAATCATTCTGGTTTTCATCTTCTTCAGATATTGCCTGCACATCACTGATCAATCCCTCGGTGATCTCGCGAAAACAAGTGGGTGGTTCCTGCTGGCCAGTTTCCTGCTCCTCTGCCTGTATGGCATTCGCAAGAAGTTCCCCTTCCTGCCGCTGGGAAAAACATCGACGTGGTTATTACTTCACCTGACCACCGGATTTCTCAGTGTTTATTTGTTCCTGGAACACACGGGTTTTCAAATCCCGACAGGGATCTTTGATCTCATTCTTGGCCTGGGATACTGGATCATCCTGCTCAGCGGAGTCGCTGGCTGGATTCTGATGAGATCGATCCCGATCCACCTGCGTGATTCGATGCATCTACTGCCAGGAAGGATTGCTGAAGAACGGTCACAGCTGATCCACCAGGCGGATGAAGAGATCAAGAACTGGAAACCGGATTCCACCGATCTCGGATATCAGGATGCATATCTCACGGTTCTGCGGCCATTTCTATTCCGGAGCCCGGGCCTTCTTCCCCGTGGCTCGAAGGAAAATCACTACCTGTCTCAGGAGTTTGCTGCTCAGTACGCCAGGTGTATCAACATCGTGTATCTCCAACCCAATAGTACCGAGGACAAGATCCATCAGCTGATTCTGCGCAAGGCGATACTGGATCGACAACTGCGTCTTCATCGATGGATGCGAGGATGGATGCTGATTCATCTTCCCCTCACCGGAGCGATGGTGATGATGATCACCTTGCATGTGGTGGTGGTTCATGGCTTTGCGGCTGGATCGGCGCGCTGATGAAACGGAAGCAAAGCCCCTTCGATGCCAAGTCTGTGAAATACCTGCGCCCTGATCAACCCTATCAATGCGGACTGAACAACCTTCGTTGTGATGCTGGACCCACCGCCGATGGCAAGTGCTCCCGGCCCGATTCTCCCTGCACCCCGGTCGCCAGCGAAGGGCTGATCCGAAAACGTATCTTTCGAAGAGTGACGGTGCTGGCCCTTGGACTGAGTCTGCTCGCGCTGGCCGCAGATGACATTGCAGTCTTCGATCCGGGTACACATCGGTCATTTCATGCACATCTCGATTGCTCCAGTTGCCATGCCCCACTGCAGTTGACTTCATTGACCTCCCTGCAACGTGGCTTGTGGGGCAGTGGAAGCCCACACGCATCGATGAAGTGCCTCAAGTGTCACGATATGGGAGAATTCGGAGATGATCCTCATTCGGTGTCCCCGGAGTACCTGCGTTTCCTCACCGATGATCGGTCATTGACGAGCAATCCGCTCGAGGATGTGTCCTGTGGTCAATGCCACCTGGAACACCGGATCCAGGATGAAATGGTGCATCTCAATGATGTGCGGTGTCAATCGTGTCACCAGCAACGCTTTGCATCCTTTGATGATGGGCATCCGGAATTCAACAGTACCTACGGACAACCTGAACGGGCGATTGCATTCGATCATCGAGACCATGCGAGTAAGCACTTCAACGAGTTTCCTCAACATGCCCCTCAAACGTGCGACGATTGCCACAGCCTGGCACCTGATCGAAGCCGCATGATCTTGAAGCCATTTGCCGAATCCTGCGCACCCTGTCACAGCGATTCCATCAGTGGACACGCTGCCACCGGCAAACAGAAAGGAATCGAGTTCCTGTCGATTCCCTCCTTCGACCTCGAATCCCTCTCTCAGGCGGACAAGGATATCAAACCCTGGCCCGATATCGGATCCGACTTCCCCACAGCCTGGACTCTGCGCTGGCTCCGGGACCGTCTCGGCGGTGATTCGGATGTTGAACTGCTCTCGGGTGTCGAACTGTACGATCTGGAAGATCAATCGGAGCCGATCCTGGCTGCCTCGAAACGTGTGGCTCTGCGATTCAAGGATCGACTGCAGAAAACTCTCGAATCGGACCTCGAGAGTTTCGTCAACTCCATCGTTTCCGGTTCCTCGACTCCGGGTCCTGACCTCGAGCAGATCTCGCTGCTCTCGGGTCAACTACCCCGTTCCATCCTCGAGCAGGCATCGACACGCTGGTTCACGCCGGTGACGGAGAGCTCGGATTCAACGGAACTACCAGAGCAGAGCAACTCGGCCAGCGAACAAGACGTTGATCTGAGCCTGCTGGAAGACGATCTGCTCGGCACCGAAGAGGAGGACGACCTCTCCCGGATGGAAGCCGATGATGCGAGCTCCGAGCCAACCGATCCCGACGACATCGATCTCGAGCTGTGGGCCAGTGCCGGGGGCTGGTACTTTGAACCTCCCTCAATCCGCTATCGCCCGGTTCAACATGCCGATCCGTTCATCAAAGCGTGGGTCAATCTGGAAGTGATGTCGACCATCGAAGACCCCGATTCAGAGTCCATCATCGAGCAGGTCTTCGGTCCCCTGGCAGCGGGAAACTGTGCCTCCTGCCACATCGGGATCAAGCGTGAGGAGGCCACGGCTCACTGGTCTCCGACATCGATGCGGCCTGAAACCTTTCCCCAGCCAACTCACTTCTCCCACGGCCCACATATCCTGCCGGGGTCCAGTGTCACTTGCCTCAATTGCCATCAACTGCTCGACGACAACCAGCTGTCCAATGACTGGAAACCGATCACCAGGAGCAGTTGCACCTCATGCCATGGGCAAGAGGTTCAATCCAACTGCTCCACCTGCCATGACTATCATGTCGGGCCTCGAACTCGTCTGATCAATGCGGTCGACATCGACGGGCTGATTCAACCGCAAGAAGATTAGATTCCGGGGGAAGCAGATAAACTGCCGATCAGGAAGCGGGACGGCGATCGCGCCGGCCCATCCGTTCGAGCGCTGCATCGATATCCGAAACGGACCAGCCGCCTCCCTTGGGCAGATTCTGGACCCGATATCCGCGCGGGCCCCAGGTCAGCTTGACCGACCGGGAGGGGGGAAGATCGGAGTTCCCTTCGCGGAACACCTGCACCGGTTGATGGTCACCACCGGTCAACTCGACGCTGCGATTGCGCGCCAGAACCCGTGCTTGCTCGGCCAGAATCCGGTAGGGGCCTCCCCGTAAATCGGTCGCACCCCAGGCCAGCGCCTCATGGGGTCTCAACGAGCCACTCTCTTCATCCTCGCGCAGCACCAGCAACAGCTCATCGGCACGCAATTCAAAGCTGCCGGTTTTCTGGTCACTGGTAGGCTCCAGCTGAATGACCGCACTCAGTACCGAAGAAAGCAGCACTTCCAGGCGCTCTCGGGCCTCCTTGCCCGGGGCGGTTGACCGTACCACCACCACTTCGCGGGCCACCACCTCGTCGCGCGGCTCCTGACCGCGGACGAAGGTCTGTAACCCCTGGCCATCGGGGGAGGAGAGAGTCAAACGCTGATACTGATGATCCCAGTGGCAATTTTGACCCCGGAACTCGATGCCCCCCTGCTCCTGGAGAAGACGTACCGACCCCTGCGCTTCCACTTCCGACAGACGGATTTGCCGGGCTCGAATGTCGAGCTTTGCATCGATTCGATCCGCTCTCAATTTCCAGGACAACAATTCGTCAGCATCCGGTTCGGCAGCGAGCCCTTCGATCTGCGGTCCCTTGGCCAGGTACAGCAGTGCCCGGGCATCACCGACCAGTTCGACGGTCCCGGCGATGCGATCAAGGGAGATGGTGTCGGCCAGAACCAGATCGGGTTCCTCTGAACCGGAGAAGATCTGAACCTGCTGCAAACCGGGCCCCTGAAAACGGAACTGCTGACTCTGCGCGTTCCACAACAGCTCCTGGCCAGAAGCCCGAATCGTCCCGTCATCAATCTGGACAGGTCGATCCTGATCTCCCAGGGCCCGCACTCCCTCGATGTTCCCCAGTGGATAATTCGAGGCGGAAGCGACCTCCTCCTCGGCGCTCTCAGAGGCCTCCTCACGAGCCAGAGAAACGACCAGAGATGAGCAATCGATGACCAGGGGAGGATCCTCCTCAGGGGCTCCTGGACGCTTCAGGGTGCCCTTTACCGCCCCTTCTCCCATCGCCTGGCCTTCGACCATGGAGAGCCTCAAACGATCCGCCTCGAGCACCGCACGGTTACCGATCGACAGCTGCTGACGCCCTTCTCCCTCGATCCGGATGACGGCATCGGCGCCACGCCACTCAAGACGATTCCCGGTCAGCTGGACCGGTTCGTTGCCACGGATCGCCAGGCTCAAGGGCGTTGCGTCCGCGGTGGCTTCGAGCTGCTTGAGACGCTGCTTTCCATCCCAGAACAGGGTCAACTGTTCAGCCTCCAGCTCGCCGCTGGAATCCTCGCCGAGCCAGCGTGGCGAAGTGACCGATGGTCCTCGTGGCAATTCATGGAGCTCGGCTCCGACCCGCCCGCGAAAGACCAGTCGGGTCGGATCGACCGAGAGAGCCGCGGTATTGGCCTCGACCCGGTTCTTTCCATCGGTGAACAGAGCACGGCGACCGGAGCTGGAAAACACTTCCAGTTCCTTCTCGACGGCGCGCCAGCGCAACTCATCTCCGATGATGGTCGCGCCTCCCTCACCGATTTCATTGATCGACACCGACTCGCCGTCGCGACCTCGCGCTGCCAGGGTCTTCAACCGACCGTCGGAAAATTCGAACTGGGCGGTCTCGGCGGTCACCCGCCAGTCCCCCTCGATGGGAACCGGCAGTGACGAGTTTTCGCCGGGCGAAGTTGGTTCCCCCTTGAGGGTGCCGGTCACCGATCCCTCCACGATGCAGCGCGAAGAACCGAGCTCGATCCGTGCCTCATCCGCCTGGAAGGTGCCCATTTCGCTGAATATGGCAATTCCGCCGCTGAGCCGTACCTCCCGATCTCCATCTTTCCAGTCGAGCTGCTCCCCCTGCACACGAATGCCATCGCCGAGGTAGATGGTGATCGGATTCTCACGCCTTTGAGAATGAATTCGCAACAATCGACGACTGATCGGTTCGAGATGCAGATCGAGAAAATCGGCCGCGATGTGCCGGGCAGGAACTGCCGCCAGCGGATCGAGTTGCGCTTCCACTTCCGATTCGAAGATGCGCACCCCTCCATCAAAGCGAGCTCCCTGCTCACTTCCAGCCAGGGTGATGGGGCCCTCGCAGATGATTCTCACCTGCCTCGGCGTGGCAACTTCAGGGTCGGTAGTCTCACCCGGTGCTCCGGTGTCGTCGGAAACGACGTCTGCGGTCATCATCGCGACGATGACGGGAGGAGCAAAACTCAACTCCTGCAGACCGGAAGAGGATCCGATGGAACCGGTAAGGCCGTTGGCGCTACGCAACTTCATGGCAGGCCATGCCACCTTCACCGGTGATTCACCTTCGATGCGAATGTCCTCGCCATCGGCCCAGCGGATCGACAGGTCACTGGTTTCCATCTGCGGGGCACCACCGGCTCCCTGGCCGCGCAACTCTCCGATGACTCGCGCCTCCTCACCGCTTGGATCCGTGATGATTTTCTCCGCCTCGAACAGGATCTGATCGACCGGCTCGGTGCGCCCGTCGGCATAAACCGGCAATTCGATGGTGGCATCGATCAGGGCCCGCTGGCTCACCAGATTCTCGGGAGAAAGCACCACGCCCGATGACAGATCCATCTCGCCACGCAGGGTGAATCGAAGTCGCCCCAGGGTGTAATCGTAGGAGTGGTGGGTGACTCGGTTCTGTTTCACCTCGGGGAAGCGATCGGGTTCGGTCGAGCTGGAGGGGTCAATCTCGGGGCTGCCGAACTGTCCCGTCAGCAGCAGGAATGCGACGAGGCCGACCGAAAAAACACCCAGAAAGAAGGAGAGTCGCTTCAAGGTTTTTCTCCTGCGACCGGCTGCTCGGAGCGCTGCTGCCACAGACCCCGAGCGACCAGGATCCACTCGCAGACCTCGCGAACCGCTCCCTGGCCTCCTGATCGACCGGTCACCACGGTCGCCTGCTCGAGAACCTGCGGCCGCGAGTTGGCCACGGCAACCGAGACTCCGACCATCGACATCGGTGGTAGATCGATCAGATCATCGCCGACATACACGGTGTTGCGGGCTGCCACGCCGGTGCGCTCCAGGAGCTGTTCGAGACAGGCAGCCTTATCAGCAATTCCCGTGTGAACCTCCTCGATCCCCAGCTCGTGGGCACGTTGCCGGGTCACGGTAGATTCGCGACCGGAGATCAGAGCAACGCCAATTCCCGCTTCCAGCAACCAGCGGATTCCGGCCCCGTCTGGAACGTGAAACTGCTTCCATTCGGTGCCATCGGCACTCATCCACAGCGAGTTATCGGTGAGGACACCATCCACATCGAGCACTAGCAGCTGCGGCTGGCACACCTGGATCGGGTTCGGGATCTCGGGTTTCATGGGTATCCAGTCTCGCTGCCGCCCTCTGGCAAGCAAGCGAGAATTCTGACCTTCCGGGGCACCCGTCGGCTGCTTCTGCTATCCTAGAGCGCACTGGCTGCCGCCGGAGGGCAGCAGCAGAACGGCCCCAGATGGGATAGTGAAGCGTGATTCAGCGAACTCAGGACTTTCCGAACCAGAAGCCAGATGCCGATAGCGACACCCGACGGCGGGAAAACCGCTCTCCGGCGGCAAGAAATTCTGCGGTCAATCCGTGGGAGGACGGCTTCTGTACCGAGCTGGATGACTACTCCGGCCCACTCGAATTGCTGCTTTACCTGATCCACAAAAACGAACTCGAAATTCTCGACATTCCCATCGCGATGATCCTCGAACAGTTTCTGGCTCACGTCACCACAGCACACGAGAGCGGTACCCTCGACCTGAGACAGTCGGGGGATTACCTGGTGATGGGGGCACGATTGATGGAGATCAAGGCGAGGATCCTCTCACCCAGCCTGATCGATGAGGAAGACGATCTGCTGGAGGAAGAGCTGGAGGATCCACGCCAGAATCTGGTCGAGCAGTTGCTCGAATATCGGGACTTCAAGGAGCGAGCTCAGCTGCTCGAAGAAGCGCACAGGATTCGCTCACTGGGATATGAAAGACTGCAGAGTGAAATGCCACCGCCTCCACCTGGCACGCTCGATCTTTCGGAAGTCTCCGGTCATGACGTGGCTTCTGCATTCCAGCGCATCCTCGATCTGTTGCGCGAACAGTCCTCCTTTCTCGTGGTGCCCGGTGAGGACATCCCGGTCGAGCAGGCGATGGCAGAAGTTCTCACGACCTTGCAAACGGCCACCGGTTCGGTTCTTCCCTTCGAGCAGCTATTCCCGCTGCACCGTGGCATTCCGGGTGCCATCAGCACCTTCCTGGCACTGCTCGAGCTGGCCCGTCTGAATCAATTGCATCTGGAGCAGAAGCACAAAGACGATCCGTTGCTCGTCCACCTACGCAAGGACCGGTGATCCGATGCGAATCCTGTTTCTGGGTTCCGGCCCGTTCGGCATTCCGACCCTGCAAAGACTCCATTCCCTGGGTGAGGAGCTGATCGTCACCACCGTTCCCGATGCGGCTCGCGGACGTCGCCGCACGCTGCAACCATCACCGATCAAGGAACAGGCAGTTGCACTCGGAATGGAGGTGCTAGAGAGCCAGCGCTTACGCGGCGAGCAGGGGCAACAGATTCTGCAACAGGCCAGCGCCGACCTGGTGATCACCTGCGACATCCGGTTAATCCTCGGTTCTCGCTTCCTCCAGGGGCCCGAGCTCGGCTGCTTCAACTTGCACGGTTCTCTACTACCACGGTGGCGGGGTGCCGCACCGGTGGTTCGAGCACTGCTGGCCGGCGACCAGGAACTGGGTGTGACACTCTACCGGATGGTGCCCGCTCTCGATGCGGGCCCGGTCGTTGCCGCCAGCAGCTGGACCCCACCGGCAACGGTCACCACCGAACAGGCTGAACAGCACCTGTCGCAGCTAGCGGCGGACCTGCTGGAACAATCGCTGGAACTGCTGAAAAGTGGCGATGCACCGCAGATACCTCAGCAGGAGGAGCTGGTAACCCTGGCTCCACGGGTTGAAAAATCAGAGGGCTGGATCCACTGGCAGGGCAGCTCCAGTTTCATCGAACGCCAGGTCCGCGCCCTGCAACCGTGGCCACGAACTCGGACCCGAGTAACACGTCAGTCAAATGGCACAGATCGTCCCGAGGAGTTGATCTTGCACCAGGTGAGCCTGGTCAATCATGACTCCGATGCAGCGGCCGGCACCGTCATCGACGTGAGTTCCGATCGGCTGATCGTCACCTGTGGAGAGGGAGCCCTTTCCATCGACCGGGTGCAGCGTAGCGGCAAGAAACCGATGACGATGGCAGAACTGTTGCGTGGTATGCCACTGGTTGCAGGTGATCGATTCGAGAGTGGAGAAGTGGCATGAATACCCAGCGCCCGGCTCACTACTCCGACCGCGACGACTCGATCAATCGGAGAGGCCACAATCCAGCAGATGACGGTGGAGAAGCGCCGCTCCTGGAGCCGCCGTACTCATTCCCGGTGGTCCGTCTGACCGACCAGGGCCAGCCCCTCTCCAGCCGGGCGGCGGCGATTCATCTGCTCACTCTGTGGGAGCAATCGTTCCACACCCCGATGGAACAACTGCTGGGAGAATATCTGGAGCAGAGCGATCTTGCTCCATCTGATCGAGGGTTTCTGACCGAGCTCTGCTATGGCAGCGTGCGAATGCGTGGCAGCGTCCAGTATCTGGCGCGCCAGTTCATGGACCGCCCCTTCAGCGAGGTCTCCCGCACCACTCGCTCGGCTCTCTATCTCGGCATCTATCAACGTACCTGGCTGCGGACCCCGGCCCATGCCGTGGTCTCGGAGACGGTCGATGCGTGGCGTCAGGTCAAGGATCCCGCCAACGATTCCATCGACCGCACCGGCTACATCAATGCCTTGTTGCGCAACCTCTGCGAGACCATTGTAGATGTCGATGAAGAACTGGATGACCCGCGCAATGCGGTGCGAACTTCGAATGGCTGGGCACGCTTCCCTCAGCTCAAATTACAGGGCGGAGATGCGGGGCGGGTGCAGCGCTGGAGCGTCCAGTACAGCCATCCTCCGGAACTGGTCAGGCGCTGGTTAGAACGCTACCCTGCCGCGGAAATTCGTCCGATGCTGGCGCGAAATAACGAGGTTCCCTCGCTGTTTCTGGTGCTCAGAACGGGTCGTGAAGTGGAGCACCAGATCCGGCTGCTCAAGCAAGCCGGTCTCGAAGCGACCGTCGCCCGCGGGGCAGCCCGCACACTGGAGGTCAAAGGGGCACGGCTGATCGAACAGATCCCCGGCTTCTACAGTGGCGACTTCTGGGTTCAAGATCTGACTGCCAGACGCCTCGCCCTGCACATGCCAGTCGAGGAAGGGGTTCAGCTACTCGACCTCTGTGCCGCTCCCGGAGGCAAGCTGATGACTCTGCTGGATCGTGGTGGCATCGCCCGGGCCACCGCCTGCGATATCAATGAGGGAAAGCTACAGAGAATCGCTGACAACCTCGAACGGTTGCGACTGCAGGATGATGCCAACATCCAGTTGCTCGAGGTTTCGCGCGATGCATCGCGCCTGCGTCTCGATGACAGTTACCAGCAGGTGCTGGTCGATGCGCCCTGTTCCAACAGTGGAGTTCTCAACCGCCGGCACGAGGCTCGCTGGCGCTTCTCCCCGGAGATCCTCTCCGACCTGGAACAGCAACAGATGGCCCTGTTGAAGGCCGGCGTTCGGCACCTGGCTCGAAATGGCCACCTGCTCTACACCACCTGCTCGGTCGAACCGCAGGAAAACCAGGACGTGATCCGCAGAACGCTCGAGCAAAATACCGAATTGCGCCTGATCGAGGAGATCGAAATCCTGCCCGGAGATCTCGGTGGTGACGGGGGCTACGGCGCCCTGCTGCAACGGGTGAATCGCTAATCAGGAGCCACAATTTGGCCTCCTATCGCCATATCTGGACGATTCCGGGCCAATTCGCCTGATATTGCGACAACCGCGGTCCGACCCACTCGAGATCTCGGATGGATGGGGTGAGAGAGCAATCCCCGCCCCTGGTGGGATCCGATGAAAAGGAGGACCCATGACCGTCCAATCAAAAGCAATCACACTACAGAGCCCCTTCGCCAGCTCGCTGGTTCGATTCCTCACCGTCGTACTGATGGTGTTCGTTGTCTCGTACCCGGCAGTCTCCGAGGCCAGTTCCGACAAGGTTCGTCGTCCGCTCGACCTGCCCGCCGGAGGCGGACCCGACGACGAGGATGAAGATGAGAGCATTCCCGACATGATCAGCTTCTACGGTGTTGATTACGAAGGCGATGCCTTCGTCTGGGTGCTCGACGTTTCCCTGAGCATGGGCGGCATCGGCCTGATTGATACCCTGCGTAGCGAGTTCACCGGCGCGGTCTCGTCTCTGTCGAGAGATACCGATTTCGGAGCGGTCGCCTTCAGCACCAACATGAGATTCCTCGATCTGTTCTGCAAGGAAGCGGACAGTTCCCGGAAATCAACCGCCGCTGCCTGGATCGTCTCGATTGAGCCTGGTGGAGTCACTTGCCTGGCCCCGGCAGTGGTGAAGGGCCTGGAAATTGTCCGCAAGAGTCCTAACCAGCACCGTCGAGTGATCGTGGTCGGCGATGGAATGCCATACTGTGGAACGGCTGGACCGTCCCCGTCGGATGTTCTGTCCGATATCAGTTTCAACAACTACGATCGGATTCCCATCGACACGGTATTTGTTGGCCTGGCTCCAGAGGGCTTCGAGTTCTTCCAGCAGCTGGCCAGTCAAAACTACGGCAGAGCCGTCGTGAGCCAGTAGACTTGCTCGAAACCGTTCTGAACCGCCAGACCCCGGGCACTTCGACAACGAAGTGCCCGGGGTTCTTTCATCCTGCCACTGCAGAATCATCCTTGACGAGTCGTCGCCTCGACCATCAGATGCAACCATGGAGGTTCAGGGATGAAACGGCATTGCTGTCTGATCTGGAGCGTATTTGCGCTGGCACTGGCGGTCGGGACCGGGGTCACCGCCGGTTCGGTAACGATCCAGGATGACCACATCGAGCAACAGGTCATCGCCGAACTGGAGCGAGTCGCCAGCACCGAAAATAGTGTTCGCTATCGTGGTCAGTATGCCGCCCTGATTCCACTCGGCACCCCGGCCGCTCAGCTACTGCTGAAGATACTCCAGGATGAAGACAGGAACGTTGCGGTACGGCGACGAGCTGCCAATGCTCTCCATGATGTGATCACCCCGGAACTTCTCGAATCGCTCCACCAGGCGATGGACGACTTGCTCCTGGAACCGTGGGTGGAAACCGAGCTGGGGTTATTTCTGGCACAGCTTGGCCAGCGCCAGTTTCTCGATCGCTGGCTCAAGCAGTTGCAGCAAATCGGCCAGCAGATTCCGACCACCGGGAATCTGGCGGTGATTCTCGAAGCTCTTGGTCAGCTCGGAGATCTCCAATTTCGCAGCAATGATCTGGCAACAGCCAGTGCCACGCACCGACGTCGAATCGCCTTGATGGAGGATTTGATCGTGCGAGTCCACCCCCAGTGGAAACAAGCCCTGTCCGATGAAATGCTGGCGATTCATTACAATCTGGCCTGCTGTCTGGCTCTGTCGGGGCAAACCGAGCAAGCCTTTGCGGCCATCGAAAAAAGCCTCCAGGCACCGACCATTCACCTGTCGATGGTGCAGATCGATGGGGATCTGAGATCTCTGCGGGATGATCCCGGCTGGCCCACGTGGCTCGCGAAGCAGCAAAAGAAAAACGAGCCTCCGGAGCCAGCGACTCCACCGCAGGAGCCGCGTTGAACCGTTCTGACGCGGCGCGCCGATCGATTCCGTGGGTACGCTGGATCTGTGCCATCGCATCGCTGTGTCTCCTGGCAGTGGCAATTCATCTGCTGTCGGGAGGAACCACCGGAGATCCTGGGCGAGATTCTCCCTGGCCCTATCTGGCACTGGGAGCCCTGCTGGCGATCCGTGCTCTGACCCAGCGGAACCCGCGCGGTGACGGTCATCCCTGACGTCGAGTCGCCCCGGGTCGTAGACTGGCCAGCATGAAATCTCTGATGTTGTCCCTGGCTTGCTGTGTTCTCTGCTGTGGCGTGACTTGCGCCAGCGAGGAATCGCCCCCCAACATCCTGTTTTTCATCGTCGACGATCTCGGCTGGCAGGACACCTCCCTGCAAATGCACGCCGAAGGGCCGGCTCATCGTAATGCCTACCGAACCCCGCAGCTCGAGCAGCTCGCTGCAGAAGGCATCACCTTTACCGATGCTTATGCCTCCTCTCCGGTGTGCACTCCGACGCGCACCAGCGTCATGACCGGACGAACGCCACAACAAAATCGCATCAGTTACTGGATCCTGCACAAGGATCGCGACACCGGCTCGGGCCGTGAGGGAACCATGCCACCCCGGTGGAACGTCAATGGATTGCAACCGACGGACGTGACCTTGCCTCGACTGCTGCAAGCCGGTGGCTACCTGACCATTCACGCCGGGAAGGCACATCTCGGGGCCAAGGGGACCGCAGGAGAAAACCCCAGGAATCTCGGATTTGATATCAATATCGGCGGTCACGGCGCCGGCGGGCCCGCCGATTATCGTGGCCATCGAAACTTCGCCAAGGACCCCGCCAGGCCCGGAAACTCGGTCTGGGACATCCCCGGCCTGGACAAGTACCACGGCCAGCAGATCTACCTGACCGAAGCTCTTGCGCTCGAATCGGTCGCCGCCATCAAGCAGGCCCAGCGCCTCGAGAAACCGTTCTTCCTGCACTTCTCACCCTATGCCGTTCACGCTCCCATCATCGCCAACCAGCGCTGGCTCGACCACTACTCCCAGCTCCCGAAAAAAGAAGCCGCCTACGCCACCATGATCGAGACGGTCGACCGAGCTCTGGGGACCCTGCGAAAAGCGCTCGAGGATTTGAAGATTCTCGACAACACCATCATCGTGTTCACCAGTGACAATGGGGGCCTGTCGGCTCATGCCCGCGCCGGCACCGCTCATACTCACAATCATCCTCTGGCCAGTGGTAAGGGATCGGCGCTGGAGGGAGGCACCCGGGTCCCGCTGGTGGTCCGCTGGCCCGGAACCATCGAGGCAGGGCGACGAACCGACACTCCGGTGATCAGTCACGATCACTTTCCCACTCTGCTGGAGATCGCCGGGATCCAGTGCCCTGGCGACCATGCCGAGACGGTCGAGGGGGTCAGCCTGGTTTCCCTGTTGCGCGGTGATGATGACGCCATCGACCCGCAGCGTCCGTTGTACTGGCACATGCCACACTTCTGGGGACCGCGGGGACCAGGAATTCAGCCCTTCAGTTCGGTCCGCCGGGGATCCTGGAAGCTGATCTATTACCACCATCCGCAGCCGCACCGGGTGCTCTTTGATCTGGACAAGGATCTCGGAGAAAAGAACGACCGCTCGGCGCAAAAGCCGAAGATCGTTGCACAGCTATCGCAATTACTCGGGGAACATCTGCGCGCGGTCAATGCCGGAATGCCGCAGCGCGATGGCACTCCGATTCCCTATCCTGACCGGATGAAGAAAGCGACCGACAAGCCGAACTGACGGCGATCTAGCCCTTCGCCTTGGCGAACTCCTTGGCCAGAGCTTGCTGATCGGTCGCAGGGATCGGCGCGTAGTGACTGAATCTCATCGTGAAGTCACCTTTACCACCCGACAGAGATTTGAGCCGTGAGTGGTAACCCTGAATCTCCTTCAGGGGAGCCTGGCCCGAAACCTCGGTGCGCCCGCCTGCCATGACGTTGGTTCCCTTGACGGAACCCCGCATCCCGGAGAGATCGCCAGCGACATCACCCATGCAATCCTCTGGAACCGTGATCGCCACGTCAACAATCGGCTCCATGACGATGGGCTTGGCCTTTTGCACCGCTTCGATGAATGCCTTCTTGCCCGCAGCGACGAAAGCAATCTCTTTCGAGTCGACGGGATGGTGCTTGCCGTCATAAACGGTGGCTCGCACATCCTGCAATTGATGTCCCGAGACGGGGCCGTGATCGAGTACCTCGCGAATTCCCTTTTCCACCGCAGGGATGTACTGGGTCGGGATCGACCCGCCCACTACCTCGTTGACGAACTCGAAGCCGGCTCCACGCTCCAACGGCTCGATCCGCAGATAAACCTCACCGAACTGACCGGAACCACCCGATTGCTTCTTGTGTCGATGATGACCCTCAGCCTTACCGGTGATCGTTTCGCGATAAGCGATGGAGGGCAATGCCGTTTGCACCTCGACTCCATACTTTTCAGCAATCTCTTCCAGAGCTACCCGTAGATGCATCTCGCCGACTCCACGGAATACCGTTTCATTCATGACGGCAACATGCTCAACCTTCAGGGAAGGATCCTCAGCGCACAGGATATTGAGGGCTTCATTGGCTTTCTGAGTTGCGGCCACCGAATCGGCGGTAACAACTCGACCATACATCGGTTCCGGAAGATGGAAGGATTTCCTGTGAATACTGTCATCCTCGTGCGAGTCATGAAGTACGGCATCAAATATTACTTCTTCCGCGCGAGGGATGGCGCAGATGTCACCCGGGATTGCAGAATCTGATTCCTCTTGATCGGCGCCGTTGAGTTTCAACAGGTGACTGACCTTCACTGGTTTCCGAGCCGAACCGACGAAGATCTGACCACCTTTCTGGAGAGTCCCCTGATGCGTACGGAAAACAGCCATCCGTCCACGGAAGGGATCGATATCAACCTTGACGACGTGGGCGATGGCATGTTGATCGGGATCGGTAGTTACCGTGAATTCCTCGCCATCCTCTCCCTCACCCTTGACAAAAACGGGAGGGTTTCCTTCTGCCGGGTTCGGCATCAATTTCTCGAAGATCTCGAGCAGTTCGGGGATGCCGGCATCGGTGTTGGCCGATGCAAAACAGATTGGAATCAGGTGACCATCACGAAGTGCTTTCTCGAAGGGAGCGTGAAGCTGGTCCGGTGAAAGTTCACCTTGCTCCAGATAAACCTCCATCAGATCTTCATCGACTTCGACCACCTGGTCGATGATCTGCTCGTGAGCGGCCTCGACGCTGCTGAAATCGGTGTCGCTACCCTCGGGGGCAAAGAAACAATCGACGACCTTGGAACCATTATCGGCGGGCAGATTGATCGGCAGACACTGGGATCCAAAAGAGTTCCTCAGCTGCTCCACAACCTCGGCCAGGTCAACACCAGAAGAATCAATCTTGTTGACGATAATCATGCGGCAGAGATTGCGTTCCTGGGCCGCTTCCATCATCTGCTGGGTCATCATCTCGACACCGGATTCTGCGTTGACGACGATCGCCACGGTTTCAGCAGCCGGCAACACCGACAGCGCACGCCCCTGGAAATCGGGGAATCCCGGTGTGTCGATGAGGTTGGCATGGACACCACCGTGGTCAAAGTGGCAGAAGCTGGATTTCAGCGAGTGCTTCAGTTTCTGCTCTCTCGGATCATAATCGGAAACAGTGTTACCAGCATCGACAGAGCCTTTACTGGCGATTTTTCCCGCGGCATGTAGGAGAGCTTCGGTAAGCATGGTCTTGCCAGAACCGGCATGTCCGACCAGGACGATATTACGAATTTCATTGGTGGTGTAAGCCACGTCTTGAACCTCCCCTATGCTGCAGTGAACCTCGAATCAGCTCCTGAGTGGAGGCACCGCCTCCATCGGGACGCAACAGAGCTACTTCGGGGGCTGAAGGATGCCGGCGTCGATGAGAGTGCGGTAAGCACCCTTTTTCGAGATGGTCTTGAGGGCCCGAGTACTGAGGCGCACTCGTACAAAACTATTCAGTTCCGGTACCCAGATACGCTTGCTCTGTAAATTGACCTTGAAACGCCGTTTGGTGAGACCGGTGATCTTGGTACCCACTCCGCCGAGGTACTTCGCCTTACCGCGAGTCTTCTTACGATTTCCGGATGCAGTTCTGGCTCCGGTGATCTGGCAGCGACGCGACATGATCGTATTCCTGTTCCTACTCGTGGAGAATTTGAACCTTCTCCGACCAGTTGTTGTGATCCAGATGAGAGAGGAACTGACCCAAACATCTCACCGAGACCAAGCGAGGAGAGTAACGACGGGGCCCTCGATGGTCAACCAAACCTGCTATCCGGATCGATTCGCAGCATCTCTTGATGGGAGCACTTGGAGAATACCTCGACTCTCAGAGCACCCGTGGATGAGAGCGGAAGCGATCCTCAGCTCGATCTCGCCGAATTATCGTAACTCCTATCAGGTGAAAAAGTTACAGGAAAGTCAGGGGAGATCTCAGGGAATTTCTCGATATATTTAGGGGTGGAGATTGTGCCTGGAGGGCTCCTCTGCGACCACGGGAACGGCATCGACATGACCCCTCCTGCACTTTCTCGCTTGATCTGAGAAACTCCCCTCCCTTATCTCTACACCCACCAGAAAATCCCTGACCTCTGGATCCTCCGTTTTCTTGCGACATCATGCCGGTCCAGTCTGAAGAGGGGAGTGGTATGAACGAAACGTCGGTCCAACACAAATCTGCGAGCTGCTGGTTCCTGGTCGTTCTGGTGATTTTTCTCGGTTGCCAGGGAACAACGGGAGCCTGGCTGACCAGTGCTGAAGGAGAAATGGGGCCTGCTGTGAAAAATGGCATCGTGATCGAGCCGTGGGGGGAAATAGACGGTAAAGCAGTCCATCGATACACCCTCGACAATGGGCGTATGCGGATCCGGATCAGCGACTACGGTGCCACCGTTACAGAGTGCCTGATACCGGGGAACAACGGGAAATTTACCGATGTGGTTCTCGGTTTCGATTCGGTCGAGGACTACATCGAACGAAGTCCTTACTTTGGCTGTATCGTCGGTCGCTGTGCCAATCGCATCGCAGGAGGACGGTTCACCCTCGACGGCACCGAACAGGTGCTCGCGACCAACAACGGTGAGCATCATCTCCACGGTGGCGAAAACGGCTTCGACAAAAAAATCTGGGAGGCCAAACCGATCAGTACCGATGACGGAATGGGTGTCGAAATGGTACTGACCAGTGCCAGCGGAGAAGAGGGATACCCCGGAGAAGTGCAAGCAGCTGTCCGTTACATCCTGACCACCGAGGACACGCTACGGGTCGAGATGGCGGCCAGTTCTGATCGCGCAACCCCGGTCAATCTGGCTCATCATTCCTACTGGAATCTCGCCGGTCATGACTCGGGAACGGTTCTGGATCAGGAACTGACTCTCGCCTGTTCTCGCTACACCCCGGCTCAAAATCTCATCCCCACCGGAGAAATCGCTGCGGTCAGCGGAACTCCCCTCGATTTCACCACCGGAAAGAAGATCGGGGCTTCCATCGATCAGCTGCCCGGAGACGGCGAAGGAGATCCCGGCGGCTTCGATCACAACTTCGTCATCGACGGAAATCCGGGAACACTTCGGTTCGCCGCACGTGCCATCGATCCAGCCAGCGGAACCACCATGGAAGTGTGGACCGACCAGCCCGGTATCCAGTTCTACAGCGGCAATTTCCTCGACGGAGTCGCGGGAAAAAACGGCGCCATGTATCACAAACACGGCGGATTTTGCCTGGAGAGTCAAATCTGGCCCGACGCGATCAACAAGCAAGACAACGACTCATGGCCTTCGGTGGTGCTTCGTCCTGGCGAAATTTACACGCATATCATGGAACATAGGTTTGATCTCGGGGGAGGGGCTTAACTCTTGGTTCGTTACCTACTGATCGTCTTTGCCTGTGCCAATATCGGATTCGGTGCCTGGATGATGTTTGATCCCTACGGGGTTCTCAATTGGATGCTGGAATTCCAGGGGAGCGATCGCTACCAGGGCACACTCCAGCCCGCATCCCTCGGCGAGTTTCGAGCGCTCAGCGGGCTCGTCACAATGCTCGGCGTAATCACCCTGAGAGCGCTCTGGACTCCCATCTACTCCTCGTGGCTGCAACCACTGGCCTGGTGTTTTCTGGGTGTCTCTCTGGCGCGACTGTCGAGCCTGTTCATCGATGGCTCCTTTTCCATCTATACTTTTGTTGCCGGACTGGTCGAGGCGACTTTTGCGTTCTTGCTCGGTATCCACTCGCAGAGGATGCAACGGGAACTGGACGAGGAAGAAATTGACGACGAAGAGTATGATGAGGAGTACGAAGAGGAGGCAGCATGAGCAACTCTGGTCGCGACCTGACCCGCCGAGAGATCTTGAAAAAGGGCGCTGCAGCAACGGCGGCCCTCGGTCTTTTTCACATCGTGCCGCCTCATGTTCTCGGAGGACCTGGAAGAACTCCCCCCAGTGAAAAGATCACTCATGGAGTCATCGGCTGCGGAGGCATCAGCTTCAACAAATCACACCTGCGTTCAAACATTTTCCCGGATAACCCCGAGACCCTGGCCATCTGCGATGTCGATTCCAAGCGACTCGCCGCTGCTCTCAAGCATGTAGGTCAGGGGTGTACGCCTTACCAGGATTGGCGCCGACTCCTCGAAGAGCGCTCCGATATCGATGTCATCCACATCTGTACCCCGCCGCACTGGCACGCTCTGATGACGGTCGCCGCCGCCAGAGCTGGTTTCGATGTCTGGTGTGAAAAACCGATGAGTCGGACCATTTACGAAGGCATCCGGATGGTTGAGGAAGTCGAGCGTACCGGTGTCATGTTCCGCCTCAACACCTGGTTCCGTTTTCGCAGCACCCTCTACAGCCTGGGTGCCGATGCACAGTTGCTGAAAAAATTGGTTCTCTCTGGTCGCCTTGGCGGGCCACTTCGTGTTCGAGTCAGCCCCGATACTGGCTTTGCCTGGAAGATGTTCTGGACCGGCGATCCGGCCCTGCCTACTGCACCGATACCACCCGAACTCGACTACGATTCCTGGCTCGGGCCGGCTCCCTACAAGCCCTATACCAAGAAACGTACTCATGGCAACTTCCGCGGCTACTGGGATTATGACGGTGGTGGACTGGCGGATATGGGTCAGCACTATCTCGATCCCGTGCAGTGGATCCTCGACAAGGATCACACATCCCCGACCGAGATTTCTGCCAAGGCTCCGTGGCCCCAACATCCCGACGCTTGCGGCAAATGGGGCAAGGTCACGATGAAGTATGACGATGGCACGGAACTCATCCTGGAGTCCCGCGAATGGGGGCCCCTCGATCCGCCGAATCTTCCCTATCTGGAAGGTCCGAACGGCAAGGTGTTCCGCGGCATGAGGACCGAGCCGGCGGACCTACTCGAAGGACTGGCCGAGTTGCCCAATCCCCCTCAGGAAGGGTTGACCGATTTTGATGAATCGGTAAAAACCCGCCAGCGGTTCGCGCTGCACGAATCCAATGCGCATCGTTCCTGCACCCTGGTCAATCTGGCGAACATCGCCATCCGTACCGGCAGGACCTTGCGATTCGACCCGATCCGTCAAACCTTCCCCGGCGATGATGAAGCCAATCGGATGGTTCGCGAACCGATGCGAGCCCCTTGGCGCATTTGATCGTCTCCAGGTGAAGCACGGCTAGCGATTCAGGGGCCAGGGACGGACCTGGGCTCGCAGTGCCCATTGCTGATAGGTCGCCTGAAGAGCTCTGGTCAGTTGCGGCCTGGTGGCTGCCAGATCGTTCAGTTCGGTTCGATCGGTCACCATGTCGAATAGTTTCCACGGCTGCTTGTGACGCGCGACCAGCTTCCATCTTCCGAGGCGCATCGCCCGGTTTCCTTCGTGTTCCCAGAAAATCGGGCGGTCGGTGGCCGGTTCTCCGCGCAGTATCGGTAACAAGCTGATGCCCTCGATCGGCATCAGCGAAACCCCTGCCATCTCTCGAACCGGTTGGGCACCAGCTGCATCGAGACAGGTCGAAACCAGATCGATGACATGACCGGGGCCTTCATGAATCACACCCCTGCCTGACAAACCGACCGGCCAGTGCGCGATCAACGGAGAAGCGATTCCTCCTTCATGAACATGGTGCTTGTAGAGAAGAAATGGCGTGTTGGAGGCGTTCGCCCACGGCAAACCGTAACTCTGATAAGTCACCTCCGGTCCCGGCATCATCTTCGGGTTGTTGCCATTTTTCACTTCTCGACCATCCCGGGTCTTCTCCGGAATCGTCAGACTCTTCCAGTTCGAAGTGATCTCCTCGGCACAACCACCATTGTCGGCCAGGAACATCAACAAGGTGTTCTGCAGACGACCACTCTCCTTCAATGCCTTCACGATTCGACCGATCCCTCGATCGAGTTGTTCGACCTGAGCGGCGTAGACCTCCATCCGCCTCTCCTGCCACGGATGATTTGGTGTCTGGTCCCAGGCCTTGATCCGAGAATCTCGAGGCGAGAGATCCCAGGCCTCATCGATCAATCCCATTTCACGTAAGCGTTTGAAGCGCGCTTCTCGCATCGCATCCCACCCGTCTCGATAACGTCCCTCGACCCTCTCGATATCGGCGGGACGAGCGTGGAGCGGCCAGTGAGGAGCGGTGTAGGACACGTACATGAACATCGGATCTGCGGCTGCCTGTTCGGCATGTTGCTCGATAAATCGCACCGCTTCTTCACTGATGGCATCGGTGTAGTGGTAGTCACCTTCAGGAGCTGGAAGATAACGGTCCTGGCGGGTCAGGGTGACCGGATCGTAATAGGAACCACCACCATGAATGGTGCCAAAGAAGTGCTGAAAGCCGCGATCAATCGGCCAGTTGGTACGCTTTTTCGGCTCGATACGTTGCTTCCCCTTACCCTTGTTGCGAGTGACGTGCCACTTGCCTGACATGTAGGTATGGTACCCCGCGCCACTCAGGTGTTCGGCGATGGTTGCGGTCTTGCGGGATAGCTCACCTCGATAGCCATCAGATCCGCCGTCGTAATCCATGTGACCGACTCCAGCCTGGTGAGCATAGAGACCGGTCAACAGGGAAGCACGCGTCGGACAGCAACGAGCCGTGTTGTAGAACTGGCTCAGTCGAACACCCTCGGCGGCCAGTGCGTCGAGATGGGGAGTCTTGATCTCGCCGCCATAACAACCGATATCAGACCAACCCATGTCATCGGCCATGATGATGATGAGGTCGGGACGTGGCGAATCTCCGTACCCAGCAGAAGCAACCACAGAAAGAACCATGACGACGACCACTCGAAATAACATCAGACCTCCTCTTGTGCCTCGATCATCCCCGAGCGATCACCTGTTCGATACGGCCAAGTGCCTCATCGAGAATTTCCTCCGTGGTGGCGAAGGAGATTCTCAGATGACCCTCGGCAGCGGGCCCAAACCACTCGCTCAAACCGGGAACCACGGCGACTCGCGCCTGATCGAGCAGCTTCTGGGCAAGTTCCTGTTCACCGAGGCCGGTCTGTCGGATATCCGGATACAACAGATAGGTCCCCTCCGGCGCAGTGCAGGAAAAACCCGCCAGAGCATCGAGGCGCGGAACCGCCATCGCACGCATCATTCGTAGATGATCAAGAAATCCCGCCAGCCATCGATCGCAGTGCAAGATTGCCGCCTCCGCGGCGATCTGAGACAGCACCGAGGCACCAAAGGTGGTACGGGGAGCTCCCGAGGCGGCCAGAATCTTGCGGTGCAGGGACTCGTTTCCACTATGGATATAACCGATGCGCAAGCCGGCCAATCCATAGCTCTTGGAGAATCCGGAGATGGTGATGGTACGCTCGGCAATCGGCCCGGAAAGGGCCGCGAGACTGGTCATTTCGACCGTGCCGAGGATGATGTCTGACCACACCTCATCATTGATGATGACGAGGTCATGTTCGATGGCGACTTCACCGATCCGAAGCAACTCATCTGTTCGCAGTACTCGACCGGTAGGGTTATGCGGATTGCAGACCAGGATCGCTCTGGTTCGATCGGTAATCCGCTGTTCCAGTGCCCCTTCAGGAATCGCCCCGCTGTCTCGCTCAAGGGGGCAACGCACCACCGTGGCGCCAGCTCGTTCAGAACAGTGAGGCAACAAGAAATCGACCGGATCAAATGTCAGGGCCTCATCACCGGGAGACAGGACCGCCTGACAGGCTGCCCACAGTGCCGAGGCAGCTCCGTCGGTGGCGAGGACTCGATCGGCTTCAGCTGTCACCCCACGAGACTTCAGCCTGTTGGCTACCGCCTGACGAAAGCCACTGAATCCTTCCGTCGGGCCGTACCCGAGAACACCATCCGCGGTGTAGTCCCTGACCGCCTCGCGAATTTTTGGAGCCACCGAAAAATCAGGATCAGCCGCGGTCAGGGGAATCACATCGTCATCGACGGTTGCCCAGCGTAAATTGAAAGCGCGCTGTCGAAGTAGTTCCTGATCGATGTGAAATCGATCGAAATCTTCGGCGTGAGAGTTTGCGGGCACGGATCTGTTCTCCTGTATTCCCGGTCCAGGCCATCAGGAACCGATCGGAACCTCGTGGCGACAACGACGAGAAGCATGCAAGAACTGATGCTGCAGCCGTCGACCCATCTGTAACCGCTCCTGCAGGACCGGCCGACGAAGTCGTGCGAACCCACCCAGGGCGTGATCCAGCTGCGCTTCATCGGCGAGGTCATGATCATCCAGGATGTCGCCGATGGCGAGAGCATCCTCGATGGCGGAGCCTGTCCCCTGGCTGGTGAAGGTCAGCAATGGATGAGCCGCATCTCCGATCAACAGGATATTCTTGCGATGGAAGGTGTCAGGGATTTCACGATCCGTCGTTCGCCACAGATGGACCTGCCGGGCATCGCTTCGAGCAATGACGTCCTGGATCGCAGGCGTCCAGTCGCCCAGTTCATCGATTAACCAGCGATGGCGCTTTTCTGGCGTCAGAAATGCCTGAGGCCAACGCCTCGGGTCGAGCTGGACGTACCAGACGATGGAATTGTCCGAGGCGGGAACCAGACCGATGGCCATCCCCTGTCCAGGCCGAACCGCTTTCAGAAAACGACCTCGCAGAGTCTCGGGAATCTGGTCACCGTGGCAGATTCCTACCAGTTCCACTGTACGAACCGGGGACAGAGCTGCCCCGCCAATGTAATTGCGGCGAATCCGGGAACGAACTCCATCGGCGGCGACAAACAGATCCGCCTCGATCGAAGTCCCATCGCTGAAATGGGCAGCGCGAGCGATTCCTCGCTCGTCTCGTTCAAAACCGACAAAAGTCGTTCCGCAGTGAACTGTGCCTGGAGCCAGAGAACTGCCCAGTCCCTCGACCAGATCTGTCCTTCGCACTCCGGAGGTTTGTCGCAAAGGTCGCGACATAACGGATGAGCCGTTTTCATCGAGCATTTCATACTGTTCGATCGGATGGATTCGAGCGGAAAGATCGACCCCGAGACGTTCCAGAATGTGATGAACTGATGGAGTTAAAAGCAGACCGAAGCCACCGGAAGGGGCACCTGACCGGCGCTCCCAGACCGACACGTCATGACCTGACTGCTGTAGTCGCAGTGCAGTGGCCAATCCTGCCGTACTTCCTCCGATGACTGCGATCCGCATGGGCTCACCCTGGCTTCTTTGTCTTGCCTCAGGTTCTCTTTCCATCAGATGAATCCGGAATTGGGAGGGCTCGGGACCATCTGTTCCTGCGGTATATCAGCGCAAAAGGGCCAATTTTCGCCAAATTGGTGAGTCGAAAGGGGGCTTCAGAAACCGACGGATACCGACAGGGTCGGATCTTCCGCTCCCAGCATGATGAAGGAAAAACTGAACTGGTTGCTGCGCCATGTCACCAGAGGATGGAGATCATCCCCGTCATAAATCAACGTCGCCTCCAGGTCAGGAGCGATGCCGTACCGGAGACTGGCGGGGATCCGCCACTCGGAATTATCAGGGATATAGGCCAGACTCAAAGAACCACTCAGCCGGGGTCCAAGTACCTGCGCTGCTGTCACGGAAAACGCATTGCCATCGACCTCGTCTGAAGGCCATGCGGAACTGGTACCCAACACCACGGCCGGATGATCCTCCGTGGCATCCAGGATTCGATAGTTCACCAACGGATAGTATTCGTTGGAATCAACTCCCACTTCGATGCCCACCTGAAGGTCTTCTCGAAGGCGATGCACCAGACTCACTTCGAGAGGCTCTCGATTGGTCTCTTCCGTCAATATGGTACGGGTGGTGAAGTTCCAGCCGCCCTGCTGCATCTCTCCTGCACCCCAGACCGAGGCGCCTTCTCCTGGTCAGCCGACTCACATCGGAACAGCAGGACCACGTGCCAGAAAACTGTCATCGAGGCTGGCACAGCCCGCTCCCAGCAATAGAAGCAAAAGAAAAAGAAGTGGCGAAAGGAAGTGGCTGCTCATGTTCATGGCTAGAGTTTATCCCTTCGGAGTCAAAATCTACCGGAAATAATTCATCTCGTCAAAAAGAAGCCGACTAGCACACCATTTGCCCGTTGACCGCTCTGTAGCGCCCTCTACCCTGATGGTCGTGGATTGAGGTCTCAATCAACAGAAAATGATTGTTCTTTTCAGGTGGATGGATTTCAAAATGACCCAGGATTTTTCACTGGAGGGGCGTACCGCTCTGGTTACCGGTTCCAGTACCGGACTTGGCAAGGCGATGGCCCACTCACTCGGAGCCGCTGGTGCCCGTGTCGCCATCAACTACCAGAATAATGTCGAACGTGCCGAACAGACCCTGGCCGGTTTCCAGGATGCTGGTCACGAAGGTGCATTGTTTCGAGGCGACGTCACCGACGAGGCCGAAGTGAACCGACTGTGTGCCGAGATCTCGGAGACCCTCGGTCCCATCGATATCCTGGTCGTGAACGCCACCCCGGCCCAACCACTCAAGCCGATCGAGGAGTACGACTGGGAATTTTACCAGTCGATGATCGACTTCTTCATCAAGAGTCCGTACCTGTTGGCGCGAGCCACGCTTGCCCACATGAAGAGTCAGAAGTGGGGGAGGATCATCAACATCGCCAGCGAGGTTTATACCCGCGGGCTCTCCCCCTTCAGTGCCTATGTCGCGGCCAAGGGTGGCCAGATAGGCTGGACCCGCAGCATGGCCAACGAACTGGCCCCCGACGGCATCACCGTCAACGCCATCGCTCCCGGCTGGATACCGGTCGAGCGTCATGAAAACGACCCGGAAGAGGAGAAGCAGGCCTACCTGGACGTCATTCCGATGCAGCGCTGGGGAGTCCCATCCGATGTCGGAGGAGCTGCGGTATTTCTTGCCAGCGATTCCGCTGGTTTCATCACCGGACAGAACATCCATGTCAATGGCGGCGTATGTCTGCCCTAAACCAATCGTTGAGGAGACCTACCATGAGAACTTCGATCGCCATCATCTGCCTGCTGCTTTCGTCCCTGGTCGGCTGCACCGCCAAGGTAGAAAATTCAGCGACAGCCGCACCCAGGCTCGCTTTCGTCACCAATGGAGTCGCTGATTTCTGGGTTCTCGCCGGAAAAGGGGTGGAAGACACCGCCTCCGATATCGGTGTCGATGCGTCCTTCCACATGCCGCCCGATGGACTGGCCGATCAAAAGCGCATCATCGAGGACTTGATGGTCAAGGGTGTCGATGGAATCGCTGTCAGTCCCATCGACCCGGCCAATCAAACACCTTTCCTCGACCGCATCGCCGGCCAGACTCTGCTGATCACTCATGATTCAGACGCTCCCGGCTCGCAACGGATCTGCTTCGTCGGGGTCGATAATTACGAAGCGGGCAGGATGTGCGGAGAACTGGTCCAGGAGGCGCTACCCGATGGCGGCAAGGTCGCCATCTTCGTCGGTCGCCTCGAACAGGATAATGCGCGTCTTCGTCGCCAGGGTGTGATCGATCAGATGCTCGGCAGATCCTGGGATTCGAGCCGCCATGACAAACCGGGAAAGGTGGTCTCCGGTAACGGCTTCGAGGTGGTGGCCACTCTCACAGACCAGTTCGACATGGCCAAGGGCAAGGCCAATGTCGAGGATATCCTTTCGCGCCATGATGATATCGCCGGCTGCATCGGACTGTTTGCCTATAACACTCCACTGATCCTCGAAGCACTGGAACAGTCGGGCCGGATCGGCAAGGTCCAGGTGATCAGCTTTGATGAAGATGAGCGCACTCTGCAGGGAATCATCGATGGCACTGTTCACGGCACCATCGTGCAGAATCCCTATGAATACGGTGCCACCTCGATGCGCCTGTTGAAAGCGCTGGCGGCAGGAGATCGTTCAGGAATTCCTGCCAACGGAATTCTCAAGGTTCCGGCCCGCATCATCCGCAAACAGGAAGTCGAATCATTCCGTCGGGACATGCACAAGAAACTGGGAAAGTGAACCGATCGCAGGGGGTCATCGAAGCACGGTCCGTTTCCAAGCGGTTCGGTGGCGTCGTGGCCCTCGACTCGGTTTCGCTGGCCATCGAACCCGGCGAGATCGTCGCCGTCATCGGTGAAAACGGTGCCGGGAAGAGTACCCTTGCGAAGATCCTGTGTGGGGTTCACCAGGCGGATGACGGCCAGGTCGTCATCGATGGAACCCCGGTCCTGTTGACCGGCCCCGCAGATGCCTTTGCTCACGGAATCGCCCGCATTCCCCAGGAACTACAGCTGTGCGATACGATGACCGTGGCGGAGAATCTGCTGCTGGGTCGAGAACCGGTCGGTCGCTATCGACTCATCGACAACAACGCCTGTCGTCTCCAGGCACAAAGTGCTCTCGAAAAAGTAGCTCTGCACGTGGACCTCGACATCCCGGTCAGTGAACTGGGCCATGGTCAGAGGCAACTGGTCGCCATCGCACGGGCTCTCGATGGTCAGGCGCGAACCCTGCTTCTCGATGAACCCACCGCCACTCTTTCTCCAGCGGAAACAAAAATACTCCTCGATCGTATCCTGACGATGAAAAACTCGGGAGCCGCCATCGTCCTGATCACCCATCGGCTCGGCGAGGTGGTACAGATCGCTGACCGCGTGGTAGTACTTCGCGATGGCCATCATGTCGCGACTCTCGAAAGCGATCAGATCGACCGTGATGAGATGGTACGGCAGATGGTGGGGCGAGATCTGGACCCTCCGGTCCGCGAAACCGATCCAGCCGGGTCGGTACGCCTGGCGGTGAATGGCCTGCGCAGCAGCCACCATCCCGAACCGATCCACTTCGAGGTGAATGCCGGAGAGCGGGTTGCTCTGGCAGGACTGGTCGGCGCCGGTAGGAGCGAGCTGCTGGAGGCGCTCTTTGGCTTGCGAGAACGCCAGGGACAGGTCCAGATCGACCAGAAACCGCTCCCAGCCTCGAACCCCGGCCTGTGCGTCGAGGCCGGGCTAGCTCTGGTTCCCGAAGAACGAGCGGCTCAGGGGCTGGCCCTGCAACGGACCGTCGCCGAGAACGCGATGCTACCGGGTTTGCATCGAGAAGCCGGCACCGGAGGCTGGCTACCGAAGGGTGCTGGTGAGAACACCGCCAACGAGCTGGTAGAGCGCCTCGATGTCCGTCCGGGCCGTACCGACATCGCCGCCGGAGATCTATCGGGAGGAAACCAGCAGAAGGTCGTGATCGGAAAGTGGCTTGCGCTCGATCCGAGCATCTTGCTGCTCGATGAACCGACCCGAGGAGTCGATGTCGGTGCTCGCGAGGAGATTCACCAGCGGCTGCACGAGCTCTCTGCTCAAGGGGTCGCCATCCTGTTTGCCTCGAGTGAGATGGAGGAGGTACTGGCACTGTCTCACCGCATCATCGTGATGCACGAAGGACGGGTCACGGGTACCCTCAGCAGCAGCGAAACCACCGAGGAACAGATCCTGGCACTGGCCACCGGAGGGAACGTGGCATGAAAAAAGTACTGGGCATCCTGGCGGTACTGGCGGTGGTATCGATCATCACGGCTTCCATCAGCCCCTCCTTTTTTAGCTCCTACAACATCGAGAACTTGCTGCGGCGCAGTGCCTTGTTCGGCATCATCGGGATCGGTGCATCACTGGTCATCATCACCGGCGGTATCGATCTCTCCATCGGTTCGATGGTTTGCCTCATCGGCTGCCTCACTCCCTGGCTCATCACCCAGGCAGGTCTGTCTGCATGGCTGGTGGTACCGGGCCTGTTGATCCTGGCAGCCGCACTGGGGCTCACTCATGGCGTGTTGGTGACCAAGCTGAGGCTCCAGCCGTTTCTCGTGACTCTATGTGGGCTATTCATCTACAGGGGAATCACTCGCGGCATCCTGGCCGACAACACGGTCGGATTCGGGACCACCGAGAGCGGACTGCGAACCCTTGGAAATGGTCGCATTCCCATCACCGAGAACTTCGCACTGCCGGCACCACTGCTGATTCTGATCGTGGTCGCGGTGCTGGCTTCCCTGCTGTTACGACGCACTGTCTGGGGTCGCCATCTGCTGGCGATCGGCAGCAATGAAACCGCCGCACGCCATTGCGGTATCGCGGTGGATCGGGTCAAGATCGGTGCCTATGCCCTGTGCGGATTACTCAGCGGAATCGGCGGTTTGCTGTTCGTGCTCGACACAGGTTCTGCCCAACCATCGAACTTCGGCAACTTCTATGAACTGTATGCGATCGCTGCTGCGGTGCTGGGCGGCTGCTCTCTTCGTGGTGGCGAGGGCACCATCATCGGGGTCCTGATCGGTGCCACGCTGGTCCAGGTACTACGCAATTCCATCGTCCTGATCGATGACATCCCCGACTCCATCGAGTTCGCGGTCATCGGCGGTATCATCTTGCTGGCAGTGATCGCCGACGAGGCGATTCGACGAACCGTCGCTCGCCGCAAGAGCTCATGAAAAAGGGCTGACGCGGAGTGACGCGCCAGCCCTTCTTGTCACCTCAAGTTATCTCACGGCAATCTACGGACAGCCGCCGTCATCACATCCGAGAGAGCTACTATCAGGGCTACAAGGACCTCCTCCGACTGGAGTTTGTCCACCTGTGAAAAGGTATGCCAGCACGTAGATTGGATCGCTAATATCGGTCGTCCCATCGCCGTTGACATCCATCGCAGCGAGGCAATTGATGGCCTCCTGGCTGAACAGATACCCCAGCATGTTGACGGCATCGCCGATGTCGATGGCTCCATCGCCGTTGGGATCGCCAGCGGTGACGGGAGGATTACCCGGACCACCCGTACTGACGGTGCAACAGGCCGAATCGGTCGCCACACCTCCGATGATCCCGATAACGCAGATCTCTCTCGTACCGACAACTCCTGTCACCGTGGTGAAGGTATCGGTTCCAGATAGTGTCTGCACCAAGGTGCCGTTGAGAGTGACTTCGATGCTGTCGTAGACGATCGGGTTGCTCCAGGCAACGGCCACGTCGGTGGTACCAAGGATCGGATCACAGTTGAGATCGCCGACTCCAGGTGGAGTCCCGGTATTGTCACAACACTTCAACTCAGACCAGCAGTTGGCGACGAGACCTCGCACGCAGATCTCACGACCGGCACCCAAGGCCACAAGGAAATTGGTGGCGGTTCCGGGCAGAGTTGTTTCCATCACACCATTGACCCACACCTCGATGGCGTCATAAGACACCGGATTGTTCCAGGCGACTGCCACATTGGTGGTGCCAAAGATAGGATCGCAACTGACGTTCTCTGGTGGTGGCGTCAGGCCGAAGACTTCACAACAAACCTGCGGTCCAACCAATCCACCGGCCACTGGCTCGAGGCAGATGATTCGTGTTCCGGTGATGCCGGTCGCGGTGTAACTGGTATCAGCACCACCGAGAGTAGCAACCGCCGCACCATTGACGAGCACGGTGATGGAGTCATAGGCACCGCCATTGACCCACGTGATGGAGGCGGTATCAGCGCAATCGGATTCACAGATCAACTCCTGGACCTCCGGAGGTGGTGGGGTCCCGGTATCGTCACAGCACTTCAAATCTGACCAGCAGTTGGCCAGGAGACCGCGCACACAGATCTCACGACCGGCACCACCCACCACAACAAAATTGGTGTCGGTTCCGGGCAGAGTGGCTTCCATCACACCATTGACCCACACCTCGACGGCGTTATAGGCGACTGGATTGTTCCAGGCGATCACAACATCGGTGGTGGCTGCACTGGGATCGCAATTGACGTTCTCTGGTGGGGGCGTCAGGCCGAAGACTTCACAACAAACCTGTGGTCCAACCATTCCACCGGCCACAGGTTCGAGGCAGATGGTTCGTGTTCCGGTGATGCCGGTCGCGGTGTAACTGGTATCAGCACCACCGAGAGTAGCAACCACCGTACCATTGACGAGGACGGTGATGGAATCATAGGCACCGCCATTGACCCACGTGATGGTGGCGGTATCGGCGCAATCGGAACTACAGGTCAACTGCTCGATGGCCGGTGGTGTAGTGGCTTGACGGTACTCCAGGTCGAGCAAGCCCTTGCCCGACTGCCCATCCTCCCAACCTCCTACCCGGATATAGATCGGCTCTCCGGCAAAGATGGGAACATCTTCGACTGCGGAACTGAATCCGGCACAGACGGCACCAGTAGCCGGATCGACGCCATCCCCGTTGCAGGCAATTTGCTCCAGATCGGTACAGTTACCCTTGTAAATCACGAGGTCGGAGTCGAAATCGATCCTGTCACAGGTCCGCACATTGAGCAGACCGTCCAGATCCGGCGTGTAGACATACCAGACATCCTGAACCATGGCACCGAGCGCCGTATTGGCACACTGCGCATCGCCATAGGCATCCAGGCTGTCGGTGGCACAGCTGGTATCGAGCCAGTTGGCGCCCAGCGATGCACTGATGGCATCGACACACTCATCTCCGATGGTGCTGTCTGGAACCAACTCGAGACGCATCTCACCGTTTCCGAAGGCATTCGCATCCCAGCCGCCGAGACGGATCAGATACTTGTTGCCGGCGGTGACAGGGAACTGCATCTCGGATGTGAAGTTGGCGCAGCCAAGCGCATCACCATTGCAGGCGATCTGTATCTTCTCACTGCAAGAGATGGCGTGGTACCCGACCAGATCGGTATCGAAGGATGAAGTACTACAAGTACTCGCCTTCAGCACCCCACAAACCTCGGGAGTGTAGGTGAACCAGATGTCCTGGTTCATCTCTCCGAGTACTGTGCCCAAACATAGCGCATCGTCATAGGGATCGGGGCTATCGGTGCAATCGGTTGTATCGAAGCCATTGAAACCTTCAACCGCGGGAATCGGATCATCACACTCATCACCAGGACACACACCCCCAGGTGGGAACAGTGGGAAGGGTAGAGGTAACGGCATGGGGGTGATGACGATGTTGGGATTCGACGGTAAGAAAACGGTATTACAGGGACCTGATCCGATGATGCTCAACAGTCCCGAGTTGTACTCCCGGGCAATGGCACGCATCCAGGGACGCGCCTGGAAGTAACTGCTATCGTTCAAGCCATCGGCGATGGCCTGAGCGATGACGAACCCACTGCCTGTCGACACCGCAGGAACGTCGACCCGTACAAGATCATTACCAAACAGAACTCCAACATTGCTACCAGTGGTATTATTGCCGGTCTTCTCGACCGATCCGTGCCAACTGGTCAGCATGAATTTCATCGCGTTGATGTTGTCTTCGCCGGTCAGATCCAGGTCTGCTGCCTGGTGCAAACGCATGAAGGTGCCATTGAAGTTGGTCACGAACACATCGGCAGCGGTATAACCCAGCGGTCCACCAAGACTGGCGCTATCTCTCGACAATGAGAAGAAGGCCAGATCCCATGAAAGACCTCCCGCGGGAATATTGATTTCCCCCTGGGCATTGAGGGGAGTTTCATTTTTTGGAGCCGGGGTGATCTGGGGAGGATTGCCGGAGTCCCAGCTGATCAAGGGCATCATGACGACAGCGTCGATGTCATCGGTGAGCCCGTTAGGACCGCTGCCATCGAAGAGTCCGATGTCAACCCGGCCACTGGCATAGATGTTCGGGCCTCCCGGTACGGCTCCTGACGGTATAAAAACCGCGATATCGTCGGCGGTGAGAATTCCATCCGGGGGCAATCCTGCACGAGGAGCCTCGGGTCTTGGAGATCCTATACTTGCCGAGGGTTCACTCAGTGAGTACCAGGCTGGTCGATCAGGTTCACCATTTCCATCGAAGTCGGAAAAGTTGGGTGCAAAGTTATCGAGCGCATCGAGATCATCTGCCGGATTTAAAACAAAACTACTATGGGGAAGTACCAGTGTGTTGTGAGGAGGAGCACCGGTTGTAACTCCCGTCGATCCGAACTCAGAAGATGATGCCGTTGGAGGAAAGGCGGTCGCCGCCAGGTTTACCGCAGAACCGGGAGCACCAAAACTGCTGCGATCGACGGAAAAGTAAATATTTCGACCCGGATCAGTAACACTGACACCGTGGCAGAACGCATCAACATCATCCTCAAAGGGAAGCACTCCCAACACCGTCAAACCTGGAGTAGGGGGAGCTCCCATGCCGTAAATAACTGAGGGGCCCTGCACAGGAGAACTGCCCGGCCCGACCGAAAAAGAAGGATTCTGGATGATCGAGACCTCGGGGACATCGGGATTTGGTTCCAGGATGATCGAAGATCCATTGGGGTCGTCGAGGATCACCGTGTCGGCAAGGTCAAGGTGCCAATCAACCACGGGAACCAGCAGATCATTACCCTGTGGAAAGTTCGAAGAAGGAGTCAGTGGCACACCGGAGGCAGATCCAAGCACGGCACCATTTCCATTCCGAAGGAGCATATCAACCAAGTAAATTGGCGGATTATTTGTCGGCTGAGGAACCGCCATCCAGGGTGCCTCCGGAGAAGTCTTGATGCTCAACTGCATATCGAAAAACGAATTTGATAACTCAGCGCCGATGACTTCCATCGGATAAGCAATCTCACCGGAACTATTGGTCACGGCTTCTCCGCGATTGATAGAGATGACACCACGAAATGTAACGGTTTGAGAATTACTGCTATTGGAACCATCTGTCATCGTGAACTGGGCTGTCATCAACGCATTATCAACGCTTGGAGGAACTGGAGAATCGACAGGCGGCGGAGGAGGCGGAGGGAAACACGGACCGACAGCGGTGGGAAGATTGTTCGCATTTGAATCTCCGAAAATGGGATCCACGATGCAAATCTCTGGAGGTGTAAGAGGACAGTTCGTGCAAGAAAAACCGACAACCACCAGAGTCGCCAGTGCGGGTTGCGGGGAAATCGTAGCCCCTGTCATACTGAAGCCGATCACCATCGAATCAGTATGATCCAACGAAAATCCTGCATCCCCCGCAAGGCCATCGCTAGCGTTTGTGATGACCATATCTGGACTGAAAATCAGGCCGAACTGAAAGCCCGCAACGGAAACATTACTGGCCATCATGATATTGATGATTCCGCCACCATTAGACGGGAAGTACTGAACAGTCCCCACCTCCAGAAGAACATCGAAACCAGGAGGAACCGGCGAAGGATTCTGCGCCTGCAAAGGGCCAGCCAGAAGCGATAAGGTGATGGTGAAGAAGAACAACTTCATCACGAACCCCACAAAGCGCGACTGAGCCAGATCTACTGGAGCAATGGAATCAACTTGTTGGGTCGACATGGGAGCATTGGTGACGGACGGGAACGGCATCGAGCACCTCCTGGATAGGAAGACAATTGAACAAATCTCATAGGGACCGATGAAGAGCAGAGCTATCACCTGACTCATGAAATAACGAACTGGTAAATTGACAGGGAAAATTCCCTCGCTTACATGCGATGAAATCAAAGGAAAGACCAAGTAGCTAGCAATGCAGTACACACGTAGCACATGTGTAGTAACAATTACTTGCTCACTCTATGCCGGATCTGAAAGGTCAGTCAGATTAGCCTCCACCTGGAATCCAATAAAATTGGATGATGAACAGGTAGGGGATATTCAATGAACAGCTTCAGCTCGAATAGCAGCCCTCGATAGGTGCTCGTCAGTGGGGCCAATAGGAATCCAACTGCTCCAAAATACAGGCAGTGATCGCCGACGAGGCGATCCGACGAATCGTCGCTCTCCGATTATGTTCATGAAAAAAGGGCTGACGCGTAGTTCCGCGCCAGCCCTTCTTATCATCTTGCAGCTTCGATCAGGGACACGGTGTGTAGACACACAATGGCAAGGCATCGACGGTCGGATCGGGACCACAGTTGACGGGACCAGGAGCCGGAATCGACCCGCCAAGGAATAGGTAACCCAGAGCCTTGATCGCATCGGCAATGTCGATGGTCCCATCGTCATTCACATCTCGGGCATCTTCACATCCGAATGTCGCACCGCCCGAGAATAACTGACCCAACAGGGCAATCGCATCGGCGATGTCAACGCCTGCATCGTGATTGATATCTCCCCGGCGGAAGGTTGGTTCGGTGGGACCACCGACATCCACGATGCAACACGCCGGCTCCGTGGGCGCGCCGGTCACCAAAATTCCAGTCACGCAGATCTCACGTGTACCGGTCACTCCGGAGACGGTTGTGAAATCCGCCGTGCCGGAAAGGGTCTGCACCAGAACTCCATTGAGTGTGACCTCGATGGAAGAGTAGAAACCAGGATTGGTCCAGGAGACTGCGACCTCGCCATTCGTTTGATTAGGATCGCAACTGATCTCGCCGATTCCAGGTGTCGTTCCAGTATCGTCACAACACTTCAACTCGGACCAGCAGTTGGCGATGAGGCCACGTACGCAGATCACACGCCCGACACCACCCACCACAACGAAGTTGGTTTCGGTTCCGGGCAGAGTGGCTACCGCCACACCATTGACCCACACCTCGATGGCGTTATAGACAACTGGATTGGTCCAGGCGACCACAACATCGGTGGAGGCCGCACCAGGATCACAGTTGACGTTCTCTGGTGGTGGCGTCAGGCCGAACACTTCACAACAAGCCTGCGGTGCCACCAAACCACCGGCGACCGGTTCGACACACATCGTCCGGGCACCAGAGATCCCGGTGTAGGAATAACTGGTATCGGATCCGCCGAGCGTATCGACCAGCGTGCCGTTGACGTAGATGTTGATGGCGTCATAGGTGCCAGCATTGCTCCAGGTGAGGGTCGTGATCTCCGTGCAGTCGGAGCTACAGTCCAGTTCCTCGACCGCTGCCGGAGCATTATTCTGACGATACTCCAGCTCGAGCAATCCCTTGCCCCTCGAATCGGGAAAGTAACCTCCGACACGAATGAAAATGGTATCACCATTGATGATGGGAATGTCTTCAGCGGCGGATGTGAAACCTAAACAATCGTTGCCCGCAGAATCGACTCCGTCACCGTTACAACCGATCTGAATCAAACCATCGCAGGCCCCTGTGTACACGACGATACTTGAATCGAAATCGACCGTATTACAGGTGCGAACATTGATCGAACCATCCGCATCCGGGGTGTAGACATACCAAACGTCATTCGCCACCGCGCCGAGGAAAGTTCCAGGGCACTGGTCTTCGTTGAACGCATCGGCACTGGTAGTCGCACAGGTGGTATCGACCCAGTTGAAACCCAGGGATGCCGGGATGGCATCGACACATTCATCGCCCAAGGTGGTCGCTGGAGCCAGATCGAGGAATAACTCGCCGTTGCCAAACGCACCGTCATCGAACCCACCCAGACGAATCAGATACTTGTTCCCCGCTGACACCGGGAACTCCATCTCGGAGGTAAAGTCGGGACAGTTGGGTCCATCACCATTGCAAGCGATCTGATACTTGTCGGTACAGGAGAAGGCGTAATAGCCGACCAGATCGGTATCGAAGGAGGCGAATCCACAGGTACTCACCCTCAGTACCCCACACTCATCAGCCGTGTAGGTGAACCAGATGTCCTGATTCATATTGCCAAGGAAAGTATTGGGACATTGCGTATCGTCGTACGGATCAGTGCTGTTGGTGCAATCGGTCGTATCGAATGGATTGAATCCGAGAACCGCGGGAATCGGATCATCGCATTCATCGCCGGGACAACCTCCAGCAGCTGGAATCAGCGGGAACGGTAGCGGCACCGGAATCGGCTCGATAACGATCCCTGGATCACTGACCGTTATGATCGTATTGCAGGGGCCAGCGCCGATGATGGTCAGCAACCCCGAATTGAAATAGTGAGCCGAGGCGCGCAACCAGGATCTCGCCTGGAAGAAGCTACTGTTGTTGAGGGCATCGGCCACCGTCTCAGCAACGGTGAAACCGCCACCGGTCGCTACCGTCGGTAAATCAACGGCAACAACGCCGTCTCCGATGGTGACTGTCACGATCGAACCACCGGTTGGCGGCGGATTACCAGGCACATCGACGGAACCGTGCCAGCTACTGAGCATGAACTTCATGGCATTGAGATTATCTTCAGCGGTCAGTCCGATGTTGGCCGCAGGAATCATCAAGGCAAAGGAGCCATTAAAGTTGGTGACAAAGATATCGGCAGCATTAAAACCACCGGCAGCCAGCGATGGCGAACCGGGTGCCAGGGAAAAGAACGCCAGATCGGTAGTAATCGGCGTGATCAGATTGCCCTGAGCATCGAGCGGTTGCTCCTGGCCGGGCAAAAGGAAAGGTTGAGCTCCCTGTTCCCAGGTTCGAAACGTCATCATCACCAGCGCATCGAGATCATCACCAACGTCGACACCGTTAGCAGGATCCGCGCTGATCAAACCGATATCCTGGTTACCGCTGCCGTAAATGGCAGGGCCAACTCCTGGTGCAAAGACCAATATGTCATCGGCAGAAATGGAGCCGTCAGGAACACCAGGTCGCAAATCTGGTACGAGTTGTCCGATGGAAGGATCTCCGGCACTCAAGGAGTAATAAACCGGACGTTCTGGAAACAAATCACCGGGGTTGTCGAAATCGACAAAATTGGGTGGGAAGTTATCGAGTGCATCCAGGTCATCGGCGGGAGCCAGCACCAGATCGGTGTTCGGCACCACCAGAGAATTGCTACCGGGGCCACCGAGACCGATTCCGGCGAACTCGGATGATGACTGGTAAGGGGTCGGGGCACTCGCCGCAGCTCGTACTGCTGTTCCCGCGGCACCTGGCGATCCTGGCGCAACCGAGAAGATCACGTTTCGACCCGGATCGGTCACACTCACGCCGTAGCACAGAGCATCAATATTATCCCTGGGACTGATTTCCAGACCGGGAACTGGCGGGTTGCCACGGCGGTAGATGGTTGCCGCACTGAGCAAACCCACGGTACCAAAATCGACCGAGAAGGACGGATTCTGTCTCGATTCCATCTCTCTATCATCAGGATCTGGCACCAGGGTTCCCACTTCAATACCGCTACTGGGATCGACAAAGATCATTTCATTTTCAAATTCGAATTTCCAGTTGGCGATGGGCAAGGTGCGAGCATCTTCGACGATCACAACCGTGTGACTCTGAGACTCGACCGCCAGGTTGCCGATGGTTCCCACCAGACCCAGTTCGAAGGTGGCTGTTGCCCCCAACGGACTCTGCGGATTCGAACCACGCTCGATGATTCCCGCAAAAGTGGTGTTCGGGTCGGCTTCCAAGGAGACGGGCCCCAGTACTGGATGATCTCCCCAAAGGTCGAGGGCGACGATTTCCAGTTCGATTCGTTCGCCGCCGTTGGGATCGACTTGAGGATCTGTGCGGTTGACCGACAGGATTCCGTCTAAACCCACATCCAGCGCCGCGCCGGTTGGTCCCACCAAAGTGAAATAGGCCCGCACCTGCACGTTGTCGACACTACCTTCTGGAAATGAAACGGGGCCTCCCGGTTGTGCCAGCAGCACCCTCTGACCCATGGGCACCGTCAAAAAAAGTATCAGTCCCAGTACTAATGGGACATATCGCTGCAGCGGAATAATAGATTCGGGACCATTAGCAACGGGCTGGATTCGCATCAAACACCTCCTGAGTGATAATAAATCCATCAAATTTAGACCTATGAGTCGTTATTCTCAGACGTTATCGGTAGTGGCGCAAGTGCGCTCAATAGGAATCCCGCAGGGGATCCTGCATTCGTCACAACACAGCCCAAACCGATACACCGAAGCTCTAAGATTCAAAAAGAGGGGAAACTCTGGCACGGAAATACCAAATGAATGTCTATCCGTGACCTGCCGGGGCAGTTATCCCAGTGATTCAGCAACGGCCTTTTTTTCACAGATCAGGAAGATTTTGTATGAAACACAAATACTCCAAGTCGCTAATGATTCTCTTTCTACTTGCTGCGACGAATACAGGTGTTTGCCAGGACAATCCTAAGGAAAAATCCGCTGCAGAAATATTGCTCTCGCAACTGAGTGGAACCGATGCCACTGGTAAACAGGAAGTTTTGAAATCAGCCCTCAGCGAAGATGGTCAGCAGATCCGGGCGGTGATTGTTTATATCAAAGACCGCAGTCAGGTCGCTGGTGACCGGGAGGAAAAAAAACTCATCCTTCAGCGTGACGCCAGCGCCAGGAGCGCCATCTTCGGGCTCGTCATGCTTGCCGCGGCTCCCGGCAATAAAACGCAGAGTACACAACTGGCAAAAATCCTGGTGTCAGTGACCGGCAATACTCATGGCGAAGGAGTCGACAGGTTTCTGACCCGGATGCTGGGGGATCTTGGAAATCCGATCGGCGTGGTGCCGATGTTAGAAGCCGTCATCTCCGACCAGAACTGGTCCGACGAATCGATCCGCAGTCTCGGATCGATCCCTGGATTGGCTGCCCAGCAAGCGCTCCTCGAAATCCTCCAGAAGGGGCCCGGTCGCTGGAAACCTGCCGCCGCCACTTCCCTGGCAATGAGGGGAGAGGCAGAGGGGGTGATTCCAGCCTTGCTCGCGTTACTGACCGAGGAGGATACTGCCATCACCGAATCCGCTCTCGATGCTCTGGTCGCCCTCGGTTCACCACAGGCGATGAAACCGGCCGTCGACCGCCTGGTCGCCGCCCCTGACAGCAACAAGAGCAAGCATGCCGATCAGGTTCTGGAACTCGCTGAGCGGCTTGAAGCTGGCCGATACGAGTCCTACAGCATCAATCTGCTCGACGCCCTGTTGCTCAGTAAGGGAGTTCCTGAAAATCGTCGCCGAAGTGCCAGCAAGCTGCGTCAGCGCTGCGCCTCATGGACGAGCATCTTTGATGGCAAGAGCTCGGAGGGCTGGATCGGCCAGACGGACGGATATCAATTTGCTGACGGTGAAATTCGTTGTGAACCAGGTAATGGTGGCAACATCTACACTGCAGATGAATATTCCGATTTCATTTTCCGTTTCGAATTCAAACTATCCCCTGGCTCAAACAACGGCGTTGGCATTCGCGCCCCAGCGGAGGGAAACGCCGCTTTCGAGGGGATGGAAGTGCAAATCATTGACAATAGCGCCGAGAAGTATGCCACGCTGAAGCCCTATCAGATGCATGGCAGCATCTATGGCGTTGCTCCTGCCCAGGTCGGGCATCTACTACCAGTGGGACAGTGGAATTTTCAGGAGATACGTTGTGATGGTCGAAGGGTCACCGTCAGCCTGAACGGAACGACCATCCTCGATACCGATCTGGATGTCGTTAGCCGTGGTGGAACTGTCGACGGAGTCGATCATCCAGGATTAAAAAGGAAGTCGGGACACATCGGATTCCTCGGTCACGGTGACGCGGTAGCATTTCGTAATCTACGGGTTCGTTCCCTTTCCGAATAACTGGAATCCAATCGATCAGAACCAAAAAAAGGGCCCTGCATTTTCGTAATGCAGGGCCCTTTGAAAACTCTAATTATCAGGCTCAAGGACAGGAAACTGGCTGCCCGCAATCGAGCTGGTCATGACCGACATCCGAACCACACTGTGGATATGGAAGTGCTGGAGGGGAGCCCCCTGCGAACAGGTAACTCAACGCGCAGATGGGGTCAGAAACGTCAACCGCTCCGTCGTCATTCCAATCTGCTGCATCATGACAAGCCATCAAACCGCCACTGAAAATCCCCTGAAGGCTATCGATGGCATCGGCGAGATCGATGACACCATCCTGGTTCATATCACCTCGTAGGAAGTGTGGAATCTGACCGGGGAAAACGCCGCGACGGATGAAACAGCCACCCGATTTCAATTCGACGCCCTGGTAGTACGGAGTGAGCACGTATCCGGTTACATTCGGGCGGAAAAGCGGGTCTACATAGGTAGTAACATCGCCACTCAAAACAATCATCTGCGCGCCGAAGAAACCACCGTGATCAATCTCCAGGGAGATCATGCTCAAAACGGTGTTGTTGTTCCAGGAAAGGGTCACACCCTCGGACGTTTCAAAACAAGCAACATCGGTAATCGGATCATCATCGGTTCCACCCAGAGGTCCTGCACCACTTCCGTCATCCCCATTGAGGAAACCTTTCACCGGTCCCATCTCGGCAGTTCTGCCCGTCGCTCCGACAGCAGGAAGTGTAAACATGTTGTCGGCAGATTCAGTGGGATCTTGATCGTCAGTTTCGACGATCAAGGAACTACCAACCGCACCGTTGGGAAGACTCAATTCCGGATGATCGAATGGGGCCCGCTCCCAGCGGACGCGCTCGTCGGTCAATGACTTGAGGAATGCCACCATCGCCATCTGCCTCGGTAGCTTGTTCCGCAACTTACCGATGGGATCGATGTAGGTGCTCACAGAATCTGGATTCAGATGACCAAAATCACCTCCACGAGTATAGAACTGGATGACCTGAAGCAAGGTCGCAGCACTACCATTGTGGAAATAAGGACCATTCAGCTCGACACAACGAAGACCTGGTGTCTTGAATGCGCCAACGTTTTTATCGGGACCAATTTCTAATTCCGGATCGATGAGCCCACTCGGCAGTGCAGCGCTGTTTCCTGAAAGCCAGGAGTTGGTCCAGGTCATGGCTCCAACGTTTGCGCGACCTCCATCTTCACTGTTTGGACGCAAACCAATGTTGAAGAAACCCTTATCGCCGATTCCGCTCTGTCCATTGGTATCGACTTCTACTACGGGTCCTGCACCACCACCTTCATCACTGTTGAGCTCTCCCCAGGTGGCAGAACTCAAAAGTGGCCCGGTATGACATTCAGCACACTTTGTGCCGCCGCTGTAAAATGCGTCCATCCCATTTTCTTCTTCAGGGGATAGAGCATTTTCATTTCCAGCCAACCATTCATCGAAACGAGTTTGGTCGGAAACAAGCGTACTTTCATAGAGCATCACGGATAATCCCCAGAAGAGAGAAAAGTTAGCTTCCATCTGAGCAAACTCATCGGGACCACTCGGTGTTCCCGTTCCGATCAACTCACCAGCTTCATTGAAAATACCTTCAGATGCCCAGTACGCCGGTCGGAATGCCGCCTCGATCAGCTCGACATAAGATGTACTGAGTCCAGGGCCTCCATCAATTCCTGACATGGCAAGGCCACCAAGAACGCTGTCATCCGTAGCAACCATCTGACCTGCCAGTGGCATCAGGTTACAAACCTTTTTGCCCAGGTCACAAAATTGACGACCCGAACCGGACATCTCCACACCACTGAGAGGAGGGCCTACAGATTGAGAAGCAAGAGCCGCTCGATCCATCGTGATACCACAAGCGCAAATTGATCCATCCAGTGAGATCTTCTGAACCACGGCATCGGGATTTCCCTGACCATGTGGATCATTGCCATTAAAATCAGATCGAGCTCGTCCATCCCAGAAAGCATCCACATAGTGAATCGCGTTAAGAGCTGAGGGAGCATTCCGTCCGGTCGTTTGACGTACATTTACGCCATTGACATGATTCAAGAAATCGGGCTCGCCAGTACAGTCATCCTCATCATCCGCACCATCCAGACCGAGGGCAACTCCATCAAAGGTCACCTTATGAATACCCTGTGATCCGACCACTTCAGTTGAGTCTCTCAAAACGGCAGAAGTGGCAACATCCGGATCGGATAGCTTGCGCAGCGGAAAATCGTCGTGAGTTAACTGTTTATTGGGAGCAAGATTTTGAAATAGGCCCAGGGCACCTGGATGACCCTGGCCTCGGTCTCGAGTGTCAGAACCACCTGAGTAGTGACAAGTCGCACAAGCCGTCAATCCATCGGAACCCACCTGCATATCCCAGAAGAGAGCCTTGCCCAACTGGATGGCCTTTGTATTGTCCTGAACGAATTCACTGATATTTCCCGGAAGGGGAGTGGGTAAAGTCCACATTGGTGCAAAGTCTTGTGCTCCAAGTCCCGTGAAGGAAATTAGCACCAAACAAGTGCCCAGGACTAACGATGCTGTTGTCCGCATTAATCCACCTAACCTCTGTTACCCGCAGTCTCTTAAATAAGGTAAAGCACACGGCAAGACGCAGAGTCACCGCCATACATCTTTCCACGGGATCAATCTTTCTATGTCGAGTTAACAAACACAAGTTGTGGATAGGACAGTTCTAAATGACTCAAAAGTCATGAAATAAATTATTTAGACGTCAGCTGGTGGTAGCTGAGGGCAATCTGGCGAAACAGATATAAAAAAAGAGCCCCGCACCATCAAGGTGCGAGGCTCTCTTGCAAACAAAAGAACTCTGAAAAGTTACTGACAGATATTCACCTGTTCACATCCAAGCGAATCGAAACTCGGATCTGAACCACACATTGGGAATGGAAGTGCCGGAGCAACTCCACCACCAAATAGATAACTCAGAGTGCCGATTGGATCTGAAATGTCAACTTGAGCGTCATCATTCCAGTCAGCTGCGTCTTCACAAGGAATCAGGCCACCGAGGAAAATGCCTTGAAGCGATTCAATAGCATCCGCAATGTCGATGACACCATCGGAGTTCATATCACCACGCAAGAAGTGAGGAATCTGTCCTTCAACTTCTCCACGACGGATGTAACAAGCCGAAGACTTCAGCTCAGACCCAAGAGAGAAAGGAGTGATCAAATATCCGGTAACTCCTGGACGGAATGTCGGATCTTCAAAACTCAGTTCTGCTCCAGTGAGAGAAATGACCTCAGCGCCAAAGATACCGCCATGATCAATTTCAATCACGTAGGAATCGATGGGTGTCGTGGTCGACCAGGATACGGATACGCCGTTGGTGGTCTCGAAACAAACAACATTGGTTACCGGGTCGGTGTCTCCACCCAGAGTTCCGGCACCATCGTCGTCATCTGCAAGGAATCCTTTGACCGGACCATCCAGTGCTGTACGTCCACCAGCTCCTGTGGCTGGAAGAGTGACCATGTTGTCGCTCGACTCGCCAGCGAGAATACCAGCTGTGCCATCACCTACGTCAATGTCATCGCCGATTGCACCATTCGGAATATCCAGTGACGGATGATCGAAAGGAGCACTTTCCCAGCGGACACGTTCATCAGTAAGAGCCTTCAAGAATGCCACAACAGCTTCCTGACGTGGCTCTTTACCGCGAAGTTTTCCGATAGGATTGACGTGCTTATGGACATTCGTTCCATCGCCACCGAAGTCACCACCGCGGGTGTAGAACTCAACAACCTGCTTCAGGGTTCCCTGGCTTCCATTGTGGAAGAAGGGGCCCGTCAATTCGACGTTGCGAAGTGTAGGAGTCTTGAACGCACCCTCATTCATGTTGGTCGCACCGGTATCTACACTTTCAACCTGTGCAGTTGGAAGCATACCTGTGTTGCCAGATGCGAGAGCTGAACGCCAGGTGTTCGCACCGACATTCGCACGTCCTCCATCTTCAGCTACTGGACGAACGCCAATATTGAAGAAGCCTTTGTCACCAACACCAGAGTCGTCTTGACCATCAACCTCTACGACGGGTCCTTCGCCAACACTGCCGGGCTCATTGATCTGATCCCAGGAAGCAGCACTCAGAAGAGGTCCGGAGTGGCACTCCGAGCACTTGGTGCCACCGCTATAAAATGCATCCATACCTGCTTCAGCTTCCGGAGAAAGCGCATTGTCGTCTCCAGCAAGCCAGCGGTCAAAAGGAGTGTCATCAGAGACCAAGCTGGCCTCATAGAGCATCACTGAGATTCCCCAGAACAGTGTGAAATTGACTTCCATCAGGCTGTATTCATGTTCACCCTGAGGGACATTGAGGCCGTCCGGATTCGCATCAATTACGGTGCCAGCGGCATCCATGATCGCACTCGAATTCCAGTACTCAGGACGATAAGCCGCCTGGATCATCTCCACGTAAGAAGTACTGAGACCACCACCAGCAGCTGCCATTGAACCAAGCACTCCGTCGTCACCGGCCACAACCTGATTGGCCAACGGCGTAAGAGTCATCACCTTTTTGCCCAGAGCAATATTCGGCTGTCCAGCACCGGTCATCTCTACGTCACTACCGATAGGGCCGGTCGCCTGAGAAGCGAGAGCAGCCTTTTCCATGGTAACTCCGCAAGCACAGATATTACCGTCGGCATCGACCTTACGAATCACTGCGTCTGCATCGCCCTGTCCACCAGGATTCAATCCATTGAAGTCAGAGCGTGCACGGCCATCCCAGAAGGAGTCGACACTGTGAACCGCATTGACAGCTGATGGCGCATTACGACCAGTAGTCTGGCGAACGTTGACACCACCGACACTGTGAGTCGCGTTGATGATGGGAAGACCATCTTGGTCCACGTTGTCACAATCAACCTGGCTACCGCCGGCACCAAGAAGACCAGAGATTCCCACGAAATCGAAGTCGTGTACTCCCTGAGAGCCGCCTACCTCGGTCGAATCTCTTTCGACAGCCGATTCCGCGTCATCCGGATCCGCTAGCTTGCGGAACGGGAAGTCGGCGCGAGTCCACTGACCGTTTGCAGAGTTATTGGTGAAAACTCCAGCAGCTCCTGGATGCGCTTGGTTCTTATCACGGGTGTCAGATCCTCCCGAGAAGTGGCAGGTCGCGCACGCGGTAACACCATCTCCACCGATCTGGGCATCCCAGAACAGTGCTTTACCGAGTGCGATTGCCGCAGCTTCGTTCTCGACAAACTCGGAGATGTTACCCGGAAGGGGAGTTGTCAATTCCGACATTGGGCCGAAATCCTGCGCAGGAACAAATCCACTGACACAGAAGACAAATAAAAGCACCACAGTAAAGCGCATAAAGCACCTTCCCTCACATTTTGTGGGAACATGACACCGCGTCGGGGAATAATGTGTCCCTAAAAATAATAGACATGCAGCGAACAACGATCCAATAACTGTCTCGTCATACTAATATGTTACCGCTGCAATCCAACCTTAACCTTCACCACTTTGGATCAACGTCCAAACTTGTCTCAAATACACAACTATTAATACATAAACTTGTTTCGAGCTTTCTGATTCAATCAAAGTTCAAAGATGATGCAAGAAGTAATTTTCAGACCATTGCTGACAGGCGACGTCGCACTTAAATGCTACATGAGTTCTTCTCTCTAACGGATCCGAAGGTCGAGAACTATTGATACATGTTTATGTCGGTCAAATTCGGTTGGAACACACAACGGGTTATGCAATCTAGGATGACTGCAGATATCTGGATAACACTGAACTTGTAGTTCGGTGTTCGCGGAACCATGATCCCAGCTACAGCTATTGCGCAAGAAATTGGATTCTCTTTCACAGCCATTTTCGAACACCAAAACAGATGGAAATCAGGTTCACCATGAGGCTTGTGTCATGTTCCCCGTGGACAATGATGAGATAGTCGACTTGATTTGGGTTCTATTATCGCTGAAAGTCCCTCCCTGACGGCTCTACCGGAGCAGAGAACTGTCCACTGGAATCGAACTTTCATGGGGAGGAATCAATGGTCGAAACGAGAACCGATGCCATCACACTCAAAGGCACTCCATTTGACGTAACCGGGCCTCAGCTGCTTGTAGGAGCGGCTGCGCCTGATTTCCTGCTGCAAAACTCTAGCATGGAAGAAGTCTCCCTGGCGTCCTTTGCTGGTAAGGCGAGAATCATAGCAACGGTTCCTTCCCTGGATACCCCTGTTTGCCAGGAGGAAACCAGGCTATTCAACAACCGTGTTGCTGATAACGACGCCGTGGAGGTCCTGGTTGTCAGCGCAGATCTCCCCTTCGCTCAAAAACGCTGGTGTGGCTCAGAAGGTGTCGAGAATGTCACGACCTTGAGCTGCCACCGCTCTAGCGCTTTTGGTGAATCGTACGGAGTCCACATTGCCAATGGCCCCCTCGAGTGTTGCCTGGCCAGAGCTGTCTTCGTCGTCGATCCAGCGGGTATCTTGACCCACGTCGAGTACGTGACCGAAGTGGCGGATCAGCCTGACTATGATGCGATCCTGGGGGCCATCACCGCCTGAGATAGGAAATGCCAAACGATCTCAAATCGGTACCGTCAGGGAAATTCGAATTGAACTCCCCAGTGGGAACCGAGGGGACGTTACCTCTTCTTCGGAAGAGTCTGGATTGGCACTGCTTGAATTCGATCCTGGTGATCGCCTTTCATCTCAGGTCGATTGCACCGGTGCCTCTGATGAATCCCTGAATGAAGAGCCTTGCGCTGCGACGATCGATCTTCTCAATGACGAGGGGATCAGCCCCAGGATGCACAGCAGTAACCGGTAAACGATTCCCGGAACGCAATAGACCTTTCCCAGGTCACAGCAATCCAGAGCCTCACGCGCCACTCGATCTGGATGGAGCCACAGAATACCCGGCATCCGTGACATCATCTGCCGGGTTCCATTCACATCATGAAACTCCGTATGGGTGAATCCCGGACACAACGATGTGACGTTTACACCACTGCCTCGACATTCGAGGGACAGGCACTCCGTGAATAAATTGAGGGCTGCTTTCACTGCACCATAAAGGGTATGTCCTGCAGTTCCTGGTAGAAAGCCAGCCACTGAAGAGACCTGGATGATCCGGCCCTTACCTCTCTTCTTCATTGACGGCAATAATCGGTAGGTCAGTTCGCAAACTGCTGTGAGCATCACGCGGATGAAATCTTCATGGCGCTGCCAGGGCTGGGATAGGAAAGAACCGGCCAGGCCGTACCCTGCGTTATTGATGAGGACCTCGACCTCGACTTGGTCTCGGTCCAGAACCATCACAAGATCCCTGATCGAATCGGGATCGGCAAGATCCCTCGGCTCTACTCGACAATCGATGGAGTGGTCTTGCTTCAGCTGTTGAGCGACCTGCTCAAGACGGTCAACCCTTCTGGCGACCAGCACCAGATCATATCCCCGCCGAGCCAATTCCTGGGCAAAGCTGAGACCAATCCCTGAACTGGCTCCGGTCACCAGGGCCACGGGGCGACTCATCGTTCCTGCTTTCCATCATTCCCGCTGTCTTTTTTCACATCCACCGCAGCAGGAGCATAATGGCCGTCTGGAAGCACACGAGCCCAGCGGTATTGAGGATCTTCTAGCAATGCTGTGATCCAGGGATCCTTTTCTCGCACCGATTCTGCTGTAGCCAGTTCCCATTCGTGGGCAATCTGTCGAGCTCGCTCCGGTTGATCCTGTGCTCCCAGTAACGAGGTGAGTCCCCAGTAGAGATATTCGACCCCCATGCACGAATAATCACATGTTCGATCATCGTAATGAAACCACGCTTTCTCTGGGTATCGTCTCGGAACGGAACCGAAACGACCTCCCCGTGCCCGATCGAGACAATCCGCGAGAGCGGTTCCTGGAACCGTGCCAAATATCCTCGGGTAAGCCTCTGAGTATCCAGCCGTAACCAGATGGAGAACTTCCTCAAGGGTCGCATCAAATCCCCCAGAGGGGGCGGTCTCACCGGCAAACTGGCCCTGCAGATACCTGTATCCGTACTGCTCGATTTCTGAGCGCTCCAGTCGCTCCATCTCTCTCTCGCTACGGAACAGAACCATCGCCATCGCCCGCGATGTCATCGCCTCGACAACCTGAGGATTGTCCACCTTGCCATCTTCATCATTGTCGAGATATTCGGCGAGTACTGCCCCAACATGGCGAACCTTCGCGGCAGGGACCGCCCTGGTCGCCAGAACGTGCACCCCGAAGACGGAGAGATACTGCTGAAAGGTGCCACTCATGCCTGGAAGATGATCTGGCACCTTGCCGATGACCAGATCGGGCGTTTTCAGCTCAACCGTCTGACGAGACCCAGTTCTGGTGATCGCGAGCACACTCGAGTCAGGGTGGTGAACCAACGCCAGGATCAGCAATCCAGTCGAGATCATATTCATTTCCTCTCCACCGTGAGAAATCGCCCTGACATCGTAACCGAACTGCCGAGAACCGGTATCGGGAAGCCTTCCCGTCTCCCGCCTACTCGATTATCCTCTTGCTCGAGGGGGGTTCTGGATGCCATGGGGATTCATGAATAACTGGTATCAAAAACTGCGGTGGAATCTACATCCGCTCGATCCTCCTCAGGCGTGGCGAATCGCGCGGGGGTCGTGCCCCTCCCTTCATTTCCAGTCGATCCTTCTTGATCTGGGCATTCGCAGCGCCATCGACTTGCGAAGAACCAGTTCCTCCGACCAGGAAGCCCGATTGAGCAATTTTGGCTGCCTGGGAATCGAGTATCACAATATCCACCTTCGCTCCTCCGATTTACCCCATCCTCGATCACTGCAAAGGTTTGTCCACATTCTCGATCATGCTCCAAGGCCGCTGTTGCTCTATTGCAAGCGAGGTAAAGATAAAACCGGTTTCGGCTCAGCTCTCTATCGCCATCTCATCTGTGGAGATTCTATTGAAGAGGCATGGCAGCAGCTTCGTTTCATCCCCTACGGACACCGTCGTAGAAAACATGAAGGTCCATACTGGTTCCGAAATCTGATCGAACAGTCAGCGCCAGCAGACCTGCGCACCTGGATCGATGAGGAGTATCCTCGCATTTTTGCTGAAAGAATCGCGGCGGGAGAAGTGGTTCCCATCACCTCTTTTGGTGAAAACCTACCTCTCGGGGCGAAAGAAACGAATTTCAAAGCCCCAACGCGTTGAGCCCGATCCCGTCGTTTGAAATTGAAAGACGCGGAGCCCCCAAAAGATAAAATTTGGGGGCTCCGGTGAGGAGGTGTTCTGGTTTTAAGCCAGGGTCGGGGGGGATCGCCAGCCCGCCTTCGGCGCCCCCCCTTCCCATGCCAACTGATCCGGGTTGGACAGAAGGTCGGACATGGAATTTTAAAGAAATATGGAAATTGACGGATCTTGTGACGATTTGGCTATTTGAGGGGATTTGGAATCGGTTCTGTCGCACAAGAACGGCACTGGAATCCAAAAAAACCGCCGATGGCGCACTCACTGCAGCCCGGCAAACGCTCCAGGGCGACCAGCAGCCGTCGATATTGCTGCTCGGCTCGACGGCCATCTTGCGTCGAAATGAAGCACACGGTCCCCACCCAGTACCTGTGACAATCCTTGCAATCACCGAGTCCACCGACATGTTCTCTGCAACCGCTACAGCTGAGATCGGTCGGAGCTGAATCGCCTCGTGCCAGAGACCAGGTCAATTCCGAGAAATACAGCTGACCTGCCACGAATCCATGACGACAGCGAGGACAGAACTGATCCTGCCGGGCCACTTCCCGACACAGATTACACAGAATCGTCTCTGTATCGACCTCGTGACCATGGGCATCGAGTGCTTCGTGAAATTGCCGTGAGGGGATCACCAGACCTGCCACGAGTCCATGAGAACAGGACTCACACCATCCGTTGATGGGCAGGGCTTCTATGCAACCTTCGCAACTGAAAGCACCATACTGAATGGACTTCTCACCTCCCAGCTGGCAACCGGAAAGCAAGCAACTCAAGAGCAGGAGCCACACTGTCAGATCGTTGCCGATCAGGGACAGCCGCTGAACACCGTACAATCGAGAATTCCCCCTGGTGTCGAATCTTGGCCACAATCGGGGTTCGGACTCGTCGGAGCGGGCCCACTTCCAAACAGGTATGTGAGAATATAGATCGCATCACCCAGATCGACACCATTGTCGTCATTAGCATCTAGTGCCTGCAGACAATCAGCAGGGCCACTGCTAAACAGGTAAGTCAACGAAAAGATCGGATCGGTAATATCAATGGTGCCATCCTGGTTGGCATCACCCCGGATAAATGAAGGTGAAGGAGGCGGTGGTGGGTCAGTAACTGTGATGCATCCGGTACATGTAGAGGTGTCAGATCCACCTGCATTGGTCACAGTCAATGTCACCGTGTAAGTCCCGGCAGAGGTATACGTGTGAGAGGGATTTTGTGAACCAGAACCGTTGTTGTCACCATAATCCCATGACCAGGAATCGATGGTGCCTGTCGAGGTATCACTGAAGACCACATCGAGGGGAGTTTCTCCACTGGTGATATCGATGGAGAAACTGGCGGTTGGCGCAGCTGGTGGCGGTGGCGGCCCGCCGGCATCGACACTACCGGTGTCACCGCTGAAATTTGTCGGGGTATTGGCTGCAAGAATCAACTGGCCGGTGCCCAGGTTCTTCTGAATCGACATCACGCCATCGATCGGCAGAGCAGGGCTCGGGTAATTCCAGACGTCATAGGTGTGCCAGGTGATCGTATCGCCAGAGACCGCCATGAAATTATCCTGCAAGATGTAGTCCGGGGTTGGAGCACCTGGCAAATTTGCAAATCCCTGGGTAGCGATGAGCAGATGCGCAAATGAGGTGCTTCCCGACAGATTTTCAGGAAAGAGAAATTCCTCCCCCGTCTGAAGGCTACGGATGAACTTGTTATTCATGAAGGTTTCATTGGCAGCCGCCATCGGAACATGCAATTCCACGAACTGAATCGATCCATCAAAGTTAGAGTAAAGCTCGTTGATGTCCCACAGATGCCCTCCGGCAAACACAGGAGCGGTGAACATCACCAGGCAAACAAACAATATCAGGTGTGAATTCCTGCTCATCGGCTACCTCAATCTCTCGCTAAAACGAAACTATAGGCTTATAGATACCTACGTCCCATCGAGGATATCGCATCGAAGGCGTTGTTCAAGATTCCTGTGGGTCGCTGCTTGCTCCATAACGAAGCTCTAGAATTTTTGCCGAGGGAGTGGGAATCGACTCTCCTGACGGCCAAACAACGACATATAGGCGATCAAAGACATGTCCGGGTATCCAGGCATGACCTGATATTTTTTCAGTTCCAGAGATGTTGCCTCCGACAGCTTCGACAAACAAGGGCACGGTGTTTTGATGACCACAAATCACCACACAGTCACCCGACTCGATGGTCGAAAGAGCCTGCCGCCACTCTGGAGAATTGTCAGCGGAGATGGTTTCGATTTCACAGCCCACTGCTGCTGCAAGCGGTTCGATGGTTTCGCGTGTTCGCCGATATTCAGTACACAACAAACGGGTGACGGAAACCCCGCATAGGACCCTGGCCAGTGCCTTGGCTCGCTCCTTGCCCTTGCTGCTGAGAGACGGATCTCTACCACCATCCTTCTCGGCATGGCGCAAGACCAGCAAGGTACAGATTCCTGTCTCGGATGGGTCATTCATCGGAATGCCTCCTGACTCAAGCATCCGCTGCTCCTATCACCTCAACAACCATCTACCCCAGAAAAAGAAGAGAGGCCGCTCCGATACCGGGAACGGCCTCTCACTTGAATCAAAGTTCACTGTCGATCAGGGACAGTTGGTATAGCTAGCACAATCCAGTCCATCTTGATCGGTAGGATCAATCCCACAATCGGGGAACGGTGCCGCTGGCGGTGCTTCTGCGAGGAAGACATACCCCAGAATGCTGATGACATCCGCGACGTCCAGATTACCGTCGTCATTGACATCCGCAGCATCCGCGCAACCACTTTGAGCTCCACCACCGAACAAGGCCTGGAGAATGTAGATTGCGTCACTGATATCGACATGACCATCACCGTTAGCATCTCCACGAACGAACTGTTCGCATTCGTCGAGAGTACCGTCACCGTCAGAATCGGTAGCAGATCCCGATGCGATCTCACAACTGTCGATTTCACCGTTGCCATTACAATCGGCTCCACTGGTGTGGTCAGTATCGCAATCGTCTGAAATGCCATCTCCATCATCGTCGTCATCACCGAGGTCACAAAGACCATCTCCGTCGGTGTCAATTCCATCATTAGATGGATCGTAACTACCTCCAGAACAATCGTCGCAACCGTCATTGTCGGTGTCAGAACAAACATTCGGGTTGTTGTCATCGGCGTCATCGACATCTAACGATCCGTCATTATCGTCGTCGTCATCTCCGGCATCACACAGACCGTCATTATCGAAGTCGACACCGTCATTGGACGGATCGTAACTACCACCGGAGCAGTCGTCACATCCATCACTGTCGGTGTCGGAGCAGACGTTCGGGTTGTTGTCGTCAGTGTCGTCGTCATCTAATGAACCATCGTTGTCGTCGTCATCGTCGCCAACGTCACACAGACCGTCATTATCGAAGTCGGTACCGTCGTTGGACGGATCGTAACTACCACCGGAGCAGTCGTCGCAACCGTCATTATCGGTGTCAGAGCAGATATTGGGGTTGGTGTCGTCGGTGTCGTCCACATCCAACGATCCATCGTTGTCGTCGTCGTCATCACAATCGTCGATAGCTCCATCGCTGTCGGTATCGATCTCACAAGTGTCGATGAGGCCATCGTTATCGCAATCATCAGCGAAGCCGCTGGCGATCTCGCAAGAGTCCAGGAAACCATTGTTGTTACAATCGACCGTGGGCCCTGTACCGGCGAGGTCACAATCATCGGGTAGACCATTGCCATTGCAGTCCGGTACACCGGTGGCGATCTCGCAGGAATCGAGAAGTCCATCTCCATCGCAGTCGTCTGCAGTCTCACAGATATCCGGAATGCCGTCGGCATCACAATCAGTAGCACCAGTGTCGATGTCACACTCATCAGGAATCGAGTTCGAATCGCAATCCTGACTGGCACCAGTCGAAATATCATGATCGTCGGGCTGACCGTTGTTGTTACAGTCGGTCTCACAAGAATCTGGAATGCCATTGGTATTCAGATCCTGGGCACCACCATCGATATCACAGCTATCGGGCACACTGTTACCATTGCAATCCGCAGCTCCGTTTGTGATGTCACAGTCATCCGGGGTTCCGTTGTTGTCGCAATCAGTCTGGCAATCGTCTGGAATGCCATCGGTATTGCAATCATTGCCTGCTAGCTGACAGGAATCGATGGTTCCATCGCTGTTACAATCAGCACCTGCAACCTGGTCGACATCGCAGTCATTTTCGATGCCATCTCCATCGAGATCAGAATCACAAGGATCGATCGTTCCATCGTTATCGGTATCGGTCTGACAGGAATCCGGAACTTCGTTACTATCACAGTCGGCAGCACCGGATGCGATTTCACATGAGTCCAGTACGCCATCAGAATCGCAGTCTTCACTGTCACCACTCTGGATTTCACACACGTCCAGAAGTCGATTGTTATTACAATCGGCAAAATTACCGCTGGCGAAATCGCACTCGTCTGGAACCTCGTTGTTATTACAATCCGGGCTGGTCCCTGCCGTGAGATCGCAGTCGTCTGGGATGCCATTGCCGTTGCAATCCGTCTGGCACTCATCAGGAATACCATCCGTATTGCAGTCGAGACTGGCTCCAGTATCGACGTCACAGTTGTCGAGAGTGTTGTTGCTGTTGCAATCGACGCCGGTACCGGCAATCAGCTCACAGCTGTCCAGGTCACCATCGCCATCGCAGTCGTCAGCACCAGCAGCGATCTGACATTCGTCAGGCACGCCGTCGCTGTCACAATCCTTGCTGGTCGCAGTGGCGATATCACAATTGTCGAGAATATTGTTGTTGTTACAGTCAAATCCTGTACCTGCGATCAACTCGCACGCATCCAGGTCACCGTCGAGATCACAGTCGAGAGTCGGATCAGCAGTGATCTCACAGGAATCGAGATCCTGGTCACCATCACAGTCGAGGGCGCCTGCAGCGATCTCGTCGCCGTCGTAGATGCTGTTGCCATCGCAGTCACCGCCGGTGCAGGGTCCTGCCACCGAACCGGTGCGCCACAGCCCGTACACCATGGTGCCCTCCAACGTGTCACCGTAGGTCTCGCCGTTGGCGGTGTGGTCGTTTTGACCCGCAACCAGAGGTCCGTTGTCGTTGCCCCAGTAGTTACAAGAGGCGTCGATACCTGCGGTCGTCGAAGGTGTGTTCAGGAAACTACCCGCATTCCACGCTCCGATGGCGCGAGTCGCCAGGTTCGAGAAGCTGTTGTCGTGGATCGAAGCATTCACCGGATGAGTATCCTGGTTCGCAATCTCGATCCCCGAGTCACAGTTGTTGAAGCTGTTGCCGGTGACGGTCAGGTCCGTGATCAGCCACGCCTGCAATCCTTCGCCTTCACCAAAACTACCCAGTTGCAGGTTGTCGAAGGTGTTGTCGGTGACGGTCGCCGTT
>JAYZTT010000010.1:0-167951 GCA_036125855.1 Planctomycetota bacterium
CCCCCCGTCTCGTTTCCGGGAAAGATGGTAATCTTTTCCGGAAAGACCTCTCTGCCCGAGCTGGCCATCGGTGCGTATCGAGAGTGATTTGGTGTACAGATGAAGCACTCCCAGCATTCGCTTTATTTTCTGATGGTCATCCTTTCCATCGCCTCACTGGGTCCTCTCCTTTACATGCATCAGAGCTGGTTGATGCAGAGTCGCAACTTCGCCGAGGTCGTCAATTATCTTTCTGTTATCCGTGAAGAATCCGCAGAGGCTCATCTATGGGCGGAGGAATTGATCACGGGGGATACTGGCGAAGACATCGAGGAGATTCGACATCATTTCGTAGCTGCCCAGGAAGCGGCGGACCGGTTTGAAGAGGAACTCCCGATCAAGGTTCCTGAAATCCAGTTTTACAAGATCGACGAGGTTGCCATCATCGATCACGCGACCAGTCTCAAATCTGATCTCGGAATACTGGAAGAAAAGGCGAATGATCGCCTCAAGAACCGCTCCACCAGTGGAGCGGGAACGGCAAGTGACATCTCTTTTGACGAGGTGTATCACCGTGCTCTCGATAAAACACGAAACATGGAAAAGGTGCTCCGGACAGAGCAGGCAGAAGTTGCCCAGCAGAATCTGCGGAAGCACTGGAGTACCCTGGTGGTGTGGGCCGTTACCCTGTCAGGAACCCTTCTGTTTGTCGCATTGATTCGGTCTCGGCAACGCAAGGCTGAAGAAAGCACCCAGAGACTGGAGGCACGCTTCCAGGAGGCACAAAAACTGGAGAGCCTGGGGGTTCTCGCCGGAGGCATCGCTCACGACTTCAACAACCTGCTTCAGTCAGTAACCGGCCACACAAGTTTGTTACTTCATGACGATGGTCTCCCTGAACGATTCAGGGATCAGGTCACTGAGATTGATTCAGGAGCTCGAAAAGCTTCCGATCTGACCAGTCAGATGCTGGCTTACTCGGGCAAGGGACGGCTTACAGAAACGGTTCTCCTGTTCGACTCGATGGTCGAGGAAATCGCCTCCCTGGTTCGTCTTTCGACGCCAAAGACTGTCGAGGTCAAATACGATCTGGCTGCAAACGACGCGTGTTTTCGCTGCAATCAGACCCAGATTCAGCAGGTCGTGATGAACCTGGTGATCAATGCCGCCGAGGCTTCCGCAGATGATCCGAAACCGGTGTGGGTGAAGACTTCGGTCAGAAGTTACACAACCTCCGAATTGCTCGAATGCAGCGTCGGTCTCGACGAGCCGGAGGCGGGCGATTACATCGTATTCCGGGTCGAAGACCAGGGATGTGGTATGGATCAGGAAACTCTCGACCACTGCTTCGAACCGTTTTTCTCGACAAAATTTACCGGCAGAGGTCTGGGGTTGGCAGCGGTACTTGGAATCGTTCGAGGACACGAAGGAGTGCTGGAAATCGACACGGAACCCGGCAAAGGAACTGCCTTCCAGGTTTTATTTCCGCTATCGGATGAAAAGCCAGACGAGGTGCCCGGAGAAAACAAGATTACCGAAGTCGAGGGAGCAGGACGTCGCGTCCTTGTGGTCGACGATGACGACATGGTCCGGTCGATCCTGATCAAGATGCTGGATCGGTGCGGTTATCAGGTCGATTCAGCTTCCGACGGCCTGGAGGGTATCCAGTGCCTGGAAAGTTGTTGCGAGGATTGTAGAGCCGGTGTTTGCGATGCTTCGACTTGCCATGAGGCGATCAACTCCGGTCATCTGTATCATGCCGTTGTACTGGACATGGAAATGCCGGGACGCACGGGTCTCGAGGTGGGCAGGGAAATCCGAAAACGCTGGAAAGGTCTCCCTCTGATCCTCTCCAGCGGTTATGGACGAGAGGTGATCCAGGGGGACACCCCCTTCGACGCTTTTCTCCAGAAGCCCTACACCCTCAGAAAGCTGGCAAGAACGCTGGGCGAAGCTGCGGTTCCCTTACCCTTGACTGATGAAACCGATACGTAGGGAACTCAAGGTCTAGACCTGCTCGATCAACTTTCCGGTGGTCGCATTCCAGCGAGCTCCCCGGATCACCGTCTCCAGCACCTTACCGGGAAAAGAAGTCCCCTCGAAGGGGGACCAGCCAGCCCGACTCCTCACCTGTGTGCGTTCTACCGTCCAGATTTGATCGGGATCAAGCACCGTCATCGAAGCGACCGATCCAACCTCCAGATCGCCGTAATGTCCGTTGGTGAATTTTGAGAATAGTTTTGCAGGAGTGGTAGAGGCTCGATCGACGAGAACTTCCCACGGTATTCCTTCAGCGGCGAGTCTGCACAGGTAAGCACCGAAAGTATCGAGCAGGGGAACTCCGGAACAACCGGCAGAGTTTTCCTCGATGGTGTGGGGAGCATGGTCCGTGGCCAGGCAGTCGATGGCGCCACAGATGAGCCCTTCCCTGAGGATTGCCCGGTCCCTGGGTGTTCTTAGCGGCGGATTCATCTGGAGCCACTCGCCGCACTGGAACTGATCTCTGTTCTCGATATCGAAAGAAAGGTGATGGGGAGTCACCTCTGTGGTGACCTGTTGCCCTTGCTCACGAGCTGTCTGGATGAGTGCCAACCCATCGGCAGTCGATAGGTGGGCGATGTGTGCATGGATGCCGAGCTCGCCGCAGGTACTCAAGATGGTGCGAATCGCTTCCACCTCAGCCTCGGCAGGTCGGCGCTGCTCATGAGTCGCCAGATCGGAACAACGAGCCAGGATGGTCGGATCCTCGGCGTGGAACATCACCATCTGTCCGGCAAACGGGGTGAGCACCTGTTCCACCGTCGAATCTCCCCATGAATCGATGTCCCCGACACTGGGTCCGAAATAACACTTGTAGGGGATGTCGTCCCGGAAAGGAGAGCCTCCCTGCGCCAGCAATCCGTACAGAACTACATCGATGTGAGCTCGCTGGTCTGCCAGTGTGCGCTTGCTGAGATAGGATTGGGCATCACAGGGTGGATCCGGATTGTTGGGCATGTCACCGACCAGAACCACTCCACCCTGAACAGCGGCTTCGCTGGCACTCGAGTAATCTTCCTTGTGTCGCTGTGAACCGCCTGGGTCGTCACGACAGTGCACGTGGATGTCGATGAATCCAGGGCAAACCAGCACCCCCTCGGGCCAGTTCACATCCGGCTCTCCGGGCAGTTGCCCTCGTTCAAGGATCTGGCCACTGTCACGGCAGATTCGTAGACGAGATCTTGTACGCCCCGTCGATTCGACCAGATCCCCCTCCAGCATCCAGGTACGGGGCGAGGAGTTCTCTGCCATCAACGAAGTTCCTCTCCGGGTCCCTGGGGGTAAATGATCAACCGATCATGGACCAGGATTGCTGCATCGAGGGAGCCATCGGGATCGAGATGGGCCGACAGGACTCTCCTTGGCTCGATGCCCCTGCCTCCACCCCGAAAAGTCTTTTTCTCGAAAACCTGAAAGCGCAGGGCGGGGCGGAATGAATCCGCTTCTCCGGCCAGAATCTCAAGTTCACCACGGATCCCGTCGATCACCAGTAAATCCGAAATCCCATCTCCATCCAGGTCGCCTGAATGGCAACTGGTTGCTCTGCCATTTTCGTCTTCATGCCGCCGTGAAAATACTTCCTGAAGATACCAGTCGGGAGCTATCGATCGTACCACCATCAGGGAACGGTCATCGATGAGTACTATCTCATCAACACCATCTCCATCGAGGTCAGCGCTCTTTCCGATCCGTACCTTCTGAAAAGGTCCCTCCACCGAAGAGTAGATCTCGGATCCATCTGAAAGGTGGATCAATCCCTGTCCGGAATCGATCAGCAGTAGCTTCGATTTTGAGTTGCTGTCGAAACTTCCGGAGAGGGACGAGACCACACGCGCGGAGCCTCCCGGGGCATCGATCTGGCGCTCGACCGTTGCTTCCAGTTCGTCGATGGTAATGACTCTGCAACGACTGTCTTTTGCGATCAATAGTTTGCCATCGAAACCTTTCTGGACACTTCCTCCGGATTCGATCGTTGCGGGCGTTTTGATCGGTTCCAGTTTGTCATTGTCCAGCAGGTAGAAACGAGGAGTTTCAAACGGGATTTCGATGACGATGATGGATGAATCCGAGCTCGATTCGAAGATGTGAATCTTCGATGGTTCCCGCCCGGACTCGAATTTCACAGTCAGATCCTGATGACGTAATTCGTAGGTTCGTTTTTCTGCCTCATGTACCGATACCAGTGGACCTCCGGAAGGAAGGCATGAAAGGGCGATGAGATCGGAGGTATCGGTTTCTTCGAGCAACACCGGGAAACTGAATCCAGTTCCCTCGCGGATTGACTTCCCTGCACCACCCTCCTCCGAGCTGGTTACGATCACTTCTCCATCGCGAATCAGAATGGAAGTGGGTTTTTTCAATGTGGGTGAGGGTCTACCGGCGGTAAGAATCCCATCATGGTTCCAGAATGGCCGCAGTAGCGATCCTTTCGCATCGGCGACGACCACATCGGGATCTCCATCGGCGTCTAGGTCGCCGATCGCCAGGGAGCCATTACCAATTCCGGAGGCTGAAAGTGGATAGATCTCCGGATTTGGTAACTGCTGAGCACCATGTCCGCGACCGATCTTCATTCCTCTGAGTACCGGACGATCTCGATCTCCGAGCAACATCAGGTTTCCCTCAGCGGTCGGAATCACCCCGAGAAAACGCGAATCTTCCGATTCGAGCAGCACTTCCGGCCCCCATCCCTGGGTTGTTCCAGCCCGCAGGCGAAGCGGATAGTTGCGATCAGAGGATGCGGTACTCACGGTCAGCAGATCGTCCAGTCCATCTCCATCCAGGTCTACTCGCCTCAATGACGAGGGCCCCGCGGAAGTTCCGGGCAACGTCTCGATTTGAGGAGCTCCCTGCCGTCCGATCTTGCTGATCTGATGGATTCCCTCCTTGGAAAGAACCCGCAGAATCGTCTGCTCTTCCTGGACATCGACATCGAGGGTTTCCGATCCACGTGCGATTTCTCTGAGCCGAATCCGCTGCTCGGTCTTGAATCGGTTGGCGTTCGGAGATCCCCAGCGAATTTCGATTCGGTTGGCCTTTGGACACGACAGGATCAGATCCAGATGACCGTCACCATCCAGGTCGCCCGTGGAGATGGCATCCACTCCCGCGCGTACTGCGAGAGTTTCTCTTTTCCAGCCGTCCGGATCGACCAGAGTATTTCCACCATCGCGGTGAATGAAGCCGGTGGTTTCCGGATCCTGAAGGAACTGGATCAACTCACCACGTTCTCCGACCCAGACCGCAAGATCTGTATCCCCATCGTCGTCGAGGTCAGCGGCATGCCATGGACCGCCGGCGGAACCGAGTCGGAACACCTCAAGACCGGAAAACCCGAAAGAACCGTCTCTCTGCTCCTGGGCCGTTAAAACGGATGCCACCAGTAGCACCAAGAGTGACGGGAGAATTGCCAGCGGTAGTTTTCTTATCATCACTGAGGCTCCTAGCTATTCACCGGATAATTGAGTTTCGGTGATTATTGATCCTTGCAGAAGATCACCCCTGGGATCAATATATTCAATCAAGGTTTCCCCGAGTTCTTTTCGTAAGGCTCGTTACCCTGGATGGAAAGACAATCGATGAATCAATCGCCTCTGATTCTGGCGGGTGTTCTGGCAATTTGTCTCCCCCTGGCGGGCCAAACCGCCGATCCTCCGCAACCAGAGGAGATTTCCTCCCGGATGCAAATCGAACTGATCGGGGGAGGGGTCGTCATCGGGACAGTTATCAAGGAGGGGACTGATCGTCTCTTTGTCGATATCGGTCCGACCATCGTTGCGTTGCCTCTGGGCTCTGTTGTCCGAATCTCCGACTTCGAGGATCCACAACAACCTGATGATTCTCAGGTTGGCGATCTGATCTATGAGGTTGGAGACGGCAACCCTTTGCCACTGCAAGAAGCTGAGCGCAAGGCGCGTAGTTCAGTGGTCCGGGTGATGGCAGGAGGGGGACTGGGGAGTGGATTCATCATCAATGAGAATGGGCTGGTTGTTACCAATGTCCATGTAGTCGAAGGTGAACGAGACATCCAGCTCACGGTTTACCTGGATGACGCTGAAGGAGGAGCGCGCAAGCAGCAGATCGAGGACGTCGAGATTGTTGCCATGAATCCTTTTCTCGATCTGGCTCTGCTGAGAATCCCCGATGCTCAGAAGTTTCCCTTGAAGGCGGTAAAGTTCGCCGCTGCAAACTCCCTGGATCGCAGTCAAAAGGTCTTCGCGGTGGGGACTCCACGGGGATTTGAGCGAACCGTCAGTGAAGGGATCATTTCCGATCCCTACCGTTCCTTTGAAGGCCAGTGCTACATCCAGACCACTACTCCCATCAATCCCGGAAACTCAGGAGGAGCTCTCTTCAACGAAGCCGGGGAGGTGGTCGGTGTCACCAACATGAAGATTTTACAGTCGGAAGGTTTGAACTTCGCGATCCCTCTCGATCAGGTGAAGTTCTTCATAGATCGACGTGAGGCGTTTCTGTTTGACGAGAGTCAACCAAATACCGGTGTGCGATACTTGCCACCACCAAAAAAGAATCTGCCTGGGGATTGACCCGCAATCTCCTGGTAAAGGGTCCGATGAGACCGATGGAAGGACTGATCACGATGGCATCCAGGATGTGCATCTTTTTTACTCTCACCTGCTGCACCCTATTTGGGTTTACCACGGTTCTGGATGCAGGCGGAGCAGAGGGGCTCGACAAGAACACCATCATTGTTTTTAGTGTGCCCGATTGGCAGCAGAGTCTCAGCACTTCTGCTGATTCCGATGTCGCTCGCTTCATGGCTGAACCTGCCGTGGCAGAGACCATTGAGCGACTCACTACAGGTTTTACAAACTTGATATCGAACAGTTTCGAGGCGGATGAGGACTCGAAGAACACCTTCAATATGGTCTGGGAACATGCCGCTCGCATGCATGGTGAGATGACCGGCCAGTTTGTGTTCGGAGTTGGTTATCGTATGGATCCCGACATGGGAATGCCGATGCCCAATGTTGTTGTCGACTTTCATGCTCCCGCTGAATTCGGCGATACTCATCGCAAGATGCTGGACATGCTCAAGCAGGGGATGGAGGCCGGTGGCCAGATGGCGATTCCGGCCAGTTTTGCCATCGGAGATGTTGAATTCTCCGGCCTGGAAATGATGCCCGGGGTTGGGATCTATATCGGCCAGTTCGAAGATCACCACGTGATCGGAACCAACAAGGCAAGCCTACAGGGTTATCTGGCCACGGGTGATACCGCGGTCGGTGAGCGTTTTGGTTCGACGACGATTTACAAGGCTGCTGAGAATACTCTACGCCGTGGCGATACCGCCTTTTACTTCAACATGGACGCGATCTGGAACCTGACTCCCATGATGGACATGATGGCCGGCGGCGGCCTGGGGGGTGGCGAAGGTGCACTTGACCCTTCCCCATCCAAGATGATCTCGGCGATCGGCCTTGATGGTGTCAATGGTATCGCCGGGAAGAGTTACTACAGCGCAGATGGTAGTGGCGCTGATGTCATCGTGGCGATGAAGGGTAGACCTGGAATTCTGGGGATCATTCCTGCTGAGAACGGCGATATCACCCTGCCAGCCGTGATTCCTGCGGATTCATCTTCCGCGTTTCTGATGCGCATGAACTTCTCGAAGGTGTTCGATATTGTGACCAATATCGGTTCTGCCATAGAAGGTCGGGACCCGGAAGAGATGCGTGCCGAAGTGGATGCGGGTCTTGAAGAAATGAAGGAGATGACCGGTATCGATGTGAAGAGCATCGTCGCATCCCTTGAGGGGTCCGTCTTTGGCTTCACGCCCCCTGCCGATCCCGATGCCCCGCCTCCAAACCCGATGGCGATGATGATGGGTGGGGGTATGGGGCCTTCCATGGTGTTTAACTTCGGTTTCAAGATCAATGATCGTGAGCCCTGGGAAGCGGCGATGGGAAAATTGGGTGGACCCGAGATGATGGGGCCAGCCTTGAAGAAGGAGGAGTTTCAGGGCCGAGAGGTCTGGAGCTTCGATCCTCTCGGAGATGTGCCACCAGAGTTTGCCGGTGATGGTCCGCAGTTTGTTCCCGGTTGGGTCTTTGAGGATGATTGGCTGATGATTTCGATGGCGAAAGACGATCTGCTCGAGATGCTTCGTCTTGCCGACGATGAGGGAGGATCACATCTCGGGTCCTCTGGAGGCTCCGCCAGGATTATTTCCAAGGTAAAGTCGACCCAGGGAATGTCGATTTCGCTGCAGGACACCGGAAAACAACTTTCTCAATCTGCTGATATCCTCCGCCCACTGCTGGGAATCCTGCCCCTGATGGCACCTGAAATAGCAGGAAATGAGGATTTTCTGTTCCTTTTCGATCCATCCAACATCCCGGAATCCGAGTTGTTCTCGAAGTATTTCGGCTGGACCGCTACCCGCGTTTCTGTGGTACCCGAGGGACTCAAGATGTACTCCTTCACCGAGCGTGTTACCGATCCTGCGGCGGATCAGGACAAGGAAAAGGCTGATACGGGAGCGGGACTGTAATTACCAAATTTTCTTGATCGTGTGGTTTGACGCCTCCCTGGCCCCGGAACGGGTCCAGGGAGGCGTTGTTCGTTGGTCGGGATCGCTCCCTTCCTGGCTCACTGCGGGTTACGATCCCGACGGGCTCTGCCCTGAAAGGAGATTCGATGTCCTTCGCCGACTGCATGTCTGGACGCAGGGGACTGGTCCTCGGTGTGGCCAATGATCGAAGCATCGCCTGGGGAATCAGTCAGGTTCTCCACCAGGTAGGTGCCCGACTCGGTTTTACCTATCAGGGAGATCGACTTGAGCGGCGGGTTCGTCCGCTCAGTGAGCAACTCGATGGAGAAATCTGTTTGCCCTGCGACGTTGGAGATGACGCGCAGGTCGAGGCTCTGTTTCGCGAAGTGGATGAACGCTGGGGTGGTCTCGATTTCCTGGTCCATTCGATCGGGTTTGCCGACAAAGAGGATCTCGAAGGTAACTACATCGATACTTCCCGGGAGGGCTGGTTGAAGGCCCATGATATCAGTTCCTGGTCATTTACCTGTCTGGCCAGGGAAGCTGCAAAGAGGATGGAACATGGCTCTTCGATGATCACCCTGTCCTATCTGGGTGCTGAGCGTGCGGTCAAGGGCTACAACGTCATGGGAGTTGCCAAGGCGAGCCTTGAAGCGAGTATGCGCTATCTCGCCGCAGATCTTGGCGAACAGGGAATTCGCGTCAACGCCATCAGCGCCGGGCCGATTCAGACCCTGGCTGCCAGGGGAATCCGTGGTTTCTCCGAGATTTTCGGTGAAGTTGAAAAGAAGGCCGCTCTGGGTAGGGGAGTGACGACCGAAGAAGTTGGAAACACAGCCACCTTCCTGCTCTCGCCGCTATCGAGTGGAATCACCGGAGAAGTCATCTATGTCGATGGCGGTTTCCGGATGATGGGATAGGACTTCCCGTGCGCGTTTCAGTGGCACAGATCAATACGACGGTCGGAGACCTGGCTGGCAATGTTCGACGTATCCTTGAGGCCGTGGATACTGCGGAGTCCGCCGGTGCTGAGCTGGTCTTGTTTCCAGAGTTAGCAATTTGCGGTTACCCGCCACTGGATCTTGTGGTGCGCGCCGACTTCATTTCTGCCGTGGAGAGGGCCACCGAAAAACTCGCCACTCAACTGACGGGAAAACCGGTGGTGGTGGTGGGGACGCTTCGAGCTTCGCTGTCTGGCTCAGCTCGGGCGGCTCACAACAGTGCCGCGGTGATCGAAGATGGGAACATCCTCGGATATGCCGATAAGGTTCTTCTGCCCACCTACGATGTGTTCGACGAGGCGAGAACCTTCGAACCGGGTCGCGAAGTACGTCTCTTCGAGGTGCTGGGGCAGAAGGTCGGGATTGCGATCTGTGAAGATCTCTGGACCGATGAGGTTCCCGGTCAACCGTCTTATCAGCGTGACCCGGGACAGGAACTGATCGATCAAGGAGCTGACCTGATCCTCAGTCCTTCAGCCAGTCCATTTCAGCGTGGTCGAAGTGGAGTTCGTCGCCAGTTGTTTGTCGACCAGGCTCGCCGCTTCCAGGTCCCGGTTGTCCTCGCCAATCTGGTCGGTGGGAATACCGAGTTGATCTTTGATGGCAGTAGCTTGCTGGCTCAACCGGATGGAACTCTCGATACATTTTCCTCCTTTGCCGAGGAGATTCGAATCGTCGAAGCATCCGCGGCCGCGCCGGAGCAGAACGAGAACTGTATCGAGACCGATGAAATCGCGGATGCGATCATCCTCGGCATCCGGGATTATTTCCGGAAATGCAACATCGAGAAGGCAGTTCTGGGGCTATCTGGTGGAATCGATTCGGCGGTAACCGCTTTACTTGCAGTGGAAGCCCTGGGAGCCGCGAAGGTTCAGGGAATCGGCATGCCAGGACCTTACTCGTCTACTGGCAGTGTCGAAGACGCCCGGGAACTGGCGAGTCGACTCGGGATTCAATTTGAAACCATCTCCACCGTTGAGACCTACCAGACGATGCGTCAGGCACTGGAGCCGCTGCTGGGGCCGGAAGACTGGGGAATTGCCCAGGAGAATCTCCAGGCCAGGATTCGTGGGACGGTCCTGATGACCATTGCCAACCGGGAGGGAGCGATGGTGCTGGCGACCGGTAATAAATCGGAACTGTCGGTGGGCTATTGCACCCTCTATGGCGACATGTGCGGCGGCCTGGCTCCTCTGGGAGATGTGAGCAAGAGAGATGTCTATGCCATCGCCCAACTCGACCGATATTCAGGGCGGATTCCTTCAGCGACCATCGAAAAAGCACCGTCTGCTGAGCTGGCACCGGACCAGAAGGATGAGGACTCGCTACCACCGTATGATCAACTCGACTCGATCCTCAAGTCCTGGGTGGAGGACCGTCAGTCCGTGGAGCAGATCCGGCAGCAGGGATCGGAGCTTTCGGTGGTTGAAAAGGTGATCGGTATGATCGAATCGAGTGAACACAAGAGGAGGCAATCGCCACCTATCCTGCGGATTTCTTCGAAGGCATTTGGCCTCGGACGAAGAGTTCCCATCGCTCGCTCCCTCGACGGGTGGCAATATGACGGCTTCGACCAGAAGTTGCCGTCCTCCAACTGAGCCGGAGATGTTTTCCCGGAGATCAGCTCCCCTCCGCTGTTATCCCTTGCTCCGGGGCAGTTTTAAGTTGATGATCCCGAACTGGACCAACAGGGCCCCGCGGATGAGACCTTCCTCCGCGGAACCCCGTCGGCCCGGGACTTTACAAGAAAACCAGAGTTCTGGATCGATTGGAATCCGATTTTGGTTGGGTGATGGCATCGAAACTCAGGTTTTTACCGGGGTTCAGACGGACGGATGTGAACAGGAATGGATGGGAAGACCGGAACAGAGCAGGAGACGGTGAGGGAGCAGGCAATTCTCCAGCTTGGAGATAAAAACTTTGAGCTTCCTGTATACGTCGGTTCTGAGGGTGAAAAAGCGATCGATATCCGAAGTCTTCGTAAGGAGAGCGGACACATCACGCTCGATCCGGGTTATGTCAACACCGGGATGACGAGAAGCTCCATTTGCTTTATCGATGGCGAAGAAGGAATCCTCCGTTACCGCGGGTATCCCATCGAAGAACTGGCCGAGAATTCAAATTTTGTCGAGACCTGTCATCTTCTGATTCATGGTGAACTTCCAAACCCGGAGGAATACGAAAAGTTCCGACAAGGTCTTCGCCATCATTCGATGATCCATGAGGATATGCGCCACTTCTACGATGGATTCCCATCCTCAGCCCATCCGATGGCGATCCTTTCGGCGATGGTCCTCGGACTTTCGACCTTTTACACCGAGAATGATGACCCCGAAAACGACGACGACCTGGATCTGACGGTCTGCCGACTGCTTTCCAAGGTCAGAACCATTGCTGCGTTCTCTTTCAAGAAGTCGATCGGGCAGCCTTTTATCTATCCCGATAACTCACTCTCTTACTGTGGTAATTTCCTTCACATGATGTTCCGGGTTCCGGCGGAACCCTATCATGTCGACCCGGAGGTTGAGCGCGCTCTGAACCTGCTGCTGATCTTGCATGCCGATCATGAGCAGAACTGCTCCACAGCGACCGTCCGCATGGTTGGTAGTGCCCAGACCAATCTCTATGCTTGTATCTCGGCAGGGATCACAGCCTTGTGGGGGTCTCGTCATGGTGGTGCCAATCAGGCAGTGCTAGAACAACTCTCGATGATCCACAACAGTGGTCAGGACGTGGCCAGTTTTGTCGAGAAGGTCAAGGATAAGAATTCAAACGTTCGATTGATGGGATTCGGGCATCGCGTTTACAAGAACTATGATCCGCGCGCAAAGATCATCAAAGAAGCGTGCGATCGTCTTCTTGATCACCTGGGGGTACAGGATCCGTTGCTGGAGATCGCCCGGCAGCTTGAAGAAATTGCGCTCAATGATTCCTACTTCATCGACCGCAGCCTGTATCCGAATGTCGATTTTTACTCAGGGATCATGTATCGAGCGATTGGTATACCAACCAAAATGTTCACCGTGATGTTTGCGCTCGGTAGGTTGCCAGGGTGGATCGCGCACTGGCTTGAGATGAAGAATGATCCTGAAGATCGAATTCATCGTCCCAGGCAGATCTATACAGGAGCTCAAAAGAGAAGTTACCCGGTATAGTGCTTGATCAGGATCCTTCGATCCAGGCGACGTTTCCATCGACGTAGTGCTCATGTTTCCAGATCGGAACCGTCGTTTTGATCTGTTCCATCCCTCGCTCCAGGAGTTGAAATCCGTCCTTGCGGTGGGGTAAGGAGATTCCGAGCAGGATACTGGTTTCTCCAACCTCGAGCATACCGAGACGATGTACCGCGAGGGCGCGAGTGGCGCCGGCATCGAGCAGTGATTTTGCGACTTCCCTCAGCTGTGAAAGTGCCATCGATTCGTAGGCCTGGTATTCGATGCGGGTTACTGCTTGTCCCTGGTTTGAATCCCTGACATTACCGCAGAAGACGAGTACTGCTCCGCAACCAGGATCTGCTAGCCAGGCGGTTTGTTCCGAGACATCGATGGTGCTACTGACCAGTTCGGCGTGGTACTGGGTGCTGTCACTGGCCACTCTTCAGCCACCGCTCACTGGTGGAATCAGGGCCAGCTCTGATTCCGGCGGTATGAGGTCTTCCGCAGCAGCGAATCGATCATCGATGGCGACTCTTGTCAGGGCGACACGCTCTTTCAGAAAGGGGTGCTGGTCGGCGATGGAATCGAGTAGATCGGTGACGCTGGCGTTTTCACCCAGTTCAACTGTGAGCCGATCGGCGCCAGTCAGATCCCTGAGCGAAGCAAAGAGCAGTACTTCAACTTTCACGAGACATCCTCCAGTGCTGTAGCATCGGTGCCAACCCGGATGGGGTCAAGGTGTGAGAGCATCCGCTGAAAGGAGGTCATCGCTGGCGACGATCATGGAGATTCGAGCCACACTCTCCAATCGGCTACCTCGGCACTCCTTTGCTCATCGGAACCATTGATCCAGAAGTCCGGATTGACGATGGTCGGATGGCTTGAGGTGCGAGAAAGCGCCATGGCAGCGGCAGCTCGAAGTTCTCCGGAATCTGCTTCCAGCAGGTCGACCAGAACAGCATTGAGGACACCACTACGTCGGTACTCGGGAAGCACCCTGCAGATGGCCAATCGTACCGACAATGAACCCTGTCGTAATTGCTGTTCGATTCTCTTTTGCCACTTCACCCGATCGGACCTCGGCAGCCTCGAGCCCCAGCGAAAGACGGTGCGGGTAACGCAGGGCCAGCCCCAGATGGCCCCCTCCTCATCGTCCAGATCATCTTCGATCACTGATAGGATCAGGGGCCCATCGACCCGATCGTTTTCCAGCCACTTTTCAACCGCCCAGCGATGGAAATCTGGTTCCCTGAGGTGAACACGGAGTTGATCTGACAGAGGGGGTCTCAATGCCTGGATGACCGAGGCAATTCTGGAATTGACTTGCTCGTCATCGAGTTGAGCCACCTGCAATAGCCTCTGTTCAAGGGAACCAGACATCTGCTGTTGCAGGGCCCAGAGGATCGACCACGAGATGGCGTATCTCAGAGGGGCTTCCGAATCATTACGATAAAACTGCAGCCAGTTGGCGTCGGTGATCTGGTTGACCAGAGTCGAGAACTCGCTCGAGCCGAGCTCTCTGAGTTTTCTTCGGCTGATGCTGTAATTGTCGACGTGTAGCGGGGGCAGGATGAATCGGTCCTGCTGATCGCGGAAAGCCGTTTCGAAATAGCAGGCGAATGCTTCCGTGAGCCACCAGCGAGATCTGAGAGCTGGATGATTGGAGGTGAAGTGGTGCGTGAGCTCGTGGAGCAATGTTCCATGACGAGGAGGGTCTGATTCTTGAGCTAGGAATTGTGTCTCAGCGTCTGAGGTTGGATTGAATTGCACCAGCGACAAGATTCTGTTGTACCAGCCTACTGTATGCACCTCTTGTTCGCGGACGATTCGATCACCTTCCGAATCTCTTGATCCGATCAAGACTGTAACAGCCTTGACGTTCCTGGAGAGGTCAGGGAGGTGTTGACGAAGGCCTGCTTGCATCCAGTCCAGATCGTTTTGATAGCGTTTTGCCGAGAGGATGTCGTCATTGGTCCAGATTGTACCTGCATGCGTTTCCAGTCGATGCTGGTAGATTATTCCGCAACCTGTTGAGAGCGACAGGCTGATCCAGAGCATCAGCAGCAGCAGTGGCTGTCTGAACAGGCATCGGGTGATTTGAAGAATCTTCATCGGAGGATCCAGTTCTGCATCGGCACCCTTGATCCTATGTAGGTGAAGAGGTGCTCCAGTTTTGCCTCATCTTCGTTCGACCTTCGCCAGGTCAGAAATGCTACTCGCCTGGTCCGGAATCTCGATTCCCCCAGTACGAAGTGATAATGAACCTCATAGATGGGAATCTCCGGGTAGTCGGGATTGTTCAGATCGAGCTGATGCTGTTCGATATGCTCCTGGGTCCACAGCTGGTATTCCTCTTCATCCATGCGTGAATCAACGGAGATGACGTAGGTTTTGACATCCTTCTCCCTCGAGTAATCCGAGATGCTGGTTACCCGGGGTTTCAGGTGCACCGTGGAGCAGCCGGGACTGAGAGAAATTGATAGAAATATCGCAGATAGACCCAGCAGGACCGAGATCCGGGAAGAGCCCCCTGCTGGGGAGAACCGGGGAGTGCAGCGAGAAGGTGTCATGTGATGTTCCAAATCTCGATCCGATAGTCATTCCCTTGGGGTCCTGATTCAGAGATGGTAACACGGACAGCGAAGCCAGGCATGTACCGGCAAGGCGCAGCGATTTCATACATTTGCGGGAGGAATCGATGACTTCTGAAGACCCGGAATCAAGAGGATCAGATCCAGTTCGTTTCAAGAAGGTCCTGCTAGGACCCATCCTCACGTTTTTGACCTACCTGATCGCACCCCAGGATCTTCCGCCAGAAGCTCTGGGAACTCTCCTGGCGGCAGTCTGGACTGTCAGCTGGTGGGTCACCGAAGCGATTCCGATCCCTGCTGCATCGTTGCTTCCGGCGATACTGTTACCGTTGTTCGGAGTCTGTGATGCTCAAGTTGCGGCCAAGTATTACTCGCATTATCTGATCCTCTTGTTGCTCGGAGGATTTTTGCTGGCGCGTGCGGTCGAATGTTCAGGGCTTCATCGGCGGATTGCTCTGGCGACGCTGACAACGGTGGGTACCTCTCCCCGGCTCCTGGCTCTTGGATTTCTATTCACAGCAGCGATGTTATCGATGTGGATTTCAAATACGGCAACCACGTTGATGTTGATGCCGATCGCCATCTCGGTGGCGTTGAGAACTGAAAAAGACATCGACTGTCCGAAGGGGATGTTTACCACCTGTTTGCTTCTCTGTACCGCCTACGGTGCCAATGTAGGTGGGATAGGAACTCTTATCGGGACACCACCGAACCTCATCTTTGTCAAGAATGCTGCGGATCTTGATCCTCCGGTGATCATTGATTTTTTACGATGGTTACCGATGGGGATGCCGGTGGTGGTGATTTTCATTCCGCTGGTTGGATTGTTGATGACACGCTTTCTGTTACCGCTTCCGGCAGGTTCTGCAGAGCAGGGCAGGGAGCCACTCCTGGAAGAACGAAAAGCTCTTGGAAAGATCTCTTCAGGCGAAACCCGGGTGATGATGGTTTTCATCGTGACCGCGCTTCTGTGGATCACCCGTGGTGGTGGAGGGATTCCCGGCTGGAGTGGTCCGGTTGCTGATCTGATCGGAATCCCGAGCGATCAGATTCAGAATTATCTCAAGGATTCGATCGTGGCGGTGGCTGCTGCCATATCTCTGTTCCTGATTCCTTCTCGCCGCGGTGGACCTGCGCTGCTCAACTGGGATCAGGCGAAGGAAGTTCCATGGGGGATGCTGTTGTTATTTGGTGGTGGATTTGCTCTCGGAGGCTCTTTTCAGAGTAGTGGTTTGTCTGAGTACTGTGGAGCATTGATGGCCCGCTGGGTCGATCTTCCTTTCCCGGGGCTGGTGCTATCGATTTCTCTGGCGACAACATTTCTCACCGAAGTGACCTCAAATACCGCATCGATGCATCTCTTGATGCCGATCCTCTCATCGGCGGCGATTCAGAGTGGGATTCCACCACTGCACATGATGATTCCGGCGGTTCTTTCGGTTTCATGTGCCTTCATGTTGCCGGTGGCGACAGCTCCCAATGCGATCGTATTTGCCACCGGAAAGGTGAAGATTGGAACGATGTTGAGGTGTGGTCTGGTTTTGAATCTGGTTGGTGCGCTGGTGGTGTTGTCGGTGACTCTGATGATCAGAGCATTTGAACTGATGCCTGGTGGCTAGTGGCCTCTGGCCTGACAGCGGGATTACTTTAAACGCGCCCTGTGCGTTCAAGGTCTTCATAGGCTCGGATCAGTTTTTGAAGCCTACGACTGGCAGCTTCTACCTGGTCTTGATCGGCATCCTGGATCTTGTCCGGGTGGTGAACTTTTACCAGTTCGCGGAATCGTGCTCGGATCTGTTCCGGATCTGCATCGGATGGGAGGCCCAGAATTAGATAGGGGTGAGGTAACGTAGCCGGTCCAGCTGGATCGGGACGAGTTGTCGAATCCTCGCCCAGCAGCCTATCCTCCTCTGGTGTCTCGGGCGGTTCTTTCCGTTTCCTCGGGCTCAAGCGCCCGAGGAGACGTTGCAGTAACGACCCCGAATAGCGCTGATCTCCCAGGCTTTCAAATATCGCCCGCCGTTCGGCGCCAAACTGATGATGCCAGTTCTGAATTTTGAGGAAATCTTCAGGGGCAAGTGGTTCGATCCAGCCGAACAGCCAATCGACCATGCCGATCTCCTTTGCCGGGGATGAATAGAATCTCCCATCGGGTAGTTTCTCGATCCGGTTTTCCTTACGGCAAGAAGGACAGGCATAGATCCGGTACGGGCCTCCAGCATCTGCTGCTCTCCCGACCAGGAAACCATCTCTTTCGATGGTGTTGCTTGAAAGGGTAGATCGACAATCCCAGCATTGAGTCATCACTTGATACCCGGCGGCAAGATCGCCATGCAATCTCCGTAGGAATAGAATCGAAAACTGGATTTGATGGCTTGTTGGTACAGCGACAGCGTGTTTTCTCGGCCATGAAATGCGCTCACCAGCACCAGTAAAGAAGACCGAGGGAGATGGAAATTGGTAATCAGTCCATCGGTATTGGTGAATTCGTGTCCCGGCAATATCGTCAAATCAGTTTCCGAGTCGAGGGTAGATCCTTCTTCCAGGGTGCCCAGACTTTCGAGAACTCTGAGACTCGTCGTGCCGACGGCTATGATCGATTTTCCAGCGGCTCTTGCCTGAGAGAGGGCGGTTCGGGTTTCGCTGCTCACTGTGTACCACTCGGGATCAACTCGATGATCGGCGATATTTTCCGTTTCGATCGGCTTGAATGTACCAGGGCCAACGTGAAGTGTGATGGGCAGTACAGGGATCGATCTCATTTTCAGTTCATCGAGCATCTTCTGGTCGAAATGCAATCCGGCTGTCGGCGCAGCGACAGCACCAGGTTTGCTGGCAAAAACGGTCTGGTACCGTTCCTGGTCGACGGAAGTCAGTCGCGGATCTTCGCGATCCCGGTGGATGTACGGTGGTAGCGGAACCTCCCCGACCTGTTCAAGGAATCCGTCGTCACCCAGTTCGACGACCCAGCCAGTTCCCTTGCGACCGATGACCTTCAGTGGTGGCCCTTGCGTATCGAGGAACTCGCCGGGCTTGATTCTGCGAGAGGGCGATACCCATGCCAGCCACTGTTGATCCTCCAGAGGTTTGATGAGGAATACCTCGATCGATCCTCCTGATCGTCGCTGGCAGCGAATTCTGGCTGGGATCACCCGGGTGTCGTTGACGACCAGGACCTCATTGCCAGTCAGATGTTGAGGGAGATCCTGGAAGTGGGATGCGGTACCTCCGGACTGACCTCTGGAACAGAAGTAGCAGCGTGAAGATGACCGCTCCGGGGCAGGCTCCTGGGCAATCAGATGGTCAGGGAGGCTGAATTCATAATCGGAGATTGTTTGCGCCCCCTGCTCGTCATTGGCAGGGGGAATACCATCAGTCCTCGTCGTCCTCGTCATCGAAGTCCTCTTCCGCTGGACCGCGTGCACGTCTCAGAGGTCTATGGGTACTGGAAGGTACCAGTTCTTCCTCTTCGATCTCTTCTTCCTCGTCCTCCAGTGCCGGTTGGAAGTGAGTTCCGGAGAGGAGCACTCCCTCATCGAGGATGTGTACCTGATCCGCTGTATGATACAGCTCAGCGGATGTTGTTTCACGGAAGGAAGCGATTTCGACTCGAAGTCCATCCATGGAGAGTTTTTCGACCAGGGGTACAAAATCCCCATCTCCTGTGACGAGAATGGCTACGTCAATTTTGCTGGCCAATGCCAATGCATCGAGAGCAATTCCTATATTCCAATCACCTCTATTTGCCGAATCGTTGCGTTCTCCGACCACTCTCTTTCGTACCTCGTATCCGTTCCGACGCAAAACTTCGATGAACTTGTTTTGCTCCATCCCGGGTCGTTCAACGATGTACGCCAGGGCCCTGGCGAGGTTGCGTCCTCGGATCAGGTGCCTGAGCAGTTTGGAAAACTCCAGCTTGGACTGATAGAGGTTTCTGGCAGCGTAGTACATGTTTTGAACATCGACAAAGATACCAACTCTTTGGGTTACTGAGAGGTCATGCCCATCGATGGAAACCAGCATATTGGATTGAGAAGCGTTGCTAGCGCCTCCGGACTTTTCCATGCGTTCCATCGCTTCGAGGCCGAGTTGCATCTCGGTCTGGTGGATACGTCTTTGGCGAGCCAGTTCTTCCTCTAGTTCAGATACTCTCTCCTGGAGATCCTCGACGTTGGTTCCATTGCCTTCAGATTCTGAGGGGCATCTGTTTTTCATAAGTCCTCCTTACGCGAGTGTACGGGAATTCCGTCGATGGAACAGTGCTTCATCTGATGAAGAGCTCTAAATCCGGCGACCGCTGTTCTTACCTCTCTTGTGCCAATCTGAGTGGCATCGATCACGGCCTCGGTGATTCCATCCGGATCCAGGTAGATGCTCAGGCCTTTCAGTTCGTCGGCAAGCCACGGTTCTTCGCTGGTCATGGCCGGTATGCGGTCGTTTTCCACATTTGTCCACCGATCGGACGGGGAGATTTCCTTCCAGACTTCTCGAGTACACACCGACAGGGGCTGGAACCAGGTGACTTGTTCGGAGCGTGGTGTGTCACCGTTCTGTTGTCTCGGGAGTAGAGCGATGTCCATCCATTTCGGGTTTTGCGGTTGAGGACCTCTCTCACAGATGGTCAAGGATGCTGTCCCCAGTTCTCTCAAGAGTTCGGAGATGGTTCTGCGTGAGGGGATCGGTAAGCGGAGAGAAATTCGATCTTCAAGCAGCTTGCAGAGCCTCCGTGTAGTATCCGGGGAGGCAAAATCGTCATCGGTGACAAGGGCCAGGAGTCCCAGGGCGTTCTCTACCAGGTCGCCGTCAGCAGTGCGTTCTCGCAGAGAAATCGTGATCGCGAACTTGAGGGTTTCGCACACCCAGCGACTCAGATCAGAACGATCGAGGGATCCTTCCAGAAATTGATCAAGCCGTAGTTGAATCAACGGCAAATTGAATCCCAGGTCCTGAATTTCTGCCGCAGTCGGTACAGAGTGCTGGATCAGTTCCTCGACCATCTGAAGTGGAGAGGGGGCTCCGGATTGAAGGAAAAGGTGATTTGCATCTCGCTTCAGGTAGCGAGAAATTGCCTCCAGTCGTGACCTCCGATCAAGGTCAGCACCCTTGTTTCCGTACTCCGGAATGTGGTCTGGAAAATCACCGATCACGATAAAGGATTTCCTTTCTTCTCGTGTCATTCACAGCGCGATCCGGGCCGGCGGAAATGATAGCGATTCGCAATTTTTCTTCCAAGGTAACTGACTTCGAGAGCAGCTATTTTCTTCCCCTGGCTTCCAGGAATTTCGACCTCAGCGGGGGTGGGTGTCTATTCTCCAGCTTTGTACCGATAAGAGGAGGCCAATACGGAGGTGATTCGACCATTATGAGCGGGAAGAAATGTAGCGTCGAAATGTGGCAGCAGATCCCCATCGGGAATCTATTCACCCGCGATTCTACCGGGGAGCCGCTTCAGAGAGGCCATTCCACTCCGGTGCATCTGCTCACGGTGATCCCGATGTGGGTACTACCAGTCTGAGCTGGAAGAAAAGATCCGAGGTCGCACGATCAGGGGGGGGGTGGTAGTGGCCACGAACTGATTGTGTTGCTCTCCTCATGAGATCTTGTCGGTCCCGATTCCATCCGCAGTGCCTCGATTCCGGGAGGCAATTTGTAGAGGCATGGGGAGGTAGTATACTGTCCAGGGATTGGTTGACGATTGCTGCTGCTATCCGGGTATTTGCCGTTATGTGACGCAGGACCGAAATGATTCATTGGGTATTGAGATTGGGGTTTTAATTTGCCGCGCGACGGGCACGGGCGAATCATTGATTATCTCCGTATTTCGGTGATGGATCGCTGTAATTTACGTTGCTCCTACTGCATGCCCTTTGAGGGTTTGCAATTTTTACCCGAGGAAAATCTTCTCACTGCCGACGAGATCGGACTGGTCGCTGAGGCAGCAACTTCTGCGGGATTCCGGAAATTTCGCATCACAGGTGGCGAACCGACTCTGCGCAAGGATCTGGTCGAGGTGATTCGACGTGTCCGAGCTGCGGCACCGACAGCTGATCTTTCGATGACGACCAACGCGATCCTGCTACCAAGGCTGGCCCACGATCTTGCCGCCGCTGGTCTCGACCGGGTGAACATTCACATCGACACCCTCGATGAAGTCAGGCTTCGCCAGGTGATGCGGCTCGCCGATCTCGACAAGATCCTGGAGGGTATAGAAGCCGCAGAGGAAGCGGGACTGGATCCGATCAAGATCAATTCCGTGGTGGTGCGAGGGGTGAATGAAGACGAAGTTGTGGATCTTGCACAACAGACGATGACCAGGCCCTGGGATGTACGGTTCATCGAACTGATGCCCTTTGGAAGCGGCGAGGAAGCAAAGCTGGCAAGGGACCAGGTTGTCAGTTCTTCGGATACGATGAATAAAATAGTTTCATCGCTAGGCCCGCTGGAGGCTGTGCCTCCGAATCATCCATCAGAAGAGAGTCGCAATTATCGCCTGGCCGGGGCCCGGGGCATCATTGGCTTCATCAGTCCGGTGAGTCAGCCGTTCTGCTCATCCTGTAACCGAGTGAGGTTGTCTGCTGAGGGTCGGCTTCTCCTGTGTCTGCTGCGTGACGACGAAGCAGATCTTCGTCAGGTGATCCGAAGTGGTCGTGGCATCCAGGAGGTTCGCCAGGCGTTGGTCGAGGCGGTTCTCCAAAAGCCGGTAGGCCACGCACTGGACCAGGGTGTTCACGCCAGTCGTTTGATGCACGAGATAGGCGGTTAGATTGGTTGTATTGCTGCGGGTGGTAATTGCAGCTGCAATTATCGGCTTGCTGCTATTCTGGATGGTGGGTGGGGGCTTCTCTTCACCGAAAGAGAATCTGGTTCAATCTGTAATCGGCATGTGTGACGGTTTTAACGCCCAGGATGCCGGAGACGTACTCGTACACTGTTCGGATAATTTTCGAGAGAATGAATATTTTCTCGACGCGTCTTCATTCCGCGGAGCTCTACTCCGAATATTTTTCACGCAAAGGGATGGAGCTGATGGTTCCTTTTTATGGCGAGCTCTGGTGGTCGAAGAGGAGATCCAGATCGAACTACAAGGACCCGAAGAAGAAGCGAGAGTTGCGACGGTGTCTGTTCCAGTGAGATTTGTGAAGAGTAAGAGCCCCCAGGGCAGAGTGGTCTGGACCCTGAGAATCGACGGGCTGGCACAGAAGGAACCGGATGGTCGTTGGCGTTTCATCGAGGCCAGTTTCAAAACGATCTCGGGAAGGCGACCCTTCTAGAGTTTCAGCTCACGTCTCTTCTGGCAAACAAGGCCGCCCCCACCGAAAGCACTGCTGCCAGGGTCAGGAGCGCCCAGAGGGACGCCCAGGCCGCTGTGCTCACGGAGATTTCGCCACCGCGGATCAATCCGTCCGAGATCCATAACCGTTGCAGGTCAGGAATCCAGCGCGACCAGGAAGTTCCCCGCGTCAGTGATCCCACGATGACGCCGCACAGCAGGGTTCCCAGGGAGAGTGCGATGGTTGCGGGGGTCGGCAAGCGAGTGGAGGCGGCCAGAGCGACCGCACCCAGAATCAGCACGCCCTCGTGAACCAGAACCATTGCCCAGATGAGGTTGGGATCGAGCACCGACCAGGGCAGGCGAAAAGATCCGTCCGGAGCCCAGGACCAGGCGATGAGTGCTGCGAGCAACAGAGTGCACGCACAGTTTCTCGACAGGGTCGCCGGAAAGCTCCGGCCTTTTCGGTGAGCGCGAGCGGCATGGAGCAGTGACAGGATCACAGCTCCGAAACTGAGTAATAGCACCGGAGCGTGATCTTCAACATGCTGGGCATGGATCGTCCGGTGTCTCAGGGCCAGTAATAAAGTCGCCATCCATGACAGCTGGGCGATGGTGAGCGCGAAAGCAATCCCTGTAAATTTCCCGAGTAGCACCGTGGTTCTCGTGACGGGTTTGCTCAGTAGCACCATCACAGTTCTGCGTCGGATTTCATCTCCCAGGTTCGAAGCTGCGGTAAAGGCTCCCAGGAGCAGTCCGCAGCAGAGCATCGTGCTGAGAGAAATATCGACCAGGAGTTGATCTTCATCTCCGAGTGCAAATGCGCTGAGAAGGGGAGAGACCCCTACCAGTAGGATTCCCAGCAGTAGCATCACCGCATGGAAGGAAGGCCGCAGCCCCTCCGTGGAAGCGGCTCTCGAAATGCGCCACCAGGCCGAAAGTGTCTTCAGAATAGCTCCTGTCCGGCAAAGAAGATGAATGTTCGTGCCTTACGATTGCTCCCGAACAATCTTCTTCAGCAGTATACTGCCTTCTGGAGTGCGCTGGCGAGAGGAGTGAGATCGATGACATCCGCTGTTATTCGGGTCAAGGGTCTGAGGAAGGTATTCCGTGATTTTTGGTTCCGAGCACGTGTTGAGGCGCTGGCAGGCGTCGATCTGACCATCGATGCCGGAGAGGTCTATGGATTACTGGGGCCTAACGGTTCCGGGAAATCGACCACCATCCAGATCCTGCTCGGGCTGATCTTTCCAACCGGCGGAGAGGTCGAGGTTCTGGGGACTCCGCCGGGGAATCCTGAGAGCAAGAATCGGATCGGATATTTGCCGGAAGACTCGGTTTTCTATCCGTTCCTCTCGGGGCGGGAGATGCTGGATCTTTCGGCACGACTGGGCCGAGTTCCCGATGCCGATCGCCACCATAGAATTGAAACCCTGCTGCAAATGGTAGGGCTCAGCGAAGCGGCGGATCGAGAGATTGGCGACTATTCCAAAGGGATGCAGCGCCGGATTGGTATCGCCCAGGCGCTGATTCACGATCCGGACATCATCATCCTCGATGAGCCGACCAATGGACTGGATCCGCTGGGGGTACGTCAGGTGAAGGATTGGATCCGTGGACTCCGGGACCGGGGGAAGACGATTCTCATCTCCAGTCATCTGCTGGCAGATGTTGAGCAGGTTTGTGATCGAGTTTCGATTCTCTATGGCGGAACTGTACAGGCAGAGGGAGCAGTGGAGGAAATTCTGGAAAGAGACGATCGGACGCTCTGGATTACTTCGCGTCCTTCCGATGAGGTTCTTGATGTTGCCAGTGAGAGATTGAGGCAAGAGGGACTCGATATCATCTCGGTAAAGCCAGGATCGAAAAGCCTTGAAGAAAAATTTCTGGAGACGGTAGAAGAAGCGCGCGAGCAAGGAGCGACCACTGCCGGTGCTGAAGCTGGAGGAGGGCTACCGGCCTTCCTCGGGGGGAGAGACGAGGCCAATTGAACTCTCTTCTGCTGATACCACTGGCATGGTTGTTGATGGCAGCGTGTGCCGTCCTTTCGATCCGTGTCTTACATCGAGGTGGCGCTCTCTCTGCGATCAGTCGCACCTTGATGGCGGAAGTGTGGCGTAGAGGGATTCTGCCGGTGGGTGGCGCAATCCTGTATGTCGGCATCGGAATACTGCCCTTTGTGCTGTCGGAATCGTTGGATTCTGAGTCTCGACTCATATCCCTGCTCGAGTACGGACAGGCGTGGACCACCGCGACACTCTTGCTTCTATCGTTGTTGATGTCCTGCGGTAGCTTCTGCGATGAAGTGTTGACCGGGAGGATTCGCTGGCTGGTGGTGCGTCCAGGGACGACCTGGGCATTGTTACCAGGAAAGTTCCTGGGAGTGATCCTGGCGCTCCTTGTGATGTTGTTACCCGCTTTCCTGTTCTTGCTGTTGCTTGTCGGATCCAGCTCCGATCCACCGGTCTTGATCCAGAATCCCGATGCGGTTGTGGTAGTGGTACCTGAAACGCTTCAGGTCACCGATCAGGAAGTGGAGACGTATCTGGCCCTGCAGATGCTGGAGGACCCTCAGGGGTGGGGGCTACTCGCAGAAGAGCAAGGTCGTCAGAGGGCCAGAGCTCAGATCGAGAGACTCGCCCGCTCGATCTCGGTCGGAAATTCTCACGACTACTGGTTTCAATTTCCGGCTGGTCTGGTGAAGGGGTCAGTCCTTTCGATCCGACCATCCCTGGGTCGAGTGCACCGCTCAGAGAGAGCTCGTCTTCGCGTGCAGTTCGAGGATGAGATGACCGAGGTGGTGATCAGAAACGGTGAAAGATCGACCATCACTCTCCCCGAATCGATGAACGGATCGAGGGAGTTCAGGATTGGATTGCAGTTTCTCGGCGCAGTCGATGATGAAATTCGAATTCCTTCAGTGCTCTGGAGTGGCAACGATGCAATAGAACTCCGGGTACCGGATGGGACCCTGGTGTCGGCTCTGGTGAAATCTCAGATGCTGGCTCTGGTCCGCTGCGCGTTCGTCGCCGTGCTGGGTTTGACCGCGTCGACATTTCTCGGCATGCCAGTAGCCACCCTGTTCGTGCTCTGTTTTCTGGTAGCAGCTGCAGGGGGTGGGTTTACCGGAGCGTTCGAGACCAAGGAGACGCCGGTCTTCGCCGATCCCAGGGGGCAGGAGCCATCCAGGGTGCTGATCGATGCCCTGGCAGAGGGTGGAGATTTCATCGTTCGACAGCTATCGGACTGGAACCAGTATTCGACCGGTGCTCGGGTTGCAGCCGGAGAAAACGTCAGTCTCGCCGAAGTGATCGGTGGATTTGCCACCATCGGATTACTGTGGGGCGGGCTGATCATGCTCCTGGGAATCTACATCTGTTCGCGTCAGGAACATGGCCTGGGGAGGGATCGTTGATCAACCATTCCGAGCTGTCCCCATTGCTACTCTCGGTGATTCTTTTCATCGCTGCTGCCATCACGACCGTTCCTCTGGACAGGGGCCTGGAACGGGACGGGATCGCCTTGCCGGTATCGGAAACCACCGGAGTTCCCGCCGATGTTCTGCTTTTACAGCAGACGCTGGGAGTCTTTCGAGGCTGGGCGATCGATGCCTTGTGGCTACGTGCCCTGGAGAGAAGAGAAGAGGGTGCGCTTCATGAGTCGATGCAGCTGGCCCGGTGGATCACCAAATTGCAGCCATATTTTCCGCGGGTATGGAATTTTCAATCCTGGCTCCTGGCTTTTGAAATGGCCCTCGACAGTCGAGATGCAGATCAGCGGTGGACATGGGTTCAGGAGTCGATTGATTTGCTTCGAGGACCGGGTTTGCGGGCTAATCCGCTCAGTCGGGAAATCCATAATCAGCTGTCCTATCTGTTCTGGTTCAAGCTTGGCGAGTTTCAGGACGAAGCTGCGCTCTACTATCAGTCGCGGTTATGTGAGCAGTGGAGAGATATCCTGGGCGACCCGGTGACGGAGGAATCTGCTGGATACTATGTCGAGACCCTGAGGGCAATTTCCGGAGCACCGAGGAATCCAGATCAGCTGCGGGAACAGGCGCAAGTCAGTGATGCGGAACTGCTGCTACAGATCGACGGTGGTTGGGAAGATCCACGACGATTGCTGTCTCCAGCCCCGGATTCTCCGCTCGCCAGATTGCCCGGCGAGTTGCGGGAAAAGGTCCAGGCGATGGTTCGTCGCAGGGTTCTGGAACGTGACATGAACATGTCGGTCGATCTGATGCTGAGAATCAGCGAGGAACTCGAATTCGTTGACTGGAGAACGCCGGCTGCCCATGCGGTTTACTGGGGAATCCAGGGCGGGTTGCGAGAAACGGAGAAGGGTATCGATGCGCGACTGAACCCCCAGACCCTGGATCGGGTGCTGGTTGTATCGAATGTTCGTATCGGCCTCCAGCAGATGGTCGCGCGCGGTAGGGTGCTGCTCGATGATTCCGGTGAACTGGTCACCATTTTGCCCCAGCCGGGACTCTTACCGCTGTACGAGCGATCTCTGTTGCTCCTGACCGGTGGTCAGGGGATTCCGGAGGAGTTGTTACCTCGCGTCATCGAAATCGTCTCCGGTGCGGTCGTGAACTCCTGGCTGCAAGGAGAGGAAGATCTGGTCCGGAAGTTGCTGGTGCGTCATGACCAGCTACTGGGAAAGACCGATCGATCCGGTCAAGAAGTGCTCATCGACTCGATCCAGGATCTGGTGCTGCATACCCTGGACGAGGGTGAGGAGTTGCCGTTCTTGACGATGCGGATCCGGTCGCGGGCCTTGCTGGCCAGAGGTGGGGGAGGAACCGCAGTCGAGGCTGAACGCGGAGAGCAGCTGGCGACTCTTCTCGAGAGCTCTTTGTCAGAAATTCAAAGGGCCGAGATCAAAAAAATCGCCCTGGCGAGTGCCCTGCGCAGCCCAAGAGCCAGTGCTCCTCTGGCCGTGAAGCAAAAAATCTGGAAAACCCTGGCGGCAGAGGAGAAGCAAACCCTCGATAAAACGACACGAAGCCTGCTTTCCATCGAGGCACGACGCAGTGGTGTTGAAGTGGAAAAGCTATTTCCGGGCCTCGATGTCGGTTCAAATGATCCCGCTGCTGTTCCAGGGGATTAGCCTCATCAGGGATCCGGTTAGAAGTTGATGGGGAACGGTTATTTCTGATCTGCTGTGGGGAAAAGGAACCTGATGGAAAACTGGATACGTGAGCTCCCGAAGATTCAGCTACACGATCACCTCGATGGTGGTTTGCGCCCCGACACCATCGTGGAACTGGCTGAAGAGAGGGGTGTCGAGTTACCGGAGAAGGATCCAGAGGAGCTGGCACGCTGGTTCTTCAGGGGATCCGATCAGGGTAGCTTGCCGAAGTACCTTGAAGGCTTCTCCGTGACTCTGTCGGTGATGCAGGATGAAGTGTCCCTGCGACGCGTGGCCAGAGAACACGTGCTCGATCTTGCCGCAGATGGTGTTGTGTATGGCGAGGTCAGATTTGCTCCCATCTTGCACGTTCGACAGGGACTCGATCCGGCGCATGTGCTGGAGGCTGTCCTGGCAGGAATCACCGAAGGATGTGAAGAGACCGGAATTGACGTGAGAATCATCGTTTGTTCCTTGCGCCACATGGAACCAGAAATTTCCCTCCAATCGGCGCAGCTTGCCGTCAATTTTCGCGATCACGGTGTGGTCGGATTCGATCTGGCAGGAGACGAATCAGGTCACCCTCCAGCCCACCATAACGATGCCTTTCAGTTCCTGCGGCGGAGTAACTTCAACATCACAATTCATGCAGGGGAAGCCTTTGGTCTCTCCTCCATCTGGCAGGCGATTCAGCACTGTGGAGCCCACAGGATCGGTCATGCGACGCGATTGGTAGAGGACGATACAGTTCCAGGACAGCATCGGGGAACTCTCGGTGAATACATCCTTGATCACCGAATCCCCCTTGAGATGTGCCTCTCTTCCAATCTCCATACCGGAGCTGTCGATGAAATCAAAGACCACCCATTTCCACGTTATCTCCGCGAAGGATTCAGGGTTTGTTTGAACGTAGATAACATGCTGATGTCTGCGACGACGCTATCGGAGGAATGGCAGCTTGCGGTGGATCTGTTCAATTTGTCGCTGGATGACCTGGAAAGAATCGCCATCAACGCCATGAAGGGTGCGTTCTGTGAGCATTCTCGTCGGCGAGAAGTGATTCAGGATATCGTCTTGCCGGGATTTCATGGAGTGAGGCGCAGGTCGAGTTGAACCCCTGACTATTACAGTTGATACTGCTGGTCTGCGGCCAGAGAGTAAGGGTAAAGCGTATCGGAGCGATTCATGTCTGAGTTGATTGAACGACTGAAGAACAGGAAAGTGGAAAAGAGGTCTCTCGAGGTTCGACTCGAGGGCCGTGTTTTCCATCTGGTCGACGATGCAGCTGCCATCGAGCTCCAGCTTTCCGGGGAGAATCTGGCCCTGGGTCACGAATATCCCTACCGCGATAACATCTCGACAGACGAAATCACCCCTGCATATGTCTGCTACTATCACGATGAAACTCTGGGAGAATTTCCGTATGTCGGTTTCTCCGCTGGCGGTGAATTTCCCGTGACCAGGAACTCGATCAAGGACGGGGGCTTCGCCGCCAGCGTCAGTGGTAAGAGAAGAGGGAAGGGCTCGTCACGTGAAGCCTCCCCCTATGCGGAGTTGTGTGCGGGGATCCATCTTGTATTTGCTGAGAATATCGAACGGATTTACCAGCAGAACTGTCATAACCTTGGCTTGCTAACCTGTACCGACTTCTCCATTCTCGAAAAACTTGTGGCGGGAGAAACAGTACCTCTTACTGCATTCACCGAGGGTAAGGATTTGATTACCAGTCAAATCATCGAGTGGGGCGGTCTCTTCGAGTTCAATCTGGCCCGATTACATGGAGAAGTCGATCTTCCCGGGCCAGTTCCGGCAGGTGGTCCGCAGACCATCACCCAGAAGATCTTCTCACGTAGTCGTATTCTCGATTCAACTTCTGGTGAGGTCGGTTGCGAGAGTTTAGAGGTTGGAGATGTGGGATTCTTCCGTACCGATCTCCGTTTCAGTCATGAATATGTCACCCCGATGGCTGCGTCCTTCTTCGAGCAAAAAGTGGGCAAGGGTGAACCCCTGACGGATCCTGATTCCATCATCTTTTTTCGTGATCATCTGACATTTCTTGAGCAGGCGATCACTCCCGAGAGACGAAAGATGGGACTTCTTCAGACGGCCCAGCAACTGAAGTTGAAACAGGAGCAATTCGCAGAGGCATACGACATTACCCTGCATGGCGAAACCGGTCTGGGAGGTTCGGAAGCGATTTGCCACTCAAAGATACTGCAAGATTATGCGCTTCCTGGTCAGTTGATCATCGGTAGCGATTCCCACACTCCACACTCTGGAGCGGTCGGTTGTGTTGCCTTCGGTGTTGGTACGACAGCGATCTTCAATTCCTGGATCACGCAGGATGTTTACTCTTCGGTTCCTGAAACGGTGCGGGTGGAAGTTCGAGGCGGTCGTCCCAGTGGAATTACTGCCAAAGATATGATGCTGGCGATTCTCAGAACTCCTTATGTCGCCGAGGGCCATGCCATCGGCAAGATGGTGGAATACTGCGGGGATACAGTCGAGGCACTCTCCATCGACGAACGAGCAACGATGACAAATATGGCCGCGGAGGTGGGGGCCTTCAGTGGAATTGTTGCCCCCGACGAGAAAACCGTCGAATTCCTGGTTGCCGAGCGGGGCATGGACCCGGTGGAGGCACGTGGTTATTGCGAGGGCCTGTTCAGCGATCCGGCTGCACCGTATTGCCACGAAATCATCATCGAGGCCGCTGAACTCGAACCCCTTGTTGCATTACCGGGGGATCCAGGCAATGGCGTCGAGATTTCCAAACTGGAAGAGCCGGTCAAGATCGATATTGCTTACGGTGGTTCCTGTACCGCCGGTAAGAAGGAGGATATGGACATGTATGCCAAAGTCCTCCTCCACGGCATCGAGAGCGGGCAACGTGTGGCCGATGGAGTCGAGTTCTGGATTCAGTTTGGATCGCAGGAGGTCAAGGAATACTGCCAGCAAAAGGGTTATCTCGAAATCTTTGAGAAAGCGGGTGCCCAGGTGATCGAGCCCTCCTGTGGGGCATGTATCAATGCTGGCCCCGGTGTCAGTCGAACTCCTGATCAGGTAAGTGTCAGCGCCATCAATCGAAACTTCCCGGGTCGATCGGGCCCGGGTCAGATGTACCTGGCGAGTCCACTGACCGTGGCAGCCAGTGCGCTGGCGGGACAGATCGTAGCGTTCCAGCCAAATCCCTGAGTGACTCCAGTTCAGTAGATGGCGACATGCGGTCAGATCACGCCTGCGATCCGAGCCAGTTCCGTTCTCCTTGCCAGTAGCTCTCGTAGTGGCGGAACCAGATCCTGATAACTGACTCCGTCGTGAGGGCGGGGGTCCGGTTGCCATTCCACCTGAGACTCGTTTATTACCTGTTGAGCCACTTCAAATACCACCGGAAATGCACGGGGGTCATCGTCGGCGTGACCGTTACGTTCAGGTTGCCACCATCGGTCGCCGCGATGGAGTAGCTGGAGCAGCTCAGCAGATAGCTCTCTGTTCAGATGGCGGGCCAGGTCGACTTCCAGTCGACGAATCAGTACCAGAGATTGCTCGACCAGTTCGGTTTCCACAACCCGGATTCGTTCCAGGGCAAGAATCCTCTCGCGAGCATCGTGACTATTGGCCATCATGCCTTTCTACCCGAGCCGTGAAGATCTCGGGAGGAGGGATCTGTTCATGTTCGAGCAAGATTCTGGTCTTCGAATCGGCACTTCCTCCTGGTCGGAGAAGAGCTGGCAGGGTGTCTTCTATCCGCCCGGAGTCGCGTCGAGGGATTTTATTCGCCATTACTCGACGATATACGACAGCGTCGAGATCGATGCCACCTTTTACGCCATCCCAACTCGATCCACCATCGAAGGCTGGAGAGAAAGAACACCGGAAGGATTCCAGTTTGCAACCAAGGTTCCACGCTGGATCACTCATGAAAAGGTGTTACTGGATGCTGAGGAAGACATCGAAATTTTTGTCGAGACGATGGAGTGGCTCGGTGATCGTCTGGGGCCAGTTCTGTTCCAGTTCCCTTACTTCAACAAGAAAGCATTTCCCTCACTTGAGCCATTTTTACAGCGCCTCGACCGTTTCCTCGGTCAGGTTCCGCCCGGGCCGAGATATGTGATCGAGGTGCGAAACCGTCACTGGATCGGTCGAGATTTACAGCAGCTGCTGGAACGCCATGGCGTGGCTCTGGCCTGGGTAGACCAGGCCTGGATGCCTGATCCGGAGGATTGGATCGAGAAACTGGGGCCAGGTACCGGAAACCTGGGTTACTTCCGCTTTCTTGGTGATCACAAGAAGATGGATCAGATGACGAAACAGTGGGATCGACAGGTGCTGGATCGGCGTGATCGTCTGTTGCGCTGGGTTCCTGCCATCAAGGCCTTTCGGCAGGCAGGAGTCGATGTCTTTGGCTTCTTCAACAATCATTATGCCGGCCATGCGCCAGCAACCCTGGAAGATTTCAGGTCACTGTGGAATCAGCAGGGCCCGGATCACTCGTCCTCGTCGTCTTGATGGCCCTCAAGGCCCGACCAAGATCCAACTTGATAAACAAGCATCAAGTTGGTGCTTCCCATCCGGTGGGTTGGTGCTCCCAGCAGCAGGACAAGAAGATCCCCTCTGCTGGCGAGACCATCGGTCTGAAGGGTGGCGTCCAGTTCTTCGATCAACTGGTCGGTCATGCTCGCCGGGCGAATCTGATAGGGGCGTACTCCCCAGACCAACGTCAGCTGATCACGAACCTCCGGTCGAGTTGAAAAGGCCAGGATCGGTCGGTCGGGGCGTCTGCGAGAAGCCAGCAGGGCGGTCGAGCCGGACTGAGTGAAGGCGACCAGGGCGTGAGCATCTACGTTACGAGCAACCTGGCATGCCGCGTCCGTCACCGCTTCAGCAGTCGAATCAACAGACCTTTCTCGCTTACGTCGATAGAAATCTTTTCCGGAATGCTGTTCGGTGTAGCTGATGACGTCCGACATCATCTGGACCGATTCGACCGGATAATCACCGATGGCAGTCTCTGCTGACAGCATTACAGCATCGGTCCCATCGAGTACAGCATTGGCCACGTCACTGGCTTCAGCGCGAGTCGGTCGGGGATTTCTGGTCATGCTATCGAGCATCTGGGTCGCAGTGATGATGGGCCGGCCCAGTCGAAGTCCTTCAGCGATGATCTGTTTCTGGATCACCGGGACCTGTTGCGGTGGGATTTCCACTCCCAGATCTCCTCGAGCTACCATCGCTCCCCAGGAGTTTTCAAGAATCGGGGTCACCTCATCTACCGCACGAGATTTTTCGATCTTGGAGATGATGGGAATGGACGAGCCGTTCTTGACAAGCATCTGCTGGAGTTGCTGAACGTCGCTGGCGCGTCTCACGAACGAAAGAGCAAGAAAGTCGACATTTTGAGAAACTGCGAATAGAGCGTCTTCGCGGTCTTTTTCGGTGAACGCCGGAGCCGAGATGTTACTGCCAGGAAGATTGATTCCTTTGCGAGGTAGGATGGCACCGGAATTTTCGGTGCGGGCGATGACCAGCCCGTCAGAAACCGAGATGGTTTCCAGCGCAATGCTACCGTCGTCGATGAGAATCGGATCTCCCGGTGACAGATCCTGATCCAGGAGATCGTAGTCGCTACCGATTTCACCCGCTTCTGCAGGTCGATTGACTGCGATGCGGACCTCGTCTCCCTCGGCAACTTCGATCGGTTCGCCGCTGAAATCAGAGAGTCTGATCTTGGGTCCCTGGAGATCGTAGAGGATTCCGACCGGGTGACCGACCTCCTGGGAAATCGAACGAACTCGTTTGATCGTTTCCGCATCTTCTTCGTGTTTGCCATGGGAGGCGTTGATGCGGACCACATCGAGGCCGGACTCGAGCATCCCTCTGAGAATTTCACTCGATACTGACGCAGGACCGAGGGTCGCTACGATCTTCGTCTGGCGAAAGGCAGGTCTTGCATTCACATTCATGCTTGCGAGGATGGAGGGATCTACCAATTTAGTAAAGGGATCTGACGATCTCGAGTCCAGAAATGACAAGGGGTCCGGAACGCAGTCACGTTCCGGACCCCTTCTGTAGCTATTTCAACTGGATTAGGGACAGGGTGGGAAACTGTCGCAGGTGATGGAATCAGTATCAGTTCCATCAACTCCGCAGTTCGGATAGGGAGCCGGAGGGAAAGCTCCGCTGGAGAACAGATTTGAGAGCAAGAAAACTGCATCACTGATATCAAATCCGCCGTCGTCGTTCATGTCGCAGGAATCTCCGCACAGAGGAAGTCCGGTACCCGCAAACAGAAAACCAAGTGCAGCGACAACATCTGCGATGTTGTTGCCTCCGCCGTCGGCGTTGCAGTCACCTCTGACGAAGAGCGGGCCCGCATCGCAGGTCACATCGCAGCAAACCTGGCCGATGATGTTGCCACAGATGTCTACGGCTTCAATGCAGACTTGCTGACTATCAGGTGACAGAGCCAGTGTGCCGGTCCAGCTAGTGCTGGTTCCAGCTTCGGAACCCTGTAGCACTCCGTTGACAAATATATTGATGGCGGAATAGCTACCGTCGTTGGTCCAGCTGGCCGAGAAATCACAACCAGTGATGGGATCGGTGGCCAAAATGCTGCAAGCGAGAGCGCTAGGTGGAGCTGGTGGAATGAAAACGGGGCAGGATTCCGATGTGCAGGCATCTCCGGAGGAGACTGCTCCCGCAACACCGCGGACACAAACATCAGTTGCGGTGTTGGGCAGGGTGACCGTTGTCGATGTAGAAGCACCGGGTAGTGATGCGACCAGGGTGCCTCCAACTCGAACCTCGACGGTCGAGTAGCTGGCGCTGTTGGTCCAGCTGACCTGGTGACTGCAGTCGCAGATATCTGTCAAGCTGACCGTTACACCGGTAGGTGCTGGAACCTCTACCGTCACACTACCTGCCACGGTGGCGGGAAAAATACTGGCTCCGCCGACGGTGAAAACGATGTTGGTAGCGGGAGATCCCAGATCCGTGGCGGGAGTCAATGCCGAGGAGCTACCAGCAGAAGCGCCAGGCGATAATGAATACTCCATCGAAGCGATCTCTTGCCCGGATCCCGGCGGCAGGGAATCGAGAGACCCGCCGAAGGTGAAAATACAGGCCAGGATGATCCCTGGTCCGTTGGCTGGATTGAGATCTTCAAAGAAGTAATCGGCACCTGTTCCACCATTGAGAGGAGTCAGGGCAGATCCTTGAACGACGCTCACAGGAGTGAGAACAGCTCCGTCATGGCGAACCCCGTATGAAAAGCCCAGCACTGGATCGTCGTGGGCGATCTGCACGCTGATGGTCACATTATTGCCAGCCATCGCTGAACCATCTCCAACGGTGAAGATGTTTTGAGCCATTGTCGGTGTGCCAACAAACACCATCCACAGAACGAGTGCGAGCTGAGAAGGAAGATTCTTCATCTAGAGGTCTCCTATATATGGCCACAGCAGAGTATGAAAACCGTGTTGTGACAAAGAAAATACGCCATGGCAGGCTACTATTATTGGACCCTTTGAGAGTGGGGTTCGCAAGATAGCTTTACCAGGTTTCTTGCCAGAATGCTTCCGGCGGGGATCGGTTGCCGCTACGATCGAGGGAGTGTCCGGGGCAAGAGAATCCGGGCCATTCGAACACGAGGTGAAGATTGAGACCCGTGATGAAAGCTCTCGTCAAGGAAGCTGCCGAACCTGGGTTGGCTCTGGTCGAGAAGCCTGTGCCGGATCTCACGGCTGACGGTGTCCGGATCAGGATCCTCGCCACCTCCATCTGCGGTACTGACCTTCACATATACAACTGGGATGCCTGGGCCGCCTCCAAGGTGGAAGCACCTCTTACCGTCGGACATGAGTTCTGCGGTGAAGTGATGGAGGTGGGCGAAAAGGTCACACGTTTTCAGGCTGGCGATTTTGTCGCGGCTGAATCACATGTGTTCTGCGACCATTGTCGTCCGTGCCGTTCGGGACAACGTCACATCTGTGAAAACGAGAAGATCATCGGGGTGCAGCGAGATGGTGCTTTTGCTGAGCAAATCGTCATGCCGGAACGATGCATCTGGAGAACATCTTCCGATCTTCCTCCGCATATCGCTACGCTTCAGGAACCGCTAGGAAACTCGGTTCATGCCACTCTTGCAGGCGAGGTGTCACGGCGACATGTGATGGTTACCGGCTGCGGGCCGACGGGACTGTTTGCAGTTGCCATCGCCAAGACCTGTGGCGCAGCTTCCGTGACCGCGGTCGATATTCAAAATTATCGCTTAGATCTTGCCCACAAGCTGGGGGCTGATCTGGTGATCAACCCTCTTGAGTGCGACGTGGTTCCGAAAATTCATGAAGCAACCGAGGGCCGTGGAGCGGATGTCGTGCTCGAGATGTCGGGTAATGATAAGGCGATCGAGGATGGTCTCAGATCCTTGAGTCGCGGTGGTGATTTCCGATTTTTCGGAGTGCCGTCTGATCGGATCTCGGTCGACGTGGCACGGGACATCATTTTCAAGGGAGCGCATGTTCAGGGTATTCTCGGCCGAAAGGTGTGGGATACATGGCACGATACGGCGCGTCTACTTGAAGCGGGTCTCGATCTCACTCCCATCGTAACTCATCGCCTGGCCTTCGAGGATTTTCAGGTCGCGTTCGATCTGATTCAGAAGGGTGAGTGTGGCAAGGTGATCCTGTATCCGGAGGGGATTCCGGAAGAGGTCAGCCAGGCCCGGTGAGGAGGAGATTTGTATTCCGAGCGTGAACGTTTCGTCGAGGAACTGCAGCAGATCGAGGATGCGGGTCTCTGGAAACGAGAGATACAGATCACAGGCCCGCAAGGGGCTCTGGTTTCCACTGCCGATGGCCAGACGCTGAATTTTTGTTCGAACAATTATCTGGGGTTATCAAGCCATCCCGAAATCATGGCGGCGGCCAAGGCGGCTCTCGACAGCCACGGATTTGGCCTCTCTTCTGTGCGCTTCATCTGTGGAACCCAGGATATTCACAAGCAACTCGAGGAGAGGATTTCCCGCTTCCTCGGCACTGACGATACGATTCTCTACACCTCCTGTTTCGATGCGAACGGAGGATTATTCGAGACCATCCTCGGGCCTGAAGATGCGGTCATTTCCGATGAACTGAATCACGCTTCCATCATCGACGGAGTCAGGTTGTGCAAGGCGAAACGATTCCGCTATTTGCATGGCGATATCGATGATTTGCAGAGATGTCTTGCCGAGGCCAGCGATGCTCGAACCCGTCTGGTCGTCACCGATGGAGTTTTCAGCATGCATGGGGACCTGGCTCCTCTGGATGAAATCTGTGCGGTCTGTGAAGAACACAAGGCGATGCTGGTTGTCGACGATAGCCATGCGACCGGTTTCATCGGCAAGACCGGGCGTGGAACTGCCGAGCACTTTGGGGTTCAGGATCGAGTCGACATCATCACCAGTACCCTGGGCAAGGCACTCGGGGGTGCTAGCGGTGGATTCACTTCCGGTCGCAAGGAAGTGATCTCACTGCTGCGACAGCGTTCACGCCCGTACCTCTTCTCCAATACGGTGGCTCCTGCCATCGTCATGGCAGGCATCCGTGTGCTGGATCTGATCGATGCAGAGCCAGATCGGGTTGAGCGAAGTCAGTCGAATACGCGCAGGTTCCGCGAAGGAATGACCGAGGCGGGGTTCGACATCGCTCCAGGAGTTCATCCGATTGTCCCGATCATGATCGGAGACGAGCGTCTCACCATGCAGATGGCTCAGCAGATGAATCAGAGGGGGATTTTTGTGGTCGGATTCTCCTACCCGGTCGTACCGAGGGGGCAGGCACGGATTCGCGTCCAGATCTCAGCAGGGCATGATCTGGAGCAGATCGACAAGGCGATCAGTGTCTTCACGGAGGTCGGCAAGGAACTCAATCTGCTCACTTGATCGCTTCCCCTTGCGACTCTGGCGACCTCTCCCGATAGTGGGGCGGTGAAGGACGGAGGAGCGATGAAGGTGCAGTGCCTGAAAGGGTTCCGCGACTACCTGCCGCAGGAGATGCTGCAGAAGGACCAGATGCTGAGAACGGTTCAGCAGGTCTTTGAACAGCACGGGTATCCACCCCTGATGACTCCCGCCCTTGAGTACTCCGAGGTTCTACTCGGCAAGTACGGTGAAGACGGCGAGATGCTCCTGTACCGCTTCCGGGATAACGGAGATCGCGACGTGGCGATGCGTTACGACCTGACCGTGCCTCTGGCAAGAGTCCTTGCCGAACACGGGGAAATCACCATGCCATTTCGCCGCTATCAGATCGCGCCTGTGTGGCGGGCAGAAAAGCCAGCGCGAGGTCGGTTTCGAGAATTCATGCAATGCGATGTCGATCTGGTGGGGGTTGATTCCGCTGCGGCGGATGCCGAGATGCTGGTGATCGGTTGCGCCGTGATGGCAAGTCTCGGTATCGAACAGTATCGGATCCGGGTCAACCATCGCGGTGTTCTCAGTGCGCTCTGTCGTCTTGCGGGCCTCGAGTCTGCAGGGGAAGTGGCTTTTCTGCGCCTGCTCGACAAGCTCGACAAGATCGGTGTGGATGCTTTTCGTGATCAGGTAGGTGAGATCCCCGTCGTTGATGGCGATGGGGTTGAAAAGGTGCTGGAGATCGTACTGGCAGAATCTGGCGATTCTCGTCAGCGGCTCGAGATGATGAGGACTGCTCTCTCCGGTGACGCAGAGGCCGTCGATTCGATCACCCGGATGGAACAGGTCCTCGACCTGGTCGAGGCCTCGGGAATTGGCGAGCAGTGTCACATCGACCCCTCGATTGCTCGTGGTCTCAGTTACTACACGGGTCTGGTGTACGAGACCTTCCTCGATTCCCTTCCCGAATACGGATCGGTGATGAGTGGCGGACGCTATGACGATCTGGTCGGGATGTTCGCTGGCAAGGAACTGCCGGGGATCGGCATCAGTCTCGGTATCGATCGCTTGTTCTCGGCCTTGAAGGAACTCGAATTGCTCGATGACCGCAGTCAACCCGCTGAGGTGATGGTGTGCCAGTTCTCTGCAGAGCTGGTGGCTGCCAGTTTCGAGGCGGCGGCTGCATTACGAGCCGGTGGAATCGCGACCCTGCTCTATCCAAAAGATGCGAAGCTGAAGAAGCAACTTCAATTTGCCCAGCGCGCTGGCATTCCATTTGTCATCGTGATCGGAGAGGATGAACAGAAGGCCGGGACGGTACAGCTCCGAGCGATGGATGAGGGAACCCAGCAGGAGATCACCCTCGCCGAGGCGATCGAGCGGATCGAACAGGCATGCCGGCAGGATGGCAAGTGATGGCAGCTCAGATCGGGACTCGCGATTTCGAGGTGGAGGTCTCGGGTAATCGTCTGGTGCGCCTGTCGGTCGATGGCCCGAATCTGCAAGATTCCGGATTCGCCGACATCCTGTTCATCCCCGGATTCAAGGGTTTCAAGGACTGGGGCGGCTGGCCGTGGTTCTGTCGTGAGCTATCGGCTGCAGGCCATCGTGTGTTTCGCATGAATCCCTCGATGTGTGGGGTTGGCCCCAGTCTCGATCGATTCGATCAACCGGAGCTTTTTGCCCGCCAGACTCTCGCTCATGACGTCGAGGATGTTCAGGCCGTGCTTACAGCCGAGGAAGTCGGCCTGACAGCCCCGGTCTTGCTCGGGCATTCTCGAGGTGGGTTGGTTGCGGCACTGTCGACTCGAGTTGTCGACTCCGTCACTGCAGTGATCACGATGGGAACCCCGAGTGATCTGGTCCGCATCTCCGAGCAGGAACTCGAACAATGGCGTGTCGATGGTCGCCGCGCCATCGTCAATGCTCGAACAGGTGAAGTCCTGTACCAGGACGTCGAGGTGCTGGATGACTATCTGAGCCAGGGAGAAGCTTATTCTGCTCCTCTGGCGTTGCAGCAAGCAGGGGTACCTGTTCTGGCGATTCACGGATCGGAAGACGAAGCGGTGGAGCCAGAATCGGTACAGATCCTGCTGGCCGGTGTTGAGCCTCAAAACGCCGATCAGGTCATCATTGCCGGGGCCGGACACACCTTTGGTCTCACCCATCCGTTTGCTGGCCCTCATCATCATGCTCAGCAAGTGATCGATGAGATTGTCGACTGGCTCGGGAAGGATCGATGATGAAGCGCTTCAAGGCCTATGATCCTCCCGAGTATCTCCAGTGGCAGCCCGATGCGGATGTGATGAGTGCTTATCGAACCCAGGCCAAACAGCCTGATGTTGCCGCGAGCATCGAAGATCTTGGAGTCGCTGGCTTGCAACACCTGTATCAAGGTCTGGTGCGGGCGAGGCTCCATGACATCACCTTGAAGCGCTGGGTCAAAACAGGAGTACTGACCAAAGCATGGCTCGGCTGTGGTGAAGAGGCGGTCACCGTCGGTGCTTGCCACGCGCTACGAGATGGGGATGTGGTCGGGCCGATGATCAGAAATGCTGCTGCGACCTTCGAGCGTGGTATCCCCATCGAGGAGTCATTTCGATCCTACCTGGGGACAGGAGATGGGATCACCAAGGGGCGTGATCTGCACTTTGGAGATCTGGATCATGGAGTCGTGGCTCCGATCAGTCACGTCGGAGATCTGGTTCCCGTCTGTTCCGGGTTTGCCCTGGCGTTTCAGCTGGAAAAGAAGTCGCAGGTTGCATTGACCTGGGTCGGAGATGGTTCAACCCGTACCGGAGCTGTTCACGAGGGGTTGGCGATGGCGGCGAGTCGTTCGTTGCCGTTGATCGTGATCGTCGAGGACAACGAGGTTGCACTGGGGACTCTCCGCGACGAGCGACTCGATGCCAGTATCCAGGCGATGGCAAGTTCCTACGGATCGGTAGGTCTGGAATGTGACGGAAATCACGTCCTCGATGTGCATGCCAAGGTTGCGAAGGCACGCGAAATCTGTCTTGAAGGTGGCGGCCCGGTGATCATCGTGGCACGCACCTTTCGATTCGGAGGGCACGCCACTCATGACGAGGCGGAAGCACGAGATTTGTTTGATCAGGAAGTTTTTGATTACTGGGCGAAGAGGGAACCGATTGCTTGCTTTGAAGAATGGCTCAAGGAGCAAGAAGGAGTGCTCTCCCCGGATGCAGATGAAGCCCTTGCCTCGCTCGAGGATGAGGTCGCCGAGGAGGTCGAATCTGCAGCGCAGAACGCCCTCGAGAGTCAGAAGAATTCACCACCCGATATCGATGCGATGCTGGGGGATGTTTTTGCGGGCTGAGACTGGAGAGCTGAACTAGTTGTCGCTCTCTGCCGCCGGGGTGGTCTCCTGGCCCTGGGTACTGAAGGAAGTACCGCAACCACAGGCTCCAGAGGCGTTGGGGTTTTCAAACACAAACCCTCGCCCCATCAACGATTCCTTGAAATCGACTGTGGTTCCATTGAGAAATAGCCACGATTTTGGATCGACGATCACGCGGGCTGCCCCGACCTCGAAGACCCGGTCTTTTTCGCCAGCTTCCTTGACGATATCCATGCCATAGGACATCCCGGCGCAACCTCCGCCCTGGACGTAGAGGCGCAATCCGCCCTTTTCGCCCGCTTGCTTTTCCTGGGCCAGGCGTTCGATTTCGAGGCCGGCTGCTTCCGTCACATGGATCATCTGGGAATTCCTCATTCTTGACGCGGTTGTCCATCCACTGGCTTCCATCTTACCGTCGCGAAAGCAAGAACTCCACCGATCCTGCACCTTTCCAGAGGTACTGGATCGGTGATACCTTGCCGTTTCTAAGGAGTTTCTTTGCTCAAGATGATCCGGCAGATAATCAGTTGGCCCCTACGATGCATGGTGCTGCTTGCGATGGCGGTACTGGGCGCAATCCCGATATCCGTTGTTCAACGACTTGGACGCGGGTTGGGACGCCTCGGCTGGCTTCTCCTGGCAAGAGATCGACGAAGAGCATGTCGGAATCTTGGTTATCTCGATGCGAGTCTGGGCCAGCGAACCCGCAGACGAATCGCTCGCTCTACATTTCTGGCGATGGGTGAAACGGTGCTCGAGGCGATTTCGCTGTCGAAAAAAAGCAGGGATCATCTCGGCTCGTCGCCGGTAAGAGGTGGAATCCAGGTTCGGGGTCTGGATCAGTTTCATGATGCCATCGAAGATGCTCTCGGCGCCGGAAAGGGACTGATTCTCATCTCCGCTCATATCGGATCGTGGGAACTGGCAGGGGCTCTCGTCGGAAATACCGTCTCTCATGAGAACGCCTTCGTGGCACGGAGGTATCAAGATCAATGGCAGCAGAAGTGGGTTGAAGGAATCCGCTCAAGGCTGGGAACGCGACTGATCTATCAAGACGAGACCCTCTTGAAGTCGATTCGATTGCTACAGAGGGGTGGGGTGCTGTCGATGCTCACCGACCTGGACATTCACAGGATGGAGGGGATCCATGTACCATTTTTTGGACAACCGGCTCACACCAGCACTGCTCCGGCGAGACTTGCTCTGCATGCAGGAGCACCCTTACTGCCATTTTTCCTGATCCGTGACAGCCACGGGTATCACTTCGAGATGGAGGATCTGATCGAGGCTCCGGTGTTGGTCGAGGATGACCCGGAGGTGACCGATCGAGTGACCATCGAGCTGAGCCAGTCGATCGAGCGGGCCATCCGGCGCCATCCGAGCCAGTGGCCCTGGATGCATGATCGCTGGCGTTCGACGCCGGAGGTTGTGCTTCGCAGGCGCAAGAGGCGTTCTCGCCGCGTGGTTGAGGGAGAACCGATGGAGGCCTAAGATGTGTTCGAGTGTCAATCGATCCACGTTCTGGATGGAGGATTTGCACTCTGCAGAGAAGGGACTTTGATGAAGATCAACATTACTGCTACCGGTCCGGGAATTTTGTTACTACTTGTCGTTCTGCTGCTTTCAGCAGCGGTCACAGCTCAGGATTCCCCTGAACTGTCGTGGAAAAAGTCCGAGGGCGCAGAATCGTTTGAGGCAGCAAAAGCAGCTTACGAGGCGAGTGATTTCAAGACCGCCTATGCCAAGTTCAAGGAAGCCCGAAAGCAGGCAAAGAATCGTTCGACTCGATCCCACGTGGATCTGTGGCTCGGTGCTACCGAGGGTGCCAATGAGTTACAGGCTCTCAAGAAGCAAGCTTCCGGTGGCAAGGAAAGTGCAGCGTACCGGATCGCTGAAAAGAACTATCCCAGGTTTGCATCGACTCCCATCGGTGCTGAGTACAAGAAGTTTGTCAATGAACTGCAGCGAAAGCTGTTTCAGGTGCTCGAGGATTTTGAACGGGTTTCAAAGAGATACTCCTCCAAGTATGGCAAGAGTTTCATCGATGAAGATGGGCGCGTACAGGAGGGTGAGCGAGCGCTGAAGTGGGATGTGGCACCGGGGCAGACGGAACTGAAGGTCAAAGGGATCCCGCGCAACCTGACGGGCTACAAATCGATTGCCTTCTATCTCGACATGCCGAAGGGTGGCTCCGCCTATCAACTGGTGTTTGTCGTACCGGGATCAGCGGAGGAGGGTGTTGCCCAGGTGCAGGTGGTCAAGAACGCCTACATCATGCAGATGAAATCGCATAAGGGTCTCAAGCGAATTGAAATACCCCTGAAGAATTTCAAGGGACAGGGTGCTGCTTCCTGGGACCGCGTGCAGGATTTCCGCATCCAGTTTCTTGGAGGCAAGAGGTTTACCGCCTACGTCGATTTCATCGCCCTGCTAAAATGAGCCCCGATTCACCTACCGGGGAAGTTCCCGTTCCTTCCCTCCATAGTTGAGATAACTGGTTGCAAGCCAGTTCAGTGGCTTCATTCAAGGAGTCCTGCAATTGCTGAGTCGTTTGTCTGTCTCCCTGACGATCCCGGGCAGGCAGTATCGGTTCTGCGGCCACGACCACTGATTTCCCCCACGCTGCCGGAACGATCATTCGATCCCAGGTATTGAGCCTTACCGATTGTTCCGTGGCAAATGCCAGTGGCATGATGGGAATCTGCAAACGTCTGGCAAGAGCTGCAGCGCCTTGCTTGGCTTGTCGTGGGGGACCCTTCGGGCCGTCGACGGAGATCACTGGAGAGAAGCCTCGTCGTGCCAGTGCCTCCAGCTTCTGGAATCCGACTATCCCGCCCCTTGAACTGGAACCGTGGACGATCTTCACATCGAGATGGCTCAGTGCGGCCCCCAAGCGAGCACCGTCATGATGCTGCGAAGTGATGGCCGCAAACCCGTTTGAATCGAGGGTGTAAGAGAGGGGCAGTACCCATTCGTGCCAGAAGGTGATCACCAGGTTGCCGTGCTGCTGGAGGGCTCTGACGGCCCGTTCCCCACCCCACCAGCGCAGGTCCATCGAGGAGAAGAAACTACGAATCAGGATCGACAGGGTTTTTCCTGCAATCGGGTAGTGAGATACAGCGGAGCTATCCATGCCCCCAGCATGACCTCTAGCAGGGGGCCGGGTCAACGCTGCCAGTCTCTGACCCGAGAAGATCGAGGAGCGTGGATTCGACTCGATCCGGCGCGATCGATTGCATGCAGAACGAGTGTTCGCAGCTTCTCAGGGTGCAAGGAGCACAGGGAACCTCACCGCGGAGAAGCGTCGAACGGCTTCCCCAGGGACCATGAATCTGCGGATCTTTTGGACCGTAGAGGCCGATGGCTGGAATCTGGAGAGCTGCAGCCAGGTGCAGAACCCCGGTATCTGCAGCGACGACTGCGCGGCAGTGTTTCACCAGGCCCATCAATTGTTTGATCCCCGAGGTGCCAGGAGCCGGTGCCGCACAGTAGCCACACTGCTGAATCAGCTGGGCAATTCGGGGACGGTCATCGGGAGCTCCCGAGATCCACACCGGATACCCCTTGGTCGCCAGCGATCGGGCCAGCTTGGTCCAGTGGTAAAGAGGCCACTCCTTGAAGCGGCCAAACGCACTGACAAAGGGATGCAGGAGGATGGGAGCCCTGATCCCTGGATCGCCATCGATGAAATCCTGATCGGCAGTTCCCAGCTGACCTTGCGGTGTGATTCCGGTCCAGCCGAGTTCCTTGATGACGTGGAGAGCTCGCTCCACCCGATGCACCTTGCGCAATTTCCCTGCCGCCTGTGCCGGACGGAATCCCGGCCACCAGCGAGGCAATTCACCACCGTCTTGCGGGTGAATCCCGATCACCCTGCTCTTGCGTGCCAGCATTCGCACCAGCGCCGAGCGAAGGTTTGATTGCCAGTCGATCATGAGGTCGTAGTGTTCGGTTCGAAGCTGGCGAATAAACCGCTCGAGAAGAGGCCAGGTCTGGCCTCGCTGCTGCTGGTCTCGCCAGGCGGCCCTGGCTTTCGCCCGGGGCAGTTCCAGTACGTTGCGCAGAGCCGGATGTCCGTCGAGAAGGTCGTAGGAGAGGGTTTCTGTCACCGCATCGATCTCGGCGTCAGGGAACCGCTGAGCCAGAGCTTCAATCGCCGGAAGCACTTGGATGACATCCCCGAGGGCGCTCAGGCGCACCACGAGAATCGATCGGGGCGATAGGGGTTCACTGGGAAGAGGTCTCACGTTGGGTAGAATGATCCCACGAAGGCTTCGAGGGAAGCCCCCTCTGGGTGGGAAAGCGCGATCCAGGAAAAAGAGGTGTGCCCGTGAGTATGTTGCTGGGTATCGATCTTCGTGGCAATTCGATCGCTCTGCAGGGAATCGATCGCCGTGGCCAGCGACTGGCCTATATCGAAGAGACGGTCAGTACTCCTTTTTCCCGCTGGTGGCAGGTTCATCCCGACGAGCGGGTCCGATCGGTTCGTGCATTACTGCTCCATGCCTTGCAGGAGGGCAAGATCCGTCCCGCCTCGGTTGCGGCTGTGGGAATTTCCTGCGAGCCGGGTCTGGTGCTGGTCGATTCCGAGATGGAGCCGGTGCCTCCCCGTGCGATGAACTGGAACGAGTTGGAAACGCAGACCGCAGCCTCGGGGCAAGTATTGCGAGAGACCCTCGGCCAGTATCCGGCTCTGGCAAGAAACCTGATCACCATCCTGGATCTTCAGGATTGGTTGCGTTACCGCTGGACTGGCGCGATTGCGACCACCAGATCTTTTGCCTGGAGCAGCGAGCTGACTCGTTCCTCGAGCCCGGGAGAGCACTGGGATGCAAATTCTCTGGAGGCGCTGGGACTCGGCTCTGGTCAGGTTCCTCCGGTGATGCCCAGTCCTCATCGCATCGGTACGATTCAGGAGGATCTGGTTGCCGAGACGGGACTGCCGCGCGGAACCTGGGTCTGTGCCGGAACCTCACCGCAGGCGGCGCGGTTGTGGTTAGCAGCAGAACCGATCGAGGGGGCGGGAATCGTCCTGCTGGAACCGGATGGTGCGACCCTGTGGCGTGTGTCGGGGCCTCCCCGACCCGGAACCGCGGTGACAGACGCGATTCCCTCACCCCAGGGAGATCACTGGTATCATCGAGAGGCGGTGGAGGTCGATGATCCCCGTACCGGGGCTCCCCTGATCGCCGAGGTGATCTATGACGCATCGCGAGTCGAGCCCGATGAACCATGGCTGGACGGTTGTGGAGATATGATGGTATCGGCCGATTTTGGTGCTCCGACACGCGCTCCGGCTCTGCTCGCGGGGATCGGACTCGGCTGGTATCGAGATCTTCGACCCATCTGGCGAAAAAGGTGTCCTTCTCAACCGCTTCACCAGTGGTGCCAGCAGCAACAGACCCATCAAGATTTCCCTGCTGAGGAGACGAGAGAGCAACCGTGAAGAACAGCGCGACACTGAAGGAACAGCTAGCGGGCCGCTTCCGTGGCTCGATTCAGGGTGCTGCCATCGGCAATGCTCTGGGGTTTCCTCATGCGGGTTCATCGCGAACGTTCATGAGAGCGCTCGGCGCCGAGGTCGTAGATGGTTACGTGCGGCACCGTAGCGGTTACTTCCCCGAGGGACAGCATGGAGCGTCGGTGCAGCTGCTTGCTTCTGCTGCCGAGGCGATAGTTGAATCGGGCCAGATCAGTGCCAGTTCCATCATCGAGCACTGGGTTCCTCTGTGGCGAGAAAATCGGATTGTCGAACGTCTCTCCGATGTCGACATCGCCATGTCTCGCTGGTTGCGGAACGGAGTCTCGGCTCGAGGTTGTGCCTGTGGTCCCGGAGAAGAGGGTAGCGGCGCGATTCTGTGCAGCATCCTGGTCGGACTGTGGGATCACGATGAGCCGGATCGTTTGCTCGAGGATTGTGAGATCATGACCGGAGTGACCCATGAGGACACCACGGTTCGGGCGGTGTCGGCGGCACTGGCGACCATCATTGCCCACAATCTGACTCATCATTCAGTGGTGCTGGCGGAAATCATCGATGAAGCGGCTCATGCGGCGGGTCGAATCGATCAGAGTGTACCGAGCCGGATTCAGGAGATTCCGATGTTGCTGGCGACTCCCGAGCGAGATGCTTTCGAACAACTCGCCGATTCGGCCGATGGAGCTTCCGATGTTGGCCATTCTGGTGTCAACAATGCAGCTCTCCCGATCTTTCTGGTTGCCCTTCATTGCTGGCTGAGGAATCCCAAGGAACCGATGGCCGTGATCCAGTCCTGTCTCCAGACCGGTGGCTGCATCGATATGACAGCAGCCGTTGGAGGAGCGCTGGTCGGCTCCAGTGTCGGAGAGGGTCAGTTTCCCGCCCGGCTTCTGTCGGGTCTGGTGGAGGGGAAGGAAATCACCGTCACCGCCAATATGCTCTATGAGCGCCAGCGAACCCGCAGCAGAGGACACGAAGAGTAGGTCGCTGGCTTCAGATTTTAGTACCGGTTATCGTTTTTCGGTGAACTGATCACTGTTCTCCAGGGCTGTGCTTTTGGTTGGGAGTTTCGATGTCCACTGAACCGAGACTGTTCGGAGAGATTGCATTCGAGCTGCAATACATCACAACCGCTCAGCTGTACGAGGGGCTTGCTGCTCAGGCCAGGGATGAAGCCCAGGGGAATCCGCATCGATTTCTTGGTCAGATTCTCATCGAACTGGGACATCTGAAAGAGAAGCAGGTTCTGGAGGTAATTCGAATCCTACATGATCGTCCTCGTCAGGGGACTCGGGAGAGTTGATCTGTCTCGTCTTCATCAATTTCGATCCTGGCCTGAATTTCTTCTACGATTCCTGGAGCTGCTATGGCGTGCAGGAGTGCGGATCGTTAGCTGGAGAAGAGGCATTCGTGAATCCTCGGGAAACTGGCCACTGAGGTTGCCGGTGCCGGTCATCAGCGTCGGGAATATTGCAGTGGGCGGTACCGGAAAAACTCCCGTCACCGCAGCACTGGCACGGTACTGGCTGGCTCGTGGAGGGAAACCCGGAATTGTCAGTCGAGGCTACCGGGGAGAGGGAACTGGCAACGACGAGTATCTGATGATGAAGAAGCGCCTACCCGAGGTGCCTCATTTTCAGAATCGTTGTCGATACGAGGCGGGAAAAGAACTTCTCGAACACCATCCAGAGACCGATCTGATCCTGCTCGATGATGGTTTTCAGCACCGTCGACTGTATCGAGATCTGGATCTGGTCCTGCTCGATGGAGCCGATCCCCTCGGGGGAGGACATTGTGTTCCGCTGGGTCTTCTTCGAGAGCCCTGGAAAAATTTGAGTCGAGCCGATCATCTCATTCTGACCCGGGTCGAGAGATGTGACGAACGGCGGCGCGCTCAATCTCTTGCCTTTCTCCAGCAGTGGTTTCCCGGGATTCGACGGTGGCTCGCCGAGACGGAAGTGCTGGAGATGCGCTCCCTGAGCGGTGGCCAGGTCCCGAGGCCACCCGATTCGATTTATGCCTGCAGTGCCATCGGAGATCCGGATTCCTTCCGATCTACCCTGGAATCGCAAGGCTGGAACGTGGTTGGCGCCACCTCGTTTCGGGACCACCACAGATATTCGAGACCGGATCTTGTCGATGTGGACCGGCAGGCACGGGCTCTGGGCGCGAATTTCATCGCCTGCACCGCCAAGGATGCGGTCAAGATCGAAGCTCTGGAGAGTCCGGGAGGAACTGCTCTTTTGCCGATTCTGGTCCAGGAGATCGATACAACGCTCGATGTGGAACATCTACTCGAAACCTTCTGCTCAGGATCATCTCCCGGGACGCGTGAACTCCCGGCTCCTTCCTGATAGCATCGGGCCGATTCGAGACGAGCCGATTCGAGACGATCTGGTGAGGAGAGAGATTGCAACAGGAACATCGCTGGCCACCTCTGGACCTGGATCAGGTCAAATCGATCCCCATCGATCAGCGGCGCAACATCGTCGAGCGCGATCAATTTCGGCCCCTGTGCGATCCAGATGGGTCGATCGAGGACCTGTTCAATTCGCTACCGGACATCCTGGCAGCACGAGAGTTGAAAGCGGCTGCAGAGGCGGTTTCAAACTCCCACGCCAGGGGCGCTCCGGTGATCGCCGCGCTGGGCGGCCACGTCGTCAAGGTCGGGATGGGACCGCTCATCATAGATTTGATGGAGCGGGGAGTGATCTCTTCCATCGCCATGAACGGCGCCACCGCGATTCATGATCTCGAACTGTCCCTGATCGGGGAGACCTCCGAAGATGTCGAGCAGAATATTGCCGATGGTTCATTCGGTATGGCGGAAGAGACTGCGAGTGCTTTTCGTGAGTCCGCCCTGGAAGGATCCCGAGGAATCGGGCTGGGCGCTGCCCTGGGGAACTGGATTTGCTCCTCGAATGCTCCTCATGCCGACCTATCGATGCTGGCTGCAGCGAAACGTCTTGCCATTCCGGCGACGGTTCACGTCGCCATCGGAACTGACATTGTCCATATGCACCCAGGAGTTGCCGGAGCTCCGATGGGAGAGGCCACGGCGATCGATTTTCGAATCCTTGCGGCGGTGGTGAAGGATCTGGAGAATGGTTGCTGGTTGAACATCGGTTCAGCAGTGGTGATGCCCGAGGTGTTTCTGAAAGTGGTCAACATCGCTCGCAATATCGGTCAGTCTCTCGACGGTATCACTGCCATCAACTTTGATATGATTCCTCATTATCGAACCAGCAGGAATGTTCTCGAACGGCCAGTGGAGAGAGGAATCTCCTTGATCGGTCATCACGAGATCAATCTTCCGTTGTTTCGAGTTGCTCTTCTTCAGAAGATTTCAGCTGCTGGATCGGGGGAGATGAAGTGATTCCCGATCTCGACACTCTCGGTGATGTTCGAATCCTGGTCATCGGTGATTTGATGCTCGACGAGTACTTTTACGGAGATGTGGACCGAATCTCTCCTGAGGCTCCGGTTCCGGTAGTTCATTCCAAGTTCCATGAGACGAGAGTGGGCGGTGCCGGCAGTGTTGTGAGCAACCTGGCCGCGCTCGGTTGCGAGCTGGATGTCATCGGTCTGGTCGGCGATGACGAAGGTGGTATCCAGGTCAGAGAGAGTCTCCAGTCTATCGACGCCAGTATCGATGGAGTGATCGTTTCGTCCAGTCGGCCGACGATTCGCAAGACCCGCATACTGGCGGGTGTGCAGCATGCAGGAAGAGGTCAGCAGCAGATCCTGCGGCTTGATCGTGAACAACTTCAGCCGCTCGAAGAGGCGGAACAATCGGCAGTTCTGGAGGCGATCGAGGTTGCCCTGGACAGGATGCCGTCAGCGGTTCTGGTCTCTGATTACGAGAAAGGTTTGCTGGGATCTGAAATTCTGCGGAGGTTGATCGAGGGGGCACGGGCACGATCAATTCCTGTGCTGGTCGATCCCTGTCGCTCTGGTGATTGGGATGCCTATCGCGGAGCCGATTTGATCTGCCCCAATCGATACGAATCCTGCATAGCGAGTGGAATCGAGCTCGATGAATCGGTCGACAGACAACTGCAAGCTGGTGAGATCCTGCTCGAGCAGTTGCAACTGAAACATTGCATCCTGACTCTCGACCGCGATGGCATCACTCGCGTTTCCCGGGGAGGCGATCATAGACGCCATCCGACCCAGGTGCGGGCCGTATCCGATGTGGCAGGAGCTGGCGACATGGTTCTCAGCCTGCTCGGTCTTTCGATCGCCTGTGGTTGGGATATCGATGATGCCTGTCAACTGGCCAATCTTGGAGCCGGTATCGAGGTGCAGAAGGTCGGGGTTCAGCCGGTAGAACGCTGGGAACTGGCAGCGGCAAGGGATTCCCTGTGCGGGGTAGCTCCCGATCAAACCCGCTCCTTGCAGGAGATGATCCAGATCATCTCGAGCTTGAAATCGGCTGGCAAGGTGGTGGTGTTCACCAATGGTTGCTTTGATCTGCTTCATACGGGCCACCTCCAGTTGCTCGAGGCGGCGCGCGCATTTGGTGACTCGCTGGTGGTCGGGATCAACTCGGACGCTTCCGTCGAGAGATTGAAGGGACCGGAAAGACCGATTCTGCCGGCTACCGAGCGAGCCCAGTTGCTGGGAGCTCTTGCCTGCGTCGATCATGTTGTGATTTTTGACGAAGAGACTCCGGAGGTGTTGATCGGCGAATTGCTGCCTGACGTGCTGGTCAAGGGGGCTGACTACAATATCGACCAGGTGGTGGGGCGAGAAGCAGTCGAGTCTGCCGGAGGGCGTGTGGAACTGGTGACCCTGCAACCGGGAGCCTCGACCACCGGGTTAATTGAGAAGATTCGTCGTGGGACTCGAACTTGCCCCCCGACTCCAGAAGGCTAGGATGTGAACTTCGCGCCACTGGCGTGGAATTACCTGAAATTGCTTCAGGAGCAGTCTCTGGAGAGCCATCCTGGTAGTTCACCCTGTCCCGGGTAAGAACTGGACGTTGCCTCTATCTGGAGTTCAATCCACGGGGAGATAGCCATGACTGACGAGACCAAGGAAGGGACCGCCAAGCGCCCCTCCAGCGATGCGGCGATATTCGGCCGCATCGTTCTGAAGAATCAACTGGTTGATGATGCGACCCTGCGCAAGGTGATCTCGAAGTTGCCCGAGGGGGGAGACCTGGGCCAGGCGCTGGTCGCCGAAGGGTTGATTTCCGAGAAGCACGCCAGCGCCATCTCCAAGAAGATTGCCGAGCGTTCCAAGGGAAATGAAGACCCAGCAGCGGCGAGCACAAAGATCTCCACAGCTGCCAGAGCTGGGGCGATTTCAGTCGGTGAACTGGAACGGATGGACTTTTCAGAACTCCACGGCAAACCGTTGAGTGAGTACCTCAAGAGAGCTCGAGAGCTGGGCTGTTCCGATTTCCATTTTCAGGTGGATTCTGCACCGCTGGTAAAAATCCACGGTCATCTGATTCGCTGGAAGCATCCAGAGCTGACCGCCGAGGATACCGAACGGGCGATTCGCGAGATGCTTGACGAGAAGCAGTGGAAAGAACTGGAAGACCATCTCGATATCGATTTTTGCCACGATATCCCGGGCGATGGTCGCTACCGCACCAACTGCTACCGACAGCGCAAGGGACTGGAAGCGGTGTTTCGCATCATTCCATTGCAGGTCCCCTCTTTTGAAGATCTTCACCTTCCCGATATCCTCAAAGAGTTCACCGAGTACAACCAGGGAATCGTGCTGGTCACCGGTCCCGCCGGTTGTGGAAAATCCGCGACCCTGGCTGCCCTGGTAGAATTGATCAATCAGAAGCGCAATGACCACATCGTCACGGTTGAGGATCCCATCGAGTACATCTTTCAACCCGCAGGATGCAACGTGAATCAGCGTCACGTACGTCAGCATACTGAGACCTTTTACACGGCGTTACGTTCAGCGATGCGAGCCGATCCTGATGTCATCATGGTGGGGGAGATGCGAGATGTTGAGACCATCTCGATGGCGATTACCGCCGCGGAGACGGGGCACCTGGTACTCGCCACGTTGCATACGACCAACGCGGTGCGTTCCATCGACCGCCTCATCGATGTGTTCCCGCCGAGGGAACAGGAGCAGATTCGAGCGATGGTATCCGAATCGATGCGAGGAGTGATTTCTCAGCAACTACTACCGCGGAAGGACGGGACCGGGGTGGAACCAGCTCTGGAAATCATGTTCTCGACTCCAGCGGTAGGAAACCTGATTCGTGAATCGAAAACATTCCAGCTCACGTCAGTTCTGCAGACCGGTAAAAAACAGGGAATGACCACCATGGATGACTCGATCAGGTCGTTACTGCGCAAGGGAATCGTGACGCCAGAAGTCGCCCGGTTCCATTCAGAAGACCCCAAAGGGATTCAAGGATAGGAGCAGTAATGTCCATCGAGCCGATTGAAAAACTGCTCAAGATGATCCGCGATCTGGATGGTTCCGATTTGCACATCAGTGCCGGGATGCCGCCAAAGATCCGAGTCCATGGTCATCTTCGTCCAGTAACGAAAGAGCCGCTGACCAATGAGCAGGTCGAGGAGTTGCTGCTGCCCCCTCTCGATGAGAAGCGGCGTGAGTTGTTTGCCGAGAAACAGGATCTGGATTGGGCCTATGCGATGCCTGGCATCGCTCGTTTCCGTTGTAGCTATTTCCAGCAGCAGCAGGGGATGGGTGGAGTCTTCAGGTTAATTCCGGAGGAAATCAAACCGGTGGAGGAGCTAGGAGTTCCGGCACACGTCGAGAACTTCTGTAATCTGAGGAACGGCCTGGTTCTGTGTACCGGGCCCACCGGAAGTGGTAAGTCGACGACTCTTGCGGCTCTGGTGGATTTCATCAACCGAAATCAATCGCGACACATCGTCACCATCGAGGAGCCGATCGAATTCGTTCACGCCAATAAAACCTCTCAGATCACCCAGCGCGAGGTGGGTATCGATACAGAGAGCTTTGCCAAGGCACTGAGGTCTGTCGGGCGTCAAGATCCAGATGTCATTCTGGTCGGTGAACTTCGTGATCTGGAAACGATTGGATTGGCGATCACCGCCGCTGAAATGGGATATCTGGTTTTTGCAACCTTGCATACCAACAGTGCTGCGAAGACCATCGACCGGATCATCGACGTGTTCCCCGAAGAGCAACAAAACCAGGTGCGGACGATGCTTTCTTGCTCCCTCAAGGGGATCATCGCTCAGCTATTGATACCCAAGAAGGGCGGCAAGGGACGGGTCGCTGTCAATGAACTGCTCTTTTACGATGGTTCGTTGCCCAACATCATCCGCGAGGGTGCGATCCACAAGATCGTTTCTCTGATCGAAGGGGGACGCGGGAAAGGAATGCAGTTGATGGACGACGCGATTCTCGCCCGATACAAGGAGGGCTTGATCAGTGGTGAGGATGCTTACCGCTGGGCAGCGGAGAAGAAGAAGTTCCAGCATCTTCAGAAGTCTTGATGTGAAAGAAGACCTGTCTCGAATCCTGGTCCGGCTTCCAACCTGGGTGGGGGACGCTGTGATGGCGACTCCGGCCTTGAGAGCGCTTCGACGTCGTTTCCCTCTCTCCACCATCGCTCTGATGGGAGCAGAGCACCTGCAACCCTTGCTGTCGGGAGCGAATTTTTTCGATCACTGGATCAGTACTGCTACGGGCCCTCAACGCGTTTCCAAAAATATCGCCGAGGCTCGTGAATTTGGAGCGGATGCTGCGCTGATCCTTCCCCATTCATTCCGTAGTGCCTGGGAGATCTGGCGGGCGAACATCCCCCGTCGGATCGGCTTTTCCGGTCAGTGGCGAGGATGGCTGTTATCCGATCCACTTCGTCGTCATCGACTCCCCGAGGGGAAGCGTGCCGTGCCGATGCATTACGAGTATCTCGAGATCGTGGCAGTTGTGGGAGCCTCGGGAGATGGGCAGGGATCGGTTCTGGAGATTTCCGAGTCGACTCGGAAGTCGGCCAACGCTCGATTCGGTGCGCTTTCGATCACCGATCAACAGCGCTGGGTAGGATTTCATCCAGGAGCGGCCTTCGGGCCATCGAAGATCTGGCCACTCGAGCGGATGGCTCAAGTCGCCCGTACCCTGCGTGACGATGACGGGTGCGGCATCGTGATCACCTGTGGTCCTGGCGAACAGGAACTGGCTGATGACCTGGAGAGCAGGATCGGCGGTGAGGTGGTCAATCTGGCCCGGGATCTCTGGCCCCTCGATGAGCTCAAGGTATTGATGGCCCGGCTCTCCCTCCTGATCACCGGAGACACCGGACCCCGTCACATTGCAGCAGCAGTCGGAACACCACAGGTGGTTTTGATGGGGCCGACCAGCCCCGATTTCACCGCGGCATTTCTGGAGATCACGACGGTGATCCGGAAAGACCTGGAATGCAGTCCCTGCCAGCAGAAGATCTGCCCTCTGGGTCACCACCAGTGCATGCTCGAGATCGAACCACAACAGGTGATCAGCGCCGCACGAAACTGGCTCCAGCACTCGAGGACTCGCGACGAGAACCCGGTCTAGGCATTTGCGAGTTGTTCGATGATTCCGCGCGCAGTATCGCTCATCACCTGACCGAATACCCCGTCCGGATCAGTGGAGAACACGGGTTTGCCAGCATCCCCACCGATTGCGGTGGCTGGTTCCAGAGGAATCTTGCCGAGGAATGGCACCCCGTAATCTCTGGCTGCTTTTTCCCCACCCTCACCCTGGAAGATCTCGGTGATGTGCCCACAACTGGAGCACTCAAATCCGCTCATGTTCTCCAGGATCCCGAGAACCGGAACGCTGGTACGCTGGAACATCTGGATTCCTCTGCCGACATCGAGCAGTGCCACGTCTTGAGGTGTGGTGACGATCACACCGCCATCGAGAGCGATCGACTGGACCAGGGTGAGCTGGGCATCGCCGGTGCCGGGGGGCAGATCGAGGACCAGATAATCGAGCTGTCCCCATTCGACCTGAAACAGGAACTGACGAAGTAATCCGGTCACCATCGGTCCACGCCAGATCACCGGAGAGTCCTCTTCCAGCAGGTACCCGATCGACATCGTATGCAATCCCTGAGTCTCAATCGGTACGATGGTTTCCTGGTCAGTAGCGCGCGGTTTTGCTTCCTCGGTACCGAGCATCTTGGGTGTGGAAGGACCATAGACATCGGCATCGAGGAGACCGGTCTTCTGACCGAGGGAGGAGAGAGCCAGTGCCAGGTTGACAGCGATGGTTGATTTGCCGACCCCTCCCTTGCCACTTGCGACCGCAATGACATGGGAAACCCCCGGAATTTTTTGAGCGGCGACAGCAGATGGTCCGGGTCCAGGAGCACCGGAGGTTGGCTCCGGTGAAGAGTCTGCTGGCTCGTTGGACTTGCGCAATATCGTGACCTTTTGCACGCCTTCGATGGAACGGATTTCTTGCTCTATCCGATCGGAGACGGCACTTTCGTGGGTGGTCAAACCGGTAGAGAACTGCAGAACGAGAGTGATCTCACCTTCATGGGCAATGACTCTCTGAACAATTCCTGCTTTGACCACACTGCTGGGGGTTCCCGGCAATGGGATTGTTTCTAGTACTCGATTGATTTGTTCAACGACCTTTTGCTTATCAAATGCCATCGTGGCACCTTTCAGCGCGTAGTGAGTATGGAAAGTTCAGGCCTGCGGCCTGGGCAGGCACAGATTACCCGCTATAGCCTGTTGGTGGAGCAATTCTTCGGCAATCCAACCCCACTCCCTATCCTGTCGCATCCATCTTTTCATGCCCATCGAGCCTCCTGGAGGGTCCAGTTGGGGCAGGGAATGGACCCCGGTGATACGATTCATCAAGGCGTGGATTCTGAAAGGCTACACACAGGGGGTTGGATGGGAGAAGGTGAATGGGACAGTTCCACTTCTATGATCTAGAACAACTTGAAGAGCAAATTGAATGCAATCAGGAACTACTCCTGGTCCATTTCACCTCTTCGTTGGTCACCTCATGCTCGTTCATGCGTCGTAGTCTCGCATTGATTGCTCCCGAATTTCGCGGCCAGATCCAGTTTTCAGAGGTCGAGGTCAGACTTCAGGAAATCGCCTTTCTGAAGCGATATTCCATCCGTACCGTTCCAACCCTGGTGATTTATGATGGAAGCCAGGAAGTGGAGCGCCTCGAGCGCATCTTGTTGCCGGCAGAACTGAGAATCTTCTTCAAGGATTCCGTCGCCTTCTATGGCGCCCATCAAGCGGCTCCTCGCCAGGAAGATCCGGGCAAGAACAGCTAACCTGGCTGTCACGCTCTGGCCCCGTTCCTGGTCATTCCACCGCGACTCAAATCCATCCCGAATTGTCGGGAACTTTCGGTCCTATCTGGACGTTGATTCGGATGAGTACATCTGGAGCAGGTTCTCTGTAGTTACTTCGGGTTGCCGGAAGGTTTACTTGGGTTGACAATCGAGACCTGGTCGATTACATTGTTTTTCAGAATCCCACCTTTCAGAGCCCATGAGGCGCAACTGGTATCCTCTGCCAGTAGCGCCTCTTTTTTTTTCTGGAGATCCTCCGGCCGCTGAATAGGCATTTACCGGATTAAAATTATCAAGAATTTTGACAGTACATGCGAGCGCGGCGAGGGGGGGACCGATCGCGCTGGTCAGCGACCGGCTGGACCGATTTGCCTGGCGTATTCTGCCAGTGCCTGGTACTGGCTGGCGAGATCGTGGACGTGGGACCGATGGGGCCTCTTGAAGAAGAGCCCGCAGTGTTCCTGAAGACCTGCGTGGCCTGTTTCGGCAGCTTTGGCGACCAGCCGCGTCAGATCAATCACCAGTGGGGCGGCCAGAATCGCATCGCAACCCTGCCAGGTGAATTGCATCGTCATCCGGTGACCGAGAAATCCCGCAAAGTGGATCAGATCCCAGGCTGTTTTGTTGTCGCCAAGGCTCGGTACGTAGTCGATGGAGACCTCACTGTGGACATCATCGCCAAGGATCTGGTGGATCAGTTCTCCCTTGGAATCGATCTTGGTCTGGCGGTTTTCCTGATGGGAAAGGACCTCTCCGTCGCGGTCCCCCAGCATGTTGTATCCCTGCCAGGTGAGCACCTTCAAGGCTCTCTGAGAGAACATCGGAGCGAGCGCAGACTTGACCAGTGTTTCGCCGGTTTTTCCGTCACTGCCAGCGTAAGGACAACCCGCTGCTTCCAGCATCTGGCAGGTAGCCGGTAGCAACGCCGCCGGAGATGGCGTGAAGTTGATGAAACTGGCACCAAGACGCGCTGCAGCGATGGCATAGATGGTACTCGAACGGAAAGCGGAGACATCGCCTGCCTCCAGTGCAGAAAGCAAATCATCGGCACTGTGGTGAGCCGGGTGATCTTCGATGGCGGTTTCGGTAGAAGACAGATTCACCACGACCAGGTGGTCGATCTCGTTGCCAGCGATGAACGACTTGAGGTCTTCTTCCACCTGCTGGAGAGCTTTTGCCGGATGATCGTGGCGGCACCGTGAGTTGATGCCATCGAGGGACAGGATCGCTTCCCCGGCATTGAGCAAGACACCTGGGCGGATCCGTTGATCGACACTTTCGAGCGTCGCTGAGATGGATTCGATGAGTTTCGGTCCGATGCTGCCATTGTCCTGACAGATCGCCTCGGCACTTTGCAGCAGTGAGCCGTCACGAACCTCATGACCCCCGATGACCAGATCATCGAGAGCCGGCAGATGGCAACCATCAAAAAGAGATGTCTCTGTCAACAAACCGATCGGTTCGCTGGCGCCTTGCTGTAGTGCTGCCAGTCCCGAGATCACCGTGGTGGATACGCCACCTCGCGCACCCACTAACCAGAGTCCGGTGATCGCCAACTGGAGTTCCTTCCCGAAAAAAACGGACCGGACGCCTGAGTGGCGACCGGTCCGTTTTTTTGGACTCGGCTATTGCCTAACGCCGTCGCATCTTGCGACGACTGTCCTTCATATTCTGTTTGCGATCCTTCTTGCGCATCAACTTTTCGAATTCCCGTTGCTTGCGGCGCTTTGCCTCGGACGGTTTTTCATAGAAACTGCGCTTCTTGATCTCCTTGAGGAGACCCTCTTTGGCGACAGTTCGCTTGAAGCGCTGTAAAAGTTTTTCGGCGTTCTCGCCGCTTCGCAGTGTGACGCGAATCAAGACGTCTCTCTTTCTCTCGGCCCACTGGGCACAACCGCGGGCACCTTTGTGCTGCCCTGAACATTGACACAACAGCAGACACTGAAGTGAAGATTCCGGGCCAACAACAGCACCAGGTGACCTTCGGCTCCAGTACCAGGAACCGGGAATTGTAGAGGATGCCCCGAGATCTGGCAAGGGAAGCGAGAGAGTCGTGTGGGGGGAGGCTGGACTCGGAGCGGGAGGCGAGTCAGGATCTTGCCAGAGCCATGGGGAAAGGAGCCTGATTCGTTGTCGGAATCCGGAGTCAGTGATCATTCAGAGCAGGGCACGGGCCCGTCAAAATCGTCCTCGTTGATCCCGTTGCCGCCTTTCAAGCCGTGGGGGCTGGCCATCGGAGCTGGAGCGACGGTGCCGCTGGCTCTGCAGCCGTGGGGGATGCCCTGGTTCTTGCCGATCTCCTTTGCAGTGCTGGCCTGGGCCCTCAGAGGTGCCTCCATCGGCAAAGCTCTGTGGCTCGGCTGGCTCTTCGGGCTGGCGGTGGAAGTGTTCGGTTTGCCATGGATCGCGACGACCGTCTATCGCTACCTCTCCATCTTCGTGCTGGAAGATCCGGACGCCGGGCTCGCTGCGGCTGCCGCCGGCGCCGCGATTCTTGTCGGTGCTCCCCTGGCGGCGATCGGTTGGGGTCTATGTTGCGCCAGTATCCCGGTCTGTCCGCCGCGCTTGTGGATGCGTGCGGTGTGGGCGGGGATCTGTTTCATGCTACTGGAAGCCTACTGGCCGCGCCTGTTTCAGTGGACGCTGGGAGCCTGTTACGCGACCGAGGATCCCTCCGGTGGCTGGCTGCTATTGCAGTGGTTTGGAGTCGAGGAGACGGTGCTGCTGACGGTGGCGGCTGGATTCCTGGCGGCGGGTGCGTTTGCAAATGGCCGACCGGTAGCGACCGACCGCTGGCTGCTGGTTCCTGCGATCTTGCTGATGGCGCTTTCGATCCTTCCGTTGCCGGCGGCGCAACCGGCCCCTTCCTCGGGTGATTCTGCCTCTGAGCACTTGACGATTTCGATCGTGCAGCCGGCGATTCCTCTCCAGATGAGGCACGGTCGGGAAGGGTCCGATCTGCAGCTGAAAAAGATCCGCCAGCTGATCGAGATCGCCAGTGATGGGGGAGAAGCAGGCGCGCCGTCGCTGGTCCTGTTGCCGGAAGGAATCCTACCGCAGGCGTGGAAGATCGAGTGGCTGCAGCAGTGGAGTCAAGATTGGTTGGAGCGGCCGACCGTCATCGGCCTGACGCACATCGAGCCGCAGGGATATTCCAATGCGGTTGCCTTGCTGGTGCCGGGACCGGAGACGGTCGAGATCCAGATCGGCAGAAAGAAGGAGCTGGTTCCCTTTGGCGAGACGGTTCCGTTCGGTGAATTCCTGTCGAGCATCGGCCTCTCGGTTCCCGTCACCGAACTGGTGCCGGGAACCGAGGCGGTGGTGTTCACGGCGGATGATCATTTCCCGCCGCTGGGGATTTCGATCTGCTACGAGGGAATCCTTGCCGAAAGCGCCGCCGAGACGGTCCATCAGGGGGCTCGTTGGCATGCCAATTTGACGGAAGATTTGTGGTACGGCGACTGGCTGGAGCCGGCTCAGCACCTGCAAATCCAGCGCTCCCGGGCGATCGAAAACGGTCTCGTCTGGCTACGATCCGTGAACGCAGGCATCAGCGCGGTGATCGATCCCCGCAGATCGGGCTACCGCTCGATTGTGGCGGCCCGTAGCTGGAGTGACGGCACCTGGAGTCGCTGGCAGCCTCGAGACGATGCGGGCCAGCTGGCGCTGCCGGCGGGCGCTGTCGGGATTCTCCAGGTTCAGATCCAACCCGACTTCTCACCCGCCGGGAAAGCACCCCTGGCGTTGCCGTCCAGTACCCCGCTCTTGCTCATTTACTGTCTCCTGGCACTGTTCTGGGGGCAGCTGAAGCTATTTCAACGGTCCGCTGATCGCTCTTCTCGCACTTGACTAGCAGAAACAATGCCGTACCATCGAGAATTACCATAGGTCGCTGCCATACATAGACTTGTGTATGCCAATTTTGCGGTCTTGGCCTCCGTCGGGGAATAGAGGTCACTTCTGGGGGGGCGTCCCTCCCACTCTTCTCCGATCTTCTCGATCATCCCCGCCCTGATGCGGGTGTGGCGGAATGGATAGCGATGCGACTTGACGCGGGCCTGTTCCAGCAGCAGACGCAGAAGCAGATTCTGTCGCCACAGATGATCCAGTCGATGGAGATTCTGGTCCTCAACCAGCAGCAGCTGGAGGAGCGAATCTCCGAAGAGCTGGAAGAGAATGTCACTCTCGAGCGCGAGGGCAGCGCTGAAGAGACCAGCGGAGCTTCCTCCGAGCAGGGAGGGAGCAGCTCCGAACCGACCGATGAGGCGGAGGTGGAGGCCAAGGATCAGCAGGAACTGGTCGATCTGACCGAGCGATACGAGCAATTGCAGGATTTACAACAGGGCGATTTCTGGTCCGAATCCTCTCCGGTGGGGAAGAGCGGAGCCTCCGATCAAGAAGATGATTATGAATGGATTGAGCAGACCGAGGGAAGAGCAGAAACCTTACCGGAGCATCTCATCGAGCAGCTGCGTCTGCGTAGCAAGTTGACACCGCGACAGGTCGCTCTGTGCGAGGAGATCATCTACAACCTGGATGATCGTGGCTATCTGATTCATTCCGAGGAGGAGATTCGTGCTGCTCTCCAGGCCGGATCTTCGCTCCAGGGTGGTGACCCCAGATTGGGGAAGGATCCGATTAGCCAGCAGGAGATGCAAGAAGCCCTGGTCGTGGTGCAGGGGCTCGATCCGTCGGGGATTGGTTCCCGGGATCTGATCGACTGCCTCTGTTTGCAGTTAAAACGTGATCCCGGTGACAACGAACTGGAAGAGAAGATCGTCCGGGAACACCTCGATGATCTGGCTCGAAACCGACTTCCCCATATCTCCAAGGCCACTGGCTCTTCCATCGAGGAGATCAAGGAGGCGATGGAAGTGATCCAGGCGCTGGAACCGATCCCGGGCCGTCCGTTTCTCCAGGAGCTGAATCCGAGAATCGTGCCGGACGTGGTGATTCAGCTCGATGAAAATGGCAAGTTCGAGGTCGAGGTCAACTCATCTTCCGTGCCTCGCCTGAAGATCTCTCCCCACTATCGCGAAATGCTTCGGTCCGCCGCCAAGGATCGAGATCTTCGAAAGTACCTGAAGAAGCGCATCGAGAATGCGGAATGGTTGATCGGCGCGGTTCATCAGCGCAACTCGACCTTGCATCGGGTTGCCGAGGAGATCGTTGTGCGCCAGGACCGCTTCTTTCGGGATGGGGATCGCCATCTTCAGCCCCTCCGGATGCAGGATGTTGCCGATGCGGTTGGCGTGAATGTCTCCACCGTGAGCCGCGCGATCTCTGGCAAATGGTTCCAGGCACCGGGGATGATTCGAGAATTGCGCAGTCTCTTCAGCGGTGGCACGGTCAAGGATGATGGGACTCAGGAATCGCGTGGTGGAGTGATTGCCCGGATCCAGGAACTGGTCAGGGATGAGAATCCCAAGAAACCTCTGAGTGATGCGCAAATCGTCGTCAAACTGGGGGAATCAGGGGTTCGGATCTCTCGCCGTACCGTCACAAAGTATCGAGAATCGGAGGGGATCCCCTCCTCGCGGGAACGTCGCCAGTACTAGCGGCTTCCATTTCCTCTGCACTTCTCTTCGATGTGCGTCCCTTCCAGGGCCAATTTCCTGTTATCCTATGCGAGGTCGGTAGGATGCCGGCACAGTACCCACAGGAGTCCCTGAGCACCGATGATCGAGGTTGAGTCCCTCTCTCTGAGTTTTGGTAGTCGCCGTGCCCTGGAAGCGATCAGCTTCCAGGTCCCGTCTGGTTCCGTGACCGGATTTCTCGGTCCCAACGGTGCGGGCAAGACGACCACCCTCAGGGTCCTCACCACCTGGCTACTCCCTGATCCTGGAACGACCCGGGTTGTCGTCGATGGCGTAGATCTGTTGCGTGATCCTCGCCGGGCATGTGGTCGCATCGGATCAGTTCTCGAAACGGTTCCCCTGCCTTCCGAGCTGCGAGTGTGCGAATACCTGCAGCTACGTGCCAGCTTGAAGGGGATTCCCCGTGCCAGCATCAGTTCGGAGTTGAGCAGAGTTCTGCAGGAGGTGGATGCCAGTGACGTCGGTCGACGCAGGATCGGTACCCTTTCGCAGGGCTATCGACAGCGGATCGGTCTGGCCGATGCGTTGATCGGGAATCCACCTGTTTTATTACTCGACGAACCGACCCGCGGTCTGGACCCTCGACAGGTGACTCACTTCCGTCAATTGCTGGATCGTCTTCGTGGTGATCACACCATCCTGCTATCGAGCCATGTCCTGGGAGAGGTGGAGCAGATTTGCGATCGGATTTGCATGATCTCGGAGGGACGAATCTGCCTCGAGGAGGATCGAGACGCCTGGACCGAACGACTGGCAACTGCCGGGTCGATACGTGTTGAGATCGCTGCCGATAACCCCGCGATCAAGAGTGATCTGGAAGCGATCTCGGGAGTGCGCGACGTGGTCGCAGATGGGAGCGGCTGGTTGCTGACATCCGATTCTGACGTCAGGCAACAGATCGGAACCCTGGCTCGTGAAAAGGACTGGACGATTCTCGAATTGCGTAGAGATCCGGCAACCCTGGAGTCCTTGTTCTTGCAGCTGACGGTCTCGGGGGTGGCAACATGAGTCGGATCATTTCCCTGACACGGAGAGATTTACTGTCCCTGTTTGTCTCGCCGGTGGCATGGACCATCATTTTCGTATTTTTGCTGGTGATGGGACTGACCTTTCATCTGTCCTTGCTGGGTGTCGATGGAGATTTACGACAACTGGTCGCAGCGACTTATGGTGGACTGGTCTTCTGGTTCATGATGCTGGTGATTCCACCTCTCGTTTCGATGCGAGCCCTGGCCGAAGAACGTCGCCTTGGATCGCTTGAGATGTTGATGACTACAGGTGTGTCCGATTCTTCAGTGGTGTTTTCCAAGTGGTTGGCGACCTGGGTCTTCTTCCTGTTGCTGTGGATCTGCCTGTTGCCGTTGTGGGGGTTGCTTTCGACCGTTGGGCGGGTCGATGTGGGAGTTCTGTTCAGTGCATATCTTGGCGTGGCGATGGTCGGTGCGGGTTTCTGTGCCACCGGAATCCTCGCTTCGGCAGTGACTTCCCACCCGCTGGCTTCGGCGGGATTGGCCACTGCGATGAACATGGGATTGTTCCTGATCCACTGGCTTCGATTCCTCTACCAGCCAGGCGATCTGGAACTGCGCTGGATTGATCACTTCAGCGCGGTTCATCATCTCGGTGATGAGCTGACACGTGGCATCTTTGATCTTCGCATCCCGATCTGGTGGGGGACATTCACGATCCTGATGCTATTTGTCACCACCAAGGTGCTGGAGAGGAGGCGCTGGTGAGTGATTTTATCAACCAGCGCCGACGAAAGGTGCGGGTCCATGTCACGCTACAGCTCCTGTTGATGCTGTGGATCGTCTGGGTGATCAACGTCTGGGCCTTCCATGATTCCGTCCGGGTCGACTGGAGTCAGGGAGCCACGATGGAAGTGACAGCCGATGACCGGCAACTGCTCGCCGCATTGCCCAGAGCCGTCGATGTTCTGGTACCGCTGGATCTGGATCCTTCCGCTGCGGGTCGAGTAAGAGCCCGTGTCTTGACCCAGGCCCTGCGCTGGCTCGATGAACTGAGTCACAGTGCTCCACAGTCTTTACGGCTACCGATCTCCGTCGATGTCAATCGGGCTGGAGAACGATGGGAAGTGTTGCGCGCCCAGAGGGGGTTGGAAGCAGATGCTGTCAACCGCATCCATTTTTTCTGTGGCGATCAAAGGCTGTCACTGGATGTCGATGACCTGGCTCTGATTCGTGAACCCTCTCCGCTCGAACCGGAACAGCTGGCTCGGATTGAAGTCGATCGTGTTCGCGAATCGGTGGAAGCGGCTCTCCGTCAGGTAGTGCGCGAGCAATTGACCGAGATCCGCATCAGTCAGGGCAGTGGGGAACCGCCCTTGCGCGGAGCTCGGGGGGCTTCTCTGGTGACCCTTTGCGATGATCTCGAGGCTCGGGGTGCACGGGTCGAGGGCGTTGATCTGGGCCTGGATGACGGGCTGCCAGCGGACACCGACCTGCTGATCGTGGTCGGCGGCGGTGTCGGCCGCTTCGAGCCTCTGAGGGCATCCGTCAGCCGATCCATCGATCGCCATCTGGAGGCTGGCGGGGGCGTCCTGGTGCTGCTCCCCTCGACCGGGATCTGCGGCTGGGAAGAAACGATGGCTGCCGCGGGGATCTCGGTACTTCCGGGACTGGTCGCGGAGATCTCTCCGTTGCCGGGCGGGGTGACCAGGGCATCCTATGTGGTGACGGGGACCCGGTTCGATCCATTTCATCCGATCACCGCTTCCCTGGCCCGACAGAGAACCATGGTGCGGTTCACACCGAGTCGCTCGCTGCAGGTTACCGAACCGGCGACCGCCTTGCTCGCCACCGGTCCCGGAGCGTGGCTGGAGCGGGAGCCGGGTTCACCGAGGCGTCAGCGGCAGGAGACCCCTGCGCCACAGATTGTGGCTGCCGCGGCGCAGGTGGGAGCCGGTCGGATGGTCGTTGTCGGAAACTGGAATACGGTCCTGCCGGGAAGCTGGCGCGGGGATGCTCGCCGCTTCCTTCTTGCCTGTAGCGACTGGGCTTCGGGACGCAACCTGCTACCTGCCGGTGCCGGTAGAGAGCCTGTTTCTCATCGAATCGAACTCGATGAGCGGTTGAGACGTTCTTTCTTCTGGACCTCCACTGCAATATTGCCCGGTTGTGCTCTTCTGGGTGGATTGCTGGTGGCGTGGGCACGAAGGAGGGATTCATGAATCCGAAGACGACATTCCTGCTCGCGTTTCTGGCACTGCTGGTGTCGTTCTTTGCCTGGAGGGTTGTTCAAGATGTTCGACCCCAGTACCTGGCCGGTGCCGATCGACCGTTTACTTTTGCGGTTCATGCCGTTTCGTCACTGGAGATCGAGCGGAACAACAAGGATCCGATTCGGATCGAAAAGGCCGAGTCAGGCTGGAGAATCGTCGCCCCGATCAAGGACCAGGGTCGCTATGCTCCCATCGAGGATCTTCTGTTGCTATTACGCGATCTCAAGTTGCTTGGCGATGGGCCTGCAAATCTTGCCCGGACCGGCCTGTCCGATCCTGCGATGGAAGTTTCAATTGAGACTCCCTCTCGGCGGTACACCCTCCAGATCGGTAGCGACCATCCGTCTCTTCCCAGGGTCTATGCGCTTGTGAATGGTCAATCGGTTTTGATTTCTCATCTGGTTCGGGATGCTTTACGAGATTTTCAATTGAGTGAGTTGAGAGAAAATGCAGTTTTTGGACTTTCTCCAAACAAGGTAAACCGCGTTTTACTGGAAAGGGAAGGTCAGGAACCGATTGTGCTGATCAGAAAAGAAAACAGCTGGGACATGCGATCACCCATCGCTGTCGATGCCGATGGTTGGGCGGTGGAAGAATGGCTGTCCAGAATCGCCCAGTGGGCTGCCGTTGATTATCTAGACGGTGATCCGGGGAAGGATCTGGGATTGGATTCTCCTCGGGCGGTTCTTACCGTGGAGAACAAGGCCGGGGAGATGAAAACAATCACGGTGGGACTGCCAGTTTCTTCATCTGTCCAGGGGACAGTGGCTGTTCGATCTTCTGATCGTTCGGCTGTTCTGGTTGCCGCCGGGATGGTTGCGGAGGAACTGGTCACATTCGATGCAGCTACCTTGATGAGCGATTACCTGTTACGTCTCGATGACCCGCAAACCGTGAGAGTCGAACTGTCGCGGGGGAAATACGGGGATGTGAATCTCACCCCCAACCCAGCGGGGGGCTGGATCGTCGACTGGTCAGGATCTCCCACCCCTTCGATGGGAGACCAGGGATTGATCGAGGACTGGATCTCCCGGCTGAGGGAGCAGCGGGTCCTGTCGAGATTTCCTGCTGACCGCTCTGCGTTGCAGCAGTGGGGCTTCGACATTCCGTCGCTCCGGCTCAATATTGAAAGCGCCAGAGGCGAGCAGGAACAGCTGGTGATCGGATCCGAGGTTCCCGAGCAACCAGGAGTTCGATTTGTCTGGAATCTGCGTCGGGAGTCCTTCGCTACCTGTGAGTTTCCCGATCTCGAGCTGCTGCAAGATGCTCCCTTCAGCCTGAAAGATCTTCGGGTCACCTCACTGGCTTCCGGCGAGCTGATCAAATTCGAGCTGGCGACCGCCGAGGGGCTTGATGCATTGCTGGTCAGGCCTGCCGAATCCTGGCGCGATGGCCAGCGACCAGTAGCACTTCCCCAGCCCGATGTGCGTCTCATCGCGCGACGGCTCTCGACCCTGGTTGCTTCTCGCTGGCTTCCCGAGCAGATCTCTGCTCCGGGGAGAGATCGATTCACCCTCAAGGCAACGCTCTACGAGCAAGCGGAGCAGGATCCGTTCATCACCATCTATTTCGGAGAAGTGGCTGAGGATGGTTTGCGAAGGGCACGGATCGGCGATTCTGGCTGGATATTTTCCGTGCTGCCCACCGACGGTCCCGATCTGGTCAATTTCTGCCAGCGATTCCTGGTAGAACTGAACCAACAGGGCACCAGGGGAGGGGAGAATCGATGAGATCGTTGCCGATCGACCGCTGGTTGTGGCTTTCGATCCTGGTGCTGCCGCTGGTGATCTGGCTGTACTTCGAGCCGCCGGGGGCTCCGACCGAAATCGAGCCGGAAACGACCAGCTCTTCCGGTCCCTCTGAACCCGGCACCGATTCGATTCCCGCCACCGACACCGACAACGGGCAGCCGCCAGATGTTGAGGGAAATGGCGCAGTCACGTCGGTGGAGCCGCCCGACTCGAGGAGACGGGTACTGAAGATCCGGGCGCTTTCGAAGGATGGGGAATGGATGCCAGCGGGCACCGCATTACCGATCGAAAACGCTGCGGGGCCGATGAGTTCGGGACCGGAACCGCAGTTCCAGACATCCGGGACCGAATATTTCATCCGGAAACCGGGACCGTTTGTTCCTGGTTTGCCGCCGGCCGCCGGCGGCATACTTCAACCGCTGGATCTGGAGCCGGGAAACTGGACTCTCGATTGCACTTTCCAGCAGCCTGCCGCCACCGCTCCGGTACAGATCCCATGGCTGATCCTGGCCCGACCGGAAGATCCTCAGAAGTCGGCGCGATTGATCGTTGCGGGACAGACGCCGCTGCCACCGGGTTCGCGACTGCTGGTCCAGATTCTGGATCGAGATCGGGTGCTCGATGGGGGGATCATGACCATCTCCGGGCCCGAAATCTGGTGGGATCGCGAAATGGTTCCCCGGGAGTGGTTTGCGACCCTGTTGACGGTGAGATTTCAGTGGCGTTCGAGCGCCGCCAGCGAGGTGATCCGTCAACGGGTCCAGCAGCAGATCTGGCCGCCGGCGAGCCGCGGCGAAGACTGGACCTGGGATGGTCGCTGCGGAGTGGACGACCAGCAAGAGGCTCAAAGGCAAGCCGATGAGATTCACAGCTGGTTTTCGCAAGCCCTCAACGAGGTGGAGACCAGCCGCGATTTGCTGCTGGTGGCCGGCGCCAAGGCACGAGGGAAACGTGCCGGCCTGTTGAAGGATGATGATCGAGTCGATCGGATGCTGGATCATCCGCTGGCACCCACCATCGACCGGCTAGGACGAGGCCGAAATTTCGATTTTGCGCGCTGGCGGCAGTTGGTCGACATCGATTTTCCCGAGCGGTGGCAAGTCTGGGGTGATTCGGAAGCGATTCCCTGGCCCGATCGAAACCCGGGTGCGGCGAAGAACATCGTGTTGTTGTTCAAGACTCTCGACAAATATAGCCGACTCGAAAGTACTGTGGTTTACGAGAAGCTGGGCAAACCGCGGCACGTGCATGATTTTGTAGCCGATTTCGATTGGGAGCCGGTGACGGAACGAACTCAAACTCTCAGCAAGATCAGGAATTTCATCGCATCGATTCGGGAGTCAATTGAACGGTGAGACCATCGATCTGTGAGTCACCGCTGCGGCTGGCCTGGGAAGTACTGCTGGCAAGCCAGGCGATACTCATCTCCCGCTGCTGGGTGGCTTGTCGTTGCTGGGGGGGGGGACTTTTACCCTGGGAACCACCCTGCGAATCTCGAGCGGTCCCTGCCGATAACGTTCGACCGAACCATCGGGACCGGTCCAGAGCTTGGCCTCGAAGTCGGGGCAAGTGACTTTCCAGCGGACCAGGGTTTTATCGCCACTTTGTTCCTGCCGGTCCCGGGTCAACTTCAACTGGAGGATCCGGAACTCTGACGGAATGAGGGCCGAAAAGCTGTGGTGGACCGATGCGGAGTCAGTTGCTGGTTTGTTCCTGTTGAGCAGGGCACCGATCACCAGCCAGTGCTCAAAGCACTGGGTTTCCAGCAACACTGTGGTGGCGGGGATCGGCACCACTCGATCGACCTGGGTCCCCTCGAAGGGGCTGCTGGTGACGATTCTCGCCTGTTTTCCGGTCAATTCGCAGGCGGTGACGAATCGTCTTTCGCCGGCTCCCAGCGCCCCGATCCGACCTTCCTTGCGAGTTCGAGCCGGATTCAGAGTTCCGCCCTGGTAATCGGTTATTTGACGCAAGTCGATGGAACGACCTTCACGGCTCCAGCGTAGTCTGGCATCCAGGGTCCAGTGTTGCTGTTGGGAGTTGGGTGGCAGTAACTGTACGGTGGTTGTTCCCACCGGGATCCCATCGTGAATCCATTCCCATTCATGTCGTTCAGCCCAGGAGTAGGGCAAAGGTGTGACCAGTCGATCTGGTACTTTCTGGTCCTCAGTGGGTGACGACTGGCTTTGGAGGATGGTCAGGAAGATCAGCATGCAGATCGTCATCAATGCGTCTCTTTCATGACTGTTCCAGAACTCGACAAACTGTACCCGTGCAATTTCTGTGTGGTTTGTGGTACGATCTGATCTTGATTGGACGGGGTTGGTTTCGCAAGTCCCTAAACTGTTTATCGGGGGATTTCGAGCCGAACCTGACTGACGTGGAGAGGGGGGGCCTCCCGCGTTTGGCGTGACACACGATCTTTTTCGTGTGTACGGTTTCCAACAACACTTGGATTTTCTCTTCTCCTCATCCCCGGAGAAGAAACGCGGGAAGGAATCTCGATGCGCAAAGACTTGTCCCTGATTCGCCGTCTGGAGAAGATCGAGAAGGAGCTGGGGTATTGCCAGATCAAGCTCGAGAAGGAACAACGTCTTGCTACTCGCGTCCATTTTCTTCGAGTCTATAGAGACCAGCTCATCGAGGCGCTGGAGATTTACCCTGAACAGGATCCTGGTTCTGGCGACTCTCTTGGTGACATCGGTTTCCAGCAGATTGCCACGGCGATCTCCGAGGAAGATAAGAGTCTCGATATCGATAGTCTTCGTTCATCTTTTCTTTCGATCGGAATGCGCCCAGAGATCCTGGTTGAGCTCGAGGATCTCGAACTCAATATCAATGACACTTCCGAGAAACTGGCGACCTTCCGCGTGTTCCATGACAAGATTCAGGGACTGCAATCTGAGCGTACCACTGCGCTGAGTAGTTTCGATCTATCAGGGGATGAACCAGTGCTTGCTATCTCCGACAATTTTGAAATCACCGAAGCAAAGTGGAATGTGTTGACGGAAGATCTCACCAATCTCGACGACGCGCTGTTTTGTGTTTCCCGTGCTAATGACTATCTCAGTTCTGCTCGTAACTTTGTGCTCACCGCTCGTAGTCATTTTTCGGTGCAAGAATGGCTCCAGGGCGGATACCTCGTCGACCTTCTCAAGCATTCGACGGTCGGCCGTATCCGTGAGATGATGAAGTTCGCCGAAAGAAATCTGAAGATTGCTCTCGGTGAGTTGATTTGTCTCAACGAAGAGGACTACGACTTCCTCGATCCGCAAGACTTTGCTCCCTTGCTTTTGCCTTTCTACCACCGTTTGTTTGATGACGTGTTCGGACAGAAGAAGTTTCAGAATGTTCTGCAACTTGTCGAAGAGCGTCTGGATCGGTCCGAGCGTCTTCACCGACTTCTGCAATCATCTCGTGAGAAGGTCTTCGAGTCTCAGTTGCAACATGAACGAGATCGGGAGCGCCTCTTCCACCTCATCGGTGATGAACGTCGGAAGCTACGGTTGGCCCCAAACTAGGTCGATTCTCTCGGCTGATCTCGGGTTCTTTCAGCACTTGAAATGGTGCGAGGGCGACTCTCTCCTGGTCGGATAAGGGAAGTCCTCAAAAACGTACCAGTGCGTCCTCGCCGAGCCACCGGTCCAGCAGGGTCCGGGCTGTGTCGAGTTGCTTGCCATGATTTCCAGTGATCAGCGCTCTCCCGTCGTGATAGCAGATCAACTGTCCCTCTGAGTCCTGTGCCTTGACCGAGACCGATCCTCTGAAGATCTCTGGACAGGTTTCCAGACCGCGAAGCCGCATCTCTATCTGGTCGAGATCCAGGTCCAGCCATGCTTCGATCGATCCTGCTCCGCACAGTTTGCGAAGGTGTACCCTGTCGGATGATCCCGGTCCAGATGACGCGGCCGCCTGATGGGAACAATGAGGACAGCCAGGATCAACATTCAAGGTCACGCAGGTTTCATCCCCATCGATCGATCCTCGGATGATCTTCCTGGTACCGGTCGGGGCATTCGCCGACGAGTTGTTGTTGAGCCACGAGGTCAGAAGCCTCAGCACGGCAGCAGCCGCAGCCAGACAAGTGACCGGAAGTACTCCTTCCGATTCACAGGTGCCGATCGCTCCGGGTTGCGGCGACTCGGGGACCCAGCAGTGGTAACAGGGGCTTCCAGGTGGCAGAAAGGAAGCGGCCACCCATCGGTCAGCGATGGCAGCGGAGTGAATCCAACCGACTCCTGTGGAGAGTGCGGTTCTATCGATGAGCAATCGTGCAGCGATGTGGTCGGTGGCATCCAGTACCACGTCGTGCTGGCGAAACAGCTGATCGGCATTGGCGGGGGTCAGCATCTGAGGGACCGCTGTGATGATGGTTCTTCCGCCGATTTTTTCCAGCGAGCGGCATGCCGCCATCGCCTTGGCCGCAGATTTTCGGGCATCTTGCTCATCGTAGAGGGTCTGACGATGGAGATCGGTTTCACGGACCCGGTCACCGTCGAGGATGGTGAGAAATCCGATGCCGCCACGCACCAGGGTCTGGGCCAGGGGAGTACCCACACCTCCACAACCGACCAGCAGAATTCTCAGCTGTCGCCATCGGTCATCGAGCAGCAGGCCTCCGGGGATTCGTTGCTGGCGATCATAACGACTCAAGTCGCTCCTCCTCGGTGGAAGCGTACGGGACCGTGGAGAGTTCCTCCACCTGTTGAAATGACCGGAATGGCCAGGGCTGGGTTGCGGAGTCGGGTTTCCAGTTGTGTACTGCCTCCTTGATCGGAACCGATTGGTCGATTCCGGTGGCCCACGGGAAGGTGCATCGCATCCAATGGTTGGACCCGGCGCACTCGCTGAGGACCTGTTCACCGTGGGGGGAATCTCTCCTGATCTCTACTATTTTCCGTGTCAGGCCCTCGTCACCATCGATGGGGTCTCCTTTACCGGTCAGTTCTGGGGATTCTTGCTGGTTTCATTTCTGTGTGGTTCGATTCCATTTACCTGGCTGATTGCCAGGGCCAGAGGGTTCGATCTCCTTACTACAGGGAGTGGCAATCCCGGTGCGACCAACCTGAGTCGGGTAGTGGGCCGTGGCTACGGTGCGGCCGGTTTGTTGCTGGATGTGGCCAAGGGCCTGGTCCCGGTGTTTTTCTTCCAGCAAACCTCTGACAATTTGATCCAGTCGTTCCTGATCGGAGGCATCGCGGTTGTGGGGCACTGCTATTCACCCTTCCTGAGAGGCAAGGGGGGCAAGGGCGTGGCGACCACAGGAGGAGTGCTGCTGGCACTGGAGCCTGGCATCGCCCTGACGATGCTGGCCATCTGGGCGCTGGTGAGACTGCTGCTGAGATCGGTAGGTATGGCTTCCGTCGGGGCAGCTCTGACCGGAGTTGTGATTGCGTTTTCGCTGATCTTCTGGGCCCCGCTGGTCGATCCCCTGATTCGAATGGCACCAACACCTGCCAGTTCAAGGCAGATTCTGGGGGGAGTGCTGCTGGCGCTCTCCTGCCTGGTGGTGGTTCGCCACAGGTCCAACATCCATGAATATCTTCAATGCCGTCGAGAAGAGGGTCAAAGATGAAAGTTCTGATCGCGGGATCGGGCACCTGGGGAACCGCCCTGGCGCATGTCGCCCGTCAGGCGGGGGCCGAAGTCACCATTCATTGTCGTCACCGAGAACGTGCTGAACAGCTGGCCCGGGGAGAGCATCGGCTGCTGGAGGGGCTGACCCTGGAGGACGGCTTCGAGGTGTCGGTTGCTGGCGAGGGTCAGATTCCAGACGCCGACCTGGTGATCAGCGCGGTTCCGACCCAGATGTTAAGGACTTACATGGCCGGACCCGGAGCGGACCTGCCGCGAGGAGCTTTCTGGGTTTCCGCCTCGAAGGGCCTCGAGCGCGAGACGATGCAATTGCCGAGCGGGATCCTCAAGGATTGTGGCGTAACAATCGAACCTGCCGTGATTTCTGGACCCAGCCATGCCGAGGAGGTGATTCGCAATCTACCCACGGCTCTGGTCGTTGCCCACGCCGATCAGGATCGAACCCGCTTCATCCAGAAGGTTCTGGGTACTCCTCGCTTTCGGATTTACCGAAGTGACGATCGGGTCGGGGTGGAGTGGGCGGGGGCCCTGAAAAATGTGGTGGCTTTGGGGTGTGGCATTGCAATCGGTCGAGGATTCGGTGACAACACAGCTGCGGCGCTGGTGACACGAGGCAGGGCAGAGATCTCGCGGTTGGGTTCGGTGCTGGGTGGAACGCGGGAAACGTTCTCTGGACTTGCTGGAATCGGTGATCTCGTCGTTACTTGTTTCAGTGAACACTCGCGAAATCGAGCGGTAGGTTTTCGATTGGGTTCCGGCGAAAAGGTCGGGGCTGTGCTCGATTCGATGGAGCAAGTTGCTGAGGGCGTTCCTACGTGTCAGGCCGTCCATGAGTTGTGTGCGACACGGCAGGTCGAGATGCCCATCGCGGAGACTGTGTACCGCATTGTCCATGATGGACTTTCGGTACAAGAGGGTGTTGAGGTTTTGCTCACCAGGCGAGCTGAAGAAGAGTGAGGGTCGCATCGTGTACTGGGTTGTTGTGATCATCCGGGCCGATTTGCTTGACCTCCTGAAAGACAGATTCGCAGAGCAGGGAATCGTTCGTTTTACGGTCGGCGAAGTCGAGGTTTTGACGACGGCATCGAAAAGTCCGACAGGCGACCATGCTTTGCGGGTGGAAGTTGCAGTGAATGAAGAATTTTTGGAACCGACGAGGAAAGTACTGGAGATTTTGAGGTCAGAAGGCCACGAAATCATCACGCATGTCGGTTCTCTTTCAGATGCGATGAGAATTCGGACAGGGGAAACGGGATCGGAAGCGATCTGATAACAGCTTGAACCGTTCCGGTTTATTTCGGTAGTGGTGGGATGTAGGGGCAGATAGCCATTATGGCTGACAAGAAGACCGGTTCTGAGATACCGGCGGAGGGAGTGGACGTGACCGTCAACGAGGTTCTAGAAATGGTCCGGAACACTGGGGTCGAGGCGGTGGATTTCCGGTTTATGGATTTTCCTGGGCTCTGGCAGCATTTCACAATTCCAGCTACGGCATTGGACGAAGATACCTTTGTCGATGGTTTGGGATTCGACGGGTCCAGTATGCGTGGCTGGAAGGGGATTCAGGAAAGCGACATGTTGATCGTTCCTGATCCAGAAACGGCCTGGATTGATCCATTCCCGAAGATAAAAACTCTGGTGCTCGTCTGCGATGTGAAGGATCCGATCACCCACGAGCCCTACTCGCGTGATCCTCGGAATATTGCCCGGAAAGCTGAAGAGTTTCTCCGCAATTCTGGACTCGGTGACGATTGTTACTGCGGACCTGAGGCGGAATTCTTCATCTTTGATGATATTCGCTTCGATCAAAACGAGCACTCCGGATACTACTTTGTTGATAGTGTCGAAGGCCGCTGGAATACGGGCCGTGATGAAAGACCCAATCTTGGCTACAAGCCACGTTACAAGGAAGGCTACTTCCCGGTTCCGCCGACCGATAAGCACCACGATTTGCGTAATGAGATGATGCAAAATCTCATCGCCTGTGGTCTCGACATTGAGTGCCAGCATCACGAAGTCGCTACCGCGGGTCAGGCTGAGATCGACATCAAGTATGCTCCGCTGAGAAAAGCAGCTGATCAATTGATGGCTTACAAGTACATCGTCAAGAACACCGCACTGCAGTATGGCAAATCAGTTACCTTCATGCCGAAGCCAGTCTGGAATGACAATGGCAGTGGTATGCACGTTCACCTTTCGATCTGGAAGAACGGAATCAATCAGTTTGCCGGAGATGGATATGCTGGTATGAGCGAGATGGCGACTCACGCCATCGGTGGAATTCTTCAGCACGCCCCGGCGCTGGTTGCCTTGACCAATCCGACTACCAACTCCTACAAGCGTCTGGTCCCTGGCTTCGAAGCTCCCACTCGACTTGCCTACTCGTCAAGGAATCGCTCCGCTGCGGTGAGGATCCCGGTTGCGGTCTCGAACGCCAATGCACGCAGGTTCGAATTCCGCTGTCCTGACCCATCTTGCAACCCTTATCTGGCGTTCTCTGCCCTGATGATGGCAGCGGTCGATGGAATCAAAAACAAGATCGATCCGGGTGCTCCGTTTGACAAGGATCTGTACGATCTTCCAGCAGAGCAACTGGCAGAGGTACCGAGTACGCCGGGCTCTCTGGATGAGGCCCTGGTCGAGCTGGAGAAGGATCACGAGTTCCTTCTTGCCGGAGACGTATTTACTGCTGATGCGATCCGTACCTGGGTTGATTACAAGCGGGAAAGAGAAGTGGACGAACTGCGACTTCGTCCCCACCCCTATGAGTTTGCGCTTTACTACGACATCTAATCCATTGGAAGCGATGGGGGGGGCTGCCGAGTCAGCCTCCCCCGACTCACAGCTTCCCGAGCCGAGTGTTCTTGAAGCTCTGGGGGAATGGCTTCACGGTCATCGACCGGTCGTTGTTGCTTTATCTGGTGGCGTAGATTCTGCAGTGATGGCTTCTCTCGCTTTTGAATACCTCCAATCCGATGCAGTGGCCGTGACTGGCGTCTCCCCGAGTCTGTCCAGTGAAGAACAACAAGCCGCGCGAGTTTCTTCTCAGGCGGTGGGTATCCGACATCTCGAGGTGAATACTGAAGAACTGTCTCGACCGGGGTATCGCGCCAATCGTGGTGATCGTTGCTATCACTGCAAATCAGAACTCTACGATGTAATCCTGTCGGTGAGAGAACTCCAGGAACACACGATCCTGGATGGTGCCCAGGCATCCGATGAATCAGGAGATCGGCCCGGTATGAAGGCTTCCGGAGAGCGCGGTGTCGAGAGCCCGTTGCGAATCTTCGGTATCGACAAAACGCAGGTACGAGCGCTCGCTCGCCAGCGTGGTTTGCCCAGCTGGGATCGCCCTGCTCGTCCCTGCCTGGCCAGTCGTGTTCCGGTCGGCACCGAGGTGGATTCGGATCTGTTGAAAAAGGTGGAAGCGCTCGAGACGATACTGGCGGGCGAGGGCTTTTCCATTTACCGGGCACGATGTGGTGGCACCAGGGTGGTCATCGAAGTGGATCCGCAAGAAATCGCCCGGCATCCAGGGGCTAGCTGGCGACGTCGTCTGGATGCAGTGGCCTGTTCCCTGGGATTCACGGATCGGTGGCTCGATGCTCGAGGTTACGGTGGGGAGGGCCCACCACTTCTTGAACCACTCTCTGGATAAGATAGTTGTTCCTCGAACTGTTGCATCTGGTGCTTGTCTCGCTCATCTCCTTCTTTGGTATTCATAGGCTGTTGCTCCTGGTCGAGGCCAGGTTCGCCGCGCCGTCGCCCCACACCGATCAAATCAGGGATCCTGATGGTGTGACCCGCGTTTTGATTCAGATTCCGGTTTACCGTGATTGCGAGGTGGCGTTGCGCTGTATTCGTAGCATCGATCAGCTCGATTGGCCCGTCGACCAATTGCAGATCCAGGTGCTCGATGACAGTGATGACGGATCAGAAAAAACCATCGCAAGGGGTGTCGAGGAAGCTGCCAGGAAAGGTCTCGACATCGTTCATATCCACCGTAGCGATCGAAGCGGTTTCAAGGCGGGAGCTCTGGCTGCTGGGTTGCTCCGCAGTGAGGCGCAACTTGTGGCAATTTTCGATGCCGATTTCACCGTCCCGCGTGATTTTCTGAAGAGTACTGTCCACCTGTTCGAGGATTCCCGGGTCGGTATGGTTCAGACCCGCTGGGGATTTCGGAATCGCGAAGTGTCGCTGCTCACTCGAGCTCAGGCTCGACTGCTCGATGGACATTTTCGCATCGAGCACCGAGCCAGAGCTGCAGCAGGCCGATTTTTCAACTTCAATGGAACTGCCGGAATCTGGCGTCGTGCTGCCATCGATGATGCCGGTGGTTGGAGTGGAGAAACGGTGGTGGAAGATATGGAACTGTCCTTGCGTGCCTGGAGACGTGGCTGGAAATTTTGTTATCTCGATCACGTGATCTGTGAATCTGATCTTCCCGATAATTTTGGAGCGTTGCGTACCCAGCAACGTCGCTGGGTGGCAGGGGGAATGCAGGTCCTGAGTCGGCAGATTCACGAATTCGGTCGCGAGAGGATTGTGGAGCGTCTCGATTTGCTGGCGATCCTGGGGGGATCGCTGGTCGCTCCGCTGCTGGTTCTGTTGACCTTCGTTTCTCCTCTTCTCTGGTGGCAGCGTTCGAACTGGATCTCTTCCCCGGAGTATGGCCCGTTCCCCGCAACCACGATGCCAGCGGTCGATCTGTGCTTTTTCCTGGCAGCGACGGTGAGTATCGCCCTGTTCTATCTGTCGACCGATAGAGCCCGCCAGCGCAGTCGGTGGCTCGAGATCTGGGGGCTGATGATTCTCGGTCTGGGTCTGGCTCTGCACATCTCCCGGTCGGTCTTTGCCGGTCTGCGCGGCCAGGTGACGGTGTTCGAGAGGACACCCAAGGATCCCCAGGCGACCGGTTTCCGCCGCGCCTCGGGGGCCGAGAAGTTGTATCTGGTCTATCTGCTGGTGGTTTTGCTGTCGGGTACCCTGTGGTCAGGAATCGCCTCGATACCTCTGGTGGCCATGATGACGGTCGGGCTGATGTGGAGTTTGGCGGATCCATCGCATTCCAGGGTCGCCCGGCAAACTGCTCAAGAGAGCCGGGATGAACTTGCGCAATTCACTCTGGATCCGTAGTTTATAGGGCTTGTACCGCTCCTCGATGGTGCTCTTGTGAGGTTCCTGTAGGAGCAGTTTTTCGCGGGTTGGACCCGGGAGGATCGCTTGGTTCTGCAGATCGCGACCATCGATGGTTCTGCGGGCTGTGGCAAGAGCAGCGTTGCTCGCGGGCTCGCGGCCTGTTGTGGAGGACGGATGTTCTCCAGTGGCCGCTTGTACCGGGCTTTGACCTGGCTATCTCTCGAAAAGGGAATTGTATTTCCAGACCGGGATCGGGTTCTCTCGTTGCTGGGAGAAGCCCCGCTGGAAATCGTTGCCGAGAGCGACTCGTTTCGAGTCGAGGTGGACGGTGTCGAACCAGGTTCTGTGTTGTATTCGACCCGGGTAACCGGGGAGATTCATCACGTCTCTGATGACCCGGAAGTGAGATTGGCAGTGCTGTCGCTGCAGCGCAGTTTGCCGACGGATCGGCCGGTTTTTGCCGAGGGGCGAGATATGGGTACGGTGGTGTTTCCCGATGCCCCGTTGAAGTTCTTTCTGACCGCTTCGGTGGAGGAACGAGCTAGAAGAAGGCAACTTGAGTTTCGAGATAGTCTTGGCGAGGAGCTCTCCGTCGAAGAGGTGAGAGAGAGACTGGTCACGAGAGATAAATTTGATAGTGAAAGAGAAGTGTCTCCGCTGAAGGCGGCACCGGATGCAGAGTTGATCGATACAACCACACTGACAGTCGAGGAGGTGGTATCGAAGATCATGGAGAGGATTCCGCAGGATTGGAGCCGGGGGCCAACTGGTTCTACCTCCTGACCCGTGCCATGGCACGGCTGGGTTGCCGGATTTACTTCCGGCATCGCGGAGTCGGTGTGGAAAGAGTGCCCGTGGAGGGTCCTTTTCTGCTCGCCGTGAATCACACTAGCCATCTGGATGCGATTCTCGCGGGAGTGGCCCTGAAGCGACCGTTGGCATACATGGCGCGCAGTTCACTTTTTCGACCTGCGCCGGTGGCCTGGATCCTGAAAGGGCTGAACGCACTGCCCCTCGAGAGAGAGGGAATCGGAATCTCCGGATTCCGGGCGGTACAGAACCGGCTTACCCAGGGGGGAGGCGTACTGGTCTTCCCCGAGGGGACCCGGAGTCACGATGGACGACTGGGTAAGTTCAAGGGAGGCGTGCTGCGGATCGCCCGCCTGTCGAGGGTTCCGGTGGTACCGGCGATGGTGGTCGGAAGTGACCGGGCGATGGGTAGAGGGCGGTTTTTTCCGCTTCCGATCAGGACCGAGGTTCGGTTCGGCGACCCCATCGGTTTTCCTGAAGAGGAACCGGATGGGGCGGCTTTGCAGAGACTGAAAGAGGCGATGCTCGATCTCGTTAACGACTCAAGTAGCCGTGACGAATCGCTTTCCTCTGAGGCAATGGATGAGTTGAACGAGACTGGAAGTTCGAGTGGACGAAGGTCGTCCTCGTGAACTTCCGGACAGACAAGAACTGGCGTTGGATAGCCATCGACGGGCGCGAAGGTCGAGCCCGGGCTTCACGCAGTTCGTAACCCGAAAGAAGAGGCCTTTTCATGGCCAAGCCAGAACTACTCAAGCAATTTGATCTCCGGGGTGAATCCCTGGAGGAAAAAGTTCGAGAGTACCTCCAGGGGGAATCGGTCGAGCGAGTCGACGAGATTCTACGGGATTCAGTAGTCGATTTTGAAGAAGACAAGATCATCACCGGCAAGGTGGTGAGTGTCAGTTCCGATTGGGTCATCGTAGACGTCGGTTACAAGGCCGAGGGTGAAGTCCCCGTCAATCATTTCGAAGGTGCTGAAGTCAACCCGGGTGACTCGGTCGATGTACTCATCGAGGAAGTCGATGAGATCGACGGTCGAATCATGCTTTCCAAGCGTAAGGCCGACCGGATCAAGGGCTGGGAAAAGGTAGTCGAGACTCATAACGAGGGAGATGTCGTCAACGGTCGCGTGATGAGGAAGATCAAGGGTGGCCTGCTGATCGATATCGGTGTCCCCGTATTCCTCCCTGCTTCTCAGATCGCAATCCGCAGAGTAGGAGATGTTGCCGAGTTCGTTGGTCATGATCTCGAATGCAAGATCATCAAAATCGATGAGCCAAGAATGAACATTGTCGTGAGCCGTCGAAAGCTTCTCGAGGAGCGTCGAGACGAGATGAAGTCGAGTCTTCTCAGCGAGATCGAGCTTTCGCAGGTGCGCAAGGGCATCGTCAAGAACATCACTGATTTCGGCGCCTTCGTCGATCTCGGCGGAATCGATGGCCTGCTGCACATCACGGATATGTCCTGGGGTCGGATCAACCATCCCAGTGAGATCTTGACGGTCGAGCAGGAGATTGATGTCAAAGTTCTGAAAATTGACATGGAACGTGAGCGCATCTCTCTTGGTCTCAAGCAGACTCAGCCGAGTCCCTGGGATGACATCGAGGAACGCTTTCCCATCGGATCCAAGATCAGTGGCAAGGTTGTCAACGTTCTCTCCTATGGTGCCTTCATCGAGCTTGAAGAAGGAATCGAGGGACTTGTTCACGTTTCCGAGATGTCCTGGACTCGTCGTATTGCCAATCCGAAAGAGGTTGTCGAGGAAGGGCAAGAGGTCGAGGTCGTTGTCCTGGAAATCAAGAAGGACAAGCAAGAGATCAGTCTTGGCATGAAGCAGGTCGAGGTGAATCCGTGGGAAATTGTTGCCCAGAAGTACCCTGTGGGGCACTACATCAGTGGCAAGGTTCGCAACCTGACAAACTACGGTGCGTTCGTGGAGCTTGAAGATGGAATCGATGGTCTGTTGCATGTCAGTGACATGTCCTGGACTCGCAAGATTATCCATCCTTCCGAGAAGATCGATAAAGGCGAAGAGATCCATGCCGTCGTTCTCGAAGTCGATCAAGAACGCAAACGAATTGCCCTTGGTATGAAGCAGATGGAAGAAGATCCCTGGGTACGTGAAATTCCCGAGACCTATTCCCTTGGTACCGTGGTACGAGGAACTGTGACAAAGACCACGAACTTTGGTGCTTTTGTCCAGATGGAAGAAGATCTTGAAGGGCTGCTGCACATTTCGGAGCTATCTGAGGAAAAAGTAGAGGCCCCTGAAGAGGTGGTTCAGATCGGGCAGGTCATCGATGTGAAGGTGATCAAGGTCGATGATGAAAACCGCAAGATCGGCTTGAGCCTCAAAGAGGTCACCGAGGAGGAGAGTGCTCAGCTGGCTGCGCTGTACGAGCAAGCAGCTGAAGGTGAATCACCCACTACTGCTGGTTCGGTTCCCGAGAACATTCCCGATGAGATCCCCGACCTGGAGGAGATGGAGGAAGAGTCCGCCGTTTCCATCGCCGAGGAGCTGGCCGAAACCAGCGCTGACTCCGAACAAGCCGCAGATGATTCTGCCGCAGAAACTGAGGAAGAAACCACGGAAGAGCCGGCAGCAGAAGCCACTGATGAGCCAGTTGCTGAAGCGGTCCCGGAGCCTGCAGCAGAAGCCACTGAAGAGCCAGTTGCTGAAGCGGTCCCGGAGCCAGCAGCGGAAGCCACTGAAGAGCCCGTTGCTGAAGCGGTCGAGGAGCCAGCAGCGGAAGCCGAGGAGGAACCCGTAGAAGAGTCCGCGGAGGAGTCCACGGAGGAAGAGACTGCTGAGGAAGCTGCAGAAGATGGTGATTCAGCTGAGGAAGAAGGGGAGTCGAAGGATTCCTAGGAATCCGGTTGCCTCCTTCCTACCGGTGCACCGAGGCCCCCTTTTGGGAGGCCTGAGGGTGCTATTGTGTCTTCTCGTCGCCGGTGTCGGCTATTGTGGCATCGGCGACGACGAAGTCTCCCGACCGGATCGTCCTGCTAGCGGCGAAACTCCCACTTCGTTCCAGGTGGAGGGGAAAGCAGGCCAGGTCCCCGGTCCAGCGGTGATCGAGTTTCTCACTTCCCGTTATCAAGAAGCTGTGCGAGCTTTCGAAAACGGTTCTTACGAAAAAGCATGGAAGCTATGCGAGGCGATCGTGGTTCTGGCTCCAGAACAATTTCCGCTTCGAGAGGAAGTCAGGAAATTGCGGAGGCGGGCCCATGGGCGTCATCTGAGTCGAAGCGCTCTGGCAGTTCGATTTACACCACACAATCCCGAGCCGGAACAAGCGGCCACCTTTCCACTGGCGCTGTTGAGAGGCTCTGTCCAGATCGAGAATCTCTCGAAAGAAACGATTCAGTTCGGAGATCGGGGAGAAGATCCAGTGCTGGGGCAGATCTTCTGGAGTGTCAAAGAGGTTTATCTGAATGGAACCGAGAGATCATTCTCTGACGTGAGGGTGCTTCGTCTCGAAAGTGGTTTCCAGGTCGAGCCGGGTGCCAGTCGCGGTATTCCGGTTACTTTACCGCTGCCGGTTCCCGCCTCGATGCCGGTTCTCCAGGAGTGGGCAGTAACCGGGGTTACAAGACCGATCAAGATCATGACACCGAACGGGCAGATCACGCGTGGGTTGCCATGGCTTCCGGAACAGGGTTTCGTGGTCAAGCAGGGCTACGAGAATGTTCTGGAGGATCCAAAAAGAGAACTGAAAAGATCCCTGCTGGAGGGGGATGTGGTCCGGTTGTCGATTTCCCGCTACCTGTGGATGTCTCAAAGGCGTGAGGATGGGATATCAGCTTCTCCGGGAGATCCCATCGTCGATGAACTGCTGGGATTTCTTGAAAGTCATGACGGGGCCCTCGATCCGCTGATTGTCCGCATCCTTGAGGATGTGACGGGGTTGATCCGTGAACGATCTGCGCGAGCATGGAAGATCTGGGGAGTAACCCGTCAGGTTCGACGCGATTCCGATGGGGGAAGATAGCGATGTCCAGTGACGTCAATACTTTTGAAGAAGTGATTCGTGGTGCGGTTTCGATCGACACCGAAGAGGAACTGAAAAAGAAGTGGGAGCGATCGACAGCAGAGAAGCGTCCCTTGCGAGTCAAGCTTGGAGTCGATCCAACAAATCCTCAGCTCCACATCGGGCATGCAGTTCAACTGCGGAAATTGCGTCAATTCCAGGAAGCAGGGCATGTCGTTGTTCTCATCATCGGTGATTACACGGCATGCGTGGGAGATCCCTCAGGTCGAGACAAGACACGCCCCACTCTGACTCATGATCAGGTTCTTGAAAATGCCGAGGATTATCTGCAACAGGCATGGAAAATACTCGATCAGGATCAGACTGAATTGCGCAGAAATGGCGACTGGTTTCGAGAGATGTCATTTCTCGATGTCATGGATCTTTGTGGTCGTACCACCGTCGCCCGCACCCTGGAGCGAGAAGATTTTCACAAACGATATAGCGGTGGCCATCCGATCAGTGTTCATGAGTTCATCTATCCCTTGATGCAGGCCTGGGATTCTGTCCAGGTGGAAGCAGATATCGAGGTGGGTGGTACCGATCAGACTTTTAACCTGTTACTGGGGCGAGATTTGATGCGCCAGGCAGGTCTGGAAGCTCAGGTTTGCCTCACGATGCCACTGCTGGTTGGCACCGATGGATCGAGGAAGATGTCGAAGACCTACGGCAATTCCATCGGAATCGCGGATCCTCCGCAGGAGATCTACGGCAAGACGATGTCGATTCCCGATGAGGCGATGAAGGATTACTTCCTGCTCGCCTCCGATCTCACCCTCCAGCAGATCGACGAAACTCTCGCCGGGTCCCCCAGGGATGCGAAGGGATGCCTGGCTCGCACCCTGGTCCGTCTGTACCACGGTGAAGAGGAGGCTGAGGCCGCCGAGGAGAGCTTCAAGAAGATCTTCAGTCAGGGTGAGATTCCTGAACAGATCGACGAGTACACGGTTCCGTCTACCGACCTGGAAGAAGGAAAAATCTGGATCGTGAAGCTGATCGTCGATGCAGGATTGGTTGATAAGAACAATGAAGCCCGGCGCAACATCGAAGGCGGTGGGGTGCGAATCGACGACGTCCGGGTGGAAGATCCCCGCGGGGTGGTTGAGATTCGAGACGGTATGGTGCTACAGGTAGGGAAGCGAAAATTCAGACGGATTCGATCGGGTTAGATGCCTTCGAAGCAAACCTCTCCGGTCAGGATCTTCTCGAGGGCTCTTGGATAGGCTCTCGCTTCCGCCTCGAACACCCTTGAGCCGAGAGATTCCACGGTATCATCTGGGAGGACCTCGACTTCTTCTTGCAGGATGATCGGTCCCTGATCGTATTCATTATCGACAAAGTGGACGGTACAGCCTGATCTGGCATCGCCACTCTCGAGGACCCTCTTGTGGACGTGATCTCCGTAGCAGCCGGCGCCGCCATGGCGGGGGAGCAATGAGGGATGGATGTTCAGGACCCTCCCGAGCCACTCCTGCGGAACCTCTAACTTCCTGAGCCAGCCACCGAGCAGCGCCCAATCACAGCCCGATTCGGTGAGAGCCTCAAAAATTTTCAGGGAGTCGACTGGATCCTTGCAGCGGTGGATTTGACAGGGAATTCCCAGTCGTCTCGCTCTTTCGACACCCCCTGCCTTCTGACGGCTGGATATGACCAGAGAGATTCGGGCAGGAAGAGAATTTCGGTCGATCACCTCGACCAGATTTTCGAGGGTCCGGCCGCCGCCAGAAAGAAGAAACCCGATGCTCGTCTGATCGACGCTCATCGGGTTTCTCTCTGGTGGATTCGGCTGACCACGGTGATTCCTAGAGATCGTTGAGGCTGGTCAAGATCGTGCCGATCAAGCCGTATTCTTTCGCCTCTTCCGGGGACAACCAGCAATCGCCATTGGTATCCTTTTCGACCTCCTCAAGAGGTCGACCGGTTTCATCAGCGATCAGTTGATTGCAGCGACGTCTCAACTTCATGATTTCTTCCGCGGTGACCACGATCTCCGAGGCCTTGCCACGAACTCCACTCGAAGGCTGATGGATCATGATGCGACTGTTGGGCAGAGAGAATCTGCGCTCCTTTGGCGAGGCAAGCAAGATTACCGTTCCCGCGGACGCGTTGATGCCATTGGTGATACACAACACCGGACTCCGGATGAAACGTATCGCATCGAAGATGGCAAAACCATCGTCTGCCGATCCGCCGGGAGTGTTGATGAAGAGTCGGATCGGGTCATCCGATTTTGAATCGAGCCACATCAGGGCTGGAACGATTCGCCTGGTGAGCTTCGGAGAAACATCCTCAGAGATGAAGAGCGTCCGTTGCTTCTCCATCATTTCACGCATGAACATCGGATTACCCTTGGGGCTCTTGTCCTTGTTCTGGTCGTCCTCGTTATCCATGGTATCGAACCAATCGTGCTGACCTGTCATCCGGTTTGATCCCTTCCTGGGCTGCTCGAAATCGAGTTTCAGTCGTTCAGAAAACTCACAACCAAGCGGGTTAACCTCGGTTCTGCGTCTGCGGCTACCGCAAGGATCTCCTCAACGGACACTTTCTTCAAGTCGTCTGGGTCACAAAGATCGGTAACCACCGAGATTGCGGAGGCTCGAATCCCCTCGTGGGCGCAAATTATCGCCTCAGGCACGGTCGACATACCGACCACATCGGCGCCCAGGGAGTGAAGCATACGGTACTCAGCTCTGGTCTCCAGGTTTGGACCGGGAACCGCCACATAGACACCGCGAGATGCACGGATTTGCTGCTCGGAGGCGATTTCGGCCAATCTTGAGGCACTTTCGAGGCAGTAGGGTTGAGACATATCGGGGAATCGTGGACCCCAGTCGTCGTGATTGGCGCCGGTTAGGGGATTGACCCCGAGAAGGTTGATGTGGTCATCGAGGATCAGGAGATCACCTTTTTGCAGCTTCTGGTTCATGCCACCGCAGCTATTCGAAATGATGGCAGATGAGACGCCCAGTCGGCAGGAGAGGCGCATCGGGAGCACGATGTCCTCCATCTCCCATCCTTCATAAAGGTGGAAGCGGCCCTCGAAGACGATGGCGCGTGATTTCCCGATCTGACCGATGTGTAGCCGGCCGCTGTGACCAGGGGCCGTGGAGACGGGAAATCCTGGAATCTCCTGATAGGGGATCGTCACCGCATCGGTAATCTCTGAGACGAGGGATCCGAGACCTGTACCGAGAATCACGGCCACCTCGGGTGCTGCCCCCGGATTTTGATCCGCGACTGCCTGAGAGGCGGTTTCGATGCGTTGTCTCTGATCCTGACCCGCCTGAGCAATGTGATTCATCCGCTCTTCTCCACTCATTCTGTTTCCGGCTGGATCCGCGACAGGATTTTTGCCTCCATCACGGATGTTGTTGTTCCCCTGACCAGGAAGCATTTGTTTCTATGGCGCTCTCCTCGCACCAGATCCAGATCCTTTTTCCGCAGGCCGAGCTCTGCTGCCAGTAGCTCGATGATGGCTCGATTGGCCTTTCCCTTGTCAGGAACCGCGGTTGTCTTGACCAGTAGAGATCCTTGTCGACTGCCCGCGATCTCGTTTCGGGAAGCTCCCGAGACGACACGGATCGGAATCTCCACTCCCTGCTCTGTCTGTACCAGTGCGACGGGAGTATAGGGTGACACGGTTTTCCTTCAATCGGAATCGCGAGTGTCCTGGAGCAAGGCTCGCAGATCCGAACGTGATTTCTCCGCCAGTTGCTGCCAGAGGGTCGTGGCCTCGTTTCCTCGCTGGGTCCACTCCAGTAGTGCGATTGAGTAGGTCAGGAGCGGTTCGGGCGGACCCGCTTCGAGCAGAAGATCGAGACGACTGGAGGGAGTCAACTCCTTCCATAAGAGGTAACGACCGATCGCTTCTGTAGATTCCCTGTAGCTGACCCGATCCTTGTCGATCCGCAGGAATGGCGCCGGAACCGTACCGGAAGCGTGAGTGTTCATGACCCTCTTGCGACGATATGGCAGCTCGATTCCCTCCCAGGATTGTAACTTCCGATCAAATTCCTGGAGGAATCGGACATGACGGTCAATCGCCTGCATCGCTGCTTCTGGTAATCCATCACGAAGAGCGGAGTCCTGGAGGACTCCGATGGCGTCTTTTCCCGAGAAGGTACTGTTCCACTGACTCCATCCTTCTCTGACCACCGGACCGATTTTCGGGATGTCGACCACCTCGGCATCACGGCGAGCTCGTTTGACTTCCTCTCTCAGCAGGGTTTCAAGATCACGGGTTGTCGGTAGAAGCGCTCGAGAGACGACGCCATCGATCACGTCATCGGCCTGTGCGGCTCGTCCCTGTTTCAGCAGAGCACGGACTTCGGAACGGGCTTCGGCCCATAGGTGAGCCGCTTCCTGTTCCAGCTTTTCGAGGAATTGATTCCGCTTCGACCATGAATCGGTACCCGCGAATTCATCGGAGAGGGAAAGAGCTTCTTCCCTTGCTCGTGCGGGGTTGCGAGCCGATAGCCAACCCTCAGCCCTTGCCAGGGCTTGTTCCCATGCCACCTTCGCTCGTGATTCCAGCTGCTGGTTGTTGACCACCTGTTGTTCTAACTTGCCAATTTCATCGAGTGCTCTGTTGGCTGCGCGGGTATCGCGGTGTGTGGCCACCAGTGCACGGAGCTTTACCAGTTTCTGCTGTGGAAGAGTGGTGGCTTCACTGGCAGACAGGATTTCCGCCAGTGCACTACGCGCCTCTTCTTCCCGGGCCAGGGAGGCGATTCGCTGGCGTTCCTTTTCGATGGAGGCTTCCAGATCGTCAACTCTCGCTTCCAGATCAGCAGGAACATCTATCAGGGAGATGAGAATTTCCTCGGCGGAATCGGGTTCGCCGCGATTGACGGCGGATTCCGCCAGCTCGATTCTTTGAGTGGTTTCAATTCTGCGCTGCTTCGCCAGATCATCTTCTCGCTCGCTGGCTTCCTGGCGATCGAGCCATTGAACGGAAATCCAGCTCACCACGACCAGCAAGCACGCCAGCAGTACAGCAGCTCGCCAGTAGCCTCCTGAGCCGCTGCTGGGCCTGGTTTCGTCACGACTACCGAATGTGAAGAGCAGAGCATCGATCTCATCGATCAGGTGCCTGGCATTGAGAGGGCGGTCCTGCGGTGACGGGGCCATCATCCTCTCGACCAGATGACAGACTTCCGCAGGAGTTTTAGGGGCCATCTCGCCGAGGGAGGGGGGGGCTTTTGCTTCGATGTGCTTGAGGATGACTTCCTTGGCCCCCGCTCCTCGATAGGGGGTTCGGCCCGCCAGGCAATGGAACAGCGTGGCGCCCAGCGAATAGATATCCGCACGCTGATCGATGGCTTCACCTCTGGCCTGTTCCGGTGCTATGTAGTGGGGAGATCCGCTGACTCCATCTTTCTGTGAAACCACGCCCGATTCATCCGCTTTTCTGGCAATTCCAAGGTCTCCGATTTTTATCGTTTCATTACTTCCGATCATCAAGTTGCCGGGTTTGATGTCGCGATGAACGATCCCCTGTTTTTCTGCATACTCAAGACCGAGAGCTGCATCTCTTGCATACCGAAGAGCTTGATCTAGCGGGATCGCTCCCGATTCGTCGATGATTTTTTCAACGCTACCCCCGGCTACAAGTTCCATCGTGAAGAAGTGCTGATTGCTGTCATTTCCAACGTCGTAAACCTGAACGATGTGGGGGTGGCTGAGACGGCCGGCGGCTCGTGCTTCACGGATGAAAAGATCGATAAACTGTGGATTGCTGGTGTACTTCTCCGACAGAACCTTGAGGGCAACCGGGCGATTGAGCGATCTCTGACGTGCCCGATAAACCGTACCCATTCCTCCTCGCCCGATTCTCTGTTCGATTCGACAGCCACCGATCACGGCTCCCAGTAACGGGTCATCGTCGGTCAGGAAGGTGAGGTGCGTGCCTCCCACTTCAATCTGATCGTTGTGTTTCAACACCGTCGGTCCGGAGATCTCATCGCCGTTCAGCAGGACCCCGTTGGTGCTCTCCAGATCCCGAATCAGCCACTGACCCGATCTGAATTCAAGCTGGCAATGTCTACGACTGGTTTCCTCGTCGCGCAGGTGAATCTGGGCCCCGATGTCTCGGCCGATGAGAAGAACACTTTCTTCTCGGATCGACCAGGTACTACCCCTGTCGGGTCCTTTTTCGGCGATGATGCGAGGCATCAGGCGTCCTCCTCGGCCGCCGTGTAAAGGGCGGTACCGATCCGTAGCAGTGTGGCTCCCTCCTCGACGGCGACTTCCCAGTCCCCCGACATCCCCATCGAGAGGTGACGGAACCGCTCTGCCGCCCCGGCAGTCAATCGATCACGAATCGAGCAGCACATGCCCCTCAGCGAGCGAAAGATGGGCCGGCACTCCTGTGCCGGCCAGTTGGGAGCCATCGTCATCAGGCCCTCGAAGCGAAGCGATGGGAATCGATCAACCCAGCCAACGATGGTTTCTTCGGCAGTGACGGGGTCGAGGCCCGCTTTTTGCTTCTCGGCAGCGATGTTGATCTGCACCAGGACTCCCAGGGGAGATTCTAGATGTTCATCTACCCAACGATCGAGTGTCGCTGCCAGTTTCTCCGAATCGAGAGCATGAAACAGCGAGATTCGAGGGATCACGCTCCGGATCTTGTTTCTTTGCAGGCGCCCGATGAAATGCCAGTGATCGCGATCCTGGCCAGGGTCGCATTTTTGTTCCAGTTCCCCCGCGCGGTTCTCTCCCAGGGGGCCATGCCCGGCATCGAGTAGCCTTTGAGTGTCTTGCGCCGTCAGGTACTTGGTGACCGGCAGGATTTGCGGGCTCGGGCTATCTGCCGGCGAGATTTCTTCTACTCGAGTTTGTATCCTGTGCAGATTCTGCTCAAAGAGAGGCAGATCGAGAGCCACTGGGCTCTTTCTCATGCCGGTTCCGTTACATTGGCGACATCGATTTTGATCGCGTCTTGTCCCAGTAGTTCGCGGATTTCTCCGATCAGCTGCTGCTGTGCGGAGACACGCATCTTTTCTCCACAGGAGACATGCCAGCAGTCACCGGAGTGTTGCTCGAAGATCAGGGTTACCGGGATCTTTCCGGGGTTCCTTTGCAGGATTTCCTTGGTCTGGAAGAGCAAGTTCTCGTCCGCATCGGGCGGGAACACGATTCCGATCTGCCGTGCCACCTGCTCCGGCGCGTTTTCCAGCGGGAAGACTCGATTGGCACGGATCTGACGGTTGTTTCTTCCTTCCTGTTCCTCTTCAGAAATCTCGGCGATTCCCTGAATGATGAGAATCTGCTCCTCTTCCAGAAAGTTCACGGCTTGCTGGAAAACCGAAGGAAATACGACAACCTCTATCGATCCACTGGCGTCATCGACGGTCAGGATGGCCATCGCTTCCCCGCGCTTGGTTTGACGCTTGCGAATCTTGGAAACCATCACTGCCAGGGACACGGGTTTTTGATCTTCCCTGGTGCTGAGATCTCCGATCTTGTGGCTTCGTAACGGAGCGATCTCCGACTCGATTCGTTGCAGGGGGTGTCCGCTGAGATAGAAGCCGAGAGCAGCTTTTTCCCTGGCGAGTGTCTCGTTCTCACTCCAGGAAGGTACATTGGGCCACTGTTCATGGACTGTTGGTGCTGACCCCGAGCCAAACAGGGACAGCTGGCCTGCTCTTCGCTCGGCGTGGACTCTCTTTCCTTCTTCGATGGCGTCTTTTACTGCGGCATGAATCTGCGATCTCTCCGGACCGAGACCATCGAAGGCGCCGGCACTGACCAGTTGTTCCACCACTGTCTTGTTGACCAGTTCCGGTTCCACTCTGGATGTCAGATCAAACAGGGATTTGTAGGGTCCACTGGCATTCCGTTCCTCGATGATGGCATCGATCGCGCGTTCACCGACACCTTTCAAGGCCACGAGGCCGTAGACGATTTGAGATCCTTTGAGAGAAAATTTGCTGCTTGATTCGTTGACATGAGGAGGAATGACATCAATTTCGAGTCTCTTGCACTCTTCCAGATAAGTCACCATGGTGTCGACCTGGGAGATGTAGCATGACATCACGGAGGCGAGAAAAGCTGCCGGGTAGTTCGCCTTGAGATATCCAGTTTGGTACGAAATCAATGCGTACGCGGTGGAGTGGGACTTGTTGAAACCATACTTGGCAAATTGTTCGATCTGATCGAAGATTGCCCGGGAGATCTTCGGTGTGATTCCGCTGGTCTGTTCGGCGCCTTCGACAAACTGTTCGCGGTAACGCTCCATCAGCTCGATCTTCTTCTTGCCCATCGCCTTGCGAAGGCTGTCGGCGTCATTCATCGAGAACCCGGCGAGCAGGTGAGCGATATTCATCACCTGCTCTTGATACAGGATGACGCCATTGGTGCTGTTGAGGATCGGTTCCAGGGATGGATGGAGATATTCGACCTTTTCCCGGCCGTGTTTGCGGTCGCAGTATAGCTTGTGCATTCCTGATCCGAGGGGACCCGGTCGGTACAGTGCGAGTACCGCGATCAGGTCCTCGAATCGATCAGGTTTCAGATTGCGAAGCAATTCCCTCATCCCCTGGCTTTCCAGCTGGAAGATGCCGTGGGTTTCCGCCTGGCAGAAGAGCCGGAACGCTGCGGGGTCATCGAGAGTCAACTGGTCAAGATCGATCGTCGTGCCTTCATGTTCTTCAATCAGGTGACAGGCCCGGTCGATGATCGTGAGATACCGAAGACCCAGGAAATCAACCTTCAGGAGACCCAGTTGCTCGAGAATCTCCATCGGATACTGGGTGACTACATCCTCGCCATTTCGTGCCAGCGGTATCAGGTCGGTCAGAGGCCTGTCGGCGATGACGAGGCCGGCGGCGTGGGTTGAACAATGCCGATTTAACCCTTCCAGTTTCTGACCGACTTCAAATAGCTCCTTGTAACGAGGATCCTTGGCAGCACTGGTAAGTTGCGGTTCTTGTTTGATGGCATCGGCAAGTTTGATACCGAGGACGTCGGGCACTTTTTTCGCGAGCTGATCCACCTCGGAAAGGGAGATTCCCAGTACCCGTCCGACATCACGAATGACTGCTTTTGCTGCCATCGTTCCGAAGGTGACAATCTGACATACCCGGTCGGCCCCATATTTTTCTCGCACGTATTCGATGACCTGTTCTCGACCATCCATGCAGAAGTCGATGTCGATATCAGGTAGCGAGATGCGGTCGGAGTTGAGAAACCTCTCGAAGATCAAGTCATACTTGAGCGGGCAGAGGTTTGTGATTCCCAGGCAATAGGAGACGATGGAACCCACCGCCGAACCTCGTCCAGGACCAACGGGAATCTTCTGTTCTCGTGCGAAACGGCAGAAATCCCACACGATCAGGAAGTAGGAGACAAATCCCATCTCCGTGATGACGGAGATCTCGTATTCGACCCGCTCTCTCGCTCCCTCGGGAGGATCGGGATAGAGGAGTCGAAAACCGGCCTCGACCAGTTCTCTGAAGCGATTGTCGTTGGTCGATTCCATCTGCTTTGTTGCGCTGGGGGCCTTGCCCTCGACCTGGTCTTTTTGCTCGAAGAAAACCGGTAAAAACGCCTTTCCTTCTTCAATCTTGAAATCGACCATCGCGGCGATTTCTCCGGTGTTGGAGACGTATTCCGGGAAGTCACCGAATAGCTGAGCCATCTCTTCACCACTTTTGAAGTAAAAGTCCTGTGATTCGAAGGTCATTCGGTCCTGGTCATCGATCTGTTTTCCGGTGTTGATGCAAAGGTGAACTTCCTGGGCCCTGGCGTCCTCTTGTTTGAGATAATGGACGTCATTGGTTGCGATCACCGGCACTCCCAATCTTTGCGCCAGTTCGGGAGCTCTCTCCAGGATTCTTTTCTGTTCGGCAAGCCCATGATCCTGGACTTCCATGAAGAATCGTCCTGGTGCGAAGATGTCTATATAACGGCGGGCGCACTCCTCTGCTTTTTCAGCATCGCCATGGAGAAGTGCGCGATTGACTTCCCCCGATAGGCATGCTGAGGTTGCGATGATGCCTTCAGAATGTTGTCTCAAGACTTCATGATCAATTCTGGGTTTGTAATAAAATCCTTCGGTGTAGGCAACGCTGGTGAGCTTCAGTAGGTTTCTGTAGCCGATTTCGTTTTCCGCCAGGAGCACCAGATGAAAGGCGTGTTGTTTGCCACTTTCTCGTTTTCGTTCCTGCCTGTGGCCATCTGTGATGTAGGCTTCGATTCCGATGATCGGTTTGATTCCTTCGCGCTGGCAAGCATGGTGAAACTCGACGGCCCCAAACATGTTTCCATGATCGGTCAGGGCGAGAGTTTTCATGCCATGATCTCGAGCGGTACGCACCAGTGCCGGGATGGTATTGACCCCGTCCAGGAGGCTGTAGTGGCTATGGACGTGAAGGTGGCAGAACTGATCGGCTACTTTCGGCAAGGATCCTCCGGGTGCAGGTTTCAGTGCCGGGATGGTGTTCCCGGGAGATCGGTTGTAGGTCCGAACCGGGGACTGGGCAAGCCCCGTGGAGACTTGATGCGAAACACCGGGGATGTGATCCTCGGTCTGGAGAGGTGAACCATTGAATCAGCCTGCCGATAAAGATCAGCAAGGGAACCCGTCACAGCGTCCCGCCTATGCCCGGCTCAAGGAGGAGCAAGAGAGGGTGGCAGGCGGCGGCCGCTGGAGCGTCGATGGGTCGCGACGCTGCTGCCACCGTTGCGGTGAGGAGATTCTCCGGGGAACCCAGTTCTGGACCGTATTACGCCCTGCTGAGCAGGAACCGCAGGCTGGCGAGGGGGTTGCCGCCTATTTTTCGCGCCAGGATCACTGTGAATCGTGTCTCGAATCACTTCCCCCCGAGCAGCATTTTGCCCGCTGGAAGACTTCAATTCCCGCTCCAGAGGGCCCTCCGAGAAGAATTGTCAACCTGGCCTCCCTCCATGCCACATTCCTGTCCCTGATCGATAGCGGTCAAGGCAGCACGGATGGCGACGTAGCGAGCCAGGATGAGTCTGGCGAGCAAAAGAACGAGCCGCAGACGGAACCGGTTCCTGGTGCGGTGGGCGGACTTCTGATCTCAAGAGAGGCAGATCGGGCGCGGTTGGCCTATCTGCTGGCGCTGTTTCTGGTGCGCAAGAGGGCTCTTCGCTGGCAACAACATGAAGGCGACCAGCTGATCGTCAGTGAGCGATCGGGTCACACCTATCGAGTGCCGGTACCGCGCATCGATTCCAGTGAGCTGGAAGCTGCGGTTTCCGAGTTCGAACAGCTGCTGGGCTGATCTTTTCCCTTCCGCTTGCGCTCTGACAGCTCCATCAGGACCCTCCCCATCGCGCACCCCATCGCTCTCACCTCGAGTTCCTCCACCACTCGCCTCAATATCCTCCACTTTGCCCCACTTGTTGAGATTGTCTCAGCGGGAGTGAATGGCGCGATATTTCGAAGGAGTGGCTATTTGGCAGCTTGTTGGTAAATTGAGGCAAATTGAGGCGATTCTCTCCGGTTGAGATCTCAGAATTTTTTTCCAGGTCTGATCCCCAAGATGTTGGGGTGGGGGGGCACCCGGAGCCATACCGGTTGTGGAGGAAGTCACCCAACTCCCTTTATTATAAGGACATGTGAAAAGCAGTATCTTGTGTTGGTAAAAAGTACCCATAAAGTGGGGCTAAGTGGAGACACTTGGAGGGTGGTTGAGCGTGAGACCGGGTCGAGTCCACGCCCCACCAGGACACTGCACGACGGGTTCGGGTGCTCAAGGCGGAGATCCTCATGGCTGTGCATTTCAAGGGCCAGTTTGAACTGACTCTCGACGACAAGGGGCGGGTCATCGTTCCTTCACGTCTGAGGTCGAGGATCGATCCCCGGGCCGATGGCGAGGGATTCGTCATCACGGCCGGGACCACGCCGTGCCTGTGGATCTACACCCAGGCGGAATGGGATCGGATCCATAACGAGTTGCGGCGATTTGAGCGCGGCTCCCCTGAACTCCACGAATTGCAACGAGATTTCTTTGGCCAGGCCGAGGATCTGACTCCCGATCGCCAGGGGCGTGTGCTCTTGACTGAACGACTACGGAACTGGGCACAGCTCGATAAGGAGCTGGTTTTTGTCGGTTGTTTCGACCGCATCGAAATCTGGGATGCAGAGATGTGGCGACTGAGGAACGAAGACCGCGAGCGCTATAACACACAATTGAATCTGTTCCTGGAGGAACACGGCGCCTACGCACATCGAATTGAAAAGTACTTCGGCGGGCAACTCGTCGAAGATTAATGGGGGAACTCAGCTGGTCCCTGGGGGAAGGGATCAGCTGAGTGGGGGAAACAGGGGGAAATCGAATGATTTCATTGATCGAGCAGCACGTGGATCCGGAGAGGGCACAGAAGTTGGTCGTACAGCGAGTCCGTGAATACATCCAAACGGGTCGCCCATTGGACCATGCGCCTGAATCAGTGCTTGAGGATGTTGATCAGTTGTGGGTTCGGCTTCAGAGGGCTCAAGCCAGAGGTGCAGAGGGAATTCGTCTGTCGAGAGAGCTTCATTCGGTGGCTCGCGCACGGGCATTTGCCAGGGCGATTGCCCCGACTCCGGACCGAGTCTGAGGAACCGGGGTATGGCAAATGAATGGGCATGTACCGGTCCTCAGGGACGAGGTGGTTCAGGGGTTGGATCCGAAGGTTGGCGAGCATCTGCTCGACCTGACCCTTGGCCGAGGTGGTCACGCTTCCGTCATCCTGGAAAAAACAGCTCCTGGTGGTCGGTTGGTGGGGGTTGATCAGGATCCCGATGCGCTGACTCACGCCGCGGAGATCTTACCTCCAGACCGATCTCAACTGGTTCATGGCAACTTCGGCGATCTCCCCGACCTGAGGAAAAGCATCGGGGTCGGTACCTGGGATCTGGTGCTGGCAGACCTGGGAGTGTCGTCGCCGCAACTGGATGAAAGTGATAGGGGCTTCTCTTTTCGCAAGGATGGTCCGCTCGACATGAGGATGGACACGACTCGACAGGGAACTGCCGCAGAGTTACTGGAGCGAATAACAGAAGGGCAACTCGTGAACTTGATCTCTGAACTGGGAGAGGATCGATTCGCTCGGCGAATCGCAGCCGCAATCGTGAGGGCTCAGGCAGAGGAACCGATTCGCTCCACGGAAAGACTGGCAGAAGTGATTCGAGCTGCAGTTCCCAACCAGAAGGACAGCAAAGTCGATGCGGCGACTCGTACCTTCCAGGCTCTTCGAATCGCCATCAATGGTGAACTGGATGCTCTGCAGCACCTTCTCGATCGAGCGGGAAGCTTGCTCTCTCCGGGTGGGCGGTTGGCGGTGATTTCATACCATTCCCTGGAGGATCGAAAGGTGAAAGAGACGTTTAGAACTTTGATGAAAGAAGGAGATCATCGCCTGGTGACTCCTCGTCCTGTCCGGCCAACCGATAGCGAAGTCCGGACCAATCCAAGGTCTCGATCCGCAAGGATGCGAATCATCAGCAGGCTGGGAGGGACTTCATGATCTTCTTCCGTTTGTTCATTATTGCTGCATGTTTGCTGGTGCTCGGTTTTGATCTGGCACGAGATGGCTCAAAGCAGACTCGATTACGGCTGGGTATCGAGACACAGAAGCAGGAATTGCGTCGTCTTCGCCAGGATCTCTCCTCGATGAAATCGAGCTATAACGCTCGATTGCTCGGCATCACCTGGAATCAGCCCCGTGTGGTCGTCGATGAAGCGGATCTGGCCTACCAGATTTCTGACACGGTGACAGGGATAGAAGCCACAGAAACCTCGATCCCTCTTGATGACCATCTGAACATCGAGCGGGGGATTGAATATTGATCTGGAAATCGACCTCATCAGATACGGGGTTTGATCCTGTTGGGCTGCGACTCAGGCTGCAAGACGAATCCATCGCACGCCTGATATTTCTTCTGGTTGGTCTCTGCTTCCTGCTGGTTCTGATACGAAGTGGCTGGATGCAACTGGTTGATCGGGACTACTGGAGTTCGGTTCAATCGTCAGCTCAGAGTCGTAATGCCTGGGATCCAGGAAGCCGCGGAAACATATACGACCGTCAAGGGATTGTTCTGGCGGAGGATCGCGAATCATTCAAGGTTGGATTTGACCCCTATTCGGCAACACTGGTTCAGCTAGCTGCAGCAAGAGGGAATCCTGCTGTTTCTGGGTTTGAATACGCCATCGAGAAAACTTTTCTTTTGCCGGGTCTGCAACTGGCGCGGCCAGCTGCAGAAATCGCCAGGCAGATCCGTCAGGTCGCCCGGAGAAATGAAGAGATTGCGCTGACAAACGAGCAACTGTCTTCTGCTGAACAAATGTCGATCCAGCAGTACGTCTACATCGGAACCGTCAATGCCGGTCGAGATGAAATCGACTTCCAGAATGGGAGGTCGGAATTGCACCGCGATCTGGGGCGGCCGGTGATTCCCACCCTGGAACCCTTTGATACCCGGGTCTATCCCCATGGCGATTTCGGAACTCTGGTCATCGGAGAGCTGCGGGGAGATCGAAAGATCGGTTTGCATGGCATAGAGCTGGCGTTCAATGACCATCTACTGGGCCGAAGAGGACTGAGACAGCAGTCTACCGATACTGTGGGCCGGCCGTTGAGCCCGCCAACTCACACGGTTCCTTCCATCCAGGGGGAAGCTGTGGAACTCACCATCGGAATCCAGGAGCAATCAATCCTGGAGAAGGTACTTGCCGATACCCTGCTGAGAACCGGGGCTCAAAGCGTTACCGGAATCGTCATGGATCCTCGCAATGGCGAGGTCCTGGCGATGTCCACGTACCCCGGTCTGGTGCGCGGCGAACTGCAGACGCTATGGAATCAGAATCGCCAATCGGATGCTTTTCCAAAGATGCAGCGCGCGATGCTGATGTCGATGGAGCCCGGTTCGATCATCAAGCCGCTGATTTTGACTGCTGCCCTCGAGTCCGGAATGCATCTGGATGATCCAGTGGCCGTGACCAAGATCGTCCAGAGATTCGCGGGAAGAAGGCGTCCGTTTACCGATAGTCATTTATTGCGCGACCGGACCTTGCGAGGAACCGTTGTCGAGTCGAGTAACATCGGGATCGTGGATATCGGTCTCAGGCTGGGTAACAAGAGAGTTCATCGTATCTTCAAGAAGTTTGGTCTCGGTGATGCGACGGGAATTGATCTGGGGCGTGAGGAAAATGGATGGATCAAACCGCCCAGCAAGTGGCGCTGGGACACCCTTGCTTCGGCATCCTTTGGTTATGAAATCCAGGTGACCCCGATCCAGATGATTCGAGCCTACTGTGCCATCGCAAATGGGGGAGAACTGATCACTCCGCACTTTCGCCGTCGTCCCGATCGACTGGTGAATCCAGATCGGAATCCGAGGGTAACTTCCGAATCGATTGCCGCTTCCGTCCGGGAGGTCCTGCGCTCGGTGGTTCTGGAAGGAACTGGCAAGGGAGTTCGTGGAACCATCGGGTTGGCGGGAAAAACCGGTACCGCAAAGGTGGCGGGCAAGGGTGGCTACCTGGAGGACCACTACATCTCCAGTTTTGTCGGATTCGCGCCATGGCATGCCCCGGAACGGATAGCGATGGTGGTGGTGGAGATTCCATCCGTCGAAAATTCGCTTTTCTTTGCCTCGAAATCTGCCGCCCCGGCGGTCAAGGAGATCCTCGAAGCAGTACTGCACAGTCCCGAAAACCTGGTTCAGGAACGTCTTGAAGAGGTTCAGAAGATCTTTCATCCGCGCTCGCTCGATCAGAGAGAATCGGTTCCGCACTTGGACAGCACTGCCAGGGCCGATAGTCTGAACAGGTCAAGGTCCGATCGTCAGGGGGAGGGGGAACCAGGCCGATGGAATCACGGGGAAGGGAACTAGGGTCCTGCCTCGAGGAGGATCAAATCCTATCGATTCTCGGGGAACCGATCTGCGGCGATTGTCCGTCGTCGATCAGTTCGCTGTCCAGCGATGATCGGCGACTTCCCGCGGACCTGTTCGTGGCCATCCGTGGAACGGAATTCGATGCCACCCAGTCGATCCCCGATGCGATTTTGCGAGGTGCAGGCGGCATCGTCGCGGAGCAAGCTCCTACCGATTCGCACGACTCGAAAATACCGTGGTGGCGAGTGGAAGATGCTCGCCTATCTCTTGCCCTCCTGGAACAGGCGGGAGCCGGTCTACCCGGTGAATCTCTTCGGGTCTTTGGCATCACCGGAACAAATGGCAAGACCACCACGGTTCGCTACCTTTGCTCGATTCTGAATGTCGAGGGTCGGTCAGTTGGCTGGATGACTACAGTGGATAGCTGCATTGCGTCACAGAGAACTTCCAGTCGTGTCACCACCGAAAGCCCCGCGATCATCGCCGATGCGCTATCTCGTCACCTGGTTGCAGGAGGAACTGACGTGGTGCTGGAAATTTCCTCGCATGCGATCGATCAACATCGAGTAGCGGGAGTTCCTCTGGTGGGAGCGGCCATCACGAGTCTGGGTCGAGACCATCTCGACTATCACGAGACGGTAGAAAAATACCATCGGACCAAACTGAAACTTGGTGAGCTGTGTCGAGCCGGGGCACCCTTTCTGCGCCCGGTAACCGCTGCAGAGACGGATGGAGTCGCGAGATTTCAGGTCGATGGATTGTCGAACTCCGATGGTGGGATCAGGGAAGTGACGGCAACGATCCGCCATGCTTCTTTTGCCGGAAGCATCGTGCAGATCCAGTCGCTGTCATTCAGTGCCGAAGTGCGAGTTCCGCAACCCGGCTCGCATAATGTATCGAATGCGCTGTGTGCCATCGCCCTGGCCGATGCCTGTGGTATCTCACAGGAGGCGATCGTCGCGGGAATCGAGAACTTTCCAGGAGTGCCTGGTCGTCTCGAACTGATCAACGGAGCCGCGGGTCCAATTTTCATCGACTTTGCTCATACACCCGATGCTCTGGATTCCGTCCTGGGACCGATCAGGCCGCTGGTAGATGGCAGATTGATGGTCCTGTTTGGCTGTGGCGGAGATCGAGATCCGGGCAAGCGTCCCCTGATGGGTGCCGCAGTTGCGAAGTATGCTGATCGCATCTTTGTTACCAGCGACAATCCTCGTTCAGAAAGTCCGTCCGCCATCATCGAACAGGTTGTCCACGGCATTCCCGAGCAGAAGCGAACCACCAGTGTCGAGGTCGAGGTCGACCGTCGTCGAGCCATCTCGAATGCCATCAACGCACTCCAGAGTGACGACGCTCTGATCATCTGTGGCAAAGGACATGAAAGCAGCCAGGAAATTGCTGGCCAGAAGACTCGGTTCAATGATCGCGAGGTAGTGCTGGAAATTCTTGACCACCATCAGAAGGGGGAGTTGATCGGATGAAGGTTCGTTCCCTCGCGGAGGTGGCACGACTGGCGAAGGCTCAGCTTGTACGTGGCAACCGAGATGTTTCGATTTGTTCGGCAATATTTGACAGTCGTGTGGCTCGAGAGGGCTCCCTGTTCATCGCCCTGCCAGGAGCGAATTGCCATGGAATTGAACATGCCGGCCAGGCTGTTGAGAATGGTTCGCAGGCGGTGCTCTGCGAGACTGGCATGTCAGCAAGCCATGATGGTCCTTCCCTCGAGGTGCCAGATGTCCATGCCGCGCTGATGCAACTGGCCGGTGCGATTCGCAGCGAAGAAGCAGCAGAGGTGCCGGTGCTGGCGGTGACCGGAAGCGTTGGAAAAACAACCACCTGTTCGATGCTTGCCGCTCTTCTGGGTCAAACGATGGCGGTTCATTCACCCCAGTCCTCCTACAACAACAACATCGGGGTGCCGATTACCATCCTGGAGGCGGATCCTGCGACAGAGGCGTTGATCCTGGAACTGGGGACCAATGCTCCCGGGGAAATCGCAGAACTGGCAGACATCGCCAGACCGCGATATGGAGCCGTCACGGCAGTTTCCGAGGCTCATCTGGAGGGCCTGGGGTCACTCCAAGGAGTGCTGCGCGAGAAATTCTCGCTTCTCGAGCGGATCGAGGGCGACGGGTGCTGGGCACCCGTGGAATGGCGCGATCACTTCGAGAAGTGCGGGGGGAATGGCTTCCGGTGGACCGGCCCCTCGGGGGATCTCGAAATCGCCCCCGATGGTTCTGGCGGAGTGCGGGTAGTCGATCGGATCAGATCGAGAGAATTCGCTCTACCCTGGAAGCCGCCGGCACCCTGGGCATCTCGTTGTCTCGAATCGGCCGTCGCTCTGGCCCTGGAACTGGTGGAGGATCCCGATCAACTCGTCGAGGCAGCCCGGACCATTCGTTTGCCGCGCTGGCGACATGAGGTTCATAGCGTCGAGGGGATCGAGTTGGTTCTCGATTGCTACAACTCGAGTCCACTGGCTCTTCGCAATGCCATCGATGATCTGGGTCAGTCTACTTCTCGGAGAAAACTGGCGGTGCTGGGAACGATGGAGGAACTGGGGAGAGAGGAAAAAAGATTTCACGTGGAAGCAGGACGGCAGTGCGTCCGCTCCGGCATCGACGTCGTGTTTGTTGCCGGCAGAGCTTCAGAGTGGATCGATCAGGGAGTCAAGGAAGCGGGTGCGGAGTCGATCTTCATCAGCGATGGAGAGCAGGGCGCAAGGATGGTGAAGGAGCAGCTGAAAGCAGGGGATAGGGTCCTCTTCAAGGCTTCCCGGAAGGAACAGCTCGAACAGATCGCCATCCTGGTAAAGCAACAACTGCAGGCAGAAGGAGCAGGATCCTGATCTCGAAGAGCACCTCGATCACGAGTCAGAAGACGAGGGTCCTCGATCCTGGCAGCGAGGGGATGAAAATCTTGGCGGCTGTGGTGCTGCTGCTTGCCATCGGTTGCTTCACTCTCTACAGCGCTTCTTCTTATCGTTCTTTTGTCATCGATGGCGATCCAACACAGCTGTGGAGAGGTCAACTCAAGGGTTATGGCATCGGAGTTTTGTTCCTGTTGATGGGTGCATTGATAGCTCCCAGACGGTGGTTTGAAATCGGAGCGATCCCGTTATGGTTTGGGGTCACCTGCTTACTACTTGCTGCAACCTTCACGCCACTGGGTGTTCGTATCAATGATGCAAATCGCTGGATTGATCTGATGGGGATCCGATTCCAGCCGTCGGAGCTGGCTAAATTTTGCATCCCCCTGGTCACCATCGCACTGACCGGAATCTGGCGATTTGGTGGCAAGGAGGGTGAGCAGATGTCGGTCAACAGGGGGGTTGTTCTCGCGGCCCTATTTGTCGGCATGCCGGTACTGATCACCTTTCTTCAGCCCGATTTCGGAACCGCAGTTTTCATCCTCTTTCTCGGTTGCTTGCCATTACTACGCTGGAGGATAATTCTGGGTAAGTTTTTCATCTTCTGCCTGCCACTGGCGATTCCCGCCTACTTCAAGGTCAAGGACCGGATCGTTGAGGTGAAGGAACGCTTCATGGCGATGCATTCCCCGGAGGAGGTCCCACAGGTGTGGACCTCTCTTCAGGCCATCGGAAGTGGTGGACTCACGGGAAAAGGGGTCGGGATGGCTGACAGTAAGGCCCTGTACTTGCCATCGGAGTATAGCGATTTCATATTTGCGGTTTACGCCGAAGAAACTGGATTCCTGGGTGTGCTGGCTCTGATCTCGCTCTACATGGTGATTCTCGTCGCAGGTTGGCGATTGTCGCAACAGATCGAGGACCGTGATCTGGCGTGTCTGGCTCAGGTTCTCACACTCGCCATCACAGCTCAGGCAGCTTTTAACCTGATGGTGAATGTGGCTCTGGCCCCGACCAAGGGGATCCCACTACCATTCTTTTCACACGGTTCCACCGGCCTGGCAGTATTCATGGGGATGGTGGGAGTGCTGCTGGCGATTTCGCGTAGCCGAGCGCGAGAGGAAGTGGTGTCGAGATGAAGCGGATCTTGCTGACCGGAGGAGGTACTGGCGGCCATCTGTTCCCGGGAATCGCTCTGGCTGAGGCTCTGGTTCAGCTGGATGTAGCTTGTCCGGTATTTCTCGATCATGACAAGGCGATGGAGCAGCGGATCCTCGACGAGACCAGCTTTGAACGAATCAGGGCTCCCTGGAGTGGTGGTGGTCGGATCGCCTCTGTCGTGAGAATCGGTGCTGCCCTGAAATTGCTGAAAAGGGAACGGATAGACGGTGTGATTGCTCTCGGCGCTCAACCAGGTTTTGCTCCTGGAATTGCGGCGAGCTGGCAGGGCAAACCGCTGTTCGTTCTGGAACAGAATCGTGTCGTTGGGCTGGCGAATCGTTTCCTCACCCGCTGGGCCAGGAAAGTATTTTTGAGCTGTCCCGTCGAAAGGCAGTCGCGGCTCTTGCGTTCCAGGGGTGCAGTGCTGGGCTGTCCCATCCGACCCGAGTTTGTTCCGACAGAGATGCCGGTGACCTCAAAACCAGAACTACTGATCTTCGGTGGTAGCCAGGGCTCCAGTTCCGTTAATGACGTTCTCCTGGAGGTAGCAGGTCATTTCCATCAGCCGGATCGTTTTCGGGTCCATCACGTCTGCGGGCCTGGCAACGAGGAGGGAGTCGAACGATCATGGCAACAGCTGGGAGTGGAAGCCCGAGTCAGTCCGTTTCTGACCGATCCGGCTTCGGCTCTGATCAGCTCAAGTCTGGTACTGGGCCGCTCAGGGGGATCGACCATTGCGGAACTGTCAGCGGTTGGAAGGCCTGCGTTGTTGTGGCCTTATCCACACCACAGGGATCGCCACCAGTTGAAAAACGCTCAGTATCTCGAACAAAATGGTGCTGCCATGGTGGTCTCGAGTGATGACCCGCGCCAGATTGCGGTTTTGATCGAAGATCTGGTAAGGGATGTCAGGAGACTGCATGAGATGGCACGCTGTTGCAGAGAACTCGGGCAGCCTGCATCGGCATACAGGATCGCAGAAGTGATCGCTGTCCATCTGGGAGTGGAACCGGCTTGCAGTGTGCAGCCGCAAGTAAACAACATAACTGCCTCTGGCGAGGAGGTGATGACTTGAGGATGGATAAGCTTCGTTGGACCATCTGTAGCCTGATTTTCATCGCAGGGGTGATTGGTATCACCAGCAAACTGTCTCCAGATTTTGATCCGATTCTCGGCCGTCCTTCCGATGTACTGGTGACACCTGTTTCCATCAAATGGAACTCTGCCGATGATCAGGCCCGTGAGTTACTGGCAGCGACCTCCGGGCATTTCTCTGAACGAGTTCCAGTTGCATCCGAGGTACAGGAGCCGGTAACCCCGGCGTCCAGGCAGCAGCAACGACCTCTTGCATCGGCCCCCATCGAACCTGAAGCGGTAGACGCCGATTACGATTCGTGGGTGGTTCGTCGGGGTGATAGCCTCTGGAAAATTGCAGGGGAAGTTCTGGGCGATTCACGTCGGATGGCTGAGATTGTGGCTGCCAATCCGCGCATCGATCCCGACAAGCTGAAAGAGGGGCAGGTCCTCCGTGTACCTCGAACTGTTCGAAGAGAAGTGATTCCTCGGCAAGAAAGTGACAGTCTTGTTCATACGGTTCGGGCCGGGGAGACGCTGGTTTCCATCGCTCGCCAGCACTACGGGGTTCCCCACTGGGCGCTCATCCAATCTGCGAACACAAAGCTACTCTCTGATCCGGATCAGCTCAGGATCGGCATGCGTATAAAAATCCCGCCAAGAAGTACCAGGTAGAGGAGATTGAATCGTTGATTCCCGAAACAGGATTGCCTCTCCAGCTGCATATCGTGGGTATCGGTGGGAGTGCCACCAGTGGTCTCGCCAAGTTGCTGCGAGAATACGGGCATGTCGTCTCTGGCAGCGATCGAGATGCTTCCCTGAAAACCGATTTTGAACGGCACGGAATCAAGTTTATCCATGATCATCATGCACAAAATTTGCCAGAAGATGTGAAGCTGGTGATCCGCTCCGTAGCAGTCCCTGAGGATAATCCGGAGATCGTTGAAGCGAGACGGCGTAACCTACGCTTGATGCTTTACAGCGAAACTCTTGGACATCTATCCAAGACCAGAAAGACCATCGCGGTTGCGGGTACTCATGGAAAGACATCGACGACGGGAATCTTGACGAGCATCTTTCTTGAAGCCCAGCGTGATCCGACCGTGGTCCTTGGCGGAGAACTGGAATCCATCGGTGGAAGTAACTGGAGAAAGGGATCGGGTCAGGATTTCATCGTTGAGGCTTGCGAGTTTCAGAGATCCTTCCTGGAGCTACAGCCGAGTTCCGGCATCATCACAAACATCGAACTTGATCACCCAGAAATTTATGATGATCTCGCCCACGTCGAGGAAACCTTTTGCACTTTCCTGAATAGATTTAACAACGATTCACCGGTGGTGATTCCTCATGCGCTTGCCGACCGCTTGAAGGGTGCAGGGGATGTGAAACCGATCTATTTCGGAATCGGTGAAGGAGCTGGTTGGAGGGGTAGAGGTAGGATCGAGAATGGCCGCCGTATCGTGGAGGTGAGTGAGGATTCAGAGCCTCGCTTCGAGGCGCAACTGCACTTTCCGGGAACCCACGCGATTCTGAATCTCACGGCAGCAGCTGCTCTGTCAGCAAATCTCGGCATCGATCTGGATCAGATTCGCAGAGGCGTGGAAGATTTCCCGGGAGTGAAACGTCGATTCGAAAAGAGAGATGTGCTCGACGAGGTCAACTGGTACGAGGACTACGCACATCATCCCACCGAAATTCAGTACACCCTGGCCGGTTCGCGGGAACTGTTTCCTGACCGGAAGATCTGGGCGCTGTTCCAGCCCCATCAGGCAACGCGCCTGGATGCGTTTCTGGATCAGTTTGCCACCTCCTTCTGGGCGGCAGACGAGGTGGTCGTATTGCCCATTTACTCGGTGAGGGAAGATCGCAGGGAGTTCCCGGTCGATCTTCGAGAGTCATTGGTCCGACAGTTGCGATCGAACGATGTGTCAGCGCGAGCACTCGGATTTGAAGAGGCGATTTACGATCTGCCAGAACTTGTGAAGAGGGGAGACGTCGTGGTCTCTCTGGGGGCAGGTAACAACGATGAGATCGGTAGAAAGATCTCTGGATTCCGCTCTGGAGTTGTCGCTTGAAAATACATGAACGAGTCTCACTGGCGAATCATAGCTGGTATCGCATTGGAGGCGAGGCTCGCCATTACGGCAAACCGAGATCGATAGAGGAATTGACTCAGCTGGGTTCGTGGGCTTTTGACGAGGGGCTTCCCATCTTTTGTCTCGGTCGCGGAGCAAACGTCTTGTTTTCCGATAGCGGCTTTGACGGGTTAGTCATCCACACAAAATCCTTGACCGGAGAGTTCACCGACCTGGGTGCAGGAATCATCGAGGTGCTGGCCGGACAGGATCTGGAGAAGTTGATTCCTCGGTTCAATGCACTTGGTTACCAGGGGTTGGAGGGTTTTGTAGGAATTCCTGCAACGATTGGCGGAGCGGTGTGGGGGAATGCAGGAACGGCTTCTCAGGGAATCGGTGAACTGGTCAGCGAGGTGGAGTTGATCGAGCCTGGCGGCAAACCTCAATGGGTCGATCAAAGAGATCTGAACTGGCATTACCGATATTCGGGAATCGAGGATCGGATTGTTTCACGGGTCCGATTGCACCTGCAAATGGGTGCCGAGCCTCAGGAACTCGAGAACAGGTCTCAACAGGTACTGCGTCGCAAGAAATCGACCCAGCCCTTTGATAACCAGACCTGCGGTTGCATCTTCAGGAATCCAGACGATGACAGTGCGGGGCGATTGATCGAGCAATGTCAGTTGAAGGGGAAGCGTGTCGGGGGAGCAAAGGTTTCAGAGAAGCATGCCAATTTTATAGAAAACGTCGACGGTACCGCGACATCGGCGGATATCGAGGATTTGATCAACTTGATTCATCAGGAAGTTCAGAAGCAGCATGGTGTCGAGCTCAAGCATGAAGTGATTCGGCCAGGTGTGTCTGAGAGGTAGAAAATTGATGAAGACAAATACGGATCGGCCCTCGGAGCTAGCCCGCTGGCTTCTGCCAGTTTTTTTACTGGCGGTTATCGGTGGCATTCTCATCTACGCCAAGGATGAAGTGGATCGACGCCTTGCCAGAGCCGGGGGGGCCTGGTTGATTCATCACGACTCACTACCTGATTGGTTCCCGGCTGGATTCAAGGGTCAACTCTCGACCCTTCAGACGATTCCATCTCGGGTTTCTTTGCAATCGATTCGCTGGCGAGAAGAAACTACCCGGGAATTGCTAAAAAATCCCTGGGTGGCAACCGTGGATCGGATAGAGCGAACAGCAACCGGGATCGGGTTCGATGGGCAGTTCCACAGGCCCTCGGTAGGGGTTCGCTGTGACGGCGGTTGGCTGCTTGTCGATGGGATTGGCAAGGTGATCGATTTTCAGGAGGGTGATTTTCTTGGTGAAGAATGGCGGATTCCGGAATACATCCCGGAGCAGGGAGTCATGCACCGATTCGATCCGGGTCAACTGGTGGGCGGTACCGAGTTTGCCGAGCTGCTCTCCTTGACTGGTATCCTGTGGCAAGACCGCGTTTTTGATCGTGTTCCGGGTTTTATCCGGGAGATCGCTGCGACACGCGACTCGGTTGGAGAGCGAATGTGGAGATTCCACACCAGTGTTGGGATCCCGCTCCACTGGGGAAGGGCCCCTGCCTCTGGAGCACCAAAGGTGTCCACGACAGAGCAGAAGCTGATGTGTTTGCGGCAGGTCCTCGAGGTTCGAGATCGACTTCAAAAAACTCAGGACGTACAGGGAATCAGCCTCTGTAGCGGGGCAGAGCCGCTGGTGACCGAGCAGTGGTAACGAGCGTGGCGGTGGCGAATGACGGAGGAGACTGCTATCCTCGGCGCCATGGTTTTCAGTTGCGTACGCTGTGTTTGTTACAGCTATGACCGTGCGCAACCCTGGATCCTGAGTAGCTTGAATCAAGATTCATCCGTTTGGATTTCTGGAGGCGCAACTCGTGGCTGCACCCGATCGATATCGGAGACTATTCGGTGAGGTGGCGCTGGAGCAGGGAGTGGTCAACTCCGATCAGCTCTATCAGGCTCTGACCGTCCAGGAGCGCCTTCGTAACGAAGGAAAACAAGTCCCGTTACTCGGACAGATCCTGGTGGAACTGGGACACCTGACGCCGGAACAGTTGCAGGAACTGATCGAGGTCATCTATCCGGTGCAGGATGACGAGGAACCTACGATGGGGCAGGAGATGGCCGGGAGTGAGGAATCATGATGGCAGAAGATCCGACCATGGGATCGGACGGTCAGGGCACTCCAGGCAAGAAGAGACGGGTTCCGGTTCCACGCAAGAAGTCTGACCAGAGCAGTGATTCCGGTCAGCGGCGTGTACCGGCGCGCAGGAGTCCTGGCAAGTCAGAAGAAGTGGTCCCGGAGCCAACGGCTCCCGCCGAATCATCGCCTGCTGCCATAGATCCCGCAGCGCAGCAGCAGGCCGCAGCACAAGAATCCGCAGCACAAGAATCCGCAGCACAGGAAGCCGCGCAGAAAGCCGCCGCGCAAAAGGCTGCCGCCCAGGCCGCCGCGCAGAAGGCTGCCGCGCAGGCCGCAGCGCAAAAGGCTGCCGCGCAGGCGGCAGCGCAGAAGGCTGCCGCGCAGGCCGCCGCGCAGAAAGCCGCTGCTCAGAAGGCCGCAGCACAAAAGGCTGCCGCACAGAAGGCCGCGGCTGCCCAGCAGCCGAGCAGCCCGCAACTGGCAGCGAAAAAGGCAGCAGCATTGCAAGCTGCGCAGCAAGCAGCTGCCAGGCAACAAGCTGCAGCGAAGCGACCGGGTGGCGCTCCCCCAGCCGGGGCGGCTGCCAAGAGGCCTGGGCGAAAAATGGCTCCATCACGGCGGTCGGTGAGGAGACCGAGTGCTGCTGCCGCGGTTTCTGGAGACGGGACTCCTGGAGATATGCCTCCGCCGAAGAGTCGCATGCCAATCTACATCTTCGGAGGTCTCGGTGTGGTACTGGTCGTCGGACTGGCACTGATCTTCTTCAAAGATCCACCGCAGCCACCTGCTGTTGAGCCGGAGGTCGTGAAAAGGCCCCAGGTCGATCACAAGAAATTGCGAGAAGATAGTGCTCGCATGGCACTGGATCGTGTCGAGAAGACAAACAGTGAGGATCCAACCGACTGGGTCGGTGCGGCCAATCGTCTCGGGAGTGTGATCAACGAATACGCTGATACCGAGGTATCGAAAGAGGCCGGTAGCCTGCGAGAACAATTGCTCAATCGCTGGCGATCATCTGCGGATCAGGCGTGGAGTTCTCTCAAGGGAGACGTGCGAGGTGCATTCGCCGATGGCGAGTTTGCAACGGCCGCTCGGTTGCTCGAAAAATTACCCAAGGTCTTTGAAGGATCCGAGGCGGTTCTGACGGGAGCGTTCGAGAACGAACTGGATAACCTGCGCAAAGATGCGCGAGAACAGTTGCGGTACAAGAAACGACTCGATGAGCTTTCTACTCGTGCCGGAAAATACGCCAGGATGGGATACGAGGATATTGCGATTGCCATCATCGAGGCGTTGCCGGAGAAAGTTGAGGATGAAGCTCCTGATGTCTGGCGTATCAAGAATGAACTGGTGAAAACGATCCAGCGCGAAGGGCTGGAGATGCTGCTGAACCGCGAAGAAGCGGCAGAGCAGGAACTTGTAGAGGCCCGTCGCCTTGAGGCCGAGCGGAAAAAAGCAGAACGAGAACGCCGCTGGATCGAATTGCGGGATTCAGTCCCCTGGACTCCTCTACTGGCACGCTCCAATCTCTACAACTGGGTAGCCACTAGCGATCGTCAGATGTTGAACCGTGGCCAGTCCCCTGAATGGCGCATCCTGGAGCGTGAGGGAGTCGGTGTCATGGTGGGCGACAATCGTAGTGGCCGTGACATGTATACCGGGGTTTTTTCCAATCACTGGGAGGACTTCGTTTGTGAGTTTGAGGTGAGTCTGAAGAGCGGTGCTTTGCGCATCTCGCCACGCAGCCTCTCAAATACCCAGACGGGAGTGATTTCTGAGCAAACCTCACCGATGCTGGACCTGGGGGATGATTTCCCCAAGAATCGCTGGGTGAAGGTGACGATGGAGGTTCACGGCGATTCCGTGACCTTGCGTCATGGTCCCGGTGGAACCGAAATGACTCTCGATCCCGAAACCACCAGACTCCCATCGACGGGAGGTTTCGTGTTCTGGATTGCCGATGGAACTCGCGTCGAAATCCGCGATGTTCGCGTCAAGCTGGTCAGCGATACTCGCGATGGCGGTATTTTCGCCAAGTGAAGCGCCCCGTCATTGCTGCCAACCTGGCAGTCTCTTCGGGGTGATCCCTGCGGCCCCCTGTCGTTCTGGCAGACGTGCTCTCCGTGATTCTGCAGCTTTTCATGCAAGTTATTGTGAATAAATAGCTTATGAAGGGCACTCTGGATTCGGATGGCCCGGCGTTTGCGTGGAGGTGGTCAGCGCCGTTTCTCTCGGGGGAGAGAGATGGCCTCCCGCAGTGAATTGGATTCTGACTCGATAGGTGTGCGACAGGAGGAGCCTCGATGGCAAAAGAGCTGACTTTTGAAGATATGGCACGCGAGAAATTGCTGGCAGGTGCGGCCAAGGTCGCCCGTGCGGTTCGCACGACCCTGGGTCCGCGAGGTCGTCATGCTGTCATCGATCGATCGTGGGGCGGCCCGAAAATGTCCAAGGACGGGGCCACCGTTGCGGAACAGATTGATCTGGCTGATCGCGTTGAAAATATTGGAGCCCGTCTGTTACGCGAGGCAGGCGCCAAAACCGCCCGGGATTCTGGCGATGGAAGTACCACCGCGACCGTGATCGCCGAAGCGATTTTTCGTCAGGGGATGCGCCAGGTGATCGCTGGAGAGAATCCCGTTCTCTTGCAGCGCGCCCTGATTTCCATCTCGGAGAAGATCTGCGATAAGTTGTCTGAATTGAGCGAACCGCTTGAAGATCAGGACTCCATCGTGAGTGTTGCCACGATTTCCGCCAATAATGATAGCGCGATCGGTGGCATCATTTCAAAAGCGCTCAAGTCCGTTGGAGATGATGGAGTCTGCACCATCGAGGAGGGCAAGAGCACTGAGAGCACTCTGGAAGTGGTTGAGGGTTTGCATTTCGATCGTGGATATATCTCACAGCAATTCGTCGTCGATGCTGATTCTGCAGAAATTAATCTGGAGAACCCCTACATCCTGATCATGGAAGAGAAGATCTCCAATATCTCGCAGATCGTGGGAGTCCTCGAAAAGGTTGTAGAGAAGCGCAAGCCGTTGCTGATCATCGCGGAGGATATCGATGGGGAGGCACTCTCCACTCTTGTCGTGAATCGCCAGAGAGGTGTTCTCGAAATCGCTGCAGTGAAGGCTCCGGGATATGGTGAGAGACGTAAGGCGATGCTCGAGGACATTGCGGTCGCAACCGGGGGTAAGGCGATCTATTCCGATCTGGGCATCGATCCTGGATCGATCACTCTTGCCGATCTGGGCAGGGCAAAGAAGATCGAGATCAACTCGCAGATGACCACGGTGATGCAGGGAGCAGGCAAAAAGAAGGATGTGTCCGAGCGCTGTCGGTTGATCCGTCAGGAGATCGATAACTCCACCAGTGATTACGATCGAGAAAAGTTACAGGAGAGATTGGCCCGGCTGGTCGGTGGGATCGCCGTGATCCGAGTTGGAGGATCTACCGAAGGGGAAGTCAAGGAGCGCAAGAAGCGTTACGAGAACTCCCTCGCCGCGACCCAGTCAGCACTGGAGGAAGGGATCCTTCCGGGTGGGGGGCTGGCTCTGATTCACTGCTCGGATGCGGTTGCCGCGATGCGTTTCCGTGATCCCCTGGAAAAGATGGCAGCAGGAATCATGGCGAAAGCTCTGGAGGAACCTTTCAGGCAGTTGGCCGCGAACGCTGGTGTCGAACCATCCAAACTCATCCGTGAGATACGCAGCTTTGAAGAAGAGACGTACGGCTTTGATTTTGCAAAATTAGAGATGTGCGATTTGTTAGAAGCAGGAGTCATTGATTCCTGTGATGTGATTCGCAATGCACTGCAAAATGCGGTCAGTACCGCCACCATGATCCTTACATCGGATGCCGTTGTGACTGAGATTCCGACGGAGACGGAAGAAGAGGATCATCACCACGATCACGAAGGCGTTGGAGCATTGTAAGTCCTGAAAGACGACATAAGGGAGCACGTTCATGACGAAACAGATACTGTTTGACGAAGATGCCAGACGCCAACTGCAGCAGGGTATCAGTACCCTGGCTCGCGCCGTGAAGGTTACCTACGGTCCAGGTGGGCGTAGTGTCTTGCTGGAAAAAGGCCTTGGTAAGTCCGAGGTGACACGCGATGGGCAGACCGTCTCCAGGGAAATAGAAGTTCCTCATCCTTTTGAAAATATGGGTGCTCGCCTGATTAACGAGGTGGCGAGCAAGACCAACAAGGAAGTCGGCGATGGCACCACTTCTTCGATCATTCTCGCTGAAGCGATGGTGAAACGAGGCAGTCGCTATGCGATTTCCGGAGTTAATCCCGTGGAGCTACGCAAGGGGATCGAGAAGGCTGTTGCCGTTGCGGTTAGCGAACTGGAATCGATCGCCACTGCCGTGAAGAAGAAGCAAGAAGTGGTGCAGGTGGGCACGATTGCGGCTAACGAACAGGAACTGGGTAAATTGTTCGGAGAAGCGATACACAAGGTTGGTGAGCGGGGGGTTGTTACCGTCGAGGAAAACGATGGTATCGAGACCGATCTCGAACTTGTCGAAGGTCTTGAGATCGATAAAGGATGGATTTCTCCCTACTTCGTCACTGATAGAGTCTCCGGGCTTTGCGAACTGGAGAAGCCGTGGATTCTGTTCACGGATCACAAGATTTCGGGAATTCAGGATCTGGTTCCAGTCCTCGAACATGTTGTGCCGACCCAGAGACCTCTGGTTGTCATCGCCGAGGATGTTGAGGGCGAAGCTCTCGCCGGATTGCTCCTCAATAAGCTCCGCGGCGTGTTACCCGTGGTTGCCGTCAAGGCACCCGGATTTGGAGATCGGCGTAAGGCTTTGCTCGAAGATCTTGCCATCGTTACCGGTGGACAGGTTGTCGCCAAGGATACTGGCGTGACCTGGGACATGGTTGGCAAGGATCAACTGGGGACAGTGAAGAAAGTTGAGATCTCCCAGGATCGGACCATCTTCTTCCGTGGCAAAGGCAACAGTGAAGCGATACAGCAGCGCTGCGACCAGATCGAGGCGCAGATCGCCCAGACCAATTCCAACTACGATCGCGAGAAGCTGGAAGAAAGACTGGCGAGAATCCAGGGGAAGATCGCGGTGATTCGTGTTGGTGGATCCACCGAGCTGGAGATCAAGGAACGAAAGGCCCGTGCCGAGGACGCTCTCAGTGCGACCCGTGCGGCAATGATGGAAGGCATCGTTCCAGGAGCAGGTACCGCGTTCCTGCGGATTCATGACAAGGTTGCTGCTACCAGGGTTTCTGGTGAGGCGCGTCACGGGGTTGCTGTGGTTGCCGATGCGTTACTGGAGCCGACAGCTCAGTTAGCACGCAACGCTGGCTTTGACGGTCCTGCAGTGGTTGCCGAAGTGATGGAGTATGAAGATCTGGAGATGGGATTCGATACGGAGAAAGGCAAGATGGTCGATCTCAATCGCGCCGGAATCGTCGATCCAGTGAAAGTGCTCCGTGTGGCCCTTCAGAATGCTGCCAGCGTAGCCACCTTGTTCCTGACATCGGACACTGCCATCACTGATCTCGAAAAAGATGAGACGGCAGTAGAGGGTGCACTCGTCTAGGGGGATGCGGATGGCTTCCAGAGATTACTACGATGTTCTCGGTGTATCTCGAGATGCCGGTGACGATGAAATCAAGAAGGCCTACAAGAAACTGGCCTTGAAATATCATCCGGACAAGAACCCCGGCAATCAGGATGCTGAGCAGTCATTCAAGGAGGCTGCCGAAGCCTACGATGTCCTGAGGGATGCAGATAAACGTCGGATTTACGATGCACATGGTCATGCGGGTCTCTCCGGTGCCGGAGCAGGAGCCGGTTTTTCAGATGTTGAAGACATCTTTCGGGTCTTCGGTGACATCTTTGGAGGCGGCGGTGGTGGCGGTAGCATCTTCGGCGATCTATTTGGCGGTGGTCGCCAGGTTCGACGCGGAGAGAGCCTACGGGCTCATGTCCAGATAACCCTGGAGGAAGCCTCCAGGGGAACTACCCGCACCCTCAGTCTCCGTCGCAAGGTTGGTTGCAAGTCATGTAACGGTAGCGGAGCCAGTAAAGGCACCCAGCCGGTTCGTTGTGGAACCTGTTCCGGAGAGGGACATGTCCTCCGGTCACAGGGATTCTTCAGCGTTCGTACGCCATGTCCTGCGTGTCATACCCAGGGAGAACTGATCGAGAACCCCTGTGGAGATTGTTCGGGGAGCGGACTGACGCAACATATCGATGAACTTGAGATCGAGATTCCTCCCGGCATTGATGAAGGAGTCGTCCTGCGTGTGGCGGGTCGCGGAAATGAAGGTTCGCGTGGAGTTCCCGCGGGTGATCTACAGGTAGTGATTCGATACGAAACTCATGCCTTCTTCACCAGAGTGGACGATCATGTCTGTTTTGAATTGCCCATCGCTTATTCGCAGGCCGCTCTCGGATCCGAGATAGAGGTGCCTACCCTGGAGGGAAAGGCGGTTCTGACGATTCCACCTGGAACCCAGAGTGGAGATGTTCTCCGGATGAAGGGGATGGGATTTCCTTCCCTGAATTCGAGGAGAAAAGGGGATCAACTGGTCCAGGCGACCATCGAAGTGCCGATTCGTCTCGGACAAAAAGAAGAAGAACTGCTGCGACAACTTGCGGAGATTGAAGAAAAAGAAGTGGGAACTCGCCGACGAGGGTTCCTCGACCGGTTCAAGGAATATTTTGGGTAGGAGAAAGACCTCATGAATGAACATGATCAAGATCCTCCCAGTGATCAGGAAGAGGATCAGATGAGCTCTGAGGACCCGATCGTGGTCAGCTCTGACGAGGAGACAGCTGACGACGCCGGAGCAAATGACCAGGAATTTCTGGTCATGCAACTGCAGAGAGCACGAGCAGAGCTGGAGAATTTTAGACGGCGTACACAGGAAGAGCGCATCATTCTTCGCCAGAGGATGGTCGCGGATGTTTTCAAGACATTTTTGCCGGTGCTGGATGGCCTCACTGCGGCTCTCAAGGCTGACGTGGGGGAGGCGGAATCTTCAGGGATTAGAGACGGATTGCAGCTGATTTCCGGCCAGGTGGATGAGGTTCTCAAAGAACTGGGCATCGAACCGGTTGCTGCTGTTGGTGAAGATTTCGATCCAGAAGTTCATGAAGCAATGCTCCAGGTAGATCGGCCCGGTTCTCGTAGTGGCGAGATCGTTGAGGAGATTGATCGCGGATATCGCTGCGGCGATCTGCTGATTCGTGCTTCTCGCGTTGTTGTCGCGCGTACTGAAGAGTCCTCCTAGGGAGCCTGAGATGCCAACTTATGATTACGTTTGTGATGCTTGTGACCACCGCTTTGAACTTTTCCAGAAGTTCGGTGACAGACAAAAACGAACCTGCACTGAATGTGGAAAGAAGAAACTGAGACGATTGATCGGCTCCGGGGGTGGAGTCATCTTCAAGGGCAGCGGTTTCTATGAAACCGATTACCGGAGCTCCGAGTACAAGAGTCGGCAGAAGGAAGAATCCTCTGGTGGTGCCTCCTCGGGATCGGAGGGGTCCAGTTCCCCCAAGAGTGACAAGGCCTCAGGCGATGGTCCTGGCAGCACCGGGGGGAATACAGGTACCGAGAAGAGTGGCGGAGGAACGACCTCATGAATCGCTCTTTTCTGTGTCCCGTTTGTAAAGACGCGGATGCACCGGTGCTGGAGGGGGCGGACCATTTTCCTTTTTGCAGCCAATCCTGCAAGGACCGTGACCTGGGAGGCTGGTTGCGGGATCAATATCGAATCGGTACGCGCAGGGCGGGATCAGACGAGATCCCTGACCTGACAGATCCAGCGGAGGATTGACTCACCCGCTGAAGCGCGAAATCGTGGAAAAAAGAATAGAGGTGCGGGGGTGTGTTCCCTCGCACCTCTACTCAGTTCGATCTGCAAGAGGAGACGGTTAGCTGCCGCCTTCCTGTCCGACCAGGCTACCTGGAAGATCTCGATCTTCCGGAATCTCTTCAGCATCTAATTTGTTCACGTCACCGCCAGCATAAACGACAATTACGAACCCTTCGTGGTTCTCCTCTATTCCATTGTCCTTATCGGCGATGGAGTCATCACAACCGAGAGCTGTAGAAGAACTGGTCGACTGTTTCGTCTTCTTACCAAGCCAGGCGTAAGAGCAATTGATGTCGCTCAGAACGAAGTTTCCATCCGAATCTTTTTCAGCTTTTTCGTCGAGAGACGATGGGCAGATGAAAACATCTGGGCTGAGATCTGCTCCCTCATTGGATTCGAGGAGAACATTCAACGACATGTATGCGGGAGGAGTTTTGCCCTTGGCAGTCGGAAAGAATCTATGTTCCAGAGCGTAAGAAATAGATGCCTGGCCGATATTTCTGAGATTATTGGTGCAACTTACCTCGTCCCCTTTACGCAATGCGCTCAGGATGTTGCCAGAGAAAAGCGCAGCCAGGGTCCCGATAATTGCGATCACCACGAGCAGTTCCACCAGCGTGAACCCTGCAGAATTTGTCCGAATCCCGATGGCATTCTCGCGAGAAGCCTGAAATTTCATTCCTTCATCTCCTTCCGGGTGGGTCCGGCGATGTACGCCAGTTCTCCGGAGTTGCTACCTAAAAAGGACCCCTATTACCCGTCACTGGGCCGACCTGGGGCTCCGGGGGTCAGGATCGCCCCGAATCGGCATCATAAGTGCAAGGGAACCCCTTTACCAGCATAGTCGGGTCCGTTGACACCCTAGATGGTCGGTTGCTATGATTCTCCCTTCCACGCCAGGGTCCGGACCCGCCTCCGCGGGATCGGTTTTCGGTGTGCAATTCCACCTCGGAAAGTACTCGGCTCAGGTCGAGCCATGAAATGAACGGGGAGAATCCGAGATCGGTGAATTCCAGATCTCGGAGCTGGCTCCCGGGGAGGCGAGAGTATGTTGAGTTTTGATGGTACTGATGTGACCCAGCGCGTGAATTCCTTCCTTTGTAAAACTCTGCGCCTGCACTGGGTTCTGTGCCTGTTGACACTGGTATTTGCAGTGTCTCCTGTGGTGGCAGTACTGGCTCAGGACGACCCGGGAATCCCCCGCCTGGAATTGAAATTCGAACGTCCACGCCAGGTCACCATCTTTGGTGGAGATGGTAACGATCTTCGACCCGATGGAGTTCCCACAGTTGGGCGTACCTACTGGTACCTGCCGTACTCCCTGGAAAACAAGAGTGGGATGGATAGCACCTTTTATGTCGGCTTGAGGGCCAGCTCTGACAAGAAGCGAAAGTACTGTGACATTGCATTGCCCTGGGTGGAGAAGGTCGTGGAGAGAAGAGAGGGTAAGCCCTTCTTTTCGAGAGTTGACATGCTCAAGAAAAATGGCGTGGCGGACCTGGGTATGGCGATGGCCGCTGGAGAAAAGCGCGAGTGTGTGGCGATCTTTAACGCCATCGATCCCGAGGCTGACAACATCGTAGTCGACGTACATGGGCTGGTCGATGACGTCGAAGTCGAGGAGTTGTCCGGGGGGGCCTTGAAAATCACTGAAAGAGTAATGAGGCTCGAGTTTCACCGGCCCGGGGACGAGTTCTTCTCCTCGATGGATTCGTTCCGTTTCAAGAAGAAGAACTGGGTACGACTGACTCATGAATTTCCTGGTTCCTAGGGCCGGGCTGCAGATGAGGTTCAGTGAAGGAGGGGCATCCGTAGTGAGCGCGGTGCATCGCGAATTTCTACGGAGTTTGTCGCAGCAGGAGCGGACGCTCCTTGTGTTGCGGGAAGAACTTTACGAGGGTTCTTGGGATGAGATGCAGGTAGATCTGGAGGCCCGCCTCAAGAAAGGCCCTCACGTTTACGAGCTCGCTGAAATTATCGAGGCGGATATTGATCGGATCAAACGTCTCGTCTCATATGAACAGAGTCATGATATAGATCTCGGGGAATACCTCGAAGACGAAGAATAAGCTGGAGAGACACGGTTCGAGAAATCAAATCGTATCTCCTGAATGAGAGTGGAGTACAGAGCGAATGAACTCGCGTGTAGTTCTGGCTGCCATAGTCAGCCTCAGTCTGATTGTAATCATCGGCGGTTGTTCATCGGGTGCTCAGGAGAAAAGTTCTCCTGCTGCGAACCCAAGTAAGCCTGCTGTTTCCCGGCCCGGACCATCTGGCAGTGATGGTACAGGTTTCAGTGATCGAGAAATCGGTCCCTTCGGTCTCAATCTGGTCTGGTCCTATCATCATCCGAACAAGATCCAGCAAGCATACGAGACCAATGGCAATCTCTACCTCGTCTCCTCGACCAAGGATCACGAACACGTCCTGGTGAAAGTAGATGGAGCATCCGGGTTGCCCCGCTGGACCTATCCCCTGGCCGATCCGATGCAGTTTGCTCCGGTGGTATACGTCTATCCGGAAGAACTCAGAGCCGCCAATGCGGATGAATTGTTCATCGTGGAGCGTGGCTCGGTCTACTGCATCGATGACCGATACGGTGCCAGGAACTACAAGATTGCGTGTAATTTCCCGATCTCCACCTCACCCGCCGTCGAGATGGACTCCCTGGTTGTTGGTGGATACGACATGCGTATCTACGGTCTCTCCAAGAAGAATCAGTTTGTTGCCTGGACCTACCTTACCGGTGGAGGGATCGCCGCGACTCCCGTCATCAGTAATGCACGTGGGTTCATCGGCAGTGAGGATGGATCACTTTACGCATTGATCTCGGGAGCGGGTTATGTCCGTGGCGATAGCTGGAGCTACAAGACCCTTGGCAGTATCGAAGCCTCCCCGACGATAGACGGAGACAGAATTTACATCGCTTCCAGAGACACAAAGGTACATTGCGTATCGGATGTGGGTGATGAGTCTTACCTCAACTGGCAGTCCCCTCTGGGAATGCCTGTACTGGGAAGCCCGGTGATTTCAGAAAGCTCTCTCTTCGCGGTTCTTCGAGATGATCGATACAGTGGGAATTCGAGGCATGCTGTTGTCTGTCTCGACACTGGCGATGGAAACGAGAGATGGCGTAAGGATGACTATACCGCCGTTTTCAGTGCTTCCGCAGATCAGGTCTGGGTAGAAGATGTCACAGGTGGCATCCACGCGTTGAATGTCTCCGACGGATCGTCGAGATGGAGGCTGGATGTTTCTGACAGCCTGGAAGTGTTGTCACGGGATCCGGCCGGTAGCGTTTTGACGATTTATCCTGACGGCCTGGTGCAAAGGATTGATCGACGCAGGTAGATCAGAAACAGCTGATTGCTTGATCAGGGCGGCGGGCACCGGTCGTGCTCGGCGCCTTGATTTTTTATCTGCTGGGCGCTGGTTATTCGTGGCTGGTGATCCGCAGCAAGTGGTATCCCAGTTCATCGAGATGATTGTGGTCAGCAATCGAAATCGATACCGTTTTCGCCAGTTCGTTCGAGGAGCCTTGATCGACTGCGAGCCAGCGAATCTTGCCGTCATCAGAGACCGCGAGTGGCCAGCGCTGACGTAGTTCTGGTGGAACACCTCCCATCCTCAACATCTCTTCGATGGACCCACTCCGATCCGGAATTTTTTCCCCCTGCTGGAGTGATCGGATCGTCAGGGGCTCCGGATGGGAAGAAATCCACCGGATGCCAGCGGAATCGACCGGTGACTCGGGATCGATCTGGAATGGCTCGAGCAGAGGAATCTCTGTGTCGCTGGCCGGACCGATATGAACCCATCCACCGCATCGAATCGCTTTCCGTGCCCCAGGAAGCTGGAGTGAGGGAGAACGGGATTCTCCGGTAGCCAGTTTTTCCAGTGCGTTCAAGTGCTCGCGGACCAGGCCTCCTTCTTCTCCGAAGGCTCGCACGATGGCAATCCGGAGCAGGTCAGCGATCTCCGGGCCCTCAACTCCCAGCCAGCACTGCGGTGGAAGTGAGATGCGGGGGGGGAGAAGATGTGCATCTTGAAGACAACGGTCGATTCGTGATTGCAGGATCTCCCAACGTCGCCTCGATTCGGAGGAGATGCTGATCAAATGGGAAATCACATCTGGATTATCTTCTTGCAGGGAAGGCAGGGTATTCAGGCGAAGCCGATTTCTTCGATATAGAGGTAGCTGATTGGTGGAGTCCTCGATGCTTTCAAGCCCTACCTGCTCGAGATATTGAAGGATTTCTGATTTTCGGAGTTCTAGCAATGGTCGAACAACCTTGATCCCGGTGCTGTCGATCTCGGAAACGGGGTCCATCCCCCGTAGGCCTCGCAATCCACAACCGCGCAGCAAATTGCCGAGCACCGTTTCAGCCTGATCGTCTCCGTGCTGACCGGTGACAATGATCGAAGCGAGGCGAGCCCTGGCGATTTCAACGTACCTTGATCTTCGGATTTCTCGACCAGCGGTTTCGATGGAGATGGAATCGGAGGATGCCTTTTTCTCCACATCTTCAACGACGACATGGAGGGGAATTCCCAGCTGAAAACAAACTTTCGCGCAATGACGCGCATCTCGATTTGCCTCTTCTCCACGGATCCCGTGGTGGACATGCAGCGCCTCGGGAATCGGACGATTTTCTGCACCCCGGGCCCAGCGCTGGCACAGCGACAGCAGCGCCACGGAATCAGCTCCTCCTGAAAGAGCCACCAGGAAACGCCCGGATTCGGCGGGAATCAGGCGGGAGAGGGAGCTTACGACCGTCGCCGGTAAGGAGTTCATCAGCGTTGATCCAGAAAATCGACCCGGAGTCGCACATCCACCGGAAAGCGACCCTCTCGAGGAGGGGGAGCCAGCGGATTCAAGATGGCCACTGCATCGCGAACTGCAAAGGCGTCCAGTTGAACTCCCGGAGCAGGCCGAAGTGAGATGTCGTAAATCCAGCCCTCGTCATCGATACGAAAGCCAAGGAGAAAACTGGCGCTGCCATCTCCCTGGTGAATGGAGGCACCTCCCTGGTGAAGCCGAGAGAGGTTGTTGAGGACCTTTTCTCTCACCTCCAGCATCAACCAGCGATTTCTCGACTGATGATGGAGGGCGGATCTCCGCGTTTCTTCCAGCAAGGTATCGATCTGTTCCCGTTCGCGAGACTTCTCCTCGGTGTCATCCGGAAATTCTTCGACAGGTGCCTGGGTGACGGCCTGAAGCGGCTCCTCGACCAGTACCTCTTTTACATCCTCGACAGGCTCGGGTTCATCCACCTGAGGCTCCGGGTCCGGGATGGTGCTGCTCTCCGGTTCGAGGGGAGCCGGAGCTTCAGGAATTGGTTCCGGTTCGATGACCGGTTCAGGCTCCACACGGGTGCTCTTGATCAGGATTCGTGGTTCCGGATTGACTTCGCCGGATGCTCCAGGAGTTGGCAACAGCAGTAATGCGGCCAGGTGAAGCGAGAGGGACAGCAGCGCGGCGTTCTGTAGCAAGGTATCGGAACCGCGCTTCGTATCTCCAGCGAAGAGGGTGGGACCGATAGTGGATTTCCGCCTCGACAGTGATTGCCAGAAGCGCGAGGCGAGGCCAGAGATTGATCGAAGTCGGAAGCTAGCTGACTCGACAAGCTTGCGAACCACCCAGGAACTCCTTCAGTGTCCAGTGATCTTTCCTTGAATCCAATCCTGCTGCAACTGATGCAAGGTATCTGCCCCCGCCACCACACTCAAGGATTGCTCCAGACCTTCTTCCGTTATTCGACTCAATAAACTTGGAAGCAGGGCAGGAGGGACATCGGAGATGAGCCAGTCGACCAGGGATCCGCAACTGGCACGGTAGAGTTCATCGTCGATCGGGCCCGTCAGTTCGAGGAGATGAGTGATCTGCGGTAGATCTCCCATCCGGTGGGCCTGTTCAAGGAGTTGCTGATCGCGCATCCGAGCCAGGTGTCCCCTGGCGATGGAGCATAATCCTTCTTCCAGCCAGGCAGGTAGCCAACGATGTGAACCCACGATTTTGGGAAGGATGTAGCGGAACATCTCCCGGGGTAGGTCATCCTGGTCGAGGAAAGGCGCATCTGGAATCAGATGTATTGTTTCACTGATGGTCCGGCCGTAATAGCGGTCGACTACCAGAAGAGCGGAGTCCGAACCGGATCCAAAAAGATCATCGGTCTGCTCGCTGTTATCGTGCAGGCACACTTCCAGCTTGCGAGGTGGTCTTCCGGGGAGATTCCACTCATACCAGAATCTGTCCAGATGTTGCTCGATCTGAAGATCAAGATCGGGAGGGGAGACGGGAGCTCCTGCAAGTTCCAGGGATGCTCGATTAGCCAGGTCATTTCGAATCTGGATCGGTGAGATTTCCAGTCCGACCTTTCCTCTTACCTTGTTGAGGTGGACCGCCCGCTCTGTTCCGTTGCCAGAGATCTCTGCGGCTTTTGCTGCCGCCAGATAGATCGCCGGTTCATCTGGTAGTAGCTGAGTCGCCTGGTCGGTGGTAATGCCCTGTCCGGAGGTGGAACAATTGACGATGGCTGTCCTGGCGCGCGGAAGGAAGTCGGGGGCACGGGTAACCGCTTCGATGAGCAGTGTTGCAGCGGTATTCAGGTCTCCCGAATCGTGAAATCGTCGCCCTGCTTCCAGTAGATTTTCCGACAGAGTTCTATCCCATTTCAGATGCTCGGCAGGGTACTCCTCCAGCAACTTTTTTATTTTGTGTGTTGCTTCAAATGGCTGATTGAATTCGAGGGCCAGGTGGATTTCATTTTCGAGTTTTATTAACTGGCTCTCACCTCGATGAATCTTTTCCCTGATCATCGATTCTCGTGGGGAGCTTCCTGGGAGACTGTCATATTCGATCCACAGCTCCATCGCCTGGTCCAGTTTGTTTTGATCGAGAAATTTTTCCGCCTCCGATAACAAGCACTCTCGATATATGTTGAGAATATTATGTTTCTGGATGGAATCCCTGTATTCAGTGCGCAGGAACGGAATCGCCGATCCGGGAGTCCCTCCCTCGATCCTTCGCTTGCATTCTTCGATCAGGGTTCCGCGAGGGTTCAGTTTCAAGATGGTGGAGATCCGAGATTTTCGGATCCACATCTTCCCCTCGGGGACCTGGAGAATCACTTGATTGTCATTTTCGGCGAGGACTCGCCCCCTGAGGATGTGACCATTCTTCAGAAGTAACTCGTCTGCTCTGACCTCGTTACAGAGGAAGCAGCCGAGGATCGTCAGGATTGCGACCACCAGAGCTCTAAATTGATCGGTGACTAAGTCTGGGGAGCAGTTGACGTGAGTGTCCTGCACGGGCGATGATCCTCTCTTCAGGGAGGCCTGCTCCCTGCTGGGCCCCGGAGAGGGGCCATCCGTAGAAATCGGCAATTTGCGGGGTTGGCTGAAGTGCTGATTCCTCAGATTTCCAAAAAGGTACGAGAGGCCCAGATACATTGGATCAAGAGCAATACCAGGATCCGGTAGCCCAGAGATACGCTTCTGCCGAGATGCAGAATCTCTTCTCTCCACTTCGTCGAGCCCTGACGTGGAGGGATGTGTGGATCGCTCTGGCCAAGGTGGAACAGGAGGCAGGGCTCCCTGTAACCCTCGATCAGGTGAGGGCTCTGGAAGAAGCTCGTGACAGGATTGATCTGGATAGAGTTTCTCAGATTGAGCGCGAGACACGCCATGACGTGATGGCACACATCCGACATTACGGTGAAGTGGCCCCGGAAGCAGCGGGAGTGATTCACCTCGGAGCCACTTCTTGCTTTGTGACAGACAATGCCGATTTGATGATCATAAAGACCGCACTCTGTACCGTGCGTGATCGACTGCTTCGAGTGATTCATGCCCTCGCATCACATTGCCGCGAAAATGCTGCGATACCGACACTTGGTTTGACCCACTTGCAGCCTGCGCAGTTGACCACGGTAGGCAAGAGAGCTTCTTTGTGGTTACAGGATCTGGTCGATTGCTACCGGCAGATTGAGGATCTCATTGCAGAACTTCCTCTCCGCGGATTGAAGGGAACCACAGGTACTCAGGCTACCTTTTTACAGCTGTGTGCTGGAGATGGATCGAGAGTGGATTCACTGGAGCGCGCACTGGCTACCGAGCTCGGTTTCGAAAAGGTATTCGACCTTTGTGGTCAGACCTATCCGCGACTGTGGGATCATCGAATTTCCTGTAGATTGACGGATATCGCGGTTGCGATGCACAAGGCAGCTACAGATATTCGATTGCTTCAGTCCTTTGGAGAAGCAGAGGAACCCTACGAGCAGACCCAGGTCGGGTCCTCGGCGATGCCATACAAACGAAATCCGATGCGCAGTGAGCGCATCTGTGCCCTGTCGCGTCAACTGATGACCATTGCGCCCGGATTGGCACAACTGGCGGCAAACCAGTGGATGGAACGGACTCTGGACGACAGTGCCCAGCGTCGGGTAGCCATTCCGAGTTTGTTCCTGACCATCGATGCCATCTTGCTCGCCGCAAGAAATGTTTTCTCCGGGCTCATCATTCATCATCGAGTCAGGGATAGGCGGATTGCCGAACACCTTCCTTTCATGGCGGCGGAAGAACTTTTGATGGAAGGAGTCGCCAGGGGTGGGGATCGCCAGGAACTTCACGAGCGGATCCGCGAATATTCATGGAAAGCCAGAGAGAGTGTTCTCAATGGGGAGGAAAATCCACTCAGAACTTACATCGAGTCCGATTCATTCTTCTCGAAAGTGGCCTCCGATCTTCCGCCGTGGGAACCTGTGCGATTTACAGGAAGGGCTGAAGAACAAACTCTTCGCTATCTCGATGAGGTAGTCGATTTATTGCCAAAGCCCGATGAAGACCACCTGACCGAACTCAAGGTCTAGAAAATATGCGCGGCCAGGTAGTCTTTCGATCAAGTAGAAGTGTCACGGTTGTTTCAGATGGAAAAACTTATCGTTGTGATCTTGCCGGTCGCCTCCGTAAAGAGGGACGTAATCCGGTCGTTGTAGGCGATTGGGTTGAGTTCGATGTTAGCGGAGATTCCTCGACCGAAGGGGTGGTCGTTTCTGTCGATGAGAGGGAAGTCTGGATTTCACGAAGACGTGATGTCGGTAAAGCCAGAGAGTTGATCCTGGCTGCAAACATCGATCAGGTTGCCTGTGTCTTTGCTGTGAAACAGCCGAAACTCAAATTTGGCGCTCTCGATCGATTGTTACTGGCAGCATCTTTTCGAGAGATCCCTGTCATCGTCATCGTCAACAAGATCGATCTGGGTATTCCTGAAGACGTTGAGGAGCGGTTGAAGATCTATTCGCAAATTGGCATCGATGTGATTTGTACATCGGTGATTTCAGGAACTGGCCTTGAGGAATTGAAAACGCGGCTGCAACAACGTGCGACAGTTCTTACCGGACCCAGTGGGGTGGGGAAATCTTCATTGATCTCCGAGGTGCTGGGAATCGACATCAGGACCGATGTCGTCAGTGATCACAATGAGAAGGGGAAGCACACCACTACCGCCGTGACCTGGCATCCTGCTGCCGATGGGAGTGCGATCATCGATACTCCCGGATTTCGCGACTGGGCGCTGTGGGGTATCGATCCACGGGAACTCGCCAGCTGGATGCCCGATCTGGCTCCCCACGTCGTTCAGTGCCGTTTTCGTGATTGTTTGCATCGAGAAGAACCTCACTGTGCCGTCAGATCAGCCACGGATGAGGGGGACATCCACCCATTGCGCTATCGCTCGTACCTGGGAATCCTCGATTCGGTACTGGAAAGACAGGAGCGAGATCGATGATGGCGAGGGAACTGAAAAAAACTGACGTCATCCCTGATGTGGAATTTTCTGTGGAGATCATTAGATGAACCCGGAGATTGCTCGCCTGGTCTCTGCTGCTCGTGAAGGCGATCGTCAGGCATTCACGGAACTGGTTACTCTCCACCAGAAGGTTGCCGGTAGTGTTGCCTATGGAATTCTGAGCGATACGCATCTCGCTGCCGATGCTGTTCAGGATGCCTATGTAAAGGCCTGGCGCGGTCTCGATGGATTACGGGAGGATGCGAAATTCCCTTCCTGGTTTTTGCAAATCGTACGGAGTCGTTCGCTCGACCTGCTTCGACATCGCAAGAGGAAAGCTCCGGAGTCGGTCGAGATTGATGAAAACATGGATGCATCCGATGATCTGGGCCCATCGGAGGTACTGGAACAGCAGGAACGAGCCGCACAGATTCGACGTCTGCTGGATGAACTACCCTCGGAATATCGTGAGCTACTACTGTTGAAGCATGACCAGAAACGATCCTACAGAGAGATTGCTCGACTCCTCGGGACCACCGTGAAGGGTGTAGAATCGAAGTTGTTTCGCGCAAGACAGCTACTGGCCGAGAAATTGAGACTTCTCGATGGAGGCAAAGGAGATGATTCTTGAATCGCAAGCCTGATTGCGAGCTTGTCCGTCGCTGGATTTCACTGGTTGAGGATCAAGAACTCTCGGCAGAGCGTGCCGAGATACTGGAGTCTCATCTTGACCATTGTTCCAGATGTCGTAGCTGGAATGAGCTATTTCATCGTGGGATGGATGCCCTGGATTTCGGTGTCGACAAGGTCAGCGGTGAAATCGATGAGATTCTCAATGATACCCTTGATCCGGATATACTGGCACCGCCCAGTGAACCGATAGAAATCGCCAGGGCGGCAGATCGTGCCGCTCCCCGTCTGGCGGCGTTGGCTGCTGGGGTCTTGATCTTGATTTCGGTATTCGCCTGGGGTGTCTTCTCTGATTTTTCTAAACCTACATGGCTTTACGAATCTGAAGGACCGAATAATTGGTCGCTCGAATCTTCCAGTGACGTATGTCGTCTCACCATCGATGGGGAAGAGCATCCTCTCGATCAGCAAGGATCGGATACGAGTGTCGAATTTGGTCAGACCCTACATTGTCTCCATGGATCTTGTGAGTTCATCGACAGAGCGGGTCGCACGATTTCCATTTCAGAGGGAACCGTGTTCATTCCCCGCAGCCAGGTCGTGGTCCGGCTGATCGATGGAAGGGCCCGATTTGATGTTCCTCGAGGAATGGGTGAATTCGAGGTCGTCACTGCGGAAGCCACGGTGTCCGTGATGGGTACAGTTTTTGAGGTTCAGCGGTGGGCCTCTTCTCAACGCACTGAAGTTCGAGTGGAAGAGGGAAGTGTGGCTGTGACTCGTGGTGGGAGAGTCCCACTTCCGCTGCACGTTGGGGAACGAGTCGAAGTAACCTCACGCGGTCTGATGTTTCACGCAGCTCGGACCGAGCGAGAGGGAGAAAAACCGCTGCCTCGAGCACGATTGGGAGTGGTGAAACCCCGGGCTGTAGAAGTGGAAGAGACTCCAGCGCCAACGGATCCCGGTGCTTCACCTGAGCAGCGCAGGGAGGAAGGAAATGCACCTCTCGACTTGCCAGTCAATCAACGTCAGGGAGTTGATCCGGATGATGGAGAAGATTGAGGTTGAGCTCGTGACTGGCTCACTCAGCTTTGGGAGTGATTGTGCAGATCCTACCGTCGATGATCCGAACCACCTGGGTTACATAGTCCCACTGCTCAATCATGTGATTCTGCCATCGAACCCAGGTGACCTGACTCGGGTCTCCCCATAGAGAGAGTAAAGTTTTTCTTGACGTTCCTGCCTGGATTTCGCCGGGTACGTTGTTCTTTTTTGACTGAATCAACATACGGTTCAGATCATTCTCCCCGAGTTTCTTCAATCGAGCCCGATCCAGATCCAGGACATGTCCGTCGATCTCCGCCAGTTTCTTGACCAGGAAGAATTGATCTCTTGAGAACCACCTGTCCTGGTGGAAGTACAGACCTGCTTTCATGGCAAGAGCCTGGAGATTTTTCCGTTCAATTTCTCTGGTGAGGATTTCTTCAGAGGACAGATGATCTCCGCCCAGTTGAAGCCAGCGAATGGGATCCGTGATCCACTGGGTTGTCAGTGTGCGCCATAATTGCCCTCTGGATCCGGTCGGCGATTCTCGGAGGAGAAATTGACAGATCGAGTAGCGCTGGGCGGTTGGTTTGCTGGACAACCGCTCAAAATGGCTGCTGAGAGTTTGATCCCAGCTGGTGGAAATCTTGGCATCGACGATTTCCCATCCGGATGGTTGTCTCAGCATGCTCAGGTTAACCAGAGGTGCGCGTTCCCTTGTACCTCTGCGCGGAATCTTGACTTCAGGAGAGACTGCCACCCTTTCGGAAAAACCTCCCAGCTGGATGCTGTTTCCGATGCGATCCTCGATTCTGGCCTGGATCTGAATCAGATTCGTGTCGAAGTACCTGACTTCGTCCGCGGTTACGGTTTCGTTAGAACTCGTACCTATCAGAATTGATAATGTGAGTAATGCGTTCGAAATCATCTTTGTAATTCTTCCACATCGCAAAGGCGACCGTCGGAAAGGGTGACAAGAATTTGACCATTTGAACTGCGGTGCAAGTTGACAGCAGGTGAACCCAGTTCTACCTCGCTGTCAATTTCTCCATTGGCTTGTTGCAGACGAAGGATGCCGTCAATTCCTGCTACCCAGATACCGCCAGTTTTTTCGGATGCCTGTAATGGTGCACAGGAAGGTGGGGAGGAAGTCGTGTACTTTTTTATTCGATTACTTTCCAGTACCACCCAGCCACGTTCGGTTCCATAAAAGTTCCTGTTACCTTCGTTGCGAGAACCTGTCACAGGTTTTGGTCCTGGGGTGGATTGATTTGATTTCCAGGTAAAACCATTTTGAAAGAGAATCCTTCCATCCGGGAAAATCTGAGCTGCATCTCCTGCGAGCATTGTTTTCGGTCCAACTTGATTTCCATCGGAGTCAAGGCGGTGCAGGTATCTCGATTTATCGATCACCCACAGCTCTTTGTTTTTCAATGAAGCCATCAAGGTGATGGGTGATTTGCACTGGTATTCCCATACCAGAGATCCATTGGAATTGAGATGGATTACATTCCCCTCCACATCGCCCAGTACCCATCCTCGCTGTAGATGGCAAGCGGTGGACCAAGGGGCAGTGGCAGTGGGGCCAAAGGTCTGGATGCTGCCATTTTCTTCGACGATGACCGGGCGACCGGCGAACGGTACCACCAGAACTCTGTTACTCTTCTCGACCAGTAGTGGTGCAGGGTGTCCCTCAACGCCTACCTGTTGCTGTCTGATGGGATGTAATTCGGCGGTATCGATAATTCGAACCGTTCCGTCGCGCCCCGTTGTGACCAGGAACTTGCCAGTAAGTGCAGAGTGATTCACAGGGTTTGGTAACGAGTAAGTTCGAAGTGGTCCTCGAACCAGTGAAACATTGACAACTGCATTGGATGAACCAGATACACTCACCTTGCTGGTGCGGCAGCCAGATCTTTCAACGGTGTACTGGCGAACTTCATCGTGACGCAGGTCTACAACTACCGGACTCTTGCCCAGGAAAGAACGATCTGAGCGATAGATTCTGGCTCCGGCAGGCTTGCTGGTGATGACTACCGGGAATAGCAGGCTATTGAGTTCTATTTCTGGCAGCATCTTCAGATCTTCGTCACTGAGGCTGTCCAGAGTTGCTCGAGCAGTTGTTGCGTCACCAGCTTTTCTCTGTGATTTTGCCTTCGATATGACGGATCGAACTTCTACAAGTTTTTGAATTCTCTCGGATCGTTGTTTATTCAGGTTCGTTTCAAGAGCAAATTGTTCACTCTCGCGACGATTATCAATTTGCCTTCTCAATCTGATTCCTTCAGTGGTGCCAGATGATCCTGCAAATGTCCACGGGTGTTCGGTGGCGACTCGCTCATATGCTTCGACGGCGCTGAGAAGACTGGAGAGTTCCAATCCACTCGTTTCAATCTTTTTTGCAGCGGCCAGTAATCCCTGGGCACGCCATTCGGAAGAAAGATGTAGAATGAGAAAAATCGAAGCAAGGACCAGAGAAGCCATGGCGGCTTTTTTCTTTAGCTTTCTGGAGGAGTCGAGGATATCGCGTCGTTTCCTCAGTTTCTCGACAAGATTCTCGTCGAGTGCTAATTCCGGATCCAGATTTCGCAGAATCTTTTCGGCTCTCAGAGCGATTTCAGGTTGGTTGTTTTTCGATAACTGAATCGCTCTTGATAAACAGGATCCAGCTTCAGGGTCTTTGCAGCGATGCAGGACTTCTCCGCGTAGTAACCAGTAGTTGGCATCCCCTGCACGGACCGTCTCTGCTTCGCGAAGAACTGTGAGCAATTGCCTGTGATCACCCGCTCTTCTGAGTGATTTGACCAGCTCATCGAGGATTGAATCGATTCGTCGAGCTGGAATCTGCTTTCTTAGAATCCAGGAACTCTTGAGATCCTCCATATTTCCCGGGCACAGGACCAGGAGTCTCTGGAGTCGATTCCAGGACTCAAATTCATCACCACGGTTCTTCAATATCTCAGCAGATCTGCGGATCATCTGGCTCTGAACGTCTGGGTCTATCGCTGCTGCGCAATCCGCTGCTTCATCCAGTAACTCATGACCGAGGGATTCTCCTGCCCGATCGATGAGAGCCTGGTACAGGGGTAGTGCCGTGGCCGGGGACTTCGACACGAACCCTCTGGCTACTTGAAGCATCTCGCCAGCGGTTGCTTCTCGGAGAGATCCTTCCTCGATAAATCTATAGAGAATTGAACAGGTATCGAATCTCGTAACGGTTGAGGATTTGAGGATGTCTTCGATGCTTCTCTGGCCGTCGATCATTTTCCAGATGGAATGCGATTCAGCCGGGATCGGAGCGTCTGGTACGGGAATCAAGATCCAGCGAAGATCACTGATTCGATCCCGGATAATTTTCCACTCGTCAGCTTGTCTGAGGCCTTCGATGATGACCGACATCGGATCGACTTGAATCCGTGTGATCTTATTGACCTGATCTTCTGCGGTTGAATCTATCTGGTCGGGAAAAAATTCAAAGGTTCCGTGTTCCCACAGAAACAAATCAAATAGTTCTTCCTCGGCTTTTAATCGGAGCGCCTGAGCAAGCTGTTGATCATCGACCACTCCACGTTCTAGCAACGCTCGACCCAGTAGCATTCCTGTTTGCTTCTGATCATCTCGTGCCTGGAGCAGATCTTGTTCCGATACCATGTCGCATCTCAGGAGGATACTACGTAAGCGAATCTGGCTTGCGGTTCCAGGTCGAACGAACGTGATGTGTCCCGTTTCAAATACGATGGCTACTTTTTCGTGGTCACGTTCAATTTGCAATGTACCTGTGCGGGCACCATGGGAGAGGGTCTGCAGTAATTCTTGCAGGCCGAAGTGCTCCAGATGACCTTTGAGACTGCTCATGTCAGAACTCCCGCTCCCCACCATTGACGGATGACGGTAAACCGGAGGTCCCCGACGAGTAGGTGCCCCTAGCGGTTGTAAGGGGTAGGATCTCGGGAGAGTCCTCCAATAAGGATACAAAATAGTGGCGAGTTCAACCAATCAGCACCCTGCCAGCGACGCACCCGATGTGGTCCAGAACCTTTCTCCCGGGCTGTATGTGCATGTGCCATTCTGCCGGAGTCGCTGCACATATTGCGATTTCCATGTCGCGGCACTGCGGTTGCCCGTGATGAGGGATTACGTCGAGGCTCTCGTCGTTGAAATCGAACGTCATGCAGCAGATGGGTTTGTTCCCCGGACCATTTTTGTTGGAGGGGGGACCCCTAGTGCGTTGGATCTCGAATCGTGGGATCAGTTAATGAGTGCGTTGTCTTCGAATTTTTCAGGCAGTCTTCTTGAGTGGACTGTGGAAATGAATCCCGAATCGATCGATTCGGAAAAGATCGAGTTGGCTCTTTCTCGTGGAGTCGACCGGATCAGCACCGGTGCTCAGACTTTTGATGAGACCGGCTTGTCTCTGATGGGACGCAGACACGACGCGCGACAGGTTATAGAAGCTCACCGATTGATGTCTGAAATTGGAGTTCCGCGTACCAGTCTCGATTTGATCGTTGGTTGGCCAGGTCAGGACTCGAGATCGATAGTGCAAGATCTTGAAGCGGTATCATTGATCGATCCCGATCATGTGAGCCTGTACCACCTGAGTTATGAACAGGGTACCTGGCTTCATACGATGCTGAAGCGGGGAGCCATCGACCCGCTAGCCGATGAAACTTGCATCGAATTGTCTCGCCAGTTTCTTGACGGGTTGGCAGAGCAAGGATTTCATCGCTATGAGATATCAAATCTTTACAAGCGCGGAGGAGAGTCGCTGCATAACTTGAATTATTGGCAGCGGGGATCCTACCTGGGTATAGGTAGTGGGGCCGCATCATTTTTCTCGGGACAACGTTGGAAGAATCGTCCCGATGTTCAGGCCTATATAAATTCATCAGGTGCCCCTGATCGAGTCGATGTGGAACGACCTTCCGGGGTTTCCGTCGTCTTGGAAAAAATCATGCTTGGCCTCCGTCTGCAGGAAGGGATCAATCTGACCAGGATCAAGGCTGAAACGGACCATGACCTCATCGACCTGTGCGGTGATCGTTTGCGCCATTACGAACAACAGGGTTTTCTTGTTCATGAGAATGATGTGATCAAGATCACCGCTAGAGGCTTTGAAATATTCGATGCCATGCTGGTGGAGTTGTTCGAGCAGTTGGAGAGGTCCGGAGATGGCTGCGGAATCGGTTAAGACACAGGATCTGGCGATCGCGATCCGGATCTTACGGCATCGGTCATGGGTCTCGGATGAAGAGATCATGGATGGGTTGTTGTGCTGCCCCAGAGATCCCGAAGCTCGTGACCTGCTGCAAATCCTGATTCGCAGGGGAGCTCTCCCCGTTGATCGAGCAAATCAGATACTGCAGAGGATCCGTAACCTGCTTCGTACCAGAATCGGAGAGGGGACACGTCGGCGGTCGGAAGACCAACTTCTGGGTCGAATGGCACTGGAACGCGGTTGGATCACGCTAGATGCGCTGGAGAGTGCGATTCTTGAACAAGCGCAGCTGCGCAAGAACGGACTCCGGTTCAGGATCGGCGAAGTTCTTGTTCGCAGGGCAGAGTTATCTGGAATGCAGGTCAGGAGATTGCTCGATGAGCAAGGACGCTTGAACAGGACCTGTGCCGATTGTGGATTGGTCGTTATCGAACCGGGTCAGTGTACTATTTGTGGGCAAATCCTGATTCCCGCTCCTGCTTTAGGGCCTTATTGCTCCGACCTGGAGTTTTCTCAGGACATCATCTCTAGCTCCTGATCGATCAGATCGGTGCCCTTGGCACCTTTTTCAATCTCATCTTAGTCTTCTATGTAGTTCCATCGCCCGCTTTGGGTGGAGATTTAAAGGCTACACAGGTAGGGGAACCGGCGATGAAAAATGAAGAAGTGAATCCTTCCGAAGAAGTACAGGAATTGGATGCGAAACAAGTTTCGCTCGAATCCAAGATCGTTCGGAAAGAGATTGAAGAAAACGTTGATGAATCCTGCATGAATGATCCATCAAACATCTCCGATGTGGATGACGATGAGATGATCGTGGTTCTCGACGATGCAGTTGATTTCGATTCTATCTCTGATGTTCGCCTTCCATCTGGCGAAGGCCAAATGGACCAAGAAGTCTCAGGGGAGTTTGATGATCTTCCAGAGATGTCTGTGGAGCTAGTAGATGATTTGCCAGAAGTGGAAGACGTTGAGGAAATCACCAGCTTGGTAGAAGAAGGTGAAATTGATCTCTCTGATGGGCTTGAAGATTCGCCGGTCGACATTGTTGATCGTGTCAGAGAATGGACTCTGGACAACTGGAAACCTGGAGTGCTGGCAGCAGTAATGTTGTTTGCCGTGAGCATGGTTATCAGTTCTCTCTGGCCGAGCGCCAGTGTTACCGAGAACCTGGCTGCTGAGTCACCGAAATCAAGTCACGCCATCGTGAACTTTGAAGTCTGGGTAGATGAGATCCTTGATCAGCACATGGTTGGAACTGGAACGGAAGAAAAATGAACCTCAAGAAATTCGTCCTCGCATTGATTGTGGTGCTGTTTCTGATTCCTACCGGAGTTCTACTTGGTGGCACAGTTTTCCTGAAAAATGGACACGTGGTCACGGGCAAGATCATTGCTAACGATGAAGACAAGGTGGTTGTTACCTGGGGAAATGGTAGAGCCACAATCTACCGTCGATTCGTTGACAACGTGGTGCTTGATTCTTCCGAGATGGAATACCTTGCCCGGAGAACTCAGGCTCAAACTGTCGGTGCTCCGGCATCGGTCAATGACGATATCGAATTGCCAGATCTGGACCAGTTGATCCAGCTCCGGCGCACCGACGAAGATCTAGTAGTCGATGTGGAAGCTGTTTCCGATTCAGATACCTCAGATGTTACACCGGAACTGGACTCTACCAGTTCAGCAGTGACGCTCCTGAAATCAGAAGTTCCGCCCACCTTACCTTCCTTTTCACGGGTTGAACTGGAAGGCCTTGGCGTCTCCGTGGATGTCCCTTCCGGTTGGACATCGGTAAATGCCACGAATGCAGGACGTATCACTTCTGAAGATGGTTCGGTGATGATCGCTCTCGATCGATACCCCCAATCAGACCTCGCTCCTGAAGAAGCTGCAGTGACTCTCGGTGATCGTCTTGAAAGCGCTGGATTTCAGTCCAAGGCATCCGAAAGATCCTCCCTCTTTTCTGCTCTTCATCCGGCTTTCATCAGTGAAAGTCTCTCTCCCTCGGGGAATCAGGATTGCCTCCATGGTCTGGTGACAGGCGAGGATGGAATTTTGCTGGTGTCGGTATATACCCCGCATGAAACCAGTTCGGATGTAGATGGGCTCATTGCATCGGTACTGACCTCTTTGAAAATTCCGGTGGCTTCGCAATAAAGAGCCGTAATTGTCCCATAGTTTGATTTTCAGGAGGCTCCTGCCGTATCCGGTGGGGGCCTCTCTTCAATTATTGGTGAAGGGAACGGTTCACTGGTGCCGGGTCAAAAAAAAAGTAAGTGGCAGTTCTGAAAAGGGTTCTGTAGGATACCGGCACTGACAGGGGGCGCTGTAACCCGCAGGGGAATGGGTGCGTCTCCACCGCAAAGGATTAGACGAGTGCCATCCAGGTTGATCCTGGTTTGGTCCGCCTTCCCTTGTGGTAAGGGGGATACGTGAGTGTCGTCTCAGCGTACCTCCCTGAATTCAAGTTGGACGATCCGGGGGATTGGGTTGATCAAACCCGCCACGACCTCGTGCGTTTCCACACTTTCTTTCCGCAAGGTCTATGATGTGACCTCGCGGAAAGTTACTTGCGTTGGTGGTTCATTGCCGCGCATACTTTCCAGCAAGTCATCCGGCGATCGGGTCAGGGCAGTGGTTGCCCGTGGTCGATCCTCGGTCGTCCCCTCGGAGGGGGACGGGAGCATCAGGGTTGAGGGGGAGACCCCCGATAGGAGTTGGCATGGCCAAGAAGAAGGCCGCTAAGCGGAAGACCGCAAAACGGAAAACCGCTAAACGGAAAACCGCGAAACGGAAGACAGCCAAGCGCAAGACTGCCAAGCGCAAGACTGCCAAGCGCAAGACCAAGAAGAAGGCTGCGAAGAAGAAGACAGCCAAGCGCAAGACCAAGAAGAAGGCTGCCAAGAAGAAGACAGCCAAGCGCAAGACTAAGAAGAAGGCAGCTAAGAAGAAGACTGCTAAGCGCAAGACTAAGAAGAAAGCTGCTAAGAAGAAGACCAAGAAGAAGGCTGCTAAGCGCAAGACCAAGAAAAAAGCAGCTAAGCGCAAGACCAAGAAAAAAGCTGCTAAGAAGAAGGCGAAGCGGAAGACAAGAAGAAAAAAGTAACGTCGCCTTCCGGTCAGCAACGGTCCTGGCGTACGGCAAAGGTGCGGTCCAAGGCCACTCCGGTAACTCGTCCAAAGTACGATTACTGGTGATAGTTGAGGGTGCGCATCTTGATCTGGCCGGGGTCTTTCCGGAGGGCAATCGCTCACGGGTCCCCGTTCAGTCGGGGCCAACGAAAAGGGGAGATGGGGTTCTACCCCGTCTCCCCTTTTTCCAGAACCGCACTCCCCTTTTTTCAGAATCGCAGCCAGGGTGCTCTGGTGAGGTGATTCTGGGCTCAATTCCTGACAACCACAGGTGTTTTCATGACTGATTTATCGGAAGAGGAGAGGCAGCAGAATCGGCTGCCCGAGTCAGGGATGCTCCGGGCAAGATCGGTGCTCAAGGGCGCCGATTCGGTGGTGTTTTTCACGGGTGCTGGAATGAGTGCCGATAGTGGGGTTCCTACCTTCCGTGGTAGCGGTGGACTCTGGCGAGGATTTCGTCCCGAAGACCTCGCTACCCCGGATGCATTTGAGTCCTCTCCTGACCTGGTGCGTTCCTGGTATCAGTGGCGACGTGAACTCATCAGTAATGTCACTCCTCATGCAGGTCATCAGGCACTGGCACAGTGGTGCCTGAAATCCCGATCCGAGAACCGGGTGATCACGCAAAATGTGGATGGTCTGCACCAGAGAGCTGGTTGCCCCGATGTAATCGAATTGCACGGTTCCATTCTGCATGACCGTTGTCATCAGTGCTGCCAAGTTAGCTCCGATTTGAATCAGATTACCTGTGGCTGTGGTGGCAATTTTCGACCGGCGGTCGTTTGGTTCGGGGAAGCGCTTCCGGAATCGGAAGTGACTCGATCCCTCGAGCTGGTGGACTCCTGTGGCGCGATGGTGGTTGTCGGTACTTCTGCTGTGGTTTATCCAGCTGCTGGTCTGGTGACTCAGGCATTACAAAGAGGAGTGCCCGTCATCGAGGTGAATCCGGATCCAGTTCTCCCTGCACCGGTCCTGCGTCTCACTGGATCCGCCAGTGCAGTACTCCCTCGATTACTTGCGGCGCCAACAGGGGAAGATCAGCAGTAGTCACGACGGAGCGCTGCGCCTGGACCGGCTGTTGGACCCCGACCAGTGGAGATCTGAAATATCCGGGGGTGACCGGTCAAATCGCATCAGGGAAATCGCATCAGGGAAATCGCATCAAGGAGAGAAAATCAGCGAGAGATCTATGCCGAGGGGGGGACTCGAACCCCCATGGGCTAATGCCCACCAGGTCCTTAACCTGGCGCGTCTGCCAGTTCCGCCACCTCGGCCCAGAAACTGAACGGGGAGTGTATTCCGCCGGTTTCAGAAGTCAAGGCAGACCAAGGATTACTGGCCCCGGAGCAGCTATCAACCGTTCTCTAGGGTGCGGCTCCGCTGTCGATCCAGTTGCGGATCGCGTCAATTTCAAAGGGTTCAAGACAGCAGAAGGCCGCCAGTGGCATCTGTGCTCCGGCGGAGATGGGATCGCAACCCACGGCATTGGCCGCATCCACATGGGTTCCTTCGATCTTTCGCATCAGCCAGCTCGTTTGCGAATCATTCGGCTCAATCAGGTCATAATTGGAGCATTCAGATGAAGCAACATCGACGATTCGAGCATAGGCGCCGCTGGCACCACCTGTTGTCATATCGAGATTGCCAAAATTCGCAGGGGGACCGTGACAGAAGTTACACTCCATATCGATGAGCGGGTAGATGTCAAATTCGAAGGAAGCAGCGGCGGTACAGGAAGGATCTCCGGCGCAATCAGAATCGGCACAATCAGCGGCTCCATCGCCATCGTCATCGGCGCCATTATCACAATCGGTCTCGACACAAGCCGGGTCTCCTACACAATCGCTATCGGCGCAGTCGATATCTGAATCGCCGTCATCATCGACACCATTGCTGCAATCTTCGGCCGCCGATGTGCAGCCTGATGGCCCGGTCTGACAGTCCAGGGAGTCGGGAGTCGGATCATCACCACAGTTGCTGGGGGGAGGCGGATTGGGGCCAGAACTGAACAGATTTGCCAGCAGAGTAATCGGATCGCCGATATCGACGGAGCCATCATCGTTGATGTCACAGGCGTCATCGCAATTGGCGGGTCCGGCTCCGGAAAACAGGATTCCCAGTCCGAGAATCGCATCCGCGATATTCAGGAGATTGTCGGTGTTGCAATCCCCTCTGTTGAAAGGGTCCTGGGCGTGCAACTGCGTCGGGAGAGCCAGGGTCAGGATTCCCAGCAGCAAAATCGAGAGAGAGAGGTGATGAAATCGTTCCTGTTTCATGACTTTTTTGTCCTCCACGTTTCTGGAGGGGGGCCCACTCCAGAGAACTACACAAATAGTTACTGTATCGAGCCAAATGCGGGCATTTAGGCACTCTGACCCTCCATCATAGCCACCCCAGCAGAGGACGCAACTTGTGACAGGTGCCGATTGAGGCCGGTCCGGGTTGCTATTCGATCGACTCGCACTTTTGCCCGGTCGCAGATAGCATTCCTTGGCCCGCGCCCGACGACCGGTTTCGTCTCGAGCAGAAGAGGAGAAGATGATCAGTCAACGCGTTCGCACCATCGAGCCCTCTGCAACCCTCACCCTGAATGCCAAATTGCAAGAATTGAAGGCAGCCGGTGAGAACATTCTCAATCTCAGTGTTGGCGAACCGGATTATCCAACTCCTCAATTTATCTGCGAGGTAGCCAAATCTGCCATCGATGATGGGTGGACTCGGTACACAGCTGCGGCCGGCCACATCGAAGCGCGACAGGCGATTTGCCGCCACATAGAACGAACTCGCGATGTCTCGGTAGATCCATCTCAGGTGGTGATCTCATCGGGAGCCAAGCATTCCCTTTCCCAGGCTCTGCTTGCCCTGGTGGATCCCGCCGACGAGGTTCTCCTTGCGGCACCGTACTGGGTTTCCTATCCCGAGTTGATTCGATTGGCAGAAGGTGTTCCCGTCACGGTAGAAACAACGGCGAGAGAGAATCATCGTCTGACTCCCGAGATGCTCGAGGCTCACCTCACTCCCCGTACCGCAGGCATCATCTTGAATGAGCCCGGAAACCCCACGGGGCTGGTCAGCAGCGCTGCTGACATCGAAGCAATTGTAGATTTTGCGCGGGAAAACGATCTGTGGCTGATCAGTGATGAGATCTACGAAAGCCTGCTCCATGACGGACCGATGACCAGTCCCTATTCGGTCGATTCTGGTCGAGTGGTGCTGGTATCGGGCTTATCCAAATCTTTTGCCATGACCGGTTGGCGAATCGGATGGACCGTCTGCAATCCTCAGCTTGCCAGCGCCATCTCCCGATTACAGAGTCAAAATAGTTCCAACGCCTGTACCGTGTCGCAAGCCTGTGTGGCTCCCGCCCTCGACCAGTATGATCACCCGGACCTGAAGGAGATGTATTCAACATTTCGCCAGAGACGCGATCTGATGGTGGAAGGGTTGTCAAAGATACCAGGTGTGCACTTCTCGATTCCGGGGGGTGCCTTCTATATATTCATCGATGTGTCGGAGCGACTGGGCGCTGGTGGGGTCGCTGAAGACGCAGACGGCTTCGCCCTGCGATTGCTGGAAGAGCATAAAATTGCAGTGGTCCCGGGGGCTGCATTTGGTGCTCCCGATTGTGTCAGACTCTCCTTTGCCCGGCCTGAATCTGAATTGTCCGAGGCTCTCACGAGAATTCAGACTTTCCTCAACTGATCCTTGAAGCCCAGAACTCCTCTTGCGGGCCGTTGCCGAGGCCTGTTGTCTCGGTCTAGAATCATGACGTAGCCTGTGGTCGGGCTCCTCCGGAGTTCGATCAATAAATTGGAAACGTGAACTTCAAATGAATGGGACCTCCGGTGAGGAGGAAGGGAAGTGAAAACCATGAAATCTATGAAGCAGGTCATGACCCTGTTGCTGATCGTGCTGTGGTGCACGATTTCTAGTATCGGATTGGCTGCCGATCCGATCAACATCGATGACGATCTCAAGGAGATTGAGGCCAGGTTCAATGCCGAGCTGGAAAAAATGCGACTCCAGTTTCGTAAAGAGCTGGAGCAAGCCCAGGTCGGTCCCAGAGATGAGTTGCTTCGTGCTCGAAATCGCATTCGCGATCTGGAGCTTGAAAATGAGCGTTTGAGGGGACAGATCACCGCCGCCAATGCGACCATCGCGTCGATGAAGAATGAGGCGGTTGCTGTTTCCGATGCCCAGGAGACGACCTCCAGTGCCCGAGGATATCTCGGAATCAGCATCGTCGAGATCGACGCAGATCAGGCCAATCAACTGGAGGTGAGTGCCTCCGAATCGGTCCTCGTGGAAAGTGTCGAGGCGGGAAGTACTGCCAGCGAAATGGGATTGAAACCGGGTGACGCGATCTTCGTGATCGAGGGCCAGGGAGCTTCCTATGACGCTCTGGTTTCGATATTGACCGTCAAGAAGGCGGGAGAATCTGTTACCGCCGCGTGGGCACGACCCGGCGCCGATGGAGTGGTGAAGGTCCGAGGCCGAGGAATTCTCAAAGGCACGGATGCCTCAGGAAATGATCAACAGGTCTCCGAGGCGAGCGAGGCCACGCCAGTAGAGACGCAGAACACAGTAGCGGTTCAGACCGGAATCACTTTCGGAGTCAGTGTTGTCCAGGAGGAGAGCTTCGGACTTCGAGTGACCAGTGTCGAGGCCGGATCAAATGCCGATGTTGCCGGGATCAAGGTAGGCGATATCGTGCTCGGCTTTGGTGATGCCAAGGTACGCACCATCGAGGGACTGCGCGATGTCCTGTCCTCGACGGTTGTTGGTTCGCCAGGCCGCATCATGTTTTCGCGTAATGGCGAATCGTGGTGGAGTGAAATTCGGTTCGGTGGTGGTGACGTCGCCATGCTTCTGCTGGACGGCCCGAAGAAGTCGAATCCGGCGGGGGGACAGACTGGAGAGGTTGCCGCTGATCGAGGATTCCTGGGAATTGTTCCGGTCGAACGAGGGGAATCAGTGGTCGTCAGCGAGGTGATCACCGGCAGTTGCGCAGATCAGATGGGACTCCGTCAAGGAGACCTGCTGGTTTCGGTAGCCGGCAGGATGGTCACCAGTATCGATGTCCTGAGACAAGCTCTGGCCAAGAGGACCGTCGGAGAATCAATCGAGATCCGTTTCGCCCGCGGTGGCGTAGCGAATTCGGTGCAGGGAGTTCTCGGCAAGTACCCCGTTACTGGAGGTCAATCCTCGATCAGCGACCCGGAACTCGATTCTGCCAGGCCAGTTGCCAGTTCTGCACGGATGGCAGCTGTTGGGAGGTTGAATTCGGGTGGAAATGGCAAGCTGGGGATCGTTGTTGCCTGGGATGCCGACGGTGCGTACATCGAAACCATTCTGCCCGGTAGTGGCGCAGGAGCCGCAGGAGCTCTGATTGGCGATCGCATCATCCGGGTCGATGAGGTGGCGATCGGGTCGCTGGAACAGATCGGGGAAGTCCTTTCGCACAAGATTGCTGGCTCGCCCGTATCGATGGAGGTCTTGCGCGGTAATGAACCAATGACCCTGATAGCCCACCGCAACGAGTTGCCTTCCGCTGAGCCATTGCCGGCCGGTATCACGGCCGCATCTCAGGCTCCCCCGGTGCTGGGTATCGAGGTGGAAGAGAATGCCATCGGTATTCTTGTGACCGAGATCCACGATGGTTCTCTGGCGTCGGAGGCGGGTCTCCAGCAAGGCGATTGGATCATTCGGGTCTGCGAGATGGAAGTTCGTAGCATCGAGGACATGCAGGATTCGTTGCAATACTCGGGTCTGCTGGAGATTCACGTCACGATTCGAAGGGATCTTGATATTCTTCAGTACACAATTCCCCTGCAGCAACGTTAGATTTTACAGTGGCTCGCCCCATCGCTTTGGTCGGACTCCCCGGCAGCGGCAAGAGCACGGTGGGAGAGTTGCTTGCGACTCGATTGGGCTGCACCTGGTGTGACGTCGACGGGGAGCTCGAACAGCTCTCTGGTTGGAGTGCCAGCCGCTGGATCGAAGAAAAAGGCCTCCCGGCTTTCCGAGCCGCGGAGGCCCTTTTTTTGGCACGGCTGGCCGCTGAGCGGACCTCTGCCCCGCAGGAGCAAGGATCGCTGGTCGTTGCGACCGGAGGAGGGGCCGTCGAAACCGCCGAGGTGAGGCAGATCCTGGCCTGCTGGAGCTGTTTCTGGCTCGATGCCCCTGATCCGGTGTTGCTCGAGCGCTGTGGTTCCGGTTCTCGACCCCTGTTACCGGCGGAAGGTGCGTCCTCTGCTCTCCAGCAACTGAGAGGAACTCGCCAGCTTCACTACCGCCAGCTGGCGGGGGAGCCGATCGACACGTCAGATTGTACTCCTTCAACGATCGTCGATGTTATTCTTGGACGTCTTGAGGAGGATCTTGGATGACGGCAATACCGCTGGAAACTCTGGAGCAAATCTTGTGGATTTTCAGCGGTGTGTTCGGTGCCATCGTGGGGTCGTTCCTCAATGTCTGTATCTATCGGATTCCCATCGAGGGATTGAAAGTCAATCACCCACGGGGTTCCTTTTGCCCATCCTGCAAAGCTCCGGTTCGCTGGTATGACAACGTTCCGGTTCTGGCATGGATCTGGTTGAAGGGACGCTGCCGAGATTGCTCTGCTGGCATCTCGGTCAGGTATCCGCTGGTGGAGGCTTTCACCTCGGCGATGTTCCTGCTCGCAGCCTATCGATTTGGTGGCGATATTCTGGGTTCGGAATCGGTGCTGGCGGAAACCTTCGAGGTTTCGCAGTTTCTGGTGCTACTGGGCATCTGGGCGTGGATTTCCATCCTCATCGTGGTCAGTGGAATCGATTTTGATCACCGGATCATTCCCGATCGTCTTTCCATCCCGGCAACATGTCTGGTACTGCTCCTGTCACCGTGGAATCCGACCATCCTGGAGCCGGCAGCCGCTGTCGGGAGCGATTCACTGGTGGCGGCTCTCGGAGCCGTGGACCTGGGGATCGCTGTCCTGATCGGTGCTGCGGCACTGGGGATTGGCTTTCAACGTCTGGTTCCCAACTGGGAGGGGAACAGAAGAAAGCTCAGCGAAAGCGTTCTGGCGTACGTGGTGGGTGGATTGCTGGGCATCGTTGCTCTGCATTCCCTGTTGGACCATCTTGATCCAGTTCCGGGCTCGCTGATACGGATCCGGGCCAGTCTCGCCGGAGCGGGAATCGGAGCCGGTGTGATCTATGCCATCGGCAAGATCGGCTCGATCGTCTTCCGGAAACCGGCGATGGGGTTTGGCGACGTCAAGTGGATGGGTTTGTTAGGGGCGACCCTTGGCCCGCTGCCGATTCTGTTTTCATTCCTCATCGCTTGCCTGCTGGGATCGATCATCGGCATCTGGGTGCGGGTCAAGAGGGGCAGCAGCTACATTCCGTTTGGCCCCTTCCTGTCGGCCGGGGCGATTTCGATGTTGCTGATGCGACCCGAGTTAGAATGGCTCTGGGAGAGTTATCTGTCGCTACTGAGATAGCCCTCTGCGGACTCCAGCGGGGAGATTTGGCGATCTTCGGGAGGTTGCTATCACGACCTTCTCTGCAGGGTTATCCTGCGCTCCAGACGCACGTGTCTGGAGGATTTTATACCTTGTCCAGGCCTGGGCCGGATAAACGACATGCCGTTGAAGGGGAGTGATCAGGATGTCTTCGTTTTCACGCTATTTGGTGCTGTTTTTTCTCACCATAGTTGTCGCGGGTTGTCAAACAACGAGTCTGGAACGAGAACTTTCATACAATCAGAAAAAATTGAGAGAGTTGGAAGACGAGAGAAACCGTCTTGAGTTCCAGTTATCCACAAGTGAACGACAGCAGCAGGAGACGGTGAAGGAACTGGTGGCGATTCAGAAGACACTGGCTGACGTCAGCGCCAAAAATGCTGCGCTTCATGCTGAAAACGAAAACCTGTTATCGCGCCCGATTCCTTCTTCGGCGGTCATCGAAGATGAAGGGGAACCGGATCTGGGCAGCTTCGAGGGCATCGAAGGGCTCACAGCTTCAGCGGAAAATGGAGATGTGAGAATCACGGTCGATCAGCAGGTTCTTTTCAGCTCCGGTAGTGCCGACATCACTCGAAGGGGCAAAACTGCGCTGGAGAAGCTGGCCATTGTGTTGCGCACTGAATTCTCTGGTAGGGATCTTCGTGTCGAAGGACATACCGATTCGACCCCCGTAAAGAAAACAAAGATGCGCTGGGCCAGTAACTGGGAACTGAGTTCGATCAGGGCCTGTGCCGTGTTGCGAGCGCTGGTCGAGGCTGGTGCTGCTGCACCGGCCAAGATCGAGGCGGTCGGTTACGGATCCCAGCGGCCGGTTGCCGATAACACGACGAAGCAAGGCCGGAGCCAGAATCGACGCGTCGAGGTGGTCGTCTATCGATAAAAATATCAAACAGTGAACAGAGACTTCAGTTTGCTGTTGAAGAGGGGTGGCAGGTCTTGAGCCTGGCACCCCTCTTTCCATTCGTGAAGCTGCCGGCACCACCGGTTCAGCTGCAGCGACGATGTCAGCACCGATCGAGCAGCGGGATTGTCGGTTTCTCGCTCGGGATCGAAGGGCCGAAATCGGTGGAAAGATGTGGTTTCTGGAAGAGCAGCAGAAGGCGAACTTCTGGTGACCCGGGAATCACCTCACCTGGCCTCGTTATGCCACGCTGAGGGCCATGAGCGAATTCGCCCAGGATGGCCCCTTGGCCTGATTTCAGGCCCAGATGCTACTCTTTGAGGTACATCCATCAATTCCGTAAACCCCGCTTTCTGTGCATCGAAAGTCGGATCCTGGAGTGAGAAGGAGCCTCAAGTGGTAACCATCGAAGATCTCGTACAGCAACTCGTGGAGCGCGAAGGTTCCGATCTTCATCTGGGTGCAGGCACCCCACCCATGATCAGAATCCATGGCCGTTTGGTAGCAGCTGGCGATTCAGTTCTCGATCCAGATCAGGTTCGCAAGATCGTTTACTCGATTCTGGACAATGAACAGGTACGGAAATTCGAGAAGGATCAGGAACTGGATATGGCCTTTGGCATCAGCGGCCTTGGCCGTTTCAGGACCAATGTGTTCTTCCAGCGTGGATCGGTGGGGGCAGTCCTCAGGGTCATTCCGAATCAGATTCCCGAGATGGGAAGTCTCGGACTTCCTCAGGATGTCTGTGAAGGATTGTGTCTGAAGAAGAAGGGTCTCGTGTTGATCACCGGTGCCACCGGTAGCGGAAAATCCACGACCCTGGCCTCGATGATCGACAATATCAATCAGAGCCGCAATGACCACATCGTCACCATCGAAGATCCGATCGAATTCGTGCACCGGAACAGAAACTGCCTGGTGACGCAGCGAGAAGTTGAAAACGATACTCCCAGCTTTTCCAGCGCATTGCGTCGTGTTCTCCGACAGGATCCCGATGTGATCATGGTCGGAGAATTGAGAGACCTGGATAGTATTTCTGCTGCCCTGACGATAGCGGAAACAGGTCATTTGACCTTTGGCACCCTTCACACCAATGATGCGGTTCAGAGTTTGAATCGTTTGATCGACGTATTTCCGCCGCATCAGCAACAACAGATCCGTACGCAGCTTTCTTTTGTTCTGGAAGGAATCTTTTGTCAGCAACTGGTGACCCGTTCCGATGGTCGGGGAAGAGTCCTTTCTAGCGAGATTCTGCTGGCGACCCCGGCAGTACGTGCATTGATTCGAGACGACAAGGTTCATCAGATTCCGTCCGCGATTCAGACCGGCGGAAAACTGGGCATGAAGACGATGAACCAATCTCTTTACGAACTCTACCGTACACGCCAGATCACATACGAAGAGGCGATCTCGCGCGCTACGGATTCCGATGAACTCAAGAGGATATTCCAGCGGCAGTCCTGAACATGTCACACGTGATTACTAGATTTAACCGAAGACTGGGAAAGGTTCTCTCCAGGCATCGCCTGGTCGAGGATGAGCAGATCGGTGATGCCCTGGAGCGCGCTGGCGTGCAGGGATCCCTGACCCGGGTCCTGGTCGAGAGCGGATCGATCGATGAGTGCCAGTTGCTAGGTGTACTGGCCATCGAAACCGGGGTTGCTCCCATCGATCTCGACCGACTTCAGATCGACGAGAATCCCTGTGAAGAACTGAAAGAAAAAATAGCTCGCTCATGCCGTGTTCTTCCGGTGGTCAAGAGTGCTGGAGTTTTGACGGTCGCGATTGCGGATCCTCATGACATCGTTCTTCTGGATGAGATTCGCAATGTGACGCGATGCCAGGTTCAGCCTGTTCTTGCCTGTGATTTCCGGATCGAGGAAGCCATCGACCGTGTTTACGGTGATGGCCGCAAGGAAATCGAAGAGGTCCTCGATGATTACGGGGATCTGGAACTTGAGCTCCGTGATACCACTGAAGAAGAAGATGATATTCAGGAGCTTTCTTTCCAGGGTAATGAGTCCCCTGTCGTCAAGATTGTAAATCACGTCATCTATCAGGCGCTCAGGGACCGCGCTTCAGACATCCACTTCGAACCTCAAGAGAGAGCCTTGCGCATTCGATACCGTTGCGACGGGGTGTTGCGAGAGGTTCAGCAACCTCCAGCAAAACTGAGAGCTTCCATCATCAGCCGTTTGAAAATCATGGCTGGACTCGATATCGCAGAACGAAGAATCCCCCAGGATGGAAAGTTTCAGCTTCGCATTGAAGGAAGACAGGTCGATTTCCGGGTCTCCACCTTGCCGACAGTGCATGGCGAGAAGATCGTTCTGAGGATTCTGGACTCCGGCTCTCTGGCTTTGAGCCTCGAGACTCTTGGGTTTGAGGAGAAGGCCCTGAACGACATCAGGGATGCGATTTCTCGTTCATACGGCATGTTGCTGGTCACCGGACCGACAGGTAGTGGCAAGTCGACTTCTCTCTATTCCTGTGTCAATGAAGTCCTGTCGGAGGAGCAAAACATCACCACTGTCGAGGATCCTGTTGAGTATCAGATCGATGGAGTGGTGCAGGTTCCGGTCAATGCAAAACGTGGCTTGACCTTCGCCAGAGCGCTCCGATCGATACTGAGACAGGATCCAGACACCGTCATGATCGGTGAGATCCGAGATCTGGAGACCGCCGAGATTGCCATCAAGGCGTCTCTGACCGGTCACCGGGTATTTTCAACGCTTCACACAAACGATGCCCCCTCGACGGTAACTCGATTGGTCGACATGGGGATCGATCCCTTCCTGGTTTCCTCAGCAATCCAGTGCATTGCAGCACAACGTCTCTGTCGGAGGCTTTGTGAGGATTGCAAATGTGCGGTCGGATCCCTGCCTCCGCGCAGACTGGAGGCTCTTGGATTCCTACCGGAAGAGGCCGAGAAGGCGACGCTGTGGGAGGCCACCGGGTGTTCCCGCTGTCAGGGGGGATACCGCGGTCGATTTGCATTGCTCGAAACGATGAAGATGGACGACGAGATTCGGAGAGCAGTGGTGGAAGGAGCTTCAGCATTGGAGATCCGAGACATCGCTCTGGAAAATGGAATGGTGACTTTGAGGCGAGCAGGAGTTCTCAACGCACTTAGGGGAAAGACATCACTCGAAGAGGTTCTGCGTGTAACGCAGGGCGATTAAATAACGGGAGATCGACTTGAAAAAATACGATTACAAATCCAGAAATCCTCAGGGGAAATCGGTAACGGGGACCTTGGAAGCTGAAACCGAGGCGGAAGCCGTTCAGGAGTTGCGTCGCAGGGGACTCACCGTTACCTCCATTCGAGGCGGCAATGCACAGGTTCGGAGCAGTAATTTTCGCTTCAGGATACCCGGACTGAAGTCCGCATCGGGCGAAAAAAAGATCAAGGGGCGCATCAGTCGCAAGGAACTGGTACCTGTTGCCCGTCAGCTGGCAACGATGTTCCAGTCCGGGATTCCACTGGTCGAGAGCCTCGAGGTTATCGAGGAGCAGGCAGGAAATCCGGCGTTGAAAGCGGTACTGGGCGACATCGCTTCTGAAGTGCGCCAGGGTAAAGATTTCTCAACAACCCTGACTCGCCATCGCAAGGTTTTCGATGACATCTTCATCAACATGGTCAGGGCTGGAGAAGCCAGCGGTCAGCTGGATGAAGTTCTGGATCGATTAGCCACCCACATGGAGGAGTCCGAGGAACTTCGAGGCGAAATCAAAAGCGCAATGACCTATCCGGTGGTGAGCCTGGTCCTCATCGGAGTCATCAGCCTGGGTCTTCTGGTTTTCGTGCTACCCAGTTTCGAGAAGATGTTCAGTGATATGAAAACGGACCTGCCAGTCCTCACCGTTTTTGTCATGGCGCTGAGTGATTTTGCGAAAACTCACTTCTTGCTCATCCTGGGGGCGATCATCGGTACGATCATCGCGTACAAATCATTCGTCCGTACTCCTAAAGGAGAGCGAATCAGAGACTGGGCATTCCTGAAAATTCCGGTATTTGGACCACTGATCGAAAAAACCATCCTGTCCAGATTCTGCGGCATCTTTGCCACCTTGATTCGCAGTGGAGTTCCAATTCTGGGTGCTCTGGAGATCGTCGGAACCACCACTGGAAATGTCCTCTACTCCGAGGCGATTTCTGATTCTGCTGAATCGGTTCGTCAGGGAGAAAGCATCGGTAAACCTCTGGCACGAAGCGGCAGGTTTCCTCCGATGGTGACCCGGATGGTAGCCATCGGTGAACGGTCTGGCTCTCTCGAACAACTACTCGAGAAGGTTTCACATTTCTATGACCAGGAAGTACGAGCAACGGTCAAGCAGTTGACCTCCCTCATCGAGCCGTTCTTGATTTGCATCATGGGCGGCATCGTCGGAACGATGGTCATCGCGATGTTCTTACCGCTTCTTACCATTTTCAGTGCTGTGAACGGGCGCTGATCGCTTCGGCGGAATAGGGATTGATGAGACAGGTATTTTCAGCAAATTTTGTCCCGTGCGTGGGCATGCCGATGATGGCTTTTGGCCTGGCAACGATTCTCCCATCCGATGTCGTTGGCTGGTCGTTGAGCCTGGTGCTGTCGATCTGGACCCTGTTTGCGCTGATTCTCTGCTTCAGACCACGCCTGAGGCGGCTACAGGAATCCATCGATCTCGGTGGTTCCCTGGCGCTGGCATCCTTGACCGGGGGAGTGGTTTCTCCCTTTGCCTCGATGTTACCAGTTGTTGTTTTGATCAGCGGTGCTCGTCACGGTATCCGCTTCAGCTTTCTTCAAGCAACCATCACCTCAATCGTAATTACGTTGGCGACCTACTTCAGTGCGACAGGGGTCGGCGCACAGTCGATCACCGATATCGGTCCTCCTCTGGTAGCGATGACCCTTGCCCTCCATGGTGTGGCGCTTCTCAGTGGTCGATTGAAGGGGAGATGGAGCGCTCTGGAAGAGCAGCACGATCTCATCGTTCATGCACTGGAAGAAGGCATCATGGTCCTCGATTCCGAAGGCTGTGTTGTGCGAGCGAATCCAGCAGCAAGAACGGCACTGGGTTTCTCCGTCGAGAAGGACTGGCGAGGGCAGCACATATCACAATTCCTGAAACGAACTTCCGATGAGGAATTTCGTTCGGCACTGACTCATCCAAGAAAGCGACCTCAGGCGATCGAATGGACCGGGCGTGAGGGAGAAGAGCGGTCCTTCCTTGTCCGAACCACCGAGGTTGAAAACGGCTTACTGGTCTCTGTGTTCACTGACAGGACCTCGGAGCGTCGAGTGGTCGAAGCAGAAGCTCGTCTGCTTCACCTGGAAGAACTGGAAGAACTTGCTCTCGGCCTCGCCCACGAAATCCGGAATCCACTCGCATCGTTGAGAGGTGCTGCAGCGGAAATCGTCAGTGGGAAATTGCCCCGGGAGCAAGCAGTGAAAATGGAACAGATCGTGCGCCGTGAATCGGATCGGCTCGACAGAACCGTCAACGAGTTCCTCGAATACACACGATCTCGCCGCTTGAAGGGTCCGAGACCGATTTCGATGGCCAGTGTTGCGCAGGAAGTCATCGATGCCATCGACCAGCGTGAAGATGCGCGCGGGCTTGAAATCACCCATGATCTGGATGGCGCAATCACGGTCCTGGCCAATCCTGACGAGATTCACCGGGTGATCAACAATCTTGCCATCAACGCTGTCGAGGCCTGTTCGGGTAAAGGTCGGGTCCATTTCCGCGTTTCTGGCAGGGATGATTTCAGCGTCCTGGAGGTTTCCGACGACGGAGTGGGAATGTCTTCTGAAGTTCAGTCACGTGCCTTTCATCCGTTCTTTTCCACGAAGCCCCGAGAGGGCGGACTGGGACTGGCCATCGTCAAAAAGATCGTGGTGACCTCAGGAGGTTGGATTGAACTGGAAAGTAGCGCCGGAAATGGCACCCAGTTCCGGATAGGCATTCCCCTGGCTCCCCAGAGAGAGCTTGCCGATGTGAAAGTAGGAGCCTGATGGGATCTGAGAAGTTTGACATCCTGATCGCTGATGACGAACAGAGCATGAGAGAATTTCTCGAGATCGTTCTCACCAATGAGGGCTATCGAGTTTGCTGCGTTTCCTCTGGTGAAGAAGCGATTGAATCCCTGAAAAAGGACGGCGCCAGGGTATTTCTCCAGGACCTGCGAATGGGGGGGCTGGACGGGATGGAACTACTGGAAGAAGCGCAATCGGTAGCTCCATCGATCAGAGTTCTGGTCATGACCGCCTTCTCGACCTCCGATATCGCCATCGACGCCATGCGACGAGGTGGGTTCGATTTCCTGAGAAAACCATTTCAAAATGAAGACGTAAAGAGCGCCGTCAGGCGAGCACTGGTATCTCTCGACGATGGAGAGGTCGCCGGGGGAGAAGTTTCCAAGCGTCTGATTGGAAATACTCCCGTGATGAGGGAGATGCTGGAGGTCGTCGAGAGGATTGCACCGACAGATTCGACGGTTCTCGTCACTGGTGAAAGTGGTTGTGGCAAGGAACTGGTCGCCAGAGCGATCCATGAGGGATCCCATCGAAAAGGTGGGCAATTCGTAGCCGTGAATTGTTCCGCTTTTACCGAAGGTCTTCTCGAGAGCGAACTATTTGGCCACGTGAGAGGGTCTTTTACCGGTGCCGTGGAAGATCGAAAGGGAGTCTTTCTGAATGCCGATGGGGGAACGCTGTTCCTTGATGAGGTAGCAGACATGAGTCTCTCCACCCAGGTTCGCATCCTCCGTGCCCTGGAAGATCGCAAGGTGATTCCGGTTGGTGGCGATCAGGAACTGGCTACCGATGTTCGGATCATCGCAGCAACCAACAAGGATCTGGCCGAGGAGGTCCGCCTGGGTCGATTCCGTGAAGATCTGTTCTACCGTCTCAACGTGATTCCAATTCACTTGCCACCCTTGCGTGATCGCCTGGAAGATTTGCCGTTGCTGTCGGGACATTTCCTGCGGCGTCACTCCGAAAAGATGGGGAAATCGGTTACCGAGCTTTCCGATGATGCCTGGCAGGCGCTCCACCAGCACCAGTGGCCCGGCAATGTCCGGGAGCTGGAAAACGTGATCCAGCGTCAGGTTGCCCTCGCCAGGGGAAACAGGATCGAACGGATCGAAATCGAGCACGTTTCGAAAAACGCTGCTTCTGTGGAACAGTCCGTTGAACCCACCGGTACCGATCAGGAAAGACGGACTCCTGCACAAGATAAAGAACCAGTTCAACTCTCATCGAATGGCTGCAATCTGGAGGAGCGTTTGATGGAATACGAAAAGAGTTTGATTCTTCAGGCTCTGGTTCGTACAGAAGGAAATCTGACCAGAGCTGCCGACCTTCTGGATATCTCGTATCGCCAGATCCGATATCGCGCAACCAAGCTGGGGATTCGTTCCCGGCCTTTCGTGGATAGCCCGTGAAGGATTTACCCTCTGGGCAGCCGGTCCGAACTTCGGCCGGTCTGATTCTGGGTTTCGTTATATGCCTGGGGCTTGCTCTGAGCACCGAGTCACATGGAGATCCTGACATCACGACCGGTGTATCTGCAGTGTTTCCCGAGACCGGAGCGCACCCTTTTGCTCACGCTCGTGCACACTTCCTTGGCATTGAAGCAGGCGTTCCGGAGATTGAGGATCGGCCCATCTTTACCTTGATGGCGCTGAAGGTGTATTCCTGGTTCGGGATGGGTGTCCCGACATTGAAGATATTTTCGGTGGTACCATTTCTCCTCTCCATACTGCTGATTGCGACCTTCCTCGCGAGACGTCGAGGCGAGTCCGTTGCGATCCTGGCTGCGTTCATCATGGCTCTACAACCGACCTTCTTGCCGTGGGCGAGTGTGCCCGGAACCATTCCTCTGGTGGCTCTGTCGATTCTCGCGGTAGTTCTTCTTGCCGGTAGAGAGGGGAAGTATCAGCCATGGAAAGCCCTGGTGCTGTGCTTCTTGCTGACCTGGGGGATCAGTCCGCTGATTGCGGTTGCCTATCCTGCATGCTGGCTGGAGGGAATCAGAAGGTCACTACCTCCGTCGTTGCGACCAAAGGGCTGGGTTCTGACAATTCTGGCGGCGGCAACCTTGCTGAGTTTACGCCAGTTCGGAGCCGATGCAGGCACCCTGGCGATGGGTATCTCTGGCTCCACTGGTCTGTTCCCCTCGGCGCAGATTCCATCAATTTTGAGCCTGGATCCAGGCTGGCTGATCGCATTGATCGCGGTGCTCATCGCAGGGCCACGGGGAAGAGACGATCAGTTATTACCACTTCGAATTTTACTGGTGTCAGGAATACTACCCTGGGTGATGGCTGGCTCTCTGCCAGTGTTTCCACTGGTGGTGCTGATTCCCGCCGGGGTGTTGTTGATCATCGACGTAGTGGCGGATCGAGGTCGACAGATCCTGGTTTCGCCGATCCTGCTCGGGAGAGGCCCGAAGATTGCCTTGATACTGCTGGCCGTGGGAGTACTCAGTGGGGCATCGATAGCAACGGCTTCCAGCGCCGGACCATCGGTTCGAATCGCCATTTCACTCGGGATGATATCCGCGTTGATCGGCATCGTGTTGTCGATTCGTTCCGGTATGAAACCTGTGTTTGGTATCTGGATGGCCATCGTCACGACCCTGGCCCTTTCGATGCCGATCAACTTGCATCGAATTGCGCATCAAGAAAATCGCTGGCAGATCTACAGGGCCGAACTGGATCGTATCTTGCCTGCAGTTGCCTCCGTCGGTGGTCGCTGGGCGCATGTTCTGGTCATCGGTTCCTCGCGAGTGGCTCATCGTTCGCTGGAGGGGCAGGAGCATGTCCTGACTCCCGACAGCCGGATCGAAGGTGATCTGATCCTGGAGAGATACAATCTATTCGGTGAGCAACAGTTACTGGTGCGACGTAGCGGTGATCCGATCGGTATCTTTGAAAACGCCTGTGCCCTGCAAGCGATGGGACGTCGATCAGAAGCTCGCTCAGATCTGGCCAGGTTATTGAAGGTCGATCCAGGATGCAGTGCCGCCTGGGAGCGTTTTGCGGTACTCCTGCTGCAAGATGGGATCGAGGATCTGGCAGCAGAATGCCTCTACTTCTCGCTTCAATCAGATCCTGGCAGGGAACTCTCACACAGTCTTCTGGCAAGGCTCTACGCCAGCCGCGGTATGCTGAGAGAAGCGAGTCATCACCTGGTCAAGAGTGGAGAGGATGCTGAACTGAGTTTGCCGTTGCCTCTCTCGCCAGTAAGCATTCCTTCACCCGCAGGTCGCCGGTAAATCCCCCCAGCTTGCCATTGGCTGCGACCACCCGGTGGCATGGAATCCGCAAGGGTAGTGGATTTCGAGAGCAGGCATTGCCGACAGCTCGGGCAGCGCCGGGCGAGCCGACCGTTGCCGCCAGTTGTGAATACGTGATCCGCTGACCCGATTCGATCTCCTCCAGAGCTCGCCAGATCCTGGTCTGGAAGGGTGTCCCGTGACGCGGGCTCGCGATCCAGCTCCAGCTGATCGGTTCTCCCTGGAGCGCCATGTGGAACTGCTGTGCCAGGCTCTCGGGAAATGGCCGACAGTCCAGGGTAGAGAGCTGGAGAGTCTCCAGGCCGCGCTGCAGGGCTACCGATCGATCGGGGGAGAGGCTGCTGTAAAGCAGATCCTGGCCCTGCCAGATGGCACCGATACCGAGTTCGATCCGATCGATCTGAACCGTTTCGTGGTGAAAGAAGAGTGGCTCAGGCATGTCCCTCCGGTCGACAGGATACTGCTCCTGGTGGCTTGCTGAAGCGGTTTTCCAGTACCATGCTGATCCTTGACAGGAGGTCAGATGTTTCTCTCAGAGGCGGTCCGTGATCCGATTCATGGACTGGTCAGGCTGGAACGGGGAGATTTCGCCCTCATCGACACGCGCCCCTTTCAGAGGTTGAGGCAGATTTCCCAGCTGGGACTGACAGATCGCGTTTATCCCGGTGCCCGGCACAGTCGTTTCGAGCATGCCCTCGGGACCGTCGAGGTGACCACCAGGTTACTGGAAGAGCTGAGAGCACGCCTCGGGCTCGACGGTTTGCTGACTCCTCTGAGCCTTGCTGCGACCGAACCTCAGTTTCATCAGCTCCTGCGAACTGCTCGCAATGTCGCCTTGCTTCACGATATCGGTCATCCGCCTTTATCTCATGTCACCGAAGAGCTGTTACCCGAAGGCGGGCACGAGCAGATGACCAGGTCCCTGCTCGATCATGAGGAGATAGCAAACGGTCTGAAAAGCTGGGGTGACGAAATTCACTCCGCTGTGATCAGGGTTCTCGATCCTTCGGATTCAAATTTGCCGGAGAACTTACGATTCATCCGATCCCTGGTTTGTGGAGGATTTGGTGCTGATCGGATGGACTACCTGCAGCGAGATTCGCACTTTCTGGGGGTGCGGTACGGTAGCTTCGATCTGTCGAGGATCTTGCATACTCTGGTGCCGGTGGAAACCGAAGATGGAGTGCGGCTCGGGATCGAGCGGGGTGGAGTACTGGCTGCCGAGGGGATGCAGTGGGCACGTTTTTCGATGTTCACCCAGGTCTACTTTCATCGAACCCGCAGAATCCTCGATCTTCATCTGATCGACTTCCTGCATGACGTGATTCCTGACGGACGCTATCCGCAGGATCCAGAAGAGTACCTCAACTGGGATGATTCGACGATTTCGGGCCTGTTGCAGCGGGCCAACCTGGATCATGACCATGTCGGACACATCAATGCGAGGCGAATCGTTCGACGCGAGCACCACCGTGCCGTGGGGGAGGTTGTGGAGGGGCGTGATATCGTCGAGGTTGCCGAGAGGCTGGCTTTCCGCATCAAGGAACTGCGACTGGCCGATAGCGCACTCGATCCGCTCGCCGATGTGGTGACTCCGCCTCCTGACCTGGATGCCGCCACTCATCTACCGGTACTGGATGAGAATCGGGAGGTCAAAAGACTGGGGCAGGTCAGTGCTCTGGTTGGGAGACTTCGAGTGAATCCCTATGGGCGCATTTATTGCGCTCGAAACGTGCAAGTTTCCGACCCGGTGAACTAGTCGCTCATCTCTCGTTGCCAGTAGGCGTCGCTGAGAAACTTCTCCCAGGATGACCAGATGGGACGTGGCGGGATCCGCCTTATCGTCCGCCAGTCCGGTTGCGCCGGTTCCGTCAGTAGCTGCATCTTGGCTTCACCCGGAGTTTTACTGCCTTTGCGCTTGTTGCAGGCCACGCATGCCAGGACACAATTTTGCCAGGTCAACAGGCCACCGCGACTGCGAGGCAGGACGTGGTCGATGGTCAGTTCTCGAGTACCGGGACGCACACCGCAGTACTGGCAGGTGTTGCGATCTCTGCGATAGAGATTGAGGCGAGAAAATGTGACATTTTGATCGCCGACACCCGAGTAAGTGGTCAACACGATCACTTCCAGCGGAGCCAGGCAAAGAGAAGAGGACCGAATCGCATGTTCTTCGGCGAAGTCGCGGGCACTGGAGACATCGTGCCAGGACTGGAGGTTGTGGGCCTCGTAGGTTTCGGGGTCGATGATGGAGGCGACATTGCGAGCGACCAGGCCGATGGCGACTCTGGCCGGGAGCGTATGGATGGGGGTCCAGCCACGATTCAGAACCAGTGTTGGAGTCTCGAGCAATGACAAGGTACCCCCCTGGAACCAGTCACCAAAAATGTCCCGTCTCGACCCAGAGTATGGGTCCCAAAGGTCACGATCCAGTCGCTAGAAATGAGACTAAAAATATAGCCCCTGGTCGCCGAAGCCGAAGGAGGCCATCCCTGTCCCCCTTCGAACCCCTGCCGGCTGACCAGAGGCAGTCCGCGCATAGGTGCACCGCACGGATTGAATAGATTGTCACAGGTTCCATAACGATCGCGAAGTCACGACAGATAAGGTGCTTTGCAGCCGAAGTGTCGTGTGTGCTGGAATAGAACCACTGTTTTGTAAGCAAGGCCCATGCCAAGTGTTAATTGCCGTCAATCGCTGATCTGGAGCCGTGGCGAGTCGCTGGCTGGCTGGATGTGGCCAGAGTCGGCAATTGTTGGCTGGAGCTGGCCACGAAATGTTTCTGTAACTCCTTTATTTCATTGCATTTATGACTTTCCTGCCAAACCTGTCAGAGCTGTCAATGATGTCATCCATAGGATCATCTAGGATCCAGCACCAGAAAGGAGTGCGGTGATGAATCAGGAGCTTCCCCTTTCCGAGAGAACCTGTCAGCCATGTCGTGGAGAAGAGCAAGCGCTGTCGGCCCAGCAGGTCGAGCAGTTGCTTCTACAACTCGACGGGTGGCACCTGGAAGACGATCATCATCTGCTGCGCATTTTCGAGTTCGAAGATTTCGTGACCGCTCTCGGGCACGTCAATCGGGTCTCGGAAGTGGCAGAGGAGCTGGGACATCACCCCAACATCTCCTTTACCTGGGGACGAGTGGAGATCCGTATCTGGACTCATGCCATCGACGGTCTCACCGAGGCTGATTTCGTACTGGCCGCCAAGATCGACTGCTGCAACCCCGACAATTGACTCGTGGATCCCGTCATGTATCGACGGGTCCGATCGATGGAAGCAGGTTTTTGTGCAGAAAACCGTGATTCTGTAGATGTTTCTGCCAGCTGTTGCAGGATTCCCCCTCGCCCGGAGAAGTGGCTACGGCAGAAACGAGATGGAGCGGTTGGATTCCGCGGGATCTCGACTCCTCGACTGGATATCGACCACAGCAGCTCAGGAATGTCATCCGCTGCAACCATCCGGAACAACAGCGGCTGCCAGGCAACTCCCATCCCTCACCTTCTAACCTCTCCACCTGCCACGAGATGAGATCGCGATTTTCTGGTGGATGATTCCTGTATCCGCTGGCAACAACTCGCTGGAGAACTGGTTTTCCGTTGAATCTGGCGGCACGGCCAGAGCTGACATCGAGAGCCGGGGTGACGCCACGGGGTTGTGATTTCTTGTCGAAGCCTGCCAGGGAGTGGGGCGGAGATCTCGACTGGATGCCGAGGTTATTCCTTGTCGACCTGCTGCTCAGCGGAACCAGGTGTTCACCCGGTGACAAAAAAAAAGTGCCGGGAGAGAGATCTCTCCCGGCGCATCAGAATCGAGGGGGACAGTCCCCCCTCCGGAGTGCAATACTGGAAGTCTACCGCCGGTGTAAAGAACCGGCGAAAGACCTGCGGTCAACACAGCAGGGGTGGGCGCAGGGGGAATCCGGCAAGCGCGGAAACTCCGCAAGCGATGTTCCGAGCTGGATCCATCTTTGACTCACGATGGACAAGATGAGCAAGCAGTGTCGTCAAAACGCTGACGACTGCACCTCTCCTGCCATCGACCACCACCACAAACCGTGTCGACGGGCACACCATAGCGAATCGCGCCGATGACTTCCAGAAGAACGGTAGAAAGGAAAAAAGTGGCTGAATTCCAACCGCTTCTTGAATTGTTCCGTATCGTTTGGCGACTTCGACGGGTGATTTGAGGGGAACCGTCTCGGATAAATACGGTCGAAGGCGCTACCGGACCGATTTCTGCGCGCCAAATATGGCGCCGGGGATGGGGAATGGCAAGCAGCAGGGCTGGCCGTAACGGATGTATACGGCTAGAGGCGGGCGGGTAACTCGTGGATCGGGAAGCATGGCCCCTCGACACACACTCTCCGATAACGAAGATCCTGTCCTTCCGGGGTCGCGATGACACAGCCAAAGCAGGCACCGAACCCGCAGGGCATGTAGTTTTCGAGCGAGATCCAGAAGTTCAGATTGTGATCCGATGCCAGGTCTCGAAGCGCCTGATTCATGCCGTGTGGACCACAACCGATTCCGGCGATGGCAGTGGTGGGCTCGAGGGCAGCGAGTTCCTGTTGCAACAGTTCGATGACATTTCCGGCATGGCCGTGACTTCCATCATCGGTGGCGGTAGCGGTGGTGGTTCCCAGTGTTTCAAAAGCATCGAGTCCGATGAGAAGCGATCGATTTCTGGCTCCCAGCAGGACGCGATGATCGACGGAAGAACCCTCATGCTGTAGCTCACGACTGTAGAGGTAGAGAGGTGCCACTCCGATACCGCCGCCGACCAGAAACAGCACACCGTCGTCGCCGATGTCGAGGCGCGGCATCGGATGGCCCAGTGGCCCCATCAGTTCGATGCCATCTCCGGGTTGCAGTTGCCACATGGCACCTGTTCCTGGTCCTACCTTCTGTACCAGCAGTGAGATCTCGGTTGCAGCAGCACCGGGTGTCGGATTCACATCGTAGACGCTGAAGGGTCGACGGATCAGCGGTGTATCTCCTGAACCGGTTCTCACCTGGACGAACTGCCCGGCGCGAATTAATGGTGCCAGGTCGGGAGCCTCGATATCGAGACGAAACCAGCCCTGGCCAAGATCCTCGTTGGCCTTTAACCGGTAACGATCGACCAGGCACTTTTGCATCGGCATTTTCATCTGGGCTCCTCCGGGTGCCGGTCGAGGGTATCAGAATATTCGATGAAGGTCTGTGCCAGTGCCGCGATGATGTCGCCAGCTACCAGCGATTCCTCGCCGTGGTGCTGAACTGCCACATCGCCGGCTCTGCCATGCAACCAGACCGCTCGCCGTGCTGCGATCTCCGGAGCATCTCCGCGTGCCAGCAGGGCACCGATCAGGCCGGCCAGAACGTCGCCAGAGCCGGCAGTGGCCATGCCCGGATTACCGGTCTCGTTGTGGAAGCTACCTCCGTCGCCGATGGTGACGGTGCCCGGTCCCTTGGCCACGACAACCGCTCCACTGATCTGGTGGAGCTGGTGCCCCAGGTCGTCGCGATGGTCGCCCGGTAGATCGAGTGCCTGGCGCAGGCGATCCAGTTCTCCCTGGTGGGGTGTCAGGATCATCTCGGATCCCAGCTTCTTCAGTAGCTCCGGTCGCTGGCACAGATGCCACAAACCATCGGCATCGATGACGGTCGGGCCGTGGCCGTGTGCCAGGAAAGCCTCGAGCGCATCGGTGGTCTCTGGTTCCCGGCCGATGCCACAGCCGATCACCCAGCTGCAGGAAGTGGCGTGCTGCAGCAGCAAATCGATGGCATCCGCACTCCAGTGAGTTTTGCCGTTGCCTGGACTCCAGCTCATCGCTTCCAGCGGTTTGCGTTCCTCGGCGGCCGCGGCACAGCTATCGGGGACTGCCACGGTTGCGCGGCCGCAGCCGCCGCGCAGAGCAGCGTGGACAGCCAGCAGCGCGGCACCGCTCAGTCCGGGTGAGGCTCCGACGATCCACACCGATCCCATCGTTGACTTGTTGCTTTCATTGGGACGGGCGGGAAGAGGAGGAAGATCCGGTGGTGGTGCTGGAGCGGGCTCAGGATTCACCGGTGGTTCCCCCCTGGCAGGCGAGCTGATTGATTCTTGCGGCGATGATGCCGGCGCCAAATCCATTGTCGATATTGACCACCGAGATTCCCGGCGCGCAGGAGCAGAGCATTCCGAGTAATGCAGCGACTCCTGACAGAGAAGCGCCATATCCGATGCTGGTGGGTACCGCGATCACGGGTACCGAAACCCGACCTGCGACCACCGACGGAAGCGCGCCCTCCATGCCGGCCACCACCACCAGCGCGTTGCAGGAGCGCAGCAGATCCTCATGAGCGAGGATCCGGTGGATTCCCGCAACTCCGGCGTCGGTGACCAGCTCGGTCGAGGCTCCGGCAAGATCGGCGGTCAACAGGGCTTCCTGGGCGACCGGCAGGTCACTGGTGCCAGCACAGATGATCGCGATCTGCCCCTGGCGGTTCACCACGCTTCTCTCGACGCTGATACACCGGCATCGTTCATGCCATATCGCCTCGGGAACCGCGGCAGCGATGGTCGCGCCATGTTCCTGATCGACGCGGGTTGCCAGGGCCCGTCCCGACCGATCCGCGATGGCGAGCAGGGCGGTGGTGATCTCGTCGGGGGTCTTCCCCTGACCGTAAACTACCTCGGGGAAGCCGGTACGCCGCTCTCTGTCATGATCGAGATCGAGATTTTCGGAGCTGCTCATGGTTGTGCCTCCGCCACCAGTTCGAGTGTGTCGTGTTCTCCTCTTTCGAGACGACGAAGCGCCAGGGCACCAATCATCGCTGCATTATCGGTGGCAAACTTGAGCGGTGGGAACAGCAGCTTGATGTCGTCACCGAGTCGTTGAGCCAGTCCCTCTCGCAATGCCCCATTGGCAGTGACTCCGCCACCGAGCAGTACCGTGTCGAGCGATTCCTGACGACAGGCACGACGAATCTTTTCCGCCACCACGTCAAAAACTGCTTCCTGGAAGGAAGCGCAGATGTCTTCCGGTTCGGGAGCTCCGGGTGCTCTTCCCTGATGGGTCGCATTGAGGCCGCGCCAGGTGTAAAGGACAGCGGTCTTGATGCCGGAGAAGGAGAAGTCGAGCGAATCTTCCGACAATAGCGTTCTCGGTAACTTGACGGCGGTCGCATCTCCCTGCCGTGCTGCTTTTTCAACTGCGGGACCGCCTGGATAGCCGAGACCGAGAACTGCCGAAACCTTGTCGAAGGCCTCTCCAATCGCATCGTCTCGGGTTCCTCCAAGCCAGCGCGAGTTTCCCTCGCCATCGACCCGGTGCATGTCGGTATGCCCCCCCGACAGAACCACACCGAGATAGGGGGGAGGGGTGTCCTCTCCGGCAAGAGCCGCCGATTCGAGGTGCGCTTCCAGATGGTGGACACCGATGATGGGCAGATCCCATGCCCAGGCGAGAGCCTTGGCAGTGGTCACTCCGACCATCAGAGCCCCGATCAGTCCGGGACGGTGTGCCACCGCGATGGCATCCAGCTCACCCGGTTCGAGCTGGGCTTTTTCGAGTGCATCTTCGATGACGGCGGTTAACTGCTCGACATGGCTGCGACTGGCGATCTCCGGAACCACGCCACCGTAAGGAGCATGCTGGATCACCTGGGAGAAGACCACATCGGAGATGACGGTAGGGCCACTCCCGATCACTGCGGCTGCGGTTTCGTCGCAAGTGGTTTCAATCGCCAGGACCTTCAACGCGATTCCTCTTCCGCAGTGGGTTCCTCCAGTAATGTACTCCAACGATCGGGGTCAGCCAGGAGTTGCAGTGCAGCAGTCAGGGCCGGATCCCCATTGCCGAGCAGGTCGACCGGTGCCTTCCGATCGGGAGTCGCGATTTGCGCCAGAGCGCCGGGTTGTTCAATCCGTTCGAAAGAGCGGTTTCGATAGGCGGTTGCCAGCTGGAATTCGGTTTCCGGGCCGATCGTCACCGGAAGGTCGGGGATCAAACCGGAGGGGCTGCCCGTTTCGTCTCGAGAGCTTCTCGTTCCTCGCGGCGGATGAAACGACTGGGTCGTCAGTTTGAGCAGTGATCGATCGGTTTTGCCGGGGATGTAGATCAGATCCTGAGCGGTCCATTTGCCGAAGGAGGTGGATCCGACCAGTGCCGCGCGACGGTGGTCGCGCAGAGCGGCAGCGACGATTTCCGATGCGCTGGCACTGGAACCGTTGATCAGGATGACCAGAGGTTGGTCAGGAAAGGGGCCTGGTTTCGCAACGGAGGAAACCCGTTCCTCATCTTTTCCTGCTCGACCGCGCGTTTTGACCACGGTCAATCCCTCATCCAGGAACAGCGAAGAGATCGCCACCGCTTCCGTGAATAAGCCTCCGGAGTTTCCCCGTAGATCGAGGATGATCCCCTCGGCACCGGCACCGATGATCTGATCGACCGCCAGTTTTAACTCCTGGTTACTATTGGGTTGAAACTGTTGCAGGCGAACCAGACCGGTGATCGGTTGCGATTCGTCGGTGGGTTTGATGATCGCAATCTCGGTAACACTCGGGATGCGTACCTCGTCGCGTTCGACCGTCACCGTCATCTGCCTCGATTCGCGTTCGATCCCGATCTGCACCTGGGTGCCGCGATCTCCTCTCAGTTGGGAGGAGAGACGGGGCAGATCCCATTCTTCCGCAGAGGCATCATCGACCGATACGATCTCGTCTCCGGCCAGGATTCCCGCATCTCCAGCGGGTCCGGTCGGAAGAACCCGTTCGATGATGAGATCATTCTGCTCCGATTCGCGAAGGACCACACCGATGCCGTACAGATATCCACCGGTTTCCTGTTCGAACTGTTTCGCCTCGTCGGGGGAGAAGTATCGGCTGTTCCGATCGAGTCCCTGGATGATTTGATCGAGACCACTGCGCAGCAATTCCTGGCCATCGACTTCTTCAACGTAATGCTCCTCGACCACCTGCAGGACCCGGGCGGCCAGCACTTCGGCCGGTTCGCTGGTGTCATGAGGCAGCGGCCAGCCGCACAGCAACGCCAGCACTGCACCCAGAATTATCGCAGTGGTCATCGACCGCATCGGATCGGAAGGCATCATCGAACTCCACCGGGTTGGAACCAGTTCTTCCACGGCGACACCGTGAAAAGTCCTGGGGCAGGATACCCCCGGTCAGATTCTGCCGCGACCGGAAGAACAGGATTCCTGACCGTTCTGGAACTGTCCTCGGCCGCGATTCAGGACGATGCGGAATGAAGGAGCGGCGGCTTGCGATGCAGGTTGCGGAACTCACGGCCGCCATCGTCGCCGCGACGTCGAGAGAGAAGTCGCTGAGAGCAGTTGAGTGCCATGAGTTCCGAACCTGCGTCGCTGCTGCTTATTTCCCATCGTTCTTGGCTTTGGCCTTCATCTTCATCTTCTTCTTCTCTGCAGCAGTTAATTTCCCTACCTGGCTTTCGATTTTCAGTCCACCCGCCACATCTTCCAGTTGCTGGTCGGAGAGTTTCCGTTTGTCTTCGGTCATTGCTCCGCTCCTTTCTTTCCACCGGCCCAATTGCCGGTCGATGGATCTATCCGACTCTGCGGGTCGATGGGACTCGAGATCTGATCCGGCTGGATTCAAGGTTTGCGGTTTCCGGGTCCGAGTTGCTGCGAGAACCGGATTTTAGATGAGGGGCTGGTCTGTTCACCCGCCGGAACAAGGCGCTGGAAACCGACCCGTGAAAACAGATTCTCTCCCCGGAGAATCAGGAAGGAAGAGCCATGAAGGCACCGTGGATCGTCGTAGTCTTGGTCTTGTCGATGGGCATTTGTGGGATCGGCATCGCCGTTGCGGATGATGAAGATGCTGCCAATTCGAAACGGCAAGACATCAAGAAATTGGTCGACCTGCAGAACTCGAAGGAAATGGGTATCCAGGTCATGAAAACGATGTTGGACAGCTTTAGATCTAGTGGGCTTGATATCCCGGATGATTTTATCGAGGAGTTTCTCGACGAGGTGTTGTTTTCCGAGCTGCTGGACCAGCTGATTCCGATTTACGAGAAGCATCTGACTCATCAAGAGGTAAAGGAACTGATCAAGTTTTTCGAATCACCGGTCGGAAAGATGCTCATTCAGAAGCAGCCGCTCATCACCCAGGAGAGTATGGTGGTTGGCATGGAGTGGGGGCGGAAGGTCTCGTTGAAGGTGCTGCAAAAGCTCCGGGACGCTGAGGATTAATCGATAAGCGGGGCGGCCGCGTCCGCCGCTCCTGCTGTCAATTGCCAGCGTCGTCACCCCCTGATCTTCGATATTCGAAGCGGCTCGATCATGGCACTTCGATGATCTTGAGGATCCGGGGGAGCGTTGCGGTTACGCTGGAGATGCCAATGGATTCGCGAATAACGGCTTTGCCGTGCCGTTTTGAGAGAGGATTCTTCCCGGATGAAAATTCCCGTGCGAGCCATCTTCTCCGGCTGGGGCGCATTCCTCCTCCTCGCGATCTTGCTGGTACTCTCGGTCTGGATGCTTGTCGATGGGTACCGCAAGGGCAATCAGCGTCTCGTCGTGGAGATCCAGGAAGCGCTCGGTGCCACTGGCTTGGCCCATTACGTCGCACAAAGATATGAGGAACGAGATCCCTCGACCTTTCGGCTGCTCAATCGAAAACCGCTGATCAATTACTGCAGGTCACACCCACGGACCTTGACCCCACAGCAGGAAATCGAGGGGGTGCCCTTACAGGTGTTCATCGATCGATATTCGGAGATCTGGACCCTGACCCAGCAGCCACAAGCGAGGAGGGCTGCCATCGACATCGATCTGCACCCCGGAACCGATCATCTGTTGTCGATGCAATCAGAGTTTGAGGGCATGAATAGTTTGTTGATTCCTATTCCTACGAGGAACAGTCCCCTGTCACTGCAAGAACGAGTGAAGTGGGCGACCCGATCCCTCGAGTGTATCGAGGGCTATCTGGGGGGCGGTTTCCTGCTGGATGAAATGACACGCATGGCTCTGCTCGTGGACTGGATCAACAAGTCCCGCTGGTTGATGTCGGAAATTGAAAGCGCAGATCAATTGCGGTCGATGCTGGCAGCTCTCGATTCGATCGAGCCGCCGGTAACGGCAATTCAGAGAGCGCTCGAAATGGAGTATATCCATTCCATCGAGGTGCTGCAGGCTCAAGGCAATTCGCCGCAGGAAGGTCTGGCTCCCTTTTATCGGCAGCCAGAGCTCCATTTCGGACTCACTCATCTGCTCGGCAGGATCACGCACATCGATCAACCGGTCGAGTCGATCGATCCTCCCTGGTACGTCAAGGTGATGCCGGATCGCGGGGTTCTGGATTCCTTTTCGATTCGCGGCCCTTTTGGTTTTCCTCCGTATTTCTGGGGCGAGGGGGTCGAATTCATCCAGCACGCACAGATGCTGAGCCAAGAACTGGCCGCCGGGATCGATTTCTTCGAGAAGGCGGTCAGGCATCGGATCGCCCGGCTCGAAGAGGGGCAGGAGGCGACGCTTGCCGAGGGCCTGGTGGTGAAAGCTGGCAGATCGGGAGAGATCCTGGTGATCGGCAGTCGCCTGGCCGAAGAGAGATCGATGCTGCCGGATCTGTTCGAACCGTATCGTTTTCCAGAATGAGGAGAATTCCCCTGTCCGGAGCGCCGCCTGGTCCTGATTAGTAGGTATCAGACCACAACAGGAACGAATGGAGGATCTCATGACGATGAATAACATAGTCAAACGATTTGGTGTCGCTGGCCTGGTCTTCTTCACGGTCAAAGGGTTGCTGTGGTTAGCAGTGCCAGGAGTGATCGGCTACTTCGCCGCTGGCGGCTAGGCTCCTCGCGAAATCGGGATTTCTCCCCCAGCAACGGCTTTTCGCCTTCCAGACCCGGGATTTCCGGGATTGGGAGGCGTCGCCAATTCCAGGTCGGTCGCTTCAGCCCGCTGATTTTGGCATGAAACAGCTCTCAGGGGCCATTCATGACAATTTCTCCCATTTCCAGCTTCCCTGTCCGGAGCGCTCTTCGAACCTGATTGATGGGTATCAGATCACTGATGAGACGAAGGGAGTTTCTCATGACAGATACTCAGCAACTGCAACAGATCGATCGCAAGCAGACATCGGAACCGGTACCGGCAGAGGCGCAGTCACCGACGGTTGCCAAGGACACCGAAGAGCTCACCTTTGCCCAGAGGATCCGCAGCGGCACCGCCCAGGCGCACCGTTTCGTCGAATCCACCAATTTCGTCAAGGGCATCCTCAAGGGTGTTCTGGATCTGGAGAGTTTCGCCAACATGCAGGCAGGGATGTATCTGGTCTACGAGGCGCTGGAAGAGCAACTCGAGCGCCACAAGGATCACCCGGTCATCAGCAAGATTCACTTCCCCGAGCTCAGTCGTAAGGCCTCTCTCGAGCAGGACCTTCAGTTCCTCTATGGCGATGACTGGAGGAACCAGATCCGCAATACGCCCGCTCGCCGCGAATATGTCGAGCGCATCCACTGGTTGGGTGACAACGACCCGGCACTGCTCGTGGCTCACAGCTACACCCGTTATCTCGGAGATCTGTCCGGTGGTCGGGTGATCTCCAAGATCGCTCGACGTTCGCTGGGTCTGGAGAACCGTGACGGCCTGCGCTTCTTCGATTTCGATGAGATCGAGAACGCCAGGGAGTTCAAGAATGAATACCGTAATCGCCTCAACCAGTTGCCGCTCGGTGAAGAACGCTCCGAACAGGTGATCGAAGAGGCGCGGCAGGTTTTCGCTCTCAACCAGAGTCTCTTCGAGGAGCTGGAGGGTAGCTGGATTCGAGCTCTCGCGAATTTCCTTCCGATGCGCTTTAATAGGCGCAAAGGTGCTTAACCTCCAGATCAGGAGAATCAAGGTATGGAAATTGTGAGAATGGGTGGCGAGACCGCCGCCCCGGATGCGGACCACGGTTTCGACGCCGAGACCTTCAAGGAGTTTATCTCCTTCGATGTCGGCGATGGCGATCCCATTTACTACCACAGTGTCGGCAAGCTCTATCGCCAGCCTGGCGGAGAGATCATCGCTGGCGTCGAGGCGCTGGTCAGCAACCGGCTGGTGAAGATGGAAGGGGGCAAGGCGGAGGCTGTCTGCCGCACCCTGGTCATCTATCGCGACCCCGACAGCGGCGAAATCCTGCAAGAGGATGACGGCCGCCACATCATCCGCGAGTACCCCTACATCATCGCTCACTTCGAACTGAAGGATCGCCACATCGTGATCCACACCGAGGGTCTCAGTGGACCGCACCAGGATGGCCACTACGGCCTGGCGAGGGTCAGCAACGACAAGGTCTTCGCCCAGCGCTGCGGTGACACCACTTTCTTCTACTGGACACTGTATGGCGAAGTGGAGACACCGATCGGCAAGGTCTGGTTCAACGAGGCCTACAACGGTTCGACCGCTCCCGATGTAGCCGATGTGATGGTGATGAACCGCTACGGCACCCTGCCGGCGTTTGCTGGCATGGGGGACGGCTTCATGCAGACCACCGCGGCGCGCATCGATTCCTACGAACAACTCCCTGAACACCTGCGCGAATATGTTGCGGAACATGCGCCCTCGCACTGTGCGCCTCCCGCCGATGACGCGGAGATCGAAAGCCTCAAGGAGCAGTACCTCGGCGACAATCCACCCGAAGCGCCGAAGTCAGCGGCCCCCGAGCAGTTGAGCAAGGAACAGATCGCCGAGGTGGTGGGCGGATACTTCTCGTGCCTGCGCAACATGGAGGTCGACGAGTTGCTCGAACTGTTCAGCGAAGACGCGCTGAGCTGGGATCCGGTCGGCACACCGCCGTTGCTGGTCCGTGACAAGTCGACCAACTACTTCAAGGCGCTCTCCGGCTTCTTCGAGAAGATGGCACTGACCGAGGATGACATGTTCGTGGCGGGGAACGAGGCCGCTGTCCGGTGGACCGGTGTCGCAAAGTTGCGCAAGAAGGAGAAAGAGCTCACTTTCGAGGGGGTCTCTGTTTTCACCGTCAACCCGGAAGGATTGATCTCGAGCGTTCGTTCTTACTGGGACAAGAAGACGCTGATGTCGAGTCTTTGAGGAGAAATCCGATGAGCGAAGCAGCCGATGATCCAGCCAAGGTAGACCCGGAAAAGTACGCCGCCGTTGCGGATAACTTCGTCTATGTCCACCGTGCCCTGCGCCGGGATCTGGCGCGGATCATCGCCGGCGGAGACGAACTCTTCACCAGCGACTTTCCACGCTTTGCCCGCATCCTCGACAAGCACTCGGAACTGGAAGACACGCTCTTCTTCCCTCCCCTGGAGGAACGCGCTCCCGGTTCGACCGGTGCCAGCGTCGACCAGCACCGTCAAATCGAAGCCCTCGTGACCACTCTTTCGGACGGCAATTCGACCGACATCCAGGGCGACCTGGCGAAACTGCAGGAACTGCTGCTGACTCATCTCGATGGTGAGGAGCAGCAGGTGATGCCGGCGATGATGGAGCACTTCGAGGCGGCCGAGATCTGGGCCCTCGATGGCAGGATCATGGAGTTCTGCTCGCCGGAGTTCATGCAGGAGATGATGC